>QBZX01000001.1 GCA_003282175.1 Pelagibacteraceae bacterium AG-337-G06
CGAGTAAAAATTAGCATAGATAATGCACTTACCTCGAATATGCTTAACCTAAATAAGGATATATCTTCGGAAAATAATCAGAGTAAGGCATCATTTAATTCAAATTCATCAGACGATTGGCCCTTAGATGAGAGATTCACTTTTGACAAATTTATAACAGGTCCTACCAATGAACTTGCCTTTGCATCAGCCAAGAGACTTTGCTCGGATGACACATACGAATTTAATCCACTTTATGTTTATGGTGGAGTAGGACTAGGCAAAACACATCTTCTACATGCTATAGCTTGGCAGATAAGCGAAGAGAAAGTAAATAGTAAAGTACTTTATCTATCGGCTGAACGATTTATGTTTCAGTTTATAAAATCACTTAGGCAAAAAGACACGATGACTTTTAAGCAGAAATTTAGATCTGCTGATGTTTTAATTATAGACGACATTCAGTTTATGATTGGAAAAAATTCAACTCAAGAAGAATTTTTTCACACTTTTAATTCATTATTAGATTTGAATAAAAGAGTTATCATATCTGCTGATAGATCTCCAAGTGAACTTAGCAGTTTTGATGATCGTATGAAGTCAAGATTATCAGGAGGTTTAGTTGTTGATATAATGCCAACAACATATGAATTGAGATATTCGATAATAAAAAATAAGTATAGTGAATTAAGAGAAAAAAATAAAAATAGTATATTTGAACTTGATGAAAATATTTTAGAATTTTTAGCTAAAACAATAACATCAAATATAAGAGAACTAGAAGGTGCTTTAAATAAAGTATTCACTTTTTCAAATATATTAGGAAAAAAGATTGATATCGAATTAACAAAATCAGTTCTTAAAGATTTGCTTAAATCTAGCAATCGAAGAATAACAATCGATGAGATTCAAAATAAGGTTGCAAGTTATTTTAATATTAAAATTGATGATCTTATTTCAAGTAGAAGGATCAGAACTTTTGCTCGACCAAGACAGGTGGCGATGTACCTTACAAAAAAATTGACCACTAGATCTTTGCCCGAGATTGGAAGAAAATTTGGAGGCAGAGACCATACAACTGTAATACATGCAGTGAAAAAGATTGAAGAATTAAAACAGAATAATCCAAAATTTGATGAGGATATTAATTTAATTACCCAGATGATCACATCAGTTTAGTTATTTTCATATTATTCAAAAAATTGAAGAAATATGTTACAGTAATAATAATCAATTAGATTTATGGAAATTAAAGCAAACAGCTCTGATCTTTTAAAAGCTCTAAATCATATACATGGAATTGTTGAGGTTAGACATACATTACCAATATTATCTAATATTGTATTATCTGCAGAAAACAACGAGCTTAGCCTATCCTCTACTAATCTAGATATTTTTTGCTCCGACAAAATAGATGCAGAAATAGTGAACTCAGGAGAAATTTCTGTTCCTGCAATAACTTTCTTTGAAATTGTTAAAAGATTGCCTTCTGGATCAGATGTAATCCTTAGTATGGCTGATGATGATACAGAATTAGTCTTAAAGTGTGGAAGGTCTAAATTTAATCTTTCTACATTGAAAACTGACGATTTTCCAATACTTTCAGATAAAGATTTATCTACATATTTTGTAATTAGTGCCGATGAACTAAGCAGGTTGATAGATAAAACAAAGTTTGCGATATCTAATGAAGAAACAAGATACTATTTAAACGGTATTTTTTTTCATAAGGCAGAGAGTAATTCTATTAAATTTTTAAGAGCCGTAGCTACAGATGGGCATCGACTGGCTCAGTATGATATACCTCTTCCACAAGGAGCCGATGAAATAACTGGAATAATCATCCCTAAAAAAACAGTTTTTGAATTAAGAAAGGTATTAGATGATGCTGATGGTGATGTAAGTGTGTCTTTAAACGAAAATAAAATTAAGTTTTCATTTAATAATTTGAAGATAATATCTAAAGTAATTGATGGTACTTTTCCTGATTATACCAAAGTTATTCCTCAAAATAATGATAAAAAATTTAAAACTAATAATTCTGAACTTAAAAATGCTATTGATAGAGTATCCGCTGTAGCTATTAATGAAGAAACTAAATCAAAGGCAATTAAATTAACAATCGAAAATAATAAACTAAACCTCAGTGTTGAAAGTCAATCTAAAGGATCTGCAAAGGAGGAGATTGATATTAGTTACAGTAGTGAAAAAGTTGATATTGGCTTTAATTCTAGGTATCTACTGGATATTTGTAATGAGGTTGATGGTGATGAGATTGATGTAAACTTATTCGATTCAATATCACCTGCTATTATTTTAGATAAAACTGACGAAAATTTATTCTTTGTTTTAATGCCAATGCGTATTTGAATGAATCCCAATGTCAGTATCGAAAAAATTACATTAATTAATTTTAGAAATCACAAGAATACTAATATTTCTGACTTAAGGCCATTCATTGTTCTGACAGGGAAAAATGGGTCTGGAAAAACAAACTTACTAGAAGCAATATCATTGTTTGCTCCTGGAAGGGGGTTAAAGAATGCTCAATTGAATGAGATACCTTTTCTTAAAAATGGTGTTGGATGTTTTGAGATAAAATTGGAGATAAAGTACGACTCAGGGAATATTATTTTACACAGATATTTTTCTGACGAGAACAAAAGAAAAAATTTTATCACACTAGATGAGGAAAAAATAAATAATTCAGAGTTATTAAATTATTTAAACATACTTTGGATCACTCCAATAATGGAAAAGATAATGCTTCAAAGTAATACAGAAAAAAGGAGTTTTTTTGACAGATTAATCTTCAATGTGAACAATAATCACCTAAAAAACCTTTCAAAATTACAAAAGTTATTAAAGGAAAGACTAACTCTATTAAAAAAAGTTAATTATGAGTCTGAGTGGATGAGTATATTAGAGAACAAAATTGCAGAAATATCATTTATTATAGTTAATGATAGAATAAATTTTATTGAAATTTTAAATCGCCAGCTTTCAGAAATAAAAAAACCATTTACTTCTTGTTTAGTAGAATTTAAACATGAATTAGATAGTTTGGAACAGTTTTTATCTAATGAGCAAATGTTTGTTAGTAAATATAGTTTAATTTTAAAAGCTAAAAGAGAATTGGATGAAAAGTTAAATAAAACAACACATACTATAAACAAGGTTAATATTTCTATTTGGAATAATAATAATCGCAAAATTGAAGCCAAAAATTGTTCAACTGGAGAGCAAAAATCAATCTTGCTATCAATTATCATTTCAGTTGCGTACTTGATTAAAAATAAACATTTGGGTCGCTCACCTATATTATTACTTGATGAAGCAATGGCCCATTTAGACGATATTCATAAGGAATACCTTTTTAATGAATTATCAAAATTAGAATCTCAAGTTTTGTTCTCAGGTGTTTCAAGAGACTTATTTACAAATATTCCTGATCAAACAGTTTTCTTTGAGATGAAAAATATTATATAATAAATCAGTGAACACACCCTCTAATAGTTACAGTGCAGACTCAATTAAGGTATTAAAAGGCCTTGAGGCAGTCAGAAAAAGACCCGGCATGTACATTGGTGATACGGACGATGGGAGTGGCCTTCACCACATGGTATTTGAAGTCGTTGATAATTCAATTGATGAGGCGCTCGCTGGACACTGTGATCGAGTCTCGATCACATTAAATGCCGATGGCTCGGTTTCTGTTGAAGATAATGGTCGAGGAATACCAATTGATATTCATCCTGAAGAAAAAATTTCTGCCGCAGAAGTTATAATGACGCAATTACATGCTGGCGGTAAATTTGACCAAGACTCTTACAAAGTGTCGGGAGGACTGCACGGAGTTGGTGTCTCGGTAGTGAACGCACTTTCATCAAAATTAAGTCTAAATATTTTTAGGCAAGGGTGTGAATATTATATTGAATTTAATCATGGAGATGCAACCAATCCCTTAAGTCAGATTGATGAAAATATAGAACAAACAGGTACAAAAATAACATTTTTTCCAGATGAAGAAATATTTTCAAATATTGAATTTGACAGCAAAGTTCTCAAACAAAGATTTAGAGAAATGGCATTTCTAAATTCTGAAATTACAATTGCTTTTTCAGACAATAGATCAGCTGATAAAAAAGAAACATTATTTCATTTTGAGGGCGGCATTGGTGAGTTTGTTAAATATTTAGATAAATCAAAAAAATCATTAATCGAAAAACCTATTTTTATTGAAGGTACAAAAAATAAAATAGAATTTAGCTGTGCTCTTTGGTGGAATGATAGCTACTATGAGCAAATATTAACATTTACGAATAATATTCGGCAAAAAGATGGAGGTACACATTTATCAGGTTTTCGTTCAGCTCTAACCCGAGTAGTAAATAGTTATCTTGAAGGAAGCAAAAATTCTAAGAAGCAGAGTGTCCAGCCGAATAGTGATGATATTAGAGAGGGTCTTACGTCTGTAATTTCAGTAAAAGTTCAAGATCCTAAATTTTCATCACAAACTAAAGATAAATTAGTGTCCTCAGAAGTAAGGCCCGTGATAGAAGGAATCGTCAATCAAAAACTAACTGACTGGTTTGAAAGGCATCCAAATATATCAAAAGAAATAGTTCTTAAAATTCAGAAAGCTGCTGAAGCAAGGGAGGCTGCAAGAAAAGCAAGAGAATTAACAAGAAGAAAAACTGCTTTAGAAATTACTAACCTACCTGGCAAGCTTGCGGATTGCCAAGAAAAAGATCCATCTCTTTCAGAAATTTTTATTGTTGAGGGAGACTCTGCCGGAGGTTCTGCTAAGCAAGGGCGAGACCGAAAGTTTCAAGCAATACTCCCTTTAAGAGGAAAAATTCTTAACACTTGGAAATCAAGGACAGATAAGATTTTAGGTTCAACTGAAATTGGAACATTGATAACAGCACTTGGTACTGGAATAGGAAATCAAGAGTTTGATCTAAATAAATTAAGATATCATAAGGTTGTTATTATGACAGATGCTGATGTTGACGGATCACATATAAGGACTCTATTACTAACATTTTTCTTTAAGGAGATGAGGAGCCTTATAGAAAACGGAAATTTATACATAGCCAGGCCACCTCTTTTTAAAATTAAAAGAGGAAAGGAAGAACATTATCTAAGTGATGAAAATGCCCTTCAAGAATCTCTTATCAAATATGGAACTAAAGACTTTTCGTTTAAAACTGCTCTTAAAAGTGAGTACTCTGGCAAGGATCTCACCAATATGCTTATTAGAGTTGGTGAAATAATTGATATTTTCAATAAAATACCTGATCGATATGACCCAAAAGTTCTCGAACAAATTGCAATTGCAGGATGCCTGGACACAGAAAAATTTTTAGACTCGAAAGAAAAATCGAAAGAAGCTGCAAATTATATTGCTCAAAGGATAAATATTACTAGACCTGATTTTGATCGTGGATGGAAAGGAGAATATACTAGAGAAAATGGTTTTTTATTTAAAAGAGAGCTTAGAGGTGTTGAAGATATTATCAATATTGATAATGACTTACTCCATTCTCAATTAATTGAGAACCTTAATAAAAATTATAGTGACATCTTACAAATATTCGAATCTCCTGGATTATTAATAAATAAGGAAAGTGAAAAAGTTGAAATTTATTCGCCTTCGCAATTATTAGATACGATTAATGATATAGGAAAGAAAGGTCTAACGATGCAAAGATATAAAGGACTTGGTGAAATGAATCCTGAACAGTTATGGGAAACAACTCTTGATCCTAAGAACAGATCTCTAATTCAAGTTAAAATTGACGATGAGGAATCATCAAAAGGCATTTTTGAAGATTTAATGGGAGAAAACGTCCTTCCAAGAAAAGAGTTTATTGAAAGTCGTGCTGATAGCGTGATTAATTTAGATATTTAATCAAATCGTACGCGATACAGATAATTATCATTTTTTTTTAACCATTTGATCTGTTTTTTGTAATCAGGACACAAACTTTCTACTTGATGCCAGAATTTATCACTGTGATTGAATTCAATTAAATGACTTAATTCATGAGCAACAATATAATTCATGACATCTAAAGGTGCAAAAATAAGACGCCAATTGATACTTATAACACCCTCTGAATTGCAGTAACCCCAATAATTGTAACTATGGGATAACCTTATTTTTTTTACATTAACTTTTAATTTTTTAGAATAATTTTCAATAATATCATTTAAGGTAGATAGAGTCCTTTTTTTCATCCAATCTCTTAGTATTATTTTATGTTTCTTTTTTTCCCCCTTAATAATTATATCGTCTTTTTTTATAAAAACGTTCGTATATGCTTCATTTTTAAAGATTATTTTTTTTGTTCTTCCTTCAAATAAAATTTTAGAATTGTTCTCTATGAATATTAGAGGTGAGAATGAACTGATTTGATTATGTATCCACTCAGCATTTTTTTCAGCAAATGTAAACCCTTCATTAAAACTAACATATTTTGGTATAGAAACTAACCCTCTTAAGTTTTTTTTATCGAATGTAAACTTATAATTGCGTGATAACTTATTCTTTTTGACTATGATATCAATATTAGTATTTTTATATTTTAAACAGAAGTTTTTTTGAGATTTACTAGCCATATAAAAACTATAAATTATTTTATAAACATTATAACTTTTAAATTTTAAATGTATTTTGAAAAATTCTCTCGACCTATTGCAAAGTGAAGACATTAATTTACGATTAAGAACACTTAACCTTATTCGTTGGATAGCGGTGCTTGGCCAATTTTCTGCTGTTGTTACTGCATTTTTTTATTTTCAAATAGTATTTAATATTTATATATGCATTTTACTAATCTTACTTAGTGTAACCCTAAATATTGCAGTAAGTGTTTTGTATCCTCTAACAAAAATCCTTAACTATAACGAAACTTTCTTCTATTTAGTTTTCGATCTAATTCAGTTAGTTTCGCTACTATATTTAACTGGTGGACTAACAAATCCTTTTTGTGTCTTGATATTAGCGCCACTTGTAATTGCAGCTACATATTTAGATTTTAGAAGAACAGTTATGATAACTGTGGTTGCCATCGTTTCCTTCAATTTTTTAGCTTATTATTACTATCCACTTGAAAGTATAACTCTTGGGATTGGTAAAGGTAATTTTTCTGGATTTGAAATATTTTTAATATGGTCGGCTTTAGTAATCACTTCAATTTTTATAACTGCCTACTGCTTTAGAGTTGCAGATGATTCAAGAAAAACAAGGCAGGCTTTAAGACAATCACAATTATCACTATCCAATGAAGAGCAGGTTTCTGCTTTAATGAGTCTTACTGCTGCAGCTGTTCATGAGTTAGGTACTCCACTTTCAACAATTTCAATCATCAATAAGGAATTGGTTAACAATTATAAAGATGGAGCTTTAAGTGAAGATTTATTGGTAATACAATCTCAATTAGAAAGATGTAAAGAAATATTAGAACGACTGAGATCAAATAATTTATCTGATAAAAGTAATGAATTTATTAATCAATTAAATTTTATTCGTTTAATAAATGAAATTGTTTCCTCATATGACGACAATAAAATAAAATTTCATATATCTTTTGATGACTATTTTCAGAGAGATAAAATTGTTATCCCTAGATCTGCTGAATTAGTACATTCACTAACTAATATTATAGATAATGCATATAAGTATGCCCTAAATTTGGTAGAAATTAGTTTAAAAAACGAAGAGTCAAAAATAATAATAGAGATCATTGATGATGGTCCAGGCTTTGCATCAGAAATTTATCCATTTTTGGGTGAGCCGTATTTGCGTAATAACCGAGACAAGAACCAGGAAGGCCTAGGCTTGGGTTTATTTATTTCGAAGAACTTACTTGCAAAGTCGCTTGGTGAGATTAAATTTCTTTACAGAAAGAATAAAGGGGGATGTGTTCAGGTGATTTTAATCAAAAGCGCCTTAGGACTTCAAGATGAATAATACAGTAAATAACTTAAACTTGGATAAGTCGTTGTTGATACTTGACGATGATGATGTGTTTAGAAATAGACTTATTACTGCTATGAAAAGAAAAGGATTCGAGGCATATGGAGCCGCTTCAGTTCAAGAGGCAAAGTCTTTACTATCTGAAAAATTTCCAAAATATGCTGTAGTTGATCTAAGGCTGGATGATGGAAATGGTTTAGAGATAGTGTCTTTACTTTCAAAGCAAAGATCTGATAGTAAAATTGTTATGCTTACTGGATATGGAAATATCCCAACCGCTGTTGCAGCGGTGAAAGAAGGAGCTTGTGACTATTTAGCTAAACCTGCAGATGCAGACGACATTGAGGCAGCATTAAAAGCACCTTATTCATCTAGTCCAGAGCCTCCAAAAAATCCTATGTCAGCTGATAGAGTAAAATGGGAGCATATACTTAGGGTTTATGAGTTATGCAACCGAAACGTTTCAGAGACAGCTAGAAGATTAAAAATGCATCGAAGGACTCTGCAAAGAATTCTTCAGAAAAAATCACCAAAATAGAATTTCTAGATACTATGCTACTTTACGGCCTTTATTGATTTGCTCAAGTTGAGCTAATCCCTCATTTGCAATCTCAATACCTGCAACCTCATCGTCTTCGGCATTAAGTTCTTCCATATTTACAAATTCAGCATAAGTTTTTCTTGTTCTTTCAGTTATGATGTTTGCTTTAAGTAGCGTTTTACACAGTACTCTGAATATATTGTTACTTTCCATCATTTCTTCACGAATAACGGAGTCACGATCAATTTCTTGCATAAAATGTTTTGTTACAAATTTATGATCTAGCCCAACACTTTGATAAATTGCTTTTTTTTCCCAAGGATTAACTAAATTATAAAGTAAATCTTTAAAAATCATAGCTGACCAGTCTTCTACCTTATATCTTTCTGACTCAGATAGTTTTGGTACAGTTCTATCTGCCCAAATTTTACCAAACTTATGATGAAATGCCTCATCACTCATTGTAAATTTCAAAAGCTTTTTTAGGAGCGGATCATTTGTATCTTGATGGGCCATTCCAAATGCCCCCATTGCAAGACCTTCAATCATCATTTGCATTCCAACAATTTTTTTATACACAACGTCAGACGAAACTATTTGCTCTAAAATTCGTCCTAGCGTTGGACCAACTGGATAGGGAGATCCCCATCTTGCTTTTATATAATTAGTGAACCCAGTAACATGCCTAGCTTCTTCACGAGTTTGGTTAGCTGCGTATTCTTGTGCACCTGGATCTTTTAATACATGACAAAGGCTTGCACTTAAAGATAAAGCACCTTGTTCGCCATGCAGAATTTGAGAAAGCACCCACCTAAAGCTTTCATTATTTAATTTAATTTTTTGCTTTTCAGTCAAGCTATTAGCAATTGCTGGCACTCTAAGTTCCATGCAAAAGACATCAGGATCGACAATGTACTCATTTTCCATATCAAACGGCTCGTCAAAATCAATGTAAGATTTGTCATTTGGATCCCAAAAATGTTTATGCGTAGCTGAAATCATCTGATCAAAACTATCAACCCTTTCAATGTATCTATCTTTCTCTATCATGGGTATAAAATGACTAGGGTTGGTTGCATTATATGCTGGATCTTTATTCATCGCATTTTTTCCATTACGCGACATTTGCCAAATTCTTTTCAGTTTGAAGATTTGATCCTTCGCATATATTTTTGCAAAATCTAATTTTTGTTGAAATTCAGCCATAGCGTTATTATACATAAATATAAGTTTAGTCCTATAAATTTATGAGCATATGTTCATAAATTAATAAAAAATTATTATTAATTTCAGTAGTTTAGAATATTTAAATAAATATGTCATATTTCTAATCTATTAATTATAACTTTAATTTGAACTTAAAACTTAAAAAATTAGTTGTACAAGATGTGATTTTTTCCATATTTTGAGCGACTACTTAAAAATACCCATAATGTTACAAAAAATAGAAAATTGGTTTTTCAAATTCCGCCTTCCAGTCCTTGCGGCATTTGTACTAATTACAATTGTAATGGCTTATTTTGCGGTTCAGATAAGAATGGATGCAGGTTTTGCAAAACAGTTACCTAATAGCCATTCATTTGTAAAAACATATTATGAGTATCAGGATGATCTTAGTGGAACAAATAGCGTTACCATTGCTCTGAGAAAAACTGAGGGCGACATATTTACAAAGGAATATTTATCAAAGCTCTATAATTTAAATAATACAATTAGATATCTCCCAGGAGTGAATCAGGGCTCACTGCAATCTCTGTGGACACCTAATATTAGGGTAATGAGAGTAACAGAGGAAGGCTTTGAGAGCTCTGAAGTCATACCAGGCACAGTTACTCCGGAGAGTCTCACGCCAGAAATAATTGAGAGCATTAAGGAAAGAATATTAACTGGCGGACATGTAGGTAGCATCGTGGCGAATGATTTTACTTCTTCGCTTATTAAAGTCGAATTAACCGAATACAACCCTAAGACTGGCGAAAAATTAGACTACCTTAAACTTGGTCAAGAAATTGAAACAATAAGAGATGAGTATGAACAGGGAGACTATCGAGTTGAGATAACTGGTTTTGCTAAAATGATTTCTGATATTGCAAGTGAAGCATATAATGTGGTCATATTTTTTGGACTTGCGTTCTTTCTAACAGTATTGGCAGTTTATTGGTATTCTAGATCTTGGACATTGACATTCCTTCCATTAATTTGTTCTCTTACTTCTCTTATATGGCAATTTGGAATGCTAAAAATACTTGGTTTTGGATTAGATCCTCTTGCAATTCTAGTTCCATTTTTAGTTTTTGCGATAGGCGTTTCACATGGAATCCAACAGGTAAATCAGATTACTAAAGAAGTCATTGAAGGACAAACAGCTGAATACGCTGCTAGGGCATCATTCTCAAGACTTCTTGTGCCTGGTTCAATGGCATTAGTCACCGACTTGGTAGGATTTGGTACGTTAATTTTATTGCCGATTGGAATGATCCAAGAACTTGGTATTACTGCATCTATTGGTGTTGCTTTCAAAATTGTAACAAACCTTATAATGCTGCCTCTTGCAGCATCTTACGCAAGATATAACGAAAGTTTTGCCACCCGAGCACAGTCTGCAATTTCTTATAGACAAAATCTCATGGGATATTTTGGAAAACTTGCAAGACCCAGAGAAGCTGTTATTACTTTATCAGTAAGCGCAGTATTGTTTATAGGTGCTGCATACTTGGCAAGTGAAAGACATGTTGGTGATTTACATGCAGGTGCTCCAGAGTTAAGGCCAGAGGCAAGATTTAATCAAGATATAAATGAAATCACTAAAAGATATAATGTTACAACAGATGTTCTGGTTGTAATTACTGAGGCATTGGCAACTGGAGGCTTAAATCCATGCAGATCTACATATGTTGTTGATGCACAAAACAATCTTCATTGGTATTTAGAAAATATTCCAGGAGTTACAAAGGTAATTTCACTTTCAAGTATAGCAAAAAGAGCTCTTAGCGGTTACGCAGAGGGTAATTTAAAGTGGTCCTACCTGCCACGTAATGCTCAAGCCTTGGGTTTTGCTACAAGCGTGGTAGATCCATCAACTGGATTGATAAATGAAGAATGCTCTATTATGCCAATTTATGTCTTCACGGAGGACCATAAGGCTACTACTATTAGTACTGTTATTAAAAGTGTAGAAGAATATAACAAAAAGTTTCGTGAGTTAGATGACACAATAACATTTAAAACTTTAATAGCTAAGCCAGCAGAAGGAACAGATGTAATACCTTATGTTGATAGTTTAGGCGGTGAAGAAACTAATATTGAAGATTTACTAAATATAGATAACCCAAAAATATTTACAGATGATGAATTTGCTGATTTTGGATACGAAAACGGTTTTAATACAAGAAATATAATGCTTGGCCCTGGTCTTATCAATTATTACCGAGATATTGACTCTTTTGATGACAATGTAAATTACATGGTGAAAGACATTAAACAATCTGAAATCAGTATTAAGGAATTTTTCAAAAATAATCCTGAGTTTGAAAGTATTATTTTTGAATCTGATGAAATTAAAAATAGATTAGCAAGTGGATCAGTTGGTATTCAGCATGCTACTAATGAAGTTATTGAAAAAGGTGAACTGCCTATGATGATAATTGTTTATATAGTTATTTTAATACTAGTGTTTGTAACCTATCTTGATTGGCGAGCAACGATTTGTTGTACAGTACCACTTACATTCGCAACTATGTTAGGCTATGCATTTATGGATTTGGCACAAATAGGTTTAAAAGTATCCACACTTCCAGTTATGGTGCTAGCAGTTGGTGTAGGTGTAGACTACGCATTCTATATATACAACAGAACCCAGACACGCTTAAAAGAAGGCATGAATATAACTGAAGCTTTTGAACATACCTTCGCTAACACTGGGGCGGCAGTTGTCTTCACGGCAATTACTTTGGCAATTGGTGTTTCAACTTGGTCATTTTCTGCATTAAAATTCCAAGCTGATATGGGATCATTATTAACATTTATGTTTTTAATCAATATGGTTTGCGCAATGACAACACTTCCAGCTCTTGCAGTTATACTAGATAAGCTTTTTCCTAGAAAAATTACTTCTGAGTAAGCTGAAGAAAAACGTCCTCTAATTTAGTTTCAATTATCTTCATATCATTTATTTTAGATCCAGAAGAATTTATAGCATTTAGTACTAAATTAAAATTTACTTCACTGGGTTTATAGTTTATCTGAACTTGCCTATCTTTAATTCGCATATCTAAATTAAAGTTTTTAAGTTCTGATAAATTAAAATTGTTATCATTATAATCAACAACTATTGTCATTTTATCTAAAAAGGATTTTATATTAATTGTAGTATCATGAGCTATCAACCTACCTTCATTAATTATAGCTATTTCATTACAGAGTTCTTCAGCTTCATGTAAATAATGAGTAGTAATAATTATAGTTTTTCCTTTTTGATTTAGTTTTTGAATATTCTGCCATAAATTACTTCTAAGCTCTACATCAACACCTGCAGTTGGTTCATCTAGAATCAATATTTCTGGATCATGGACCATTGCTTTAGCAATAAGAAGACGTCTTCGCATTCCTCCTGACAAAGTTCTAGCATATGCTTTGGCCTTATCTTCTAATGCAAGCATTTTTAGAATCTCCATTGTTCTTCTGTCTTTCTTTCTAATACCGTATAAGCCTGCCTGAATTTCTAGAAGTTCGTAAGGAGTAAAAAAAGGATCAATGTTTAATTCTTGAGGTACAATGCCCATTAGCCTCTTAGCATCTATTAAATTACTTTCGTGATTAATATTTAGTACTTCAATTTTCCCAGAAGTTTTTTTTGCCAAGTCTGCTAGAATATTTATAAATGTGGACTTCCCAGCTCCATTAGGTCCAAGTAAGCCGAATATTGAACCTTTCTTTATTGTCAATGAAATATTGTCTAATGCAAGTTTATCAGTGTCAGATCTCGATTTATAAACCTTGCTTAAATTATTAACCGCTATTGCTAATTCACTATTCATATATTTTATTAATTAAGAGAATATATAGTTTTTCAAAGTAATTTCTTGTATCATTCAGCATATGAATTCTCCAGAAATAAAAAAAAATCAAGATGAAAATATTGAATTAGTGTCATCCAAAAAAGTAAGTTGTTCTGGTCCTGACGGTCCACTTGGGCATCCTAAAGTTTATCTAGATATGGGCAATAATGAAAGCGTGGTTTGTCCTTACTGCAGTAAAATATTTAAATTGATTTAAATGAAAAGCAATAATCACCTTTTTTTAGTGGATGGCTCTGGATATATTTTTAGAGCATATTATGCATTACCACCATTATATAGGAAGAGCGATGGTTTACCGACTGGTGCGGTAAACGGTTTCTGCAATATGCTTTATAAGCTAATTGAGGATACTAACAAAAGTGTTGGACCAACTCACTTAGCTGTAATTTTTGATAGTGCAAGAAAAACTTTTCGGAATAATATTTATAAAGACTATAAAGCTAACAGAGGTGACCCACCAGAGGATTTAATACCACAATTTAAAATTATAAAGGATGCAGTGACCGCTTTTGGCATTCAATCAATAGAGTCGAAAGGATTCGAAGCAGACGATATTATAGCTACATACGCTGACGCCGCTGTGAAAAAGGATTGGCAAGTTTCGATCGTATCGTCTGATAAAGATTTAATGCAATTGGTTTCAGAAAAAATCAATCTTGTTGATACAATGAAAAACAAAAATATTGGACCAAAAGAAGTCGAGGAAAAGTTTGGTGTAGGGCCAGATAAGGTGATTGATGTTCAAGCTCTTGCTGGGGATAGTTCAGATAATGTCCCCGGAGCGCCTGGTATAGGCATAAAGACAGCAGCTCAACTAATAAATGAATTTGGAAATCTCGAAAAATTGTTAGAAAAGTGTGGGGATATTAAACAAGAAAAAAGAAGAGATAATATAAGAAATAACAAAGAGCAAATAAAAATAAGTAAGGAGTTAGTAACTTTAAAGAAAGATATAAAAGATATTCCATTACTTACAGATTTAAAAAATAATAATTTAGCAATAAATAAATTAGTGCCATTCTTAGAGGATCTTGAATTGAAGAAATTGGCGGATCGTATTAGAAAAAAAAATCCAGAAATAAAATTTGAAACTTTAAATATAAAAGAATCAAAAGTCGAAAAAAAAGAAAAAGGTAGTGTCAACAGTGATAAAGAAATTAAGACTAAAAATATAAATACTAAATATATACTCATAGATAACATAAAAAATCTTAAGGAATTAAAATCAAATATCTACGATATTGGTCATTTCGTTTACGATGTAGAAACTGACTCTTTAAATATATTAGAGGCCAATCTTATCGGTATATCAATTTGTTATGGCTTAGAAACCTCTTACTATATTCCATTTCAACATATTGATGAACTTAATCAAATAATAACAAATCAAATTAAAATTGAAGAGTTTCTCAAAATCTTTAAGCCAATAATGGAAGACTCATCAATTATTAAAATTGGACACAATATAAAATATGATAATGCTATATTAAAAAAATATGGCATCGAAGTCATTGGCTATGACGATACGATGTTAATGTCATTTATTTCCGATGCAGGTATCAATCGACATGGCATGGATGATCTTGCAAAGATACATCTCAATAAAGAAACAATAAAATATAAAGACGTCGTTGGAAGTGGAAAATCTCAGATTACATTTGATAAAGTTGATTTAAAGAACGCATTAAATTATGCAGCCGAGGACGCTGATATTACTTATAAACTTTATTTATTATTTAAAAAAAGAATCAACCATGAAAAAAATAATTATATTTATTCTAATATTGAGAGGCCCTTAATTAATTGCATTCAAACAATGGAATTAAATGGCATAAAGGTTGATAAAGAATACTTAAAAAAGTTGTCAACAGATTTTTCAAAGAGAATATTAAAATTAGAAAGAAAGATATACAAGGATACTGGTACAGAGTTTAATATTGCTTCCCCAAAGCAGCTGTCAGAGGTATTATTTGATAAACTTAAACTTAAACCACCAAAAAAAACAAGAACAGGAGAAAAATCTACTGGAATAGATGTACTTGAAGATCTTGCATACGGAGGTAATAAAGTTGCTGAAACTATTATAGAATGGAGACAGCTATCAAAGCTAAAGAATACTTATACAGAGGCCTTGCAGAATCATATTATTAAATCTACAGGAAGAATACATACTTCATATGCTATGGCTTCAACTAGTACAGGCAGACTTGCATCCTCTGATCCAAATTTGCAGAATATTCCAATCAAAACAGAAGAAGGCAGATCAATTCGTAAGGCATTCATCCCAGATAAAGACCAAACAATTTTTTCTGCAGACTATAGTCAAATAGAATTAAGAGTATTGGCTCACATGGCTGATGTATCTCAACTAAAAAATGCTTTCAACAATAATGAGGATATACATCAATTAACTGCGTCAGAGATTTTTAATGTCAAACACAAAGATGTCACTCAAGATTTACGCAGAAAAGCGAAAGCTGTTAATTTTGGAATAATTTATGGTATTTCTGCATTTGGACTAGCAAAACAGTTATCAATTTCAAACTATGAAGCAAGTGATTTTATTAAAGAATATTTTAAAAAGTTTTCTGGAATAAAAGAATATATGGAAAACACAAAAGAGCTTTGTAGAAACAATGGTTATGTTGAGACACTATGTGGGCGAAAATGTTTTTTCCCAAGAATAAAAGATAAAAATTTTGCCCTAAGGTCATTTCAAGAAAGAGCAGCCATCAATGCTCCAATTCAGGGGACTGCAGCAGATATAATAAAGTTAGCCATGATAAAGATTAATGATAAAATCAAAGCTAATAATGATTGCAAGATGCTTCTTCAAGTTCATGATGAGCTAATTTTTGAAATCAAAAATGATAAACTTAAAAAATATAGAAAAATGATTTTATCCGAAATGGAAAATGCGCTAGTGCCAAAGTTTAATCTCTCGGTACCACTTTCGGTTGATAGCAATAATGCAGATAATTGGAGTGATGCTCATTGATGTCTGAAATTATTATACTTGTTACAGGAGGCTTTGATCCTATTCATAGTGGGCATATTGCTTACTTTAATGACGCAAAAAAATTAGGAGATAAGCTAATAGTCGGTATTAATTCAGATAATTGGTTGATAAAAAAAAAAGGTAGTGCATTTCTTCCCATTCAAGAGAGAATAGAAATTGTTTCTAATTTAGCAGTAGTTGATGCTGCTATTGAATTTGAAGATGATGAGTATCAATCTGCTTCAAATGCAATTCAAAAAGTTTTAGAAATGTACCCAGGTAATAAAATAATCTTTGCAAATGGCGGTGATAGAAATCAAACCAATATACCCGAGATGGATAACTTCTTGAATAATGAAAATGTAAGTTTTGAGTTTGGAGTTGGTGGAAATTTTAAAAAAAACTCATCTAGTTGGATATTAAAAAACTGGAAAGGACCAGTAGAATACCGGCCATGGGGTTGGTATAGAGTTTTAGATGATAGTGATGACCACAAAGTCAAAGAGATAGAAGTTAATCCTAAGTCAAGATTAAGTTACCAATCACACTCTAAAAGATCTGAAGTCTGGACTGTGATCAGTGGTGAGGCTTTAGTTACCATTGATGATAATATAACTGTGTTAAAAATCAACGAGTCAATATTTAT
Source organism: Pelagibacteraceae bacterium AG-337-G06 (assembly GCA_003282175.1). Lineage (GTDB taxonomy): Bacteria > Pseudomonadota > Alphaproteobacteria > Pelagibacterales > AG-422-B15 > CACNXQ01. Next base: position 17,230 of record QBZX01000001.1, read on the forward strand.
TCCAGTTAATTCTAAGCACCGGTTAGAAAATAAGTCAGATATAAAATTAAATATTATTGAAATTCAAACAGGGTCATATTTTGGTGAAGATGATATAGAAAGATATGAAGATGACTACAATCGATCATAATGTATGAAGTTGAACTATCCCTATATTTATTTGGCCTTCTTTTTACTTCTTAATATTTTTAACTTTGTAGACAGAAATCTACTTATAGCTTTTGCCCCTCAAATAAAATCTGAGTTTAATCTTACAAATGTGCAATGGGGACTCTTGACTGGTGTCTACTTCCTTTTTTTCTATTCAGTATTTGGTATATTTATGGGCGTGCTAGGAGATAAATTTAGCAGGATGAAAATTGCTGCAGCAGGAGTATTTTTGTGGAGTTTAATGACTGCTTTTACTGGTGTCGCTAAAAATTTTACACACTTAATCGTTGCTAGAGCTTTAATTGGTGTTGGAGAGTCTGCATTAACCCCCAATGCGATATCAATGTTATCTGATCTTTTTAAACAAAATAAAAGAGGAACGGCATCTGCAATTTATTACTTAGGTATACCTTTAGGTGTTGGATTTGGAATGTTAATTGCAGCTTTTTTTGGACCAGTTTTCGGATGGCGAGCAGTATTTATAACCTTAGGCTTGATTGGAATGGGACTCGGAATAGTAACATATTTTCTTTTTGAACCAAAGCGCGGTCAGTTAGATGTATCTTTTGATGAAGACAATAAATCTGCAAGCATTCGAGATATCATAAGTATGACAAAACATGCTCTCTATAATTCTAAATGTTTAACATTTGTGATTATTGGTAGCATTTTCCTACATGTTCCATTAGGTGCAGGTAACTTTGAGGTTTTATGGGCTGTAAACGAAAGAGGGTTTACTGCAAGCTCATATAATTCTTTGTTTGGCATTTTTTTTATATTAGGGGGCACTGTTGGAGCAGTTCTTGGTGGCGTTTTATCTGATCGTTTAGGTCAATACTTCAAAGGTGGTGTGATGACTTTTTTGGTAATTTCTTATTTGCTTTTAACACCTTTAACTATAAGCTATAGATTTATTAGTCCTGATACATACTTTTTTTATTTCACTTTGTTTTTTGTCTCGTTTAATGTCACTTTTTTTTATGGTCCAGTTTTTGCAGCAGTTCAAGAATTAACTCCAGTTAAAGTCAGGTCAACGATGGTTGCTGTATTCATATTGGGTGTAAACATTATTGGAATGGGAGTTGGTAGTTTCTTTACTGGTTATCTTGTTGATTATGTATTTAATGATTTCTCATCTCCATATACATTTTCACTAATCTCGGTCGGGCTAACAGGAATTTTAGCAATTATCTGTTATTATATAGCTAGTTTTAGCTATAAAAAGGACATCAACCGAGTAAATAAATCTTAATTGGCAATAGGTCCTGATGCTCTAATATTCTCTTCAACATCAGATTCAAACTTAGTAAAATTACTAATAAACATTTGTACTAGTTTCTTGGCCTGAGCATCATAATCAGATTCACTTTGCCATGTTTTTTTGGGATCTAATATTTGTTCATTTATTTCATCAACCTCAACTGGAACTGAGAATCCAAAATTTGGATCTTTTCTCATTTTAGCATTAGCCAGTTTGCCTGAGAGGGCAGCATTGAGTAATGTTCTAGTGTTTTTAATTGATATTCTTTTACCAACTCCGTAAACACCACCAGACCAACCTGTATTTACAAGCCAACAATCAACCTTATGATCTGATATCTTTTTTTTAAGTAAGTTTCCATACTCTATCGGATCTCTTGGCATAAATGGAGCACCAAAGCATGTTGAAAATGTTGCCTGAGGTTCGTTTGAAAGACCAATTTCAGTACCTGCAACTTTTGCTGTATAGCCTGATAGAAAATGATACATCGCCTGATCTGCTGAAAGCTTAGCAATAGGAGGCAATACACCAAAAGCATCAGCAGTTAGCATAATTATATTTCTTGGGTGGCCAGTTTTTCCGGATACGGTTACTCCTGGAATGTAGTCTAAAGGATAAGCTCCCCTTGTATTTTCTGTCAAAGAATTGTCATCTAGATCTAATGTTCCGTCATCTTTCATAACAGCATTTTCAATAACTGTACCTTTCATTTGAGTAGTAGCATAAATTTCTGGCTCTGCTTCTTCAGATAGTCTTATGAGTTTTGCGTAGCATCCTCCTTCAAAATTAAAAAGACCTTCATCTGACCATCCATGCTCATCATCTCCAAGGAGTGATCTTTTTGGATCCGCACTTAATGTGGTTTTACCCGTACCAGATAGACCAAAGAAAATTGCAGCATCACCATTTTCACCAGTATTAACAGAACAATGCATTGGCATAATATTTTTTTCAGGAAGCAAGAAATTTAAGAGAGTAAATACAGATTTTTTTGTTTCGCCAGCGTACTCAGTTCCAGCTATTAAAATTATTTTTTCTGCAAGATTAACAGCTATAACAGTTTCACTATTCGTGCCATGAATACTTGGATCCATTTTCAAACTTGGAAAATTCACAATAGTATATTCTGGATTAAAATGCTTTAGTTCATGAGCACTTGGTCTTACGAGTAAATGTCTAGCAAATAATGCATGCCAAGCGTACTCTGTTATTATTGAAACATTTAATGAATGATTACGATCTGCTCCACCCATTAAGTTTTGTAAATATAATGATTTACCATTCGAGAAATTTATAAATGCATCGGCAATTTTTGCATAATATTCTTCTGAGATAGGCACGTTTGTTTCACCCCAATGGATTTTTTGATCATTTATACTTTCTTTAACAAAAAATTTATCATTAGCTGACCTACCTGTATGCTTACCTGTTTTGACGACTAAAGCTCCGTGCGATGATAGTTTGCCTTCGCCAGAGGTATGCGCAGCTTCATATAGTTCCTCAGATTTAAGGTTATATTTAATTGCAGAAGCTTTTTGTATAATGCTATTTTTTACTGAATTTTGCATATTTTGAGGTTGTGATAAAAACATATAATAACATGTATGTTAAGTGCTAATATCTAAATAAATAAAAAAAACTGTTAATTAAATTATTTAATATTTCTGCCATTATGGTCATATAATACTTTAAAATTTAACAAAAATTTAAAATGAAACAACTTATTGCCCTTGTAGATGATGATCGGAATATTTTAATTTCACTCGAAGAGTTACTTAAAAAAGAGGAATTTGAAATCCATACTTATAGCGACGGCCAATCAGCATTGATCGGTATGTCTAGGTATCCTCCAGAATTAGCGGTAATTGATATAAAAATGCCAAAAATGGATGGTTACGAATTATTCAAAAAAATAAGAGAAAAAACTGAAATACCAGTAATCTTTCTGACATCTAAAGACCAAGAAGCCGATAGATTAAAAGGCTTAATGCATGGTGTTGATAGTTATGTTACAAAAAGTGGAAATTTTTCCAAAGAAATCTTAATAGAAACAATTAAAAATACACTCAACAGAAAAAATATAGAGAATGAAAATTCTGAAAAAAAACAAATTATTATAATAGGAAATCTGAGGCTAGACTGTTTGAGATACGAATGTGAGTGGAAGGAGAAATCACTTTTAGAGCCCTTAACTACGACTGAATTTAAAATAATAAAAGAATTAGTTGAAAGACCAGGGATTGTTAAATCAAGAGATAGATTAATGGAGATTGCTTATAGAGATGAATTAGATGTTGATGATAGAACTATAGACAGTCATATAAAAAGAATTAGAAAAAAATTTAGAAAGATCGATCCTGAATTTAAATCCATTAATACTTTATATGGATCAGGATATAAATGGAAATAATAAAGCATATAACTTGAACAGCCTATTTAGAAAATTTTTATTATATAATTTTGTTGGATTACTAATTTTAATCGTTAGTGCAATATTCATAATTATTTTCCTTAACAACTATCAACTTAATAAGAGACTTAAACAAATCGATAATCAGTCGTTAATTATTTATAACTTCTTAAAAACCTCAAATTTACTCAGAAATATAAAAACAGAACTAAATGCCGAGGCTATTCTCTCCAAGTTAGAAATCAAAAATCTTTCTATTATAATAATCGACGAGAGAATGAATATCTTGTTAGATACGAAAGGATATGACTTAGAAAATAGTTCTTTCATAAATCAGTCTGCTACAGAAGTAGAGATTATAGACAGAAATAGTTCAATAGTTACTTTTAAATCAGATCAAAAAGAAAATTTAGCTAATAGAGATTTTTTAAATCACCCAAAATTCCTGAGTAATTTTAAAAATTTAGAAAAAGGTACTCAAAAAAATTTTTCGATTGAGTTGAGCAATAATAAACTTGAATTGGTCTCAATATTTCCTATTAGTTATGATGACATTTACTACTATATTGTAGCGCACGAAGATAATACCAACATTCAAAGTATAAATAATCAAATACAACTTAACGTATTACTAACAGGCTTAGCTATTGGAGGTTGCTTGATACTATTTTCATTTTTTTTAAACTTTATAATCCTCAAGCCTATTAGAAACTTGGCAAATGCTGCGGAAAGAGTTCAAATGGACTACAAAACAAAACCTCTAATTTCTGGATTGGACAGAAGAGACGATGAAATTGGCCAACTTTCTAAAATCATTAATGAAATGTTGAATAGTTTATATAATAAAATTGATAATGCTGAAAATAATTCAGCTGATTTAATGCATGAAATCCGAAATCCTCTTGCTTCAATTAAAATGGCATCCGAGGTTATTACAGATGAAATGAGTGATGGTCAAAAAAAATTTCTAAATCTTATTCAGAATGATATTTCAAGAATTGAAAGCATCATTACCGATTATTCAGCGATGATTAAAAATGAGGTAAATCTATATAAAAGTCAGTTGCAAAAATTTGAAATAAAATCTTTATTACATGAGATTATTGAAGATACCCAAAAATTATTACCAGATCAAATTCAAATAAAATATTTATATGATCAAGATAATCAAAAGGATATTTTTGTTGACGGTCAGAAGAAGTTTTTTTCACAAGCTATTAAAAACATTATAGACAATGCTATTTCCTTTTCTCCAAAGCCTGGAATTATAAAAGTTATTTTATCATCGACAAGTAACTACTTAAGCATAGCAATTGTTGACGAGGGACCTGGGATTAAAGAGCCTGATATGAAAAGAATTTTTGAGCGTTTTTATTCTCTGAGAGAAGAAGATAATAAATTACATTCAGGACTTGGATTGAATATTGCCAAACAAATTATTGATGCACACGAAGGTTCAATTTCTGTAGATAATATCATGGAAGAAAATGATATTAAGGGCGCGAAGTTTATCGTGAATTTGCCCCAGGTAAATATTAATAAATAATCATATTGAATATTAATCTTTTTAACCCTATATTCTTTGAATAATTATGGCCAATAAAGATTTCAAAGTAGCAGACATAGAACAAGCTGAATTCGGCAGGAAAGAAATATCTTTAGCTGAGACAGAGATGCCAGGCCTTATGGCGCTAAGAGAAGAGTACAAGGGCCAGAAACCTCTGGATGGCGCAAGAATAGTCGGCTGTCTTCACATGACTATCCAAACCGCAGTCTTAATTGAAACGTTGGTAGAATTGGGAGCAGATGTAAGGTGGTCATCCTGTAATATTTTTTCGACACAAGATCATGCTGCTGCTGCAATAGCTAAAGCAGGCATCCCAGTTTTTGCTTGGAAAGGGGAGACAGAGGAGGAGTATTGGTGGTGTGTGCGACAAACTATTGAGGGAAAAGAAGGGTGGAAACCTAACTTAATATTAGATGATGGTGGCGATCTTACAGGTCTTATGCATAGAGAATATAAGGAGCTACTTCATGATGTAAAAGGTTTATCTGAAGAAACTACAACTGGGGTATTAGCGCTCAAAAAAATGGAAATTGACGGAACACTTATGGTGCCGGCAATAAATGTAAATGACTCTGTAACTAAATCCAAATTTGATAATCTTTATGGATGTAGAGAGAGTTTAGTGGATGGAATTAAAAGAGCTACAGATGTGATGATGTCAGGAAAGGTTGCCATCGTCGCTGGGTTTGGCGATGTTGGAAAAGGAAGTGCAGCTTCTTTGCGTCAAAGTGGGGCAAGGGTGATGGTGACAGAAGCAGATCCTATATGTGCATTGCAAGCAGCAATGGAAGGTTATGAAGTTGTTACAATGGATGATATGATAAAAGAAGCAGATATTGTCGTAACTGCTACGGGTAACAAAGATATTGTAACCGCTGATCATATGAGAGAAATGAAAGATAGAGCAATACTATGTAACATTGGTCACTTCGATAATGAAATTCAAGTTGAGGCACTGAAAAACTATAAATGGGATGAAATTAAACCTCAGGTTCATGAAATTACTCTTCCTAGCGAAAAGAGAATTATTTTACTAGCAGAAGGTAGATTGGTTAACCTTGGTTGTGCAACTGGTCATCCTAGTTTTGTTATGAGTGCATCATTTACAAACCAGGTTACTGCTCAAATTGAGCTTTGGAACAATCCTGAAAAATACGAGAAAAAAGTTTATGTACTACCAAAACATTTAGATGAGAAGGTTGCAAGACTTCATTTGGAAAAAGTAGGTGCGAAACTCACAAAATTGTCTAAAGAACAAGCTGATTATATAAGTGTTACTCCTGAAGGACCCTATAAGCCCGAAGCTTATAGATACTAATTAATATTTTTAAGATATTATTTTCTCATGCTTCTGAAGAATGAAGGTGATACTGAGAAACTCGCGAAAAGACTAGTCAAATTATCTAAAAAAGACAATGCAGTTATCTGTTTGAATGGGGATTTAGGTTCAGGAAAAACTACATTTACAAGATATTTTATTAGAAATTTTTTTAAGAGTTTTGAAATTAAAGAAATTCCAAGCCCAACATTTACTTTATTGCAAGTTTATGAGCATGAGGGCAATACAATAAATCATTATGACTTTTATCGATTAAAAAATTCTAGTGAACTTTTTGAACTTAATTTTGGTGAGGCAGTAACGGATGATGTTTGTCTAATTGAATGGTCAGATAAATTTGAAGAAATATTACCAAATGACCGTATCGAAATTAATTTTCAAATAAAAAGTAAGGTTTCAAGAAGTGTACAAATCACTTTAAGAGGCAAATTTAAAAATCAAAAGTATTAGATGGATAATCGAGATTTAAACCTTCATAGTTTTTTAATCAATTGTGGGTTTAATGAGGAGGACATTATTTCTATTAAAAATGATGCTTCTTTTAGAAAATATTATCGTATCAAAAATAAAAATTTAATTGTTATGGATGCTCCTCCTGAGAAAGGGGAGTCGGTTGAACAATTTAAAACTGTAGCTGACATAATTTATGATTTTAATCTGAGTGCACCACAAATAATATCGTTAGATACTAAACATGGATTTATGTTACTAGAAGATTTTGGGCAAACATCATTTTCAGAAATTCTTAACAAAGATAATGAGAGTGAACTATACAAAAAAGCTATTGAAGTATTAATAGAAATAAATCGACTATCAAAAAGTAAAGAAAAACAACTTAGCAAATTAAAAAGTTATTCAATAGATTTACTAGTAAATGAGTCATTGTTATTTATAGATTGGTACTTAGAAAAAAGAAAAGGTGAGTTGGTTAGTATCAATCAAAAAAAAGAGTTCATTCAAATTTTGAGTGATAATTATAATAATGTAAAACCACAATCATCGACTTTGGTGTTAAGAGACTACCACGTAGATAATTTATTTTATTTAAGCAATCAAAAATCATTAAAGCAGGTCGGTTTAATTGATTTCCAAGATGCGGTAATTGGATCACCCATATATGATTTAGTTTCCTTACTTGAGGATGTAAGAAGGCCGCTTGCGACAAATTTGCAAAATGAATTATTAGAATTTTATATAAAAGGTGCAAACATTAATGTTCAGAATGTAGAGCGAGAAATAAAGTTCTTTTCAATTCAGAGAAATTTAAAAATATTAGGAATTTTTTGCAGACTTTCTATAAGAGACAAAAAAGATAGTTATCTGAAATATTTGCCAAATACAGTAAAACTTTTAAGAAAAAATTTACAAGATCCATTTTTTATTAATCTTGTAAATTGGCTAAAGCAATTTAAAAATCATGAACTAATATGATTGATACTGCAATAATTTTAGCCGCAGGTCTTGGAAAAAGAATGAGAGATTTTGATCCTGTAATTCCTAAACCATTAATTAAGGTCAACAACAAGCCATTTATTCAATATGCAATCGATTTACTAAATGAAATTAGAGCCAAAGAAATTATTATAAATGTTCACTATAAGTCAGATGAGATATTGAAATTTATAAAAAGCTTAAGCCAAAATAATATCATCGTCTCTGACGAGTCAGATTTACTTTTAGATACTGGAGGAGGCATTAAGAAAATATTTGATAAATATAATATTAATAAATCTCTGGTTTTGAATAGTGATGTTATATGGGGTGACACAGACAAAAAATTAATTGTAGATATGATAAATAATTATCCAGAAAAGGCCGAAGCATTTCTTGGCTTGGTACCCAAACGAAACCTGAAATCGTTTAAAGGTAAGGGCGATTTTTGTAAATTAAAGAATAATGATTTAATAAGATATGATGAAAGTTCTGAGCCATTTGTTTATATTGGTGCTCAAATTATATGTCAGAATGCATTTACAGGTATAGAAAAAGAGGTATTTTCAGTCAATGAAGCTTGGAATTTATGCATTAGAAAAAAAACCCTTAAGGGATACCAATTTAATACAAATGCACTACATTTAGGAACAGCTGAGTCTTTGAAAGAATATTTAAATGATGACAAATAAATTATTTAAAACAACTATCTTAACGATTTTATTTTTTAATGTATTCAGTCTTAGTTTTGCTGAAGATGATCAAAATCTTGCAAGTTTCATCATAAGAAATTATGAAACTGCATCTCTGCCAACAGTTGGAAATAGTGAAGCAGATTATACAATTATAGAGTTTTTTGATTATAGATGTGGTTACTGTTCAAAGCAGGCCAATGATTTTCAAAAGCTATTGAATAACACAGATAATGTTAAAATAATTTATATGGAATGGCCAATATTTGGAGATATATCTGATACAGCTGCTAAGATTGCCCTAATTGTTTGGCAAAGACATCCTAATTTGTATTTTGAAATCCATAATCAATTTATGCAGCTAGGTTCAAAGATGAAAAAAGTAAGTCTAGTCGACATACTTAATAAAGTTGATCTAAATGGTGAAGAAATATTTCAAGAGGCTGTAAGTCAAAAATCAAATGACATCATAGAAGCAAATATGAAATTAGCAAAGAGTCTGGGGCTTCGAGGGACACCTGCTTCTATTGTAAATGATTCCATTTATCCTGGTTATCTTCAATATAAGACGTTAGAAACATTAATTAAATAATTATCAGATATATTGTTTTAAGAACACACTTGAAAATATCCGTGAATATACTTATTCTTTTCTTTAATGATCAATAAAGCAAAATTTCAAATCGGCTCCATTGTAAAGCACAAGTATTTTGATTTTCGTGGTGTCATTTTTGATGTCGATCCAGAATTTAATAATACTGAAGAATGGTATCAGTCAATACCTATGCAAGTTCGTCCAAGAAAAGATCAGCCTTTTTATCATTTACTCGCTGAAGCTCCAAGTCAACCATCTTACGTTGCATATGTTTCTCAACAAAATTTATTAGTTGATGAATCAGATGATCCTGTAACACATCCTCTATTAGATGAGATGTTTGAAGGTATCAAAAATGGAAAATATATTTCCAAAGCGAAGCATAACTAAAAGTATATCTATATGCGTGGGTCTATAAAACAAGTATTTGAACTCGGCCCTTTGGTTGTCTTCTTTTACTTCTTTATTAAAACAGGTCAAATTCAAGAGGCTATTCTTCCTCTAATGATTGCTGCAGGCATTGCAATTGCTGGATCGTATATAATTGAAAGAAAAGTATCTCCAATGTTATTATTCAGTACTATTTTGATTTTTGTTTTTGGAGGATTGACAATTTACTTTAATGATCCGTTCTTTATTAAGTTTAAAGTAACACTTGTGAATTTAATATTTTCGTTAGCCTTATTTATAGGATTATATTTCAAAAAACCCTTATTAAAAAATCTTATGGGCTCAGCAATAAATTTAACCGATTATGGTTGGATTAATTTGAGCAGAAGATGGGCGTATTTCTTTCTATTTTTAGCAGCTTCAAATGAAGTGGTTTATAGGAATTTTTCTGACTCTGTATGGGTAAATTTTAAGCTTTTTGGGATCATGGGACTTACTTTTATATTTATATTTTCTCAAGTTTTTTTTATTCAAAAAAATATAGCTGATAATTAGTAGGGCTCATCGCCAAGTATTGCTACTCTATCCATAATTCTTTCATGGCCCATCCCCCTACCAGGAAAAAAATCAGCTATTGCATAATGAATTACACTACGATTATCCCAAATTGCTACTGCATTTTCTGTCCACGAAAATCGACATGTAAAATCTAGAGTACTCTGATGTTCAAAAAGTTTGTTCAAAGTATATGCACTTTCTTTTTTAGGCATATCTACAATTGTTTTTGTATACATCCAATTGACATATAAAATTTTCTTTCCAGTGTCAGGATGTGTACGAACAATTGGATGTTCATTGTAATATTCTTTAGGGTTATTTCCGTTACTTTCAAAATGTTTGAAATTTTCAATGAAAGAGTCTGCGCCTAGTGAATAATGTCTTGCCGACTTGTTTAAAATTTTCTCTTTTATTGAGTCATGCAGTGTTTCCCAAGCCAACTCCATATTAGAAAATACTGTATCTCCTCCTACAGGTGGTATTTTTATTGACTTTAATATTACAGCTTTTGTTGGTCGAATATTAAAACTTACATCACTGTGCCATCCTTCCCCCCATTGATTCTTTTCATCGGCACCTTTAATCAGTCTCGTTATTTCAGGATAACCATCTCTTCCTTTAACATATGCGTGCTCCTCAATAGGACCAAAAAATTTTGCTAACCTTATTTGTTCCTCAGGTGTGATATTCTGATCTCTAAAAAAAATTACTTTATGTTCAAGTAATAATTCATTCACAGTGTTAAATATTTCTTTATTGATTTCTTTTAAAGATATACCAGAAATTTCTGCTCCTAACGCTCCTGAAAGAAGTTTAACATCCATGCTAAAATGTACTTTTTTTAGAAAAAATTGTCATTGTTTATGTTTCTCAGCCTCAAGGAATTGATCGATCAGTCTCCAGAGTACAAATGAAAAGACAATTAACCCACCAAAAAGTTCAATATAAGGAGGCGTTTCGCCCACACCGATCCACGCCCAAAGTGGAGCCAGGACTGGTTCAAGAAGTACATAAAGTGCTGCTCTATGTGGGGGTATATATCTTGATCCAATTGTAATTAATAAAAATCCTAGCCCTACTTGAAATGCACCCATAAAAAGAACTGTAAACAAGTCTTTTATACTAATTGAATAATCTGGAATGATAGCTAGACCGACAAATAATACAAAGAGACCTGAAAGAAAGACAGAAGGAACGTAATCGACGTCAGGCTTGCTATTAACCATTGTTAATTGAATAGCAAAACAAATTGGAACAAATAAAATAATTATATTTCCAAAATTATTAGTAGATCCTAACCCCTGAGAGAACATTATAGCAATTCCAAACATTGATCCTGCTATTGCGATGATAGTTTTAGTACTAATTATTTTTTTTAAAAAAAAATAACTTGCGAAGGCTGCAAATAAAGGACCTGTACTCATTATAAATACAGCGTTAGCAACGGTAGTATTGCTCATCCCAAAAACAAAAAAAATATTACTTAAACCTAGAACAAGCATTAGTATTATTCCTCTGCTTCCAATATTGATAAATGCTTTTGGGGTTTGAGATTTATACTTAAATAAAATATAAATGAGTGCCACAAGTGAGAACGTGATTGATCGATAGGATGTAATCTGCATCGTTGATGCTTCATCAACAAGCCTTATTAGAAGCCCTCCGAAACTAAGAAAGAAACCCGCAGCCAATAAGCATAAAGTTCCAAAAATTTCATTGTTGTATTTGTTCATATTTTAGTTCAAGATTAATTGTACCAAACAAATTCATTTAATGATCAGTCATTTAAAAGTAATTTTATTAAGTTTATTTTTCCTTATCTCATGTAGTGATCAAAATCAGTCTAATGAGACATTAGATTCTGATCAAGGCTTGTCTCAGCAACATAAATATGAGTTTAGAAAAGAATTAATTGAGGTCACAGAGGATATTTATGTTGGTGTAGGCTATGGAATTGCAAACTCTATTATGATTGAGACAGCAAATAACCTAGTGATTGTAGATACTTTAGGTTCTACGGAAAGTGCCGAAGTACTATACAAAGATTTCAGAAAAATTTCAGAAAAACCTATTATTGCCATTGTTTATACCCATAATCATCTAGATCATTTAGGTGGCGCAACAGTATTCTTTGAAGACAGCAAAACAGAGATCTACGCTCAGGAGAATATCATTTATAATCTTGATAATATAGCAACTACTATAAGACCAATTATATTAGAGAGAACAAATAGACAGTTTGGTATCCCATTGCCTGATGAAGAGATCGTACATCAGGGCATAGGAGGATTCATGGAAATCAATAGTGAGTCAACATTTGGATTAGTGAGGCCAACGAAACTTTTTAAGGATGAATTAAGATTTGAAGTGGATGGCTTAACGTTTATTTTAGCTCATGTACCCGGCGAGACAGACGATCATCTTTATGTCTGGTTGCCTGACAAAAAGACGGTAATGGTAGGAGATAATTTTTATAGATCGTTTGCAAACCTCTATGCAATAAGAGGAACAAAATTTAGAAACCCAATGGAATGGGTTCAAAGTCTCGACAAAATCAGGATGCTAAATGCTGAATATTTAATACCAAGTCATTCTCGCCCAATTTCTGGAACTGACAATGTTTCACGAGCTTTGACTGATTATAGAGACGGCATACAATTTGTACATGACCAAACAATAAGATATATTAATAAAGGCCTTACACCAGATGAGATAGTAGAAAAAGTAAGACTGCCTGAACATTTAGCTAACTCACCATATTTACAAGAATTCTATGGATCAATTTCATCATATATCAGATCTACATTCAGTGGTTATATAGGATGGTTCAGTGGAAATATTAGTGATCTTCATCCCCTGACAAACGAACAAAGAGCAATCAAGCTATCTGAGATGGCACAAAAGCAAACTAAAATTCTCGATGAGGCATTAAACGCTTTTTCTGTTGGTGAGTATCAATGGTCTATGGAACTTGCAGATATGTTATTAGCAATAAACAAAGACGATAAAAAAGCGAAAGAAATAAAGTCAAGCGCTGCTGATAAACTATCTAATTATCAATCAGCTTCAAATGATTATTATTTTTATAAAACAGTTGCAGCTGAATTAAGAGATGAATTTATAATTAGCGCAGAAAATAATAAAGTAACTCCAGACCAACTAAGAGCAACGCCGATGAAAGCAATTATGAAGTCACTTCCTGTAAATTTAAATTCTGAGAAAGCTATTGATACAATTCAAACAGTTTCCTTTTCATTTTCTGATAGTAAAGAAATTTTTACTATCAAGATTAGAAAAGGAGTAGCTGAATTAAGTTTTTTACCCGCCGAGAAGAATGATTTAAAAATAAATAGTGATCAACAAACCCTTAAAGAGACCCTAGCAGGATTAAGAAATATTGCTTCAATTTCCCTATCCCTTGCAAATGACACCATTCAAGTTGAGGGTGGCAATATTGAATTCTTGAAGTTCCTTGGATTATTTACCGATTAGTATTTTATAATGGGTCAGAAGCAATCATATATACTTGGCTTACTTGGTCTTACACCATTTATCATAATTTTTTTGATGTATTTTATCTCTCCTCCAAATGATGAAATATATGATTTAATAATATTTATTTATATTGCTTATGCTGCAATCATCTCTTCTTTTCTGGGAGGTATACAGTGGGGACTAATAACAGCCTTTGCAGACAAAATTTATTATGTTTTCACTCCACTTTTAATAACAGTAATTCCAGCGCTAATCTCTTGGGTTGCATTATTGTCTCTAGAAAATTTTAAACTTTCCTTGCTACTATTACTTATCGGCTATGTTATTTCCTTATTACATGATTACTATCTTTATCAGCAGCTGAAGATTACTCCACTTTGGTTCATTACAATGAAAGTAATACTTTCATTAACGGTATCAATGCTGACAATTATACTAATAATTTTTGTATAACTTAGACTATTAGTCTTTGAATAAAAAAGTATAAGCCAAAACAAATCAATAATGCAAATGAAGTATCTTTAAACAAATCAATAATGAAATTTAGGCGAATAAAATTAACCAATTGAAAGATTAATAATACTGCTAATACAAACAATATTTGACCAAATTCAACTCCTAAATTAAATCCTAATAAACCCGATAATATATTGCCTGAGTTTATTTCTGTATTTAATAAAAATCCTCCAAAGCCAAAGCCATGAATAAGCCCAAACACTATAGTTGTTAATATTAATAAATTATCACTATTCTTTAAATTTTCTTTTAGAAAAAAATATCCTACAGAAAATAATAATAAGCCCATCATTAGGAACCCGGAAAACTGGATATTAGTAATAAAGCTTAACATAAATAATAGTGGTAAAAGTAAAATTAGATAGCCGATACTTAATAATTTTCCATTATTGTGTTTGTAGAAATATTCCAAACCTACAAACATAATAGTAAAGCCAATAAGTGACTCTACTATACTTGCGTTAACTTGAACAATTTCAACTAAAGATAGGAATAAGGTAAGACTGTGTCCTAAAGTAAAGCCTGTAATGACTAAGATAAGCCTATTTAAATTTGTTACTATAATGAGAAGTCCTAGGATAAAGAGAAGATGATCATACCCTCCTAAAATATGACTAAGCCCAGAATAAAAAAAATTTTTAAAACTGCTAAAAAAACTTAATGGAGTGTCCTTTTCAGATATATCAACTGATTGATCGTTAAAAAAAAGTGCTTTCTCTGTGAGCAGCTTATTCTCTACATATATTCGTGCTATATGAATATGACTCTGAATGACATTAAATAAAGCGTTATTAATAATCTTAATATTTTCCTCTGAAGGACATCGGAATGTTAGTTCATACCTTAAATAGCCTTCATCTGAACTTAACTCTCTAATATCATCGCTAGACTGACATTTTATATCAGCTGAATAAACATGAACGTGATCATTTAAATAAATTTTAAATATATCTTCTTCATTCAGCTCATTGCCTATTAGCATTTTTTCGTATTCTTTAACCTGAAGTATTCTTGTTGCTTCCAATCCTAGTATGGAGAAATCAGCAATAATAACTGATCCCGTAATATTCCATTTAGAAAAGGACTCACTAAAATAATGGGCATATGATTGTGAATTAAATAAAAGAAATATTAAAACTATTAGTAAGTTACAAATACGCATAAAATTTAGAAAGAATATCGAATAATTTCAGAATTATCTTTTAAATATTTTAGATAGTTTTTTAATTTTTCATCATCTAAACCATTACTATAATCGAAAATAATCTTCTCTCTAATTTCATTATAATAGTTTTCATCAACTTCTTGTTTAATTAGATTAACGAGCTTAAAGATAAAATATCCATTATTAAAAAATATTGGTTGAGATACTTCATTAAGATTTAATGAAGCAATTTGATTACATATAGACTTACCAAAAAGAAGATTACAATCTTTAATATTAATTAATTTATCGGGAACCTCAAAAAAAATATTTTCATCATAACTAGATTTAATATCTAAGAAATCTTTTGTATAAAGCTCATCATACAATTTTGACAATTTTGGTTGAAGTGTCTTCAAGTCTGACTCTGTACCGAGTAGAACAGACTCTTGATTAAGAGAGTTTATATATATTGATTGAAATTGAATTTTTTGTGTAGGGGTATATTTTCCAATATTTTTATTGTAAAAATCTCTAAGATCTTCTTCACTAATCTGAGTTCTTTCAACTTGAATGATGAAGTCAATTACTTGTTTTATCATTTCTTTTCTGACGCCAATATCTTTCTTATGCAGATCAAGCTCTATTCCTCTTTGCACAAGAAGTTCTTCCTCTATCATTCTTTCTAATAGTAACTCTAAGATTTCGATATCATCCTCTGGTTGGATATCTGCTCCTAGGTTTGAAGCGTATTTTAGAAATTGATCTTCAGAAATAACAACATCATTTACCAAAGCGACAGCCTTTTTATTTTTAAGCTGAAGAAATTCATTATTGAATGAAATAGTCTCATAAAAAATAAGAATTAGGCCTATAATTATGGCAATACTAAATATGAAAATATTTTTATTCAAGAACTTGGTCATTGCATGTAATATTATACTTAATTATAATTAATTATTACCAAATAATTTTCTTATGAGTATTGTAAAAGTTATAAAATATTTTTTCATCCTTTCAATCCTCTTTATAATTAGTTTACTCGTAGTTTTAGAATTCCATTTATTTAGTGAAGACTTGGATGGAGGTAAAATCACTGGCGCAATTAATACTGTCGAGTTTGTAAAAGATAAACAGACGAGGCAATTAAATGCAATGGAAACTCTTAACGAGTTGCCAACTAAACAAATTTTGTTTGGTGATCTACATGTTCACTCAACATTTTCAGCTGATGCACATATGATGAGTTTGCCAATCACTGGTGGGCTAGGAGTGCATCCTGTTGCGGATGCCTGTGACTTCGCAAGACATTGTTCAGCATTAGATTTTTGGTCAATCAACGATCATGCTGAAGCAACTACGCCAAAAAGATGGATGGAAACAAAAGAATCGATCAGGAAGTGTAACGCTTTAAATGTTGATCCAACTAATCCAGATTGTGTTGCTTTTTTGGGATGGGAGTGGACACAAGTAGGGGTTATAAGAGGAAATCATTGGGGCCATCATAATGTCATTTTAAAAGAAGAGTCTGATGAAGCGGTTCCAACTAGAGCTATTGCATCATTATCTGTAACTCGACAAGCAATGACTTCTAGACCCTTAGTACCAAATGTATTTTTCCCATTTGTGGATTTTGAAAACTTCAAAAGATATAATGATATAAATCGATACTTCACAGAAACTGGAAAAATTAAAAATTGTGAGCGGGGTGTACTTTCTAAAGATCTACCAATGAACTGTCATGAAGAAGCTGTAACTCCATTAGATTTAGTAAATAGGCTTGAGGAATATGATAGTGATTACATGGTTATACCGCACGGGCAGTCCTGGGGACTTTACACTCCTGCTGGATATACTCTAGATAGGGGTCTAGAGATTTCAAAAAAATACCCAAAAATGTTTGAATTATTAGAAACTTACTCCGGGCATGGTAACGCTGAGGAGTATCGCTCATGGAGAGGAGTCAATGTTGTAAGAGACGGTCAGGAAATAATTAGACCATTTACGTTTCCGATGGGTGAAATTGATTTAGAACAAGGAACATTTACACTCAAAAATCAAAATGGACAGGATGAGGTTATTGATATCGGAACTCAAACTTGCCCGGAACCGTCCCATAACTACATTCCGCAATGTTGGCAAGCAGGTAAAGTAATCTATGAGAGATGTATGGCTGATGGAGAATCAGATTTAGAATGCAGTGAAAGACGAAAAGCAACAGAACAGGCATCAGTAGACAGAGGAAGATCTGGATACAACGTAGTTCCTAAGTTTACAGAATTTGATCGAAATATATCTGGCCAGTGTTTAGATTGCTTTAGTCCTCCAATGAATCATGTGCCGGGGGGCAGTGCTCAGTATGGATTAGCGTTAACAAAATTTAAAGAAGATGGGTCAAAACATAGATTTAGATATGGGTTCATAGGTTCCAGTGATAACCATTCTGCTGCACCTGGGAGTGGATATAAAGAACTATTTGGTAACAATATAGATGGAAACGGACCTCCAAGCGAATTCTTAGATAAGGTGTTACATATGAATCCATATTATTTTCCTAAAAGTACAAGTCCGATTGGTCGAAATTCTGATCCAATTGGCGACTCCTTTGTCTCACCATCACAACCGCAAGTTTATGATATTCCTGATCTAATCGTTGGCTTTAATACTATTGAGTGGGAAAGGCAAAGAGGCTTCTTTACAACTGGTGGACTAGCAGCAGTTCACTCAGAGGGACGATCTAAAGAGGAAATCTGGAATGCATTAAAAAGGAAAGAAACTTATGCAACAAGTGGTACGCGCATGTTGCTCTGGTTTAATTTAATTAGCGAAAATAAAAAAGTCACAATGGGCTCCTCGATTGAAACAGATACTAAACCTGAGTTTGAAGTTAAAGCTATGGGTTCATTTGTTCAGAAACCAGGGTGCCCAGAGGATGCATACATTGCGTTGGGAGAAGAAAGAGTCGATGAGTTGTGTTTTAATGAATGTTATAATCCTTCAGATGAAAGAAAATTTATTCATAGAATTGAAGTAATTAAAGTATTACCACAAGAGTATGTAGATCAACCTATTGAAGGAAGAATTATAGATCCTTGGTATACCCATTATTGTGATCCAAATGAGTTAGGCTGTTCCTTTAAATTCACAGATGAGGATTTTTCGACAGATCAAAAAGATGTGAGTTATTATGTAAGAGCCATAGAAGTACCCACTCCTCAAATTAATGTTAAGGGAGGTGTTTGTGAATTTGATGCAGAGGGCAATTGTGTAAAGTTTAAGCTTTGCACTCAAGACTGGAGGCATCCTAGAGACATCGAGACTTGTTCTGAAATAGATGAACATCGCGCTTGGTCATCGCCAATTTATTTGGATTATTTATCCTAAATTTTTATAAATGAAATATCTGATCCCATCCATTGTATCGTTAGTAGTAGGCAGTCTCTTTAGTTGGGCTTATTTAACAGCTTATGGATTCGGTTTCTCCTATATCATTTACCTTAGCATGATGATTGCGATGGTCTTCCTGGCCATAGATGCCTGGAGAAATATTAATAAATAAGTAAATTAAAACAATTACTTAGATATTTAGCTTAAAGATATTCACACTTTGTCAATTTGGCAAGCATCAGTAATTGTGAAAGCCCTTAATTGATAAAAGATGCCCTTATAAAATTAAATATAGGGAGAAAATACATGTTAAAAAAAGTACTACTTTATACAGTATTGTTTTCATCACTATTATCTGCCAATGCATTTGCTGCCGTCGATGACGAAACGGCTTATGCATTGAACACATTATTATTTCTAATAAGTGGATTTTTGGTGATGTGGATGGCCGCTGGATTCTGTATGTTAGAATCTGGTCTGGTTACATCTAAAAGTGTTTCGACAATTGCTGCAAAAAATATAGGTTTGTATTCTATAGCTGGGATCATGTTCTGGTTGGTAGGTTATAACCTTGCATACGGTATTCCAGAAGGTGGATATATTGGAACGTTTACTTCATGGAGCGATGGTTCAGCGGTAGCGACTGGTTATTCTGATGGATCTGACTGGTTTTTCCAGATGGTATTCTGTGCAACAACAGCTTCAATTGTTTCAGGAACTTTGGCTGAAAGAATAAAAATTTGGCCTTTCTTTTTGTTCGTAGCAATATTAACAGGAATTATCTATCCAATCGAGATGGGTTGGCAATGGGGTGGTGGATGGTTATCTGCTGCTGGGTTCTCAGACTTTGCTGGATCAACTCTTGTGCATGGTGCAGGTGGTGCAGCGGCATTAGCTGGTGCAATTGTACTTGGTCCAAGACTTGGAAGATTTGATAATGGAAAGTTAGTTCCATTTGCAAATTCTTCAATACCTCTAGCAACACTTGGTGTATTCATCTTGTGGTTGGGCTGGTTCGGTTTTAACGGTGGATCACAGCTAGCTCTAGGTTCATTTGATGATGCAACAGCTGTGGCAACAATTTATATCAATACAAACTTAGCAGCATGTGCTGGTGTATTGGTCTGTGCAGCCATAACAAGATTGGCAAGAGGCAAAACTGACGTTGTAATGATGTTAAACGGTGCACTCGGTGGTCTTGTAGCAATTACTGCAGAACCATTAATGCCTTCTCCGTTGATGGCAATCATCATAGGTGGAATTGGTGGCGCGCTAGTATTTGCAGGTACTGAACTCTTGGTGTCATTAAAAATTGATGACGTTGTAGGAGCTATACCAGTTCACTTGATTGCAGGTGTCTGGGGTACTCTTGCTGTACCAATTACAAATCCTGATACTAGCTTTGGAACTCAACTCCTTGGCACAGCATCCATTTGTGTGTTTGTTTTTGTGGTGTCCTTAATTATTTGGGCAATCATGAAAGCCACAATAGGTATAAGGATAAGTGAAGAAGCAGAAAAAGAAGGAACAGACGTAGCTGAGACAGGTGTCATAGCCTACTCAATTAGAGACTAAGTCTAGTTCGTAATTAAAAAACGGGTCCGAAGGTTTCCCTTAGTTATTCCTTCCATCGGACCCGTTTTTATTTAATATTAAATTTGAATTAAGTTTTTTTTGGTAATACATTGCACAAGTCATGACCGAACAAAACAATCCTTTTCACAAAAAAAAATCTGGAGTTTTTTTCTTCAAATCATCTAATCCCTATGAATTTTATGATTTGCTGAATGGTGTTGATATGGAACCCAGGCAAGACGTATGGGGAACTTTGATTTTTCCTGAAAATGCTAAATTGCCATGCCCAGTAATTGTTCCAATTCATGGAAGCGCAGGTCTGAGAGAAGGTCATCACACACACATGGTTAACTTGTTAGAAGCAGGCTTTGCTGTTTTCAGAATTCATCATTTTGAATCTAGAGGAGTAATTTCTATCGTAGAAAATCAAACACAAATTACTCTGGCTACCATGATAACAGATGCATTTCGTGCACTTGCACTTTTAAATAAACATCCAGATATTGATAAAGATAAAATTGGCATCATGGGATGGAGTTTAGGTGGTAGTACTGCTCTTTATTCAGCGTGGCAGCCAATAATAGATACATTAACCTCAGGGGATGAAAAATTTTCTGCATATTTACCATTGTACCCTGGAGCATTACTTAAACCTGAAGATAATCGTTGGTCTAATGCTCCAATGCATATTCTATTTGGTGAGGACGATGATTATACGCCTCTAAGTTTATGTAAAAAACTTATTGATTATATGAAACCAGTTCGTGATGTTGAGTTAACAGTTTATCCCAATGCGCATCATTCCTTTGACTCAATTGATCCCGTTGAATTCATTCCTTATGCCATCAAGTTAAAAGATATGTTTATTGATTTAAAGAAAGATGGACGTCAGGTTTATACTGATGAAAATAATAATACTTTTTACTTGGACAATAAGGAAGAACGGCTTCGCTTGATCAAAGAAACACCCAATCTCTTAGGCGCTCATGCTGGAGGAAACTGGACAGCTCGTAAACAATCACATCAGGATGTGGTTGATTTTTTTAGGAAGCAATTTTTTTCATAAATCTTTTTAAGTAGTGTTGACTCTTATATTGAGTAATGCAATAATAAGAACAAAACAAGAACATAATTAGACATATTTCATGCTTTTAACATTTTACAAAGAGGCCGTAGAGTGCGGTTTTCCTTCTCCAGCAAGGGATTTTACTGAAGGGACAATTGATTTGAATGAAGAGCTTATTCCTCATCCAAATGCAACTTTTATTGTTCGTGCACGAGGAGATTCAATGGTGGGTTCGGGGATTTATCCTGGAGATTTATTGATTGTTGACCGAAGCATTAAGCCTCGAAATGAGTCAATTATTATCGCTGTCCTGGATGGAGAGTTAAGTGTAAAGATTCTCAGATTTAAGAATAAGCAAGTCAATTTATCATCGTCTAATAAGAACTATAAAGATGTCTTAGTCTCTGAAGAAATGGATTTTACCATATGGGGAGTATGTACGAACGTTATTCACAATTTAAGTCCATAAAATAGATAAAGCATGAATAATAAAGTTTTCGCATTAATTGACTGCAACGCATTTTATGTTTCTTGTGAGAGAGTTTTTAATCCCAAGCTTAACAATAGACCAGTTGTAGCATTATCCAATAATGATGGTTGCATTATATCTCGTTCAAAAGAAGCAAAAGCACTTGGTATCAAAATGGGTGTACCACTCTTCAAAGTCAAAGATATTGTAGAAAAGGAAAATGTATTTGTTTTTTCCTCTAATTATACATTGTACGCCGATATGTCGCGCCGCGTAATGAATATCATTTCATATTCATCTCCTCACACAGAGATTTATTCAATTGATGAAGCGTTTGTAGAGTTAAGCAGTCTATCGATTGACTATGAAGAATACGCACATCAGTTGAGAAAGACTATTTTACAGCATACAGGTATCCCAGTTAGCATAGGCATAGCGTCAACAAAAACTCTATCAAAAGTTGCGAACCATAAGGCAAAAAAAGATGAGTCTTTAAATGGCGTTTGCTCTTTAGTAGGTCATGAAGATATTGATCAAGTTTTAGAGTCAACTGAAGTAGGTGATATTTGGGGAGTAGGTCGACGTTTATCGAAGAAACTTATTAATCATGGCATATACAATGCAAAGTTATTAAAGAACTGTAGTGACTCGTGGATACGTAAAGCAATGAGCGTTAATGGCCTAAAAACAATTACAGAACTGAGAGGAATTTCTTGCATGTCTATTGAAGAAAATTCAATTACAAGAAAGAGCTGTTGTACCACCAGATCATTTGGAAAGTTGCTAACCAATTTAGAAGATGTTGAACAAGCTGTCACCACCTTCGCGCGGAGGGCAACAGAAAGAATTCGTTCTGAAAGCCTTGCTGCATCTTGTATTTCTGTTTTTTTAAGGACCAACCCTTTTGATAAGAAAAGTACTTATTACTCAAATGGTGCGTCTAGAACATTGCCTTACCCAACACATGACAGCATCACTATTATTGAGACTGCTTTGACTCTCACGAAGAAAATTTTCAAAAACAAATACCAGTATAAAAAAGCGGGCGTACTACTTAGCGGCTTGTGTGATGAGTCTGAAATTCAGGAGACTTTATTTGAAAAAAACTACAATCAAAATTCAAATCTTATGTCAGCAATAGATTCAATTAACTATCGATATGGACGTGATACCATTCAAATGGCATCAGAGTGTAGACTTGGAAGCTGGAAACAAAAAAGAAAAAATTGTACACAAAATTATACAACTCAAATTGATAGACTTCTATTAGTTTAGTTTTTTTGATAGAAAATCAGAAAATAAATCTGTCAGTTTATTTACAATTACACCACCGCCACCATGGCCACCAGTAAAAACAAAAGTATCAGCATCAGGAATTAACTTTAATACATCATTAACAGTTTTAGGATCAATTTCATCATCATCACTTGCATATGCTATGTGGATAGGAATATTTAACTCTGAAAATACTTTATAGTCTGGAAGAAAATCTTTATTGGCTATATTACGAATGGAAGAGAGCAGAGAATATTCCGTGCCCGGCAAAGACAATTGTGTTATATATCGGTTAATAAATTCTTCTTGCCCTTCGTTTTCATGAGCCCATTGTTCAGCTCTATTTTTTGCAAATGGAATACCAAAAGTTCTCAGAAATAAATTTCCTACAACAGGAACTTTTATTAAACCAAGGACCTTACTGTCGCTGTGAACAAGAGGAACTTGGAGACCTATCGCTAAAATTCTTTCTGAGTAATTATTAGAAAAATTGATTGCAATTGGAGCTCCCATCGAAGACCCATATAAAATTGCATCTTTTATATCGAGAAAATCAAGAAGCTCCCTGAGTTGTTCAGTATAGAGCTGCATATTATAGTTTGTTATAGGCCTGTCTGAATACCCTCTTCCGTATTGATCATAACAGATTACCCTATAACCTTTAGCGCTTAACCCACTGCAAAAACCAATGAAACCTTCAGATGGTAAAGTTGCTCCATGAATAACTATTATTGCCGGATCATCTTTATTGCCAATATCCATATATGCAGTTATGCCCTGAGACAATTTTGCAAATTTGTACTCTGAGCCTTGACGATATTCATCTAAATTACCCTTCTCGAAGCTAGAGAATAGATAAATTAAAAGTATTAGGATTAAAAATGCGAGAATAATTAAAACAGTATTAGAGAATATACCTGAGAAAATAGTCATTTTTTAAGACTATAGTCATTTAAAAAATAAAATCAAAGTTGAACGATGACTACTCATTTGCTAGCATAAACCTTATTAAATTGGGAGAAATATAATGAAAAAAATAATATTCAGTTTCTTAGGGGTAATCTTAGCCTTAGGAATATTTTATGGTTGTGACAGACAGTCAGAACAGGCTTCAACAGACGAAATAAAAATAGGAGTAATTCTCGGTTTTACAGGACCTATTGAATCCTTAACTCCGACAATGGCTAGTTCAGCAGAACTTGCAATGAAAGAAGTGAGTGACTCAGGACTTTTACTGGGTGGAGCAAGTGTCAGTTCAGTGCGTGCTGACTCTACTTGTGTAGACGCAGGTGCAGCTACTTCTGCAGCTGAAAGATTGGTTACTTCAGATAATGTTGCAGCAATAATGGGTGCGGATTGTTCAGGTGTGACTACGGCAATTGCAAATAATGTTGCAGTACCAAATGGGGTTACGATAATTTCTCCATCAGCAACTTCACCAGCTTTAACAGACATAGATGATAAGGGTTATTTCTTTAGAACAGCTCCTTCAGACGCGAGACAAGGACAAGTTTTAGCACAGGTTGTTATGGATAGAGGAATAAGTGAATTAGCGGTTACTTACACTAATAATGACTATGGAAAAGGTTTATCAGATAGTTTTGTAAATGCATATAAAGCTATGGGAGGATCTGTAACAGCTGAGGTTCCTCATGAAGATGGAAAGGGAGATTACTCTGCTGAAGTTTCAACTCTTTCTGCATCAGGTGCAAAAGAGGTTGCTGTCTTGGGCTACGTCGACCAAGGTGGTAGAGGTATTATTCAAAGCTCAATGGAGACAGGTGCTTTCTCAAGATTTATCCTTGCAGATGGAATGATTGGAGACAGTCTCATAGAGAATGTTGATGGTGATCTCACAGGCACATTTGGTACATTGCCGGGTTCAGAGTCTGAAGGTGCAAATATGTTTAAAGCAATGGCATCTTCAAATGGAATCCCAGGAGATGGACCTTTCGAACCTGAGTCTTATGATGCAGCTGCATTAATCATGCTAGCAATTCAGGCTGGAAATTCTGCAGATAGATCATCAATTGCGCAGAATGTAATGGGAGTGGCCAACGCTCCAGGAACTGAAATTTTTCCTGGTGAATTAGATAAAGCTCTTGAAATTCTTAGAGATGGTGGTGAAGTCAACTATCAAGGCGCAACAAATGTTGAGTTTTCTGATGTTGGAGAGGCCTCTGGATCTTATAAAGAGTTAGAAATAGGAAATGGAGAATTCAATACTATTCAAGTTCGATAATTTCTTACCATTTTAATTTAATAGGGGCCTTCTTTGGCCCCTATTTTTTTTGTATTCTTTCAGGAATGACTCCTCTTGGCATAAACCTAAGTGCGAGTAAAAGTAAAAGACCCATGATAAATAAACGAAGGTGAGCTGCGCTTCCTAGTAGGTGCATTCTTATTGGATTGTCATATTCAAAGCCACTTGCTAGAAGATTCATAAATCCTATTGATAAAGGTTCTGCTTCAATCCAAATAAACCAGACAAAAAATCCACCAAATATTGATCCTAAATTATTCCCTGACCCCCCAACTATAACCATAAGCCAGATAATAAATGTAAATCTTAATGGCCTATAAGATCCTGGAGTAAATTGACCATCAAGCGTTGTAAGCATCGCTCCAGCAATTCCAATTATGGCTGAACCAATTATGAATATTTGTAAATGTTGCGCGAAAATATTTTTACCCATTGAGCTTGCAGCTTCTTCATTGTCTCGGATCGCTCTTAACATTCTTCCCCATGGAGAGTTAAGCGCAAGATGACTTAGATAAAAAATTAATAAGAGAACTGATAAGAATAGACCTGCATAACATAATTTTACAAATACACCCGAACTAACAATAATTAAATCATTGAGCAGATCTTGCCTTGACGAAATTGTTTGCACACTATCCAGAGTTCCATAATTTATTCTTTCTACAAGATTGATGAACCATTCTGATTGTTGGAGCTCTATTTCATAAGGAACAGGTCGATCGAGTCCAGAAACATTCTTAACGCCTCTTGATAGCCAATCTTCATGTTTAACAATTGCTATCACAATTTCAGATATACCTAATGTGGCTATTGCAAGATAGTCTGATCTAAGTCTTAAAGTTAGCCTTCCAATTACCCACGCAACTAATCCTGCTACAAATGCAGCAATGACCCATGAAAAAACAATTGGTAGACCTAATCCTCCTAAAAAACCTGTCTTAGCAGGATTTATTGACTCAATAATATCAATAGATGGTCCATAGAAATTGTTTATTCCAAAAATGGCAGCAATTATAATCAGAATAATTGATGTATTCCTAAATTGGGGGCTAGATATATTTCTGTAAGCAAACAAAATCAAAGTGATACTTAGAATTAAGATAATTGCACTGATCAAAATACCTATGCCGGCTTTATCCCATGCTTCATAGACCGGATCATAAGAGACCAGTACTGCAGTAAGCCCTCCTAAAGCGGTGAAACCCATTACTCCAGCATTAAATAGTCCGCCATATCCCCACTGCAAATTTACTCCAATAGCCATTATTGAAGAAATGAGACATAAATTAATTATACTCAGAGATACAGACCACGATTGAGTAAAACCAACTAAAGCCAGCAGTATCCCCATAAAAGTAAATGCAAGAGGTGCTCTTAAATCATCTGTCATATAATTTTACCTCTTACAATTCCTGTTGGACGAACAATCAATACAATCACTAAGATAATGAATGAAATTGCAAATTTATAATCTGTAGAGAGCACCTGCATTAAACCTGACGGCTCTAACCTTTCTGGTAATAAGTAAATGAAGAACTTTTTATATGCATAGGTTAATGTAATTTCAGAAAAAGCTATGACATATCCACCAATGACAGCACCAATAGGGGATCCTATACCGCCAACAATTGCTGCAGCGAACATTGGCAGTAACAAATTAAAATATGTAAATGGTTTGAAACTTTTGTCGAGTCCGTAAAGAACACCCGCAGTCGTAATAAGTGCTGATGCAATAACCCAAGTAATTAAAACTACTCTTTCAGGATTTATTCCAGATAATAATGCAAGGTCCTCATTATTTGAATAGGCTCGCATTGACTTTCCCATTTTGGTCCGCTGAAGAAAATAAAATAAACTCACCATCGCGATGATAGCTACTATAAGAGTGATGAGCTGAGTGGATTTAATTGTAAGTCCCTCAGAAAGTCCAAAGTAATCTTTGAAATCAAGAGCATGGATAATGAATTTTTCTCCATCAAAAAATTTTCTATCATTTGGACCAATTATAAATCTTACAATCGCTTGTAAAATAAACATAACTCCCACTGATACAATCATTAGAACTATTGGTGGACTTTTTTTCTTTCGGTAGAAGCTATAAACAGATCTATCTATTAAGAGACAAAAGAGTGCGGTTACTATAATTGCAAACGGAAGCGCTATTAGTGCAGTTGGTAAGATACCGCCAGTTATTCCTAAACTCTGCAAATACCACGTGAATAATATTGTTGTCATCGTTCCAAACGACATCCAGTCAGCTTGAGCAAAATTAGAAAATCTTAATACACCATATATTATTGTTAAGCTGAGAGTAGCTAAGGCAAGTTGGCTACCATAAGATAGAGCGGGGATAAGGACAAAATTTGATATAAGGACCAATGCATTTATTAATTCAAAATTTTCCATATCAACCCCCTAAAAAACTCTTTCTGACTTCAGGATCAGCTAATAATTCATTCCCTTTACCATAAAATCTATTTTCGCCATTTACCAAAACATGACCAAAATCTGCTATTTTTAGTGCTTGCTTGGCATTTTGCTCAACAATGACTACCGCGACACCCGTTTCTTTTATTTGGATAATTCGATCAAATATTTCATCCATTACAATTGGAGATACGCCTGCTGTCGGCTCATCTAGCATCAATACTTTAGGCTTAGTCATTAATGCCCGACTAACAGCAACTTGTTGCCTTTGACCACCAGAAAGTTCTCCTGCAAGTTGACTACGTTTTTCTTTCATTGCTGGAAATAATTCGTATATCTCATCAATAGTTTTTTGTATGTTTCCATCCCTTAAAAATCCACCCATCTCTAAATTTTCTTCTACAGTCAGTTCACTAAAAATATTCATCGATTGGGGAACAAAAGCAATTCCTGCTGCAACCCTTTTTTGAGGTGAAAGATTTGAAATATCATTTCCATCAAGGATAATATCCCCGCTCTTGAGATCTATCATGCCTAACATTGCTTTCATAGCAGTAGATTTGCCTGCACCATTTGGTCCCACAATCACGACTATTTCTTTTTCGTTGACCTCTATATTACAACTGTGAAGTATGTCCTCACCTCCATATCCACCGGTCATGTTCGTGCAACTTAAAAATTTGCTCATGCTATCTGCCCTCGACCAAGATAGGCTTCTATAACTTTTTCATTTTTTTTGATTTCATCTATTCCTCCTTCAACGAGAACAGATCCTTCAGTCATCACAATCACTTTATCACAAAGTTTAGACAAAAAGTTCATGTCATGTTCAATCATAAAAAAAGTATAATTTTTTTCACAATTTAATTTTTTTATTATATCTATTATGTCATTTAAAAGAGTTCTATTTACACCCGCACCAACTTCATCGAGTAATACAATTTTAGCATCGACCATCATTGTTCGACCTAATTCTAATAATTTTTTTTGTCCACCTGATAAATTACCTGCCAGTTCATAAGTTAAATGATCAAGCTTTAGAAAGTTTATTACCTCAAGAGCTTTTTCTTTAATTTCTTTTTCTTCATTTTCTATTCTTTTTCTCTGAAACCATGTATTTAAAATTTTTTCACCTGTCTGCATTGCAGGAACCACCATCAAATTTTCAAGTACAGTCATATTTGAAAATTCATGCGCCAATTGAAAGGTTCGTAATACACCTCTTTCAAATAGTTCGTGCGAAGGAAGGGATGTAATATCATGTTCTCCCAACATGACTTTACCCATGGTTGGTTTGATATTGCCAGCTATGATGTTGAATAATGTTGTTTTTCCTGCTCCATTAGGTCCTATGAGACCAGTAATTTTTCCAGTCTCAATCTGCATGCTGGCTTTGTTAACAGCTTTGATCCCCCCAAAATTTACTGAAACATCTTTTATATTTAACATCTTTTTATCTGTTAGAAATATGATTGAGATACAACGCAAATAATATCATAGAGAGGGAAACTAGTACATTCACTCTTATGATTTCTCCCAGAAATATAACTCCAGAAAAATAAGCTATTAAAGGTACTAAAAAATTAATTAGTGATAAAAAGACGGGTCCTCTTGTTTCAATTACTTTAAAAAAAAGTAAACTGGCTATCGCTGTAGCAAATACACCTTGTATTAATAATGATACGACTGTTGACGAACTATAACTTTCGAGCCAGAAAGGCTGATAGAAAATAGAAAAGGGCAACATCAATAATGTTGCTGCAATTGTCACTCCAGTTGCAAGTGAAATAAAATTTATTTTTGGAACAAGTTTAGATATAACGGCATTTAATGCATAAGAACATGCACCAACTAATGCTGCAATTTGACTATAAAATTCAATTTTATTATCACCCCCAAGCTGATTCAAATTTTCAAAACCAAAGAGTATAAGTAGGCCAAGAAAAGCTGTAATAAAACTAACCGATTTAAGTAAATTAATTTTTTCATCTCTCAAAATAATTGCCGACAGCGCTAAGGTTATTAGTGGCATAGGGGACATGAGAACACCTGCTATACCTGCATCAATATTAATTTCCGCCGTTGAAATTAAAAAAAATGGAATTGCATTACCCAATGCTCCAATAACAAAATAAAAAAAAAGATAATTAATTCTTAATTGAAGTTTATTTCCTGTAAATCTCATATAGAAATAAAGTATTGTTGATGCCAAAATTAATCTTAGGAAAACATTATTAACGGGGCTTATTTCTAAGACTGCAATTTTAATAAACAGGAAGTTTACTCCCCAGATTAATGCTAATAAAAAAATGAATATATAGCTGATGACAATAGGTTGATTTATTTGTTTCATTTGATGTTCGAGAAAGGTATTATTTAAAACTTTTAAAGTAAATGAGTAAATAAATGAGAGTATTTATACTAATACTAATTAGTTTTTTTATATTATTCAGTTGCGCAAGTAAGCCACCTGCGAAACAAGAGAATATTTGCTCTATCTTTGAACAAAAATCCTCATGGTATAGATTGGCAAATAAATCATATGAAAAATGGGGTGCACCCATTCATGTTCAAATGTCAATTTTAAGACAAGAATCTGCATTTCAAAATAGAATTAAGCCGGAGAGAACCAAGATTTTAGGTGTTATACCTTGGAAAAGAAAATCTAGTGCATTTGGTTACACTCAAGCAATTGA
Source organism: Pelagibacteraceae bacterium AG-337-G06 (assembly GCA_003282175.1). Lineage (GTDB taxonomy): Bacteria > Pseudomonadota > Alphaproteobacteria > Pelagibacterales > AG-422-B15 > CACNXQ01. Next base: position 47,936 of record QBZX01000001.1, read on the forward strand.
CGCAACCTGGGATTGGTATAGAACTGAAAATAAGAAACCTTTAGCATCACGAGTTAATTTTGCAGATGCCATAGACTTTACGGGTTGGTATATAAATAAGTCTAATAAAATTAATGGGATAAGCAAAAGTGATGCTTATAGCCAATATTTGGCATATCATGAAGGACACGGTGGGTACAAAAAAAAATCCTATAAAAATCAAAACTGGTTGATTGATGTTGCCAATAAAGTCAAACTTCGATCTGACAAGTATAGAAGCCAGCTCAGTGAGTGCGAACATAAATTTAAGAAAAAGTTTCTTGGAATTTTTTAATGAGTAAAAATAAAAATTTAATTGCGGTCACCATGGGGGACCCGTCAGGTATTAGTACAGAAATAACTATCAAAGCTTGGATAAAAAAAAATAAAAACCTAAGATTTTTTTTAATTCATGACCCAGTGTATGTAAGTAAAATTATAAGAAAAATGAAAGTAGGTTTAAAAGTTCAAATAATTAATGATCCTGCAGAGGTTTTAAGTGTAAATAAAAAATATTTACCAGTTATTCCTATAAAGATTGATGCAAAGACCCAGCTTGGTGAGAGAAATTATAGTAATGCTGGTGCAATATTGCAGTCAATTGACATGGCCATTGATTTTGCAAAACAAAAAGTAATCTCTGGAATTGTTACAAATCCAATCAATAAAGAAGTTATTGCCAAAAAACTTATGAGATTTAAAGGGCATACAGAATACCTTGCAAAAAAAGATAAAAAATCAAATGAACTGATGTTTTTGCTAAATAAGAAAATGAAAGTTATTCCAGTTACAACACATATTGCGTTAAAAGATGTTGCAAAAAAAATAAATAAAAAAAATATTACTAAATCGATCCTCAATGTTGACCAAACATTAAAAAAAGATTTTGGAGTTCGTAAACCCAAAATTGCCGTTAGTGGTCTCAATCCTCATTCGGGTGATGGGGGTATTTTAGGAAAAGAAGAGATCTTAAAAATAATTCCTGCTATTAATGAATGTAAGAAAAAAGGTATAAATGTTTCAGGGCCTTATCCTGCGGACTCATTGTTTAGAAATTCAAATATTAAGAAATTTGATTCATTTATCTGCATGTATCATGACCAGGCTTTAATACCGATAAAGGTTGTTGACTTTGATAATACCGTTAATTACACAGCTGGACTGTCCTTTGTAAGAACCAGTCCTGATCATGGAACAGGATTGGATATAGCAAAAAAGTTCGTTGCTTCATGTGATAGTTTGTTAACAGCTATTGGAATGGCCTTAAACATTGCTAAAAACAGAGGGTTATGACTCTCTCACTTTATCCAGCTTTCTTTATTTTTGCATTGATAATGGTTACAACGCCTGGACCCGCCAATCTGCTGTTAATGAGTTCTGGAGCCCAGCACGGATTATATAAATCATTACCTTTTGTTGCGGGCGTTACTTTCGGAAAACTTTTTTTAACCATTGGGCTTGGATTTGGATTTTTGTCTTTATTAAATTCTAACCCATTTATAATTAACTTAATTAAAATTGCTGGAACAGGTTACATTTGCTGGTTGTCATATAAGATAATGTTCCTAAACCTAAAGCCAACTTCTAAGACAGAATTAGAAAGTATACCCAACTTTTTTAATGGTCTTTTAGTGCATCCCCTCAATCCCAAAGGGTGGGCTATGGTGATCGCCGCCTATACTCAATTCACTTCTTTTGGAAGTGCAAGCCTAACTTCAAACTGGGCACTTGAAGTTTTAATTATAGCTTCAACATTCTTTTTAATACAATCAGTTTCCCACTCAGTATGGTGTTGGGCAGGAAGTCTCATTTTTAATTTTTTGAATCAAAAAAATCTTTTGCGTCAATCCATAGTTATTATTTTAGCTGTGCTAACAGTAGGTACTGTTATTTATAGTAACTTTTTTATCTAATTTTTTTTAAACTATTTTTTTCCACGGACTCACTAAAGCTTGCAAATAACTTTTTGGAAAAATCATCAGTGGTCGCAGAATATTCAGGATGCCACTGTACGCCAAAAAAATATCCACTATAACCAGACAAACTGATTGCCTCTACTGTCTCATCTTTAGCAACTCCTTCAGCAACTAATTCGTTTGCTAATTCGTCAATTCCTTGTGTATGTAATGAATTTACCTCGATCGTCGGAGTGCCTGCTAATTTTTCAAATTTACCATTTTCTTTAAAATATACTTCATGCTGTTTAGAAAATTGTATATCAGGATCATCAGACTCTGGGCATCGATGATCCATTCTGCCTGGTACCTCATGAATATCTGCAAACAGTGAACCTCCCATGGCAACATTAACTTCTTGAAAACCTCTGCATATTGCAAGCATAGGGATCTCATTTTGAAATATAAAATCAATCATTGGCAGTACTGTCTTATCTCTGTCAATATCTAATGGTTCAACAATTTTATCTTTATTATAAAATTCTGGATAAACATTTGAAAGGCTGCCAGTTAATAAAACTCCATCAAATTTACGAAGTGTGTCTCTATAATCTACACTTGATCCAAATGCAGGAAGTATAACCGGTATACAGCTGGTAGCTTCAGAAACAGCTTTAATATAATTAGTTCCAGATGCGTGATAAGTTCGGTGCAACTCCTCTTTCTTAATTACATCTGCAAAAACTGCAATAAGTGGCTTATTTTGGGTGTCCATAAAAGAAATTAGTTTACTAGTATTACTATAATATCATATAACAATTTTAATGGTTATTAATATTCAAAATAAAGAAACTGAAATAAAATCTCTTTCTGCTTGGGATGATGTTCTTAATTTAGATGATCAGCTTTCAGCTGAAGAAAAAATATTACAATCAACAGTGCGAGCATACTGTAAAGAAAAATTGCTCCCAAGAATAATTGATGACAATAGAAATGAGAATTTTAGCAGGGAAATCTTTACTGAAATGGGAGAACTAGGACTTCTAGGATCGTACTTAGATGGCTATGGATGTGCGGGAAGTAATTATGTCTCTTACGGACTAATTACTCGTGAGATAGAAAAAATCGACAGTGCATACCGATCTATAATGTCAGTGCAAACAAGCCTGGTAATGTACCCTATACATAAATTTGGAAGCAATGAACAAAAAGAACATTATCTACCGAAACTAGCAAAAGGAGAATTGATAGGTAGTTTTGGATTAACCGAACCTGATGCTGGAAGTGATCCAGGCGCCATGAAAACGAAAGCAGTAAAAGTAAAAGGTGGATATGAACTAAATGGAACAAAAACATGGATCAGTAATGCGCCTCATGCTGATGTGATAATTATTTGGGCCAAGGATGAAGAAAATGTAATTAGAGGTTTCATTGTTGATAGAGAGTCAAAAGGTCTCTCCACTCCGAAGATTGAAGGAAAATTATCGCTAAGGGCATCGGCAACAGGACAAGTAATTATGGAAAATGTATTTTGCCCTGAAGATAAAATTTTACCTAAAACAACAGGTTTAAGTGGACCTTTTCAATGTTTAAATAGTGCCCGTTATGGAATTTCATGGGGTGCAATTGGAGCAGCTGAATTTTGTCTGGCGACTGCAAGGCAATATGCTCTAGATAGAAAAATGTTTGGAAAGCCAATTGCCGGGACACAATTGGTTCAGTCTAAATTAGTAGATATGCAAACGGAAATTGCATTAGGGTTAGAGGCTGCATTAAGAGTCGGACGCCTTATGGATAAAGGGCAATCTGATAGCAATATGGTAAGCTTAATTAAAAGAAATAATGTTTCTAAAAGTTTGGATATATGTCGTAACGCCAGAGATATTTTAGGGGGCAACGGTATTTCAGATGAGTATCATGTCATGAGACATATGGTTAACTTAGAAACTGTAAAAACCTATGAAGGAACTCACGATGTTCACACATTGATAATGGGACGGAATTTAACAGGTATTCAGGCATTTAAATAAAATTATGGCATATCTAAATAGAACTACTAAACAATGGCAGGAGATTGATACCAAACATCACCTCCATCCTTTTACTGACTATAAGTCTCTTGCTGAAGAAGGTAGTATCATTGTAACAAAAGCAGACGGCGTTCATCTGACCACATCTGATGATAAGCAGCTATTGGATGCAATGTCTGGGCTTTGGTGTGTTAATGTGGGCTATGGCCGAAAAAATCTTGCTGAAGTTGCCTACAAGCAAATGCAAGAGCTTCCATATTATAATTCTTTTTTTAAAACTGCTACGCCTCCATCAATCGAGCTAGCAAGAGAATTAGCAGAGTTAAGTCCCCATGATCTAAATCATGCATTCTTTTCATCAAGCGGTTCAGAAGCCAACGACACAGTTGTGAGAATGGTGAGGAGATATTGGGATCTTAAAGGTAAGCCAAACAAGAAAACTTTTATAAGTAGAGAGTTTGCATACCATGGCAGTACAATGACAGGTATGAGCCTTGGTGGGATGACTGCAATGCATTCACAAGGTGATATGATGCCAGGTTTTGAGCATGTTTTACCACCATATTGGTACAAATACGGAAACGAAATGTCCCAAGATGATTTTGGAATTTTTGCAGCAAACAAAATTGAAGAGAAGATTAATGAAATAGGCGCTGATAATGTGGCGGCATTTATTGGTGAGCCAATCCAAGGTGCAGGTGGTGTAATCATTCCTCCTGATTCATATTGGCCTAGGGTCCAAGAAATCTGCAATCAGTATGATATACTTCTTGTAGTTGATGAGGTTATCTGTGGCTTTGGAAGAACAGGAAACTGGTTTGGATCTGATACATATAATATCAAGCCCGATATCATCACAATGGCTAAGGGCATAACTTCAGGCTACATACCGCTATCAGGCATCATGATTGGAGACCGTGTTAGTGATACAATTATTAATGAAGGTGGTGAGTTTTATCATGGTTATACGTATTCAGGTCATCCAGTAGCTTGCGCAGTAAGTCTTGAGAATTTAAAAGTTATAAAAGAAGAAAATCTTATCGAGCAGTCAAGTCAGGTATCTGTCTATTTAGAGCAGCAAATGCGTGAGATTGAAAAGCACCCGCTAGTTGGAGAAGTCAGAATGAAAAGTTTTATAGGAGCTGTAGAGTTGGTTAAAGATAAAGAGAAGATGGAAATGTTTGAGGACCCAGGTGTTGTTGGAACAATTTGCAGAGATTACTGTATTGAAAATGGTTTAGTGATGAGAGCTGTCAGAGATGGAATGATTTTCTGCCCACCGCTAATTTTTAATAATTCCCATGTAGACGAATTATGTGAAAAGCTTAAAAAATCTTTAGATCAAACACATAATCATATTTCTAAATCGTAACTGTAGAACTCATTATCTCTAATGTATCCAAGTGACTCATATAGAGATTGGCCAGGTATATTAGCTTTATTTGTTGAAAGCTCAATGGAGCCAAATTTATTTTCAGTAGCATAATTTTTAGCAGCATCCATTAACAACTTAGCAATACCTTTTCTTCTATAATCTTCTCTAACAAATAAGTCATATAGAACAATTTTTTTTCTTACATTCACCGAGTCAAAAGTAGGGTATAATTGGGTGAAACCTGCACAAGTACCCTCTTCTTCACGAAAAAAGATTATTGATTCATCATTCTCAAGTCTTTGCTTGATATATTTTTGTGCAATTTCAAGATTTGACTCCTGGTTATAAAAGACTCGATACAAATTAAAAACCTCTCCGATCATATCAGAGTATTCTATGGTTGCTCTTTTAATATTTTCTGTCATTTCTAGTTTCTTATAGTTCGATAAATTGAAATCATTAAGAAAATAAAAGTAAAAAATACAATTGTATATATAAAACCAATAGGACCAAAAATATCCATAACTCTTCCCCCAATCAAAGGACCAATTAATGAACCGCACTCAAAAACCATCACCAATATTGCCGTTGCGCCCGCAACCTGTGAAGCAGTATATCTTTCTCCCAACATTGTAAGTGATATGGAGAATATTCCACTTGCTGCTCCTCCCCAAATAAAACAGCTCAATGCCACTAAATAGAAGTTTCCTAGGAAAACACCTATAATTATTGGACAAATAAAAGTACAGAAGACAGCAATATTCATGAGTAGTCTCTTATTCATTCTATCAAGTAAAATACCAATTAGTGGCTGACATATGACACCACCAACCAAGGTAATGGTGACAAATTGAAGAGCAATGTCTTGTGAAAATTGGTTCTTAATCATAAAGATTGGAAAAAACGATACGAACATAACATCGTCCAATCCACAGAGTATTGCTGCTCCAAAAATAGTGGGTGCGGCTATAATCGTTGCTAAAACTGGAAGAGATTTTTTCTCAGGCAATTCTTGATCTGCTATATCAAGTGTTATGAGTGGGATAATTGCTATAAATGACATTGCTGCAATCACAATAAATGGAAGCCATCCTTCGATACCTGTTAAAGATATAACAAGAGGACCAATTGCAAGCCCAATTATAAATACCGTATTGTATATTGTGACTATTTTACCGCGATTTGAATCATTGGCCATCGATAACATCCAAGTATCAAAAGCATTCCATGCAAGTGCTCCAGCAAATCCAATAAGGAAGCGTATAATGAACCACGCAGTTAAGCTTTCAAATATAGGAAAGGTAAAATATAAAATAATTGTAACTATTTGAGCAATGATAATTGATCTAGATAACCCAATTGCATGAATTATGATTGGTGTAATTCTTACAAATAAAATTACTGCCAATGGTTGAGCTACAACATTTAATCCAATTTGCGTATTACTGAAGCCTCTTGACTCAAGTATTAATGATAGTAAGGGAATAAGGGTTCCAAGTTTTATACCAATAATAAGAGCACATAAAAATAAAACAATATAAGTTTTATAATTACTTCCAAGTATAGATTGAAAAGTTGAAATCACACAAACCGTTTTTCATCTGTGTAAATATTTTTAAAGTATTTTTTTATTAGTCCTTTACAAAATACATGCGAGTATATTTTAGGATCAAATAAAATTCTTTGCCATAATCCGTCTACCATTGAAAGATAAGTCTCACTTATTTCTCTTGGCGTCAGAAAAGTCTGATCAGTTAAAAAATTTAATTCTTTAATTAACTTTTCCATCTGAGATGAATATATTTCATCTTGCTTTTGACAGATTGTTAAATAAGAAGGACGAAATTTTACTTCACTATAAAACGATACCCAGACTGCAATTTTATTTCTACTTGCAATTTTACCACTAAAATCATTTTCAATTATTTTAATTACTCTTCCAACTGGATCTAAGCTACTATCTTCGAATATTCGTTGCCAAGAATTTTTATATTCATCTGATAGAAATTTTAGTGAACTAAGCAAAAGATTTTCTTTAGACTTAAATCTAAAATTTGCATAACCTTGCGATACCATTGCTTTTTTAGCTACTTGCGCAATCGTCGTATCTGCGAGACCTCTTTTGGCTATGGTTTCAATTGTTGCGTCAATTAGTTTTTGATGATTGATTGAAAATTCCTGTTCCTTCAGTTGAGGATTACTAATTTTTTTGGGATTTATATTCATAAAAGAACCATACACAAAGTTTAATCATAATGGTAGTTTTGTATTGAATAATCATTCAATATGGGTATCATATAAATTCAATATTTGTTCATTTTATGCCAAAAAATACTCATGATGTAATTGTTGTAGGAGCCGGCCATAACGGCTTAACAGCGGCTAGTTATATGGCTAAAGCTGGGCTCGATGTCGTTGTTTTAGAAAAAAATGATTGGATTGGCGGTGCTGCGGTGAGCCGAGAACTGTACCCTGGATGGAAATATTCAAATTGTTCCTATGTTTGTAGTTTATTAAGACCTGAGATCATGCGTGACTTGGAACTTTATAAATATGGACTTCAAATTATTCCTTATGAAGGCAGTGCAACGATGATGAAAAATGGAGATTATTATACTCATTATCATGATCATGATATGACCATCAACTCTATTAGACGTCATTCTCATAAAGATGCAGAAGCTTATGAAAGATATAGCCGCGATGTTCTTAGGCAATGTAAAATTATTAAGCCTCTTCTTAAAATGACGCCTCCTGACTTAACATCGTTCAAACCAAAAGATTTATTTGGAGCGCTGGAGTTTGCAAAGCATTTTGCTGCAAAAGATGAATTAGGTGGACTAGGAGAAAAAGAAATTTATGACACAATTCGCTTTTATACGATGAGTATCAGAGATTACTTAGAAGAATATTTTGAAAGTGAAATTACCAAAGCTCACCTTGCTGGCAGCGCAATTATTGGAACTGCTCTGGGCCCATGCTCACCAGGATCAGCTTATGTATTGTTGCATCATTACATGGGTGAAGTTGACGGATCAGTTGGTTCATGGGGATATGCACGAGGTGGAATGGGATCTATTACTCAGGCAATGATGGGTTGTCTAAAAGATCATGGAGGAGAAGTAAAACCTAGTAGCGAAGTAACAAATGTTATTACAAAAAATGGAAAAGCAATCGGTGTTGCTACACAAAATGGAGATGAATACTATGCTAAGAAAATAGTTTCCAACCTTGATGTCAAAAGAACTTTTTTAAAGATTACTGAAGAGAAGGACCTTCCAGATGATTTTGTGCGAAGTGTTAAAAATTTTAAGATAAGGGGTTCATCTGGTAAATTAAATATAGCATTAGATGGCTTACCAGACTTTCCTTGTATTCCTGAAGGTGATCCAGGTGGTGGCGGAGACATGCATTTCACAGAAACGATAGAAGAGATGGAAGGAGCTTATGATGATTGGAAAAGGGGAGAATGGTCTCGTAATCCATATGTTGATATGTGCATTCCATCAAAAAGTGACCCTACAATGGCTGAGCCAGGTAAACATTATATGTCTGTATTTATTCAGTATGTACCATTTAACCTTGCAAATGGTGGTTGGAATGAAGAGAGAAAGCAGGAATTTGGAAGACACATAGTTGATTGTATTGCAGAGTTTTCTCCTAACTTTAAAGACCTAATTAATCATTATGAGGTACGTACACCACTAGAATTAGAAAACGAGGTTGGTTTGACAGAAGGCAATATTTTTCAAGGAGAGTTGACCATGGACCAATTAATGTTCAATAGGCCAGTTCCAGGATATGCGCAGTATCGGACTCCATTAAAAAATATGTATATATGTAGCTCTTCAACACATCCAGGCGGAGGTGTAATGGGCGCACCAGGAGCTAACGCAGCTCGTGAAGTTCTATTAGACATGAACGTTCCACAAAAAGGAAATTATTATTAATGCCTGGCAATTCGAGTTTTGATGCCATCATAATTGGTGGAGGTCATAATGGATTAGTATGCGCAAACGTCCTTGCTAGAAAAAATAAAAGAGTATTAATCTGCGAAGCCCGAAAAGAATGTGGTGGTATGGTCAATAATGATATTACCAACTATGTACCTCCAGTAACATCTGCCGTTTCAAGCTCGATTGGTGGAATGCAAATAAACTACGTACCAAAGACCACAATTGCCTTATCTGAAACTGGACAACACATACGACTAGTGGGCAATCAACACATTGATCATAAATCTATCTCAACATTTTCTTCTCATGATGCTGACCGATTTAATGATTTTCATGAAAAAATGTCAAAATTCTCAAAAACTTTAGGCTCTTTCATGATGGCATCTCCTCCGCGAATAATGAACAATAGTTTTTCTGACTATTTTAAACTCTTTAAGCTTGGATTGAATGTCAGGTTATTAGGAAAGAAAAATTTTAATGAGTTTGCTAGAATGATTGGCCTAAATATAGCTGATGAACTTGAAGACAATTTTGAAAATACACTATTTCAAGGATTGGTAGCGCATGACTCGGTTATAGGTTCTAATTTAGGCCCGCGTTCACCAGGCTCTCTCATAAACTTATTGTATAGAATGGCTATCCATAACAATTCTTTATTCGGTGGTATATTCCAAATAGAGGGCGGCAATGATCAATTCACTAAACATTTAATTGAAAAATGCAAAAGTAATAATGTAGAAATAAAAACTTCAGCTTCTGTTAAAAATTGTATTATTGAAAATGACTGCGCTGTAGGCGTTGAGCTAAACAATGGTGAAAAAATGTATGCTAAGAAAATTATTTCAAATGCAGATCCACGTTCAACTTACTTTTCACTGCTCGGTTCTCAAAACCTTGATACTGACGTAAAGAGGAAAATAAAACACCATCGCTCCAAAGGAAGAGTTGCCAAACTCATTTTAGAGTTGGATAAGCTCCCTAGTTTTAACAATTGTGATGACAATGATTTAGACAGCAGAATGGTTGTTGCGCCATCTATTGATTACATTGAAGAAACATTTAATCCAAGCAAGTTTGATAAGCTTTCACTAGAGCCAACACTTGAGATATGTGTAAAAAAAGACTCTGATCAAAATCCAAAGTTAGATATTCAAGTGCAATATGCACCATATAAAACTCATCAAGGGTGGGAAAATGTAAAAGAAAATTATATTGAATCTGTAATCAAAATCATTAGTAAATATGCTCCTAATATTAATGAATGCATTGAGCGTAAGAAATTACTAACCCCTGACGATATTGAATCAGAATATAATGTATCAGGAGGGCACTGGCATCATGGTGAGATTCAAATTGATCAGCTTTTTATGATGCGCCCAATTCCAGGAGCCTCACAGTATAAAACACATTTGGATGGTCTTTTTATGTGCGGAGCAGGGACACACCCAGGTGGCGGTTTAACGGGCATTTCAGGCAAAAATGCAGCTAAAGCAGTCTTGGATGATTTTTAAATGACGCAAGATCTTAGATATTCAGCTTTAAAGAAAACACCTTTTCATGCAAAAACCAGTTTGGCTTCGCGAACGAACAAATATTATAACTGGAATGGATATACAGTGCCTACAGAATACTCAACTACTGAGCTTGAATATACAGCAGCAAGAAATGGAACATCAGTTATGGATCTAACCCCTATGGGCAAATATGAAATTATAGGAGATCATGCGCATCAATTTGTCGATTACTTAGTTACTAGAGATTTATCAAAAATGAAGGACAATACAGTAGCTTATATCATCTGGTGTAATGAAGATGGAAAGGTGATCGACGATGGTACTATTTTCAAATTTTCTTCAACAAAATTTATGCTTTGCTGTGCTGTTAAAATATATAACTGGCTTAATGACTCAGCTTATGGTTTTGATGTTACAATTACTGATGTGACAGATACAATTGCTGCACTAGCAATTCAAGGGCCAACATCCTGTTCAACTTTAAAAAAATTTGGAGCAACAGATCTTGAAACATTAAAACCTTTTGAAATGAGAGAATATAAGATTGATGGTTCCGATATTTTAATATCACGTACAGGATTTACAGGTGATTTGGGTTATGAATTGTGGACTGATCCAAAAAATGCAGAAACGACGTGGGACAATATTGAAATTGCTGGTAAGGAATTAAAATTAAGACCTTTTGGAATGTATGCACTCGAAATGACTAGGATTGAAGCAGGATTTATTCAAACCAATACAGACTTTATGGCCGCAGAAGACTCATTAAGGCCGACCAGAATGAGATCACCTTATGAAATTGGAATGGGATGGCTTGTGCACTTAAACAAAAACTCATATTTTGTTGGAAAGAAAGCACTTAAAAAAGAAAAAGAAGAAAATACTACTGAAAGATGTTTAGTAGGTTTGGATATAGATGGAGATAAGCCAGCACATGGTTCTGTAATATATAACAGCAAAAAAGAGGACATTGGAATTGTAACTGCAGCTTTATGGTCTCCTATTATGAAAAAAAATATTGCACTTGCTTCACTCAAGAGACCGTACGGAATAAAAATAAAAGAAAACATATTTGCAGAAATTTATCACCCTGAAGAACTTGAGTACCGAAAAATATGGGCACGATGTAAGGTAGTTAAAAGGCAATTTTTTAACCCTGAAAGAAGAAATAAGGTACCTGCAGATCTATACGAATAGCCAAAAAATAAGTATTTTAAAATAATTCAATTATTGAACAGCTGTTCAATTTAGGCTATAATGATTCATGCCTAAATCAACATCACAATCTGCTAAAAACGATTTAAAGAATACTCTAGATGATAGAATCCTTCATCCGTGGCAATACTTAGAATACAGAGGTGAAGATGATCGTACATTTATCGATAAGTCTGAGGGAATTTACTTATATGACAAGACAGGAAAAAAACTGATTGATGGACCTGGAGGCATGTGGAATGTCAATGTCGGTCATGGCGTTAAAGAAATTGCGGATGCAGTTTATAATCAAATTACTAAAATGCCATATGCAAGTCCGTTTACTGAGTCAACAGAAATAGCTCACGATTATGCATCAAGACTTGTTCAATACGCACCGGGTGATTTAAAGAGAATTTTTTTTACGTCTGGGGGATCGTCTGCTGTGGACTCAGCATTACGATTTGTAATGTTCTATAATAATATTCTTGGCCGAAAAGAAAAAAAACAAATTATATCAAGAAACGATGCTTACCATGGCAGTACATTTTTAGGAGCTTCTTGTTCAGGCAAGGAAAGAGATAAAAATAATTTTGATTTCGCAAGTAATATTGTTCATCATATTTCATCTCCTAATCCTTTTCGTAAACCCGATGATCTTACTGACGAAGAATTCTGTGATCTAAAAGTTCAAGAATTAGAAAACAAAATAATTGAAATTGGGGCTGACAAGGTAGCTGCTTTCATTGCTGAACCTATCTTAGCTTCAGGTGGCGTGATTGTCCCACCAAAAGGTTATCATAAGAAGACACATGAAATTTGTAAAAAACATGATGTGTTGTATATTTCTGACGAAATCGTCACTGGCTTTGGAAGACTTGGTCATATTTTTGCTTCAGAAAATTATTTTGATTTTACACCAGATATTATTCTTTTGGCTAAAGGGATTACATCTGGATATGTGCCTTGTGGAGCAGTTGTTATATCGGAGCGATTGATGTCCAAATTAGATAATAAAGAGAAAGTAATTTTTTCAAACGGTTTCACAGACTCAGGGCATCCTGTTAGTATGGCCGCCGCAACTGCTACTTTAGACTACATTGAAAAAACAAACTTACTTGATCACGTAAAAGATGTTGGTCCTTATTTTCAAGCAAAATTAAGAGAGCTTACTGATTTGCCAATTGTTGGTGAAGTTAGAGGTGAAGGTCTAATGGCTGCAGTAGAATGTGTTGGCAATAAAGATAAAAAAGATCCACTCAATTTATCCTATGAGATTGGCTCTAGGATTAATGAACATTGCCAGCAACTTGGTTTAATTGTACGACCATTATTTAGTACATGTGTCATGTCACCGTCATTAATTATCACGAAGGAACAAATTGATGACCTTGTTTCTATTTTGCGTAAAGGCATAGAGTTAGCAACTGATGATATCAAAAAAGAAGGTCTTTGGTCAGCAACTTCAAATTAATGACCTTTTTTAATCAACTTAAAGAAAGATATGAAGAAGGAAAGACTCTTCCGCAAGAGTTTTATACAGACGAAGAAATATTCTCTGACGAAATGAAAAAAATTTATTTCAAACAGTGGCTAATGGTTGATCATGTTAGCCGTATTCCAAATCCTGGAGATTATTTTTTATTTAACGCAGAAAAAGAGTCCATAATTCTAATACGTGGAAGGGATAGTCAAGTTAGAGCTTTTTACAACGTTTGTTCTCATCGTGGCTCAAGAATATGTTTGGAAGAAGAAGGAACAAAAAAACTGTTAGTTTGTCCATATCATGCTTGGAGTTTCTCTGCAGAGGGTAAATTAAAGTCAGCACGCTACATGCCAGATGATTTTAAAATGGAAGATTGGGGTTTAAAGCCTTGTCATATGAATATCTATCAAGGCTTGATATTCATAAATCTTTCAATGGATGAACCAATGGATTTTAATGAGTTTATTGCTCCATTGACTGAGCTTGTAAATTTTCATAATCCTGAAAAGGCAAAGATTGCTGCTAGACGAAAATATCCTACGAAAGCTAATTTCAAACTTGTCCTAGAAAATTTCCAAGAATGCTATCACTGTGGTCCAGCACATCCAGAGCTATGTTCAGTACATGAAAAAGACTGGGTATTCACAATGGGTGCCGGTCTTGGAACGGCCCCGGAAAAAGAAACACAAGAATATTTAAAAAAGATTCAACCATGGATTGAGGATTGCAAAACAAAAGGAATTCCCTCAAAAACATATTTAGAAACTGAAGAAGGATTAAGTAAGGGATTAAATCGATACGTAGACCGTACACCCATTGGAAATGGAAATTTATCACAAACTAAAGATGGCAAACCAGCCTCTAAACTAATGGGTCAGTTTAAAGAATTTGATGGTGGTTTATCCCAAGTAAGTTTTAATCCTTTTAGCTGTTGTTACTTTACAAATGATTTTGGAGTTATGTTTATATTTAAGCCATTATCAATTTTGCAGTCTGAAGTTGAATTGATTTGGTTAGTCAATGAGGAAGCTGAAGAAGGCAAAGATTTTAATGAAGAAAACCTTACTCACATATGGGACGTAACCACTGCACATGACACAACCATTATTGAAAATAATCAAAATGGTTTGTTGTCTCATTCATTTAGTCCTGGAGTACTCTCACAGAACGAGTCTGCCGTCACGTATTTTTATGATTGGTATTTTACCAATATGAGACTACCATAATGTAGGACAAATTTCTTATGAAACAGCTGTACAACAAGAATATTTACGACGTTAATAAACCAGTAGAAAGCTATTGGGAAGAGGTCAGCAGCATTGACCAAAATAAGTATCCAGAATTAGTTGGAGATCAATCATGTGATGTATGTGTCATTGGAGGTGGCTTTACAGGCATTAGTACGGCTTATCATATTGCAAAAAATTATGGTGGAGATGTAAGAGTGTTAGAATCTGGGCACTATGGTTTTGCAAGTAGTGCAAGGAATGCGGGTTTTTGCTGTCTACCTGCTACAAAGTTATCTACCACACAATTAATAAAAAAGTTTGGTATGGAAGAGACAAAGAAATTTTTTTCATCTCAAATTGAAGGTGTTGATCTTCTTGCATCTATAATATCAGAAAATAATATTGATTGTGAAAAAGTAGGTGATGGCAACCTTGATGTAGCTCACCATCCAGGCAGCAGTGAAGAGTTAAAAGAATGGGGAAATGAACTGAAAGAGTATTTTGGTATTAATACAAAATGGATACCTAAAGAAGAATTTGATGAAGTTGGACATCAATCAACTGAACAATTTGGAGCAGTTTTTACAGAGGCTGGATTTGCAATGAATCCGATGGCGTTTATGCGAGGCTTTGCATCAGCAACTGTAGATGCAGGCGCAAAATTACATAGTTTTTCAAGAGTAAAAAAATGGGAGAGAAATGGATCACATAAGCTAATAACAGATGGTGGATCAATTACTGCGAATAAAGTTGTTGTAGCGACTAATGGTTACACAGATGAGTCACTACATCCAAGTTTTGCAAATCGAATGATGCCAGTCCTATCAAATATTATTGTTACCAGAGAAATGAGTGATGATGAATTTAAGTTACAAAACTACAAAACATTAAATCCCATATGTAATTCTAGAGAAATTTTATATTATTATAGAAGAATGCCTTCTAACAGGATGTTGTTTGGCACAAGAGGTGATACTTATGGTGATGATGCAAGTGCGCTAAAAATGAGAGAATTTATGACTCAAAAATTTAGAGGCGTTTTTCCTAATTGGAATAATATTGATATTGATCACTACTGGAGAGGTACAGTTGTAATGACTAGAGATTTTGTACCTGCATTTGGCGCATTAGATGACGACAAGTCAGTGTTATTTTCATATGGCTATCAGGCAAATGGTAACAATACTACAGTTTATTGTGGAAAGAAGTTGGCTGAGATGATCTATGAATCCAATAGTGGAGAAACTAATATTTCTAAAGTCTATCAAGGACTCTCTCCAAAAATACCACTAGGGTTTTTAAGATTATGGTATTTAAGACTATATCTATGGTATTCAAATTTTACAGATAAAAGTAAAAAAGAAATATAAATTGCATCTATTATTTATATAAATTAAAATTTTCAAATGTTGCAAGTTTGGAAGTCATTTTATGCAAGGAGTGATCCTGCAAAAGCTTATTCACTTCTTTCTCCTGCATTGATTCTAGTTACTTTAGCTATGCTTATACCTTTAGGGCTAATGTTGAGTTTTAGCTTTTTCACTCAAGTTAGCTTTACTGAAATTGACTACTCTTTCACCGTTCAAAGGTATATTGATTTTTTTCAAAAGAACTTGCTTGTCTCTTTACTTATAAAATCAGTGAAGATTTCGTTTATTGTAACTTTTGTAACTCTTCTTACTGCATATCCTGTCTGTTATTACATAGCTTTTTATGTAAAGAAAAATAAAATGTTATGGCTTGTTTTACTGACTTTACCTTTCTGGACATCTTATCTTTTAAGGGTTTTTTCCTGGAAAATTATACTTGGAACTAAGGGAGTTATTAATTCTTCTTTAATTAATGCAGGACTACTTAGCGAACCTCTCACTTTTCTAATGTATTCTGAGACTGCAGTTATCATAACACTTACCCATGCATGGGCAGCATTTGCCTTATTACCTTTGTATGTATCATTGGATAAAATAGATTTTTCTCTAATTGAAGCTGCCAGAGACTTAGGATTGTCAAGATTAGAAACTTTTTGGAAAATTACACTTCCATTATCTCTTCCTGGAATAATTGGTGCCATACTAATCATTTTTATTCCAACAGTAGGAGATTATGTTACTCCTGCATTACTTGGAGGAACTGATGGGAGAATGCTATCAAATATGATCCAGGCTTACTTTGGAAAAGTAAACAATCTTCCTCTTGGTGCCGCGTCTGCAACTATTATGCTTATTACTGTTGCGATAGTGACAATGATTGTTTCATATACAACAAAAAAACTTACTCAAAGGATTTCATAAGTGGAACAAAAGAACAATACATTGTTAATCTATACATTATTGTATTTTGCATTTTTATATATCCCTGTTTTATTCTTGCCAATATTTAGCTTTAATGATGCAAATTATATGTCATTTCCACTCTCAGGATTTACAACAGAGCATTATGAAGAAATGTGGGCAAAAACAAATTTACATAAAGCTCTTTGGGCTAGTATCAAAGTAGGTGTAGTTGCAAGTGTCGTCAGCACAACAATTGCACTTTTCGCAGCCAAAGCATTCGCACGTTATAAATTCAGAGGGCAAAATATTTCTTACGGGGCTATTATGATTCCTTTTTTAATACCAGAAATTATTTTAGCGGTTGCAATACTTGTTATTTGGTTAAGCCTTGGTTTTAAATTAGGACTTGTACCGGTAACTTTAGGACATATTCTTTTTTGTACTCCATTTGCAATGCTTATTTTAATTGCTCGTATAGAAGGCTTTGATTTCTCACTAGAGGAAGCATCAAGAGACCTTGGGGAAAACGCCTGGGGGACATTTTACCGAGTATCTCTTCCATTATACCTACCAGGCATAATAGCTTCACTTTTATTGAGTTTTATAATTTCATTTGATGAATTTGTTCTGGCATTCTTCCTAACTGGAAGCGATGCAACATTGCCTATGTATATGTGGGCTCAAATGAGATTTATTCAGAAACTGCCTCATGTATTAGCTTTAGGAGCGGTTATAATTGTGTTTACTACTTTTATAGTTTTGTTAGCATTCTGGTTGAGAAACCTTGGCCAAGGAAAAGAGAAAGCTGAATTTGGAATAAAAATACATGAATGATTCTTTCATACAGATAAACGGAATTTCTAAGCATTTTGGAAATGTAAAAGCAGTAGATGATGTCTCTTTTCAAATCAAAGAGGGAGAGTTTTTCTCTCTGCTAGGCCCGTCAGGTTGTGGCAAAACAACATTATTGAGATTACTAGCTGGCTTTGAGTATCCTACTAGTGGCAATCTATTACTTGATGGCAGTGATATTACTGCATTACCTCCTGATAAAAGACCTACAAATATGGTTTTTCAGAATTATGCAATATTTCCACATATCAATGTTGAAAAAAATGTTCAGTTTGGCTTGAGAAAACTTGGCTTAACAAATGATGAAATTATCAAAAGAGTTAAGGATGTTTTGTCGTTAGTAAAATTAGAAGGTTATGAGGAACGCTATAGTAGCCAACTATCTGGAGGTCAAAGACAAAGAGTGGCATTAGCAAGGGCTTTAGTAAGACAACCGAAAGTATTATTATTGGATGAGCCACTTGGGGCACTAGATAAAAAGTTACGTGACGAAATGCAACTTGAACTAAGAACTCTTCAAAAAGAGATTGGAATAACTTTTGTATTTGTTACACACGATCAGCAGGAGGCTATTAGTATGTCAGATCGTGTTGCGGTGATGAGTGAGGGTAAAATTCAGCAGATGTCATCTCCAAACGAATTATATAAAAATCCTCAAAATATATTTGTGAGTGACTTTATTGGCGAAACTAATTTTTTAAAAGCTAAGACAGATTCTAAAGATGGAGAATATATTAATGTTAACATTGAAGACCTTGGTTCATTTAAAATAAAAAATAATCTCAATATAAGTGAAAATGCCTCAGATGTTATTTGCAGCGTTCGTCCAGAGACAATGATGATTGACAAAGAAAAATCAGACTGGGATATTTGCTTAGAAGGTATAATCAAGCAAACATCATATCTAGGTGAAATGACAAAATTTTACGTTGAAACTAAAGAAATAGAAAAAATTATAACCGTATCATCACAATATTTTGATAATCAATCTTTTCAAGATGGTAAATGCTTTATCAGCATAAATTTAAACGATATTTCCTTACTGAATAAAAAATAGCCTGTCCTCAAGAGAAAACAGGCTATTTTAAATTAGTCAATTAGCAGTGAATTAACCACCAGCTACCATTTCAGCCCACTGAGCTTCCATGTAGTCAGTAACTTCGTCAGTCGGCATCACGGAGAACATTCCATTATTTAAATGTTCGATAGGATTAGATGCAACACCACGCTCAGCTAATTCATCAGCTGTAAGTGTGCTAAAGCCAGCTTTATTGCTGTGTCCATAACCCCACTCACTTAATAAGTAAGCAGATGTTTCAGCACTCGTAGCACCGTTAATCATTGCGTATGCTTTATCAAGGTCTGCACCTTTAACAATTGCAAGACCGCAAGCCCAAGTCATTGTGCCATTAGCAGGTTGCATCATTTTTGCTCCTGCACTCCACGCTATCTCGTTCCATCCAAGCGCCACGTCTATTTCTCCATTACCTAACGCCTCTATCATTGAAGAAGTGTCTACAAAGAATGCACGAATTTGACCATTATCTC
The DNA here is from genome assembly GCA_003282175.1 of Pelagibacteraceae bacterium AG-337-G06. GTDB lineage: Bacteria > Pseudomonadota > Alphaproteobacteria > Pelagibacterales > AG-422-B15 > CACNXQ01. The sequence goes on from QBZX01000001.1 coordinate 67,306, forward strand.
TCATTTCACGAAACTTATCGATACCTTGGTCAATAGCAGCTTTTGTTAATTGATCTTGTTCTCTGATGTCAATTCCAAGATGGTGCATCATTAAGAACAATGAATCTGCAGCTGAGTCTAAAATACCTACTTTACCATTTACTCTAGGGTCTTCCATTAGAGCAAAGCTTTCATTAGAGGCATCCATCCAATCTATTCTGTCTGCCATGTAAAATAACGTAGTATCTCCCCAGTCGACCGGTGCAAAATAATGCTTACCATCAACCATGCCGCTTGGCAGGTCTCTGACCTCAGGGAACATGTCATTCCAGTTTTCAATTCTTGATGGATCAAGTGGTTCTAATACACCTGCTCTTACCCATCTTTTTATCTCACCTTGACATGGCCATGCTAAGTCGACTTCAAAACCTGCTTTTAGTTTTTGCAATCCTTCTTCAGCATCACCAAATATTGAGTATTGAGGGGAACCATGCTCTTCCGCGTATGTTCCAAATAGTCCATCATCGTCGTAGCCTCCCCACAGGAATACAGATCCTGGCTCATCTGCAAAAGCTTTAGTTGTTGACGTCACACCAGCGATAAACACAAACGATAGTGATATAATCAAAGCTTTTACAAAAGAATTTTTCATTTCTTTGTATTTTGGCATAATTAATCTTCCTCTTTTTTTTTATTTATACCAAAAATTGTACACCTATAGGGTCGCTGGTCAATATATTAAAGGGGAATCAAGGGACGATTTTTGTTTGAATTAAGCCATGGATCTAACATTTCGTAGTTGTACCCACCCTGGAATACTAATTCATCGCTGTAAGATCGAGCAATAATTTGGATTCCTGTTGGAATATTGCTAGAGCTTAATCCTGAAGGGACTGATAGGACGGGTAATTTACCCAACATATTAAATGGATGTGACATGACCCAAGAAAAATCTGCACACTTCTGCTCTTTATTATTGATAATGATATTTTCATTAACAATATCAATATCAGCTTTAATTGAAGGTAAAGAGTTTGTAGGACATATAAATAAATCGTAACTGTCTAATATTGGTCCAATTTCTGAATACATACGGCCTGTGATTTCTGAGCTTTCAATAATATCATATCCAACATAAGCCCCTATTTGATCATGATAGTACTTCTCATTATTTTGAATCGCTCTGATATGTAATTCAGGGACTTCAGCAAACATTTTTGCATAATCAGTTAATAGTTTTTTTTCATCGTTTGAAAATTTTGCTATGAGGCCATAAAATGAATTTGCGTAATGACTGAAGCAAACTGAATTTACTTCATCTCGATTCCAATTTAATTTTACTTCTGTAATTGATGCACCAAGAGCCTCAAATTTTTTTAAAGCCTCCAATGTATTTTTTTCAACTTCTTCATCCACTTCAAAAAATCCAAGATCAAGTGAATAAGCAATTTTCCAGTTCTTAATATTCTCAAACTTATTAGGAATAATTTTTTTGGGTCTGAGTGAAGCAATATCATTTTTATTTGGACCACTCATAACATTTTGCATAAGGGCACAATCACTAACAGTTCTCGCAAGGGGACCAACAACACAATACGGATCATGATTAAAAGGATAACCCATTGGATTTCTTCCATAGGGAGGTTTGTAACCAACGACTCCGCAGGCCCCAGCAGGGATACGAATTGATCCACCTATATCACTGCCAGTTGCAAGTGATGTGCAACCCGACGCTAGTGCGGCAGCACTCCCTCCACTTGAACCTCCTGGTGTCATATCTAAGTTCCAGGGATTTCTTGTGACACCATTCACTTTGGAATGGCAGAATGATGTCAGTGAAAACTCTGGGTTAGTTGTGCGCGCATGAATTATTGCACCAGAGCTTACAAGGGACTCTACATCTACATCAGTTCTTTCTGCTATTACGTCTTTATAGATTAAGCTTCCATTCTTATTAGGTTGTCCCTCTATATTAACTTCATCTTTAATTGCTAAAGGCAAACCTTCCAAAGGCAAAGTAGATTTATCTTCTGTATATTTTAATTCTGAATGTTTTGCTTCTTTCAATGCTTCTTCGAAGCGAAAAAAATTAAAAGCATTAATTTTTGGGTTTACATTCTCAATTCTTTTTATTGTCTCATTTAAAAGCTCAACTGGAGACAAAGATTTATTTTTAAATTTTTCTAGGGCTTCAGAAGCTGATAAATAACAAATATCGAGGTCTAAACTACTCATAAGATTATTTTATTTTAATTTATTAATTAATAAAATATATTGAATTCACACCATGATTGATCAAAACATTAGAGACATTATTAAAAACCAAGACCCTAATAAAGGAATGGATCAGCTTTTTTTCACCAACAAAGCATTGTTTGATCTAAGTTATGAGGCTGTTTTTAAGAAACAGTGGGTATTTCTTACTCATCTATCTTATTTTAATGAAAACAATACATTTATTTATCAAATTAACGGTGGGTTTGTTGAAATAAAAAATTCTAAAGGTAATAATTTAACTATCTCATCATCTTTGCCTGATTTCAAATGTCATTTAAAAGTTTATGAAAGCTTAATTTTTGTCAACTTTTCTGAAGTACCATATTCATTTGAAGAATTCATAAAACCACTAGAACCATATATTAAAATTCATGGCCTTAATGACGGTAAGATCGCATTTCAAAAAGACTTTATATTTAATGCTTCTCATCTTGCAACCATTCACAACTTCAAAGAATGCGCGCATTGTTGGGGGGGTGAGTTTACTCACAAAGATTATTTAAGTGTTCATGGGGAGGCGTATTGTAATTCTTATGGAGCTGGGGTTGGCTCAGGAATTGAATCTCCTGAATTCAATCAACGTATAAAAGATTGGACATTTGAAAGTCAAAATAAAGGTTTGTTTGTTGGTGAGTACAGTGAAGATACCAACAAATATTTTAGAATTGCAGAGCGCACTCCTTTACCTGAAGGCATTATGTCTGAGACAATGGATGGTAGCTATTCATGCTCTTCACTGATGGGGGACTTTAAAACCATAGGACCAGATCATGGTTATACCGCTATTGGTTTTAGCCCATTCAATAGCTTTGTTGCCAATAATGAATTTGTAATTCTTTTTTTATTTACTCCTGTTAGTCAAAATAAAACAATCGTTACTCAATTTTGGGTTACTCACAAAGATGCTGAAGTTGACATTGATAAAATGATTTTTCTTTGGGACCAAACATCAACAGAAGATTCCCAATTGTGTGAAATGAATCAAAAGGGCATTGAAAGTCGAGCTTATCAGCCTGGAAAGTATGGCGAACTAGAGACAAGCTTGGTTCAATATCAAAAGTTCTATCTAAGTCATTTACAAAATCACGTTAATGGACTGACTTAAGTCAGGGATATAAAATGGAAGTTGCTACACAAGCTGAATTTGATGAAATATTAAGCCAGTACAATAATATTCAATATGTCGATGCTATCTTCACAGATTTATGTGGTTATGTAAGAGGAAAACGTTTCCCAGTCCTTGAAGCAAATAAAATTTTTTCAGATGGCGTTCTTCTCCCATTCTCCGCATTTTATCTAGATGTTCTAGGAGGAGTAACGAATACCCTGAATCTAGGTTGGACAGATGGTGATCCTGATGGTGTTCTGGTTCCTGTTAAAGGAAGTATTAAGCCAGTACCGTGGGATGAACGCTTCTTGCAAGTTTTAATCACAATGAGAAAAGAGCAAGAAAATTGGGGAGTAATAAAGGACCCATCAGAGGTTGATCCTAGAAATATTTTAAAAAAAGTTATGAAGCATTTTAAAAACACTGGATTGAAGCCAGTGGTTGCTTTTGAATTAGAATTTTATCTTTTAGACAAAAACAGAGATGAGTCTGGAAAACCAATACCTGCTGAGGGTGCTAATAAAACACATGTTTATGGTATACCAGACCTTGATCTCTTCGGTAAGTTATTTGATGATATTAATAAGAATTGCGAGATGCAAAATATACCAGCGACTACGGCTTCTAGTGAATTTGCTGCGGGACAGTATGAAATTAATCTAAAGCACACAGGAGATCTTCTGAAAGCCGCAGATGATGCTGCTTTATTAAGACGAATTATTAAAGAGACAAGTGCAAGGCACGGCTATGAAGCAACATTTATGGCTAAACCCTTTTTAGATCAAACAGGTAATGGAATGCATCTTCATCTCTCCGTTTATGATGAAAATGAAAAAAATATTTTTGCTACTCCGAATCGTTACGGAAATAAAAAATTAAAAAGTGCTATAGCTGGTTTTCAATCAATGTTTTATGATAGTTTTCCAATCTTTATTCCAAATCGAAATGGTTACAGAAGAATAGAAACAAGAAATTTCGTTCCTGTTAATACAAGTTGGTCCTGGAATCGAAGAGACGTTTCATTAAGAATACCTGCTGGATCAGATGACGCAAAAAGAATTGAACATCGCGTTGCTTCATCAGACGCCAATCCTTATCTAGTCCTAGCATGCTTATTAGCAGGGTTGCACAATGGTTTAGCTAATGAATTAACTCCATCAAACCAAGTTGATTTTGATAATAATGAAGGAGCGGATAAAGAAGCTGATATTGATATGCCAAAAAATATGGACCAAGCGTTAGTGCGTTTCCAATCTTCCAAACTATTAAAAAAATATCTTGGGAAAGAATATCTTAATCTTTACACTGCTGCAAAACAAGGTGAAATTGATCATGTAGAGTCAAGTTTTGTTCCTCGAGAGGAATATGATCTCTATTTATAATCATGACTGAATTACTTTTTAACAATGATGCTTACCTCACTCAGTCTGAAGCAGTTGTTACAAACGTCGATCAAAACTTTATTCAATTAAATCGAACAATTTTCTACGCTGAGTCAGGCGGACAACCGGGTGATCAAGGAGAGATCATCCTAGGAGATCAAATTTATAAAGTTATCGACACTCAAAAAGGTAATTCTCCAAATAACATTATTCATTTAGTCGACGGTGATATTGATCAGAGCATTGTTGGTAAAGAATGTGAGATCAAGATTGATTGGGAATTGAGACAAAGTCATATGAGAATGCATACCTCATGTCATATTCTGTGTAGTTTGATTGATGCGTTAATTACAGGTGCTTCAGTTGGTGCAAAAAAAAGTAGAGTTGATTTTGATGTTGACCCGAGTTTGCTTGATAAAGAGGCTATGAATCAACAGATTGATGAAATTATCAAAAATAATTTTCCTGTATTCACAAAACAAATTTCTGGAGATGAATTTAGAGATAATCCCCATTTAGCAAAAGGCGCTGCTGTTAGTCCTCCCATAATTGATAACAAAGTACAAATTGTTCAAATTGGGGAAGATAAAATTTTAGATATACAGGCGTGTGGAGGCACTCATGTGAAATCAACGGGTGAGATTGAAGGATTAGAGATTGGAAAAATTGAAAATAAAGGTAAAAGAAACCGAAGAGTAAACATAAGGTTTAAATAATGACGAATATTCTCATCAGAAGTGATAAAAATTCAGTTACTACATTAAGTTTGAATGACCTTCCAGCAAATAGTCTAAGTATGCCTATGATGGGAGAAATTCAAAATCAACTAACAACTATTGATCATGATGATTCTATTCGAGTTGTAATTATAAAATCTGAAAGTGATAAAATATTTTCCTCAGGGCATAATTTAAAAGAGGTAAAAGGCTTTCTTGATAATAATGATACTAAATCTCAAGTTGAATTATTTTCAACGTGTTCCTCGATGATGAAACAAATTCAGGCTTTAAGTAAGCCAGTCATTGCGCAGGTCAGAGGCATAGCAACTGCAGCTGGTGCCCAACTAGTTGCCTCATGTGATTTAGCTTATGGATCATTAGACTCAAAATACGCAACTCCAGGAGTAAATATTGGATTATTTTGTCATACACCTCAAGTTGCTGTCTCAAGGACAATTGGCAGAAAACCAATGATGGAAATGTTGTTAAGTGGAGAACCGATTTCGTCTGAAAGGGCTGTACAAATTGGGTTGATCAATGCTGCGGTTGATAGTGCAGATTTAGAAAAAATAGTTGATAAGTCATGCAATGATATTTGTAATAAATCAGCTGCTGTTATTGCCATGGGAAAGAAAAGTTTCTACCGTCAAAGTGAAATGCCATTAACTGACGCTTATGACTTTACGAGTGCAGAGATGGTAAGGAATTTAACACTCAATGATGGCAACGAGGGAATATCTTCTTTTCTTGAAAAAAGAGATCCAAACTGGTCTAACGACTAACGTCTAATTACATATTTATCAGGTACAATTTCTTTTTTTAGAATTTTCTCTCTTCTCAGAATTGTCAATGAGGAAACAATAATGAAAAATGCACCAATGTATGTATTCCAAGCAGGAATTTCATTCCAAATAAAATAGCCAAAGATTATTCCATAAATCAAACTCAAATACTTTAAAGGTGTAACAATTGATACTTCAGCATTCTTGTATGCTTGAGTTAAAGCGAGGTTTCCAATACCTCCACTGATCCCAACTAATGCCAACATGCCAAAATCAAACAAAGACACAGGCCACCAATACCAGCCACCAAAAGGGATTGTAAAAAGAGAAGCAATTATTCCGAAAATTGTAAAGTATAATGCTATTAAGTATGTAGGCTCTGTTTCACTTAACTTGCGTATCGAAATTGCAACTATAGAAAAAAATATACAAAATAAAATTGGTAAGATCATATAAAAGTTAAATCCAGATGATGTTGGATTAACTATTACTAAAACTCCAATGAACCCAATTGCAATTGCAGTCCATCTTCTGCTTCCAACTATTTCTCCAAGAATGAAAATTGATAATAATGTACTAAAAATAGGCGATGCAAATGTAAGAGATACGGTTGTTGCCAATGGCAAGAAATGTAAGCTTGCGTAAACACAAAATAAAGCAATTGTTCCAGCTAAACTTCTAATAAAATGAAGTCCAGGCTTTGAAGTTGTTAATAGATGTGCCCATCGATCACGAGGTATTGTAAATACAAGAGGTATTAAGCCTCCTATCATTCGCCAAAATACAACATAACCAATACTGTAATCTTCTGTTGTCCATTTTACTGCCAAATCCATTAATGCAAAGCCAGTCACACTGACGAGCATAAAAAAAGCACCAACTTTTATATTATTTTTCATGCATAAAACGATCTATGATTGCGATTACAAATATTAAGATTTAGACTAGCATAAAAATTATGAACGTTTGGAAATATTTACTCGCTGCTTCTCTTGGCAACATGATTGCAGGTCCTCTTGGAGCATTAGCTTTTACAGCTGGTGCATATTTTCTTGGGAAGAAAAATAACTTTAGAAATCCTGGTGCAAATTTTAATACGCAGCAAGGTGTTTATGCGCTCGGCTTAGTTGTGTTATGTGCAAAGTTAGCTAAAGCAGATGGAAGAGTCACAGATGACGAAATAAGAAAATTTAAAAAGATTTTTAAAATACCTCAAGAAAACATGAAACAAGTTGGCGCTATCTGGAAGGAAGCTTCGCAAACAAGTGCTGGATTTGAACCATATGCACAGCAATTAAGGGACACTTTTAGCCGATCACCTCAAATGTTAGAGCAAGTAATCATAGGACTCTTTGAAATTGGCTATGCCGATCATGATTTAACTAATCCCGAACTAAAATATATAAAAAAAGTCAGTCAAATATTTGGAATTGATCAAGCAACGTTTAACAGATTGAGAAATTCAAGACCTGAGTTTATAAAGGAAGACCCCTACAAAGTATTAGGAGTTAATAAATCACAATCAACATCAGAGATTAAAAAGATCTATCGAAACTTGGCTAGAAAAAATCACCCTGATATTGTTAGGGCTAAGGGTATTACTGATAAGAGTTTAATAACTAAAGCTAAAGAAAATTTTCAACGTATTAATGATGCTTATGAACAAGTTCTAAAAATAAGAGGTGAAAAATAGGCATAATTTAAATTTTTTTATCAGTTTAAATTAAATGACCACGGGATATACTTAGTTATGGAATTTTTGACATTTATTGCGGTTTGTATTTTAATCTATCTTGTATATTTAATCCGTCAGGATTTTAAGGACCATTCAGTGCGTATTGAAAGTCAAATGCAGAGAGTTACTGAAGTTGTTATCAAAAGCCAAGACAAAGACGAATAATATTTATTTTTTCTTACCCCAACTATTTCTTTTTCTATTCCTTATCAATGGCGGATAAGTACCAGTTGATAAGAATATCTTGATAAATCTCCACTGCAAGAACCATATTTTTTTTAAAACCTGAAACATTCTTAGGATTCTTTTTTTAATTAATTATTTTAATTCAATATTTTTGCAAATTCATTATAAATAATCCCTATGAATACCGACATATCATCGTTTAATCATTGGCAAGAGGCTTGGGATCATTTTTATGATAAAGAAAAAGAGCTGGTTGACTTAGACCCCAATGCCGCACTGGTGTCATCCGTGAGTAGTGATGGTAAGCCCAATGCTAGAGTTATACTTATTAAAGATGTCAGCCAAGAAGGTTTCACTTTTTATACAAATTATGAGTCACAAAAAGGGAAAGAACTTTTTCATAATTCAGAGGGACATCTAACATGGTACAGCCGTGCACAAGGAGCTTCAATTAGAGTTCAGGGAAGAGTAGAAAAAATAAATACAAACTTGTCTGATGAGTATTTTTCTTCACGTGATCGTAATGCTCAAATATCAGCAAGCATTTCAAAACAATCTTATGATGTTGATAGCCGTGAAGTACTGGATAGAGAATTTCAAGAGTTCGCAGATGCACATGAAGGAAAAGAAATAAAAAGACCCGATCACTGGGGGGGAATAATCATTATACCTTCAAGAGTAGAAGTATGGAAAAGTAGGGATGATTATAAAACTCGACTGCATGATAGAATTGTTTTCACACAATCAAATGAAGCATGGATAAAGACCAGACTTTATCCATAGACTCTTTGTGAAATGATAAAAATATTTTTAATTTTCTCTCTTTCTATTCTGTGGTTGCCTAATGTATCAGCAAATGATTTACCAACACCTCGATGGGTAACTTCAAAAAATACAATCAATTGCCGGGCGTCATATATTACAGATGAAGATGGAAAAGCTATGGGTTCTATAAAATATCAATATGTAAAAAAATATTTTCCATGGGAAGTTGTAAGGAATATTGATGATCTCTGGGTTCAGGCTAGAGATCCTCTAACTAATGACTTATGTTTTCTTTTCAGGCCAATTCTATCACCAAAGAGAGCAGCAATTACGAAAGAAGCTGTGTTGGGTTACAATAATCCAGTAGAAAAGAAGGTCGTGGCTAAAGTTGAAAAAAATGTACATGGCATGATACTCAAAGCGGATTCAGCTTTTATCTTATTTGAGGTTTATTTGGAGGAAGAGGGTAAAAAAAGTAAATTCTATATTCCAAAAAATAAAGTTTTTGGCATTTATCCAAATGAAATCATCAATTGAGTGGTTTGAATATACACTAATTATGTCTAGTAAACTTGAACAAGATATCTCAAAACTTGATTATTTATTAAATCAAATAAAGGAACCAATAGTTTGTGTTAAATGCTCAGATGAATTAACTCAAGGCCTAACGGATGCAAAATCTATTCAAGATTATTCAAGAATCGATGTAGGTTTTACTGATCGAGGGCTTCAAATTTGGTGTCAAAGGCATCAATTAAATATTTGTCACATTAATTTTGAAGGAAAAACGCCTGAAGCAGATTTCAGGTGCTTAGAAAAAAGAATAAATAAATGAAATATATTTTTTGGGATTTAGAGACATCAACATTGAACGCAGCTTATGGATCCATCGTTCAGGCAGCAGCTATATGCACTGACGAAGACTTTAATATCATTGACCAATTTGATTTGAGAGGTCGAATGAAGAGGGAATATCCTGTTCCTTCAGCAAAGGCATTATTAGTTAATGGTGTTTCTATTGATCAATTAAAGAATCATGAAAATTCAAACTTTAGTTTAATTGCTCAAATACAAAGTAAATTATTATCTTGGGGTGAGTGCCTTTTCATAGGATATAATTCAATTTCATTTGATGACATGCACCTAAGGCAATCTCTGTACCAATCAGCTTTGCCACCTTACATCACAAATACAAATGGCAACAAAAGAGGAGATGCGATGAAACTTCTTCATTCTGCAGCAGCAGTTTATCCAAACGCTTTTGTGAGACCACTTGACGATAATACTGGTAAAATTACTTTCAGATTAGAAAAGTTTGCTGCAGCAAACGGAATAGAACACTCAAAGGCCCATGACGCTCTATCAGATGTTGAAGCTACTTTGGGTGTCTGTAAGCTTATAAAAGACCGGTGTAACGATGTATGGGAAAGTTCATTAAAAACTGCATCAAAACAAGACCTCTATAAATTTGTTGATCAAGATAAAGTATTTTGTGCGAGCAGATTTTTCAGAGGAAAAGAATACACGCATGGCCTCGCCTTTATTACCAAGGATCCATCATATGAAAATCATGTCTACTGCTTTGATTTGTCTATCGATCCAGATTATGTTTTTGATTTAGAAAGGGCAGAGCTTAAGAAAATGTTCAAGGGTAAAAATAAGTGTTTCCATATGATTAAAGCAAACGAACAGCCAATTTTATTAGACGAGGATTACCTCTTTAGGTCAGAAGATTATAAAGATCTTTCACCTGAAATTGTAAATGAGCGTATGAAAAAAATAAGAGGGAACAAAAATTTCATAGAAAAATTTACAAACCTTCTTTTAGACAAAGGTGAAGATAGAGAACTTACTAAGGACCAAACTGAAAAACCTATTGAGGAGCAAATTTATAATGGCTTTCCAAGTTCAAAAGATAATTATCTGATGTCTGATTTTCATGCTGCTGAGTGGGATAAGAAGTACGAAATTGCGGAAAAAATAACTGACAATCGTTCGAAGGAATTTGCAAAAAGAGTAATTTACAATGAAAAACCTGAGTTTTTACCTGAACAAGAAGTTAAGAATCGCGATAAAATAATAGCTGAGAAAGTACTTTCAATGGACAAATGTTCATGGAATACAATTCCAGGAGCAATGAGTGAAATTGATGATCTAAGAGAAAGTGAAGATAAAATTGATATGGATCGTTTGGAAGAAATTGATTCGTATATTCAAGAACTGGATATATATCATAGGGAAAAATTAGATGGATAATTTAACAGGGCTTATTTTATTTATTTATGGTCTTATCATTGGTGCAGCAATTACTTATTTTTTATTGAAACGTAAAATATCAAATAATGATGAAGATAAAAGTTTATCTGATGTAAAAGAAATGGTTAAAGATCTCAGTAATCAAATTTCTCTTAAAGAAGGAAAAGATGAAGAACGCTATGATTTGATAAATAAGCTTACAGCAGCATTTACAGGGAATTCTAAGAAGCAAGGAATTGCAGGAGAGATTTTATTATTAAATATATTGCAGCAGTCAGGTTTTAGAGAAGGCAAAGATTTTGAAGTACAGAAAAAATATAATGATGAAATTGATGGAGAGTTCAAAAAAAAATATCCAGATATTATTCTACATTTACCTGATAATAGAGATTTAGTTATTGATTCAAAAATATCACTTAGTGCATGGCAAGATTATTGTAATGCTGATAATGAATTTACAAAGATTGATGCTCATAAAAGACATATTCAATCAATACGAACTCACATTAAAAAACTAAGTGAAGTAAATTATCAAAAAATTTATGAAATTAAAACACTTGATGCGGTGGTGATGTTTATGCCTTACGAAAGTGCTTTTGAGTCAATGTTAGATAAAGTTGAAGAGGTAATTCTTGAAGCTAATAAATTTAAAATTATTTTAGCAAGCCCTTCAACATTGATCTCGGTACTAAAAATAATTGATAACATGTGGTCTATTAATGAGAGAAATAAGAATGCCGACTCGATCGCAAGCACCGCATTAGAAATTTATGCGCAAGTTGAAAAAGTCTATTCTGCCTTCGAAAATGCTGGATATGAACTTAATAAATCAATGGGTTCAATCGAGACAGCCAAATCAAGATTGAGGGATGGAAAGGGAAGCTTGGTATCCAGAGTTAAGAAAATGCTTAAATTAGGTGGTTTGAAACCAGATAAGGAAATTCCTGACTTTGAAGAAAATGAAGTTACAAAAATAAAAAAAATTAAGTAAATTCAATAGTTTAATAACGTTTTTAGCGGCCTTTAGTCTTGACTTTAGTCCTCTCCGTACTTAAATTACAACCAACTTAAGAAAGGAACTACTATGGCTACGAAAAATATTACAGACGCAACTTTTGAGGAAGAAGTTTTAAAATCTGATAAACCTGTTGTACTCGATTTTTGGGCGCCTTGGTGTGGTCCTTGTAAAATGATTGGTCCATCTTTAGAAGAAATCTCAGATGAAATGGCTGATAAGATTACTGTTGCTAAAGTCAACATTGATGAGAATCCAGAAACGCCAACTAAATATGGTGTAAGAGGGATCCCAACAATGCTTGTATTTAAAAATGGTGAAGCTGCAGCAACTAAAGTTGGAGCTGTATCAAAGACAGCTATTGTTGAGTGGATTGAAGATTCAATCGCTTAATTAACTTCTAAAACTTTTCCAGCAAGATATAGAGAACCGCAGATTAATATGCGCGTATTCTCATTTGCCTCGTTAACATTTTTTACTGCTTCGGAAATTGAACTTGAAATTGTAACTTTGGCACATTGATCTTCTAGTTTATTTTTGAGTTCATCTGCTGGAATTGCATTTTCTTCACTCGGAATCGTTATCGTTGTAATTGAGAAGCAATCGCTAAATTGTCTTATATAGGCTATAGGATCTTTTGTATTAATCATTCCAATAATAATGCATAACTTTTTTTCTGGCAAATTCTTAAGTGTCTTGTTCAAATTAAATGCAGCATCTACATTATGTGATCCATCTAAGTAAAGCTCATTTGATGACTTCAATTTTGAACATAACTTGCCATCCTTTATTTTTTGCATTCGGCCGGGGAAATAAATAGATTTATATTTTTGCTCTTTTAAAAATTTTTTTACTTCTATATTTGGCAACTGAGAAACCACAGCAATTGCAAGTCCAATATTTTTCTTTTGAAATTCATTTTGATCATCAAAATTAGAAAATTCTATTGTACTTGTACTGTCCTCATAAATGAGGGAGCCATTTTGTTCCGTTATGTTCCAGTGTATTCCATGAGCAAAAACAGGAGCTTCATTATGCTCTGCTTGATTTATCAACATCTCTTTTGCTTCCGGAAAGGGTTGATATCCAATTATTGCTGGAGTCTTAGGCTTAATAATACCAGATTTTTCAAATGCAATTTTCTCAATACTACTTCCCAGGAAATCCTGGTGATCGAAAGATATTGAGGAAATTATTGAGATTAATGGGTCTATTACATTACTGCTATCAAGTCTTCCGCCAAGCCCTACCTCTAACAGAGTATAGTCAGTATGCGAAGTTGATGCCGCCTCAAAAAATGCTCCAGAAGTGCTTTCAAAAAAAGTTATTTCTGAACCTTCATTTATGTTTTTAATTTTGTTTAAAAGATTAAATAATTCGTCATTTGTTATTTGTTTATCATTTAATTCAAAACGTTCATTAAATCTGATCAGATGAGGAGATATGTAGGCATTGGTGGACTTATTATTGTACCTGAGTATTTCTTGAATAAATCTTAGTGTAGAATATTTACCATTAGTACCTGCTATATGCAATATATTGTTAATTTTCTTTTGTGGATTTCCTAACTTATTTAAAAGTATTTTAATTCGACCCAAAGAAAGATCGATTTTCTTAGGGTGTAGATTTAATAATTCTTCTAAAAGATTATCGATTTGAACATTAGAGATACTCAATTAAGCAACTCGTTTTAATAACAGTGAAATAATTTGAGATAATTTATCTCTTAAATCTTTTCTATGTACTACTTGATCTATAAATCCATGATCAAGCAAATATTCAGATCGCTGGAAACCATCAGGAAGAGTTTCACCTACAGTATTTGATATAACTCTGGGTCCAGCAAAACAAATTAGTGCATTCGGTTCAGCCAATGTAACAGATCCAAGCGATCCAAATGAAGCAGTTACCCCGCCACTTGTTGGATTAGTATTTACTACGATGTAAGGTAATTTAGCATCCTTAACCATTTGACAGGCAATAGTTGTCTTTGGAAGAGATTGAAGTGAGTGTTGATTTTCATCCATTCTTGCTCCACCTGAGCAGGTAAAAATAATTAATGGTGTATGATTTGTTACTGAATGCTCTGCAGCTTTTATCATGGCCTCTGCAGCAGAAGCCCCAACTGAGCCCCCCATGAAGTGAAAATTCTGAGCGGCAATTGTTACATTAATATTATCCATTTTGCCAAACCCGATCAAAAAACAATCGTCCATACCTGTTTTTGAGCGAGCCTCATTGAACCTTTCTTTGTAAGTTTTGAGAGCTTTGAAATTTAAAGGGTCGCTAAAACCTGAGGGATATTTTATTTCCTCAAAAACTCCACCATCAAAGAGACCTTTAAACCTAGCACGGGGGTGTATTTGCAAATGCTCGTCGCAATTGGGACATACAAATAATGTTGATTCAAGATCACTTGAATAAAGCATAGTTTGGCACTGAGGACATTTAATCCAGGAATTCTCAGCGATATCAAAACTTTTTTTCTTACGTGGAAAAACTTTTGATATTGTTCTGGTAAGCCAATTCATGATTTTAATTTATTTGCAAGTTTTTTAACCATTGCACCAATATTAGTAGCTGGATTCTTTCCTTCCTTCACTGACTTAGCTATTTCCCTGCAAAGAGCAGATCCTACAACACAAGCATCGGTGTCTCTAAAGTCTGCAATTGTTTCATCAGTAATGCCGAATCCAATAATACATTTTTTTTCAGGTGCTATTCTCTTAATCAAATTAAATCTGTCCTTGATTTCAGTTGGACTTACTTTTAATTTTTGCCCAGTGGTAGATAACATAGAAATATAGTAAACGACATCATGAGCATCGTTCAAAATCAATTTTAGTCTCTCCTCATTCGTTGTAGGACAAAGTAGTTGAATGAAATCTATATTATTTTTTTTACATTTAGCAGCAAAATTAAGATTAAGAGGCCATGGCCAATCCACACAAATAATTCCCGCCACCTTACTTTCTACGCACTTACTTAAAAAATCTTCTTCACCGTATGACATTATTTTATTTTGATAAGTCATTATGATTACATTCGTATCAAACTCATCTCTTAATGTTTTAATTATATCAAATACATCGTCTGTTCTTATGCCATTAGAAAGAGCTCTGTATGTGCCATCTTGAATTGCACCTCCATCACCAATGTTTGCACCATGGCCCAAGCCACATTCAATAATATCTGCTCCTGATCGGGCTATTTCCCTGAAAATTTCAAGCGAAGTTTCCTTATTTGGGTCTCCGCCAACTGTATAGGTTAAGAAAGCTGTATTATTTTGATCAAATGCATTTAATAATTGTGAGTTAGTCATATCTTATATCCTAAACGTTCAGCTATTATTCTAGAGTCCTTCGCGGAATCTCCACAAGAGTCAACTACAATAATAGTGTTCTTACTTAAAGATGGTGCAATTTTTATTGCTTCAGCAAAAGCATGAGAAGGCTCTAGTGAAGGACTTACAAAACCTTCCATTTTACTTACCAATTGAAAAGCATTAATTGCTTCCTCATCAGTTGCAGAGGTATATCTTGCTCTACCAGACTCTTTAAGGAAACAGTGTAATGGCGAAACACCTGGATAGTCTAAACCCGCACTAATAGATGCTGTTTCTTCAATCTCTCCCTGATTATCTTGGATAACATATTGTGTTGCTCCGTGAAGCACCCCTAAAGGAGAATTATTGGTAAGAGGGGCTGCATGCATTAAGGACCCTTCAGGTCCGCCAGCTTCCACGCCAATCAATTCAACATTCTCGTAATCTATCCATTCATTCCAAAAGCCTGCAGCTGAGGACCCACCACCAACACAGTTAATCAGTTTCATATCTTTAGGAATATCTCCAAATTCATCAATCACTTGTTTTTTCATTTCACGAGAAATTTGAGCAGTAGACCATGCGCAGATTTTTACGAATATTGTCGGTCCAACCGTACTACCTACACACATGTGTGCTTGCTCGTTTTCACTAGTCCACCATCTCATGCATTCAGAAACAGCATCAACAAGAGTTTGAGAACCTGAGTCAACGGGTATGACATCTGCGCCATAACTTCTCATTGAAAATACATTAATGGATTGTCGCTCGATATCTTTAGAGCCCATAAATATTTTACATTTCAAATTAAATTTAGCAGCTGCCATACTTAACATCTTTCCTGCATAACCTGCGCCTGTATCTCCACCGATATAAGTTTTTCCTAATCTCTTACAGATAAGACTATGAACTACTGCATTATATGCCTTATGCGCACCACCAGTTGCTTTTGAAACAAGCTTACAATAAATTTGTGCACCACCAAGATGATTAGTTAGATTTTCAAGTTTTATAAAAGGAGTTGGAGCTCCTATAAAGTTTTTAAAGTAAAAATCCCTTTCCGCAATAAAGGTTTCGTCATTCCTAAGTTTCTCAAACTCTTCAGTTAATTCCTCAATTGGGTGATATAAACTTTCTGCAATCTGATTTCCACCAAACTTTCCTCCCCAGTAACCATTTTCATCGTGCTGATCAATAAGTGGAATACCCTTTTGTAATTCGATCATATAATATTTTTTGCTTTATCAATAAACTCAGTAATTAATTTTTTATCTTTTATACCCTCTGAATCCTCAACACCAGAACTAACATCAAAAAAACTTGTCTTTCCAAGGTTTATAGCTGAGATTATATTGTCTTTATTTAGCCCCCCTGACAGAAAAAAATTCTTCTTTATCGATAAATACTCAATTATCTTCCAATCAAATCTATGCCCGGTTCCCCCTTGAATGTCAGTTTGAGGGGGTGAATCAAGTAAGAAATATTCTACAAATGGCTCAAATTCAACTAATTCATCTAAGTCTTTAGAGGAAGAAATTCCAAAAGCCTTAATGATCTTAAAATCATACTTTAATTTAATTCTTTCAACCATTTCATGCGTTTCTTGGCCATGCAATTGAACATATTGAAATCCAATTCTCAATAAGTCATCTAATAAGTTATCATTTGGATTAACTGTAACGGCTACTGGTATGGTTGTATCTTTTATACTGGATAAAATTTGTTCACAATTTTTAACAGTAATGTTTCTGTGGGATTTTTCGTAAAAAATAAATCCAATGAAGTTTGCACCAGCATCAATTGCGTGTTTTGCAATTTCTAGATCTTTTATACCACAAATTTTAATTTTGAGATCACTCACTTTATTTCTAAATGAATATTTTCAGCCGCTTGAGCAGGATCTTTAGCATCTGTTATTGGCCTACCCACAACTAAAACATTTGCGCCAGCGTCAATAGCTTCCTTTGCTGAAAGCGTTCTTTTTTGATCATTTGATGCATTCCTTTTACCTCTAATTCCTGGAGAAATTATCTGTAGATTATATCCATGAGTATTTTTTACTTCTGAAATTTCCATTGGACTGCAAACAATTCCATCCATACCACAATTGACCGCAAGTTGAGTTAGTTGTTTCACATTCTCATTGACTGACTTTTCAATGCCAATCTCTGAAATGAGTTTATCATTAAAGCTGGTTAGCATGGTTACACCAATCAAATTGGTTTTACTATTAAGTTCGTTTTTCAAGTTTACACATTCATCAAGCATTTCTGAGCCCCCTGAAAGATGTAAAGTAGTATATTTTGGTTCAAATTGTAAAATATTACTAAGAGCTTGTTTTGCTGTATTGGGAATATCATATAACTTTAGATCAATAAAAATTGGTATTTCTATTTTTTTCATTTTTTCCAATCCAAAAAGACCACATGATGTGAAGAATTCTAAGCCTAACTTAATCCCCCCTATATAAGGAGAAATCTGGTCAACTAATGCTATTGCCTTATCGATATCACTTGTATCGATAGCGCAGAAAATAGGATTATCAGTCAAAACAAAATTATAGGTTAATGGCCTTCTTCTTGTGAAACAGTAGTATTATTTTTCGAATTTAATTTTATTCTTAGTTCTTTTCCCGTTTTAAATCTTGGAATAAATTTCTCGTCTACCTGAACTGCTTCTCCAGTTCTTGGGTTTCTTCCCGTCCTTTCTTTTCTGTGTTGAACTGAAAATGCCCCAAAGCCTCGTAATTCTACCCTTTTACCTTCTGCTAAAGACTGGGTAATTTCATTAAATATTGTATTAACGATTCTTTCAACATCTCTAACAAATAAATGAGGATTAGCTTCAGTAATATTTTGAATTAGTTTTGATTTAATCAAGCTCATAAAATAATTATATGATATTGAGACCTAATGTAAATAATTGAATGTAATGAATATTTAGTCTTCTTTTTTATCACGGCCTAAGGCCTTGCCCAAAATAGCGCCTAAAGAAGCACCCGAGTCTTTAGAACCATATTTTTCCATTGCTTCACGCTCTGTAGTTTCTTCCATCGTTCTTACAGATAGGGTAATCTTGAAATTTGCATGGTCTATGTTAGTTATCATTGCATCAAGCTTGTCATTTTTTGCCCATCTTTCGGGACGAGCATCAGCTTTTCTTAGAGCTAACTCATTTCTTCTTATTATAGAAACTGGTCCTCTCTCTCCAACACGAACTTTTAACCCAAAATCACCAGTTTCAATTACATTACAGGTGACAATATCACTCTTAATTTTATCTTTTAATTCATCAAATGGATTTCCATCAATTTCTCTGATAGAGAGAGATACTTTATCATTTTCATTTGTAATAATCTTAGCTTTAATATTGTCACCTACTTTATATTTTTTTATTTCTTCTTTAGGGTCAGCATCCCATGAGAGGTCTTTGCTAAAAATTGCTCCATCTATTTCTCCTTGAAGATTACAAAAGATAATTCCATCTTTAATGTTAGTAATACTTGCATCTAATATACTACCAATAGGATTAGCCTGATTAAACGTTTGCCAAGGGTTTGGAGATAACTGCTTAATGCCTAGACTTAACCTTCGTTTTTCATGGTCAATTTCTAATATTTGACAATCAACAGCCTGTGATCTTGCGTAAAGGTTACCTGGTTTAGAATTCTGCTTTTGACTCCAGGTTAGCATATCTTTATGACACAGGCCCTCAACCCCATTTTCAATCTCGATAAAAATACCATATTCAGTTACATTTGTTACTACTCCTTTAACTTTATCATCAACATTAAATTTTTCTTTTACTTTAAGCCATGGATCATCTTCAAGTTGTTTCATTCCTACTGAGACACGGTTTTTATCAGGATCAACCTTAATAATTTTAACTTTAACTTTCTGATCTATTTTTAGTACTTCAGACGGGTGTCCTATTCTTTTATACGTTATATCACTACTATGAAGCAAAGAGTCATAACCGCCTAAGTCAACAAAAGCGCCATAGTCAGTAATTGCCTTGATTTTACCATCAACTACATCTTCAAGTTTTAATTGTAAGAATCTTTCTTCTCTTACTTCTTTGTGCATTTCTTCCAAAACAGCTCTTCTACTTACAACTATGTTATTTCTTTTGAGGTCCATCTTTAATATTTTAAATTTCTGAGGAACATTCATTAAATTACTTACGTCTCTTACTGGCCTTGTATCAATTTGACTGCCGGGTAAAAATGCTGTGACTCCGATTTCGCAAGATAGTCCGCCTTTAACTTTGCCTGTGATAACTCCCTCGACCAGTTCTCCTGCCTCAAAAGATTTTTCTATTTCAGCCCAAATTTCTTTTGACTTAGCTTTTGATCGCGAAAGTATACAATCGCCATTATGATTTTCTAACTTATCTAAATAAACATCAATTTCGTCGCCAACTGCAAGTTCTTTTTCATCTTTACGAAATGCAAACTCTCTTTTTGAAATCCTACCTTCAACTTTTGCCCCTATATCTACAATGATAGCCTCATCTTCGATCTCGGCTACTATTCCTTTTATGATTGTACCTTCTTTTAAGTTATTGTTATTGAAAGACTCTATTAGTATTGTATCAAACTCTGTTAATTGATCGTTATTTAAATACTCTTGGTTCATAGATATCAGGTTTTTAAAATAATTTTTATTAGTGCTTTAAAGACCTGTTCTATATCAATATAACTCGTATCTAGCAACACTGAATTTGAAGCGGGTATCAAGGGTGCAATTTTTCTTGTCAAATCCTTTCGATCACGGGCGTTAATTTCCTTAAAAATCTTTTTATAGCTAGCTTTTTTCCCATTTTTTTTGATTTGCTCATATCTTCTTCTTGCCCTTGTTTCTGCGTCGGCCCATAAAAAAATTTTATAATCTGCCTTTGGAAAAATTACAGTTCCTATATCTCTGCCTTCAATAATTGCAAATTTTTTGCCTCTTCCATGCTTTTTTGGGAATTCTCTTTGGATTTTGATAAGCTCGTCTCTGAGTTGTTTTTTTGCTGAAATTTTTGAGGAAATATTGTCAATTTCACTTGAATAAAGTTCTTTGGATTCCAATTTTTTTAAATTAACAAAAGATAAACATTTTAATATTTCCCTTACGTTATTAGGATTAATTTTTCTCTTGATAACTTCTAAGGCAACTGCTCTATAAAGTTTGCCACTATACAATATAGGTGATTTATATTTTTTTGATAGTTTTTTTGCTAAGGTAGATTTTCCAACAGAAGCAGGTCCATCAATAGCAACTAATTTTACCATCAATATAAACTAGTTAATTTTTTTAGATGATCTCTAAAATTTGGATAGCTTATTGAAATACAGGCTTCATTATCAATAACTAAATTATCTTTATATAGTAGCCCCAAGATTGCAAAAGACATCGCTATTCTATGGTCACCATAAGTCTTAATTTGTTTTTGATTATTAATTTTAATTTTTTTTGAACCTTTAATTATTATATTTTCATTTTTTGATACTACATTAAAGCCTAATTTACTAAGATTTTTTGTTATACTCTTAATTCTATCACTTTCTTTATGTCTTAGCTCTGATAGCCCTTTCATAATTGTAGTGCCATTTGCTTGTGAAGCTGCGATAGACAATATTGGATACTCGTCTATTAAATATGGAGATAAAGTACTTTGAATTTCAATTCCTTTGAGTGAACTATATGACGCATATATATCTCCAATATCTTCTCCAGACACAGTTTTGGTTTTCTTAACATTTATTTTGCCCCCCATCTTTTTGAGTACATCAATAAATGCAATTCTAGTTTTATTTATAGCTATATTTTTTAAAATGATATTAGATTTTGGAAGAATTAGAGCCCCAACTAAGAAAAAAGCTGCACTTGAAGGGTCACTTGCAACAATAATGTCTCTTGGCTTAATTTCATATGGTCCGTTAAGCTCTATTAATGATGATCTTTTATTTAATATTTTTTTTTTGAATTTAATTTTTAGATAACTCATTAATCTTTCAGTATGATCGCGTGTATTTCTTTTTTCAATTATTTTAGTTTTACCCCTTAAATTAACTGCTGACAAAATTATTGCAGACTTGACTTGAGCAGATGCTTTTTCCATCACGTGCTCCATTGGAATTAAATTTACATCTCCACTTACTTGCAATGGTAAGAAATCTTTTTTGGTAAGTTTAATTTCAGCACCCATTTTTTCTAAAAAAATAGTTAATCTGGACATTGAGCGTTTGCTCAGAGATTTATCTCCTATAAAGGTACAGTTTATTGGATTAGATGAAACTGCCCCAATCATCAAACGGGATGTTGTCCCACTATTACCACAGTCAAGAACTTGAGAAGGTTGCATGTAACCTCCAGTTCCATTGCCGTATACTAACCAGTTACTTCCTTTTTTAATAATTTTAATACCAAGCTCTCTTAAAACGTTAAGAGTCCGCATTACATCATCTGACTCTAGCAAATTAGAGATTTTTACTTTTCCTGTTGAAAGTGAAGCGAAAATTAGAGCCCTATGCGAAATTGACTTATCTCCAGATATTTTTATTGAACCTTTTAATTTAAGCACTTTTTATATTGTCAATTTAATAAGTTAGGATATTCTCTATATATTACTGTATTTTTTTAAATTACCAAAATTTTAACCTAAAAAAAATAAATCAGAGAATAGATATGCCAAAACCAGAGTTTGGGAAAAAAGTTGTCTGCAACAATTGTGAAGCTAAATTTTATGATCTTAATCGTAAACCTGCTATTTGTCCGCATTGTGGAACAGAATATATTGAATTAACAAATGACACAGTATCAACAACAGCTAAACAAGTTTTTATTGAAAATGTTGATACAGTATCTGATGATAATTTAGTAGGAAGCGATGCAACTGAGTCAATTGCAGATGTTTCAGATATGGACCCAGAATTAGATATTGATCATCAAATGGATGAAGATACAATTAGTCTTGAAGATTCAGAGTCAGATGACCAAGTAATCACAGATGATGATATTAATATCGATACTGTCCCGTCTACAGAAGATATTAATCAAGATTGAATTAGGGGCTGTAGCTCAGTTGGGAGAGCATCAGCATGGCATGTTGAGGGTCACCGGTTCGATCCCGATCAGCTCCACCATTAGAACTTGAAGGTATCTCCTAAATAAAATTTTCTTGCTTCCTTGCTACCAAGAATTTTTTCACTTGTTCCATGTGCAATTATCTCGCCACTAAAAAGTAGATAGCTGTAATCGCTAATATCTAATACTTCTCTGACTTGGTGATCAGTAATTATAACAGATATACCCTTTCTCTTAAGTCTGTTTATTTCAGATTTGATATCATTAATGGAGATAGGATCTAGTGCAGAAAATGGCTCATCAAAAAGTACATACGATGGGTTAGTTCCTAGCAGTCTTGCACATTCACACTTTCGCCTTTCACCACCTGACAACTGATGAGGCATCGCATTTCGCAAATGAGTTAAATTAAATTCCGCTAATAACTCCTCAAGTCTATTTATTCTTTGATCTAAATTGAGTGTTGTTGTTTCTAATATTGCCATTATGTTGTTTTCAACACTTAAGCCTCTAAATATACTTGGTTGTTGTGGCAAATATCCCAGTCCTGCTTTAGCTCTTTTCCACATTGGAAGCATTGTAATGTCATTATTATTTAATTTTATTTCACCACTGTCGCAACTAATAAGACCCATAATACAATATAAAGCTGTACTTTTTCCTGCTCCGTTTGGACCAAGTAAACCTATTACTGTCCCTTTTTGAACTTTCATTGTGATATTTCTTAAGATCTGCTTTCCTGAAAGAGATTTTCGTAAGTTATTAACTTCAAGTCCTGGGTTTGAGGAAACTAATTTAGGTTTTTTATTCATTGTTATATTATTTTTTGTTGATTATTAATGCTTCTACTCTTTTACCTGACATACTACTCATAATACTTGATGAATTTTCAAGATCCAGAATTATTTTGTCACATAAGATAATACTTTGTCCTTGTAAAACTCTAACTTCACCAAAAACAAATAATTTATTCCGAATAGGATCATACCGTGCTTTATCACCGTTAATGGATAATTCTTCTCTAACTATTTTTACATTGCCATATGCACTGATTTCCTTAATCGTAGTTTCATCTTTGCTTGAGTTCATGGTTAATTTTTCTGACCAAATTTCTAAATTTTCTTCCATCGCATATACGTTCCCAGAAAAAATTGAAATATTTTTTGTTCTTATAATTTCTAGCTCATCAGATATTATTTTTATTTGCTTAGCGCTAGCTGTATTCGTAAAGAAAATTAATAAGAAAGAAATTAAAAAATATTTAAGCATAAATTAATCCAAAGTATAAAAAGTGCGCACATTACCTTTATAAACAATGTGATTAAAATTGCTTTTTATTTTCGACTCATCCGCTGTTATAATGCTACTCCCCCTGATATGTCTAACATTCTTATTGAATTCAACTAAACCATCATTAATTGAAAATAATGCTTTGTCGGACTGAAACCTATCTTCTTCATCAGTATAGAAGTTGATTTCTCCATTAAGCTCTATTAAATTTTCTACTTGATCAAAGTTACCCTTTTTAGCGTTTAAATATATCCAAATACCAGAGTCAGTTTTTAGTTTTCCTTCAACGATAAATAACTCCAAATTACCTTTTCTCTGGATACCCTTTTCAGCCTTGATTTCATAAACCCTGTTATCAAGCCCTTTTTCAGAAAATTTTGGTTTATCTATTTCAATTTCAAGGTCTTCTTCAGAAAATACCCTAGACTGCATTAAAATTAATATAAATAAAAAGAGAACTGATAATTTAACAACATTCTTAATTAACATATCGAATGCAGTCATGGATATGAATAATACCTATCGGTATATTTTCTTTTAAATTGTTTACTACAAATAAACATGTAATTTTATTTGCGTTCATTTTTTTTAAAATATCAATAACCAACTCTTCTTTGCATATAAGCATTGGTTTTGGGGACATGATTTCATTTACATTCACATTTAATAATGCTTTTCTGATATGCCTTCTTAAATCTCCATCAGTAATTACTCCTATCAGTCTATTTTTTTTATTTTTTACTGCTACATGACCAAATGATTTTTTTGTCATTTCAACAATGACAGACTTCATTGAAGAATTTTCTGCAACTATTGGTATTTTTTTTCCTGTATGCATTATATCCTCGACCTGAAGCATATTAGTGGCTAAAGCACCTCCAGGATGAATCATTTTATAGTCCTTAAGCTTGAAGTTTTTGACCTTCATTAGAGATACACATATTGCGTCACCTAAAATTAAAGACATAGTAGTCGAAGTTGTTGGAGCTAGCCCTATTGAACATGCTTCCTTTACATTTGGAATTAATAATGGAATATTGCATAATTTATAGAGAGTACTTTTTGCATTGGATGTAATCCCTATAACAAATATTTTATTTTTTTTTGCAAAATCTAACAAAGCTCTAAATTCCTCACTCTTGCCAGAATTAGATATAATTATTATGGCATCATGTTTAGCAATTATCCCTAAATCACCATGACTCATGTCTGTTGGAGAGCAATATTGAGAAAGAGTGCCTGTTGAACTCATTGTGCTTGAAATTTTACTTGCGATATGACCTGACTTTCCAACACCTGTGACTATTACCTTTCCTCTAATTTTTGAAAGTTTATTAATTGCTTTAACAAAATCTGAATTGATTGACTTAAACAGTTTTTTAGCCCCAGATATTTCAGTCTCTATAACTGATTTTCCATAACTTTTAATTTTATTTGTGCTCATGTATGGCATTAATTAGAATGAGAAAAAATATCATTTTCCCATCCCCTTAAATCGAGTTCAACTCTAATTGGTAGAAATTTTATGCAAGATTCTACAAGTTGTTCTCTATTTTGTCTTTTGAGAATTTCATCTAGTTTAATCTTTATAGCATGAAGGTGTATTACGTCAGTTGCGGCATAATTAATTTGATCTTTTGTTAAATCAGGATTTGACCAGTCGCTTGATTGTTGTTTTTTTGAAATATCAATGTTTAGAAGTTCCTTACATAAATCTTTATATCCATGACCTTGTGAGTATGTTCGGGCAATTTTTGAACTTAGTTTAGTACAGTAAACATTTTTAATCATTATATCTAAGTCATGCTTTATCGCAGCTAAATCATGTCTTGCATAATGAAAAATGAATGTCTTGTTACAACTCAGGAGCTTTTTTAGATTGGGCGCATCAAATTTTTTATCAATAAATTGAACTAAATGACAATCACCCTGTCCATCATATAGTTGTATTAGGCATAAAGGATCTCTATCAGGTTGCAAACCCATCATTTCACAATCGGCAGCTATAAGATCTGAAAATTCAATATCATCTGCCAAATCGTTTTTATGTAAAATTGTTTGCATTGTATGAAAATTAACTTATTTCATTCAAGTACATAAAGTATATTTATCAAATATGAAGCAAAAAAGAATTACTATAATTGGAGGCTCAGGTTTTTTAGCCAAATACTGCATTTCAGAATTACTAAAACTCGGGCATAAATTAAAGATTATATGTAGAAATACCCACCTTGCCGGGCATATAAGAATGATGGGTCCTATTGATCAACTAGATATAATCAAAGGAAACATTAGGTTCAAATACACAATTGAACCTCACATCATTGGATCTGATATTGTCATTAATTTTGTAGGAATACTTAACGAGTCTTCAGGTGATCAGACGTTTAACAATTGCCATTCAGTTGGAGCAAAAAATATTGCAGAACTATGCTTTGAACACAAAATTGAACGTTTAATTCACTTTTCATCTATAGGAGCTGATATTAACAGTGATGCAAAATACCAAGTTTCTAAAGGCTTAGGTGAAAAGAATATTTTAGCTAATTTTTCAAGTGCAACAATAATTAGGCCGTCTATTGTTTTTGGACCTGGAGACGGTTTTTTTACGTTGCAGTCAAAATTGGTGAAGCTTCTTCCAATTGTTCCTTTATTTAGCAATAACAAGTTTCAATGCGTGTATGTAAAGGATATTGCTGATGGATTAATAAAACTTTTAGAAGATAAAGAGACAGCAGGAAAAATTTATGAATTTGGCGGACCAGAAGTTATGACACTTAAAGAAATTTATCAATTAATCTTAAATACATTAAAAATTAGAAGATTAATTCTACCTCTGCCTCTAACTCTTGCGAATGTTACTGCATTATTAATGAAGTTATTGCCATCTCCTATGATTACCTTTGATCAAGTCAAGATGTTAAAGAAAGACAACATAGTATCTAATACTCCCTACAATCTCAGTTCTTTAGGAATAACTGCCAAATCATCAAGAGATATCATAAGCAATTATATTTCTTAATCTCTAAAGATAAATTAAAATAAGTGTTCCAATCACAATTCGGTAAATAACAAATGGCCTCATAGTATTTTTTTTCAACCATTTAAGTAGATAGTCGATTGAAATATACGCAACAAAAAATGAGACCAAAAATCCCAAAAAGCTAGAGGAAATATTTGCACTTGTTGGCGACTCCATAAGTTTAAGAATAGGTATTGCAGAAGAAATTAAAATTACTGGGATTGATAGTAAAATAGAAAGCTTCGCAGCCTCAATTCTATTTAAACCAATTATTCTTGAACCAGAATACACAACTCCCGCTCTACTTGCCCCAGGTATAATTGCTAGTATTTGGAAAATACCAATGATGAGCGCATTTTTTATTGATAATCCCTCAACGCCTTTAGTACTTGCGTTAGTGTAACTATCTGAATAATACAGAAGAAGTCCAAAAACTATCGTGGCTAGCCCAACAATTTTTATATTTCTTAGAATGTCAGCATAACCTGTAAGAAAAAGTAAGCCTCCAACAATCACAACGGGCAATGTTCCAACAATGAGACAGAAAGCTAAATTTTTATCATCTTTATTTAATTTGACGCTGAATGGTAAAAGCAGAAAAACTAAAACTTTAATATCTTTTCTAAAGTAGATAATGACAGCCAAAAGAGAACCTAGATGCAGGCTTACATCCAACATCAGACTTTCGGGAATATTCAGTAGGTCAGCGGCTATTAATAAATGTCCAGAACTTGAAATAGGTAAAAACTCAGTAATACCCTGTATAATTCCTAATAGCAATATTGGTAAAAAGGCCATAAGAATTAAAAAAATAATGTTTTACGCCATTTAGGCAAGAAAAACTTAAACTGCGTCATACTGTATGACTATTATTATATGCTTTAAATGTTATAAAAAGCTTATCTTAATGGGAGGAATCAAGATATGTCATGTATTATGACATATAAATAACGCTATGCTCAAATTTACTAATTTAAATCAACAATACCCAGAAAAAAGGTCTTCAGAAAATAGAAAAAAAGATTTCGGCGAGATTTATGAGAACTTTATAAAGAACAGCGCCAAGGAGCAATCAAGTCGTTGTTCCCAGTGCGGCGTGCCTTATTGCACGGTTCATTGTCCCTTGCATAATCATATTCCTGACTGGCTTAAGCTTGCCGCAGAGGACCGACTTGAAGAGGCTTTCCAAATATCTTCGAGTACAAATAATATGCCAGAGATATGTGGAAGAATTTGTCCGCAAGATCGATTATGTGAAGGAAATTGTGTTATTGAACAATCAGGCCATGGTTCAGTCACTATTGGATCAGTCGAAAAATATTTAACTGACAATGCTTTCGAAAAGGGATGGATTAAGCCGATCAAAGTTCCTGAATATTTAGAAAAAGAAAATAGCATTGGTATCATTGGCGCCGGTCCTGCAGGTCTTGCTGCAGCTGAGGAATTAAGAAAAAGGGGTTACAAAATTGATGTGTATGATCGCTACGACCGTGCTGGTGGTTTACTAATTTATGGAATTCCAAATTTTAAACTTGAAAAAGACATTGTTCAGAGAAGAATGAAATATCTTGGGGACTCAAATATTAGGATCCATCTAAATACTGAAATTGGAAAAGATATTAAATTTTCGGATCTTCAAAAAAAGCATGATGCTGTATTAATTGCAACAGGAGTTTATAAAGCAAGAGAAATTTCTCTAGAAGGAGATGCATCCAAAGTTGTTCCTGCTCTAGATTTTCTTATTGCATCGAACAGAAAAGGCTTGGGAGATAATGTAGAGGCTTTTGATAATGGATTACTCAACGCCAAAGGTAAGAATGTAGTTGTGATAGGTGGAGGGGACACAGCTATGGACTGTGTAAGGACAGCAATTAGACAGGAAGCAAAATCTGTTAAGTGTCTTTACCGAAGAGATAAGGAAAATATGCCTGGCTCGGCAAGAGAAGTTAACAACGCTGAAGAAGAAGGTGTAGAATTTTTATGGCAATCCCTTCCAAAAAAAATTGAAAGCAATAATAACAGCAAACTCTTAAACTGCATAAAAATGAAGTTAAGTGAACCTGACTCTGATGGCAGAAGAACACCTGAGGAGATTGCAGGTTCTGATTTTGAATTAGAATCTGATTTAGTAATTGCTGCTCTAGGCTTTTCTCCTGAAAATTTGCCAAAAATGTTTGAAGTTGAAGAACTTCCAGTCACCAAGTGGGGTACAGTTCGTGTAGGATTTAATACCATGATGACAAGCCTTGAGGGCGTCTTTGCAGCAGGAGATATCGTCAGAGGAGCTTCTTTGGTAGTTTGGGGAATCAGAGATGGGCGAGATGTAGCTAATTCTATTCATGAATATATTGAAGAAAAAAATAATGCAAAAAATATTAACACTAAAGCATCATGACAAATGAATTAAATAGATATTTAAAAAATAAAAAAAATCTAGAAGATGCTTTTCTTTATAATCCTTTACATGAACATGACTCTTGTGGTGTAGGTTTTGTAGCCTCTACAGATGGAAAACAAAGACGTGAAGTTGTTCAAGGGGGGATTGATGCCCTTAAGGCTGTGTGGCATCGGGGTGCCGTTGATGCCGACGGAAAGACTGGTGACGGGGCGGGCATACTTACCCAGATACCGTATAATTTTTTTGACGATGAGATAGCTAAGACAGGTCATGAAAAAAGAGGTGATCCTCTTGGGATTGGTATGATGTTTCTTCCAAGAAATGATTATGTGGCTCTCGAAAAATGTAGAACTATTATTGAGTCAGAATTGTTAGATCATGGTTATTACATCTATGGTTGGAGGCAGGTTCCTATAAATAATAGTGTAATCGGTGAAAAAGCAAACTCTACTCGCCCTGAGATTGAACAGGTCATGTTCGTAAATAATATAGATAGAGATAAAGACTTTGATTTTGCAAAAGAGTTATATCTTGTGAGAAGAAGACTTGAAAAAAGAATAGCTAAACAGCAAATTAATGGTTTTTATGTATGCTCATTGAGTTTCGAGTCAATTATTTACAAAGGACTTTTCTTAGCCGAACAACTATCAATTTTCTATCCTGACTTGGCGAATGAAGAATTTATTTCATCCTTTGCTGTATTTCATCAGAGGTACTCGACAAATACTTTTCCATCTTGGGGCTTAGCACAACCTTTTAGAATGTTAGCTCATAACGGTGAAATTAATACAATATCAGGAAATACTAATTGGATGAGGAATCACCAAACACGAATTACCACCGAAATTTTTGGAGATGACAGTGAGCAAGTTAAGCCAATTATTGAAAAAAACGTTTCAGACTCTTCAGCTCTTGACGCAGCTTTTGAGTTGTATGTAAGAGCAGGAAGATCAGTCCCTCTTGTAAAAACCCTTTTAATACCTGAAGCCTGGTCAAAAAGAAGCGAACTTATGCCGATTAAGCACAGAAATATGTATGAATTTTCAAACGCCATAGTTGAACCTTGGGATGGTCCTGCAGCAATAGCAGCAGTTGATGGAGATTGGATCGTTGGAGGTATGGACAGAAATGGATTAAGGCCTATGAGATTCTCAATTTCAAGAGATAATCTTATCTATGTAGGTTCTGAAACAGGAATGGTGACAGTAGATGAATCTAAAATCGTTGAAAAAGGCAAACTAGGACCGGGTGAAATTATCGGTATTAATCTCAAAGAAGGTAAAATATTTAGAGACCATGAAATGAAGGATCGTCTGGCATCTGAGGCACCATATGAAGAGTATGTAAAAAAAATAATACGATTAGATAAACGAGTTAAAATTTCAAAGGAAATAACCGTTACTGACCAAACTAAATTAAGAAAGAAAATGATTGCTGCAGGGTATACGATGGAAGAACTCGAACTCATTCTTCACCCAATGGTTTCGGATGCAAAAGAATCTACTGGCAGCATGGGCGATGATACACCAATAGCGGTATTGTCGGATAAGTACAGACCGTTGTCACACTTTTTTAGACAAAAATTTAGCCAAGTAACAAATCCTCCTATTGATAGCCTAAGAGAGCAAAGTAGAATGAGTTTGAAAACGAGATTCGGAAACCTTCAAGATATTTTGAGTCCAAATCCATATGAAGAGAATGTTTTTGTAATAGATAGTCCTTTTATTACTAATGGCTTCTTTAAAAAAATTTCATCGCGCGGTCAACAGACAACAACAAGTATTGATTGCACTGTCGAAAAAAAGTCATTTGATTTAAAAAGAGAAATTAAGCGTATTCAATTAGAAGCTGAAACTGCAGTACTGAGTGGAAAGTCTCACATAGTCTTATCAGATATTAATGCTGATGAAGAAAAAATCGCATTACCATTAATTCTCATTACTGCTGCAGTCCATACAGATCTTACTCGAAAAGGAATAAGATCTTTTGTTTCGTTACATGTTAGATCCTCAGAATGTATTGATACTCATTACTTCGCAGTATTAATTGGCGTTGGGGCAACAACTGTAAATCCTTATTTGGCGCAAGACTGTATCTATGAGAGGCACCAGAAAGGGTTATTTGGCGACATGTCCTATGAAGAATGTGTTGATCGATATAAAAAGGCCATCGATCAAGGACTACTGAAGGTAATGTCTAAGCTGGGCATATCAGTCATTAGCGCGTATAGAGGAGGTTTTAATTTTGAAGCAGTAGGTCTAAGTCGTTCTACAGTAAATGA
Source organism: Pelagibacteraceae bacterium AG-337-G06 (assembly GCA_003282175.1). Classification (GTDB taxonomy): domain Bacteria; phylum Pseudomonadota; class Alphaproteobacteria; order Pelagibacterales; family AG-422-B15; genus CACNXQ01. The sequence continues at coordinate 98,899 of QBZX01000001.1, forward strand.
ATATTTTCTTGGTGTGCAAAGCCGTATGTCAGGAATAGGTCTTACTGGGATAGAGAAAAAGCTCACTGAATTGCATGATTATGCTTATTCAGACACTATTCAAACACTTCCTATAGGTGGAATATATCGATATAGAAGTGGAGGGGAAACTCATGCTTATGAAGGTAAATTAATACACCTTCTTCAAACGGCAGTGACTGAGGACTCTTATGATATGTATAAAAAGTACTCTAGCTCAATGGGGAATTTTGCGCCAATCAATATAAGAGATCTTCTTGAATTTAAAGAAGCAGAAAATGATTTAAATCTCTCTGAAGTTGAGTCTATTACATCAATTAGAAAAAGGTTTGGAACAGGAAGCATGTCCCATGGTGCTTTGTCAAAAGAAGCCCATGAAACGCTTGCAATTGCAATGAATAGAATTGGAGGAGCGTCTTGTTCGGGTGAAGGCGGTGAGTCGATTGAACGATCATATCCACTTGAGAACGGAGATAGTGCCAACTCTAGAGTTAAGCAAGTAGCCTCTGCAAGGTTTGGGGTGACCACAGAATATCTTAACAATTGTGAAGAAATTGAAATTAAGATCGCACAAGGTGCAAAGCCTGGAGAGGGAGGCCAATTACCAGGTTTTAAAGTCACAGCGGAAATTGCTAAATTAAGACATTCAACTCAAGGAGTAACTTTAATTAGCCCTCCTCCACATCACGATATCTACTCTATAGAAGATCTTGCACAGCTAATTTATGACTTGAAACAAGTAAACTCAAATGCAAGGGTATGTGTAAAATTAGTTGCTTCTTCTGGAATAGGAACAATTGCTGCGGGTGTTGCTAAGGCAAAAGCTGATGTAATTCTAATTTCTGGTCACAATGGGGGCACTGGAGCGAGCCCACAAACAAGCATAAAATATGCAGGCATTCCCTGGGAAATGGGCCTGACCGAAGTAAATCAAGTTCTGACATTAAATGGCTTGCGTCAGAACGTAGTACTTCGAACAGATGGTGGGATTAAGACTGGTCGAGATGTAGTAATCGCTGCGATGATGGGAGCTGAAGAGTTTGGAGTTGGCACAACATCTTTGGTGGCTATGGGATGTATTATGGTCAGGCAATGCCATTCAAACACATGTCCAGTAGGTGTTTGTACGCAAGATGATGATTTGAGAGCGAGATTTTCAGGCAGTCCCGAAAAAGTGGTTAATTTGTTTAGCTTTATAGCAGAAGAAGTCAGAGAAATTTTAGCTGACTTAGGCGTGAAAAGTTTAAATCATGTTATCGGAAGAACAGATTTATTGTATCAAATATCAAGGGGATCAACTCATTTAGATGATTTAGATTTGAATTCACTTTTAATTCAAGCTGAGAAGGATCCAGATGTTGAGTACTTCAACCACTCTACAATTAATGACGTAGGCTCTACGCTTGATGAAAAAATTGTTCAAGATGCCTCAAAATTTTTACAGACCGGACAGAAAACTGAATTAAATTATCCAATTAAAAATACTGATAGAGCGGTAGGTACTAGATTATCATCAACTATTTACCGAACATTCAAAAATACTGAAGTTAATAAGGAGCACTTGACTATCAATCTCACAGGATCAGCTGGACAATCACTTGGCGCTTTTGGAATTAAAGGATTAAAAATAAACCTCTTTGGGGATTCAAACGACTATGTTGGAAAAGGCTTATCAGGAGCTACAATTTCAATTAGGCCTCACAAAAATAGTTCTTTAATTAGTAACGAAAATACAATCATTGGAAATACTGTGCTGTACGGCGCAACGTCTGGTGAATTATATGCGGCCGGTGAAGCAGGTGAAAGGTTTGCTGTTAGAAACTCAGGTGCAACAACTGTAGTGGAAGGATGTGGTTCAAATGGATGCGAATACATGACTGGTGGTACTGTTGTAATATTAGGAAAAACAGGAGATAACTTTGGGGCCGGAATGACTGGTGGCATGGCGTTTATATATGATGAGGACCAAAATTTTAATTTAAGAGTAAATCCTGACACTTTAATCTTTGATACAATTTCCTCGGATTATTGGACAAATGAGCTTTACCAAATTATTCTTAATCACCATCAAAATACATTAAGTTTGCATGCCAAAAACATATTAGATAACTGGGAAACAGAAAAATTAAAATTCATTCATGTATGTCCAAAAGAGATAGCCAACATATTAGTTCAACCTCTGGGTTTCGAAAAAAAATTGAAGCAGGTCAATTAATTACAGAGAGTAATAATAAAAAACTTGACCAATTAATTAAAGAAAATGGTTTTGATGTTTTTGGAGTTATACCAGTAAGCTTTAAATTAGATTTTAAAAAACAGCTTAATGAATTTTTAGATAACAACCATCATGGTGATATGAAATGGATGTATGAAAGATCGCATCTGAGATCTAATCCAAAATCACTTTGGGACAAAGCAAAATCAATAATAGTACTTGGGGTAAATTATAATTTTAACTGTAATTCACTTGAGCTTCTATCAAATAAGGAAAAAGGAATTGTATCAGTATATTCAAGAAATAACGACTATCATAAAATTATCAAAAAAAACTTAAAACAGTTATCAGTAAAAATTTCAGACTCGTATGATTGTGATTATAAATACTTCATTGATACAGCGCCAGTAATGGAAAAACCTATAGGTATGTTAGGAGGGATTGGTTGGCAAGGAAAGCACACAAATCTAGTTTCAAAAGACTTTGGATCATGGCTGTTCCTCTCAACAATATTTGTCGATAAAGAAATTGTATTTTCAGAACCCGAGGTAAATCATTGTGGCTCCTGTTCGGATTGTATAGACATATGTCCTACTGGGGCAATAATTGAACCTTATAAGCTAGATGCAAGAAAATGCATTTCCTATCTCACCATAGAACATAAAGGTAATATAGATAAAAATTTGAGATCTCTAATAGGAAATAGAATTTATGGATGTGATGACTGTTTAGCTGTGTGCCCATGGAATAAATTTGCCAAATTATCTAATGAAAAAAATTTTCATCCTAAAGCAGAACTAATGGAACCTGATCTCAAATCCTTTATCAAACTTGATGATGCACAATTTAGAGAGAAATTTAGTGGATCAAGTATAAAAAGGATTGGAAGGGATCGATTTATTAGAAATGTATTGATTGCAATGGGAAATAGTAAAAATAAGGTTTTTATTGAGGATATAAAAGACCTTCTTCATGACGAGTCAAGCTTAGTTAGGTCAATGGCCGTGTGGGCTCTTAAACAAATAGCAGATACTTATGATTTCAATAATTTCAGAAAAGAGCATATATCTTTAGAGGTAGATAAAGATGTAAAAGCAGAATGGTTAGATTAGCATCATGATGTTTATTTATGGATATGGTTATACTTCTCAACATTTGTGTAAGCTATTAATTAGTAACAAGATAATTGCAACTTCTCGGAATTGTGAAAAGAAAAAATCAATCAATGATAATATTGAACTTATTGCACCAAGCGAATCAAATTTAATAATAAAGGAACACAGTGATAAAATAACCCATCTATTGATTTCAGTCCCACCCAGTGATGATGGGGATCTGTTTTTAAATAATTTTAATAAAGATTTACAATCTCTTAAAAATTTAAAGTGGGTTGGATATTTATCAGCTACAAGTGTGTATGGAGATCATAAAGGTGAATTTGTAAATGAGAACTCTGAACTTCTTACAAAGTTTACTAGAGGTATCAATAGAAAACTTGCAGAAGATCAATGGATTGATATTTCAAATAAATATAATCTTCCTCTTCATATATTCAGGATTGCAGGCATATATGGACCACAAAGAAGCATTATAGATAGAATGAGTTCAGGAAATTTTATTAATGTAATTAAAGATAATCATTTTTTTTCGAGAATTTATATTGATGACTTGGTTAATATAATTAATGCTTCAATGAATAAACCAAATCCCATAAGTATTTACAATGTTGCTGATGATCTACCATCACCTCTAAATGATGTTGTTAGATATATATCTGAGAAAACAGGAATAATAATTGATCGAGAAGTGCAATACTCAGAATTAAGTGAAGATGAAAAAAGAGAAAGTTTCTTCACTGAAAATAAAAAGATTAATAATAAACTAATAAAGGAGGAATTAGGCGTAATATTAAAGTATCCAACATATATTGAGGGCTATAATAAAATTATTAATTGTTAATTTCTTAAATTCCAGAATTTGTTTCAACTTGTAAACGGCTTATTGCGATACCAATCACGACTAAAATAACCCCAATTAATAGTGAATATTTCAAAGGTTCATTCATCAACGCCCACCCGTAAAATATTCCAAAAACAGGTATTAAATATGCAACTTGCATCATGAATGTGGTGCCTGCAGAGCGTATTAAAACTTGCCTTAAGCTAAAAGCTAAACCCGTAGGAATAATTCCTAAATAAATAACGGCAGTTATTGCTGCAGTGTTTACTTCATAACTCATTGGCTGTGCATAAAAGAACATAAACGGAATAAGCCATATGCTTCCCCACGCTAGCGTATTCATCGTTACCATGTCGGACGGCAAGTCCGAGACTTTTCTGATAATTAAATTTGATACCACATATGAACAACCTGCAAGATATATAGCAAGAGCACCAATAAAACTTGACATATCTGTAACAAAAACCTGCACACCTACAGCAAATACGACTCCTGAAAAGCCTATAATCGTTCCAATTGTTTTTCTCAAATTGAGTTTTTCATCTTCAGTAAAGTAGTGTGCGAGTACAAGAGCTAAGAAAGGATTTGCAGACATGATTATCACTCCAATATTACTTGGCAGCGACATAAGCCCATATGGAATTAATGTAAATGGTATTGCTGCATTAAATAATCCTATGATTGCATAAGTAAATGAATTTTTTTGAAAGAGTTCTAAATTTCCTGAACGAAAAAGAACAGCCAATAATAATATTAAAGCACCAATAAATGTTCTAAAAAAACCAACTTCAATTGGGTTAAACATTAAATTGCAAAATTTTATTGCAACAAATGATGCGCCCCATACAGCACCAAGAAAGATTAGAAGAAAATAATTATTTAATGTGGAATTCACAGAGCTAACTCTGTGATTGTTTGGAATAATATTTTTAGATCCTGATCTCTAGACAAACTATGATCACCATCTTCAATTATTTTCAATTGTTTATTTTCACTTTCGATCTTATTAATAATTTTTTCAGAAGTCTCAAAACTTACAACTTGGTCTAGTCGCCCATGAAGCAATCTTATTGGACACTTTACTTTAATGGGCTCGTGTAATATCATATTTTTCTTGCCGTCTTCCAAGAATTTATAAGTTATCGTATAATCTTCTGAATACTTGTCCCAATTGATAATGATTTTTCCATCTTTTTTAATTTGAGTTTTTTGTTCTTCACTCAATCTATTCCACTCTCCAACTACAAAGTCAGGAGCTGATGCGATGCCTATTAATCCATTGATCGTTAAAGGATTTCTCTTAGCTACTATTAAAGAAATCCAACCTCCCATACTTGACCCAATAATTATATTAATCTTTGATTTACATAAATTGAAAATTTCATGAGCTTCACCAGACCACTTGCTAATACCCCCATCTTCAAACTCACCAGTTGACGATCCATGACCTGAATAATCGAATCTTATGAAATTTAAATTATTCGTTTTACACCATGCACTTAAAGCAGTTGCTTTTGTTCCAGTCATACTGGAGCTATAGCCTCCAAAAAAAAATATTGAGATCTCTGAATTCTGATTCTCATGCAAATATGCAATTTGATCGTTTAGAGATGATTTATGATATTTTATATTATTGAGCATAATGATTTACTATTAAGCATTTAACTATTAGAAATACTATATGCAATCAAAAATTTGTGTATTGCAAGTTATACCTAATCTTGACGTTAGTGGAGCTTCGCAAGGTTGTGTAGATGTTGCAAATTATTTGACAGAAAAAAATTATAATTCCTACATTGCAACAAATTCAGGACAAAATATAAAGAAAGTTAGTGAACATGAAACTAAAGTCATAAAAGTTCCTGTACATTCAAAGAACCCTTTAATCATAATTTTGAATATCTTTAGGCTTGCAAGGATTATTAAATTATTTGGTATAAATATTCTTCATGTACGAAGTAGGGCGCCTGCTTGGAGTTCGTATTTTGCTTGTTTAATGACGCGCACTAAATATGTTTCTACTTTTCATGGAACCTATAATTTTAATAATATTTTGAAAAAATATTACAATTCAGTCATGCTAATGACTGATGGCACAATTGCGATTTCCAAATTTATATATAACGAGATCAAGACCAAATATCAAAAAATGCCAAAAGTAATTAAAATAATTCCAAGAGGCATTGACTTAGAATTTTTCAATGTAGCATCTATAGATCAACAAATCAAAAATGACATTTTAACAGAGTTTAAAATAAATAAAGATGCAATCAAAATAATGTTGCCTGGGAGAATGACAGAATGGAAAGGTCATTTACTATTACTAAAAGCGTTTGAGCAAGTAAGACAACAAACTGAGAAAAAACTTGAATTATTAATGGTAGGGCCTGACGAGAATACTTCACTTAAAAAAAGATTAACGACTTTTGTTCAAGAAAAAGATATTGAAGGTAATGTGCATTTTATCAGTGCAAGAAACGATATTAATAACTTTTACAGCATTGCAGATATAGTTGTCTCACCATCTACAGATCCCGAGGCTTTTGGTAGAATTTCTGTTGAAGCGCAAGCAATGGGCAAATTTGTTATAGCCTCTAATCATGGGGGTTCAACTGAAACTATTATTAATAATGAAACAGGTTACTTATTTAATAACGCCGATGAGAATGATTTATCTGCTAAAATATTAAAAGCAATTAATGAAGATAAACACTGCTCAGAAACAGTTAGACAGGCATGTATAACGAATGTTCAAAAAAATTATTCAGATAAAAAAATGTGTGACTCAACTTTAAATTTTTATAATGAAATAATCTGATAAATGACCAACAAAATTTTAGTGATAAAACACGGATCATTTGGTGATATTATACAAATTAATGGTTGCTTGAGAGATATACGAGAAAATTACAATGATAATGAAATTTATATTCTTACTACACCTGCGTTTAGATCTTATTTTGAAAGATGTCCCTACATTGATAAAGTTATAGTTGATGAAAGAAAATCTATGTGGAGTATTTTTTATTTACTAAAGATTAGAGATGTAATTATAAACTTAAAATTTCAAAAAATATTTGATTTGCAAAATTCACGTAGAACAGAGTTCTATAGAAAATATTTATCGAATTCGATTGAATGGATTTCTTCAAGAACAATATTAAATCCAAATGAAAGAAAAGAAGAGTTTGATAAAAAAAGTATACTTGAGAGATTTAACATTCAATTATCTAGGGCTAATGTGAATGTAAAATTTACACATAAACCTCAAGTTACATGGATGATTGATCAAGAATTTGCTATACCCTCATCAATAAAAAAAAATTATATTACACTTTTTCCATTTTGCTCCATTAAGCATCGTCAGAAACTATGGCCTCATTACCAGGATTTAATTACTAAATTAAAAATAAAATATCCAGACATCGATATCATTATTGTTCCAGGGCCAGGAGAATATGAAAAAGCAAGAAATTATGACGTCAAAATATTAATGAACAACAAAGATCATACGAATTTCTTTCAATTATCGAAGATATTGGCTGGCTCAAAATATGTAATCTCAAACGATACTGGACCTGCACACCTTGCGGCCCATTTGGGCTGTAAAGGCTTAGCTATATTTGGAAGCCATACATCTCCTGAGAAAGTAAGCATTCAGACAGATAATTTTCATAGTATTTCCAGTAAAAATTTACATGAACTAACTCCTGACATGGTCATTGAGAAAATAGATTCTCATTTGTAGATAGATGATATAGTAGTTATGTCCTTTATGGAAAATGAAGAAAAATTTATAGACACATTACGTCATGATACGGCCCATGTTCTTGCCATGGCTGTTCAAGAGTTATTCCCTGAAACACAAGTCACTATTGGACCTGTTATTGAGAATGGGTTCTACTATGACTTTGATCGCAAAGACCCTTTTACTGATAAAGACCTTAGTGTCATCGAAAAGAAGATGAAAGAAATTGTGAATAGAGATGTGAAGACGTCCTTTAAAGTAATGAAAAGAGAAGATGCAATTAAATTATTTTTAGATAAAGGTGAAAAATATAAAGTTGAAATTATTAAAGATTTACCTGAAAGTGAAGAGTTAAAAGTATACTACCATGGTGATTGGTTTGATTTATGTAAAGGTCCACACTTAGAATCAACTGGAAAGATTGGTAAGGCTTTTAAACTAACAAAAGTCGCAGGGGCATATTGGAGGGGTGACTCCAATAATCCAATGCTGCAAAGAATATATGGCACGGCATGGGAAACTGAAGAAGAATTAAAAAACCACTTAATGCTTTTAGAGGAAGCTGAAAAAAGAGATCATAGAAAACTTGGTAAGCAACTTGATTTTTTTCATTTTCAAGAAGAAGCTCCAGGGTCTGTTTTCTGGCATGCAAAAGGATGGACTTTATTCAGAACATTAATCGATTACATGAGACATCGCCAAGAGGAAGCTGGTTATGAAGAGATTAATACTCCTGATATTATGGACAAATCTCTATGGGAACTTTCGGGACATTTAGAAAAATTTGGTGATAACATGTTCACCACTGAAGCAAGGGAAGATAGAGTTTATGCATTAAAGCCTATGAATTGTCCAGGTTGTGTTCAAGTATACAAGCAGGGATTGAAAAGTTATCGAGATTTGCCATTAAGAGTTGCAGAATTTGGTAAAGTGCACAGATATGAACCATCTGGAGCCCTGCATGGTTTGATGCGAGTTAGAGCATTTACCCAGGATGATGCTCATATATTTTGTACTGAGGATCAAATTACTGAAGAAAGCAAAAAAGTTTGCGACCTTGTTCTCAGTATTTATAAAGATTTTGGATTTGATAAAGTTTCAATTAAATTTTCTGATAGACCAGAGAAAAGAGTTGGCAGTGATGCAATATGGGATAAGTCCGAAGAAGCTCTTCGACAAGCCATGGAAGCTACAGGATTAGAATATTCATTGAATCCAGGTGAAGGGGCATTTTACGGTCCAAAGCTGGAATTCATTCTTAAAGATGCAATAGGTCGTGAATGGCAATGTGGTACTTTGCAAGTTGATTTGAATATGCCTGAAAGATTAGGCGGGCATTTTATTGCTGAGGATGGACAAAAATATAATCCAGTAATGCTGCACAGAGCACTATTTGGATCATTAGAGCGTTTCACAGGAATATTAATAGAACATTATGCTGGTGCTCTCCCACTATGGCTTTCACCAGTACAAGCGGTAGTTACACCAATTACTACTGAAATAAATGAATACGGTGAAGAAGTTTATTCAAGTTTAAAAAACGCTGGAATAAGGGTTGAAAAAGATCTACGCAACGAAAAAATTAGTTATAAAATAAGAGAAAATTCACTCAAAAAAATTCCATTTCAATTAATTCTTGGAAAGAAAGAAATTGAAGAACGTTCTATAACAATGAGAGCGTTTGGAAGCGACAAACAAGAAAAAATAAAGTTTGAAAATTTAAATGATTTTTTTATAAAAAAATGTATGATGCCATCACAACAATAGACATAGGAGATTAAAATAGCACTTCAAAAGAAAAACAATAGATACAATCAATCTACTAAAGGCCCAAAATTTCGAATTAACGAATTCATAACCACTTCCACAGTTAGACTAATTGATGAAAAAGGTAACAACCTTGGAGTTGTTGATACCGATGAAGCTATTAAAAAAGCTTTAGAGGTAGGATTAGATCTTGTTGAAGTATCCCCACAAGTTGACCCACCGGTATGTAAAATTCTAGACTTTGGAAAATTTAAATATGAGGCTCAAAAAAAAGCCAGTACTTCGAAGAAAAAACAAAAAGAAGTTACAATAAAAGAAATAAAAATGCGGCCAGGGATAGATGTTCACGATTATGATTTTAAAGTAAGAGCGGCTCAAAAGTTTATTACTGCTGGAGACAAAGTAAAATTTACCATTAGGTTTAAAGGGCGCGAATTCGAGCATCACGATATTGCCGAGAATTTGATGGAAAGAATAAGGGAGACTATGGGATCATCCAGTAAAATTGAGCAAGAGCCCAAACTAGAAGGCAGGCAATTTACAATGATTTTTACTCCTAACTAGCATATTTTTTCATATTCTCTTCAATTATAAAAACCTTTGATTTTTTCCGATCCAGGGGATATAACCCTGCTCATTCATTATGACAAAACTCAAAACAAAAAAGGGCGCTAATAAAAGGTTCAGAGTTACTGCATCTGGGAAAGTTAAATCTTACCAAAGTGGTAAAAAGCACGGCATGATTAAAAGGACTAATAAGCAGATAAGGAATCAGAGAGGGTCAACTATTCTGTCTGATCAAGATGCCCGCATTGTTAAAAAGTTTCTACCATATGCATAGATAGGTTTTTATTATGGCAAGAGTTAAAAGAGGAGTTACTGCACACGCAAGACACAAGAAGGTGATCAAGCAAGCTAAAGGTTACAGAGGTCGACGAAAAAACACCTTTAAAGTTGCAAAGCAGGCAGTTGAAAAATCTCTACAATACGCATATCGTGATCGCCGGGCCAAAAAGAGAGACTTTAGGTCTTTATGGACTCAAAGAATAAATGCTGGGGCAAGAGAGTACGGTATATCATACTCAGTTTTTATAAGCGGATTGAAAAAATTGAATATCTCACTTGATAGAAAGATCCTAGCTGATTTAGCAATGAATGAACCATCGTCGTTTAAGCATTTGGCCGAACAAGTTCAATCTGTCGCTAAATAACTGGCCTATTAGCTTTTACACAAATATATTCTTATTACAGAAAAAACTAAATCTGATATTGTTGTATTGTTATGGTTGATTTTACAAAACTAGAGCAAGAAATTACAAATTCTTTATCTAAAGTTACAGATCTAGAAAGCTTGAATGAATGCCGTATAAAATATCTTGGTAAAAAAGGAGAGATCTCTCTTTTAATGAAGAAGCTTGCTAATCTCTCAGGCGAAGATAGAAAAAAACAAGCTGAAATACTAAATACTCTTAAAAATAAAACATTAAGTCTTATTGAAGACAAGACAGAAGAACTAAACGATAGGAATTTAAATGAAAAATTATCCTCTGAGACACTCGATGTAACATTACCAGTATCAAGTTCTTTTGGATCAATTCACCCTATAACTCAAGTCATTGAGGAAGTAGTAACAATATTTGGTGACTTAGATTTTTATGTTGCAGAGGGGCCAGAAGTCGAAACGGACTATAATAATTTCACTGCGCTAAATACATCAGAACATCATCCGGCAAGGCAAATGCATGATACATTTTATGTAGAAACGCAAACAGACAATATGCAGAATGTATTAAGAACGCATACATCACCTGTACAAATCAGGAGCATGCTTGAGCATAAACCTCCTATTAGACTGATTGCTCCTGGGAAAACATTTAGGTGCGATAATGACCAAACACATTCTCCAATGTTTCATCAAGTTGAGGGATTAGTAATCGATCAAGAAAGCAATATGAGTCATCTCAAGGGATGTCTTGAAATATTTCTTAAAACTTTTTTTGAAACAGATAAACTTAAAATGAGATTTCGACCAAGTCATTTTCCGTTCACAGAGCCGTCAGCAGAAGTTGATATAGGTTATACAAAAAAAAGGAATCAATTAGTTATTGGTGAAGGTGATGACTGGCTAGAAATATTAGGCTGCGGGATGGTGCACCCAAAAGTTTTACAAAATGTAAATATTGATCCGAATAGTTTTCAAGGGTATGCCTTTGGCATGGGCATAGAACGCCTTGCAATGCTTAAGTATGGTATAAGCGATTTAAGGACTTTTTTTGAGTGCGATTTGAGATGGAATAAGCACTATGGCTTTTCTCCACTGAACTTTCCTTCTCTCATCAGGGACTTAAGCTAATGAAGTTCACTTACTCATGGCTAAAAGAGCATCTAGAAACAGAGCATCAATATAATGAAGTGGTTGATAAATTAACGGCAATTGGATTGGAGGTAGAGAGTGTTCAAGATACAGGCCTAGCCTATAAAGACTTTATTGTTGGACAGGTTGTGGAAGAAGAAAAACACCCTAATGCAGATAAACTAAAATTATGCAAAGTAGATACCGGTAGAGAAAAAGTTGATGTAGTATGCGGAGCTCCCAATGTTACAAAAGGGATGAAAGTTGTTTATGCACCTGTTGGATGTGTCATTCCTGTAAACCAAATGAAAATAAAAGCAGCCAAGATTCGTGGCGTAGAGTCCTATGGAATGATGTGCTCTGAGTATGAACTTGGAATTTCAAATGAGCACGACGGCATTATCAGTTTAGAGCAAGATACAGAGGTTGGCAGCTCATACGCAGACTTGTCGGGAATGAATGATATTTTAATTGAAATAGGTATTACTCCCAACCGTCAAGACTGTTTGGGGGTTTTGGGAGTTGCACGGGATTTAGCCGCAGCAGGTGTTGGGAAGTTAAAGAATCGAGAGTTCAAGACAGAAAAAGGTTCGTTCGAATCCCCAATTAAAATTGAAATACATGATAATGATATATGCCCAGCATTCGCAGGAAGCTATATTAAAAATGTAAAAAATGAAGCAAGTCCTGACTGGCTACAGAAAAAATTAAAGTCAATTGGCTTAAGGCCCATTTCCGCTTTAGTTGATATTACAAATTATGTAATGTTTGACCTAAATAGACCATTGCATGTCTACGATGCTGATAAAGTTAAAGGAAAAATTATAGTTCGATCAGCTCAAGACGGTGAAAGCTTTAAAGCTTTAGATGAAAAGACCTATGATTTAAAAAAGGGTATGTGCACAATTTCGGATGAAGAAAAGGTTTTAGGTCTGGGAGGCATTATGGGTGGTGAAAGTACGGGGTGTAATTTTGATACCATTAATGTCCTTTTAGAATCTGCACTTTTTGATAACGTAAATACAGCAAGAACAGGAAGAGATTTATCAATATTAAGCGATGCAAGATATAGATTTGAAAGAGGAATTGATCCAAGGTCAACTTTAGAGGGGATTAACTATGCAACTCAACTAATACTTGAAATATGTGGAGGTGAGTGCAGTGAAATTGTATTAGCCGGACAAATATCTGAAACTCTAAATACAATTCCTATTTCAGGTAAAAATATAGTTAAAAGATTGGGACTAGAGATCACAGATGATGAAATTATTTTAATTTTGAATTCTTTAGGCTTCGGAGCAAAGAAAAGTGGTGAGAGTATTCAATGTACAATTCCATCATGGCGGCAGGATATCCACGGAGAAGCAGATATAAGTGAGGAAATTATTCGTATCAAAGGGTATGAAAATATTCCAACTTCAAATATTAGAGCTATCAGTAAGGTCAACAAAGATATACTAAATAGTACACAAAAAATTATTTCAAAGGCAAAGCATTTCATAGCGTCAGAGGGATATAATGAATTTATTACATTCTCTTTTTCAGATTCTAAGAAAAGTATTTTTTTTGGAGAAGTTGAAAAATTAAAAATAATCAATCCGATTTCAGAGGATTTAGATATATTAAGACCTAGCCTTATTCCTAACTTATTAGCATCAATTAAAAAAAATACAGCACGAGGAATTGATTCTTTGTCTATTTTTGAAGCTGGCAGTCAGTACAGTTCAACCACTCCTGAAGATCAAATTAATTCAATATGCGGGGTAAAATATGGCTTAAGCAATAGTAAGACTTGGAGAAGTGAAAAAAAAGAATTTGATATTTTTGATGTTAAAAATGATCTATTAAACGTTATAAATTATTTAGTACAAGGAAATAAGAAAATTTCAATCTCTGATGAAGCCCCTTCATGGTATCATCCAGGACGTTCAGGTAAGATTATCCTAAACAAGAAAATAGAGATTGGTTACTTTGGCGAATTACATCCAAGAATTGCAAATAAATTTAAAATAAAAACAAGAGTAAACTTATTTGAGCTAATGATCGATAATGTTCCCTTGACCGAAAAGAAGACCACGAACAAACCACAACTAATTTTAAGTGATTTTCAAAGTGTAACTAGAGATTTTGCGTTTATACTTGATAAGGATGTCAAAAGTAGTGATTTAATCAAAGCTGCATTAAATGTTGATACAAAAATAATAAAGAGTGCAGAAATATTTGACTTATTTGAGGACAAAAGTTTGGGAGATGATAAAAAATCAATAGCAATAAAAGTTGTTTTGCAGTCTGAAGAAAAGACATTAAATGAAAACGATATTAATAGCTTGAGTTCAAAAATAGTTGAGGCTATTGAAAAATCTACTTCTGGAACTGTTCGATCATAAAAAATTATATTCTATGACTGGAACCAAAAATATCAGAAACTTCTCAATTATTGCGCACATTGATCACGGTAAATCTACACTAGCGGATAGGTTAATACAATTTTGTGGCGGTCTGTCAGATCGAGAGATGAAGTCCCAAGTGCTTGATTCAATGGATATAGAACGAGAAAGAGGAATTACGATTAAAGCACAGACAGTCCAATTAAAGTACAAGGCTAAAGATGGAGAAATCTATACATTAAATATCATAGACACCCCGGGACATGTGGACTTCAGCTACGAAGTTAACCGTTCACTTTCAGCTTGTGAAGGCTCACTTCTTGTTGTTGACGCAAGTCAAGGCGTAGAAGCTCAAACATTAGCAAATTTATATCAAGCAGTTGAGAATGATCATGTTATTATTCCTGTCTTAAATAAGATTGATTTACCTGCAGCAGATCCTGAGAGAGTAAAAGGACAAATTGATGATATTCTCGGAATCGATACAAGCAATGTACTAGAAATTTCTGCAAAATCTGGAATAGGTATTGAAGATGTACTTGAAACTATTGTAAATGATCTCCCAGCTCCCGTTGGGAGTATAACGGAACCTTTAAAAGCATTACTTGTTGATAGTTGGTACGACGCTTACTTAGGAGTTATAGTTTTGGTAAGAGTTATTAATGGTACATTAAAAAAAGGCATGGAAGTCAGGTTCCATCAAACTGATACCAAGCATTTAATTGAAAGAATTGGATGCTTTACCCCCAAAATGATTATCAATGAAGAGATTAAGACAGGCGAACTCGGATTTATTACTGCTGCAATTAAAGAGGTTTCTCAAACCAAAGTAGGAGACACTATTATTTTATCAAATGATAAGAAAACCCAGCCATTGCCTGGCTTCAAACCCAGTCAACCAGTGGTATTTTGTGGTCTTTTTCCAACTAATGCAGCAGACTTTAAATTCTTAAAAGATGCTCTCGCAAAATTAAAGCTAAATGATTCAAGTTTTCATTATGAGCAAGAAACTTCAGCTGCATTAGGCATGGGCTTTAGATGTGGTTTCTTAGGATTACTTCACCTTGAGATTATTGTTGAAAGATTGGATAGAGAATTTGATTTAGATTTAATCACAACAGCTCCGAGTGTAATTTATGACATCTTACTTACTGATGATAGTAAAATTGAGCTTCATAATCCAGCAGACATGCCTGAGATAATGAAAATCAAAACAATTTCTGAGCCTTGGATTAAAGCAACGATAATATGTCCAGATGATTATTTAGGCAGTATCATTTCACTTTGTGAGGACAAAAGAGGCATTCAGAATGAACTGACTTATTCAGGATCAAGAGTAATACTTTCTTATAGGCTACCACTTAATGAAATTGTTTTTGATTTTTATGACAAACTAAAATCAATATCAAGTGGATACGCAAGCTTTGATTATGAAATTGATCAGTATATGGAAAGTGATCTTGTTCGTTTAAGCATTCTAGTTAATGATGAACCTGTTGATGCCTTATCAATTATTGTTCATAGAAACTTTTCTGAGAAGAAGGGTAGAGCAGTGTGTGAAAAACTTAAGGAATTAATACCAAGACATCAGTTTCATATACCTATTCAAGCAGCAATTGGGGGAAAAATAATCGCTCGAGAAACAGTTCGTGGATACAGAAAAAACGTGATTGATAGAATACACGGTGGTGGAGCTACGGACAGAAAAAGAAAACTATTAGATAAGCAAAAAAAGGGTAAGCAAAGACTTAGAACCTACGGAAAAGTAGATATTCCTCAAGAAGCATTTATCGCTGCTTTGAAGGTCGAATAAGGAAAGGTGGCCGAGTGGTTGAAGGCGCACGCTTGGAAAGCGTGTATGCGGGTGACCGTATCGTGGGTTCGAATCCCATCCTTTCCGCCATTTTTATAATTTAAATGCATTATATTTATATAATGATAATTTAACTACATGAAGCTGTACAAAAAAATAATAAGAGAATTATTTAGAAACAAGATTACAAAAAGATTTATAAACTCTGCTCAGTACTGGGAAGATAGATACTATTATGGCGGTAATTCTGGAAGTGGTTCATATTATAAAAATGCCTTAGAAAAGGCTGATTACCTTAATGCTAAAATAGATCAATTTGATATAGATACCATAGTAGACATTGGGTGTGGTGATGGGAATAATTTGAAACTCTTTAAGATTCAAAATTATTATGGTTTTGACGTGAGCAAGACGATTATATTGCATAATAAAAGGGAATTTAAAAATGACCAGAGTAAACAATTTGCAATTATTGATAAAAATTTTGAGGAAGAATTATCTAATATCAAAAATAAAAAAAATGTAGAAAAAATAGTATGTGTCAGTTTTGATGTCATTGGTCATTTAGTTGAAGATAATATTTATGAAAATCATTTAAGAAGTTTTGATTTAGTAAATCCTGATTATTTAATAATATCTAATTTTGATGTAGACCAAGAATATGATTTATCGACTCCACATATAAAGGCAAGAAATTATTCCAAAGATTTGTTAAATATGGGTTGGGAATTAGTTGATGTTCATACCGAAAATAATAATCTCAAACTTTTTAAAAAAACGTTTAATCAATGAAACATATTTTGATTACAAAATTTATCTATTTAAATAAATTATTCATCTAACTTATTTTCAATGTAATCCAACTTTATACCCAATTTTTCAACTTTAGATTTGATTTTTAAGATATTAAAAAAAATTAAAAAAATAATTATTATTAATAAAAATACAAAGGCAATGATAAGTGTATTCACAGTAAAATGAATTTATTTTTTTATAAAAAAATTAAACTATTTAAAATTGATAATAATTTTATAAACCACCAGTTATTAGCCCTACCATTCCAAGAATTAACCATAAAATAAGCATAGCCTTTTCATCAAACTTTTTAGTACTTTCAATCCCTTTAATTTGCTTTCTAGCAAATAGGCTTAGTAGTAATACAAGAACTATCAGATATACTATAGTAAACGCCATAAGTGATTAGTGTAGCAAGTAAGAAATAATTGTATATAAATTATATGCAATGAAATTTTTTAGACATTCTTCTTCCTTATTAGTGATAGTCGGTGGATGTGTTCTTTTATTAATATCGTTTGGAATAAGACACTCATCTGGATTGTATTTAATACCTATTTCAAACCATATACAAACTGGACGAGAGGTGTTTGGGTTCGCTATTGCAATTCAGTTCTTAATGATAGGGATTGGGTCTCCAATCTTTGGGGCAATCGCTGATAAATACAGTTCTTCTATTGCAGGTCTTTACGGGGCAATCTTTTTCTTAATTGGTCTTTATATGATGTCTCTCGTTGAAGGATCCGGTCTTCTAATAGTTTCGCAAGTAGTTTTTGGTTTTGGTTGCGCTGGTTGTGGAACAGCAGTAATTCTTGGAGCTGTAGGTAAAGCGATTACAGGAAAATATCAGACATTGTCATTAGGTATTGTAATGGCCGCAGGATCTTTAGGGCAATTTTTAATTGTTCCACTTACTGGATTTATGATTGAAGCAACTGATTGGCAAAAATCAATTGTATATCTGTGTTTTATATCTTTGATAATGATCTTGTTTGCTCTGACTCTAACAAAATCGTCTTTTAATTCAGGAAAGAATGATCAAGCTGCTCAATCATTGGCGTCTGTACTCAACGAAGCTTTTGCAAATAAAAGCTATGTATTATTAACAATAGGGTTTTTTGTATGTGGCTTTCATGTATCATTCGTAGCGACGCATTTGCCAGCTTACTTAACTGATCTCTCTTTGCCTTTATGGATTGGTTCTTGGTCTCTCGCTTTGATTGGTTTATTTAATGTATTTGGAACATTATATTTTGGTCATTTAGGTGATAAAAATTCAAAAAAGAATCTTCTAGTAATACTATACACGCTTCGTGCTCTTTTATTCTTGGTATTTATTTTTCTTCCCAAAACTGAGGTCACTGTTCTAATTTTTGCTGCATCGCTCGGTATTCTTTGGCTTTCAACTGTTCCTCTTACGAGTGGTATTATTTCCGTAATTTTTGGTACTAAATATATGTCTATGTTGTATGGCTTTGCATTTCTCTCTCATCAAGTGGGTTCATTTATGGGTTCTTGGTTTGGAGGCCGTTTTTATGATTTTTATGGTTCATACGATATCATGTGGTGGGTATGTGTAGTTCTTGGTTTTGTTTCTGCATTAATGCATTTTCCAATTACTGAAAAACCACTTAAAAAAAGAATTGCTTAAACATATTTTAAATTTATGGATTATTTTATTGATTCTATTGCTAAATAAGTTTTCCACTTATCCACAAGTTAACAAATGAAAATAATTTTTTTTTTATTTAAAAATTTTTTTTACTAATCTAAACTTCAATTATCGGAAAAACAAAGATCGAAAGCCTTTCGGGGAGTTTGTTTGGAGTTAGTCCGGAATTTCGGGGTGAGATGGAGACCTTTTGGGGTTTTTGTCACGCCCCGTTTTTTTTGTGCTTTGTGTCTAAAAATCGGATACAAATTTCTTATGTTTTTAGACTTTACCCTTCTTTATTTTTTTATTCCTTTGTTTTTTGTTATTTCTATAACCCCAGGTCTTTGCATGACTCTTGCTTTAACTATGGGCATTACCATTGGGCTAAAAAATACGATGAAAATGATGGTTGGGGAACTCATGGGGGTACTATTAGTTGCTGGAAGCGCAGTTATTGGAGGTGGTGCAATTATTTCATCATATCCAATGACATTTCTTTTTTTTAAATATGGAGGGGGAATTTATTTGATGTTTGTTGGCTATCAAATGTTCAATTCAAAAGGATCATTAGCATTAAATTTAGACGGAACACATTCTTTTGAAATTAATTTTTTAAAGCTCGCAAGTCAGGGATTTATTACTGCAGTTGCCAACCCTAAAGGATGGGCTTTTTTTATTGCTATGGTACCTGCGTTCATCAATTATGAATTAGCACTCATGCCTCAGATGTCAGCATTGGTTGTCATCATATTGATAATAGAATTCATATCTTTGATGATTTATGCAACTGGAGGACAGATGCTTGGAATTATCTTGAAGAAACAAAAAAATATTAAATTAATTAATCGTTTAGCTGGCTTACTAATGGTAGGCGTTGGAATTTGGCTAGCTTTTAGTTAGACTCTGCTTAAAAAGCATCCCCGGTCCTTTAGTTGAGTCATGCCCAGAACCGCGAAACATATGCCATATCATTGCCTGGTTTGAAGATATAACAGGTTTACTCAGTAAACGTTCTGCCTCATCTATTATTTTAAATGTTTTCAAATTTGTGCACGAAATAAATACTGCATCACAATCATTTTTCCCAATTTCTAATATTGCTCTTAAACAATCTTTATCAGATATTCTTGCAACTACTGTGTCATCAGACTCATTAAATGATTTCTCGTTTGATATATTAAAATTATCACTCTGAAGATTTTGTTTGAGTTTTTGAGTTACAGATTGTTCATAAGGAGAAACAAATGCAATATTCTTACATCCAAAGCTATTAAGCGCTTCCTTAACTGCTCTTATAGGATCTGTTATAAAAGCATTTGTATGCTGCTCATTAATTAATTTATTTATTTTTTCAGAGCCAATTACTGTTGCACCTGAGGTACAAGCATATCCGATACTGTTAAAGTTGATTTTTGGAAGCAGTCCCACCGCAATTGGTAAATCATTTTCCATTTTTGCAAGGTTTTCATTATTTACAGATTGGTCACACGGAATCCTTGAGTGATAAATGGCCATACTTTCATCAAGTGTGCTTCTAATTTCTTGCTCAATTGTCTCATCACTTTGCAGTACGATTAATCCAAATTTCATACTGTAATAGTTTGGATCATCCAGCTCAAAATTCGTCTCCATAAAACTTATCTCGCTGCTTTTGATATTACACTTCTAGTTTCTGCAGGATCAATCACCGCATCAATCTCAAGGTGAGCTGCGGCTTCAATTGCTTTCCCTTTTTCGTACAATTGATCGACTAACTTATTAAACATTTCTTCTCTCTTTTTTTCGTCTTTTATTTCATCAAGTTCTTTTTTGAATCCAAGCTTGATGGCACCTTCTAATCCCATTGCTCCAAATTCTCCAGTAGGCCATGCAGCTGAGTATACTGGTTGATGAAAGCTCCCCCCAGCTAATGCTTGCGCACCCAGTCCGTAACCTTTTCTTAAAAAAATTGTGATTAAAGGTATTTTTATTTGCGAACCTACTTTAAAAAGAGCAGACATTCTTCTAACTGCCCCTTCTTCCTCACTATTAGGTCCTACCATAAAACCAGGGGTATCGACTAAAGAAATGATAGGAAGATTTTGAAGATTGCAAAGTTCAATAAAACTTGCAGCTTTATCGGCTGACTCTGAATCGATTGCCCCACCTAAATGTTGACTGTCGCTCGCCATCAATCCAAACGCTTTTCCTTCAATGCGAATAAATCCTGTTACAATACTCTTCCCATACATCTGTTTGAGTTCTATAAAGGTATCTTTATCAGAAATGATGTTAATAATATTTCTGATTGGATAAGACCACTTTCTATTTTTTGGCATGATATCTTTTAATTGAGCCTGATCTTCAACTTTCCAATCAACTAAATCACCTTGAAAGTAAGAAAGTATTTTCTTTGCAAAATCTGTTGCTTCGGCTTCATCTTTTGCCACTAAATCAATGACACCATTTTTTTCATTTACTTCTGATGGACCTATTTCTTTTGGGCTATAGGATCCAAGCCCCCCTCCCTCAATCATTGCAGGACCTGCCATACCAATCCATGAATTTTTAGTAGCTATTCTAATATCTGCACACCCAAATAGAGCAGCATTGCCTGCAAAACAAAAACCATTATTTATGGCAATTCGCAAGCACCTTCCAGTGAGACCCCCCCATAAAGCAAAAGTAGGGACATGCAATCCGGCAATGCTTGTAGTGATGTCTGTATCGCCTGGTCTACCCCCTCCACCCTCAGTAAATATAACAATAGGTAGTTTGTATTTTTTTGCTTTCTCGCAAATCCTATCAAGCTTCATATGATGAAAATAACCTTGTGTTCCCGCTAAGACAGAATAATCGTATACAATAGCAACAGCATCAGTTGACTCATTGTCTATTATTTTACTATTAATTTTACAGAATCCAGTGATAACACCATCACCAGACGTTTCCATCAAAAGTTCTTCTTGGCTTTTACGACTTTTTTGAGCCGCTACAGCAAATGCTCCGTACTCAAGAAAGCTATCTTTATCGACAAGATCAAAAAGATTTTCCCTTGCAGTTCTTAAATTGAGTTTATGTCGTTTATTTTTTGCATTTTCTCTAAAATTATCAGTTGTTTTATTGAGCCGTTCAATAAATTCAGCAAAGTGTTTTTTTTCTTCCATAACTAGCTCTAAAGCATTTTTCTCAAAATCTTATCCTTTTGAAAAGCATGATGATATATGACGGCGCTTAAATGGATAGAGAAAAGAATTAAAAGAAAATAAGCTGACAAAGCGTGAATTGCATAAAATCTATCAGCGAAATCAAAGTTGTAGTAATCAATTGATGCTTTCATAATGATAAAATTGACTTCCTCACCGGATAATAAAAGCTTAGCTATGCCACTTATAGTGATGACTAATAAAGTCATATAGAAAAGTCCATGCACAATCCGAGAGACAATAATCTGGATTTTGCTCATTGATATATTATCAATGGGCTTTGCATTAATTGATTTCCATATTAATCTTAGAAGAGTTATGTAAAAAATAGCCATGCCAATGATTGTATGAATATTTTCAATAGAAAGTTTAAATTCTGAAAATTCAAGATTATCTAAATATATTCCTAAAGGGAGTTGTAACAATAATATAATAAAAGTAATCCAGTGAAAAAAACGTGCAAGAAATCCATAAGAATTAGTGTCATTTGTAATTTTCATATTATATAATTAAGTGCATGATTAATTTTTTTCAATTTCTTGTCTCCACAATTCTATCGATATTAATCTTAATTGTAATTGCTTTTGCAGACGATCATGGAAATATTATTAAAGAGAGGAAATCACTATTTAAGCAGAATTATAGCCATGCTAAGAGAATGAGCGCTGAAATTACTAAAGGGAATAATGAGAAAGTTATTGAGCTATCACAAAAGATGAGCACAAATTATGACAGGCTTTTAGATTTATTCCCAGATAACGCCAAAACAGGCTACGATACAGAGGCTTTGCCAACGATATGGCTACAAAAAGAAGAGTTTAATACTCTCATGATAGAGACTTCAAATAAGGTTAAAGAATTTACAGTTCTTGCATCCGAACTAACCGGCAACGAGTTGAAAGATGCCCAAAAGAAACTAATCTGGTCAAGTTGTAAGACTTGTCACGATAAGTTTAGAATGCCTCATTAAACTTAAGCTACAATTGTCATACTAATTATTCTTCTTATACCAGGATCATTGTTTTTATAACGATGCTCAAAAATAAAAACTCCTTGCCATGTTCCCAAATCAAGCTTTTTTTCTTTGATAGGTATATTAATGCTTGTATTTGTTAAAGCTGACTTAATATGGGCTGGCATATCGTCAGGCCCTTCTTCCCTGTGCGCATAATTTTCTGATTCAGGGACTACACGATCAAAAAAATCTAATATGTCCTTCAGAACATTTGGATCCGCATTTTCTTGAATAATAAGTGATGCTGAAGTGTGCTTAATAAATAATGTACACAAACCTTTTGCAATTCTGTGTTTTGCGATAGCCTGGTTTATTATTTCAGTGATATTATAAAGCCCTTTTCCATCAATAGTTATCTCGAGTTCTTTTTGGATTAACATTTTAGATATCAATAAGTAGGAATTTAAATTAAATTTATAATAATGATAAATCATAATGAGTCATTTTCAAATATTGGATTAAAGCTGAAGGCAACTTATACCCAATTGCCTGAGATTCTTTTCTCTAAACTAATGCCTATAAGTGTTAAAGACCCCAAAACTGTAGCTCTCAATGAAGCATTATCTACAGAATTGGGAATTGATTTTTCGAAACTGTCTAGTGAAGACCTCTCTAATTTTTTATCTGGTAATACAATACCCAGTGGAATTGGTCCTTTCGCACAAGCATACGCTGGTCATCAATTTGGAAATTTTACAATTCTTGGCGATGGAAGAGCTCTAACTATAGGAGAGCAAAGCACACCTAAAGGCGAACTTTATGATATTCAGTTTAAGGGATCAGGAAGAACACCATACTCAAGGGGAGGCGATGGAAGAGCTGCTTTGGGTCCTATGCTTCGCGAATATTTAATTAGTGAAGCCATGTTCTATTTAAATATTCCTACCACAAGAAGTCTTGCTGTTGTTGAAACAGGAGAAAAAGTTTTTAGAGAGACTCCTTTAAAAGGAGCCATCTTAACAAGAGTTGCAGCTAGTCATGTTAGGTTTGGCACATTCCAATTCTTAGCAGCACATAAAGACATCGATGCTATGTCAAAGTTACTTGACTACTGCATCAAAAGACATTTTCCGGATATCTTAGATAGTCCAAATAAAGTAATTAAATTTATAGAGTTAGTGATGTCAAAACAAATTGATTTGATTGTAAACTGGATGAGGGTTGGATTTATACATGGTGTTATGAATACTGATAATTCAACCATTTGTGGAGAAACTATAGACTACGGTCCATGCGCATTTATGGATCAGTATGATCATAAAGCAGTGTTTAGTTCTATTGATTTTCAAGGAAGGTACGCCTATGGTAATCAACCTACTACTATTCATTGGAATTTAATTAGACTTGCTGAAAGTTTGCTACCTTTAATTGATAAAGATGAGTCAAGATCAATAGAAATCGCCCAGAAAACAATCGACTCATTCAGTAAAATTTTTAACAAAAAATGGCAAAAAATGATGAGATCAAAACTTGGAATAAATAATCGAAGCGGAGAGGATGATGTTTTAGTCAAAGATTTGCTTACATGGATGCAATCAAAAAAACCAGACTTCACTAATACTTTTTGTAACTTGATGGGCAGTAAACATGCAAATGATAGGGAGTTTGAGGATGAAGACTTCATATTATGGAAAAAAAATTGGAAAGAAAGGGTCAATAATATTGATTATCTAAATATCATGAAAAAAACAAATCCTATTTTAATTCCTAGAAATTATTTAGTTGAAGAAGCTTTAACTGAAGCTGAAGCAGAAGGCAAATTCACTAAATTTAATGAACTACTTGTTGTTCTTTCAAAGCCATATGAGCAACTAGACATCGATGAAAAATATTCGAAAACCCCTCAAATTCAAGCTGAACCTTACAGGACTTTCTGCGGAACATAGACGAAAATTGCCATAAATTATCTACATTTCTTAAGCAAATAAAATTTGCTTTTTTATTAGATATCACTATAAGATCGTTTTAAAGATTGAGTGCTTGTTCCTAACTGGACTTGAACGAAGTCTAATTTTAAACAAAGGAATAAGAATAATATGGCTACTGGTACTGTTAAATGGTTTAATCCAAAAAAAGGTTATGGTTTTGTTGCACCTGATGAGGGCGAAAAGGACATCTTTGTTCACATCACTGCTGTTCAAGCAGCTGGTATAAATAGATTGGATGAAGGCCAAAAAATAAGCTATGAAGCTGAAGAAAAAAACGGAAAAGTATCTGCAGTAAATTTGCAGATTTCTGATTAAATTTAAGCAGCTCTATAAATTATATCTAGCCACATTGTGAATTCGTCTATCAATTCACTAGAGGGCTGGATAATTTTAACTCTCTTATCTTTTAAACTCACCTGAGTTGTTAGTGATCCTTTACTGATTTCATCATTAATGAAATTTATGATAGTTGCTCTGGATGCTAATTCAGCCATGTTTTTTGTTAAGTATTCTTTTGTGCATTCAATTTTATTTTTATCTTCGTCAAAATACAATTTCATTATTTCAAAACAAATTCTGATACCGTAAACAGAGCGTCTAAAATGACTTAGTCGTCCAAATACTCTCTTGTCACCTGCAGAATCAAAAACTTTAATCTGTTGACTGACACCCTTGAAAATTTTTTCTGATCTCATTTTAAGTTTCCCTATTAAACGTTAAATTATTATTAATTTTTATAGATAAAAATTAATAATAATTACCTGCCACATTGGCGTTTTATACTAGATTGATGCTATTTTGAAGCATATGTGCTAATTATTAGTATTAATAGATTTACTTATCTTGAATAAAAAAAACTCATCTGCAATTTGGAAACTTATTCAAGAAACTGGTGATTTTCTGAAAGGTAAACTGCCACCTCATCCTAACCATCCAACAGGAAGAAATCCATATGCTCATGTGGCTCTTATGGTTAAAAATCATTTTGGAATGTCCTATAAGGATGTTTCAGATGATAAGAAGGAAGAGATAATAAAATATTTAGATTATTTGAGAGATAATCCAGAGTGAATAAATTGCTTTAAGGTTTCCATTCTGGCGTTCCAAAAAAAGACAAAAGTTTATTTTTTAAACCTGAAGATTTTTTAAAATGAGTATACATTAAATACCAAAACATAAAGGTTATTTTTAAAGGGTTAAAAGTCTTGACATTTTCTCGTATTCCGTAGGTAACCTCTTCATCTTCAGCAGCAAAAGTTCCAAATATTTTATCCCAGACGATTAGAAGATTTCCATAATTTTTATCAATATAAAATTCATTGCTGCCATGGTGCACGCGGTGATGTGATGGGGTAATAAATAAATACTCAAGTATGCCTAGTTTGCCAACCCATTTTGTATGCGTTAATAGTCCATAAAGAGTTGATATGGCCCCCGCAACTGCGGTAATAATTGGATCAAAGCCAATAAGTGGCATTATGGCAAAAAAGGGTACTTTCGTTAACGAACCAAACCATGGTTGTCTAAGGGCTACAGAGAAATTCATTTCTTCACTTGAGTGATGATTCATATGTACTGCCCATAAAAATCTTACTCTGTGCGAGCATCGGTGGTACCAATAATAGACGAAGTCAATAATTATAAATGTCAAAGCCCAAACAGCCCAAGAAGGCAACAATTCATTTATCGTTAACAATTTATATTGATAAAGATAAAGTGAGAAAAAAAAGATAGAACTTTTTGTTAAAAGGGAAATTGTGACATTGCCAAACAATAGTCCAAAACCTGCAAGCGAGTCTTTTAACTTATAGTATCCTAAATTATTGATCGTTGAGTAAGCCACTTCAGCAATAATAAGCGATAGAACTATAGGAATACCGTATAAATATATATCTAATTCATTCATGTTTTTTCTATTGAAATATATAACATTAGATTTAATTGATAAAAGTATGAAAAATATATTATTTATAACAATTATTACATTTACCCTAATTTGCTCAGCTTTTTCAGCAGGAGGCGGTGGATCAGGAGGTAGTTCAGGCGGTGGATCAGGAGGTAGTTCAGGCGGTGGATCAGGAGGTAGTTCAGGCGGTTCGGGAGGTAGCTCTGGTGAATCAGATGGTACTGGCTATCGTGGTTCTACTGGTTTTGATGCAGAATTAAAAAAAATTGTTCATGAAATTGAGAAGATGCAGAATTACGAGTTTGCCCTAAAAGAATTAGAGGTATATGTCTATGAAAATCCTGAAAATGCACATGGTTGGAATTTTATTGGATTTACTAGTAGAAAATTAAGTAGGTATGAGGAAGCCGAGATTTATTATAAAACTGGCCTCGAGATCGACCCAAATCACGAAGGGATATTAGCTTATCAGGGTGAGCTTTTCCTTGAAACTGAAAGATATGAGAAGGCTCTAGCGAACTATGCCCAGCTTTCAGATCTTTGCAATTTTAATTGTACCGAAAAAAAAGAGTTGGGTGATGCAATTGCTCAATATGAGATAGATAATAATCTCTAAATTGTTGATTTCTCTGAAATCCCTCATTATTCTCACTAATTAGTAAGTATGATTAAATTTTTAGTATTTTTCGTTTTAGGTGCAGCTACTTTATATTTTATTATCCGCGCATTTGTTAACAGTGAACCAGGAAAAGTTGGACGATTTTTGAAGGTTATTTTCATAGCAGCTATAATCTTTGGAACAATTTATTTATTGTTTCGAGGTAATCTTGGTTTTCTCGCACCGCTTGTTGGCTTAGCTAGAAGATTGTTAGTTGGCTTTTAAAATGGAACAAACTTTCAAAAAGATATTTATAATCTCTTTCTTCTTTGTCTCATCCTTAATTTTTTTCACATCTTGCGATAATGGCGTAGAGCAGTCCGCAGCTTTTACCGGAGTAAGGGTAATTGATAATTCTTATTCGCCTCCTGTTGTGCGTATCAATCCAGGGGGTAAAGTAAGGTTTAATAACTGGGGCAATAACCCCCACAATGTTATAGCGGTCGATGAAAGTTGGGGCTCCTTGGCAGAAATTCCAAAGGGCGACTATCTTGATATAAATTATGAAAATGAAGGACTGTACAAATATTTGTGCTCATTCCATGCATCTCCTGATGGAAAATGGGGTATGGTTGGTTCTGTTGTTGTCGGTGATATAAATTATGAAGACTATACCAACTTTTCAAAAAAAGATGTGGTTTCAAGGTTTACTGGAAATGTAAGGAATGTGCCAGATCAATATGAAACAATTCAAGACGCTGTTAATGCCTCAAACCCAGGTGACCTCGTTTTAATTAAGCCAGGAATTTACTATGAAGAAGTAGTTGTGAATGTTCCCTCAATTACCATTAGAGGTTGGGACAGAAATACAACAATCATCGATGGTGAGTTTGAGAGAGGTAATGGTATTTTAGTTGCAGGCGTTGATGGAGTAGTCATAGAAAATTTAACTGCAAGGAATGCATTACTGAATGGTTTTTATTGGGCAACAGTAAAAGGATATAGGGGATCTTATTTAACAGCGTATAACAATGGTGATTATGGAGTATACGCTTTTGATGCAGTCGATGGAGTTTTAGATCATTCTTATGCCTCTGGCTCACCAGATGCAGGTTTCTATATTGGCCAATGTTACCCATGTGATGCAATTGTTAATAATGTCATCTCTGAAAATAATGGTCTAGGTTACTCAGGAACAAACTCAGGTGGATCATTGTATATTATAAGTTCAGTTTTTAAAAATAATAAAGGTGGATTAGCGCCCAACACTTTAGACTCGGAACTTCTACCGCCAGAAAGAGAAACTTTTATTATTGGGAATCTTATTAAAAACAATAACAACATAGATGCCCCTGCAACCCAAGCAACCAATTTGTCTCTTGGAAATGGAGTTGTCATAGCAGGAGGAAATAATAATATTATTAAAAATAATGTTATAGCTAATCATAACCTTTATGGTGTTATTATAACAGCCACTGCAGATGTGAATTACTGGCCTGCTCATGGCAACAGGGTTGAAAGCAATTTAATCATAAATTCTAAAAGAGCTGATATAGCATCTAGTGGTCTCTCAAATTTAGGTAATTGTTTTGAAAATAATTATTTCAATACTTCAATTCCACCAGGCTTACAAACACTCAATAATTGTGACTCTTCCTTTTATCCCTTAAGTGCAGATTTGTCAGGTATGTGGTCATCTTTAGCACGTGTAATTCAGACAAGTGATGGAAACTATAATCAAGGTGATTGGCGTACATTTGAAGCGCCAACCAATCAACCTAATATGCCCATTATGGAGGAATTAATAGACCTTGGTTACGATAAAACAACATTGCCTGTTTTAAAAATATGGAGCTCAGTTAAGCCTGCAGTTGAGGTTTTTAGTCAATATGATGATGTTTTGGAGGAAATAGAGCTGCCTCAAGAGGCCAGAAACTATTTGAACTAATTCCCTAATTGTTTAACCTGCAATTAGGAGATAAAAATAAATGCCTGGAGTTACTTTCTTTCCATTAGAGGATGTTCCGTTCTTATCGCTTTTTTTTAATTTTTATGGGTATTATCTTCCTATCTTTTTATATGCAACTTGGACAGCAACAGCTTTATTTGACTTACATATCGGAAAATACAGGAGTATTCCTTCTAAAATAGCTTGGACAATGGTACTGATGTTCATTCCTTTAGTTGGCCCACTTATTTATCATATGTTTGCTGCCAGGGAATTGGACGTTGTGATTAGAGCTACAATGATTTTCGGTGGTATTGCTGTCATGACTATTGTTTTTTTATATCTTGGTTTTGCGCTCTAAATAAAAGTGAAGTTCGACCCACGAATAACTCCCATCAAGAGTAATTTAGCTGCTTCCACTTATAAATATATCGTTAAAAGGAAAAAATTCTCTAAAGGCAAAAAATATACAGTAACCTCTTCGTTTGCTCCATTGTACTCAAATAAAAAATCTAAATTAAGCACTCAACTTTTATTTGGAGAAGAATGTACCGCATATGAAGTATCTAGGGATTGGTCTTGGGTTCAATCATCAAGAGATCAATATGTGGGATATGTACCCTCAGCAAATCTATCAAAAAAATTATTTAAACCTACTCACAAAGTAACGTCCCTTCGTACATACCTTTACAAGGAACCTGATATCAAAAGCAAAGATCTATTTCACTTAAGCTTTAATTCGGTTTTAGAAGTAAAAAAAACTAAAGGAAAGTTTTCTCTAATCAACGGAATAGGTTGGTGTCCAACAAGTGATTTGTCTGCAATTAATGAAATTGAGTTAGATGTAGTTAAATGTGCAAATCAGTATCTAAATACCCCTTATTTATGGGGAGGAAGAAGTTCTGTAGGTATTGATTGTTCAGGACTTGTTCAAAATTTAATGCAAATTAATAATAAAATTTTCCCAAGAGATACGGATATGCAAGAAAATTTTATAACTAAAGAGATTTTGAGTGAAAAGAAACTTAAAGCAGGTGATTTAATTTTTTGGAAAGGTCATGTAGCCATGATGATAGATAATAAATATATTATTCACGCTAATGCTTATCATATGAAAACTGCAATTGAGTTATTAAGTTTTGCAAAAAAAAGAATATTCAAAACGAATGGTAAAATAAGAAAAATGGGCAGACTTTAAACTAACTGAAATTAATTTTATTTCTAATAAACCATAAAAGTATTAAT
The DNA here is from genome assembly GCA_003282175.1 of Pelagibacteraceae bacterium AG-337-G06. Classification (GTDB taxonomy): domain Bacteria; phylum Pseudomonadota; class Alphaproteobacteria; order Pelagibacterales; family AG-422-B15; genus CACNXQ01. The sequence continues at coordinate 129,433 of QBZX01000001.1, forward strand.
GAGGGGATTACCATTAAGGCGGTAATTATAAAGAATGTTCCCCAATCACCCTGCAACCAATCTACCAGCGAACCTGATGAAGATGCCATCAACGTTCTTCCAGCCGTTCCAAGAGAAGCAAGAAGTGCATACTGTGTTGCTGTATAGGTCCTGTCCACAAGTAACGAAATAAATGTAACAAAGGCAACGGTTGCAAATGCAGCAGCAAGATCATCAAGAAGAACAGCGGCAGCAAATAATAATTCAGATTTATCTGACCATGCCATAAAGCTAAACATAATATTTGTTACAGCCATTGCTATACCTGATAGAAATAAAGCCCTGACAACGCCAGATTTAATTGCAAACCATCCACCCAATAGAGTGAACGTAATAGTTGTAATCCATCCAAGACCTTTTGAATAAATTGCAATATCAGATTTTGAAAATCCCATCTCGTCATAAAATATGATGGACATTCTTCCAAGAAAAGCCTCCCCTATTTTAAAGAGGAAAATAAATCCGATAATTAAAAAGCTTATGGTTATGCCGTTTTTCTTAAAGAAGCTTATCAATGGACTTATAATTGTGCTTATAAACCATGCTATAAATCCAGCAGCTTTAAAATTTTCTTGATCCTTATTTTGTGCTTTTTGTCTTTCATTGGAGGTATCTTCAGGAATAAAAAGTAATCCAACATTAAATAAAAGAATTAATAGGCAAAGAAATATAAAAGTCAGTTGCCAATAATTTGCAAATCCAACTGCTTCTAAATAATCAGCAACAAATAACGTTAACATTCCTCCAATTTTATAACCTGTCCACCATCCAACTACAGTAATAGAAGCGCCTGCAGCCATTGATGCTTTTTCATTTGTAGATATTTGTTCAATTCTAAGAGCGTCAATTGTTATATCTTGTGATGCTGATGAGATTGCAATTAATAAACCTAAGAAAATAATGATCTCAAGATTATTTACTGGATTGAGAAAACTCCAAAAAATAAGACTACATAAGATTATAAATTGAAGAGAAATTATCCAAGATTTTCTATGACCTATTTTATCTGTTAGAAAGGGTATTTTTATTCTATCAATTAAAGGAGCCCATAAAAAGTTAATTGCGTAAACTCCAAAAATTAATCCTGCCCAACCAATAGTGCTTCTAGAAAGTTCAAAGTCTTTTAACCAAAGTGAAAGTGCGCTGCCAATTATTACCCACGGGAAACCACTGATAGCACCTAAAAGTAAAATGCGAAGCATTCTGTTATCAAAATAAATTGATAAGCCAACATTTTCTTTTGTCATACTAGACGAGAATAAGGTTTAGTACCTGCAACCGTCAATTAATATATTAAGTAATATTGATTTATTCAATTGGAGCGGGATTATCGCTGAAACTTCTTAAATAAAGAATAACATTTGCGCGGTCCTTAGCTTTTTTGAGACCGACAAAAGACATCTTTGTACCTTGAATATATTTTTTTGGATTAATTAAATAACTATTTAATTGCTCATATGTCCAATCACCCTCAAAGGCTGCCATTGCACTAGAATATTTATAATCATCTTTTGAACCAATATCTTTATTTACAATATTCCATAAAGCTGGGCCAATTTTATTAGCACCGCCTTTTTCCATAACATGACACTGTGAACATTTCTTAAATACTTTTTTGCCCTTATCTAGATCAGCGCTAGCTAGAAGAACTTGAATAGGGTCTTCGGTGGGGGCTTGGGCAACTGCCTCAGTTGAAGTTGCAGCCGCATCCATTAATATTTCATCACCGCCATCAACTTGATAAGCAGCAACCTTTGGCTTTTCAACATGATAGAGAATTTCACTAAAGTTTGCTAATCCAATAAACACAAGAGCTACCACTAAAATACAGGCAACAATTTTGTTAATTTCGAATGAATCCATAATGTTTTCTCGCAGAATATATGATATTAATTAAACATTATTCTAATTTATTCAAGTTATTATGCGTCTTCTAGTCGCATAAAAGCATTATGATTACTCAAGAAAATACAGCAATTATTATACCCGCAAGACTTCAAGCTAGCAGACTTCCAAACAAGCCTTTGCTTGAAATCCATGGCAAGCCAATGATCCAACATGTTTGGGAAAAAGCTGTTTTATCCCAACTAGGTGAGGTTCTTATTGCCACGGATAGTGAAGATATTAAAAATTTAATTGAAGGCTTAGGGGGTAATGCATGTATGACATCAACCAAACATACATCTGGTACTGATCGAATATTTGAGGCCTTAAATAAAGTTGATCTTGATCAAAGAATTGAATTTATAATTAATTTACAAGGTGATCTTCCTACAATCAATACCGGGGCACTGAGTACTGTGCTTAGTTTAATTGAAGATGATAGCTCTGAAATAGGCACGTTAGCTTGTGTTTTTAGAAATAAGTCTGAAATAAGGAAAAACCAAGTTGTTAAAGCCTATTGTGACTATAAAGAAAATGAAATCTCTACTCTGGGACTAGACTTTACAAGGAAAAGCGATAGCTACGATCATAAAAAATTATATCATCACATTGGAATCTATTCTTTCAGAAAAGAGTCTCTTAAAAAGTTTGTTTCTTTATCTCAAACTGAAAGAGAAAAAAATGAAAAACTTGAACAATTAAGAGCCTTAGATAATGACATGAAAATAAAAGTTGGTTTAATTGACTTTTTGCCTTTGGGAGTGGATACTCCTGAGGATTTAGAGGAAATTAAAGAAATCTTAAAGAAATGAAAAAAATATCTTACCAGGGAGAACTAGGTGCTTATTCACATTTAGCATGTAAAGAAGCAATGACAGACTATGAATCTGTCCCCTGCAGAACATTTGAAGCAGCGTTAAATTGTGTAAGAGAAGAGAAAGCAGATTTAGCGATGATACCTGTTGAAAACTCCGTCGCTGGTCGAGTTGCTGATATTCATTACTTATTAGGAGATTATGATCTTAAAATTTATGCCGAACATTTTCAGGAAGTCAAGCATCAGCTACTTGCAAAAAAAGGAACCACCATTGATGAGATAAAATTTGTAAGAAGTCACTCAATGGCTATTGGTCAATGTCAATCAGTAATTCAGAGATTAAATCTTACCCCCATTGTAATGGCTGATACTGCTGGGTCCGCTAAACATATAAGTGAAATAGTTACAAATGAGGATTCTGCGATAGCCTCCCACTTAGCTGCAGAAATTTATGGATTAGAGATTATAAAGTCAGATATTCAAGATATGAAACACAACACGACAAGATTTCTTATTATGTCAAAAGGTGCACAGCAGGAGAGAGATGAAAAATTGTTATATTTAACAAGCTGTATTTTTGAAGTTCGAAGTGTGCCATCGGCATTATATAAAGCTCTTGGAGGCTTTGCGACTAATGGCGTTAATCTAACGAAGCTCGAGAGCTTTATAGTAGATGGTGATTTTAATAAAGCACAGTTTTACATTGACCTTGACGGACATGTTGATGACTCTTCTGTTAAAGGAGCTCTTGATGAATTATCATTTTACACAGAAAAACTTCAGGTTCTTGGCGTTTATCCAAAACATTCTTACAGGAACCAGTAGTTTATTTATTGTGCAACCATTCTACAATAAGTTGATGCGCTACAGCCATAGCGGGGGGTATCCAAATTCTATCTGGGCTTTTCCCAACAAAAATTCGATTTATATCCTCACGTGATAACCACACAGCATGTTCAATCTCATCTTCATCGAGATTAGTTTTGTCATCATCAACATTTGAAAAACAGCCAATCATTAACTGAGAAGAAAAAGGCCATGGCTGTGTAAATTTATATTCAACACTTTTTACATTAAGTCCCACTTCTTCTTTCACTTCCCTCACAACTGCATCTTCAATGGTTTCTCCTGGTTCGAGAAAACCCGCGAGGGCAGAGTACATTCTTGGAGGAAAAATTTTCTGACGTCCTAAAAGACATTTTTCATTAAAAATAGGTAACATGATAACAACAGGATCCACGCGAGGAAATAATTCCGTTTTACATTTATCACAAACCTTTTTAGATCCTGCATCAACTGTTCTGAGCTTTGAGTTTTCACACCGACTACAAAAAATATTAGTGGCATTCCATTCCACCATTGATTTGGCTTGGGCAAGAATTCCTGTATCTTCAGGGGACAGACTTTGGGCTATAGATCTTAAATCGATAAATTTACATCTAATAAAGATTTCAATATCAAAATGAATACGCTCCCTAGTAATATCGATAGCATAATATTTAATATTTTTCATTTCACCAAGAAAAATAATCTGACACGTTTTAATGTGTTTCTTAATCGACTCGAACTTTGACAAATATATTTCGGATTTACTTCCTGGTTCTTTGCTTACTTGAATGAGAGGTTTACCAGAATCAAAAATAATATATCTCGCGTCAGAGCTGCTCATTGAGGTTTTTTGCCACTCTTCATCACCTCTTATACTAGACATTCTGTCCAGAGGATTATTTGCAAATACAATTTTACTCATGATTTTTTTCATTTAATAAACAACATTTAATGATCGTATGCTACAATATTTTGGGAGATTGAGTAGACAAGTTATTCGCCAATCCGGTCAGGTCTGAAAAGAAGCAGCCGCAACGATGATATTTGGGTTACTTTAATCTCCCACAGTATTAATATATATAGATGTCAGAGCAAAAAAACTTACCAATCCCTCTAAAATATCGACCATTAAAGTTTAGTGAACTTATTGGTCAGGATCTTATGTCTCAAACAATTCAAAAAGCAATTGAGACAGACCGCGTTGCCAATGCTTATTTGCTTACAGGTGTAAGGGGCGTTGGGAAAACAACAACAGCGAGGATTATTGCTAAATCACTAAATTGTTTGAATATAGACTCTAATGGTGAAAAAGAGCCCTGCGGTATGTGTGAAAATTGTATTGCTATTACTGAGTCAAGAAGTGTTGATGTATATGAAATGGATGCAGCGTCACGAACGGGTATTGCTGACATAAGAGAATTGATTGAAGGCGTCCAATACTCACCTGTATCTTCCAAGTATAAAGTTTATATTATTGATGAAGTTCATATGTTATCTACAGCAGCTTTTAATGGATTGCTTAAAACCTTAGAAGAACCACCACCGCATGTAAAATTTATTTTTGCGACGACTGAAGTGAGAAAGATTCCAACAACAATCTTATCTAGATGTCAAAGATACGATTTAAAACGGGTTGAGCCTGAAGATTTAATTTCTTTCCTAAAGAAAATTTGCGATATGGAAGGTGTACAATTTGACCAGGGCTCATTAAAAATTATTGCACGTGCAGCTGACGGTTCAGTTAGAGATGGATTATCAATTTTAGATCAATCAATTACATTTTCTGATAAAGAGTTAACAGAAAGCAAAGTAAAAGAAATGATAGGATTAAACGATCCTACAGAAATAATCGATTTTATAAAATTATTGACTTCAGGTGAGACGATCAAGTGTATTGAAATGATTAATTCTTTTTATGATAATGGAGCTGATCCTTCTGTAATTGTTCGTGATTTAATTTCATCCATTCATGACATATCCATGGTAAAGATAAATGCTGATCAAGGCGTAAAAAACTCACTGACTGAAGCGGAGTATAAAGAAGTTAATGAAATTGCAGATAATGTTGACTTACCAACACTCTCAATGTTTTGGCAAATGCTCAATAAAGGACTGGGTGAGGTATCGGACTCATTTTCTCCAATTTCTGCTCTCGAAATGCTGATAATTAGAATTATTTATTTCAATGATATTCCAAAACCCGATCAGCTGATTGGTGATTTAAACAATTTGGTTGAAAATCAGGTCAATAACGTAGAAAGTATAAAAGTTAAAGAAGCTAAAGAAATGGATCCAAAACTAAAGGAAATTGTTGACTTTTTTCCTGGCACAAAAGTAGAGAATTTAGAAGAATAGTAGCATGAATAATTTTAACAATATGATCAAACAAGCCCAAGAGCTGCAACAGAAAATGGCAGATGCGCAACAGAAAGTTGAGACACTTGAGGCAGAAGGTATTGCTGGTGGTGGAATTGTAAAGGTTATAATTAATGGAAAGAACAATGTAACCTCAATTAATATCAATGACAGTGTCATTGATAAAAATGAAAAAGAAATATTAGAAGATCTTATTATGGCAGCATTTAATGATGCTAAAGAAAAAATACAGAAAAAGATAGCCGATGAAATGAGTTCAGTTACTGGAGGATTAAAGCTACCCCCAGGAATGAAATTGCCTTTTTAAAATGCGATCCCGATCTTCGAATCCAGAAATTGATAAACTGATATTATTAATAAGTAAGTTACCTGGCTTTGGTCCTAAGTCAGCGAGTAGGGCAGCTTTACACCTTTTAAAAAAAAAGGAACAGTTAATGATACCTCTGGCAGAAGCACTTCTATCCTCCAGTGAAAAAATTATCACCTGTGAAGTTTGTGGAAACATTGATTTATATAGCCCATGCAGTATTTGTAATGATGAGAAACGATCAAAAAAACAAATTTGTGTAGTAGAGAATATTGCTGACCTATGGGCACTAGAAAAAGCAGAAGTATTTAACGGAATGTACCATATTCTTGGAGGCAATTTATCTGCAATAAATAGTATAGGTCCTGAGGATCTAAATTTAAAAAAATTAATCGATAGGGTGCGTGGTGATGAAGTGGAAGAGGTAATATTAGCTCTAAGTGCAACCGTAGATGGCCAAACAACAGCACATTATGTTGCAGATACTTTGTCTCAAAAAGATATAGTTGTAAGCCGTTTAGGACATGGCGTTCCAGTAGGCGGAGAACTAGATTATATGGATGAAGGCACTATTGCAGCTGCCTTGAGTGCTCGCCAGAAAATATAGTTGTGTCAGTTTTTCAGTCATTTTTCTATTCAATCTTGACCTTGTAACTAAGTTAGCCTATCTAAGTTTTATGGCTATAAAGAAAATCCTTACTGCTCCAGATCCTTTTTTAAAGCAGGTATCAACTCCAGTGAAGGAAGTAACAAAAGATATCCAATTATTAATGGATGATATGCTTGATACTATGTATGACGCTCCTGGTATTGGTTTAGCTGCTGTACAAATAGGAGTTCCTTTGAGAGTAATAGTGATGGATATCAGCTGGAGAAATGAAGATGGTAAGAAAGAACCTTATTTTTTTGTAAATCCTGAAATCAAAGTAAAGACAAAGAACATGTCAACCTACGAAGAGGGTTGCCTCTCAGTTCCTGATCAGTATGCTGAAATTGATAGACCTGAGGAATGTGAGGTAAGCTACCTAGATTACAATGGAAAGAAGGCAACATTGCACGCGGAGGGACTCCTCGCTACCTGTATCCAACATGAAATGGATCATCTTGAAGGCATTCTATTTATTGATTATTTGTCAAATTTGAAAAAAAACATGATTGTTAAAAAATTAATCAAATCAAAAAAACAATCGAGTAAAGAGCGTATCGTCGCTTAATCAAAATGACCAATTTTCGAATTCTTTTTATGGGTACAGCCCCTTTTTCTATACCTACTCTGAAAAAAATTACTACTAGTGGATACGAGATCAAAGGTGTCTATACGTCGCCGTCAAAGAAAGCAAATCGTGGAATGAAAATTTCAAAGTCACCAGTAGCATTATATGCAGAAGAAAATAACTTAAAGTTATATTCGCCAAAAGAATTACGCTCTCCAGAAGAAATTAAATTCATCAAAGATATGAAGCTTGATTTTATAGTTGTTATCGCCTATGGCCTTATACTGCCTGAAGAGATTCTTAATCTTCCAAAATTTGGCTGCTATAATCTGCATGCCTCGGTTTTACCACGATGGAGAGGGGCAGCACCAATTCAAAGATCAATGATTGAAGGAGATGAAATGACTGGGGTGACCATTATGAAAATGAATAAGGGATTAGATACCGGAGATATTGTTTTACAAGATAAAATCAAAATTAATATTTCAGAGAGTTACACAGAATTAGAAACAAAGCTTTCATTAATGGGAGCTGGTTTATTTGAAAAATTTTTCAAAGACTCTCTATTCAAAAATATTATGCAGAAGCAAGATGATACTCTTTCTTGTTATGCAGAAAAAATATCTAAGCAAGAAACTAAGATAGATTGGAAAGAGGATGCTTTAAAAATAGTAAGACGAATTAATGCATACAATCCCAATCCAGGCGCCTGGTTTATGTGGAAAAATAAAAGAGTAAAAATATTAAAAGCGATGGAGGTTGATATTGATGCTAAACCAGGAAAAGTTGTTGATGATGATCTGACTATTGGTTGTGGAAATAAATCAATTAGACCATTAATTTTAAAGGTAGAAGGCAAACAAAATTGCGGTATAGAAGAATTTTTACTGGGAAATAAAATATCAGTAGGCTCAATACTTGAATGAAGAGATATAAAATAAAAATTGAATACGATGGCACTCCATTTATCGGTTGGCAAAGGCAAGACAAAGGACAATCGATACAAGGGGCAATAGAAGATTCGATTAAAAATTTATTTGAAGAAACTGTGACCATTTTCGGAGCCGGAAGAACAGATGCTGGCGTTCATGCTATGGGACAGGTCGCTCATTTTGATATCAATAACAAAAAGCTTGAACCTTATGTAATTAAAAATGCACTTAATGATCATCTACGCCCTTTTCCAATAGCTATCTTAGAAGTTGATGAAGTTGATAATACATTTCATGCCCGTTTTAATGCACGTCAAAGAAAATATTTATATCGAATAGTTAATCGCAAATCTCCCTTAACAATTGAAAAGGGTAGAGCATGGCATGTGCATAAAGAGATAGACGTAAATATTATGAAGGAATGCATTTCATTAATTGAAGGCAAACATGACTTTACAACGTTTCGTTCTGCTCATTGCCAGTCAGACAGTCCTATAAAGACAATTGATAGCCTTCAAATTACAAAATCAGAGGAAAATATTTACTTCGGATTTTCAGCAAAATCATTCTTACATCACCAAGTAAGGTCAATTGTAGGAAGCCTTAAATTGGTCGGTGAACAAAGCTGGCTGGTAAGTGATTTTCATGATGCTCTCAATTCTAGGGAAAGATCGAAATGTGGTGCAGTTGCCCCTCCAGATGGCTTGTATTTTATGGAAGTAAAATATTAGGTTTAAGAGGCCTGGTTTGGCCTCTTATTTATTGGGGGGAATTCTCGATTGTCTGAACACTTATTTCTAAGTTTTCATTGCTATTTCCGTAATAAACACCTCTGATCGGAGCTGCAAAACTTGCATCAAGTCCACAAGAAACTCTGATGTACCTCTCATCAGGGGAGCAGCGATTTGTAGGATCAAATCCAACCCAACCTAGATCATTTATATATACTTCAGCCCAGGCATGAGTTGCTTGAAACTCAGAATCGTTTTCGTTTTTGTGCATATAACCACTTACATATCTTGAGGGTAAACCAATTGATTTAGCAGCAGAGATCATAATATGAGCCTGGTCTTGGCACACTCCTTTTTTTTGTTCCATAGCCATTGCAGCAGTAGTTTGTGTATTTGTGGTATATGGAACATAATCAATTTTCTCAGAAACAAGTCCGAGAATATTATGTGCCATTTTTAATATCTCGTTATCGTTACAACTCTCTTTCGCTTCTAAGCCAAGTTCATAAATCTCCTTATTTGGCTGAGTAAGTCTTGTATTTCTCATGTAAACCAAGGGATTAACTTTATCATTTACACTTTTGTAAACACCATCAGTATTAAATGTCTCTACAATTCCTTTAACAAGAAAGTAAACATTAGTTTCTTTCTCTTCACTTTTAAAATTTACTACATTGTTTCCTTCTGCGTCTCTAAAGATATCACCACCCTTCTTTTCGTTTCTTGTAACTTCCCAATCAATAATTTTTAAACCATTGTATGAAGAGGGTATAAGCTTAGTGGTTTGTATTAATCCTAAAAGATTATCATCATAATGGTAATTTGTTGTATGATTAACAGTAAGGTGCATATTATCTAAAAAAATGTGTTTGAATTTGATTGTCTAAAAACGATATCTTGGAAACAAAATTTGTAACATACTCATGCAGTCCGAAACTAATTATTGAATCAACGGTTTCTGTTTTGACTGAGTCATGGACATCTTTGAGTCCCATATATATATCTGTAATTTTTTCTGGACTACATTTTAGGCTGTTTAAATGATAGACAATATTATTAATACAGAAACTAAGCGATCTTGAGCAGTCATTATTGAGTATAAAAAAATGAGCAATTTTAGTTGATGTTACATCTCCATCATAAGCCCAACGAAATGCCCTAAAAGAGGATAGTGACCTTAAAAGTATGATCCATTGTAAATTATCTAGATTACCTCCAATGTAATCGGCCGTTGGCAAAAGAACAAAATATTTTACGTCAAGTAATCTTGCTGAATTATCTGCTCTTTCAATAAATGTTCCAAGAAATATAAAATGATAACCATCATTTCTAAGAAGTGAATTAGCCGATCCTCGAAACATATTCACCTGTTGTATTGTCCACTCAGTAAAATTCGGTAAGTCTGATCGAGAATATTTATTTTTTTTAAATTCAAGCATTTCTTGGTAAGATTTATTAATTGCAACCCACGCCTCAGGTGTAAAAGCAGTTCGTACAACTAGTGCGTTGTTTCTTGCGTTTAAAATACAGCTGTAAACTGAAGAGGGATTATCTTCATCAAAGAAAAGATAATCCTCAACATTTACTTGATTAATTTCATTATATTTTTGAAAATATCCTTGAGAAGCACCTGCTGCTGACAAAACAGAGTCCCATTCATTATGATACCCTTTTGGGTTCGGAAATAGAGACATGCGATACCCTACATCTAATAGGCGTGCCATTGTTTCAGCTCTTTCCATGTATCTACTGATCCAATATAAATTTTCGGCTGTTCTACTTAACATCTTAATTAATCAGCAAGAACCCAAGTGTCCTTGACTCCTCCTCCTTGTGATGAATTCACGACGTATGATCCTTTATTTAGCGCAACTCTTGTAAGGCCACCTGGGCATAGTTGAGCTTGCTTACCTATCAAGCAGTATGGTCTCAAGTCCACACGCCTTCCTGTAATTTCATTATCAATGAGAGTAGGTGATGATGAAAGATCCAAAGTTGGTTGGGCAATGTAGCCTTTAGGATTATTTTTTAATTTAAGAGAGAATTGCTCAATAGTTTTTTTTGTGGATTTTGGACCAATTAACATTCCATAGCCACCAGAGCCATCAACCTCTTTAACAACAAGATTTTTAATATTTTCTAAAACAAATTTTAATTCATCATCTTTTTCGCATCGCCAAGTCTCAACATTTTCAAGAATAGGCATCTCACCTAAATAAAATTTTATCATTTCAGGAACATAAATATAAATAGCTTTATCGTCTGCAATACCGCAGCCTGGTGCAGAGCAAATATTAACCCCACCAGTTCGATATGCGTGGATAATACCTGGTACACCAATAACTGAGTTAGGATTATAAAATAATGGATCTATGTAATCATCATCAATGCGTCGATATATAACATCAACTTTTTTTGGTCCATCAACAGTTTTCATATAAACAAGATCGTTTTCTACATAAAGGTCACTGGCCTCGACCATCTCTATCCCCATTTGATCAGATAGAAAAGTATGTTCATAATAAGCGCTATTCAAATGTCCAGGAGTTAAAAGTACAACTGTGGGGATGGAGCTATCACATTTCTTAGGAGCCAAGCTCATTAGTGTTTGCAGCAGTCTAGTAGGATAATCATCGACTCTTTGAACACGGTTTGAATGAAACAAATCTGGAAACATTTTCATCATAATTTCCCTGTTCTCCAACATGTATGATACACCTGAAGGTGTTCGACAGTTATCTTCCAGAACATAAAATTGATCTCTTCCAGTTCTAACTAAATCAACTCCTACAATGGGACTATATATTTTACGCGGCGGTGAAAAACCTACCATTGATTGGTCAAACGATGCTTTCTTATAAACAATTTCTTCAGGAATTATCTTTGCTTTAAAAATTTCTCCACTGCTATAAATATCTGCTAAGAATGCATTGAGAGCTTTAGTTCTTTGGATTACACCTTTCTCAATTTTAGACCATTCATGGTTAGTTAATATTCTGGGTATTAAGTCAAAGGGTATGATTCTTTCTGACATTGAATCATCTTGAACTGAAAATGTTATCCCTATTCTTTTAAAATGACTTTCTGCTTCTACATTTTTTTTACTTATGGCTGTAGAAGACATAGTTCTTAGCCATGAATTAACATTTAGGTAGTGTTCTCTTATCTCAGCGTTATCGCTGTACATTTCATCAAACATGAAGTTAACATACATAAACAGTGTAATTATTTAATTTTATGCAATTGCCAAATTGACAGATTAATTTTCTATTAAAGGTCAAAAAATTTGAGTAACTACATTTCATGAGAAAAAAATTAGAAAAAAGCTTTAATTTTTCCCTTAAATACTTTCCTGGGTTAATCGTTGTTTACTTCATTTTTCTCATTTTTGGGGCGATTCTGTAGGTTTTTATGTTTGGAACAAAATGGAACTTTAACCCATCTCCTGTGAAGTTAGATATAGCACTAACAATATTCTTAATGCTACTGATTATACCCAAGTAGTTACTATTAGAATTTGATAATTATTCTAATTAAAATATTTACTTAAAATAAGTAAATAGATATTTCTGAGATTTTTAATATCTTGTAATTCTACATGCTCATCTATCTGGTGAGCCGTTTCACCAATGAGACCAAATTCGGCGACCTCACAATAATCTTTAAAAAACCTTGCATCAGAAGTACCCCCTGTTGTTGTAAGTTCTGCGCTTAAGCCAGTGATTTCATCAGATGAACTTTTTATAATTTCTGTAAAATTTCCCTTTTTAGTGAGAAAGGGTTCTGCTGAATTATTATACTCAACATTGGATACATAATCAGTATTTTTAACTTGTTCACTGATAATCGTATCAATGGTTTTCATTAAACTTTCCTTACTATGCTTAATATTATATCTAATGTTAAATGTACCTTCTGCACTTTGAGGCACTACATTTGAAGCACCATCACTTGAATTTATTTTGACAATTTCTACGTTTGAAGGAGGAAAGTCTTCAGCCCCCTCATCTAATTCTAAACTAATTATATTGTTCAAAATTTTAGTAAGAGGGTCGATCGGATTCAGTGTCCATTGAGGGTATGCAACATGACCTTGTTTACCAGTAATGCTTATTTTAGCTGTAAAGCTTCCTCGTCTGCCAATTTTAACCATCTCACCCAACTTACTCGGACAAGTTGGTTCACCAACAATACAAGAGTCTATTTTTTCTCCATTATTGTATATTTCCTCTAATACTTTTTTAGTACCATTTATTGCTGGCCCTTCTTCATCATTAGTTATTAGCAGACTTATAGTACCTTTGAGTTCATTATTATTAATATAATCTTTCACAGCACAAACAAATGCAGCAATTGCAGACTTCATGTCGCTCGCTCCACGGCCATAAACTTTTCCATCTTTTTCAGTTGCATTAAACGGGTCACAGCTCCATGCGTTTATATCACCAACTGGAACAACATCTGTATGCCCACCAAAACAGATATGAGGTGTACCATTTCCAATTTTAGCAAAGAGATTGTCTACATCTGGCGTATCGCTATCACTAAATAAATATCGCTTACAATTAAAACCAATGTTTGATAACTCTTTTTCAAGTAAATCTAGTACACCATCATTTTTAGGAGTCACACTCTGACAAGATATCAACGCCTTTGTTAATTCGATAACTTCCATAATACTTTACTCTCTTAATAGATCATTAATGGAGGTTTTTTTTCTTGTATTTTCATCAACTGTCTTAACAATGACTACACAATAAAGACTTGGTTTTGTTGGATCTTCATTTGGCATTGTCCCAGGAACAACGACAGAGTATGCAGGAACTTCACCATACAGTATTTCACCAGTTGCACGATTAACTATTTTTGTGGAGGCGCCGAGATAAACACCCATGGACAAAACTGATCCTTCTCGAACAATAACACCCTCTGCAACCTCGGCTCGAGCGCCTACAAAACAATTATCTTCAATTATTACAGGATTTGCTTGTAGAGGTTCAAGGACACCGCCGATGCCAACCCCCCCAGAAAGATGACAATTCTTGCCGATCTGAGCGCATGAACCTACAGTTGCCCATGTATCAACCATAGTTCCTTCGTCAATATAGGCACCAATGTTTACAAATGAAGGCATCAAGACAACTCCCTTGCCAATAAATGAACCCTCTCGTACTGTTCCATTGGGCACGTGCCGATAACCGGCTGCTTTCCATTGATCTTCATCCCAATCAACAGTTTTGCCTTTGACTTTGTCAAACCATGATGTGTAAGGGCCTCGAAGGATTGTATTTTCATTAATTCTGAATGAAATAAGAACAGCTTTTTTTAACCATTGATTTACAGTCCACTGATTATCAACTTTTTCAGCAATTCGGAGCTCACCACTGTCTAGTTTCTTAATTACTTGATATACTGCTTGAGAAACATCCGTATCACTTGGTGATAAGTTTGCTATATTCTCCCAAGCGCTTTCAATACTCTCTTTTAATTTTTGATTTTCACTCATAAGTTTACTTTTTTATTAATGTCCCAGCTCCTTGCGTTGTTAGGAGCTCCATGGCAACAGCGTTTTGTTTTCTCCCATCAATTAAGGCGACCCCTTTTGCGCCATTTTTTAAGGTATTAAAGCATGCTTTGATCTTAGGTATCATACCGCTTTTTATAGTGCCTTTTTTTATGTATTGAAATGCTTTTTTACGATCGAGCTCTGTTATCAATTTCTTATTGTTATCCAGCACTCCTGCTACATCGGTTAAAAGCAATAACCTCTCAGCTTTTACTGACTCAGCGATGTAAGCGGCTGCTGTGTCTGCATTAATATTCAATGTATTTTTATTTGTATCAATTCCAAGTGGTGCGATAATTGGAATATGATTACTTTTAAGGGCTTTCATTATCAAATTTTTATCAATACCTCTTGGCTCCCCCACGAAACCAATATTACCATTCATCGCAATCTTTGCCTTAAGTACTCTTGTAATTACTCCATTAAATCTTTTTGTTTTACCCCCATTTTTTTTGATTTCATCAGATATTAGTTTATTCAAATCGTGAGACAAAATTCTTTTGACAACTCCAAGCACACTTTTTGTAGTCACCCTTAATCCTTGATACTCTTCATTATTAATTTTTCTTTTTTTCAATTCTTTTTCTATTTGAGGACCACCACCGTGCACTACAATAACTTTAAAACCCAATTGATTTAATAAGGATATATTTTTTGCAAATGATTTTAAAAGTGCAGGTTTAGTCAGAGCGTATCCTCCATACTTTATAACGATAATTTTATTCTGATATTTTTTTATAAAGGAAAAAGTTTTGGTATGGAATTTTTTACCAGATATCCAATATTTTTCTAAAAGCTCTTTGCTTTCAGGCTGTTTATTTTGAAGAGACATTTTATTAATTTGTTTTTATTGTGGTTCTTTTAGTAATAATCCACTGCTGGATGATTGAAAGAACGTTATTCGTAGTCCAATAAATCACTAGTCCAGCTGCAAATTGTGCCAGTAGAACTGTTATGAAAAATGGAAAAAACATAAATATTCTTGCTTGAATTGGATCAGGTGGTGCTGGGTTTAATTTTTGTTGCATATACATTGTAACGCCCATTAATACAGGCCAAATGCCAATAATCATAAAAGAAGGGGGATCCCAGGGAATTAAGCCAAATAAATTAAAGATAGTTGTGGGATCTTTTGCCGCCAAGTCTTGAATCCAACCATAAAAAGGCGCATGCCTCATTTCAATTGATACAAAAAGCATTTTGTAAATCGCAAAGAAGAAAGGGATTTGAATCAGTATAGGTAAACATCCTGATATCGGATTCACTTTTTCTTTTTTGTATAATGCCATCAACGCTTGTTGTTGTTGGGTTCTATCATCTTTATAGAGATCTTTTATTCGAGTCATTTCTGGTTGAAGCATTTTCATTTTTGCCATTGAAACGAATGACCAGTTTGCAAGTGGGAAAAAGACTATTCTTGTTATGACTGTTAGGTAAATAATAGCCAAGCCGAAATTACCTGACAATTGAGAGAAGAAGTAAATAACATTAAACAATGGTTTGGTTAGGAAGTAAAACCAACCCCAATCAATGGCAAGATCAAAATTATAGATGCCATAATCTTCCTTGTATCTATCGATTAATTTAGCTTCTTTGGCTCCAATAAAAATTTGACTATCAACGGTATGCGTTTCACCACCAGGCACATTCGTAGCGTTTAAAGATCTATAATAAGCAATATAGCCATTGTCATACGTATAAATGGCTTTGAAAGATTTTTCTTGATCAGGTATCAATGCAGCCAGCCAGTATTTATCAGTTATACCAACCCAGCCATTATCACTTTCAAAATTAAGTGTTTCTTGATCATTTTTCAAATCACTATAGTCGATAAGTTCAAGTTTTTCTTTGAGAACCCCAAGCAATCCTTCGTGAAGAATAAACATTCCTGATAAAGATGGTGATTGTTTCCGAGTTACTTTGCTTGCATTGTTAATAACTATATTATCAGTTGAGTCATTTATGACTTTTTGAGTGACATCGAACATGTAATCTTCATCAAGAGTTATGCTTGTGATAAAAGTTTGTCCGGTTTTATTTGACCATTCAAATTCAACTTCATTTGAAGTATTTAAAACTGAAACATTATTTTTGATTTTCCACACTGTTTCAGCATTCGGTGTTTCAAATGCAGCATCTTGATTTTTTATCCATCCAAAAGTTACTTCGTATCCGTTAAAGGTATCTAAGGGTTGAAGAAGTCTAATATTTTCTGATCCTTCTTCCTGTGTTTCGTTATATTTCTTTAAAACAATGTCATCGATTTTAAGACCTTTTAAATTAATTGAACCAGAAATACTCTGAGTATTTATATTAACTCTTTGATCTTTGCTTAGGGCTTCACTTAAATCAATAGTATTCCCATTATCTATGCCAAGTGAGTCTTCAATCTCGGCTATTGCTTCCATGTCTAGTTCGTCTGAGTTAACTTCAGATACTTCTTCATCAAGACTAAACTCATCTAAATTTTGCTGCTCAGGAGCTTCAAAAAAGAAACTCCATATGAAAAGTACTCCAATTGAGAGAATTATCGCAAAAATTAAGTTTCTGCTTTCCATTTACTTATTTCTTTCTTTCGGTACTGGATCATATCCCTCAGAGCCACCAAGAAATTTTATCGGATGGCACTTGCTAATTCTTTTAATTCCAAGGTATGTTCCTCTGAGTGCACCGTGATATTGAATAGCTTCTTTTGTATATTCAGAACATGTTGGCAGAAAGCGACAAGAGCTTGGAAAATAAGGAGAGATTAACCTTTGATAAATGGTAATTAAAAATAGGAAACAATGTTTTATCATAAAATTATCTGTGTATTTTTTTTAATGCTGTAAGCATTTCATTTTCTAATTTTTCAAAATCTTCAACCATTGCATTTTTTTTTCCAATGATGACATAATTCCATTTTTTAATGCCATAGTTCGCTAATACTGTATTTGCTAGCACTCTTAATCTTCTTTTAATTTTATTACGTACTACCGCATTTCCATTTTGTTTTGAGACGGTATAGCCAACCTTTATTTCATTGCTATTCTTAACCTCAAATGCTTGTAAAAGAAAGGATCTACTCCGATAAAATAGACCTTTTTTAGCCTCTAGAAAATCCTTAGAGGATTTAAGTGTAACTAGACTTTTCATGATGGACTGATTATTTAGGCTGAAAGAACTTTTCTACCTTTAGAGCGACGTCTAGCCAAGATTATACGACCATCCTTAGTAGCAGACCGGGCTCTAAAACCATGTCGTCTCTTCTTCACTAGATTACTGGGCTGAAACGTTCTTTTCATAATAAATTAATTAGATTGAATTAGTGAAATGGCTTATAAATTGCATTCATTATATAGTCAATTAATATTCATTAATTTAGTTAAATGTTCAAAAACAAGATAATAAACATCATCGTTGGCATCTCCTTATTTGTGAGCGCTCTTTATTTACTAGGCAAATATAACCCCATATCAATGGAATTTTTAATTAATCAACATGGTTTAATACAAGATTTTATTATTGCACATCCAGTTTTATCTGTATTTCTCTGCACATTGATTATAGCGATGATGATCTCAATTATGGGACCAATTACACCAGTGTGTATTTTGGCAGGTTTCTACTTTGGTATATACATTGGATTGATCATTGCAATCATAGGAGAGGTGATCGGGGCAATGGTTGTATTTGTTTATGCACGGTATTTCTTTAAAGAATATATTCTGAGACAGTTTGGTTCAAGATTTGATAAGTTTAAAGATGGCTTTAACCGCAATGCAATAAGTTATCTTCTTTTTATAAGAGTAATTGGTGGAGTACCTTTTGGAATACAGAACTTACTTCCTGCAGTATTGGACATGAAATTAAGAGACTACTTTATTGCAACTATATTTGGAGTAATCCCCTGGGCATATATTCTTGTTAGTATTGGAAATGGCATTCAAAATATAGTTGATACACAAAGTTTCTCTAGTGAAGATATTCTTAAAGTAGAGTATTTGCTTCCAGTACTTTTAATTAGTGTAATTGTGATAATACCTGTGATTTATAAATTTATAAAAAAAAGATTTTAGTTTATTAATAAAAGAGTAGCTTATAAATAATTCTACATGCGCCGGTGGCTCAGCTGGATAGAGCACCAGACTACGAATCTGGGGGTCGGGAGTTCGAATCTCTCCCGGCGCGCCAAAAAAATATTATGTTTGAAAAACTATCAAATAAACAAAAAGGAACATTACTTGCTTTTATAGGTGTCATGATTATTACTCCAGATGCGCTTATTATAAGATCTGTGAGTATTGAGACATGGGATCTTTTATTTTACCGCTCACTTTTACCAGGCTTTACTCTCTTAGTAGGATATTTTGTTTTTTTTAATCATAGAGCCTTAGACGATTTTATGGGCATTGGAATGCCAGGCATTATCAATGCACTATTAGTTCTTGGTGCTAATGTGACTTTTGTAATGGCACTGGCAAACACAGATGTAGCAAATGCACTAATCATGATTAGTTTAGTGCCAATAATTGCAGCAATTTTTTCTTTTATTTTCTTAAATGAAAAGCCTGAGATAATTACATGGTTTTGTTCTTTTGGATGCCTATTAGCAGTAGTTTTCATTTTTTATGAGTCATATGAACTCAATAAATATTTAGGAGACTTCTATGGTTTACTATGCGCAATTTTTGTTGGCGCTAGTCTCACGGTAATGAGAAGATCACCTGAAATAAATTTTGTACCCTCATATATTCTAGGTAAATTAGCTACCGCTGTACTATCAGCATTTTTTGTCTCGTCATTTGTCATTGAAACTTATGATTTATTATTGATATCTCTTATGATTATAACTGTGGGAGTATCGTTTGTATTTATTAGTATAGCGCCTCAATATATAAGTTCGCCAGAAGTTGGAATATTTTTTCTTCTTGAAACTTCGCTGGGTCCTTTATGGGTATGGCTGTTTATATTTGAACAACCTACTCAGAAAACCTTGATAGGAGGTATATTAATTATACTTATAGTATTTGGACATTCTTACTACATGATAAAAAAAGAAAATATTGATAGGGTATCTCTATGAGAGTCTTAATACTGTTTTCTTTTTTATTAATTTTTTCCTGTGCTCAGCCTCAAACGAAGCTTCCAGAATACAGTACTGTCCTTACCGATAAAGAACGAGATATTCAAAATCAGATGTTTGCAGAGTCATGGTTAAATACATACATTCCATTTTCTGAAATGGGCACTAATATTTTATTTAGCGCTGCAGACCTTTGCGCGGAGGACGACCGTATTTACTCGCTTGGTATGAACTTAGGAAATGAAAATTCAGCCTATGAAAGTATTCGAGAAGAGATCAATCAATCATTAGGATTAGGATCTAAATTAAAAGTTGTAAGTGTTGGCTCAGATACACCAGCTGGAAAATCTGGAATTTTGACTGGAGATGAGATTCTTGAAATTGATGGGGAAAAAATCAAACAAGGTAAGGACGCATTTTCGTCTTATGTAGAAAAGATAGATAGAAAATATAGAAAATTGTATGATTTAAAAATCTTGAGAAATAGTGAGATTATTAATTTTCAAGTTCGAAGTGAGCAGAGATGTAGATTTGATTTTGTGATAGATCTCGATAACAATACATTTAATGCATTTGCAAATGGTGACATCATGGTCTTTTCATTAAGGATGGCCAAATGGTTAATGATGAATGAAACAGGAGCAGCAATTGTTTTTGCTCATGAATTAGGTCATAACGCAAATAAGCATGTTGCAGATAAAATTGAAAATGCTCAGGCAGGAGCACTTATTGGATTGCTCTTAGGTATTTATGTTGGTCTTCCCCAAGATATGATGGAAATAGGTCAAAGTATGGGAGCTTCTGCTTATTCGATAGATTATGAGAATGAGGCAGATTACTTAAGCATGTATATTCTACAGAAATCCGGTTATAATCTTGATGAAGCTGTTGATTTTTGGAGGAGATTTGCAGTAGAAGTTCCAAATTCAATTTATTCAGTGGGAGGAACTCACCCATCAACAGCCGAGAGATATGTCAGAATGGAAGCGACAATTCAAGAAATTAAGAATAAAATAAACAATAATGAAGCACTAATTCCCACTTATGAGAAAACTAATTAAAAAATGAGTTTAATGAATGCTGTGATATGTGTAGTGGTAATTTTATTGGTATTTTCTTTTAGCTTAAGTTTAATTTTTATTCTTTAATTAGTGATCCTGAACTTTTTTTTGGCCTTTCTTCTTTCGCGAACTTTACTTAATGGCTGATAAGCCTGTTTATAGTGGGACTGACAATAAACGAAACCTTCTTGAGTATTCCTGCCGCAAAACTTGAATTCTATTTCTTCTGGCTCGCCTAAGGGCCACCGACACAGTCCATCTTTTATATCCTCAAAAGCCGTTGGATTCATGGGTTCATCAATAATGGGAGAGATATTTATGATTTTTTGATTTTGTGAGATATTTACTCTTTTCTTTCTTATGATCGATATACCACCACTAGACTTCTTATTTGCCATCCTTCCAGATAGCCCAAGTCTATGAGCTTTACCAATAACGGCATTTCTAGTTACCTCTCCAAGTTCAGCCGCAATTCTACTTGCAGTAAGTCCTTCTTCCCACAATTGCTTAAGTTTTTCCACTCTTTCATAAGTCCAAGACATAGTAATCACCTTAATCAATAAAATCTTACCACTACATTTTGATTAATTTCAATAGAAATATACTAAATATTGAATTATTTTAAAATTTCTTGTGAGTAGAAATAAATTTTCATTCAATTTCAGGTAAATAGTTATCTTATTGAAATTTAAATATTAATGACATTTTATGAAATATATTTAAATAGTCGCTATGAATTACAACCCTACTGGTTTTGTTACTCTTTACAAAAAGGAAGTCCAAAGGTTTACAAAAATACCTTTGCAGACAATTGCCGCACCTGCTTTAACAAGCTTGTTATTTTTAATCATATTCACAACAGCTATTGGCTCTGTGAGAGCAGACTATCCATTAGATAGCTTTAAAAATTTTCTTTTTCCAGGACTTATCATGATGACTATTATTCAGAATGCGTTTATGAATAATTCATCATCAATTTTAATGTCTAAGGTACAAGGGAATATTGTAGATTTGCTTATGCCTCCACTTAGTAACGTTGAAATTATTTTGGCATTCACTCTTGCTGGAATAACCCGAGGTCTCGCGTCAGCTGTTGCGTGTGCTTTAGTTATGATGCCATTTATTGAGGTTACTGTTTATAATTTATGGATTATTTTAATCTTTGCTATTCTAGCATCAGCTATAATGGCGTTGATTGGGATGATATCTGGTATCTGGGCTGAAAAATGGGACCATCTAGGTACAGTTGGTAATTTTGTGATCGTACCACTATCTTTTTTGTCCGGAACTTTTTATTCAATTACAGTTCTACCGGATGTAATCCAAAGGGCAAGTCTCATTAACCCATTCTTTTATATGATAGATGGTTTCAGGTTTGGATTCTTAGGGGCAAGCGACTCTTCAATTTTGCATGCATTTACTATCTTGATTATGGTTTTGATATCTCTAATAGTTATTAATTATTTAATGTTAAAAACTGGGTATAAATTAAGAGCTTAAAAATGAATAATATATTACCAACATACCCAAGGTCTGAATTAGTTTTTACTCACGGCGAAGGTAGTTATTTATATGAAAAATCAGGTAAAAAATACTTAGATTTCGGAACAGGTATAGCAGTAAATTCGTTAGGATATTCTCATCCTTATCTAAATCAAAAACTAAGGGAACAATCAGAAAAACTCTGGCACCTTTCAAATGTATATCAAATTCCTGAGCAAGAACTATTAGCTTCACGTTTATGTGAATTATGTTTTGCAGACTATGCTTTCTTTTGTAACTCAGGCACAGAAGCAGTAGAGGCAAGCATTAAAATTGCTAGAAGATATTTTCATAAAACTAAAAATTCTAGAGTAAAAAAAGAGATTATTAGTTTTAGTGGTTCTTTTCATGGAAGAACTATAGGTGCGCTTGCAGCTCAAGGGCCTGAAAAAATGAAAATATTTAATACAGCTGTGAATGATTTTAAGTTTCTTGAGTTCGGTGATCATGAATTATTAAAAAGTTCAATTAATGAAAATACTGCAGCGGTTATTATAGAACCCATTCAAGGTGAAGGGGGAGTAAGAGAAGTTCCAACATTTTGCCTAGATGCGATTAGGCGATTGTGCGATGAAAATGAAGTTTTGCTTATATTTGATGAAGTGCAATGTGGAATGGGTCGGACAGGCAAAATGTTCGCTTATCAGTGGTCAAATGTAGAACCAGATATAATGACTATAGCGAAAGCAATTGGTAACGGTTTTCCAATAGGAGCATGTTTAACTTCAAAAAAGGTGGGTGACGCTATGGAGTTTGGGTCACACGGATCTACCTTTGGCGGAAATCCGTTAGCATGTAGTGTTGGAAATGCAGTGCTAGATTTGATGACTTCTCCTAAATTCTTTAATGAAGTTATTACTGTCTCTGAAAAATTATTATTAGATCTAAATAAAGTTGCTAATGATTATCCAGATATTATTGAGGGTATAAGAGGAAAGGGTTTTATTCTAGGATTAAAATGTAACATTAATAATGAAGATTTTGTTAAACAAGCACGTAAAAATTTCATTTTAACAGTTAAAGCCTCTGATAATGTTGTAAGGCTTCTTCCTCCAATAAATTTATCTAATTCAGAATGCGATGAAGCAATTGATAAAATTAGATCGACTTGTAAAGAGCTATCCTTGTGAAAAACTTTATAGACATTAAAGATTTTACTGCAGAAGAAATTAATGCATTACTTAATTCGGCTATAGAAAAGAAAAATCATAACTTAAGCTCAAAAGAAATATTGTCTGGAAAAAACCTAATCTTATTTTTTGAGAAAAACTCTACAAGAACAAGGCTTTCATTTGATCTTGCGGTTAAACAACTCGGTGGTTCATCAATTATACTTAACGGCTCAGATATACACTTGAGCAGTGGCAAGGAGAGTCTCTCAGATACGATCAAAACATTCAGTCTTTATTCTGATGGGGTTGTTATGCGAGTAAATAAACACCAGACTATATTGGACACTATAGAAGTTTCAAGTGTGCCTATTATTAATGGACTTTCAAATTTATCTCATCCATGCCAATGTATGGCGGGTTTAATGACCATTATTGAAGAAAAAGGTTCTTTAGAAAATTTAAATATTACTTGGTTTGGTCCTATAACCAATGTAGCACATTCATGGATTGAAGCTTATTCCAAAAATTTAGGATTTAAATTCAGTATTTTTTCACCCGATAGATCGAGAGATTTATACTTATCTAAAATTACTAAATACAAAGAAAACTTAAATTTAGAAAGTATTATTCATAATCAAATTGATGATGAAATTTTATCTACAGCCGATGTAATTATGACAGACACATGGCAGTCCATGGGTGAAGAAACTGATGAACAAGTGATTAGAGAGTTACACGATTTTAGAGTGACAAAAACTTTAATGAATATGGCAAAAAAAGATTGTATTTTTATGCACTGCTTACCAGCAAATAGGGGTCAAGAAGTTGAAGAGACTGTAATTGATGGAGCAAACTCAAGAATTTGGGAAGAGGCATCAAATAGACTCCATGTCCAAAAACAAATCCTTAGAATATTAATATAGTTATTTTTTCCAAAAAGCGGGATGAAGTATCACTAGAACAGTGAGAATCTCAAGTCTTCCTAATAACATTGAAAAAATCAGTACCCATTTTGCAAATGTACTAATTTCATAAAACGAATTTTCAGGACCAATCATTTCGCCAAGACCAGGTCCAACATTTGCAAGTGATGTTGCAGCAGCTGACAAACTGGTTACAAAATCTAGCTCTGTTGTAGAAAGTAATAATGTAATAACGATAAAACTCAAAATAAATATGAAGAAAAAACTCATTACTGACGAAGTTACATCTTCTTCAATTTTTTTATGATTATAGTGAGGAACAAAAACTCCATGAGGATGAAGTAGTTTTTGAATTTGCATTTTTAGTGTTTGGAACAAGATTTGGAATCTAAATACTTTTATTCCACATGTTGTTGAACCAGCACATCCTCCAATAAACATTCCAAAAAATAAAAGATAAATTGGAAAAGGTCCCCATAAATTATAATTATCAGATGTATAACCAGTGCCAGTAATTATAGAAATAACGTTAAATGCTCCACTTCTAATTGACTCTTCAATATTCTTTATATCCGTGATCCATAAGTATAATATTACCAACAGGGAGCTAAATAATATTATTCCAAGAAATGTAATTATCTGTGTGTCTGAAATTATTCGTTTGAATCCATCCTTGAATGCTTCAAGATAAATTAATATTGGAAGACTACTCAGTATCATAAAAACTATTGCAGTATATTCCAACGATTTACTGTTAAAACTAGCAAATGAATTATTTTGAGTTGAAAATCCACCAGTAGCAATTGTTGTCATTGAGTGAACTAGTGCATCAAAAAAGTTCATCCCACCCAACCAATATGCAACTAAGCAAACTAATGTGAGTATCAAATAAATTATGATAACAGCAGAGGCTATCTGCGTTGTTCTGGGAAGAATTTTATCTGTTGTATCTGAGTTTTCTGCTCTGAATACCTGCATTCCTCCAACACGTAGAACGGGCAAAATACTTACAGCCATTACAATAATTCCGATGCCACCCATCCATTGCAATAAACCTCTCCATATTAACATTCCCTCCGTTAATGACTCAACATTCTGAATAACACTGGATCCAGTTGTTGTAATTCCTGACATTGACTCAAATATTGAGTTGGTAAAATTTAATCCTTCTTCAGCGAAATAAAAGGGAAAAGCAGAAAATATACTAATTGAAAGCCATGATAATGATGTAATTAAAAATGCGTCCTGCATCAAAATTTTACTATTTTCTTCATTTCGAGTAGAAATTAGGAATGTAACTCCAAATCCAAGTGTTATGATCGCACTGGTAATAAAAGACTTCCACGTATGATTACCCATTCCAAGATCAATCATCATTGGGATAAGCATTACTAGACTAAGGGCAATTAAAAGGAACCCTAATACATTAAGTATTATCTTAAAATTTATCATTAAATTAAATTATTAATTCTTTTTAAGAATAGATCCTTGATTGATCATACTATAAAACTCTCTCCTTGTAGAGGAGTCAGTTCTAAATTTGCCTAAAAGCTGACTTGTGACCATAGAAATACCTGGGGTACCAATTCCTCTTGTCGTCATACATTGGTGTTGCGCTTCAATAACAACCGCCACACCTTTTGGTTTAAGGACATCTTGTATACAATTGGCAATTTGAGCAGTTAGCTTTTCCTGGATTTGCATTCTTTTCATATAAATACGCGTAATCCTTGCAAGTTTACTTATTCCTACTACTCTTTTGTTGGGTAAATATGCTACATGCGCCGAACCTATAAAAGGGGCGATATGGTGTTCACAGTGCGATTCAATCCTGATGTCACGTAGCATAATAATTTCATCATAACCTTCAAGTTCGTCAAAAGTTTTTGATAAAACTTCGTTAGGGTCATCATTGTAGCCTGAAAACCAATCTTCATAGGCCCTTACAACTCTTTTAGGAGTCTCTAGTAAGCCTGGTCTATCAGCATTCTCTCCAACAAAAGATAACAGGGTTTTAACCGCTGCCTCAGCTTCCTGACGAGTAGGCTTTATATTTTTCTTTTTTTTCATGATTTTGAAGTCAGATTACTATATGAAAAACTATAAAATATATAGTTTTATTATTTACGAAAAAAACTAATAAATTATCTAAATAGACAATAATATATTAAATTTGTTAATTTTTCAGTGATTTAAAGAATAATATGGTAATGTCCAAAAATATGCCTTCAATACGTGAAATTAGTAAAGATGCGAAAGCATGGCCATTTGTTGAGGCGATGAAAATAATAAAAAAAGCTCAAACCAATAATAAGCAAACAATTAGATTGCAGACTGGATATGGTCCAAGTGGATTACCTCATATTGGTACATTTGGTGAGGTCGCAAGAACCACAATGATTTTAAATGCCATAAAATCGTTATCAGATATTGAAGTTGAACTTATTGCCTTCTCTGATGATATGGACGGACTTCGCAAAGTGCCCGACAATGTTCCTAACCAAAAAATATTAGAAGAAAATCTTCATAAGCCGCTTACGTCAATTCCAGATCCATTTGAGACAAGTAAGAGTTTTGGTGACCATAATAATGAAATGTTACAAGAATTTTTAGATAAATTCGATTTTAAGTATACATTTAAAAGTGCGACTGAGCTTTATACTTCAGGGTATTTTGATGATCAACTTGTCAATGTGTTGAATAATTATGAGTCGATTAAAAATATTATTCTACCAACATTAGGAGAAGAGAGAAAAAAAACATACAGCCCATTCCTTCCAATTTGTCCCAAAACCGGACATGTGCTTGAAGTTGAAATTATTTCAATTAATCCTGATAACAATTCAATTACATATATAAGTGAAAATAAAGAAGTTGAGCAATCTATTTTAAAAGGAAAATGTAAACTTCAATGGAAAGTTGATTGGGCAATGCGATGGGGTGCCCTTGACATTGATTATGAAATGTATGGTAAAGATTTAATACCTACGTTCCAGCTTTCTGCAAAAGTAAGCCGAGCACTTGGCCATCCTCCCCCAGAGAACTATTTTTACGAATTGTTTCTAGATCAAAATGGAGAAAAAATATCAAAGTCTAAAGGCAATGGATTAACAATAGAGGAATGGCTGTCATATGCACCTAAAGAAACATTAAGTTATTTTATGTATCAAAACCCAAGAAGAGCTAAGAAACTCTTTCATGACATCATTCCAAAGTCATCTGACGAGTTCTTAAGTCATTTAAACAAATTTAATACTCAATCTGATCATGAGAAAATTGAAAATCCGGTTTGGCACATTATGAATGGTGAGAACTCTATAGGAAATGTAAATGTAACATATAATCTTATATTAAATCTTGTTGCCGCGAGTGGAAAAAATGATCCTGAAATTATTTTAGATTTTGTTAAGAAATATGATAAAAATATTATTAGTTCTAATACTCATTTTATTAATGATTTAATTAAAGGGGCAATTAATTTTGAAAGAGATATTACCTCAGAGCAAAAAAATTACAAAACCCCGTCTAGCCAAGAAAGAAAAATCTTTGAGGATCTAATAACTAGATTGCGTAATCAGGCAGAAAATGCAGATGCTGAAACCATTCAAACTGAGATATATCAAATAGGGAAAGATCACAAATTTGAAAACCTCAGGGATTGGTTTAAGCTTATTTATCAAGTGCTTTTTGGCAAAGAGGATGGACCTAGATTTGGTACTTTTATCGCGATATATGGAATAAAACCGACAATTAAATTGATCGAAGAAAAGTTAAAATAAAAAACTAAATGAGAAGGATATTTTTTAATATACTTAAGACCCTTGACCCTGAAGTTGCTCACAACTTAACAATAAATGCCCTTAAACTTCCAAACCCATTTATTGAAAGCAATAATGATTTCCCTATTTTAAATAATGATATTAATGGACTCAGTTTTAAGAATCCTATCGGAATGGCTGCAGGATTTGATAAAAATGCTGAAGTTATAAATTCATTATTCAATTTAGGATTTGGTTTCACTGAGTGTGGAACTGTCACACCAAGACCTCAATTTGGAAATGTTAAGCCAAGGGTATTTCGGCTAGCATCAGATAAAGCTATTATAAATAGACTAGGCTTTAACAATAATGGCATTGAAAAATTTTTGACGAACATGAGTAAATCAAACAAAAATGGAGTCCTTGGAGCAAATATTGGACCCAACAAAGACACAGAAAATTTCTTAGATGATTATATTAATTTGTACACTAAAGTAGTTGATTATTCAGATTACGTTACAGTAAATGTCTCTTCACCTAATACCAAGAATTTAAGAGAGATACAAGAGCACGATACATTGAATGCACTGCTCAGAGAATTGTCTCAATTACGAGAAAATATGAAGACACAAAAAAAGATTATTCTAAAAATTGATCCTGATAGCACTAAACAGCACTACAGCATGATACTCAATTTAGTTCAAAAATATAAAATTGACGGCATAATTGCTACTAATACTACTATATCGCGTCCACAAGATTTAATGGACGAGTATAAAGATGAAGAAGGAGGCATTTCAGGACAGCCACTTAAAGAATTATCAAATAAAGTGTTGAGTTTCCTCTCAAAAGAAACAAATGGAGAATTGCTTCTTATTGGCGTTGGAGGAATTTCTAATGCGAAAGATGTTTATACTAAAATTAAGTTAGGCGCATCATTAGTTCAATTGTATACAGCCCTTACTTTCAATGGACCACAAATGATAAATAAGATTAAAAAAGATTTATCATTACTTTTGCAAAGTGATGGATATAAAAGTATCTCAGATGCAGTAGGGATTATTCATTCATGAATAAAATAATGGATATTCCATTTCATCAAAGAAAAAGACAAATTAATAAAAAAAATAATCGAGAATCTATAATAACTTCCTCAAGAAAGATTCTTACAGAAAAAGGGATCGATAATGCGAGTGTTAGAGAAATCGTGTCAATCGCTAAACTTGGCTCTGGTACATTTTATAATTACTTTGATGACAAAAATGCGGTTTTTTTAATAATTATTGAAAGGCTAGTAAATGAATTCAGCGATTATTTCATGAAAAAAATAAACGAAGCTCAAACTTTTGATCAGATTGTTGAGATAGCGTTTAGTAGTTGGTTTAATTGGATTTTAGATGAAGAGGAAAATTACTTATTTATAAAAAATAACAGAAAATACATACTAGACTTAAAGTGGCTTTCGGCTCATTCAAAGGAGTTTGCGAGATTTAATAATAATTTATATGAATTCGTAATTAATCTCTCAAAAAAAACAAAATTTCCTCAAAACGATATTTCTTTTATGATTACATCTGTCATGGCAGTATGTATTAATCTTGGTGATGAAATGTTGACACGCAGTGATGTATCTCCCGATGATGCTTCAAACTTTGCGACTAAACTTTTTTTGAAGGGCTTATAATTTATGGCAAAAAGTATATTTATTACTGGGGCAGCCTCTGGCATTGGCAAAGCAACCGCAATATCATTTGCTGAAAAAGGTTGGAATGTTGGTTTGTTTGATATCAATGAGGAAGGTCTCAAAGAAGTAGCTAATGAAATTGGACATAACAAATGCATGTATCAGAAGCTAGATGTAACCAGTATTCAGGAGTGGAAAGAAGCTGAAAAAAGTTTCTCAGAATATACATCTGGAACATGCAATATTTTTTTTAATAATGCGGGCATAGCAAATTTTGCTGGAGCTTTTGAAGACGTACCTGTCGAAGAAATTTATAAAATAATAGATGTTAATTTTAAAGGAGTTGCAAATGGATGTATTTCGATGCTGAGTTTATTAAAGAATACAGAGAATAGTCTTCTTTTAAATACCAGTTCCGTAGCAGGGCTAGTGCCTACACCTGGTATTGCTATCTATGGAGCAACCAAGCATGCAGTAAGTTCACTAACTGAGTCCTTAAGAATTGAATATGAAAGACATGGTATAAGAGTTTCTGAAATTAATCCATGGTTTACAGAAACGCCAATACTTGAGGCGAGAAACGTGTCATCTGATATGCAAAGTCAATGGGAACGAGACTTTGTAAATGAGCGAACTAAGATATACCCGGTCTCAAAAGTCGTTGATAAAGTCTGGCTAGCTTATAAAAGTAAGAAAATCCATCATACTGTAGGATTAGAAGCAAATCTTGCTTCATTCTTTATGCGTTTTATTCCCTCTTTCATAAGAAGAATGAGTAATAAACTTTTCAAAGATACTTTTATTTAAACTGATCTTTTTGCCTTATCGGCATCATTTGATGATTTAATCATATTTCTTAGCATTTCCCACTCCTGATCAGTTACATCTTTTAACATTTCATAGAAATTTCCTGCATGGTTTAGCCATTGAGCACCATCTATGGCAACAATTTCACCTGTTAAATACTCACAACCATCTGCCATTAAAAAAGTTGCAAGATTTGCAAGTTCACTTAATTCACCAGTTCTCTTCATGGGAACTGAATTCATTAAGTCTGCTCCCTTACCTCCAGGTGCCAATCGATCCCAAGCTCCTTTAGTAGGAAATGGACCTGGAGCAATTCCATTTAGTCTTATTCCTCTATTTCCCCATTCAGCAGCTAGTGACCTTGTCATTGTCGCTAAGCCAGATTTTGACATCGCCGATGGAACTGTATAAGGCCCACTACTGTCAACCCAAGTAGTTAGAATAGAAATAATACTTCCTTTTAGATTTTCTTTTAACCATCTTTTACCAATGGCATTAGTCATATAAAACGTTCCATTAAAAACTATATTAGAGATAGCAGTAAAAGCTCTTGGAGATAAATCTTCTGTTCTAGAAATAAAATTACCTGCTGCATTGTTTAGTAGTCCTGTGAGAGGTCCTTCAGTCCAAATTTCATTAACCATATCCTCGATGGCCTCAGGGACTTTAATATCACATGAAATAGCTTTCACAGATCCACCATGTAAATCCATTAATTCTTTTGCAGTTTCATCTAAAACTGATTTTCTTCTACCGCAAATATAGATATCTGCCCCGAGCTCTAAATATCTCGTAGCCATTGCTTTTCCAAGGCCAGACCCTCCACCAGAAATCAAAATTCTTTTATCTTTTAATAAATCTTTTTGAAACATATTTACTCCTTTATCCAAATTGCGTTAAGAACGGAAAATACTTTATAAAAAAGAATGCCAATTCTTGAATTCTATTAGTTAAGATGAGAATACCAAATATTACAAGTAATACACCAGTAAAAATTTCTATAGCTCTAATATAATTTCTTATTTTTGATAAAAATCTCATGAAGCCATTAATAGCGTAGGCAGCGAGTAGAAATGGAATACCAAGGCCTGCCGAGTAAAGCATTAAAAGAACAATCCCATAAGTAACAGTTTCTGAACTTGCCGCTATTGATAATACACTGCCTAGAATTGGCCCTATACAAGGCGTCCATCCAAAGGCAAAAGAGAGTCCAATTATGTAAGATCCAGCTATTCCAGGTCTATAGCTTTCAATTTGGTACCTTGTATCTCTATTCAGGAATGGAAGTTGGATTATTTGCATAAAATGAATACCAAAAATGATGATAATAATTCCACCAACAACTCTCAATATATCAAGGTATTCATAAATTAGGCCACTTAATAAAGTCGCTGACGCGCCCAATAAAATGAACACTGTAGAAAATCCAAAAACAAAACTTAACGCAAAATAAAATACATTTCTTTTTTTTGAAGCGTCCTCACCCGAGGTAACCTTGTCTAAACTTGTACCCGCTAAAAAACATAAATAACCAGGAACAATAGGTAGTACACAGGGTGACAAAAAACTGAGTAGTCCTGCTAGGACAACGTAAAAATATGATATCTCTGCCATTAAACTTTTCTAAATCTTTTAAATACTTCCGCACCGCTCAAGCCTATAAGTATAGCTATTAGAAGAGAAATCAATCCGTAAATTAAAGGATAGTTTTTTGAAAAGGAATAGATTGCTTCTTCAATACCTACTCTGGTTACCATAAAATTATAAGAATATTCATTCGAAATTTTATTATCTATAATCAAATACAAATTAACCTTGTATTGGCCGACAGGAACAGTATTGGGTATCTCAATATAAGATCTAAATAAATTTCCATCAATTATTTGAATTTCTCCATTGACCTTTCTGTACACATCTTCACTTTCCTTTGTTCTTATTAGCGCATCATAAAAAGTATTTTTTTCTTTTTGATTTTTGACATTTCCCCAGTCAATATTTAATATACTCCAGTTTATAAGCTGAGTGTCTTTTTTATTTAATAGGCCAATATTGTTTTCATTTAAAAATTCATTGGTAATCTCATTTGTACTTGATAGGTAATAAAATCCGGGAACATCATTAAACTCAACACTTTTTGAATTCAGCCAGAAACCAAAGAATGATTCTTTCTTTCTTATAACTACATCCTCAGATGGACCGACTACCTCAATGAGTATATCGCTTTTATTGTCTCTTGCTTGTGAGGGATCTGAATAAAATGCCCCAAATACAAGAAGATTTTTTCCTGAAAAATTGGCATCAATGTATATCTCTTCTTCATCAGATCCTATTACAAGTGCTGAGGTTGATGAGATAAAAAATAATACAAATAATTTAATAAATAAAAATATTTTCAAGTTCATATTAGAACAAAGCCCTGATGACAGAAATATTGAAAACCTCGTTTGGTTCCACTAGTAAGTCGAGTGCTATTTTAGTTGCAACACCCAATACAATTATTGCAAGAAGTGCTCTAATTTCTTCACCTCTTAATTTATTAGCAGCCAATACTCCTAATTGTGCACCGATAACAGAGGCGATTATCAGAAAGAATGCTAAAACTGCGTCAACAGCATAAGTAGTTGTCGCATGCAATAATGTAACAAGCGCTGTAACAAAAATGATTTGAAATAATGAAGTGCCAATTACTTTGGATGTAGGCATTCCAAGAAAATAAATCATAGCAGGAATTAAAATAAATGTTCCTCCAATGCCCATTGTTGCTGAAAGAATGCCAATTACGAATCCAATGATGATAGGAGGTATTGCACTAATATATAGTTTAGATTTATAGAATTTCATTTTGAATGGCAATTTATGTGCCCAGTTATGGTAATGAATTTTTCTCTTTACCGTTTTTCTTCTTACTCTATCCCTGATGACTTGAGAGCTTTCAATGAGCATAATCAGACCAATTGAAGTAAGAAGAGCAAAATATAAAATTGATATGACAGTATCAATTTGCCCAAGGACTACTAATCTACTAAAAATCCATACGCCTAAAATAGACCCAAAGAAAGAACCAATCAGCAATACTCCACCCATTTTGAAGTCAACTAAGCCTTGTCGCCAGTAGCCAATTGTTCCAGAAATTGATGAAGCGACAATTTGATTAGCTGATGTTGCTACAGCTACATTTGTCGGAATTCCCATAAATATAAGAATAGGGGTCATTAAAAATCCCCCACCTAAACCAAACATACCTGATAAAAAACCGACTACACCACCTATTGATAGTAGTAAAACTATATTAACTGAGAGCTCTGCGATTGGCAGATAAATACTCATACTTTCACACTTTTCAGACTTTTCCCTGAGACATTTTCAGCAAAATTAGAAATTTGCAATTTATAAGACAATGGTTATATATTAAATTAAATTACAATAATTATTCATAAACCTATGTCGTATAAAAGTCCAATAGAAGATTTCAAATATAATCTTGCCATGCTCAATTATGACGAGGTCATTGCAGGTATAGATAAATTCAAGGATTATGACTCTGATACGCTGATGAGTGTGGTTGGTGAAATTGGTCGCCTGAATGAATTAGAAGTTGTTGATAGTAACAAAATTGGTGACCGCGAAGGTCTTAAATATCTTCCCGATGGTCCAGAAGGCCCAGAAGTTCATACTCCTGAAGCATTTAAAAAAATTTACCAAGTTGTAAAGGACTCCGGTTATGTAGGGGCTACGATGCCAACTCAATATGGAGGCGGTGGAGCTCCATTTACAACGGCCATACTCGCAGGAGAAGTTGGGATTGCATCTAACATGGCATTTTATATGGGTCCAGGCCTCAGTCATGGTGCAATGAAAACAATATTAAAAAAGGCGACTGATGAATTGAAAGATAAGTATTTGCCAAACATGACCTCAGGTGAGTGGATGGGAACTATGTGTCTTACCGAACCACAATGTGGAACTGATTTAGGTTTAATCAAAACAACAGCTAAACCAGTTGATAACCATTATGAACTTAATGGTCAAAAGATCTGGATTTCATTTGGCGAGCATGACCTTACAGAAAACATAATTCATCTAGTTTTAGCTCGAACACCCGACGCGCCAGCAGGAATAAAAGGTATAAGTCTTTTTTTAGTTCCAAAAAGATTAGATGATAATTCAAGAAACCCTATTTTTTGTGGCGGTCTAGAACATAAGCTAGGTATTAACTCATCACCAACGTGCGTCATGAATTTAGATAATGCTAAAGGATGGCTTGTAGGGGAAGAGAATAAAGGAATGGAAGCAATGTTCTTAATGATGAACGATGCTAGGTTAAAAGTTGGTTTACAAGCTATAGCAATGTCTGAAATCTCTTATCAAAATGCATTAGAGTTTGCCAAGGAACGCAAACAGATGAGATCGGTGGTAAAAGAGAAACAAGATCCAGATAGTAAAGCAGACAGTATCCTTGTTCACCCTGATGTTAGACGAATGTTAATGAATGTTAAATCTACAACCGAAGCAATGAGAGCACTTTGCATATACACAGCTATGAAAATTGATCTTGCTGAAGATCATCCAGATGAGCAAGTGAGACAGGATGCTGACGATTTTGCAGCCTTAATGACACCGATAATAAAAGCCTATTGTACAGAAAAAGGCTTCATGAATTGCTCTGAAAGTCTTCAAGTACTTGGAGGTAGTGGTTTTACTCAAGAATATCCTCTTGAACAATACCTAAGAGATGTAAGAATTACGATGATATATGAAGGCACTAATGGCATTCAAGCATTAGATTTAGTGGGACGAAAACTCACAATGCATAAAGGCAGAATGTTGCAAAACTTTCAAAAAGAAGTTCAAACCTTTTTAAATGAAAATAAAGATAATAATGAAATCGCAACTTTCATAAAGCCGTTAGAAAATGCATTAAAAGAAGTCACAACTTCAACTATGTGGCTAATGCAAAACGGAATGCAGGATCCTGAAAATGCTCTATCATCAGCAACAGATTATCTTAATTTAATGGCTTTATCCTCGATGACTTATATGTGGGCAAGAATGGCTAAGTTTTCAATGGGAAAAAATGAGCCAATTCACAAGAACAAGATTAAAACAGGCACTTATTTTGTAGAAAAAATTATGCCAGAGTTAATAATGTATTCTAAAAAAGTGCAGGCAGGTAAATCATCATTGATGGACATGGAAGTAGCTGAGTTTTAATTAAGATCTATACCCTAATTGCCTCGCAGCTAAGTCATACATAATTTCTTCTGAACCCCCACCAATTGCATTAACTCTTACTTCTCTATAGATTCTCTCAACTTTACCAGGACCACTGTTTGCTCTGAGATATCCAGCTCCGCCAAGTATTTGCATTGCTTCTCGAGCACATAACTCCATTGCTTTGCTTGCGTGAACCTTTAGCATGGCTAAATCGGCAATAGGGCTCTCTCCATTCATAACTCTCCAAGACAATAATTCAGTCCATGCCTTAGACGTTCTTACAACTCTATTCATCTCAACAAGTTTATGTTTGATAACTTGATTATCGATGAGTGGCTTACCAAAAGTTTTTCTCTCCCTTGCCCAAGCAACAGCTTCATCAATACAAATTTGTGAATATGCATTCATTCCAGCAGCCATTCCAAGTCTTTCCTGACTAAAATTACCCATAACCCCAATCCAACCACTATTTTCACCCCCAATTAAGTTTTCAACAGGAACCTTACAATCATCAAAATACAGAACAGCTGTATCAGAACTTAACCAGCCCATTTTCTTTAGTGGAGTTTGTGTAAAGCCAGGTGTATCTTTCTCAATTACAAGCACTGATATGCCAGAGGCTCCTTCGCCTCCAGTTCTTACTCCAACTACAAAAGTGTCTGCTCTCATGCCACTTGTAATGAACATTTTTGAACCATTAACTACAAAATGGTCATCTTTTCTTATAGCTTTAGTTTTTAAGCTAGCAACATCTGAGCCTCCTGAAGGCTCTGTCATTGCAAGGGCCGCTATTTTTTCTCCCTTCACAACAGGTGGAATAAATTTTTCTTTTTGTTCTTCAGTTCCGAGAGATTGAATTAGAGGAATTGCAATGTTATGTGAAAGTAGACTAGCAGAAACACCACCACAACCTTGAGCAAACTCTTCTGCAGTCACAATGCCGTGGAATATATCAATACCTTCTGTGGTGCCTCCGTATTTCTCATCATAACCCATACCCATTAGACCAACCTCAGCGGCTTTTTTGTACAATTCTCGAGGGAACTCTCCCGCTTCTTCCCATTCTTCTACAAATGGCGCTATTTCTTTAGCTACGAACTTTCTAACTTCGTCTCTCCACGCGTGATGAGAGTCATTATAAAACAAAGGTTCTTTCCCTTCTGCTATTCCAACTTTTGGTATCATGTTATTTCACTCACTCCATTCTTAATTACAATTTTATCTCGCTCTTTTACTTTAGATTGATAGTGCACTTTACTGCCATTCTTCCACATTTCAGTAACGATCGTTTCACCAGGATATACTGGTGATGAAAAACGACAATCAAATTTTTTTAACCTTTTAGCATCACCCTCACATATACTTTCCACGAGTGAGCGGCACGCTATACCATAAGTGCACATGCCATGAAGGATAGGCTTTTCAAATCCTGCAGTTTTTGCAAAATTAGGATCGGAGTGCAACGGATTATAATCACCTGAGAGTCTAAAAATAAGGGCTTGGTCAGGCTTTGTTTTAATTTCGTGAACAACATCTGGATCACCTTCTGGTTTAAACATTTCATTCTTTGGAGACTCTGGACCTCCAAACCCTCCATCACCTCTCGCAAATGTTGTACTTACTAGTTTACAAATTTCAGTATTATCTTTTTTAAGATTTATTGTAGTCTCCACATCGATGATTGCCCCTTTGCCAGGCCCTTTATCATAGCATCCTATTACTTTTGCATTAGAAATGAAATCTCCAGATACCGGCAGTGGATTTGTAAAAGAAAGTTTCTGTTCGCCATGCACTACTAAAATGAAATTTATGTTTGCTCTTAAAAGTAGAGGTGAATGATATTGAAAATTTGTAGCCATTGACGGCAAGGCGACTTGTGAGTTTTCATAAACATATTTTAATTCTGCCATATTCATTGGATCATTACCTAAACCAACTCCAAGGCTATAAAGAATTGAATCCTTATCAGAGTAAGAAATTTCAACATTCTCAGATGTCATAGACATTATTTGATCGTAATTAATAGGCATTTTTTATGTATTTTAGTACGTTTTAAATATATATATAGTTTATATAGTTCAAATATTTAATGCGAGTAAAAAATATGTCTAAACCATTTGATGTCGAAATAAACAATTCTATAGCTCATATAAGGTTCAACAGGCCTGAGAAAAGAAACTCAATGAATGAAGATTTCTGGAATTTATTTCCAAAAGAAGTTGAAGAATTAGATAGTAGTGGTGAAATCAGAGCCTTGGTTGTTTCATCAACAGGTCCTCATTTTTCATCTGGCATAGATTTGAATATGTTTAAGGATGATGTAGTTGAAAACCAGAGTGAAAACGAACTTGGAAGAAGTCGAGGTTACTTCTTACAACAGCTACATTATTTACAGAACGCAGCTACTTGTTTGGAAACAGCTCGGTTTCCTGTAATAGCTGCAGTTCAAGGTGGATGTATTGGTGGAGGAATAGACTTAATTACTGCAGCTGATATTAGATTATGCACAAAAGATGCTTTCTTTTTAATAGAAGAAATTAATGTAGGACTTGCTGCAGATATTGGGACTATTCAAAGATTACCTAAGATTATTCCCGCTGGCATTGCGAGAGAATGGACAATGATGGGAGAAAAAGTTTCTGCAGATAGAGCAAAAGAGGTAGGACTTGTAAGTTCTCTCCATGAAAATCATGAAGAAATGCTGGGTAGTGCATTTAAAATTGCTGAAAGACTTGCTTCAAAAACACCTTTAGCTATGTGGGTTACAAAAGAAGTTTTAAATTACTCTAGAGATCATTCAGTAAAAGAGGGATTAGAAAATGTAGCATTATGGAATGCAGCAACTCTTCATAAAGAGGATGTCATGAACACCATGATGGCAAAAATGCAAAAAAAAGATCCAGAATATAGAAACCTAAGAAACAAAAATTTTCTAAAACGTAAATCTGATAAACAGTAAATCAGATATAAAAAATTTAAATGAGATTTAAAAAAGGAATTATTCTTGCCGCAGGTAAGGGAACTCGACTGTTCCCATCAACAGAAGCGGCACCAAAGCCTCTATTGCCTATATATGATAAGCCATTGCTTTTCTATGCATTGTCCAATTTAATGAGTGCTGGCATTAGGGAAGTATTATTTATTTCACGCAAACAGGATATACCTAGATTTAAGAAACTGCTTGGTACAGGTAATCAGTTAGGTATGCGTTTTAAATATTCTTTCCAGACAAAACCTAAGGGCATACCTGATGCAATAAATGTTGCTAATAAATTTATTGCTCATCAGCCATTTGTCCTAGCCTTGGCGGACAATCTTTTCATAGGAAAAAGTTTTCAAAAAACACTAAAGCAAGTGCAATCAATAAATTCGGGTGCAGCAGTCTTTGCCGTAAAAACCAAATATCCCTCAAAATCTGCAGTTATTGATTTTGGAAAAAAAGGGAAAATCAAATCAATTATTGAAAAACCAAAGAAACCTAAAAGTAATTTAACGATACCTGGTTTATATTTTTATGACTTCGAATCTAAATCCGTAGTTAGAAAACTCAAACCTTCTAAAAGAGGAGAGTTAGAAATCGTAGATGTACATCTTGCGTATTTAGAAAAACAACTGCTCAATGTATTCCAACTCAAAAAAGATATAAAATGGTTTGATACAGGCGATGCTGCCGAAATGCTTGAGGCTTCTAATTATGTTCAAAGATATCAAAAAAATAAAAAAACCCTAGTGG
Organism: Pelagibacteraceae bacterium AG-337-G06; assembly: GCA_003282175.1. Taxonomy (GTDB): domain Bacteria; phylum Pseudomonadota; class Alphaproteobacteria; order Pelagibacterales; family AG-422-B15; genus CACNXQ01. Next base: position 169,026 of record QBZX01000001.1, read on the forward strand.
GCTCAATTGAATTAATTGCAAAAAAAAATGGCTGGATTTCAAAAAAGAAATTCAGTTCAATCATTAGTAAATATCCAAATTCGCAGTATAAAAAAAATCTTCAAAAGTTTAGTTAATAATGGATCGAGAAAGTTTAATTGACTTACTCAATAAGAAATCTATTCGATTTAAATTAACTGAACACAAACCATTATTTACAGTGGAAGACTCAAAAAATTTAAGAGGTCAGATCAAAGGAGCTCATTCAAAGAATCTCTTCTTGAAGGACAAAAAAGATAATTTTTATTTAGTTAGCTTCATAGAAGATATTGTTGCTGACCTTAAGAAAGCTGCAAATCCGCTAGGCTCAAAGAAACTATCATTTGCGAGAGAAGAATATCTTTTGCAATATTTAGGCATTAAGCCAGGATCTGTATCGCCATTTGGATTATTAAACGATTATGAAAAAAAAGTTAAATTCTTCTTTGACTCGGAATTTATGAACTTTGATATTGTTAATTTTCATCCGCTAGTTAATACTGCAACAGTTTCTATTGCACCAAGTGATCTTATTAATCTTATTGAAGAGTATCATTCAAAAGTCGAATTTATTAACATGCGTCAATTCCAAAAATAAAATGAAAAAAGCAAAATTCATTAAAACAAAAAAAAGTATTGATACTAGTATATTTAAACTTCAGTTAGATGAAGTCATTTGGGTAAATGGTAGAAGAGCCACAAGAGATGTTATTCGCCATAATGGGATAACTGCTATAGTACCAATTATAGATAAGAAATATATTATCTTGATTAAGCAGTATAGGTATGGAGCTGACAAGATCATGTTAGAAGTGCCTGCAGGAACGATTGACCCTGGTGAAAAACCATTACAATGCGCAAAACGTGAATTAATTGAAGAAACTGGTTATCATGGAAAGCAATGGAGACTTATAGGCAAATACTTTCCTACCCCAGCTTATAACACTTGTATTATTCATTCATATTTAACACATTGTTATAAACATACAGAAACAAATTTTGATGATGACGAGGTCTTAGAAACAAAAATCTTCTCAGTAAGCGAAATAAAAAAAATGTTAAGAAATAATAAGTTTTCCGATATTAAAACTTATATAAGCCTAGAGAGATTTACTAAATATTATTGATTAAGTATTTTCCAGATACCTGAAGCTGACAAAATAATTTTATCTTTTGAAATCAAGTTTCCTTCTACAAATACAAGAGATTTTGTTGTTTTGGTAACTTTTCCATCACACTCAATAATGTCATCTTGAAGACCTGGGCTTACAAAATTACAATTTAAAGAGATAGTACTGCAAGGTTTCTTTCCACACGCAGTAAACACCATTGAGCCTAAAAAAATATCTGCTAATGACATTGAGTATCCACCATGTGCAATTCCATGAGCATTCAAGTGTTTGTCTAAAATTTTTGTAATGAATTTAAAGTTTCCGTCATCATCTTTTTTGAAATACATTGGCCCAATGAGAACATCAAAACCTGCATGCCACCCAAGTTTTTTATAACCTTCAGGAACCCAGTTAGGAAGAGACATTTCTGTTTTAAGCATTACCATTTCAGATTCGTGTGTTATTAAGAATGCGATTTTTTAGCCTCGTAATTAAATCTGGTCAAGCATAATAAAGAAATTTATATGCCAAAATATGAGGCTATTTTGAGCGTCTTTAGATATATTAAATTTTAACTTTTTTTTTCATATAAAAAGTTTATGTTACGTTTTTTAATATTTTCAGGGAAATAATCGTATGAGAGAAGCTGCAATAATATCAACTGCCAGAACTGGTTTAGCAAAAGCTATGCGAGGCGGATTTAATAAAACTCATGGAATTACCATGGGCGGCCATACTGTAAAACACGCAATTGAAAGAGCAGGAATAGAATCTGGTGAAGTAGAAGATATTATATTTGGTTGTGGACAACCTGAAGCTGCAACTGGTCATAACATTGGAAGAAATGTAGCGATAGCTGGCGGATGTCCTGTTACTGTTCCTGGTACTACAATCAATAGATTTTGTTCATCAGGACTTCAAAGTATTGCTGTTGCAGCGCAAAGAATTATTGTTGATGGTATCAAAGTTGCAATCGGTGGTGGAGTTGAATCAATTTCAATGACACAGCAGAACTTAAATATGAAATACCTGATAGAGCCTGAATTGCAAAAAATTTGTCCTGCTTTATGGATGCCAATGATTAATACAGCAGATATTGTTGCTGATAGATACAAAGTAAGTAGGGAACAGCAAGATGAATACTCACTTCAGAGTCAACAGCGTACAGCTGAAGCACAAAGCGCTGGAAAATTTACAGATGAAATCGTTCCTTTGAAAACAAAGATGGACGTTGTGAACAAAGAAACAAAAGAAGTTACTGAGCAAGAAGTGACAGTTGACAAAGATGAGTGTAACAGACCTCAGACAACTTTAGAAAGTTTAGCTGGACTCATACCTGTCATGGGACCTGATAAATACGTTACTGCGGGTAACGCAAGTCAGTTATCTGATGGAGCATCATCGTGTGTCTTAATGGATTTGAAAGAAGCAGAAAAAAGAAACATTGAACCAATGGGAATTTTTAGAGGATTGTCAGTCGCAGCTTGCGAACCGGATGAAATGGGTATTGGTCCAGTTTTTGCTGTGCCAAAATTGTTAGAACAACACGGCTTATCCGTTGATGATATTGACATTTGGGAACTAAATGAAGCTTTTGCTGTTCAAGTCTTGTATTGCCGTGATAAACTTGGAATCGATAATGAGAAGCTGAATGTTAATGGTGGTTCAATCTCAATTGGACATCCATACGGTATGACAGGTTCACGTATGACAGGTCATATTTTAATAGAGGGCAAAAGAAGAAATGCAAAATACGGTGTCGTCACAATGTGTGTTGGCGGTGGAATGGGAGCGGCAGGACTTTTTGAAATTTTATGATTGATACGATAAAATACATTGAGAAAATTGCTTTAGTAATAATTATTTTTGCCACAGTTATTGCTATTGGTTATGAGATTTTTGCAATGTATGAGAAATCGCTTGTTGAATTAGCTGATCTGTTGTTACTATTTATTTACTTAGAAGTTATTCAAATGATCAGGGAGTACTGGACGCTCAATAGGATCAGAATAAGCATTCCATTGTTTATTGCAATTACCGCTGTAGCTAGATTAATCATACTTCAGGGCAAGACAATGGATCCTAGCATGTTGTTGTATGAAGGTGGTGCAATATTGCTCATAGCAATAGCAGTGCTTATTCTAAAAGCGAGAAAACTCAAGATGTTTTCCGATGTTGAAGATTAAAATATTTAACTATTTTCAAATACTCATTTTATCTTTCTTCATTCAAAGTGGAGCAAATGCCCTTACTGCTTTTGATGAAGAACAAATAGTATCAGTGGTAAGTGCGCAATTGCAGGCATTTCAAGATGATGATTTTGAAAAAGCGTATTCATATGCGTCACCTACAATTAAAACTATTTTTCCTGATTATAAAAAATTTAGAGACATGGTAGTGGGTCAGTATCAAGCTGTGTATAGACCAAAAAGTATTAACTTCGGAAACGTTACAACACAGGGGGGGACCACTTTTCTTGAAGTCTATTTAGTTGACCCAGATGGCATATTTGTAACCGCAATTTATACAATGCAACAGCAAGAAGATGATAGTTGGCTTATCAATGGCTGTTTTCTCAATCAGGCTAAAAGTGATCAGATCTAATTAAGAAGATTTCTCAATAATTTCTTGATAAAATTTTAAACTTTTTTTGCTTTTTCTTTCTAGAGTTTTTCTATCAACTTCAATGAGGCCAAATCTTGGTTTGTAGCCATACAACCATTCAAAATTGTCTAGAAATGACCAATAATAATAACCTCTGATATCAAGACCATCGTCAATACACCTCTGAAGACCCTCCAAAGCAGTTTTCACATAACTTATTCTTTGTTCATCATCATCGGTACCAATTCCATTTTCAGTCACAATCATTGGACAATTAATTTTAGGTGCTACATATCTCAAGACATTTTCAAGCGACTCTGGATAGTATTCATATCCCATTACGAGCATGGTTGATTCATTTGTATTAGGTTTCACAATTCCATCAGGGCCATATGTATGACGTGTGTATGTTTGTATGCCTATAAAGTCATCATTTTTTACCTGATCCAAGCAAATGTCTACTGACTCCGCATGGGCCTTATCTCTCATTGATTCCCCACCATCAATACATTGGTAATCCATAATTGAAAGTGTGATTCCAACTGGTTGATTTTTATTCAAGTTACCTTTGATAACTGAAAATGACTTTACGTGAGCCTCCATCATGCAATCTCTGATTTTGAATGGATGTCCAAACAAAAAAGGTCCAAAGTTTTCAAGCTTTGATCCGCATGATTTTGCTGCTTCACTAACAAAAGGCATAATGGTTTTCATTCCACCCTCTGGGTAACTGGGAAAACTATGAGCAAAACAAGAGGTTAGGTTTGCCTCATTAATAGTGCATACTGTATCCATGTAATCGTCCAATTCTTTTGACACTTTTTCTGAGTATCGAACAAACAAATCGACATTATCTTGATTTTCCCATCCGCCTCTTGCAGTAAACCACAGTGGTGATGTAAAGTGTTGAAAGGTCACACAAGTCTTCAAGCCTTTCTTTCGACAATAATCTAGAACTTTTTTGTAGTGATCTATTGCCTCTTGAGAAAATTCACCTTCACTGGTTTCAATTCGAGCCCATTCAACTGATAAGCGATAAGCTTGGATGGAATGATCAGCCATAATGTCGATATCTTCTTCATATTTATTCCATTGATCACAAGCAATACCTGAAGGTTCTGCAAACGTCGTATCTTTAGTACGTTCTAAGTGCCAAAAATCAGAATTAGTATTGTTTCCTTCAACTTGGTGTGCTGCAGTTGCAGTGCCCCATATAAAATCTCTAGGTAAATTTTTTAAAATCATACGAATTTTGCCTTATTATAATTCTCTAATATCAGTTTTTTGAATTCTTCTACTTTATCATTTTTCACCAGTGTTACAACAGCACCTCCAAAACCTGCCCCTGTCAACTTTGATCCCAATGCGCCAAAAGAATTAGACAGGTTGACCAATGTATTCAATTCATCTGTTGAGACACCATAATGCTCAGATAGAGATGAGTGACTTTCTGTCATCAATTTCCCAAATTCTTTGGGATTGTTATCTTTAAGGAGCTGAACAGCTTTTTTTACTCTTTTATTTTCTTCTACAACATGTCTACATACTTTAATTTCTTCACCAGATAATAATTGAATATCATTTTCGTTTATCATTTCTTTTTCACACAGATTTTTTAAATTCATCTTCTTTGCTGCACTAAGGCACAACTCTTTTTTTTGATTAAACTCACTGCTTGATAAAATTCTTTCAGTATTACTATCAATAATTAGAAAATTATGATCATCAAAAATATTAACTAATTCGTAAGATCTACTAAGAGTATTTAGGTATAAAGCCTGGTTGTGATTACCTAATACAGAAACAAATTGATCCATTATACCACCACCAACTCCCACAAAACTATTTTCAATGTCATATGCTAAATCGATAAGTTCATCACCAGACATATTTGTTTTATAAAAATTATTTAGAGCCTTTAAAGTGCTTACCGTTATTGCAGCCGAGGAAGAAAGTCCGATTCCTAATGGAAGGGTACTGCTTATGTTAAAAGATAGTTCTTTGATTACTATTGAATATTTTTCTCCAAAGAATAGGCATGAGCCAATAATAAAATCTGCCCAATCATTTCTTTTTTCCAATTTTTCAATTGATAATTTTTTTTGATATTTGTCTGAAATTATGGAAACGCAATTAATTTCAGAGCTCTCACTTAATTCGCAGATTATTGAGTTTTTTATCTGTAAAGGTAATACACATCCCCCATTATAGTCTAAATGTTCACCAATTAAGTTTACTCTCCCATAGCCTTCACCAACTGAGATTGCTTTCATAATGCGATCTTATCTTTGTTTTAACTCAGCAAATACTTTTTTATAAAAAATACTATCGTATTTATTTAAGTACATTACAACGATCGCAATTGTTCCTGCAATAGATGGAAAAATATAGCCCATAATGAAAAGACCATTCAATGTCTCTTCACTTTGTATTGCTGAATTTGCAATATAATTTGTGCTATCTAATATTACTCCTGCTAACCATGCACTAAATCCAACACTTAACTTGAACACAAATACATGAGCAGAATTAAGTATTCCTTCCGCTCGAAATCCTGATTTCCACTCACCATACTCAACCGTATCAGCAATCATTGACCAGGCCATTACACCTGCCATGCCAAAACCAACGAACCCAGGGCTAGCAATGAATGCCAATAACCAAAAGTTTTCATAACCAGTGATAAAATAAATTATTAAATCTGTAAAAACATAGAGAAAAGTTCCAATCATGAATAAAGTCTTCTTTTCGAATCTGTGTTTTACTAAATTTACTATATATGCTCCAAGCATAATTTGTAGAATCACGCCCAGCAAAATTGGACTAAAGTATGCTTCTAATTGTAAGTTATATTTAATAAAATAGATTGTTGTAAGTTGTTTAATATTATTCGCAATCCAAGTAGTAAGAAGAGCTAATACTACAAAGTGTAACGGAAAATTTGTAAAAACCATTTTTATGATTTTTTTTAATCCAACACGTTTTTCATAAGGCTTAGAATAAAATTCTTTTGTATTAAAGAAGCAAAGAAAAGCAAAAATTGCTCCCATGAAAGCTAAACAGCCTACCACAATTGGGAATCCATATTGGGGAGAACTAAATAGACCAACTAAAGGCAATGTTAATACTGCAACAGCAATTGATCCCGAACTGGCCCCTAAAAATCTGAATGAAGCTAGAGAAGTCCTTTCATCTCGATCTTGTGTCATGGCGGGAATTAATGAGCCAACTGGTATAGCAATAATTGTATATAGTGTCGTGAACGCAATGTAGGTGAAAAGAGCCCAGTAAAATTTTCCTGTTTGAGATAAATCGGGTGAAGTAAAACACAGTATGATCATTATTAAAGCTGGTACAGATCCAAATAAAATATAGGGTCTAAATTTCCCCCATCTCGTTGAAGTATTGTCTGCTATGTATCCCATGATGGGATCAGTGAAAGCATCCCAGACTTTCGCTATGAAAAATACTAACCCTGCTTGTGTTGGCGATAAACCAAAAATATCTGTGTAGAAAAACAATAGGTAAAAGACAGTTAACTGCCACATGATATTTATCGCAAAATCTCCACCGCCATAAAATATTTTTGATCTGGTACTTAGTTTCATAAATTTTTATAAGTTGTTTCTACTAACTTTAAAGCACGTTGGTCACCTAACATTGATCCGGTAAGTAAATTCATAGTATAAGCAAAACTCAGTCCGTTTTCGGGATCACCAAAAGCCATAGAGCCGCCCCAACCAGTATGACCAAACGCTTTGCTGCTCTTTCCAAAAAGTTTACCACCTCCCACACTGTACCCTGCACAACTCCATTGCATCGGTGATTTCATAACGTTGTCATCACCGCTGACAGCAACTTCTGTTACCAATTTAAAAGTTTCATTTGATATGAAGTTATTTGACTGATGATTTATAAAGTGATCATAAATTTTTGCGATCGATCTTGAATTTCCATGACAATTCATTGCAGGAATTTCGGCTAGCCTCCATTCGGACGTATTTGCTGTTTTGGTTCTGTTAGCTGGATTGAGGAATGCAGTTACCAAATAATTATCAACATTTTCTGGATTACTAAAAGCTTTACGTAAACTTTCAGAACTTATTAACTCAGCAATATTGTTGTGATATGTCTCAGGGGTTCCAATAAAGCACTTTGCTTTCAAGGGCTCACTAAGAAGTTCATACAAATTTTTTCCGACTGTTTTTTTTGTAATTCTCTTAATTAATTCCCCAACTAAAAAGCCAATAGTTTTAGGATGATAGCAAATTTCTTTGTTAGGTTCATGGAAGGGTTTTTGTTTTGCAAGTAACTCACAAACATAATCCCATTTATAAAAGTCTGTTTCATCAAGAGCCTCCCTCCAACCATAAAGACCTGCCTGATGAGATAAAAGTGTTTTTACCTTTATATCATTTTTTCCATTTTCAGAAAATTCTGGCCAATAATCGCAAACTCTTTTTTCTAATTCTAAATCACCATTATCAATTAGTTTTGCAACTACCATGGCGACAATTCCTTTACTGGTGGAATGAACATTGACCATTGTTTCTTTATTCCAGCTTATTTTTTTGTCACGGTCTTGAAAACCACCGTAAAGATCTATAATCGGCTTACCATCTTTATAAACAGCAAATGATGCACCAACTTCCTCATCACTTTCAATATTTCTCTTGAAAAGTTCATAGGTTTCTTGGAACTTTTCTTCATATTCTCCATACTCTGTAACAGAATTCATAGTGCTCATTTATAGTGTAATAAAATTAAATTTATATATTCTTCTTTTAGATTATATGAGCGAAGTAAATAACAAAACATATTTAATTGGTTTTATTCTTGCACTATCTGCTGGTTTGATATGGAGTTTTGGCGCCCCTACTGTTCGCTATATGGTCGATGCTGAAATTTACCAATGGCATTATCTATTTTGCAGAGGGATTGTAGTAGCTACAATTCTTCTAATCTTTCTAATTTATCAAGAAGGATTAGCATTCAGACATAATTTTAAAAGGGTAGGTATTTCAGGTTTAATTGGCGGTTTGGGTTTAGCTTCAGCATTTATTTTTTTTATATTTGGAATGACTTTTACTTCTGCAGCAACAACGTTATTTATGATTGGAACTCAACCTTTATTTGCGGGATTGTTTGCTTATATTTTTCTTAGAGAAAAAGTTGGAATAACCACAGCTATTGCATGTTGTGTTTCGTTGTTTGGTATGTTTTTAATGGCATACAATGACTGGTATGCTGGCACATTTTTAGGTTGGACTTTTGGATTATTTTGTTCAATTGGTTTTGCAATATTTGCAACGACTTTAAGATGGCAGCCTGATACACCAAAATTTACAACGATCATTATTGCTGGGATTGCATGCTCATTATTTTCGATGTGTATGATTCTTTATCTTAATGATGGTTATACGATGCCGCTTAGAAATATATTATTGAGCATGATGCATGGTTCTTTTGTGGCAATAGGGTTAATACTTTTAAGTATAGGCGCACGCTATTTGCCAGCTGCTGAATTCATGCTTCTCTCTCTTACTGAAGTAGTAGGGGGAGTCATATGGTGTTGGATACCTCTTTTTGGTGTTAATGAGGTGCCTTCAACATTCACTCTTATAGGAGGTATGATTATAATTATCGCAATCAGCTTCTATGCTTTAGGTTCAAAACAGAAAACATCACCACCGACTTTATGAGTAAGAAGAGTTTATTGAATGAATGAAATAATATCTAATAACTGGAACTATCCGACGCCTATATGGTTTGGGCTTTCACGTAGATTTGAAATTATAGGGGCGCTTAATGAGTTATCTATAGCGAAACCAATGATTGTTACAGACCCAAATTTTGCAGAAAATGAAAATTTTATTGAAATCCTTGCTATTCTTAAAAAGAATAAGATCGAATTCTCAGTATTTTCAAATATAAAAGGAAATCCTACGGGCAAGAACGTAACGGATGGTGTTGCTCAATTTAATTCAAGCAAAAGTGATGGTATAATTATTATTGGTGGAGGAAGTTCCTTGGATGCTGGAAAGGCTATTGCTTTTATGTCGAAGCAAAGGGAGGACCTATGGTTTTTTGAAGATATCAGCGATAACTGGAAACAAGCTATAACTGATAATCTGCCACAAGTAATTGCAATGCCAACAACCTCAGGAACTGGTTCAGAGACAGGAAGAGCCTCACTTATTGTTGATGAAGCAGATATGACAAAAAAAATTATTTTCCACCCCTCTTTCTTGCCTGATTTAGTCGTTCTTGATCCTGAGTTAACTTTGAGCTTGCCCCCTCACTTAACTGCTGCCACAGGAATGGATGCACTTGCACACTGCTTAGAAGCCTATTGCGCACGAGGGTTTCATCCAATGGCAGATGGAATAGCTATAGAGGGAATTAAAAATGTTAAGGATCAATTGGTCACTGCTTATAACGAACCAAAAAATATTCAAGCTAGAAGCAAGATGTTAGTAACCTCATCCATGGGTTCCACAGCTTTTCAAAAAGGATTAGGAGCTATTCATTCATTGTCACATCCAATAAATGCAGTAAATGATATTCATCATGGTTTATCAAATGCTATTTTCATGCCTTATGTTCTTAAATTTAATAAAGATGTAATTGAAAATAAAATTATTTCTTTATCAAAATATTTAGATCTAAATAAGAAATCATTTGACGGATTCATGGAATGGATCTTGGAATTAAGAAGTAATCTTGCTATACCTCATACACTAAAAGAGTTGAATGTTGATTTTGATTTTGACTTACTATCGGAAATGGCTTTAAAAGATCCATCCACTCAACCTAATCCTAAAGATATATCATTTGATCAAATGAAGAATCTTTACATAAATTCATACGAAGGTATTCTATAGTTATGATTAAAACAGAAAAATTAATCTATGGCACACTTAATTCTGATCAAAAATTTGAAGGCTCAATCAGTTATGATGATAGTATAAGTACTCATCGTCCAGGCATTCTTGTTTGTCATGCATATGGCGGGCATTCATCTTTTGATATTGCGAAAGCTGAAAAATTGGCTGAATTAGGTTATTTTGCTTTTGCAATTGATCTCTATGGACAGGGTAGACGAGGTTCTAATCCAGAGGAATCAATGGCACTTATGAATGAATTTAATTCTGACAGAGTATTGCTTCAAGAACGCATGATAAATGCGTTCGAAACTCTTAAAAACTTTGATCAAGTTGATAAGAATAAAACTGGGGCCATCGGGTTTTGTTTTGGTGGCAAATGTGCTCTTGATCTTGCAAGATCTGGAGAGGATATAAAGGGAGTTGTTAGTTTCCACGGACTTTATGATGCTCCAACAGCTAGTACTGGAAAGCAATTAAAAGGCACATTAAAAATTGACAGCTCAATACTGATTTTGCATGGTTATGATGATCCTATGGCTACTCCAAAAAGTATGATTGATTTGGCTGATGAATTAAATTCAAAGAAAGCTAAATGGCAAATTCACGCATATGGCAATGTAGGTCACGCCTTTACTAATCCAGAAGCTAATCAGAAAGAAAGTGGATTATTTTATGACCGATACGCTGACGAGCATTCTTGGAATGAAATGAAAAATTTCTTTTCTAAAATATTTTAGTTATCCCAGTATAAATATTCATCGCCTTCAACATATTCTTGTCCTCCGTGCTTATCAATTAATACTGGGATTGACAGTGAGCTTTGAAATACAGGTGGCGACTGTTCCTTCATATGGTTAAAGAGCATCAATTCAAGTTCTGATACTTTTATGGGATTAGCTTCAGCAAGATTATTTCTTTCAGTAGGGTCATTTGAAAGATTGAATAGCCAATTTTTATTAATTTTTTCATCTTTGATGAGCTTCCATTCATTGTGCATCACTGTTTTGAGTCTTCCAGAGATCCAAAATAATGTTTCGTGTGGAGGTGTCTTAATTTCATTATTAATAAACGGAATAAGGTTTTTTCCATCGATAATTCTATCATTGGGAATCTGTGCCCCAGCGGCTTCAGCAACTGTTGGTAAAATATCGTTTTGATGAATAGGATAATCATACACCGAGCCGGCCTCTATTTTATTCGGCCATTTGGCCATGAATGGTATATGCATGCCACCTTCAAAATGCGTTAGTTTCCAACCCCTATATGGCTTATTTATATCAGACAAATGTATATAATCCGCTCCTCCATTATCGCTTGAGAAAATGACAAGAGTGTTATCTGAAATGCCAAGGTTCTCTAATTTATCTAAAATTTTTCCAATGCCCCTATCTAGAGATTTCAACATTCCTGAGTATACTCTTAATTTATGTTGATCATCACCTTGCAGATGATGAAAATGATCGTAATCTTCCTTTAGTGATTGAAGTGGGTTATGAGGTGCAAAGTGACCTAAATACAAAAAAAATGGTCTGTTTCTATTTTTCTCAATTACTTTGATCGCTTCATCAGTGTAGTAATCAGTTAAATATCCACCGGGTTCAAAGGGTTTGCTATTATTAAATGAAATAGAAAATTGTGACGCAGACCATACCATATTATCAATAGCTTCATTTGTTTTTGCATTAACAACATTAGGATCATTTTTTGGAAGATAGAGACCACTAAGCATTTGAAGACTGTCATCAAAGCCCTGGTCAGTTGGCGTGGTCCCTTCAATCACTCCCAAATGCCATTTACCTATGTGGGCATTATAATAGCCTTCATTTTTTAAGACCTCGGCTATAGTTATTTCTTCTGACGACATACCCGTACTGTACAAATCTACAAATTCCTCAGAAGCATTTTTATTTATCTCTGATTTTAATACTGGATCATCAATATCGTTTACCCATTGAGCAAAAGTTTGTGCAATTTTAAAGTAGGGTGTGAACTCATAACCAAATCGGGTTGAATATCTTCCTGTCATTGTGGAAGCCCTTGAGGGAGAGCAGCTTGCACTAGCCGCATAACCTTTATTAAAAATAACTCCTTCTTTTCCAATTCGATCTATATTGGGAGTCATCAATGTTCCATCTCCAGCTCCTCCATTGTATAAAGAAATATCATTGAAACCTAAATCGTCAGCCAGTATTAAAATAATATTGGGTTTATTTGTTACTATCTTTTCATCATCAGACGGTCCGTCTGGCCAGTTTACTTCAATATTTTCAGCCACTGGTCGTGCTGTATCAACTATAAATGGCAACCCCCAAACAAGTAGGTTTACACGATTTATCCATAGGACAAGAGCAAAGATAAGGAGTGAAATAATCACAATTGATAATTTTTTTATCATTAGTCAATATTTGTAATGTTAATCTCCTTGGAATTAACAGGCAAGATTGCCATAGTACCATCGTCTGCCAATGTCCAGTTATCAGGTCGAACATCGTTCACGCCTTCGACAAAAAGTATCTTAGCAATAAAACTCTGAGGTGCAGGTATCAAATGATAAAAAATCAACTCTTTTACATTTGCTTCGTTTGCAGCTTGAGCAGCCTCAATGGGCGAGGCATGATATTCTTGAATATCATAAAATATTCTTGATAACTGAGGTAATTGTATATTGTCAGACAGCTCTTCAGCCCTTCCTATCATTTTATAAGATAATGCATCATGAAAAAGTAAATCAGCATCTTTTGCTTGTGCAATTAAGTTTGTACTGTAATCCGTGTCGCCACTGATAACAATTGATCTTCCCTTGTAATCAAATCTGAAACCTAATGAAGGTTCAACAGGTGGATGGTCAACTTCAAAAGCTGTGATTTTAAGTTTTTTATCATCAAAAATAACTGGATTATCTAAATCAATTATTGTGGTATTAAATCCTGCTACGTCTGAAGGAGCTACGTCTTCGCCGTGATGTAATGTTCGATACTCCATATCAAGCTCATATGCTCTACTGATACCCCCAGTAACTAATTGCGTCCCACGCGGTCCATATACTGGAAGTTTCTCTCCTCTGTTTTGAGCAATCCACGAATAAAGATGAAAGTCAGCCAAATCAGAGATATGATCAGAGTGTAGGTGAGTGAATAGCACTGCATCTAAATTACCAAGGTCTATTCCCCAATTTATTAAGTTCTGTCTACTGCCATCCCCAGTATCAACTACAAACATGTGCTCAGGTGTTTTGATCATGATGCATGGCTCAGCCCTTCCCTCACCAGGCAAAGGTCCTCGTGATCCACAAACAAGTCCTATTATATAATCGCCCTCAAACGTTATGCGTTTATCTTGATTGTTTAATTGTGACTCAAAAATAAGATCAATAAGAAAATTTTGAACCGACGTATTTCGGATTCCAAAAAATGATATTATTAAAATCAAGATTGCAGCGATTAGGAAATAGTAAACTTTTTTCACTTTAACTTGCTGATGTTCTCTTCGATGTGATTAGTAATAGAATTACGAGTAATATTTCGACAATGATAAATTGTGTTGCAAAGGTTGCATCATGAATTCCCCAAGAAAGTATTCTAAATAATGCTGTCACACCCAAAAGCATTGCTGGCGCATAAAACCAAATACTTTTCAGTGTATAGGCCGCAAGTATCATCATTGCGCCAATACAAAAGAAGTAACTCCCTATATCTCCAATTAGACTACTCCGGCCCAATCCTTCTGGTATAACCAATATACCAAAGTTTGCTCCAGCATTGTAAGGGGATATTGCCCAGACAAGTCCAAGAATCAGAAATATAAATCCATTAATAGTTGTTAAAATAATTAAAAATTTGTTCATGATTTATTCTCTATTATTTTCATTATCATTTGTGCAGTTTCGTGACCTGAATTTTGATTTTGCCCAGTTACAAATCTTTTTTCATTATCTACGACAACGTGATTAGCAAATAAATCCCTAAATCCTGTTTTAGCTTCAAATATTACACCCGCCTTTTTCAACTCTTCTTCTGGATGTTGAGGTGTCATTTGAATGCCGAGCTCTTTGACCTGCTTATCGGTCACACCAGTCATTTTCCTATTTGCAATTAGAATATTTCCATTTTTATCTTTAGCATTGATTAACCCTAATGGACCATGGCAAATAGCACCTATAATGCTACCTGCGTCATATGCTTCTGAAATCCCACTGGCTAATACCTCTGAGAAACCTAAGTCATATGCAGCACCCCACCCACCAGATAGAAACACGATATCATATTCTTTGAAGTTTACTTCTTCTACATTCATAGAGTTATTAAGTTTACCAATAGCTTTGGCATCCTTATAAAATCTTTTGTCAGATGAAGATCTTATAAAATAAGAAGTAGTTGTTGGGTCTACGGGAATCTTACCGCCTTTAATGCTAGCAATATCAACCTTAATATTTGCGTCGATAAATTCATAATATGGAGCTGTTAATTCGGAACTAGCTAAGCCTGAGGGTTTTCCTGAAACTTCACCTGGATAATTTAAAACTCCATGACTTGTAGATACTATCAAAGCCTTTTTACCTTCTAAGTTAAAAGTCATTCCATCATAGTCAGGGTGTAGTCCCAAAGACTTCAATATGAATGGCATGATTATAATTGTGATAACAGCTAGTGAAGTTAAGGCCAAAAGTGTTCTGACAACGGTTGATTTATACATGAGCGGATCATAATAGATTGACACAATTTTTCAATTACTTATGCTTTTCTGATGTCGTATCTGTCAATACTGCCTGACAAGGTTTGTAATACTTATGAAGGAAAAACATTATCTCTATGGGCAATGTACTTATACCTCATCGCTATGACTTTTCGTTCATTGGTACACACATTTGCTGATGACGCAGGATTAAATTCAATCGCATCCATTATAGTATTCCCTTTCATTGATGATCTTGATCCGAACCGAATTATTTATTTGTTTGGCTCTCTTTGGGGTGGAGCTCAAATAGTTTGTTTAGCATTTTCAATAATTATTGTATTGAAATATAAAAATTTACTGCCTTTAGTGTGGTTGCTGTTTGCTTTTGATAACATCTTAAAACTAAGCGTATTGCAGCTTCGCTACCCTGGTCCCGAATATACAACATCAACAGCTCCAGGAGGTATTACGGGGACATTTATTATGCTTTTATTTACACTTATTATGTTTTACCTTTCAATATTGAGAAAGAAAGACATACATGGAAGTTAAAAATAAAATTTACCCATCAAGAGAGCAGATGAAGGGATTTTTTGAGGAATCAAAAGATGTAGATATTGATGAGCCGATATTTATGGTAAACCTTTTGAAATTTAGAGAGAAAGCCGAATATAAAGATGGAAGAGAAACGAATCTGTCAGGTATTGAAGCTTATAAAAAGTACGCAGACATCATTACTAAGCACATTGAAGAGCTTGGAGGAGAAATCACATTCTCCTCTAAAGTTAAAAGAATAACAGTTGGCAAGGTTGAACAGCTATGGGACGCGGTAGTAATTGCAAAGTGGCCTTCCAGGAAGATTATGGGTGAAAGCATGGCACCTACAGACCCGCATTTACTAGAAAGCTATCAGCATAGAGAAGCTGGACTAGAGGGGCAATTAAATATTGAGTCTGTTGAAACAGATACATTGATAGATTAATATGATTGATCTTTACACATCACCTACACCCAACGGATATAAAATTTCAGTTGCACTGGAAGAGTTGAATATTCCTTACAATGTTCATGTTGTTAATCTTCAAGCTGGAGATCAAAAAAAAGAAGAGTTTCTAAAACTCAATCCGAATGGACGAATACCTGTAATTGTTGATACGGAGAATAATAATTTACCAATTATGGAGAGTGGGGCTCAATTAATATATTTAGCGGAAAAAGCTGGCAAACTTTTACCAAGTGAAACAACGGCTCGATCAAAAGTCATGCAATGGCTGATGTTTCAGATGGGCGGCATTGGTCCAATGATGGGGCAAGCAAACGTTTTTTTTCGGTATTGGCCTGGTGATAAAATCAAAGCAGCTGTGGACCGTTATCAAAATGAAGGCCGACGATTATTTGAAGTAATGGAAACACGCTTACTGGATAATGAATTTTTAGCTGATGATTTTAGTATTGCTGATATTGCTAATTGGTGCTGGGTTAGAACATATAAGTGGTCAGGTATTAAAATTGATGGCTTGATAGGTCTACAAAGATGGATGCAAATGATGGAAGATCGTCCAGCATGTAAAAAAGGTGTAGCTGTCCCAATTGATATTATGGAGTTGATGAGAAATATGAAACAATCTAAAGATTTAACTGATACGGGTTCAAAAATTATACAAAAATAAGGCTGATATTATGAATTTACCAAATCCATTAGTAGTGCTTGGCGGAGTGGGATCACCTTATACTCGCAAAATGTTATCTTATCTAAGATATAAAAGAATTCCGCATAAAATGGTTTGGGGAGATCCTTCAAAATATCTGGATCAAGAAGGAATAGAAAAACCCAAGCCTAGTTTGTTACCAACGTTTGTATTGCCTAATGAAGATGGAAATTTAAAAGCTGTAACTGATTCTACTCCGTTGATAAGAAGAATTGATAAGGAGGTCAGTGAACGTAGTTCGATACCCACTGACCCCGCTCTTGCATTCATTAATTATCTATTAGAAGATTTTGCAGATGAGTGGGGTACAAAATATATGTTTCATTATCGATGGCATGATCAAAAAGATGCAAACAATGCTGGAACTATTTTACCACTACAGACCATAGGAATGATGCCAGATGATATGCTAAAAAGTGTGAAAGAAATGATTAGTAAAAGGCAAATTGATAGATTGTGGGTAGTTGGCTCAAACAATGACACAGCGCCAATAATAGATGCAAGCTTAAAGCGCCTATTAGGTATTCTTGAAAAGCATTTTGCATCTGCATCTTACCTATTAGGCAATAGGCCTTCCTCGAGTGATTTTGCTTTATATGGCCAACTATCTCAGCTTGTTAATTTTGATCCTACTCCAAGAGAAATTTGCCATGAAGTTTCTTTAAGAACAGTTGCGTGGGTTGGTTTAATTGAAGATCAGTCTGGCATTGAAGTCACAGATGAACAATGGGGTTCAATTGAAAGTTTGCCATCAACCGTAAAAGATTTACTAATTGAAATTGGAAATGGGTATGTCCCTGCACAATTAGCAAATGCAAAAGCTATAGAAAATGGTGATAAAGAATGGGAAGCAGAAATTGATAATTGCCTTTGGAAACAAAAATCATTTCCCTATCAGGCAAAGTGTCTCAAGTGGGTGAATGAAGAATATAGCGCGCTTGAAGAAAATGATCGAAAGAAAGTTGATAACCTCTTTGATGGCACAGGATGTGAAAGGTTAATATTATAATTATGCAGGTGGATTTATATTTCTCTTTTAGAAGTCCATATTCGTATTTAATTTTGCCACGTATGGTTGAATTGAGAGATAAACATGGGGTAGATGTTAATTTTAAGCAAGTTTACCCTCTTGCAATAAGGGAACCAGAATTTTTTAAAGGTAAAAATCTCTTTACTTACTTTTTAATCAGAAGAATTGATTATGTCAGGCAAGCAAAAAAAAATAATATGGTTTTTGCCAAACCAAATCCTGATCCAATAAATCAAAACTTGTTGACTGGAAAAATTTCTGACCATCAGCCTTATATTTTTAAATTAGCCCATTATTGTCAAGCTATACAAAAAGATAAGCAGCTTGATTTTGCCGTTGTGGTTTCAAATAAAATATGGAGCGGTCTCGAGAACTGGAATACAGATGAGTCAATAGCTGATGCTACTTCAAAAGTTGGATTGAAGTTTGAAGATATTGAAAAAATGCGCATCGAAAATGAACAAGCGTTAATTGATGAAATTAAGTTAAATCAAAAAGAACAGCTCGAAGCGGGACATCATGGAGTTCCTCTATCTGTTTACAAAGACAAATTCTTTTTTGGCCAAGATCGTTTTGATGATCTGGTTAGTGAATTAAAAGAAGATGGATTAGTGATTAGCTGATAGGAAACAAAGGATTTCCTTGGCTACAATTTATACTATTGTGCTGATATTCCTCTAATTCTCTCTGATCTTCTACGCAACAATTCTGTTACTATAAGGATTAATGTTGATAGTACAATTAGGCAAGTCGCAACAGCCATTATAGTTGGGCTTAATTGCTCTCTTAACCCTGTCCACATTTGCAATGGAATAGTCGTTAATGATCTGTCACCTCCTGCAACGAATAAAATAACTACTATTTCATCAAACGATGTTACAAACGCAAAGAGTGCCCCAGAAATTATACCGGGCGTAATAAGAGGCAGCGTTATTTTAAAAAATGTATTGGTAGGGGTACTTCCAAGACTAGAAGCTGCTCGTGTAATGCTGTCATCAAAGCCACTTAGGGTTGCAGTTACAGTTATAACAACAAAAGGGGTTCCTAGGATAATGTGTGCAATCACAACTCCAATAAATGATGACGCAAGACCTACTTTTGCGAGTGAAAAGAAGATCGCAGAACCAGAAATAATCAGAGGGATAATCATCGGCGAAATCAAAATACTCATGATAAGAGATTTATAAGGCATGTATCTACTGCTTAATCCTAGCGCTGCAATAGTCCCAAGAGTTGTGGCCCCAACCGTTGCAAAAAACGCGAAGTAGAAACTATTCTTTACTGCAATCCCCCAAGGATTTTTTGTGCCATATATCATATCTTCATACCACCTAAGAGAAAATGCATCTGGATCTAATGCCATCATTCCTGATGAGAAATGAATATACTGTTCAGCATTAAATGATAATGGAACAATTACAAAGAGAGGAGCAATTAAGAAAAAAAATACCGAAGCACAAATAACTAAATAACTATAATGCCAAATACGGTACCTTGTTTCTGTATATTTTGCTAATGCCATATTATCCCAACCTCATATTATCAATTCCTACTACTCTGTTATAAACATAATAAACAACCAAAACGCCAACTAAGAGAATAGTTGCCATTGCGGTGGCATATGACCAATCAAGTGTGGACTGCATATGATATGCAATACGGTTACTAATTAATGTTCCTTTCGCACCACCAACCAAAGCAGGTGTAATGTAGTATCCAATTGCGAGCACAAAGACTAAAATCGATCCAGCACTAATACCTGCGTATGTCAGAGGAAAATATATTTTGCGAAATGCATGAAAAGGTGTTGCACCCATTGATGTTGCAGCTCGCATTAGACTTGGAGAAATAGTCTTCATCACGCTATATAGAGGCAAAACCATAAATGGAAGCAGAATTTGCGTCATCGCAATAAAGGTCCCCGTCATGTTATACATAAGCTCAAGTCTATTTTCATCGGCCACAATTCCAAGGAATACTAAGAAATCATTGAGGACCCCTTGAGTTTGAAGTAAAACCATCCAACTTGAAGTTCTTACTAAAAGCGAGGTCCAAAATGGTAAGAGCACGCAAATCATAAGTAAGTTTGAATAACGTGTTGGTAAAACAGATAATAAATGTGCAATTGGGTAGGCTAATATTAAGCAACATAATGTAACACCTAAAGCGACATAAATTGTCCTTAGCCATAAGGTAACATTAATTCGTTTCTTTTCTTCAATGCGAACAATAGATCCGTCAAAGTCTTGTTTGAAATCAAATGATGCTAGGTATTTTCTTCCGTGATAAGGAACAGTTGCTCGTTTGAGTGCAAGCCAATATTCTTGATCAGCCCATCTTTTATGTACATCTTTGAACTGTTGTAAATAATTTCCATCAATGTCAAATGAATCTAGTTTCCTTACTGTTTTTTTGATTAAGCTAGAAAAGCCCCCTTTTTCATAGTTAAGTCTAACTGCTATTTTACCATGGAGCTTATTCTCGGAGAGATATTTTAAATCATTATAGAAAGTCTTTACAACTTCTTCAGGTGGAAAATCTGTTCCATCCCAATTTTGAATAACTTGGTATGTATTATTCAATAAATCATTCATTTGAGTATTATCAACGCTTCGTTGAAGCATCTGAATGATTGGAAAAATATATGTTATAATTATAAATAGAAGTAGGGGTAAAACTAATACGAGAGCACCTGTTCTCTTTCTTGACTCAACTTTTTTTAGCTTTACAGAGAGTAATTCGCCATCTGATGTACGTATCTCACCATTTGTCATATGGTGATTATGGTCATTTGAACTAGTATTTAAAGGAAAATTATTTGTATCTTAGGCAACCAATGATGATTGCCTAAGATGTATTAGGATTTACAGAGTATTAGACTTCCACGCATCCCATTGGTCGTTAATTTCAGTCTCATTATCCGCCCAGAAAATAGGGTCTAATAAGAGATAATTTTCAGTATTTACCGGAGCAGTTGGCATGTGTGGCATAATTTCCATTGGGCCAGTTGCCTCGGAATTGAACCAAGGCTCAGCAGCAGTAATTACGTCTAATGAAGAAATCCTGAAAGGTGCATAAGCAATATGTTTAGCACTTCCAGCTAGTCCCTCAGTACTAGTAAAGTATTGAAGAGCTTTCATAGCTTCTTCCTGATTTGGACCTCCGTTGACAAGAGCGAAATACTCATAATCAAGGAGTTGCCCATCCCATACCATTTTAAGAGGTGATCCCTCAGTATGAATGGCATTAAAATGACGTCCGTTCCATCCAGTAGCCATCACAACTTCACCTGAAACAAGCTGCTCTGGTGGCTGTGCACCAGCTGACCAAGTAATACAACCACCTTTCGGATGAGTACAAAGTTCAGTCAGTTTATCAAGTGCTCGATCGATTCCATTATCTAACATGTAATCATATACTTCGCTTGAAGGAACACCATCTGCCATTAAAGCAATTTCAAGATTTGACATTGCAGATCCATATATTGACCTTTTACCTGGATATTTATCTGGATCAAAGAAATCACCTATTGTAGAAGGATAAGTTCCTGGAAAGTTTATGTTTTCAGTATGATAAGCGTAATTCCATGAGTATAGAATGTTACCAACTGCACATTTACTTGGCATAGGTGCGAAGAAGTCTTGACTTGCTGGTGTTCCGTCTGGCGCTGGTGGAAAATCGTTATCAAAATCAAATTCCACGAAGTAACCCTCGTCACATCCAGTAATTGTATCTTTCGCAAATACGTCAATGATGTCATAAGTAATTGTCCCAGACTCAACTTGAGATTTGATAGAATCCAAGTTTCCTTGATAGTCAAGCCAGTTTACTTGAACACCACTCATTTCTTGGTATGGATCTCCATATCCAAGTTTTTGACTTTCAGTATAAGCACCTCCCCATGAAACTACATTCACTTCCGCAGCCGTAGCCATAGATGGAGCCACTAATAAAGCAGCCAATGAGATTAGTTTTGTTAATCTTTGCATGATTAATCGTCTCCTTTTTTATATAAAGAAAGTATTACACAGGGGTCTTAACAAAAACGCAACAAAAAAAATGAAATTTTTTCAATATTTTAGATATGAATCTATATGTAGTATCAAAGGTTTAATAATCTAAGGCTCGACAATCATGAGAAGACCATCCTAAGTCTAATTTATCTCCTACATTGAAATCTAAATCGCTGCTTGCATTCGGTACTTTGAGAATAAATTCATCATTCCCCAAAAGATTTACTCGCACCCGAGTATGATCTCCATGATAGATAATTTCACGAATTACACTAGTAAATTGATTTTCAAGATGTTCATTTGGATCAATGCTCACTCTCTCAGGCCTGAGAGATATCCTGGATTTGTCCCCGGAGGAATTTACAGCTATTGGGTTAGCGAATATTGTATCGCCTGAATCTGTTTGAATTTTTGCAGACCCAGAAGCTATTTCTGTTACCGTTCCGGTAAATGTATTGTTTTCTCCAATAAAACTAGCAACAAATGAATTTACAGGCGTTTCATACAATTCATTAGGACCTGATAGTTGTTGCACCTTTCCGTCATTAAATACAGCAATACGATTTGACATCGTTAAAGCTTCTCCTTGATCGTGAGTAACATAAACAACTGTCACACCAAGGGACTCATGAATATGTTTTAGTTCGTATTGCATACTTTCTCTCAAATTTTTATCCAATGCACCAAGTGGCTCATCCATGAGTACAAGTTTTGGGTCAAAAACTAAAGCTCTTGCAACAGCAACTCTTTGTTGCTGTCCTCCTGACAATTGAGCTGGCATCCTATTTTCAAATCCAGTTAGTGATACCATTTTTAAAGTTCGATTAATCCTCTCTTCTATTTCTGCTTTATCTATTTTTCTAACTTTTAATGGAAAAGCTAAGTTTTCAAAAACTGATAAATGAGGAAATAAAGCATAATTTTGGAAAACCATTCCAATACCTCTTTTGTGTGGAGGAATATTATTGATAGGACGTCCATCAAAATAAATTTCGCCATTAGTCGGCGTTTCAAAACCAGCAAGCATCATAAGTGTTGTAGTTTTTCCGGATCCTGATGGTCCTAGCAAAGTTAAAAACTCCCCTTCCGAAATATCTAGATCAAGACCTTTAACAACAAGCTCTTTACCGTCGTAACTTTTATCAACTTGCTCGAATTTAACAAAATCTGACTTTTTTTCATTCATGTGAGTCACACTAGGATAAAAATAGTTGGGAATCTAGGGTTTTTTAAATTAAATTAATTTAACTATTCTTATTTAAGAACAGTATTATTTTGAAGTATATAAACTTATGAAAAAATATCAGCATTATATAAATGGTGAATGGCTTGACGCATCTGACGAAGAAATAATTCCCGTTCTTAATCCTGCTAATGAGAAAGTTATTGGTGAAATAACTTGTGGCAAAGAAGTGGATATTAATCATGCTGTTGATGCTGCAAAAAAAGCATATAAATCAAGAATTCTTGTTGATATGAATCCAATGGAGCGTGCTAAACTTATGCGTGGGATTGCAGAAGAACTTCGAAAAATAAGTAAAGAGGGTGGAGCACTACTTTGTGCCGAAAATGGAAAGCTTCTTTCATCATCAATCAACGAATTTATCGAGGCAGCAAACTACTTTGATTATTATAGCGGTCTGACAGATAAAATAGAAGGGCAGACAATCCCAGTTAACAGTCAGGTTATGGATTACACTATTTATGAACCTTATGGAGTTTCTGGTCATATAGTTCCATGGAACTTCCCAATATCTATGGTAGCTCGTTCATTAGCGTGTTCGTTTGCTGCAGGAAATTCAACTGTAATTAAGCCTGCTGAATTGACGCCCCTTGCTACACATTCATTTTTTGCTCAAGCAATTCATAACGCTGGAGTTCCAGCTGGGCTGATCAATATAGTGACTGGATATGGTAACGAAGCTGGGGCAGCTTTAACTGCCCACCCAGATGTTGCACAAATTACATTTACAGGATCAGTTAAAACTGGAAAAACTATTTTGCGTGCTGCAGCAGATCGAG
Organism: Pelagibacteraceae bacterium AG-337-G06; assembly: GCA_003282175.1. Lineage (GTDB taxonomy): Bacteria > Pseudomonadota > Alphaproteobacteria > Pelagibacterales > AG-422-B15 > CACNXQ01. The sequence goes on from QBZX01000001.1 coordinate 193,095, forward strand.
CTGTGCCAGCAGTTGTTGAACTTGGTGGTAAATCAGCTGCCGTTGTTTTGCCTGACGCTGATATTGATAAAGTGGTCAATGCAACTAAAATTGGAATTTTCAGTCAGGCCGGTCAAATCTGTTCTGCGATGTCGCGTATGATTGTACATAAGTCGATTAAACAGGAAGTACTCGATAAGTTGTCAAAGCTTGCTGGTTCAATAAAAGTTGGACCTGGTGATGAAGAAGGCGTTGATCTTACTCCCGTAATATCTGAGGAACAACTGCAAAAAATAGAAAATTATGCTCGCTCCGGATTACAAGCTGGAGCAAATGTAATTTCAGGAGGTAATCGAATTGATCGTAAAGGTTACTTTTTTGAACCTACAATATATTCAGAAGTAAAACCTGAAATGACAATAGCGCAAGAAGAAATATTTGGTCCATTTTTATCAATTTTAGATTATGAAGATCATGAAGAAGCAGTGCATATTGCAAATGATACAGAATACGGATTAGCAGCTGGTGTATTTACGAGAGATTTAGATATGGCAACAAAAACAGCATCGTTATTGAATGGCGGACAAGTGTATGTAAATAGTTGGTTCACAGGAAGCATTGCGACACCATTTGGGGGTTACAAGCAATCTGGCTATAGTCGAGAAAAAGGACAGCAAGCAATAAAAAGCTATTTACAACTAAAAAACATTGGAATTCAGCTATAAATTTGAGGAACTGCGACAATTTAAGCCCATCAAGCAGTTTGAAAATCTTCCTTTCCCTGAATAAAACACTATATTCATAATTGATACTAAAATTGCAAAAACTAGAAAACATGTACACGCCAATAAATCAATATATCGAGAGATTGGAATCAATCTCATTTGATGTTGATCAGTTAAATCAAGCTGTAAATGATTTAATAAAAATTAGACCCTTTGAAAATGATGCTCCAAAACCCGGGATGTTAAAATCAAATGCAATCTGCCTAAACTATGATGCAAAGGAACTTGATGAATGGTTCGGTGGAAATATCAGAGGGAAATATTGGACAAAACCTGACTCTTCATTTGAAGAAATGGAACGTGAGCCATACATTGATGAGTCCAGGTACACGCTATTTAATTCCAAGCTAGATAATTCATATTTCAAGTATGTATATGAAAAAATAAGTGAGTTTTTTGAGATTGGAAGGTGCAGGGTCATTAAAATGCCTCCAAGAACAACTTTGAGTTGGCATCGTGATCCAGAGAAGAGAATTCATATAGCCATTAAAACAAATTATGGTTCCAGGATGTTTATTGAGCATACAGGTTATCACATACCTGCTGATGGAAATATATACTTAACTGACAATACCAAATATCATACTGCAATTAATGGAGGCGAAGAAGATCGAATTCATTTAGTCGCTACAGTTTTAGGCACGAAGCAACATTAGCAATCAATAATATTTTTTCTTTCCCAATTTTTTTTATTTTCTTCGCTTACTTTATTGTGTTCTGTGATTTCTCTTTTTTTAAGTTTTATGTAATGAGAAACAACCTTTGAACCTATAGATTTTCTTACAACGTCACTGGCTTTAAATTTATTAAGTGACTCTATAAGAGAATGAGGGAGCTTTTTAATTCTCTTTAACTTATGACCTTGTGAATACATATTTATATCTATTCTTTTGCCAGGATTTCTTTTGGCTTTTATTCCATCTAATCCCATAGCAATTAGCCCAGCCTGCAAAAGATATGGATTTACAGCTCCGTCGGCAGGTCTAAATTCTATACGTCCTTTATCAGGTATTCTGATCATGTGGGTTCTATTATTTCCAGAATACGTAACGGCGGTAGGTGAATACGTGGATCCTGAATTGGTTGTTTTTGCATTCAAACGATCGTAACTATTTAATGAAGGGTTAAACCATGCAGAGAATGAATCTACAGATTTCATTATTCCCCCAATAAAGTGATATCCCATTTTAGACAAACCAAGTTCATTATCTCTATCAAGAAAATAGTTTTTCTTCTTCTTTAAATCCCATAATGATGCGTGAACGTGGCAACCATTTCCAGTTAAATTATGAAAAGGTTTTGGCATAAAAGTTGCTCTCAATCCATGCTTCTCAGCAATAGCTTTGACCATAAATTTAAAAAAAACATGTCGGTCAGCTGTCTTTAGTGAGTCAGAATAATCCCAATTCATTTCATACTGACCATTAGCATCCTCATGATCATTTTGATATGGTTTCCACCCAAGCTTAATCATGGAGTCACAAATTTCCTTTAAAATATCATAACGCCTCATTAATGCTGCAACATCATAACAAGGTTTCTGTGCGTCATCTCTCGCGTCAGCAACTTCAGTACCCGCTTCATTAAGTATAAAAAATTCACATTCAACACCCGTCATCATTTTGATATTGAGTTTTGTCATTTGACTAATTTGACGTTTGAGAATAACACGTGGAGCTTGACTCATTGGAGCATCATTCATTACTAAGTCACTGGCCAACCAACCAACATCTGGTTGCCACGGTAATTGTATTAGACTTTCAGGGTCTGGAACCGCAAACATATCGGGAGCTGCAAAATCAAGATCAAGGTAAGTCGCAAAACCGCCAAATCCAGCACCAGTTTTTTGCATTTCAGGAATAGCGCGAGCAGGAACCAATTTCGCACGTTGGATACCGAACAAATCCACAAAACTTATTAAGAAGTATTTAATTTTTTTTTGCTGAGCGATTTTTGCTAAACTACTATTCATATTTGAATTATGACTTCCAATTCTTTTAATTCAATAGGGATTATAATCTATATTTAATTAACTAAAAACCCAATTTGGGTATACTGTTATATTATGAATTCAAGTCTAGCAGCAAAAAAAAGTAAAGTTATTGAACTCATTAACAATCTAGAAGATGGTAACTTCTCATTGCTGCTGTTAATCCACATTTCACGGTATCAAAATTTATTTTTGCATACAGAACCTGATTGGGAAAATAGTCCAAATAATTGGATAACAAAAGACAGACGACTTCAAGATGAGTCTATTGGAGTTCTTTCGTTCATCATTCTTTTTTCTCTTACTAACGCAAATGTAAACGAAAATCTTTTTCCTGAATACAGAAAACAAATTAAGGAAATGAAACTTGAGGATTTCTTGGATGATAATTTTTTTATAACTCCATTTAACAATTTTCTTGGAAAAAAAATATCTCTTAAAGTTCTTGAGGAATTTTTTTCTATCCCACGTGAAAATATAAGGCGATACATAAATCAGCTGATAGAGGCTGGGTTTGTAAAGAAAGATAAAAAGTATGGTTATCTAGTAAACATGGAGGTGTATGTACAGTATATATTTACTGACTCTCTTAGCAAAATTATGAAGTCATTAATGAGAACATTCGATGATATTATCGCTAATCTTGAGGAAAAGTATCAAGTTAAATTAAATTTAAAACCAATCTCCATTATTAATTTAGCAAGGGTAAAACCTGAGGTATGGAATCGAATTAGATTACCCATGTATCACTTTTGGGTAAGAGTTTTAACACTAGAAGGTAATGATAAATCTTTAAGTCCTAGTGATCGAGTTGTTTTGTCTGCATCGATCTATTTTAGGAAACGTACTGGAATACTAAATTTCAAAACAATAAGTGAGTTATATGAAAATGATTATCTCCTACCAACCAATATTTCGTCCATTGCTGAGGCATCTAAAATGCCGCGAGAAACCGTAAGGAGATGTAGTAATAAATTGATAAAAGTTGGACATTTAGAAAAAAAAGGACGTCAATTGTTTAGAATTAATTATGCTAATAAAGAGGACGGAGAAGTAGCAACCTTTATCAAGAATAAAGCAATAACAACGCGCGATATGATGAATTTTTACTTTAGAATTTATAAGGATTTATCCCAGCCTTAAATTGAACACATTAAAATAATTTCTTCATTACAGATTAATTCTGCTTCAACTAAAGAACTATTTTGTGAACTCAATTGCGTATCGAGTGCCTCTAGCATAGATTTTGCTTCATTCATTGGTACCGGACCTACAATGACGGAATAGTCATTTTTATCTAATTTATCGACATTAATATCATATTTGAGAAATCTACTGTCAAATCCCATTACATCGTAAATGTAATTCATAAAACTAAATGCAGAATTACCACGTGTATAAGATCCAATTTTTATATAAGCATATTCAGCGTCGCGGGTATCAATGGTTAATTCAGTTTCTTCAATATCATTTGCTTGGGCACTAAATGCATTTGATACAACTTCTGTAGGTTCTTCGATGAGTTGAGCGAGATCTTCTAATGCTTGGGTTGCTTCTTCGGCTAATTTATTTTCTAATTCACTTGTATTGTTGAGTTCTGTAAGTAAATCTCTCGCAGCATTGGCTTCCTCAATAAGGCTATTTTCATCAACGGTATTTAAAATTTTCTTTTTTGGTAAAACGTTAACCAAATCTAATGTTTCTTCAGTATTATCAATTGTTGTCTCATCATCGGGTAACAGAGATGCTTCTACCTGGTTCTCAATTGCATCAATCTCTGTAACGGCTTCTTCTTCAGTATCAATTGCTATATTATCAAGTATATTTTGAGCATTTTTAAGGGTGTTATCAACAGAATCTAGTAATTCATTGAGACTGTCTGCATCATTAATAATCAATTCATTTGAAACTGTGTATTCATCTAGATTAATCTCTGGTTCATCTATTACTTCAGCAATCTCTTGAACTTCATCATTTGTTCCTATGATATTTTCAATGGCCTCATTCTCTTGTTCTAAACTAATGCTGTTCTCTTCAGCTTGATCAGTGCCTAACTGAATAAGCTTTTGTCGTGCTTTTTCGCTTTCTTGGGCAAGGAATTCACCTTCATCCATAAATTGCAGTGTGAAGTTATCTTCAACAGATACTAGAGCATTTGCAACTGAAACTTTTAATTTTATTCCAGAGACGTCATTCGGAGGATTGCCCACAAAAGATAAATCAGAAGTTAAAAAAGCAAGCCATCTGGGTAAAGGAGTCCCATCTTCCTGCATAGCTTGAAAACGTAATTTACCTGGCCCACTTATGTTGAATGTATTATCAGAAATCTGAAATTTATTGCTGGTTTGCTGCGTATTGATTGGATCGTTTATAATTAAAAGCATTGGATCTTGCTCACTTATAGGAATATTTATCGCCGCTTGATAAACTTCTCCCCATTCTGAAAGATTGGTTTCAATTTTTTTACTTACATCAGGGATAGATAAATTTTGGTGATTCTCAGGAAGAATATCTTTTCCCATTGAAGCATAAATTTGACCGATACTGTGCTGCATTTCGGAAAATGCTAGATCTCGTCTCAGCTCAGCAACCAATAAACTTGCTTCTTCCCGAATGACTTCAAGTTCCCCAAACCGAGAGACTTTTTGGGCATTTTGAACTTGTTTACTGATCCTTTGAGCTACATCTAGATACCTTTGTGCGGTATCGTATTCCTCAATTGCAAGAGCATAGTTCATATTTGAAAGATGAACTTGAGACAGCACTGTCATTGCTATGGCAAGGTGACGTTCTGCAATTAAATCTTTACTTGCTCTAGATGATTTTGTGACAGCTCCTAAAGAAAAAACATTAAAGAGATTAGCACCAATTGATGCTCCGTACTCTGTAGTATCTTGATTTAAGAGATATTCATTATCTGAGTATCCATATGTTGCGTTAAATTTTATACTTGGAATTAAACCCAAAATGGCTGCCTTCGTATCCTTACTGGTAATTCTTTTTTGATATCTACTCTCCATCAATTCAGGTCTTGAAATAAGTGCTATCTCTTCCATTGTTTCGATGTTCATGTTTACACTGGTGAGGTAACTATTGTCACTTGAGAGGCTAAACTTTTGTCCCGGTAATAATCCCATAAGAATTGCGAGTTCATTTTTTGAATTTATTAATGCTCGTTGCTGTGTCTGAAGCGTTCTCTGTACATCAAGTAATTCTTTTTGATATAGCAATGAGTCCATCGGTGCCGATATAAGAAGCTCCTCAATATACTTCGAGTCTGCAAGGGCTGTGTCAACTTTCTCAAGAAGGGGATTTAATTTTTTTAGGAGATTTTCTGAGGCTTGCGCTTTCCAGTAAGCACGAATGATATCTCTTGTAATATTCTGAGTTGCTTTCCTCTCAAGTTCTTTTGCAATTAAGTAGCGATCTGCTTGTTGACCAGCTCTTATATAAGATAATCCAAAGTCAAGCGCATTCCATGTGAATTCAATATTTCTCGTTTCCAATCCTGTAGCTCTTGAAATTGTATATGACTGCGTTCCATCTAATGCTGGTGCATCTCCTATATCATTATCAACACTAACACTTGTCGATGGTTGCAATTCATTGAACTCAGAGTAACCTGCATTAAGTGCAATATCAGGAAGCATGTCAAACCGTTGAAGATCGCTTTGTCTCTGTGCTAATGCAGATTCCATAACACTGATACGCAAGTCACGATTATTTTTAATGCCAATAGCAATTGCTGTGTGTAGGTCTATGTTCTCTAAAGGGGCATTAACTGTTAGTAATGATAAATCTTTTTGAATACTTGTATTTAATATTTCAGCATCAATAACATGGGGTGTTCGAGCGCAGGCACTGAGTGCTATAAATAGGCAAAATAAAATTATTTTTGAGCTAATTAATTTCATTAAGTAAGGGTGTTTGTTTGTATCGTTAGTTCTATTTTGGGATTATAGACTTTTGCTTGAAAACTCCTAAAATAATTTGCCCAAAATGGGTTTTTTAGACGTATGAAAGTACCTTTCAAAATTTACTAATGTATAAACAAATGAATAGTTGCCAATAATTATTTTGATACAGGATAATATATATAAAAATGAGCAATAAACTTATTCAGGCCTTGGAACCCCGTCTCATGCTGGATGGTGCCGCAGTGGCAACCGCAATTGATGCAGTTGATGATTTGGCTCAGTTTCAAAAGTCAGAGAACGATAAGCCATCTAAAGCAGATCACTTCAAAGTTGATAAAGACACAAAGTTACCTTTTGTAAATGTAGATGCGTCATCTCAAAATGCAAAATCAAGACAGATTATATTTATTGATAGTACTGTTGAAGATATTGAAACTCTTATAAATAGCTTTGATAAAAATATAGAAGTTCATGTCATACAAAGTGATCAAGATGGATTTGTTGCCATGCAAAATATTTTATCATCTCAAGAAAATATAGATGCGGTTCATGTCATTGGTCACGGTAGCGTAGGACAGATTGCATTCGGTACGGCTGTATTGAACAGTAACACAATAAATGCTTATGAAAACATTCTTCAAGAAATTGGATCAAGTCTTAGTGAGAATGGCGATATCTTATTTTATGGTTGTAACGTTGCTGCAGATCAAAGTGGCGAGATCTTAATCAAACAAATTGCAGACATCACGGATGCTGATATAGCGGCATCAGATGATGTTACAGGTAAAGGTGGGGATTGGGACCTTGAAAAGCGCACTGGCATTATAGAAGCACACAATATTGAAGTTGTGAACTATCAACACTCTTTAATAACAGGTGTTGCTAGTTATGGCACTGATAATGTAATTGTAAAGGAAGATTCAAATGTCAACTTTAACAACCCTGCTCTAGGTGGTACACAAGATGGCTCAAATACTGATGAGTATAATCGCTTTATTCTTGTTCAAGAAAACGCAGATGTAACACACGATACTACTTTGGTTTTTAACGTAGACTATGGAGCTAACGTTTCGTGGAATCCAAGCACTGATGGACCTGTACACGTGTATATGCTTTTTTCCAATGATGATACCAATAGTGAGAGCAGAAGAACTACTGATAGGGATGGAGAGGTAACATTCGAAAATGAAATTTTAGGGGTATTTACCACGCCGGCCAATACTGTTTTTATGGATGGAATATCCAGGGCAAGTAGTTTCTACCCAGTTGAAGGAACTAGCCAATGGGGCAAAAGAGATTTTGAATATGAAAGTAATGAACCACTGGGTCCTGGTACACGGGGTAATAAGGACTTTTTTGAAGTATCAAATTCAAACAAAACAATTAAAGTTGGAACCAAGAACGGTGAGAAAGGTGATTTTATTCGTATTGTTACCAGAGCTCCAGTTTCCAATACTCAACCCGTTGCAGTTGCAGATACAGGGGTCATCAATGAGGATGCTGAACTATCAATTCTAAACGGGGGAGCGGCTGTTACAGGAAGTGATAGCAATAATAACAATCAAAGCGGTGATACCACAGGGGATGTTTTGTCAAATGATACAGATGCTGACACAGGAAATACTCTAATTATTACCGGCATTAATGGCGGATCACTTGGTTCATATCTTGACGGTACGTATGGTAAAATCAGATTATATTCAACTGGTCAGTATGATTATATTGCCGAAAAAGATGCAGCTGATGCACTTGATGCTGGGGACTCAGCGACAGATATTTTTACTTATACCGTCGATGATCAGACAGGATCGGCTAACGCAACCAATACTGGAACTATTACCATCAAGGTGCTTGGATTGAATGATCCTATTACCGCAGTTAACGATACCGATACTGTGAATGAAGATGGATCGATTTCAAGAAATACCTCAAGTTCGTTTGAGTTAGATCACGATGATACAGATCCTGATGGCGATGATACAGGTGGTAACTTTACAATTACGGCCATACGATTGGGAAGATCCAGTGAGAGCGGCACCGCTAAAACAGTTGGCACAGAATTTACAACTGATTATGGTACAGTCACTATTCGGAATGATGGTTCATATGATTATGCAGCCAATCGAAGCAGCTCCGACGCCTTAGCGCATGGTGATACATATATAGAATACTTTACCTATACAGTCAGTGATGGAAATGGCAGCACGGATGAAGGAGAATTAGCCATAACAATTACAGGTGTTGGGCCTCAAGCGGTCGCTGATACAGCTTCTGTAAATGAAAATGTTTTACTCGATGCTAACAATGCATCGTCAACTGGTGTGCTGGCTAACGATGACGATAATGCGAGTTTTGATAGTGAGAGTTTAGCTGTTACGAATGTCAGTTCCGACTCTACAGGAAATAGTGGTAGTGCAACCCAAGGGGTTCTTGGAACGTATGGTACGCTCACTGTCGCAGCTGATGGTACTTATACCTATACGCCAAATACAGCAGCAGCTGAAGCGTTAGATGCAAACGATCCTGCTACTGATGTCTTCACGTATACAGTCAAAGATGATGATGACAAAAATTCATCTACCGCAACACTTACCATTTCAATTACTGGTCAGGATGATAACCCGGTTGCTGTCAGTGATACAGGTTATATCAATGAGGATGGAACATTGACTGTTTCAGATGGTGGTTCTGCTGTGACAGGAACAGACAGTAACAATAATAATGAAATCGGTGATACCACAGGCGATGTTTTACTCAATGATACTGACGCAGATGCGAGTGCATCTCTTGATGTTTCTGCAATACAAGGTGGATCTTTAGGATCAGGTGTGGATGGAACGTACGGTACCCTCACTTTATACTCAACCGGTAGATATACATACGTTGCAGATAAGAGTGGCGCGGATGGACTTGCAACAGGTGCAGTTCAAACTGATGTCTTTACATATACGGTAAGCGATGGAGCTGGCGATACAAGTAACGCTACGCTGACAATTACAGTAAAAGGTATCGGTCCCCAAGGTGTAGCGGACACAGCGTCTGTGGCTGAAAATGCAACGGTAACTAACAATAATGCTGCCACAAACGGAGTGCTCGCAAACGATGATGATAACGCATCATTTGACCAAGAAAGTCTTGCAGTAACAGCAATTGTTGGCGCATCATCTGGAACAGTTGGAGGTGAGACAACTGGTACTCACGGTACTCTAACAATGAACGAGGATGGTACTTATTCTTATGCAGCAACCAACAATGCGCTAGATGAAGGAGAAACTGTTACAGATGTTTTCACTTACACGGTAAAAGACGATGCGAATAAAAATGCAAGTACCGCAACATTAACCATATCAGTAACTGGAGCAAATGATCCTATTACTGCAGTTGCAGATACAGATACAATAAGTGCTGGATCGACGATCACGAGAGACGAGGCATCAACGTTTGAATTAGATCACGATGATACTGACCCTGACGGCGATGATGTACCAGGCAATTTTATTATTACAAATATCAGACATGGTTCTGATGATTATAACCCTGGTCAAGAAATTACGACATCAAAAGGTAGATTAACAGTCGATGCAAATGGTTCTTATACTTATGTAGCTGATCAAAGCGGTTCAACAGGCTTATCAAACGGTGCTCAAGCAACTGATGTCTTTACTTATACAGTTCGTGATCATGCGAGCAGTCCAAATGATACAGATACTGCGACACTAACAATCACAATTACTGGTTCAAACAACAACCCACCTGTTGCAGATGCTGATGGCAATGCTGGAACAGGATACATCCTAGAAGATCAAATATTGACAGTTACGAATGATTCTACTGGAGTTACAGGATCTGACGGCAATAATAATAATGAAAGTGGAGATAATACGGGGGACGTGCTAGAAAACGACACCGACGCTGATGGACACACACTTACTGTTTCAGATATCTCGGGAGGATCAGTTGGCGCTAGTGGCGCAACAGGAACATACGGAACATTAACTATTCAAAGTGATGGTAGTTATACCTACAATGCAAACAATGCAAACTCGATAGCTAAAGATGCTACTGCAACTGACGTTTTCACTTACACAGTCGATGATGACAACGGTGGAACGGATACTGCTACCATAACCTTTACTATTTTAGGAGTAAATGATGCTCCAAGCGCAAGCAATGATACGAATGCCGTTGATGAAGATGCTACAGCATCAAAAAGTGCTGGAACAGGAGTACTCTCAAACGATAGCGACGCTGACACGGGTTCAAGCATGACGGTGACTGCAATCACTGGAGCATCAAGCGGTTCGGTTAATGGAACAACAGATGGAACATATGGTACCTTAACCCTTAATAATGATGGAAGTTATTCCTATACCGCAAATAAAGCGGCTGCAGATGCACTGGCACACAACGCAACGGCAAATGACGTATTCACTTATACGGTCACAGATAACGAGGGCGCTACTACTACGGCAACTGTGACTATAACAGTAACCGGCAAGGGACCCGTTGGTTCAGCTGATACCGCTACAGTCAGTGAGAACGTAGAAGTTAGTAAAGATGCATTAAGCGGGGTTCTTGCTAATGACACCGGTGGAGATCAAGAAAGTCTTGCAGTTACAAATATTTCATCAAATGATACCAGTAATACAGGCACTGCGGGTCAAGGTGTTTTAGGCACTTACGGTACTTTGACAATTGCGGAAGATGGAAGTTACACATACACACCAAACACAGCTGCAGCAGAAGCTTTGGATGCAGGTGATACTGTTACCGAAGCATTTACATATACCGTAAAGGATGATGATGACAAAAACTCATCTACCGCAACACTTACATTTACGATAAATGGAGCTAATGATGCAATCGTTGCCGTTGATGATACAGATAGCGTCGACGAGGATGCAGAGGTTAAAAGATTGATTAGTGATGACCAGGAACTTGATCACGACGATACAGATGTGGATACGGACGATGTAAGCGGAAGTTTTACCATTACAGACATTAGAACCGGCCCTAAAACTTCAGCGGCTGGTACTGTTGATGGTGAAGTTGGTACACCACTAACTGGTGAATATGGGACACTCACTGTTAATGCCAATGGATCATATACCTACGTTGCAGATCAAGATAAATCAGATCAACTTCCTACAGGTCAAACAGGAACAGATACATTTACTTACACTGTGAGTGATGGTACTGAAACTTCGACTGCACAACTGACTTTCACAGTCACTGGTATCAATGATAACGATCCAGTCGCTGTAGACGACACTGATAGTGTAAACAGAGATGCATCCATAGATAGAGCAAATGGATCTACATTTGATCTAGCTATTGATGATACAGATGCAGACTCGGATACATTAACCATTACTGAAATAAGAAAAGGTAATAACAAAGGCGGAGGTGATGCTGGAACTATAGGACAACCATTAGTTGGTGAATTTGGTACATTAACTTTGAAAGCCGATGGAAGTTATAAGTATGATGCTGATCAAGATTCAATTAATGATCTTGGTCGTGGACAAAGCGTTGTCGAACATTTTAATTATACCGTATCAGATGGTTCAAGAACATCCATTGGACTGATCTCAATTACAGTCAATGGAATAAGTGATCCACCCGTTCCAGTGGATGACAATATTGCAGTTGGTGCAAGCGGTACAGCAATCAAGGAAGGTTTAAACTCTCTCATAGCAAATGATACTGATCCTGACGGTGATGCTATTACAGTAGACTCAATCAGAACGGGACCCGAGTCTGGAACGGGAACAACAGGAACAATTGGACAACCTTTAACTGGAACTTATGGTGATATAACAGTTAACGCTGATGGCAGCTATACTTATGTGTCTAATAATGCAAAATCTCTGAACCCTGGTGAAACTGCAACTGAATATTTCACTTACACGGCTACGGATACTGAGACATCCGTACCTGCAACAATTGAAATTACAGTAACTGGTATTAATGACCCTCCTGAAGTAGTTAATCCAGTAAGCGTGCCCCCAATCTTCACGGGACAAAAAATAAATATCAAACACAAACAAATTTTTGATGATCCTGATATAGGTATTTATGACATTAATGAATATAAAATTATTGATCCTGATACAGAAAAAGAAACGAGTCTTCCAGATGGACTAAGATTGAAGCAAAATAAATTACATGGAAGTATCAGTGAGCCTGGGACGTATTCAATTACTATTCGCGCAATTGACGGATCAGGTTTGTATGCCGATCACACGTTCACAATTACAGTTCGACCTGCGCCAGGTTATATAGCTGAAAAAGAGACATTATCTGAAGAAACAAATACTAATTTTAAGCCAATTATAATCAAACCAAAAAAAGATAATCTACCGAGTATTCAAGAAGTTGTTAATGATGGATCAATGTTTACTAGTGACGATGGCTTTACATTAGATACAGTGTCAATCGCTGATACCGCATCACTCTCCAAACCATTAAAATTCAATGGAGGTTTGAGATTAATGGATGCTGTTGCAAACGATGCATCTACTAATGAAGACTCTGATTTATCAGTTGGTGTTAAATTAAATGATGATAACCAAAAGAATGTTGAAATGTATTCAGGAAAACTCTCTAACGGTGAAGTCTTACCTGAATGGATACAAGTTAATCCTGAAACAGGAGAAACAACGGCTAGTATGCCTGAAGGTGTTCAAGAAGTTGAAGTACAGCTTGTTGCATTGGACAAAGATGGAAACACAAGGGATATCAACATTGTTCTGGATAAAGCCAAAATTAAAAATGATCAAAATTTTATTCGAGGCAACGTTGGCCAGACGCAGGTTGTGGTTGATAATGATGCCAATGTAAATCTTATTCGTAAAACTGATGGCAAGACTGATCAAGTAGCATCAAACAATTTAAATGCTGAAACGGACTTCCTAGGCACCATGAAACTGAGTGATATTCAAATTGATGCAGGCAAATATACTTTGGATATGATCGATGATAATCAGTCAAATGTAAAAATGTACAAAGCTGAGATGAAAGATGGAAGTTCTTTGCCTGAATGGGTTACTATTGACTCAGATACAGGATCAATCTCACTGGACCCATCAATAGCTCGAACAGGTTCTGCAGCCTCAGCATTTTTAGCAGACAGCCTTCAAGTGCTTGAGTTTAAAATTATTGCTGAAGATGAAGATGGAGAAGAGAGAACAATCGAAGTTGAAATTATTCTCGATGAAATTCTTATACCATCTGAGACTGAAGAGCAGGTTGACGAAATTGATGAACTATCATTTATTCCTCTAGATGAGCAACTCAAGTTGCAGTCTCAAAAAATAGATAATTATGGCGAAAAAATTATTAGTCTTGTAAGCTAATTTAATAAATACATGAACAAAGTTAAAATATCGTTAGCAACGTTTTGCTTTCTTTTTCTTATATCATTTGGTGTATTAGCTGAAGATAGATCGACACGTATTTTAGTTACTGCGACTGAGGAGGCTACGTTATCAAGTGAAATTTCAGCTAAAATTATTTCTATTCCTATCAAAGTTGGGAACAGCTTTAAAAAGTCAGACGTACTAATTGAGTTTGATTGTTCCTTTTTTGAAGCTCAAAAAGATGTCGTACAAGCTGAGCTAGATAGCGCCATAGTAACGCTAAAAAGTAACCAAGAGCTTGCCATGATGAGATCAATTGGAGAGTATGAGGTTCAATTATCGCAAATAGCTGTTGAAAGAGCACAGTCAGAATTAAATATTGCAGAACTCAATACTGATCGTTGCATTATTCGGGCACCTTATGACGGCACTATGTCAAAAGTTTTTGTAAATGAGTATGAAAGCATTGAAAGGCAGCAGCCTTTGATAGAAATTATTGGGTCAGGCACATTGGAGGCAAAACTTATGATCTCCAGTAAATGGTTATCGTGGTTATCAGAGGGTTATCCAATACGTATTGTTATTGATGAGAACGGTTTAGAGTATGGTGCACAGGTTCACTCTCTAGGAGCAGACATTGATCCAGTAAGTCAAACCATAGATGCTACAGCACAATTTGATCAAAATTATGAGACATTACTTCCGGGAATGAGTGGGACAGCAACGTTTTGAATGAAAATTCTTCAATAAAAATTGCACGACTAATTACACTTGAAAAAAAGTTTCGTAACGCTGAAAGTGAAACAGAACTTGGTTTCATTTGTGCCAATGAACTGAGAAGTGTGATTGATTATAACTTCTTATTTATGCTCAAGAAATCGAGTCTTAACCGCTTTCTAGTACATACCATATCTGATTTATCGGTCATTGATAGAACTGCACCAACCGTTACTTTTGTTGAGGCACTTATTAATAAAAAAGGAGTTATCAACAATGATATTGTATCTGAAATTAAACTTAATGATCCTATTTTAAATGAAATTAATTTGACCATTCCAGAAAATTTTCCAAATTATTTAATTTTTGTACCTCTATCCTCGCGAATAGAAAAAAATATTGGTTATTTAGTTCTTGTGAGAACAGAGCCTGTCACTAGTTCAGAAAAAGACTTATTATTACATGTATCTGAAACTTTCAGTCACGCACTTGCCGCTTTTAGTTCAAAAAAAACATTTATAGCAAGTATCAATCGTATGTTTACAGGTTGGGTAAAGTGGTTCGTTATCACCTTAGTAATTGCAGTGATGTTTTTCCCTATCAGTATGTCAGCACTAGCGCCGGTAGAAGTTGTAGCAAAAGATCCAACAATTGTAACATCACCAGTGAATGGCGTTGTAGAACAAGTATTAATAAAAACTAATGAAAATGTAAAATCAGGAACCAAACTAGTTAAGCTAGACGATTTAAATTTTAAAAATCAGTATGAGATAGCACTTCAAAAACTTCAAGTGGCTGAAGCTGAACTTTTAAGAGTTAAGCAGTCATCATTTTCAAACGAAGATGATAAAGCACGTCTGGTTGAACTTTCAACCGAAGTGGGGTTAAGAAAAAAAGAAGCCGTTTATGCGGAAGAACAACTGAAATATTCAATCATTTCTGCTGATCGAGACGGTATTGCAGTTGTTGAAGACTTTACTGATTGGCAAGGGAGGCCTGTTACCATTGGTGAAAAAATATTAACCATAGCTGATCCAGAACAAATTGAGTTTCAAATCTTTTTGCCCACCAAAGACTCTCTTTTGATTAAGAAGGAAGCCAGAGTAAAAGTTTTTTTAGATAGTGACCCCCTCAATTCTTTGGACGGCAAAGTATTACGTACTTCTTATAAACCTGCGCTTACATCTGAGAACATTTTAGCTTATCAAATTTTTGCAAATTTTGAGGAAAATCAAGGGGAGATTCCAAGAATAGGATTAAGAGGCACCGCCAAAATCTACGGAGAAAAGACGAGTGTTTTTTATTACATATTTCGTATTCCTATAAATCTCACAAGACAATTTTTAGGATTTTAAATGATTGTTCCACACCTCAGACAAGATTTGAAATTAAGCGAGGGTCCTAAAAAAGAGGACGGCTCTTCATCGTGGCTACTTTATGACTCTTTAAGAAATAAATATTTTTCAATCAATAAAAACGCTTTTGATCTTTTAAAAAACTGGTCAAGTGGATCTCAATTGGACGATTTCATAAAAAAAATTAATGAAATTAACTTATTAGTCAGTGAAGAAGAAATAAATGAGTTTATCAATTTTCTTGATCAAAATAATTTGACGATCAAAAAGACCAGTGAAGAAGTAAAGTCTTTGGTGGTTCAAAAAAACAAAATGAATAAGCATTGGATTCTCAAACTTATTCACAACTATCTATTTTTCAAAATACCCTTATTAAGACCGAGCACTTGGCTCCAAAGAACTTTACCTATTGCCATGTTCTTAAGCTCATTAACAGTCAGACGGATTATTTATGGTTTAGGAATAATTGGAATATTTATGACAATAACTAATTATGAGAAATTTCTCTCAACTTTTTCATATTTTTACAATATTAACGGCTTGATCTTATTTGGAATTACGATCATTTTTGTGAAAGCTTTACATGAGTTGGGTCATGCTTATGTAGCTACATATTATAAGTGTAAAGTCTCATCTATTGGCCTAGCTATGCTCGTGTTTTTTCCATTTTTATACACGGATACGTCTGATGCCTGGAAACTTACTGACCACAGAAAGCGTTTACTAATAAATTTTGCAGGAATGTTAACTGAACTGCACCTAGCATTAATTGCTACATTTGCATGGGCTGTTTTTCCGGAGGGTATTATGAAAAGTGCAGCATTTTTCATTGCTACATCAAGCTGGATCTCATCATTAATAATAAATATAAGCCCCTTTATGCGGTTTGATGGCTATTATGTGCTCTCTGATTATCTTAAAGCTGAAAACCTGCAACCGCGTTCATTTGCTTTAGGTCGATGGCAGATAAGAGAATGGCTCTTTGGCTTTAAATTTCAGCCACCGGAACAGTTAGTCGCTAACAGAAGGTGGACTTTTATAATTTATGCGTGGGCTACGTGGATTTATCGTTTCTTCATTTTTATTGGTATTGCATTATTGGTTTATTATTTAACATTTAAAATATTAGGAATTATTTTATTTGTAATAGAAATTGTATGGTTCATTTTATTGCCGATTGCTAGAGAAGTCATTCAATGGTGGAAGCTTAGAAAGTCAATGAAATTCAATAGATCTTCTATGAGGTCAATCGTTTTGTTCGCAGTATTTATGGTTGCCATGCTTGTTCCATGGCGCTCATCCCTGAGTTTGCCAGCTGTTATTGAAGAGGGTGTTGTTCTTGATATTTTTGCATCGGAAGACTCCAAGATAAGAAAGGTCAATGTTTCACATAATCAGTATGTAGCTGAGGGAGACTTGCTAGTTGTCATGACCAGTCCTTTGATTTCTAATAAAGTTGAAAAAGCAATAGATCGCGTAAAAATGATACAGCAAAAACTTGATCGTAGAGTGGGATCAAAGCTTGATCTTAGCAATCTATTAATACTTGAGAATGAGTTACAAAAAGAGATTGAAATTTTGAAATCATTGAAAGAAGAAAATAAAGCTTTATCAATTTATGCACCGTCAGATGGCATTATAAAAGATTTGATAAGTCTAAATACTAATCAATGGGTAAATAAAAAAGATAAGCTATTTTCAATTGTTCAGTCTGAAGAAGTGCAAGTGATAGCTTTTGTTAGCGAAACGGATCTTGATAAAATAAAAAAAGTTACAGGCGGTTACTTTCATGCAAAAAATAGTGAATTTGCGAAAGTAAAAGTCGAATTAGTATCATCAAATGAAACTTCAACCGAAGAGTTGCCGTATTTGGCTTTGACTTCAACCTATGGAGGCACAATTGCATCAAGAGAAATACTTGGGAAGAAAAAAGTGCAGAGACCTGAAAATGCTATTTATCAACTAAATTTCACTTCTTCAGAGAGTCCAAAAGATTTACAGTGGCAGACAGCTGGATCTGTCAAAATAGATTCAGAAAATTATAATATTTTTCAAAATATATTTAATGCAACTACCTCAATACTCATTCAGGAAAGTGGATTTTAGTTAATTTCAAGACCGCCTTCGGTTTTGAGAAACTCAGCAACATTTTCTATACCCTTATTATTCTTCATTTCACCAAATATATAAGGCATGCCTGATCGGGCAGTTTCAACATCTAATTTCATTTGATCTAAATCAACATTTACGTGATTTGCTAAATCGGTTTTATTGATGATTAGTAAATCAGATTTTTTTATTGCTGGTCCACCTTTACGAGGAATATCACCTCCCATTCCAACATCAATTACATAGATTGATAAATCTACCAACTCCGGACTAAACGTTGCTGCTAAATTATCTCCACCTGACTCAATCAATAGCAACTGTAAATCAGGAAATTTTTGTTTCATTTCTTCTACAGCCAAGAGGTTAATTGAAGCATCTTCTCTAATTGCGGTATGAGGGCATCCACCTGTTTCGACGCCTCTAATTCTCTCAATTGGTAAAACTTGAGCTCTCATTAAATACTCGGCATCTTCGATTGTATAAATATCATTTGATATAACTGCCATTGAAATATTTTTAGATAAATTTTTGCACAAAGCCTCAGTAAGACTTGTTTTACCAGCACCTACTGGACCGCCTATACCAATTTTTAAAGGACCTCGAAAATTATTCATGTGATATAAATTCTGGATGTAAGATTTTCATGTTTCATACTGTAAATATCTGCACAAAACATGGAACTGCGTAAATCATCTAAGCTATAGTCTTTCATCGTATTATGGAAACTTTTCATCATTCCAAGAAATGACACCATACAATCTTGGCCATCTCTCTGGCTTAAAGGTATATGTTTAACGCACATATTGATTAAGTTTGAGATGAATGATTGAATATAAAAGTCAACCAAATCATCAAAAGCAATATGAAATTTAATTCCTGCTTGAGCAATACAGACTGGAAAAGCAGTCTCATTACTTATTATATAGCCCCAACTTTCAGACATAATTTTTCGGAAGGCATCACCCATTTTGAGTGTTTCAAGTTGACGTTCCTTGGATGAGCAACTTGCAAGCACTAAATCATTCACATTAATTCCATCATAGGTAGCCTTGATAAAGATATACTCATTTCTGCATGTTCCCTCAAAGAGAATACTTTTAATAAATTCCAATACGTCATTTTTATTTTTGATTAGCTTATCATCAATTAAAGCCTCGAGACCATGCGAATATGCGTATGAACCAATAGGAAATGAAGACGAGAACCAAAGATGTAAAATTTGATGAGATTTTAAATCCAATGAGTTTTTATCTTTAATGCTTGTGACCATGCGTTCTCCCCAAACCATAAGCCCCTCCTTCAGGATTAAATTGTTCAATCACAGATTTTGTCTGCCCCCCAAGTCTTCTCACCATATCCTCAATTATATGGTCACTTTGTATTAGAATTCTTGTAGCTTCAATCTGACAGGGGATATGTCTATTCCCAATATGCCATATTAATTTATTTAAACTTTCTGACTTGATCTCAATTAAATTTTCTTTTTTTGATTTTATAGTAATTAATTTTCCACTCTCAAGTTTGAACGCTTGATTACTCAAGACTGATTTCATCTCTTCAAGATCAACAAGAAATTCATGACCTTTGTCAGAAACTAATTTTTTGCGTCGCATGAATCTCTCCTCATAAGATAGCGAAATTGTATCAACCACTTCGGAGGAATCACAGTTACTTAGTATTGAATTACAAATTTCCATAATCAGTACATAAAATATCTTTGTGCCATTGGCAGTTCTTCTGCAGGTTCACATGTTATAATTTCTCCATTTGCTCTAACCTCATATGTTTCAGGATTTACATCTATAGATGGACAAACATCATTTAAAACCATATTTTTTTTTGAAATTGACCTTGTATTGCTTACCGGCAGCATATTTTTTTGTATATTGAGATGATTAAGGCTGCCTGCCTCCAGAGAACTCTTGCTGACAAAAGTTACCGATGAGTTTTCAAGCGACCTTCCATAACTTCCAAACATTGGGCGGGTATATACAGGTTGGGGAGTTGGAATCGATGCGTTTGGATCGCCCATTTGAGCGCAGGCAATACTCCCACCCATTATTACAATCTCAGGCTTAACACCAAAGAAAGCTGGGTCCCAGATAACGATATCTGCTCTTTTATTTTTTTCGAGACTGCCAACATAGGAAGAAATTCCATGAGCAATTGACGGATTTATTGTATATTTTGCAAGGTATCGTTTGACTCTTAAATTATCATTATCGCCTTGCTCTTCAGACAGTCTTCCTCGTTGCACTTTCATTTTATGGGCTGTTTGCCATGTTCTAATAATAACCTCACCAACGCGTCCCATAGCTTGACTGTCAGATGCGATGATTGAGAAAGCACCCATATCGTGCAAAATGTCTTCAGCAGCCATCGTCTCTCTCCGTATTCTACTCTCAGCAAATGCTACGTCTTCAGGTATTGATTTATCAAGGTGATGGCAAACCATCAGCATATCTAAATGCTCTTCAACAGTGTTAACAGTAAATGGTCGTGTTGGATTAGTTGAAGATGGCAAAACATAAGGTTCACCACAAATTTTTATTATATCAGGCGCGTGTCCACCACCCGCACCCTCAGTATGAAATGTATGAATGGTTCTTTTATTAATTGCATTAATTGTATTTTCTACAAAACCGCTTTCATTGAGCGTATCAGTGTGTATCATGACCTGAACGTCGAATTTATCAGCAACATTTAAACAATTATCAATTGCACCAGGAGTAGACCCCCAGTCCTCATGAAGTTTGAGAGCAGCTGCTCCACCAAGAACTTGTTCCTCTAAACCAGAAGGCATCGAAGAATTTCCTTTGCCTGCATAAGCTAAATTCATCGAGAAAGCATCAGATGATTGAAGCATCCTGCCGATGTGCCATGGCCCTGGCGTGCAAGTAGTTGCTAATGTTCCATGTGCTGGTCCAGTACCTCCACCCAGCATCGTAGTAATGCCAGAATGTAAGGCGTCATCAATTTGCTGAGGACATATGAAATGTATATGACTATCAAAGCCGCCCGCCGTTACAATTTTACCTTCACCTGCAATAACTTCAGTACCTGGACCAATTATAATATCCACACCGGGTTGTGTATCAGGGTTACCAGCTTTTCCAATATGGTCAATATTTCCGTTCTTTAGTCCAATATCCGCTTTATATATTCCGGTGACATCTAGAATCAGAGCATTTGTAATAACTGTGTCTAAGGCTCCATCACTTCTTGAAACCTGAGACTGTCCCATGCCATCGCGAATAACTTTGCCGCCACCAAACTTAACTTCCTCACCGTAGACTGTGAGGTCTTTTTCAACCTCTATGAAAAGTTCAGTATCAGCTAACCTTACTTTATCCCCTGTTGTGGGGCCATACATAGCTGCATAAGCTTGTCTTTGAATTTTTTTCATTTAATTTTTCCCATGACTTTTTTATTAAACCCAAATATTTTTTTTAGTCCCTGTATTTCTATAAGCTCAACATCTCTTGTTTGCCCAGGTTCAAACCTTACTGCGGTTCCAGATGAAATGTTTAGTCTCATGCCTAAAGATTTCTTTCTATCAAATTCAAGGCTTTCATTTACTTCAGCAAAATGATAGTGGCTACCGACTTGAATTGGACGATCACCAGTGTTGGAGACTTTCATTGTCAAACTCACTAAATCTTTATTTAAAATTATTTCACTGTCACTTGTAGTTATTTCTCCTGGAATCATATAATTCTTACCTTATGGGTTTATGTACCGTGACTAACTTTGTTCCATCTGGAAAAGTTGCTTCTGTCTGCACTTCGGCAATCATTTCAGCAACTCCTTCCATACAGTCATCTTTTTTTAATACATGTGCTGCACTTTCCATTAATTCAGCTACAGATTTGCCGTCCCTTGCACCTTCAACAACATAATCAGAAATAATTGATACGGCTTCAGGGTAATTTAATTTAACGCCACGGTCTAACCTCTTTCGAGCTACTATTGCAGCCATGCTGACCATCATTTTATCAATCTCTCTTGGAGAAAGCTTCACGCAGCACCCCACATGTAAGGAATTTTACCATTCATCATGATTGATACGATATTTTTTGTAAATTTTTTTAAATAATAGTTATTAGATGAAATACTTCTTATTACTATCTTACCATCCCACTCTGAAATACCAGTAGTTATACTTTTTTCATCATGTATATTATCTTTTAATACAGTATAAAATTTATTCATCTCTGAACCTAGTATTATTATTGTATTAATTGCAATATTATCATTAAGCATAAATTTACTTTTCCGCATTCTTTTTATATTATCTGCAAAGCCATTGATTTCAAGGTGAGCAATTTTATTATCATTAAATATTTTCCATCGATCAGAGTAGTAACCTTTTTCAATGGTTTCATTCATTGCTGATCTTCCATAAACAACTGTTTCGCAGAAAAATAAATTTGAATTATTCAAAAGATTGATATCAATTTGACGTCTTAGGTTGCAGTTATCAAAGAGGATTGTTTCATTTGGTATCCAAAAAAGAGTACTGTTATCAATGTTAATTGTATATTTAAGTTCAGCCGCATCTCCATATCCACTGTATACCTTCTCAGCAGCCTGACTTGTAGTGAGCATATGTGTATTGTGTAAATCTATATTGATATTAAACTTATCTCCACTTGTTACACCCCCAGATGTGTTAACTAAAACTATTTGAGACAAACTAGAGTAGGATTGAGGTAGTAAAGCTTTAAGGCATCCTTGCTGATATAATCTTTCAACATCATTATTTATAAACTCTGCATCAATTGTACCTAAAGATTTTTGAAGATTTACTTTCATGAAATTATCATAGTGTTTTAATTTCAAGTTGACAAATAATTGTCATTTATTTTTATCACTAAAATTACAGATACTAATTAGTAATATAAAAATTACGTTTAAATTTTTTTTTTGAAGATGTCATGTTGGCAAGTGTAAAGATTCGTATCACTAATTTTTTTAAGAAATTATGTAGCAGTTAAAAAAATGAAAGGACGAATAATGATCAAGAAAATTATAGTTGTTATGTCATTTTTCTTTTTTAGTATCACTGCGTATGCAGATACTATCAAAGTTGGCATATTACACTCGCTGTCGGGTACGATGGCAATCTCAGAGACAACGTTAAAAGATACAATGTTAATGTTGATCGATGAACAAAATGAAAAGGGCGGTATTCTCGGAAAAAAACTGGAGGCAGTAGTTGTTGATCCTGCTTCAGATTGGCCACTTTTTGCCGAAAAAGCTCGAGAACTAATAACTGTCAATGATGTTGATGTAATGTTTGGCTGCTGGACTTCTGTGTCTAGAAAGTCTGTGTTACCCGTAATTGAAGAACTTAACGGATTACTTTTTTATCCAGTTCAATATGAGGGTGAAGAAAGCTCAAAAAATGTATTTTATACTGGAGCCGCTCCAAACCAACAAGCTATACCAGCTACTGATTACTATCTAGAAGAACTAGGCATTGAAAAGTTCGCATTACTTGGAACTGACTATGTTTATCCTAGAACAACAAACAAAATTCTAAATCAATATTTAATTGATAAAGGAATCCCTGAATCTGATATTTTTGTAAATTACACACCTTTTGGTCACTCGGATTGGTCGAAAATTGTTGCTGATGTTGTAGCACTTGGGGCTGATGGAAAGAAGGTAGGTGTTATTTCAACTATTAACGGTGATGCAAACATTGGATTTTATAAAGAACTTGCAGCTGCAGGCGTGAACGCTGAAGACATACCAGTTGTCGCGTTCTCAGTTGGTGAAGAGGAATTATCCGGACTTGATACAACAAATTTGGTTGGCCACCTAGCTGCGTGGAATTATTTTCAATCAGCTGAATCCGATTTAAATACAGCATTTATCAAAAACTGGAAAAGCACTATGGGACCAGAAAGAGTTACTAATGACCCGATGGAAGCGCACGTGATTGGATTTAACATGTATGTAAAAGCAGTGGAAAAAGCTGGAACTACTGATGTAGATGCAGTTAGAGAAGCTATGTATGGAATTACAGTTCCTAATCTCACGGGTGGAACAGCTGAAATGCTCCCAAATCATCATCTCTCTAAACCTGTTTTAATAGGCGAGATCCTTGAGGATGGTCAGTTTGATATAATTAGCCAAACGACGGAGGTTCCAGGAGATGCATGGACAGATCACTTAGTAGAGTCAGCTGTTTTAACATCAGATTGGCAAAGCTTAGGTTGTGGGATGTATAATACTTCGACCAGCAGCTGTGTTCAGTTAAAGTCTAACTACTAATTTTAACCTAAATAAAACGCTGTAAAGAATAGTTAATATTCTTTATGGCGTTTTTAAATTATGAAAATTAAATTTTATATAATTTTTCTGTATGTTTTTTTTATAAATCTACCAGCAGTTGCTCACCATGATGAATTCAATATATTCTTAATAGAAAATTCAGAAAATATAATTAAGAGTTCAGCAAAAACTGTTGATTCTATACTCAGAGACATACAAAGTTTTGATGATGAAATTGTTTCAAGATTTTTAGAACTGTGGAAATCGAAGAGTCTCTACTATATAAAAGATACGAAACAAGTAGTTATAGTTAATGAAAATGAAGATTCACTTGACGCCTTAGAAATAGATGGTCTTACTAGGATCGGCAATTACAGCAAAAAAGAAATCAAAAAGATTAAACCCAACAGTGGAGTAAGAGCAAAAATAGACTCTATTTTAGTAAAATACCAAATATCTAATTCAGATATTAATGTACGACAAAAAAGCATAGAAAGCTTAAAAAGAAATATCCAGCCTGAACACTTGGAAGTGTTACAAGATGCTTACATAAATGAAACAGATACAGAACTAAAAACTGTTATTGATCGATTGCTAAAATTTGCAATTGTTAAGTACTCCGACTCGAATGATAAAAAATTAGAAATAATCGAGTCTTTTAAAGGCGATACTGCGATCGAAATAAGGGCTTCTCTAAATCAACTCCTCAATTCTTCAGAAGTGAAAGTCGGCATCTCTCTTCCTAATAATAAAAATATTGCTAGGGTAATTGTGCCTGGTTTTACAATCAAAAATAGTAATGGAACATCTGGTACAACTAATTTTTTTAATGAAGATGTTGAGATATCAATTAATGATGCATATGACAAATTATATGCAGAAAATCTAGTTTATAAAAAAAGGATTACCCAAGAAGAATTAAAGAAAATATTAGAACAAAATATTAGCGGAGATACTATTGAAGGATATTCTATTAGTTCACTAGACAATGAACAGTCTCGCATTGCTGCCTATAATAAATTAGTTGAAAATAATTTAGCACCTCCTTTTATTTCTGAAAATAAAATTAATGAAGAAGTAAACAAATTCATATTTTATTCGATTTACAATGAAACTTCTTCTGAAGTAACAAATGCTGCACTAAATACTCTAGCTAGTATAAATTTTAGAGTTCAGATCTATAAATATATTGATTTACTTATTGATGGTTTAAGTCTTGCATCAATCTATTTTCTTGGAGCAATTGGTTTAGCGATTACTTTTGGTGTAATGAGAGTAATTAATATGGCTCATGGTGAATTTATCATGATGGGTGCCTATACAGGGTATGTTGTTCAACAATTTATAAGTAACCATACACTATCACTTTTAGTTGCACTTCCCCTCGCATTTATAATTACATTTATAGCTGGAGTGATCATGGAAAGACTCGTTATACGTCATTTGTATCGTAAACCACTTGATACATTACTGGCCACTTTCGGGATCAGTATTGCATTACAACAAATTGCAAAGAATATTTTCGGAACACAAGCAAGACCACTTACATCTCCATCGTGGCTTGATGGATCGCTCAGTCTGAGCGACGATCTATCGATCAGTTACATAAGAATTGCCATATTTATTTTGAGTCTAATATTCTTGGGTTTGTTGCTCTTTGTAATGAATCGTACCAGACTTGGATTGGAGACGCGTGCAGTGACCCAAAATCCAGTGATGGCCTCCAACATGGGAATTAATCCTGAAAGAATAAATATGTTAACTTTTGGCTTTGGTTCAGGAATTGCAGGAATTGCAGGAATTGCTATTGGACTTTTCTCTAAGGTTACATCCGAGCTAGGGTCTGAGTATATAGTTCAGAGCTTTATGACAGTGGTTGTTGGAGGAGTGGGCAACATATGGGGCACATTAGCGGGAGCCTCCCTAATCGGGTTCCTTCAAAAATTTATAGAATGGTTCAATCCATCTAATACTCTCGCAGCGCAAACTTATATGATCATCTTTATTATTTTATTTATACAATTTAGACCAAAAGGGATAGTAGCCCTTAAAGGGAGAGCAGCTGATGACTAATTCAATAAATGATTTACTAGCTCGACACACATTAATTTTTACAATTGTTATTGTTATGTTTTCGCTATTCATAACATTTTTTAGTGAACCTTACGGAAACGGATTAATATCTACTAGTTTTGTCAAAACTTTAGGGAAAACTGTTTGTCTATGCATAATTGCTCTGGCAATGGATGTGGTATGGGGTTATTGCGGAATTCTGTCTCTAGGGCATTTCGCCTTTTTTGGACTTGGTGGTTACATGATTGGAATGTGGCTAATGTATGAGCGAACAGCCATTATTGTTCAGGAGGCTGCCACTAATGAGTTGCTTCCATTAACCGAAACTGAATTATCAAATGCCATTGGAAACCAGATTTTTGGAGTTGTTGGTGGCTATGAAATACCATCCATATGGATGTTTGCAGATAGTCTTGGTTTACAATTGATTTTGGTTATTGCAGTACCTGGTATTCTTGCATTTATATTTGGGTGGCTTGCATTCAGGTCGAGAGTAACTGGAGTTTATCTCTCAATTTTAACTCAAGCATTAACTTTAGCTCTGTCACTATATTTATTTCAAAATGACAGTGGTCTAAGGGGTAATAATGGCCTCTCAGGTTTGCAGAATATTCCTGGCATTGAGTATTTAGGACAAGAGGTCATATCCATAGGATTTTTTTGGGTAAGTTGTATTTTTCTAATATCTATTTTTTTACTTTTTCATTCACTTATGAAAAGCAAGTTTGGATTAATTATTACATCAATAAGAGATAACGAAACACGAGTAAGGTTCTTAGGGTATAATGTCGAAATATATAAATTATTTATATTTGTGTTAACAGCAATAATCTCAAGTATTGCTGGTGCTCTTTATTACCCTCAAGCAGGTATAATTAATCCTGCAGAGCTTGCGCCCATTGCATCGATCTATCTCGCTGTATGGGTTGCTATTGGAGGAAGAGGAAAATTGTATGGAGCAATCATTGGTGCCGCTTTTGTTTCATTATTTTCATCATGGTTTACTGGTGGACAAGCACCCGATATTCCTTTGGGCATATTTACTATAGAATGGGTGAATTGGTGGACAGTATTGTTAGGGTTTGGATTTGTAATAATCACAATTTTTAGTGAAAATGGAATAATTGGTTTTTTAAGAAATATATTTGTTAAGGAAAAATGAATACTTTATTGAAAGTTGAAAAAATCTCGGTTTCATTTGATGGCTTTAAAGCTATTAATAGTTTGAGTTACAGCATTGGTAAAAATGAACTCAAAGCGATTATTGGACCTAATGGAGCTGGAAAAACTACCTTTATGGATATAATTACGGGCCAAACTAAACCAGATGAAGGTAAAGTATTATTTGGTGAACGAAGCGTATGGCTTGAAAGTGATCAAAAATATCAAGTTGTTTGGGATGAAAATCTTCTAATGAAAAGTGAGTCTCAAATAGCATTACTAGGTATAGGAAGAAAATTTCAACGTCCTACTGTATTTGAGCTAAAAACAGTATTCGAAAATTTATTTATATCCATGAAGAAAAATAGAAGTCCTTTCAGTGTTTTATTCCAAAAATTAAATAGAGATGAAAAAAATCTAATAGAAAAAATACTAGGTGAAATTAGTCTTAAAAATGAACAAGATAGAATTGCTGGTGAGTTATCACACGGTCAAAAGCAGTGGTTAGAAATAGGAATGCTATTAACTCAAGAACCAAAGCTATTATTAATTGATGAACCAGCAGCTGGAATGACTTCTAATGAAAGAAGACAGACAGTTGAGATTCTAAAAAAATTATCTGCAGATAAATCAGTTATTGTTGTTGAGCATGATATGGAATTTGTAAAAGACCTTGAATGTGAGGTTACTGTATTGCATGAAGGTTCAATTCTTTCGGAGGGTTCTATAGAACACGTATCCTCTAATAATGAAGTAATTGAGGTATATCTAGGAAGATAGTCATGATTGATATAAGTAATTTGAATTTTTACTATGGTTCTTCTCAGATATTATTTGACGTTTCACTCAAAGCGAAAAATAAAGAAATTACTTGTTTAATGGGTTCAAATGGAGTTGGTAAAACATCATTATTAAAGTTTTTATCAGGAATCTATCCTTCAAAGTCAGGAAATTATCTTTTTGAAGGGGATAATGTAACTAACTTTAGCCCCCACCAACTTGCTAAGAGAGGAGTAGGGTATGTTCCTCAAGGTCGTTTTATATTTCCATTATTATCTGTAAAAGAAAATTTAGAAACTGGTTTTGCATGTTTAAAATGTGATGAACATTTCATACCTGATGAAATTTTCGATCTTTTTCCAGTATTGAAACAAATGATAAATAGAAGAGGTGGAGATTTATCAGGAGGTCAACAACAGCAATTAGCAATTGCAAGAGCAATGATTTCAAAACCAAAATTATTACTTATGGATGAACCAACCGAAGGGATACAGCCAAACATCATCCAGCAAATTGGAGAAGTCATAAAATATTTAAAAGATGAGCAGGGAATGACTATACTATTAGTTGAGCAATATTTTGATTTTGCATTTGATTTAGCAGATTATATCTATGTCATGAAAAGAGGAAAAATTATTACTGAATCAAAGAAAGAGAGCCTGGATAAGTTGTCGTTTAAAAATGAAGTATCAATTTGAATCTCTAGTCAGGCAAAGTAAAAAGGCATTATCGAGAGCACTCTCTTCCAAAGCATTTAATCGTCCACTTTTACCAGCATGACCACCTACTAAATTCATCTTCATTAATATTGGATTATCTGAAGTACTATTTTCTCTAAGTTTTGGAACATATTTTGCTGGTTCGTAATACTGAACTTGAGAGTCATAAAGGCTAGATGTGACTAAGACCGCAGGATAATTTGATGGTTTAATGTTATCGTAGGGCGAGTAACTCTTAATATATTTATACTCATCCTCATTTGCTGGATTGCCCCATTCTTTATATTCGAAAGTAGTTAATGGAATTGTTTCATCCGACATTGTAGTTACAACATCCACAAAAGGAACTGCTGAAATAATACCTGTGTATAATTCTGGCTCCATATTAATGATTGCTCCCATTAAAAGACCGCCGGCACTTCCACCCATTGCATATACATTTTTAGAATTGCCATACCCTTGTTTGATTAGTGATTTTGTTGCATCAATAAAATCATAAAATGTATTCTTTTTATTAAAGATTTTACCATCATCATACCACTGTCGCCCCATCTCAGAGCCACCTCTGATATTGGCGACAGCAAAAATAAATCCTCGATTAAGTAAGGGCAAGATGGATGTCCTAAATGCTGCATCAATTATAATGCCGTATGAACCATAACCATAAAGTAGAATAGGAGCTTGAGATAAGTCAGTTCCTTTTTTATATACTAGTGATACAGGAACTTTTGTGTCATCACGGGCAGTAATTTTAAGTCTTTCCACCTCATATAGATTTTCATCGTAATTGTTTACGGGCTGCTGCCATGCTAATTCAATCTTACCTGACTCAATATCCTCTTTGAATATTGAACTAGGTTTCTTTGGACTCGAATACCCATAGTAAAATACAGTATCAAGGTACTCATTATTGGTTGCTAGATAACAAGAAAAGGCAGGATCATTAAATTCAATATACTTTCTATCCAATGTTTCTCTATTAATTTTTACTATTTTGGGCAGTCCGTCTTGGCGTACCTCTAAATAAAGATATTTAGGAAAAGCAATAAAATCTTCTATTAAAATGGCATCATCATGTTCAACTACAGCTTCCCACGTATTAAAGTCATTAATTTGATTAATCGTAAATTTTAAAATTGAGAAGTTCTTTTTATTTTCTGCATTACTGCTGACATAAAAATATTCTGGTGTATCTTCAATTGAATAAAGATGCTTATCAGATCGTTTGAGTACACAAAATGGTTGACTGAATTCTTCATCTAAATCAAGTAGCCACGTCTCTGAAGACTCAGTTTTACTGGTATAAATATTTAAATATTTCTTTGTTCGCGATTCATAAATATGAAGATGAAATTCCGAGTCATTTTCCTCATAGATTAGAACATCTTCTTTTGGATTAGTTCCAATTTTGTGTTTAAAAACCTTATTTTCTATCAAAGTAACAGGATCTTTTTGAGCATAGTAAAATGAAGTATTCTTCTTATCCCAAACAATGCTCCCTGAGCTTCTCTCAACTTTACTGTCTATAATTTTGCCGGTCGTTAGATCTTTAACTTTTATGTTGTATTCTCGTCGACCCGATAAATCTTCGGCGTAAGCGATTAAAAGATTGTTTGGCGATGGAGTTATTGATGTAACATTTATATAATCTAAACCCTCAGCCAGCACATTTACATCAATAACTAACTCTTTAGTCCCTTTACGCTCACGATAGTATGTTTTGTATTGTTGTTCAGAGTTAATTTCAGAGTAATAGAGATAATCTCCGTATTTAATTTTCATTGAAACCTCTTTTGGTGGTATGAAACTAACTAATTCATCATAAATTATTTTTCGGCAATCATTATTTTTTCTAAACCAATCTTCTAAGTACTGATTTTCTTCTTCTAAATAAGAAATAATTTCTGGATTTTTACGCGTATCATCTCTGAGCCAATAATAATCATCAACACGCTCATCGCCATGTGCAATATGGATTTTAGGAATTTTTTTTGGCAGAGGAGGTTTCATTATTATCTAATATACTGTTGATATTTTTTTCCGCAATCTTATGGTGCCCCTAGCTGGTTACGCTCCAGCGGCTGATCATTACCAATGACCTGCTTTACTATTAAGCGATAGGGGCAAAGTTTCTGTAATATATTTTTTAGATTTTTTGATCTTGATAAGTAATACCAGACAAAAAAATAATTTGCCAATCATTCCCTTTTTTGAGCAAAGCATAAAATCCTGTTATAGACTCAACATATTCCTCGCTTTTATTATATCTCCTTGCATTTCTTAGAATTACATGGGCTTGATCTTCTGTCTCTTTGATGACTTCTACTTCAATATCTTTAGTTTTACCCAAATTGGAGGGTTTTTTCATTTGTTCCATTGGGGATTCATTAACAGAGATGATGTTACCATTAACGTTAATATATAATGGATATGCAAAAAAGTTCTTTAATGACTCAAAATCATCATTGTTAAAATGTTCAAGATAAAGATTGATAAATTCTAATGCTTTCATGTTTGTTTTTTAATCATACCCATCTATTTATGCTATTGTCCACCAATAGCTATTCCTTCACGTCGTGGATCAGATCCACCTTCTAAATTATCTCCAATATAAATGGTATTTAAACCTGAGAAATATTTCTTTATCTTGGTATCATATCCCATAGATGACAAATTCTCCTTAAGCGTTATAGCTTTTGTTGATTCTTCAATATCGTATGTTCCCCACCGATTAATTGCGTGAGGCAAAGATACAGATTGTTGTACATTCATATCCCAATCAATAAGGGAAATAAGATGGTTTGCAACAAACCCAATGATATTACTGCCTCCTGGAGATCCAGTTATGTATATTGGCTTTCCTTCCTTTAAGACGATTGTTGGTGACATAGAGGATCGTGGGCGTTTACCTGGTTCTAATCTATTGGAAATTAATTTTCCGTCAATTTCATTTCGAAAAGAAAAATCTGTCAGTTGGTTATTTAATAAAAACCCACTTTTCGTAAACAATCTAGATCCAAAAGCATTTTCTATTGAAGAAGTCATAGATAACGCGTTTCCATATTTATCATAAATTGATATATGAGTTGTAGATTGTAGCTCAAGTGAATTATCATCTGCATAATTGTATGTAATTTCTTGAGAAGGATTTCCAGCTTCAATATTTTCTGTTCTTATTCCTAATTCTATTTTCTTAGATCTTTTTTTTAAATATTCATGATCAAGCAAACCTTTCATGGGAACATCAATAAAATCACTGTCTGCTAAATATCTATCTCTGTCAGCAAATGCTAACCGGCTTGCATCACCAATCACCTGCCATGATTTAGGATCTTTGTAGCCCAGTGATTTTAAGTTAAACCCCTCAAGAATTTTTAATATTTGTGCAACTGCGACACCCCCTGATGATGGCGGCCCCATACCACAAACATTATGTTCTCTATAAATTATGCAGACTGGATCGCGTTCTAATACCTCATAATTTTCTAAATCACTATTTTCTAGAAACCCAGGATTTTTAGAATAGTTTTGAACTGTATTTACAATGTCATCAGCAATTTCTCCATTATAGAAATCTTCAATTCCATCTGCAGAGATTTTTTTTAGCGTTTCGGCATAAGCTCTATTCGTTACTAATTGTTTATATTTAAGATTATTTCCATCAGGTAAAAAGTATTTAGATGTTTGACTACTTTTTTTTAATCTATCTGAATCTCTTTCAATTGATGACGCCAACTTTTTAGATACAGGAAAACCATTTTCCCCAAGATTTATTGCAGCGGTAAATAGACTTGACCACTTTGTTTTTCCCCATTTTTCATGTGCTTTGAACATTAATGCAGGAGTACCTGGCGTCCCTACGGAAAGACCACCAATGACAGCGTCAAAAAATTTTTTAGTCTCTCCATTTTCGTTTTGAAACTGAGTTGTATAAGACGCTATTGGCGCAGTCTCCCGTCCGTCTAATGTAGTAACTTTATTGGTTTTGTTATCGTACCAAATTAAGAAACTTCCACCACCAAGCCCAGAAGACTCCGGCTCAACTAATCCTAAAACTGCTTGTGCGGCTATCATTGCATCTGCAGCTGTTCCACCTTCCTGAAGAATTTCAGCTCCTGCTGCAGAAGCATAAGAATTTGCTGTCACAATCATCCAGTCTTTCCCTAAAACTGGAACCATATCTTTTTTGGCCTGCATTGAAGTATTTATTTGTTCAGTATTTAAATCCTCATAATCAATAATAAACGTTTCCGGGCTAATTAGATCAGAGAGATCCTCTGCATACGAATTGAGGGCAAGTAAGAAAGTTAACATAATAAGAGAAATCAGTTTCTTCATTTTATTCTGTATAGTTAATAGTTTCATTGACGTTCAAATCCTGACACCAATCATATTTCTGATTGCGGTCATAAACAACGCCTAATTGGTTTTCGATAATTTTACTTGATGCATCTTCACCATCAATTATTAGATATGATAAAACTCTTCCAAAATAATCTTCTAAATATTCAGTTTTAAATTCAATTGTTGATGCATTTGCAATAAGATCATTTAAGTAATCTCTTGCCTTTATACCTATTTCTAGTTCAGCATTGCATTTTGGCTTTGATATTTCAGGGGTATCTAATTCAAGTAATCTAATTTTTTTCTTAATGCCATTCATTGTGATGTAGCAAGTATCACCATCATAGCAGTATTGACCGTTGTACTGCCGAAGACTAATTTCAGCTTGAGCCGTTGTAATCATGCTAACAAATATCACGAGAATATATTTCATCTTAATAACTATAAATCTTGTTTTTATATGATAAAGCAATTAGAAGACATTCAACAATATTTTAAACTCCACTAATGACATTAAAGTTAAGAAACATTGCTATTATTGCTCATGTTGATCATGGGAAAACGACATTAATAGACTCTTTAATGAAACAAACAGGCATGTTTCGTGAAAATCAAAACGTAGATGAACGTTTAATGGACTCTGGTGATCTCGAAAAGGAAAGAGGGATTACTATTCTAGCAAAACCAACTTCAATTGTTTGGAAAGGTGTTCGTATTAATATAATTGATACTCCTGGGCATGCTGATTTTGGAGGTGAAGTAGAACGAGTTCTTGGAATGGCAGATGGTGTCATAATATTAGCAGATGCTGCAGAAGGACCAATGCCACAAACAAAGTTTGTTTTAGGTAAAGCCCTTGCTCAGAACTTAAAACCAATAGTTGTAATTAACAAAGTTGATCGACATGATGCAAGATCTGAAGAGGTTGTTAATGAAGTTTTTGATTTATTTGTTGCATTAGATGCAAGCGAAGAACAATTGGATTTTCCGATTTTATATGCGGCGGGAAGAGAAGGCTGGTGTATTGAAAATTTAGAAGATTC
Source organism: Pelagibacteraceae bacterium AG-337-G06 (assembly GCA_003282175.1). Taxonomy (GTDB): domain Bacteria; phylum Pseudomonadota; class Alphaproteobacteria; order Pelagibacterales; family AG-422-B15; genus CACNXQ01. The sequence continues at coordinate 227,710 of QBZX01000001.1, forward strand.
TCGAGAAAATCTACACCCCTTATTAGATTTAATATTAAAGCACGTTGAAGAGCCAACTGTAGCTCTATCAAAACCCTTTGCAATGCTAGCGACTCTTCTTGATGCAGATCCTTATTTAGGACGATGCCTAATCGGAAGAGTTATAAATGGATCCGCAAAAGTAAATGATCAAGTGAAGTCTATTAATCTAACTGGATCCCAAATAGAAACGGGTAGACTAACCAAACTATTTACGTTCAGAGGGGCAGATAGAGTGCCAGTTGATGAGGTAACAGCTGGTGATATAATTTGTATTGCTGGTTTAGCTGTGACATCAGTAGCAGATACAATATGTAATCCTGAGGTTACAGAACCACTTGTTTCAACACCCATTGATCCTCCAACAATGTCAGTGACTATTACAGTCAATGACTCACCATTTGCTGGCACAGATGGAAATAGAGTAACCTCAACTTTAATTCGTGAGAGACTTTTAGCTGAAGCTGAAACTAACGTTGCGATTACGTTTGAAGAAAATGATCAAAAAGATGCTTTTGAAATCGGTGGGCGAGGTGAGCTGCAAATCGGTGTTCTAATAGAACAAATGAGAAGAGAAGGATTTGAACTATCAGTTTCAAGACCACGTGTTCTATACAAAGTTGGTGAAAATGGAGCAAGAACAGAGCCTATTGAGGAAGTTATTATTGACGTTGACGACGAGTATACAAGCACTGTGGTTGATGGAATGAATCAAAGAAAAGGTGAAATGCAAGATATGCGAGCATCTGGGGCAGGTAAGACTCGACTTACTTTTTTAGCACCTTCGCGAGGTTTAATTGGCTATCAAAATAAATTTTTAACAGATACAAAAGGAACAGGTGTTCTTAATAGGCTTTTCAACAAGTATGATAGCTATAAAGGGAGTATTGTTGGACGAAAATATGGAGCATTAATATCAACTGATACTGGCAGCGCAGCAGCATATGCAATTTTCAACTTACAAGATCGTGGGACAATGTTTATTGGCCACCAAACTAGAGTTTATGGAGGGATGGTGGTTGGTGAGCACAGTCGTGATAACGATCTTGAAATAAATGTTTTAAAAGGTAAGCAGCTTACTAATGTAAGAGCTTCTGGAACAGATGAAGCAGTTAAATTAACTCCACCAAGAAAAATGTCACTAGAAGAAATGATGGCTTATATCAATGAGGATGAGCTATTAGAGGTCACTCCAAAAAATTTAAGATTAAGAAAACGCTATCTATCAGCCATTGATCGTAAAAGAGATAGAAAATCAAAATCCTGATTACTTAATTTTTTACACCGTATCCTTTTGAAATCACAATAGCTACCCCAACAATACAAGCTACTAAAAAGCCTACAAGCGATACAACACTTATAAAGATATTTATATCTGAAGCGCCATAAAATGACCATCGCATACCATTTATCAGGTATACCACAGGATTAAAGTATGAAACTTTCTGCCAGAACTCAGGTAACATCTCGATTGTATACAAACTACCCCCTAAAAAAACTAATGGAGTAATAATTATGAGAGGAACAACTTGCAATTGCTCAAAGTTATTGCTGAGTAATCCGATTAAAAAACCAAACAAACTAAATGTAAGACAAGTTAAAATAAGAAGAAAAAGCATCAACAAGGGATATTGAATTTTTAGTTCAACAAAAAAACTTGCAGTAAGTAAAATTATTATACCAACAATTAAAGACTTTGTTGCACTGGCTCCAACAAATCCAATTATGATTTCTAAAGATGATACCGGCGCAGCCAACACCTCATAAATAGAACCTGTGAATTTTGGAAAAAATATTCCAAATGCTGAGTTTGAAATACTTTGCGTCAAAAGAGTAAGCATAAGTAAGCCAGGCACTATAAATGATCCATAACTCACACCATCAAGCTCTGGTATCATGCTTCCTATTACGGATCCGAATACAATAAAATATAAAGAAGTTGAAATTACTGGTGAAAGTATGCTTTGACCTATTGTTCTTCGCATTCTATCCATCTCATGGAAATATATTGCTCTTATAGCGTAAAAATTCATTAATTTTCCCTTACCAATTCGACAAAAATATTTTCTAAAGAGCTTTGTTCAGTTTTTAAGTCTTTTAACTTCAATCCAGTTTCTTTCATATCTTGTAACAGTGAAGTAATTCCCGTTTGTTTACTTGACGAGTCATAATTGTAGCTGATTGATAATCCATTGTTTAAGACTGTTAGATTGTAACTTTCTAATTTAGTGGGAAGCACTTGTATAGCTTCGTGTAATTCAATAACAAGTGTTTTCTGACCCATGCTCTTTACTAGGTCAGATGTGTTATCAACTACTAGAAGTTCTCCTTTATTAATAACAGCAACTCGGTCAGCGATTGCCTCTGCTTCTTCAATGTAATGGGTTGTAAGAATAATAGTGACACCGCTATTTCTAAGATCCTTAATTACTTGCCACATTTCTTGCCTTAATTCAACGTCTACGCCAGCACTGGGCTCATCAAGAAATAATACGGAAGGTTCATGTGAAAGAGCTTTTGCTATAAGCACCCTTCTTTTCATGCCACCAGATAATTCATTTATTCTAGAGTTTCTTTTATCCCACAAACTTAAATCTTTTAAAATTTTTTCAATTAAAGATGGATTGGGAGGCTTTCCATATAACCCACGTGTATAAGAAACATTGTTAAATACATATTCAAATTGTTCTAATGATAATTCTTGTGGAACTAAACCAATTAGCGACCTAGTACGTCTATAGTCTTTTATAATATCAAAATTATCAACTGTTACTGAGCCAGATGTTGGAATAACAATTCCACATATAATGCTAATCATTGTTGTTTTTCCAGCACCATTTGGACCCAACAGAGCAATTATTTCATTTTTCTTTATGTCCAGGGTGATATTTTTGAGTGCTTGAAAATCATTATCATAAATTTTTGAGAGTTTTTTAATTGAGACGACATTTTGCATCGCTACTTTATATCACTAAAAATAAAGAAGTCTTTTATTCTTTTAAATAAATTATTCTAACTAAATTGGCTGAAAGATACTTGATGCAAAATCAAGTACATGAATTTCACCTGATCCAATATCTATCCAAGAGCCATAAATATTGATTTCGTTACGATCTAATTTTTCATGAATAAATGGATAGCTCTCTAGATTTTCTATAGATGTTTTAATACTTATCTTCTCCAAATCTTTTATTGACTCATTTTCGTTCGAGTTACAAATCTTGTTAAAGGAGGGCTTAAGAAGATTTAACCAGTTTGAAATTGATGAGTTGGTATCGAAGGAATTTTCTTTACACATACTGTAGCCATTTTTAATACCACCACAGCTTGAATGACCCATAACAATTATATTTTTAATATTTAAGACCGTAATACCAAACTCAATAGCTGCAATTGTTCCACTATGTTCCGTTATATAATCATAGGGTGGAACAATATTTGCTATATTTCTATGGACCAGCATCTCACCCGGTTCAGATTTAAATATTGAATTTGGATCTACTCTTGAATCGACGCAAGAAATGATAATATATTTTGGAGACTGGCCTTCTTTAGCAAGACTCTCAAAAAGATTTTTCTTTTTTAAGTATGTATCTTTATGCCAATCTTTGTATTTTTCTTTAAGATCTTGTGGAAACATATCTTTAATTATTTTTTATCCAAATCGGTGATGACCACGCCATCTCACGCATAATTTTTGGATAGTTTTTAGAGGGTTTTTCATCTATTCTGATACTATCATAAGTTGACCATCTACATGTAGGGTTTTCAATAGCTCTAACGTAGTAAAAAGCATTTTGTTCAAATGAATATTTCTCATCGGTCCAGAGAATTTCTAATCGATCGGCTCCAAAGTTTTCGTTAAATGAACAATTGTCAAAATCTACCCTTGCTTTTGTTGGTTTGCACCTATTTTTTCTATTATTAATTTCCCTATCATCACTACAGACTACATCGTAAACAACTTCTTTTTCATTTCCATCTTCAGTCCAACCTTTTACTATTTGAATTTTATCTAATGGCGCACTCAATGAGTCTCGTTCAGCAGTGATATAAAATTTGGGTATTTGCATAGAGCTATTTATAACAGTACTGCCCATGGTATAACCGTTTTCATAGGATTCTGCTATTGGATCAACAGACTTATAGATTTCTTCTGTACTATTAAAATTGAGAAAAAATCTCAACTTAATTCTTGTACCGCTAGTTGCATACACCTCTTTTTTTTGCATGGCTTCAAATAAAGTATTTCTATTGTTTTCTTCAGCCCAAACTGCAGCTAGACCACCTGGATTATTTACAAGTTGGGTCATTAATAATCCTTCTTTAACTCTTCTTTTAGACGGTCCAACGAAGCTGGTTCTACCTCTGTAATCCCATTCTTCTGTATCTCCTGGATTAGAATTATGAGAGTCGGAACTTCCTATCATTCCAAAATCAAGGGGATTAAATCCAAATTCGTTTTCCAAAGAAAGGCCTTTTTTTAGTCCATCACGCGCCATAGAAGTTTCTTGAATGCATAATGTATCTTCATCATTTTCACATTTAGGATAAAATTGTTCAATATCACATTCTTCGTCAGTACTTCCAAAAAATGTACTGCATTCTGAGTTTCCTTTATCCTGAAATATTTCAACTAATGGCTCATTGTTGTTTCTTAGTTTCCAATCTTCAAGTGTATATTGTTCATTGTCGATAGTATGGTTTGCAAACGCATATCCCCATGAGCGATTACCATTATGCGGTATTGTCATAAACTCACAGGGATAGTTGCAACTTTCTAATAACTTTTTCCATAAATCAATAGCTGTGTGAGCATCGAAAAGTGAGAAAGCTTTTTCAGGGACCGTATTATTTTTAAATATAACATTTCTGTGGTTATAGCCACCATCAGGTAATGTGGGCGAGTATTCATAAGCAACAAACGTTGTAAATTTTCCAGGCTCATTATGATTATCTGCAGCTTTTATAATTTTGTTCCATGTAGATTTTATAAATCGTTCTTCCTTTTCTTTATCACCAATAGCTGCTGACATGATGCTTACTGGTGGCCTCTCAACAGATGTCTCGCGAAGATCAAAAAAAAATCTATAACTAGGGGACTCCAATCTTGCACAGGTAATTTTTGACTCCTCTGTAATCTCTGGATCAGTGCAACTTTCCTGTAGTCCAAAAGTTTCTGCATGATCAGTTACTGCAGCAAAGTCTAGAGGTCTTGAGATTTGCATTTGTTCACCAAACATATTCAGCATAGGCTCTCCCTTGGCAAACTTATATGTATCATCGAGGCCATAGCGATTGCCAAAAATATAAGAATCAAATGACAAGCTTGAATGAACATGAAGATCGCCAAAATATACATTCTTATTCTTGTTGGGTTTTTTAAATTCGAAAGGTTCAAAAACAGTTTGCCTTGTAATATTTTCTCTTTGTTCTTTTGCTTCTTCAGAAAGTTTTAAAATTTCTTCTTTCGATAGGACAGGTACGTTGTATAAGTTATATAAATACAGAGAACCAATTAAAATTAAAAAACCAAGGGCACTAAATAGAATAATCCAATGCATTTTTCTCATAATAACTAGTCATAGACAATATAAGGGTATAAAATTTTTACAAGCATGAGTGAGGGATATATTTTAAAAAAAACGGAAAAATCTCTACCATTAAATTGGTATTACAATCAAAATCAATTTGATAAAGAAATAAAGAAAGTTTTATTAAAGGAATGGCTATACATTTGCCATGAACACGCTTTATCACAGCCGTTATCTTTTCATACTGTTGAAATAAGTAAATTTAATATTCTTCTTGTGCGTGACAAAGAGGGGAATATGAATGCATATTATAATTCTTGTAGTCATCGAGGATCTATTTTAAAAAAAGAAAAAAATGGAAAGCTAAAGTCTAATTTATTAATTTGCCCTTATCACCAATGGTCCTATAACGCAAGTAATGGAAATCTTATAAAAACTTCCTCTATAACCGATCCAAAAAATTTTAGAAAAGATAAAAATTGTTTAATCAAAGTAAAATTTAAAATTTGGAATGGACTAATCTTTATTAACTTAAACAATAGTGCTAAATGGAATTCTAAAAAAGTATTCCCAGATTATAGTGATGCTTTTTCGCAATTGAATGTGAGTAATTATCAAATTGGTTACACATGGAAAAAAAAAATAAAATGCAACTGGAAAATTTTTTGGGAAAATTATAGTGAGTGTCTACATTGTCCAAACCTACATCCAGAACTATCTAATCTTGTTCCTATCTACGGTCGAAGACTTGTAGACATAAAAGATGATCCTAACTGGAAAAGGTTCATCAATCATGATGATCCAAAGTATAAAGGCGGTATGAAAAAAGGAACTGAAACGTGGTCAATGGATGGCAGCGCGCAAGGCCATCGTGTAGAATACTTAGAAAATCAGACAGACTTTCCTGGATATATTTATATGACAAGCTGGCCTTCTATGTTTTTAGCGATTTTTACTGACCATATCAGAATGGTTCGCATTCTTCCTTTATCTAATGAGCTCACAGAAGTAACAGCTGAGTGGATTTTTCGAAAAGAAACACTTAAAGATAAAAAATATTCAATGAAAAATGTTGTTGATTTTGCAGTACTCGTTATGAAACAGGATGCTGAGGCTTGTGAACTTAATCAAAAAGGCATACATAATCCAATACGTAAAAGTGGAACCTTAATGCCCGAAGAGTATGAAATAAAAAGGTTTCATAATTGGCTTAGAAAGAAATTATAAGTATTAAAAGATGAATGTAGTTACAGAGAATTTTGAAAAAGAAATGATTGCTTGGAGACATGACTTTCACGCTCATCCTGAACTAAATTTTGATTTAGATATTACATCAGCAAAAGTTGCTGAAATTTTAAAAAGTTTTGGATTAGAGGTTTTTGAGGGCATTGGGAAAAAAGGTATCGTTGCAGTCCTTAAAAATGGCAATAGCAATAAAAGTATAGGTATACGTGCTGACATGGATGCTTTACCAGTAAATGAAGAGAGTGACTGTGAATACAAATCCACTCATGAAGGAAAAATGCATGCGTGTGGTCACGATGGTCATACGGCAATGGCTCTCGGTGCTGCCAAATATCTTTCTGAAACAAAATATTTTAATGGCACGGTTTATTTTATTTTCCAACCTGATGAAGAAAAAACGCAAGGTGCACAAGCAATGATTGATGATGGTTTGTTTGAAAAATTCTCGATAGATGAAGTTTATGCATTTCATAATTTGCCAGGAATGGAAGTTGGCTCTTTCGCTACACGTTCAGGCACAATAACAGCTAGTGAGAGTCTCTTTGATATTAAGCTTTGGGGTCAAGGTGGACATTCCGCATTACCGCACATGGGAGTTGATACTATAACAGTAGGAACACAAATTATAACTTCATTACAATCTATAGTTTCAAGAAAATTAAATCCCGCAATGAATGGGGTTGTATCTGTTACTAAATTTGAGTCTGATGGAAATGAAAATATTTTACCTGGTCATTCTATAATTTCTGGAGATGCTCGAGCACTTTCGCCTGAGGCCAATAAAATTATTGAAGATAGTATGCGAAACATTGTTGAAGGCATTGCAAATGCTCACGGTATAAAATATGAATTTACATACGATACTCGAACAAACATGACAATCAATACAACCGAACAAGCAGCTTTTGCTTCTAAGATCGCTGAAGACCTTGTTGGAACTCAGAATGTTGATGGAAATTGTGATCCAAAGTTATTTTCTGAGGATTTTGCTCAAATGTTAATGGTTAAACCAGGTTGTTACATACTTATTGGCAATGGAACAGAAGGAACACACGGCCAGTCGTTACATTCTTCTACATACGACTTTAATGACAAACTTCTTGTGATCGGGTCCTCTTTCTGGACCAAACTTGTTTGCGAACGACTATCCTAAATTTATGAATTTTCCTAAAAGCGAATACATAGACAGACTTGCTAAAGTTAAGAAGTCGATGCAAGAAAAAAAGATAGATCTGTTAATATCGCAGGATACCGCAAATATGAATTATCTTACGGGATATGATGCATGGTCATTTTATTATGCACAATGTGTTTTAGTTCATGTTGATTTAGACGAGCCATTTTTATTTGTGAGAGACCAAGATGCTGGTGGTGCATTTTTACAGAGCTGTTGGTCTCAAGAAAATATTATTGTATATGCAGAAAAATATATCCATACATGGCCCAATCATCCTTATGATTATCTTATCGAGATCATTAAAAATAAAAAATGGGAAAATCAATCAATTGGTCTTGAAATGGATAGTCATTATTTTACAGCTTATTGCTATCAGAAACTTATTGATGGATTGCCTGATGCATTATTTAAAGATTCTGAAAGGCTTGTGAATTGGGTGAGATTTATAAAATCAGATAATGAAATTGAACTAATGAAAAAAGCTGCATTGATTACCAATCATGCGATGCAAACTGCAATTGACATAATAAATCCAGGAATTAGGCAATGTGATGCAGTAGGTGAAATTCAAAAAGCAATGTTTTATGGTACACCTGAAATTGGTGGTGAGTACTCAAGTATCGCCACCTTACTGCCCACGGGCGCAGGGACATCTGCGTCTCATTTAACTGCAACACAAGAGAAGTTTGTTAAGGGCGAAGCTACAATTGTTGAACTCGCTGGTGTTCATAAGAGATACCATGCTCCTCTAGCAAGAACAGTTTTGCTTGGAAAGGCAGAACAAAAAAAAATTGATGCTATTAAGGCTACCAATGAAGCCTTAGACGAAGGTATTTCAGCCATTAAACCTGGAAATACAGCTGATGACGTGGCGCAAAAATTTTGGGCTGTTCTTGATAAGCATGACATTAAAAAAGAATCTCGAACGGGATATTCAATTGGCATAGGATATCCTCCAGATTGGGGTGAGCATACAATAAATATCTCTAAAGGAGATCAAACTATTCTTCATCCAAATGTTACATTTCACATGATTGCAGTAATGCAATTCGGTAGCTGGGGTGTTGAAGCGAGTCACTCATTGAGAGTTACAGAAAATGGTTCAGAAAAGTTTTCTGATTTTTCAAGCGATCTGTTCATTAAAGACTAGCCGTAAGCTTAGAAAATAATTCTTCTATAGCACTCCTTGTTTTTACTAGAGAATCCTATAAAAAAATTGTATAAAGTAGCGCAATTCACGGAGACAATTATGGGCATTCATCACGATTACAAGTCTAAACGCGGAGAGCGCGCGATGGCAAAACAACAAAAAAGAGAGTCCAAACAAGCTGATAATACAGATAAAAAAGAAGAAGAAAAACTTGTTAAAGAGCTTAAAAAAGCAGGGTTGAATAAAGATGAAATCAAACAGTTCCTCGAAGGACGAGCAAAAGAATAAAAAGCTTAATGAAACTGAACGACTATCTGAGGCTTTGAGACAGAATTTAAGAAAAAGAAAAGAATATCAACGAAAGAAAGAAGAAAAATAAGATGACCATCATGTCTGATAACTGGATTAAAAAAATGTCCTTAGAACAAGGCATGATTGAACCTTTTGTAGACGGACAAAAAAAAGATGGGACTATTTCCTTTGGATTGTCATCTTACGGATATGACGCAAGAGTATCTGAAGATTTTAAAATATTTACAAATGTTGACTCAGCTTTAGTTGATCCTAAAAATTTTGATGACAAAGGCTTTGTTGATAGACCGGGCAAAGAATGCATCATACCACCTAATTCATTTGCACTGGCACGCACTGTAGAATATTTCAGAATTCCAAGAGACGTATTAGTTGTTTGTTTAGGTAAATCAACATATGCACGATGTGGAATAATAGTTAATGTAACTCCTTTGGAGCCCGAGTGGGAAGGGCATGTAACTTTAGAGTTTTCAAATACAACACCACTGCCAGCAAAAATATATGCGAATGAAGGAGGCTGTCAGTTCCTATTCTATAAAGGTGAGGCTCCGCCTGAAATTTCCTACAAGGATAGAAAAGGGAAATACATGAAACAAACTGGCGTTACTCTTCCCAAGCTATAGAATTCAATGCAGAAAATTGTTATAAAAGGAGGACAACCTCTAAGGGGTGTGATTCCTGTTAGTGGATCAAAGAATGCTGCTCTACCCATTATGGCTGCTAGTATTTTAACTAATGAAAAATTAGAACTTTCAAATGTTCCGGATCTTGTTGATGTAAAAACTATGAGTTTGGTTTTATCATCTCTTGGAGTTAATGTCGCAAAAAGTGAAAGTAATAAAAATTCTATTACGCTTCAATATTCAGATACAGAAAAAACTATTGCTGAATATGATTTAGTGAGAAAGATGCGAGCAAGTATATTAGTGCTAGGACCTTTACTTGCAAGAAAGCGTGAGGCGAGTGTATCACTTCCTGGAGGTTGCGCTATAGGTGCTCGACCAATCGATATTCATATAGACGCACTTACAAAGCTCGGTGCAACTTTTGAATTAGAAAAAGGATATATTCAATGTAGCGCACCTAAAGGACTGACTGGAAATAAGATCGAACTTCCTAAAGTATCTGTTGGCGCTACTGAAAATATTATTATGGCAGCGTCATTAGCAAGTGGTGAAACTGAAATTTCTAATATCGCGTTAGAGCCTGAGGTGATTGATTTAATTAATTGTTTAAATACTATGGGAGCAAAAATTGAACTTGGTGACAATAGGTCTGTTATGATCCAAGGAGTAAAAACTTTGAACGGCTCAATCTATTCTATTATTCCTGATCGTATCGAGGCTGTTACTTATATCATAGCTGGAGCATTAGCAGGAAATGGACTTAAAATAGAAAATTTAAACATTGAACACATTAGCAATGTTTTAGAGACTTTAAAGACATTACCAGTTGATATAATTTTTGATGAAAATAGTGTAACAGTAAATAAATCTAATATTAGTGAAGGTATTGAAATTCAAACAAAGGAATATCCTGGTTTCCCAACAGACGTTCAAGCGCAAATGATGGTTTTAATGTCTATGGCTAAAACTAAGTCAGTCATAGACGAACACATATTTGAAAACAGATTCATGCATGTACCTGAATTGAATAGAATGGGTGCAAATATCGAAATTAATGGCAAAAGAGCAATTATTAATCCTTGCTCAGGTTTTAGAGGAGCCCCAGTTATGGCAACTGATCTAAGAGCTTCTGTAAGTTTAATCTTAGCAGGATTAGCAGCTGAAGGTGAAACAACCCTAAATCGCATCTATCACTTGGATAGAGGATATGAACAAATTGAGGTTAAATTAGAAGCATGTGGAGCAGAGATTAAGAGAGTTTAAAAAATATGAATTTGAATGCAATTGATACTGATGAATTAAAAATTATTGGGACAATATTGCAGGATGGACTCATTGAAGTAAGCGATATTAAATATCTGCCATCAATAAGATCATTTTTTTTAATGATCACACGATTTATGTGGGAAGAAAAAATCGTAAATAAAGTTAATCAGCGCATAAAGGCTGTTCTGTGCTTTGAGGATGTCATATCAGTTTATTCAAAAAATATTGATCAATTGAATAAATCAAAGAAATTAGAACTATTGACTTTTAACTATTATCCCAATAAGTCAAAAAATATTGAAATTGAATTGCTTTTCAAAAATGATGCAATTATAAAACTCGAGACTGAAATTATTCGGTGCAAATTAGATGATCAAGGAAACCCTTGGGGTACAGAAGAACAAGTAAATGAAAAAAATAATTAATACAAGCAATTCAGGCTTTTCACAAGAATTTGAAAATTTAGTAAATACTAATAGATCAGATGACAAAGATGTAAAAGATGTTGTAGCTAACATAATAAATGATGTAAGAATCAACGGTGATGATGCTTTAATAAAGTATACTAATCAACTTGATCGCAATGAACTTTCAAAATCAAACTTCATTTTAGACGAAACTGCAATCAACAATCAGACAGATGGATTATCTGAACAGATATGCGAGGCTATTCAAACAGCGGCAGATCGAGTTAGGGCATACCATGAAAAACAATTACCAGAGGATTTAAGTTTTAATGATGATCTAAAATCTACTCTTGGATATATGTGGAAGCCTTTGGAAACAGCAGGGATATATGTACCAGGTGGAACAGCAAGTTACCCTAGTACAGTTCTTATGAATTCAATACCGGCTATGGTTGCAGGCGTAAAAGACATAGTAATGGCCACACCATTAACTGACGGACAAATTAATCCATCAGTTTTATATGCCGCAAAAATTGTTGGTATTAAAAAAATATATTGCATGGGTGGCTCTCAGGCAGTCGCTGCAATGGCATATGGAACTGAAAGTGTGGCACCTGTAAATAAAATCGTTGGACCTGGTAATATTTACGTCGCTGAAGCAAAACGGCAAGTTTCAGGATTTGTTGGAATTGATATGTTTGCAGGACCTTCTGAAATAGTAGTAATTTCAGACCAGAATAGTGATCCAAAAATTATTTCTGCAGATCTCATCGCCCAATCTGAGCATGATAAAAGTGCTCAAAGCATCCTAATAACTACTGATCAAACATTAGCTGAAGCAGTTGAAAAAGAAGTGCCTAGTCAATTAGACTCTCTTCCAAGAAAAGAAATTGCGTCAGCAAGCTGGGAGTCAAACGGCAAAATTATCGTTGTACGTGATCTTAAAGAAGCTTTTGATATCTCAAACCAATTAGCCCCTGAACACCTCGAGCTTGCTATTGATAATGCAAGAGATTTTCTTAAATATATTGTTAATGCAGGCGCAGTATTCCTCGGTAGGAATACACCTGAAGCATTAGGTGACTATGTTGCTGGTCCAAGCCATGTATTACCTACATCAAGGAGTGCAAAATTTTCATCAGGACTATCAGTATTCGACTTTCTAAAGAAAATATCGCTTGTTGAGTTTACAAAAGAAGGTATTGAAGAAATTGGAAATAGTGCTATGACAATCGCTGATAATGAAGGTCTTGACGGACATTCAAGGTCAATAGAATATAGGCTTGCAAAAAAATAATATATGTCAAAAGAAGAGATTTTAGAATTTAAGGGTAAAGTTACTGATATACTTCCAAATGCAATGTTTAAAGTTGCACTAGAAAATGGCCATGAAGTTTTGGCACATACAGCTGGTAGAATGAGAAAAAATAGAATTAGAGTCTTAGCAGGTGACGAAGTTCTTGTTCAGATCACACCTTACGACCTTACTAAAGGTAGAATAATATTTAGATATAAATAACCAAGAGAATATATTGAAATTTATTTTAGGCAGCTCATCTCCTAGAAGATTAGAATTGCTATCAATTCTTGGGATTAAACCCGATGAAATAATCTCACCAAATATTAATGAGACGATCAACAAAAAGGAATTACCCTTAGATTACTGTAAACGAATGGCTACTCAAAAGATGAAACACTTTGAAGGGAAGTATGAAAATGCTGTGATTCTTACGGCAGATACTATTGCCTATAGTGGAAGAAGAATAATTGATAAAACAAATGATGAAGTTATTGCTAGGAAAAATCTAAATAAATTATCGAGTCGAAGACATCGTGTTTCAACCGTATTGTGCCTACGAGATACTAAGAATAAAGTTATAAGTAGGAGTGTCACAACTATAGTCAATTTTAAACTGCTTAATAAAAAAGATATTGATAACTACATCAAAACAAATGAATGGAAAAATGTTGCAGGATCATACAAAATTCAGGGCTTTGCTGAAGTTTATATCAAGTCTATAAACGGCTCGTATTCAAATGTAGTTGGATTACCATTGTTTCAAACTAATAACTTATTGGGTTCGGTTGGTTTAATAAAATCATGAGAGAATTAATTTTTATTTACAATGCAAAAAGTGGCATTTTCAATGCCCTCATAGATTGGGGTCATAAAATAATTTCACCAAGTACGTACGAATGTCATTTGTGCTCTATCACATATAACAATCGAGGTAAGGAAAAGATTTGGGGTAATTATCTTAAGTCACTTAAAATAAAGAGCAGCTTTTATTACATTGACCATCTCGCAGACTTAGAGTTTGTACCTAAGCAAATCAATCTACCATGTGTTTATATTAAAAATGACGATAATTATCAGCTTATGATTGATGCTGACGAATTAAATTCATTAAAAAGTGTGCATCATTTGATAAGCAGATTAAATGAAAAGCTTAATTAATTAGCAATAAGAATATTTTCTTTGCACGAATACTTCTTATAGAATAAAAGACTTACATTACTAACGTGAGGCTCGATAGCTCAGTTGGTAGAGCAAAGGACTGAAAATCCTTGTGTCGGTGGTTCAAATCCACCTCGAGCCACCACTTATGCAGCTGTAGCTCAGTTGGTTAGAGCGCCTGGTTGTGGACCAGGAGGTCGGTAGTTCAAGTCTACCCAGCTGTACCAACTAATGATTTTTTTACGGGAAGAGTTAGTACAATTAAAAAGAGTAAGATCATTACAAATCCAAAAAATAAATAAAGAAACCCAAACTCACCACTTATTTGATAACTTCTAGAAATTAAGATCAGGGCTATTGGCCCCACAGAGAATGATACAATGAATTTTATACCATAAACAAGACTTTGATATTTTTCTGGTGAGAACTTAGCCAGTAATAAATTTTCTGCTGGAAGTATACTTGAATTAAAAGCAACAATCATGAGACTGATAACAATTAACCAATAATTTGAAAGACTAACAATGAATAAAAGAAGAGTACCTTGCCCGATGATGCCAATAGCATAAATTACTTTCTCAGAATATTTATCTGTTAAAATACCACCTATGTAGTTCATTAAACCGCTTACAATATAAATGGCGGCTACAATATATCCAATCTCAGACGTTGAGAGGTTTAAGCTGTTTGACAGCCTGATATCAATTGCTTTAGGCAAACTTGTTTGAAGAATTTGATATACAAAACTCAAACATGTAATACTTACAAGCATTATAATCGCAATTTTTAGCATTTGATTTTTTTCTGGATTATCTCGAAATTGTTCTGATTTAATATTAGTCAATGAAATTTTTCCTGATTTCAAATGATATGAGAGACATAAGCCTGTTAGTATAGAAATTATTCCAGGGAATATAAACGCAGCTTGCCAATTAATCTGATCAATTAAAATACCAGCAAAAAAAGCTCCCAATCCAATTCCTACGCCTCCAAATATATTATTGAAACCAAGTGCACGTCCTGTTTCTTTTGATGTATTAACTATCCATGATATTCCAGCAGGGTGATATATCGAGCAAAATAAGCCAAGCAAGGATAGACTAATAAAAAGAGATAATTTGTTTCCACTCAGACCACAAAGAACCGAACTAATACCTAGACCTAAAAACATTACTGCAATCATTCCTGAACGGCTCCATCGATCACTAATCCATCCAGCTGGTAAAGATCCTATGCCAACAAGAAGAGACCCAAGAAACCACAGATTCAAAAGCTCGTCATATGAAAATTTCCACTCATCTTCAATCGCAAGAACAATTACAAAGTAAAATGCAGCAAACATGTGCATCAATAGATGGCCAAGCGCAGCATAAATAACAGTTAATTTTCTGCTGTTTTCAGTGATAATCATTTAATAAAAATAGAGTATTTCGGCTTCACTTAATAATAAAAATTATAAAAATTTGACTTTTTTGAATAAATAAGGCATTTCACTGTTCATGATTGTTTTTACACATCATCATATTCATATCTAAGTTTGCTGAACAAAAAGCGTCAGCGGACAACAACCCCTTTTTATATTAAATAAACTAACTTTGTAGTATCGTACTAACGATAGGAATTGTATGACTAAGAATAACAATAAACCCAAGGCCATTTTACCTAGAGGGTTTAAAGACAATGAGCAACAACTCTTGACTCTCAGAAAAATAGTTACTGAGGTAATAGAGGAAGAGTGTCAAAAATTTGGATTTGTTGAATTAGAAACCTCATCCATTGAATACACTGATAGTCTGGGCAAGTTTTTGCCTGATATAGATCGACCAAGTGGAGGTGTTTTTTCGTTACAAGATGAAGATGGTCAATGGCTATCATTACGATATGACCTTACAGCTCCTTTAGCACGATATGTTGCACAGAATTATCAAAATTTAGTAAAGCCATTTAAAAGATATCAATCAGGAATAGTATGGAGAAATGAAAAGCCAGGGCCAGGAAGATTCAGAGAATTCTTGCAATTTGATGCAGATGTTATCGGAATTCAGTCAAATCTAATCGATGCTGAATTATGCGTTATGGTTGTAAATATTTTGAGAAGGCTGGGTTTAAATGATTCTCAATTTAAAATTAAATATTCAAATAGAAAAATTTGGACAAGTCTTTTTGAGAAAATAAATGCTTCGAAAGAAGTTGAATCAAAAATTCTTAGAGCAGTAGATAAAAAAGATCGTCTAGGTGATGAAGGTGTTAAAGAGTTATTATGTGAGGGTAGAAAAGATAAATCTGGTGATTTTATGGAAGGCGTAGGTCTTGATAATGAACAAGCATCAATGATTTTAGACTTTATGAATGACCAGAAGCAAACGAGCGATGATATTGATGAGTTTAACTCTTATCTAGGGAATTTTGCAGATTATCCAATTTCATTTGATCCATCCATTGTAAGAGGATTGGATTACTATACAGGTATGATTTTTGAAGCTGAATTATTAATTGATGTAAAAAATACAAAAGGTGAAACTATAGTTTTTGGATCAGTGGCTGGAGGAGGAAGATATGACAAACTGATATCAAGATTTGGGAAAGAGGACGTTCCCGCTACTGGAATTTCTGTTGGTGTTGACAGGCTTATTGTGGCTCTAGAGCAGTTGGATCTCATTAAAGCCAAATCGAGACCTTTAGTAATTGTAGCAAATTTAGGAGACAATAATTTATCCGAGTATATTCGAATGGCATCTGAAATTAGAGATGCAGGGATGGCCTGCGAGATTTCTTTTGGCTCAAAAAACTTAGCTAAGCAACTTAAATATTGCGATCGCAAGCAAGCTGATGCAGTTGTAATTGCAGGTGATGATGAAATTAAAAACAATAAAATATCACTTAAAGATTTAAAAAAGGGAAGTGAGATTTCAAAAAATATAACTGGACGTAAAGAATGGAAAGAAACTAAAGCAGGTCAAAAAGAAATAATTAGAGAGGATTTAGTAAGCACTCTAAAGGAAATACTAAAAATTTGATCTATGTCACTACAGGAATTAAATATTAGATTAAAAGATTATTTTATTGATTTAGGATTTCAATATGTAGAGCTTCCTTTAGTTCATGACTCTGACATTTTTTATGAAACATCGGGAGAAGAAATCAGAAGTCAGATGTATTCTTTTATAGATGGTTCAGGCAAGGAAAAATGTCTGAGACCAGATATGACGATCCCTACGTGTCAAAGTTTTATTAAAAGTAATGATAAAAAAATGAAGCTAATTTATGCTATACTGGACCAGTATTTAGGTCAATCAATAGAAAAAATGACGCATCAATTGAATTAAACCAATCAGGGGTTGAAATTATTTTTACAGAAAAAAAGCTAAAAAATATTTATGAAAAAGATATTTATACGCTTAAAACGGCAGTCAAAATTCTAGAAAAATTAAATATTAACGAGTACCAAATTAAAATAGGCAGTCTAAACCTCTTTAATAGTTTTATAAGTTATTTAGATTTACCGATCAGGTGGAAACAAAGAATTGTCAGGCATTTTTTTAGAAGAGCATATTTTGATAGTTTGTTAAATCGATTAGGGCAAGGTGTCGGTTATGACGAATTGAAAAAAGATGAAATTATCAATGAAAGACTAGGTTTGAATGTCAATTCAAGTGCAAACTTGGTTGATCTAATTAATTCCAATAGCAATTCTGGTTCAGGCTCAAGGACAGTTGAAGAAATCGTCAGCCGATTTCAGGAGAAAAGTGAAAATATCGTCTCTGAGAGCAATGGAAAACAAATGGTAAATCTGATTAAGAGTTTTTTAGGTTTGAACGCTTCTCTTGATACTTTTCCGAATATTTTAAGAGAGTTTGTAAGTGATCAAAAGCTTGATTTTTTTAAAAAAGAGATTGATGGCATGGAAGAATTCAAGAACGCTGTTTCATCTGAAATGGACATATCTAAATTTAATTTCAACAATGACTTTGGACATTCAATTGAATTTTATGATGGCGTCATGTTCGAAATCTATGATCAATCAGGCAATATCAAGTTAATAACTGGTGGAAGATACGATAAGTTACTTAATATTTTAGGGTCCAGAAACAACCTGTCAGCTATAGGGTTTGCAACAAATAATAATAACCTAAGTAAAATTTTATAATCATGAAATTCGAAAATAAATTAAGAATAGGACTACCTAGCAAAGGCAGGTTAAGAAAAGACATGGAGAAACTTTTTCTAGGTAAAAATATTACTTTTGAAAATCTTGTAAATGATAGAGATTATATTGGTGCAATAAAAGGACTAAAAGATACAGTTCTATATTTTTTAAGCGCTAAGGAAATTACCAATAGACTTGATGAGGGATCAATCCATGTAGGCTTAACCGGTGATGATCTGATACAAGAAAAAATTTTAAATTTTAATTCAAAAATAACAAAGGATCTGGAGTTAGATTTTGGAAAAGCAGATTTGGTTGTTGCTGTACCAGATATCTGGATTGATGTAATGACGATGGCTGATTTGGAAGAAGTGAGCAATAATCACAGAGATAAATATTCAAAAAGGTTACGTGTAGCAACTAAATATAAGAACTTAACAAATAATTTCTTTTCTAAATGTGGAGTTGTTGATTATAGAACTGTTGAAAGTGACGGCTCTACTGAAAGCGCGCCTTTCAATGGTTTTTCTGAAATCATCACTGATATAACATCAACAGGTGAAACACTAAGGGCTAACAATTTAAGAGTTCTTGATGATGGCATAATCCTGAAATCATCAGCAAATTTCTTCTCTTCAAAAGTTGCGGAGTGGGATAAAGAAATAGAAAATAATTATAAAAATTTTATCACTAAATTTGAATAAAAAAAACCCGGCGAGGCCGGGTTTTTTTAGAGTTTATAGTTAATGATTATTACATCATGCCGCCCATGCCGCCCATGCCGCCCATATCAGGCATTGCAGGTGCCGCAGCAGGCTTATCTTCAGGAGCATCAGCAACCATCGCTTCAGTTGTAATTAAAACACCGGCAATAGATGCGGCGTTTTGTAAACTTGTTCTTACAACTTTAGTTGGGTCAATGATTCCCGCTTTAAACATATCGACAAATTTATCAGACTGAGCATCATAACCCTCAGTAGAAGACTTGCCCTCTTTGAGCTTGCCAACAATCACAGACCCATCAACACCTGCGTTGTTTGCAATTGTTCTAATTGGTGTTTCTAATGCCCTGCGGACAATATCCACCCCAGCTTTTTGATCAGCGTTAGATGTTTTGACTTTATCAAGTGCACTAGCTGCGTTTAGAAGTGATAATCCACCGCCAGCAACTATACCTTCTTCAACTGCAGCTCTAGTAGCATTAAGAGCATCATCAACTCTGTCTTTTCTTTCTTTAACTTCAACTTCGGTGGCTCCACCAACTTTGATTACAGCTACTCCACCAGCTAACTTAGCAAGACGTTCCTGTAACTTTTCTCTGTCATAGTCAGATGTTGTTTCCTCAATCTGTTTTCTAATCTGAGAGCATCTACCTTGAATATCAGCTTTAGTTCCAGCACCATTAACAATTGTAGTATTTTCTTTATCAATACTTATTCTTTTTGCTGTCCCTAAATCATTAATTGTTACATTTTCTAATTTAATACCTAGGTCTTCTGATATGACTTGACCACCAGTTAAAATAGAAATGTCTTCCATCATTGCTTTTCTTCTATCACCAAATCCTGGTGCTTTTACAGCAGCAATTTTTAATCCACCTCTTAATTTATTAACCACCAAGGTAGCAAGCGCTTCACCTTCAACATCCTCGGCAATAATTACAAGCGGTCTTCCGGCTTGTACTACGGCTTCTAATAGAGGAAGCATTGGTTGCAGGTTTGTTAATTTTTTTTCATGAAGAAGAATGTAAGCATTTTCTAAATCAGCTGTCATTTTCTCTGCATTAGTAACAAAATATGGAGATAGGTAACCTCTATCAAATTGCATACCTTCAACAACATCAAGTTCAGTTTCAAGACCTTTAGCTTCTTCAACTGTTATAACACCTTCGTTTCCAACTTTATCCATTGCCTTCGCAATCATAGCTCCAACCTCAGCCTCACCGTTAGCTGAAATAGAGCCAACTTGCGCGACTTCAGCACTAGTCTTAACTTTTTTTGATGAACTACTAATGGCATCACTTGCAGCATCGATTGCAGAATCTACACCTCTTCTTAGATCCATTGGGTTCATTCCTGCTGCAACAAACTTTAAGCCTTCAGTAACAATTGCTCTTGTAAGTACAGTGGCCGTTGTAGTTCCATCACCTGCAACATCATTGGTTTTGCTTGCAGCCTCACGAACCATCTGGGCTCCCATATTTTCAAATTTATCTTTTAATTCGATTTCTTTAGCAACTGAAACCCCATCTTTTGTACTTTTGGGTGCACCAAAAGATTTATCCATAACAACGTTTCTTCCTTTTGGACCCAACGTTACTGCAACTGCGTCAGCTAGTACGTTAACACCTTTGAGCATTTTATTTCTTGCTTCAGTGCCAAAATGTATGTCTTTACCCGCCATTTTTTATTCTCCTTGATTTAAGATTTATTTCTTCTTTTTTGATTTTGATTTTGATTTCTTTTCAATTACACCCATGATGTCAGACTCTTTCATGATGCATAGTTCTTCTCCGTCAACTTTGACCTCGGTGCCAGACCATTTTCCAAATAAGACAATATCTCCAGCTTTTAAATCTAATGGTGTGACTTTTCCATCTTCAGATTTTGTTCCTGACCCGACAGCAACTATCTGTCCTTCTTGCGGTTTTTCTTGAGCTGTGTCAGGAATGATAATCCCCCCAGCAGTTTTTTCTTCAGTATCTAATCTCCTTACGAGAACACGATCATGTAAAGGTCGAAAATCCATTTTTTAATCTCCTAAATATTTAAAGTCTATTGCTTAATTACCTAGGCATATAGTGATCCCGTGCGTATGTGTCAAGAGGGTCCTCAAAAACGAATAATTATAAAAGATGATGAAAAATGCTTATTTTACAACATTTTTACTACTGTTCAGACTCTCCACCGTCTATAACTATATTTTGTCCAGTCATAAACGAGCCTGCCTCAGAGGCAAGATAGACAGCGGCTCCTGCGATTTCATCAGGCATGCCAATTCTTTTGAGCGCTGATTTCGCTGTTGTTACCCTCAAAATGTCTTCATTTTCCCAAAGTGCACGTGCAAAATCAGTCTTGATTAGCCCTGGAGAAATACAATTTGCTCTAATATTATTTCTGCCATATTCCACAGAAATATTCCTTGCTAACTGAGAGTCAGCGGCCTTGCTAATAGCATAAGCGCCTAGCATGCTGCTTCCATGCAGACCTGCTATTGATGAAATTATAATAATAGAACCACTTTTTATTTTTACCATATCGGGCAATATTTCGTTACATAGCCAAAAATTACTCTGTACATTTGATTTCATTATTTTTTCAAATGCTTCATCTGGTATGTTGTTAGATGGCCCAAAATATGGATTTATAGCCGCGTTGCATACTAAAGTCGTTATACTTCCACAAAACTCCTTTGATTTAACATACAAGTTTTTTAATTGTTCTTTGTCAGAAATATTACATGATATTGCTGTAGCGGTATCCTTACCAAACGTACTATTAATTTCTTCAGCAACGTTCTCGCATGCATCAATTTTGCGACTTGTTATTATTACTTTGGCGCCATGCTCCGCCATTCGATATGCAATAGCCTTACCAATGCCACGTGAAGATCCAGTGATAATTGCATTTTTATCTTTTAAATCAAAAAGTGATGTCATTTAATTACGAACTGATTTAAAAAAAAGATTATAAGTTAATAAAATAATTTCAATATAAAATATGAATATTAATAAAATTAATAGTGTTGAGAGTTATTCACTATCCTATAAAGCAATTTTATGTGATCTCTGGGGAGTAATTCATAATGGTGTTGAAATTTATGCTGGCGCTCTCACTTATCTTGAACGCATGAAGGAGCATGGAATTGATGTTTATTTGATTTCTAATGCCCCGCGTCCTAATTATGTTGTTCAGGAGGGTTTGACAAATAAACTTGGACTTAATCCCGATCTTTATAAACATATTTATACCTCTGGAGATATAGGAACGAAGTTTGTTAATAAAAAAATTCATGGTGAAAGTTATTTTCATCTAGGCCCAACTAAAGACTATGATCTATTAGAAAATATAAATATTAGTAAGGTAGATAGTATTAATGAGGCAGATTTCATTTTAACAACAGGACTTTACGATGACAGTTTTGAAACTCCTAAAGATTATAATGATTTATTTAATGACTTCATGGAGAAAGAAAAACCTATTGTATGTGTAAATCCTGATGAAATTGTTTATCGAGGAGTAAACTCTATTTTTTGTGCTGGAGCTTTAGGCAAATATTATGAAAAACTTGGTGGT
>QBZX01000002.1 GCA_003282175.1 Pelagibacteraceae bacterium AG-337-G06
GTAATCATTAGAGAGGAAACTTCAGACTATATTAAATCAATTGAAAAATTAAAATATATACTTCCAGAGGTTTATATAGACACCGAAAAATTGTATTCTGAAATCGAAAAATCAAAAAAATTTATCCCAGTTAAAGTACTCGATGATTTATCTTGGGATCAATTTTCTGTGCTTAACGCCAACATTCATAAAGTAGATGGACTTTATCCTCAAATTGGTTTTAAGAGATATTATACTGGCGGGCCATCACATTCTCATATTATTGGGTACACGGCTTCTCTTGATAAAAAAGAAAAAGATACAAATACATTAGCTGATTTAAATTCGGCAAAATCAGGAAAGATTGGAATTGAGAAGTTCAAGGACTTCAATTTAAGAGGTAAATTAGGAAGTAAAAATATCGAAGTCAATGTAAATGGAAGAGAAATAAGAGAATTAGACAGATATGAAAGTACTCCTGGTGAAAATATTCAACTTACAATTGACTCAGAACTTCAAGATTATTGTTACAAAAGCCTGAATGAACAAAGTGGATGTGTTGCAGTCACGAATATTAAAACTGGAGAATTTTATGCATTAGTTTCATCTCCATCTTATGATCCAAATTTATTTTCTAAGAATATTTCAATAGCAAAGTGGAATTCTCTTACAGACAATATATATAAACCCCTTATAAACAAATCGATTTCCAGTCAATACCCTCCTGGTTCAACAATAAAGCCTTTTGTTACATTAGCAGCATTAGAAAATGGCGTCAGTGAGAAAAGGGAAGTTTATTGCAATGGAAAACATGAAATTAAGGACACAAGTCTTGAGTCAGGAATAAAAACCTTTCACTGTTGGAAAGAGGAAGGTCACGGCAAGGTTAATATGAATGAGGCTCTTAAAGTTTCATGTGATGTATATTTTTACCAAATATCAAGAGAAATTGGAATCAACAAAATTGCTGAGGTATGCAAAAGGTTTGGGTTTGGACAAAATGTTTTTGACTCATTTTATGAAGAAAAAAAGGGAATTGTTCCATCAAAAAATTGGAAGTTAGAGTCTATTGGCATACCTTGGATGGTTGGAGAAACTCTTTCAGCTGGAATTGGACAAGGGTATTTTCTTACAACCTCTGCGCAATTAAGTCTTGCTTTGGGTCGATTAATTAATGGCGGAGAGAAAATAAATCCAACTATTCTCTTCAATAAAAATAAAGATACTCAAAAAAAACAGAAAATATCATTAAATAATAAACATTTAGCAATCATTAAGAAGGGTCTTGAGGATGCAACCAATACACCAGGAGGAACGTCATATAGATCACGTATTTCTGGAAATTTAAAGATGGCTGGCAAAACTGGTACGTCTCAAGTCAGAGTTATTAGCGCAAAAGAAAGAGAAGAGGGAATAAAAAAAAATAATGAGTTGCCGTGGGACAAACGTGATCATGGTTTATTTATAGGATATGGACCAATAAATAATCCTCAATATGCAGTTTCAGTAATAATAGAACACGGAGGAAGTGGTTCTGGAGCTGCAGCACCAGTTGCTTCGAAAATATTCAAATATTTATTTGATAATAAGTTAAATCTAAAAAGTAAGAGTATTTCCAATGTTTAGTGGTAGCAAGGTTGAAGTAACGATCCTTGATAAACTTAAATCTATAAATTATTTTTTAATATTTCTTATATGTGCCATATTTTTTATTGGTATTCTTGCGTTATACAGTATTTCTAATGGAAATTTTAGTGAATGGCCCATAAGGCATTTGCAAAGGTTCATCTTAGGCCTAATTATTTTTTTTATTGTGGCATTGTTAGATTTAAAAATAATTTTCAGATTTGCATACTTAATTTTTATTGTCAGTATTATTACCCTAATGGTTCTACCGCTAGTTGGAGATGAAATTAATGGTGCTAAAAGATGGATAAGTGTTGCAGGATTTAGTTTACAGCCATCAGAATTTGTAAAATATACTTTAATTCTGGCTCTTGCTAAATATTTTCATTCTATGGAAGATTATCACGACAATTTTATTTATAAATTAATCATACCTTGTTTTATAGTAATTATACCAGTTGCTTTTGTTGTAATTCAGCCTGATTTGGGAACTGCCTTGGTAATCTTTCTAGGTGGAGTGAGCGTTATATGGATCTCAGGTCTTAATTATAAGTATTTTATATCTGGGATTTTAGGGTTTATCCTATCTATGCCAATCTTGTGGCAGTATTTAAAGGGATATCAAAAAGAGAGAGTTTTCACTTTTTTTAATCCAGAGAGAGACCCTCTAGGAAATGGCTACCATATAACTCAATCTAAAATTGCTTTAGGCTCAGGTGGTATTTTTGGCAAAGGTTATATGGAAGGCACCCAAAGTCATCTTAATTTTCTCCCTGAGATGCAAACAGACTTTATTTTCACAATGTTTGGAGAAGAGTTTGGATTCATTGGTTCTATAGTTTTAATGTTATTATATATGACATTGATTGGTATTTCTATCAGAATGGCACTAACTTCTAAAAGTTTATTTAGTAAATTCTTATCCATAGGAGTTTGTTCTGTATTCTTTATTTATGTATTTGTAAATATTGGAATGGTTACTGGAATTCTACCTGTAGTTGGAGTTCCTTTGCCATTCATATCATATGGAGGAAGCTCAATGTTAGCCGTGATGTTTGGATTTGGGTTGCTAACGAATTGTTATGTTAATTCTAACACAACTTTAACGAAGAGCAGCTTTATATAAAATTTATTGTTTGGGAAAGTAATCTTCTTTTTGACCTACACGAAATACATCTGTAGTCGCGCAGTGAAGTGCGCCGCCAAAAGGGTAAGCATCTCTGAAAGGAACGGGAATAACTTCAAATCCTAAATTGCTAATTTGCTCACATTGGTAGACCTCACTTTCTTCAACGCATACAGTTTTTGGATCTATGACCAAAACATTCATACTCAACCAAATACTAGAATAGCATAAAGGAGGTGGCTCATTATGGGCAGGCTGAGCTGCATCTATGATTTGCCAATCATTACGCTCAAATATTTTTCTTTGCTCGTCAGGTAACCGTCTTGTTGGGTTATTAATTATGAGACCTGGTTTTAAAGGAGTGAATGTTGCATCTATATGTATAGGATAAGGGTCACCTGGAAAATTCAAGGCATGAACTCTATGGTCTGCGAAATGTCTCTTGAGCCAATTGATACCTTTTAAATTCGTTGTAAAGCCATGTTGTACAAATAAATCTTTTCCCATCCTTAAAATATCTGCAGCATCAAATAAAATTTCTTTTTCGGTCGTTACAAATTCTTTTTTTGCAACCATTTCTAATCGTTCATCAATTGATATATTATCATTTAAATAATTTTTTCTATAACTGCAATCTGTTAATCTTGGTTTGGGCGCAGTTTCAATTCTCATTTCTGGATCTTCATCGTAATATTTCTCTAATAATGGCCTGTAACAAAGATATTCAAACCACCTAGACCTATAGGACATTGTTGCTTCAAGCATTTCATTTCCAAGAGTAAGAATAACGTCTCTAGGAGGCATACAGCCAAACATTGATCCATGATCCCAGTCAGGAGTGGAAATTTTTTGATTAAATTCAAGTGGAGTGGGTCGATCAACTTTCACCCCTCTAGTTTCTAAAATATTTGAAAAATTATCCAGTTGAAGATTAGCTTTATGAATAGATTCTTCACTGCGGGGCCCATGCATCCCTTTCATATCACTATCTTCAGGTATTTTTGGATCAGTTGCTGGTTCAGATGGTGGTATGCAACAGTTATCTGCTTTTCCAACTATTATATGCTTGAGAGGATCCCACTCATTCCATGAATTTACAATTTTTACCATAGATTTTTATTGGTTAATTTGAATAATATTGCCTTGAATTCAAGCTAAATTGAAAGTAAGAGTCAAGAAATTTTCATTAAACAAGGAGTTGATCTTGCTAAGTAATAATGAGAGTTATGACATAGTTATCGTTGGTTCAGGTCTATTGGGCATTATATGTGCGATGCTGTGTGGAAGATATAAACTAAAAACATTATTACTTTCCCAGAACTTCATAAATGAAAATGTTTTAAATGAGGCCTCATTTGATGATGAGACAGCAAGAATATTGGACAGTATTGGAGTTTATTCTAAGATTAATGATCTAATTAATACACCTTCATTTACTGATTTAGTAACTACTAATTCAAAAATTGTACAACGAAGTCCAGTTATTAAGGCTAAGAATAGTTTTCCTTCATTAATAACATTTACCCCAGGAAATCTTGAAAAAGAGATTCTGCAAAGTTGCTATGATGATCCAAATATAGATATCCTAGATAATTTTTGTATCTCCCACTTTGAACTAAACACAAATACTTATTCTCTCAAAAAAGATAACAGTACAATTAAAGTTGAAGCATCATATTTAATTTATACAGAAGAAATTAATGAGCTAATAAATAACAAATTAAATATTAATTACGATGATCTTGGTTACTTAAGAGAGTGGCTAATAGTGGATATTTTTCTTAAAAGTGAGGGTAATCTTGAAAATGTTTTCAGACAGATTTGTGACCCAATAAGACCAACATCATATGTTGCACTTTCTGAATCACGATATCGATTTCAATTTCAATTATTAACGGGAGAAAAAAAAGAGGAAATGGCGTCAATTAGTAAAGCTCACGATTTAATTTCTAATTGGCTTTCTCCCAATCAATACAACATTGAATATTTATCAACCTTTGAATTTAAAGGAAGGTGCGCAAATAATTTTCAGATAGAAAATATTTTTCTAATTGGTAAGGCTGCATATCAGATTCCACCTTATGCTGCACAAAGCTTGAATAGTGGAATAAGAGACGCAGCTAATCTAATCTGGAAAATTAATTTAATAAAAAAATATAAAGCTAAAAATAAGATTATCCATTCTTACAATATTGAAAGAAATCCAAAAATTAGACAAACAATTAAATCTTCCATTGTACTCGGGCAGCTTATTGACTCTATTTCTGTCGCTCTTCAAAATAGTACTCCTCTTGAAGAAGCGATTGCACCTGAAGCAAGAGAACAAGCATTTGGCAAGAAGGATAAATTAAGTGATAAGATTAATGAGCCAGGTATTTACAATTCTCTAGCTTACGATATCTATTCAGGCCAACGTATTGAAAAAAACATAAGAGATAAAAATAATACTCTTATCGATGTGGATAAAAATATAGGGTTTAATTTTGCGATAATCTCGAAAGATAATAATTTTGATCATTTAGGAGATGGCACCTTGAGAAGGTTAAAGGAACTAAATTGTAAATTTTTAACTAATATTAAAGAAATTCACTTAGAACCAAATCTTACTGAGGCTTTGGCATCAGGAGATATTATAGTTAGGCCTGATATGAAAATATTTGGAGTATCTAATGATAAGTTAACTACTGAACAAATGTGCCAAGATTTGTTAAACCAAATTACTTAGAATCAAATTTGTAAAATGGACTAAAAATGAGTGATAAAAATATCACAATTTTTTTAACACCTAAATAATCTTTAAAAATCAATATTTTAAAAGATTACAAGAACCTTGTTTAGCTATATTTTGAAGTTAAAGTTCATATAAATACTATATGTAGTATTTAATAACATAACAGAAGGGGGAGTTATGATTAGAAACGCACAAAACGCAATAAAAGCTCTAACAAGCCTTGGGCTTTCATTATTGGCACTGGGAATAGTGATAGGCCTATTAAGTGGGGGTAGTCTCCCATTTGTAGGAAATATTGCTAGTAATATAGTTTCTCTTGTAAGCCAATTAGGTAATGCAGGTGTAGTCGGATTGATTGCAGTCGGTGTTATTCTTTGGTTGTTTCGAGACTAATTAAATTTTCACTTCCTTGTATTAGCAGGGAAGTGAAATTAAGGTAATTAATGATATCCAGAATTAAGCAAATATTGAGAGAAATCATAGACTTTGGGCTGTTGCTGATAGCTATAGCAATAATTCTGGAAGTTCTTTTCGGCCCTTCATCACCATTTTTAGGTAAAGGCATCACAAACAACCTTGTTGGATTATTTAATCGACTTGGGAGTGAAGGTGTTGTTGGCATCATATCTGTAGCAATAATAATTTATCTTTGGAACAGACTGCAGAAATAATATTGAAAAACTAACATTTTTCTTGCTCATTTCATTTTTTTATTAGAACCTAGCTATCTATTTATTACAAATTGGAGGTATTTAAGTGAGAAATTTAAAATCAATAATAGTAGGACTAATGATATCAGCGCTTTCAACAATTGCGTTTGCTGATGGTCACTGGTCTACAATAAAAATAGGTACAGAAGGTGCTTATGAACCATGGAACTTTACTGACTCGGACGGCAACCTAGTTGGAGCAGAATTAGATCTTGCAAGAGATTTATGTGCTCGTATGAACGCTGAATGTGAATTTGTACAGCAAGATTGGGATGGAATTATTCCTGCATTAGTGAATGGAAAGTACGACGTAATTATGGCTGGGATGTCTGTAACGGAAGAGCGAAAAAAAACAATAAGCTTTTCTAAAGCCTACATGACTGAGCCAGCTAGATTTTTTTCATTAAATAGCTCGCCATTAAGTACATTCTCTTCTGCAAAAAATTTGAATTTAGATGATGATGGAGATGCAACTGCTGGAACTATTAGTGCTCTTAATAATGCAATGAAAGGCATGAACGTTGGTGTCACAGTTGCAACAATACATGAGGATTTTGCAAACAAATATCTTGATTCAAATCTAAAGGTTTATCCTACTCAAGACGAGATGAATCTTGATCTTGCAGCTGGAAGAATTGATGCAATGCTATGTGACGTTGGTACCGCTGAGGCATTTATGGAAACAGCAGGTGGATCAGATGTAGTAACTTTTGGTCCAAATGTATTCGGAGGCTTACTTGGTGAAGGTGTAGGAGCTGGGATTAGACAAGGTGATGCAGATTTAAAAGCAATGTTTGATAAAGCTATTGCTGATGCAGCTGCCGATGGAACTATTTCTAAAATTTCTATGCAATGGTTTGGAAAAGACTTGGCTCCATAATTTTGTAAACAATAATATATAAAGACGGCTGTTTTCTTAAAGCAGCCGTTTTTTTTTATCTAAATATATGTTTGATGTTTTTGCATTAGGTCCAACAGGATGGGGAGATGAAATGCTTATGGGTGCCGTAATGACGGTTCTTGTCAGCACGTCATCATTATTACTGGGAATAACAATAGGAATAGTATTTGCAGCATGTAAGTTATCTAATTTTTTTATTCTTAGAGCTATTGCAGAAGTTTATACAACAATTATTAGAGGTATACCTGAGCTTTTAGTAATCTATTTACTTTTTTTTGGAGGTAGTAGTGCTGTCATGTATCTAGCTAAGATATTTGGGTATATGGGTTATATTGAACTTAATGCATTTACAATTGGTACTATTGCTGTAGGGGCAATCTCAGGTGCATATTCGACAGAAGTCATAAGGGGAGCAGTCAACTCAGTGCCTAAAGGACAGTTTGAGGTTGGTAAAACGCTAGGCCTCAGTGGATATAGTTTATATGGAAAAATTATTTTTCCTCAAGTTGCGCGTATCGCATTACCAGGTATAGGAAATGTTTGGCAAATCACGTTAAAGGATACAGCATTGATAAGTGTAACAGGTCTTGTAGAAATTATGAGACAGTCACGTATTGCTGCGGGCTCTACTCATGAACCATTTATATTTTATACTGCAGCGATTATTTTGTACTTACTAATAACTCGTCTATCAAATATTTTTTTCGATAGCGCTGAAAAGAAATATTCAAAAGGCTATGTTTCTAAGGAGGCTATATGAGATTTGATTTAATGTATGAGTCATTCTTTAAAATAGTTGAAGGAGTCCCTCTTACTTTGCAGGTCGTCTCAATCTCTACGGTATTAGGTATTTTTCTTGCCGTAGCAGTTGCTTTAATGAGAATTTCTGGAAGCAAATTTATGTCTTTGCCCGCTTACTATTTTGTTTATCTCATAAGAGGCACGCCTCTGCTCTTACAGCTATACTTTGTTTATTATGGTCTAAGCCAATTCGAATTCATTAGAGAAAGTATATTATGGCCATTACTAAAAGAGCCATACTGGTGTGGAATAATAACTCTCACCATAAGTACAGGGGCATATTCATCAGAAATTATTCGAGGAGGAATATTATCTGTTTCAAAGAATTATATTGAAGCTGCGGAGGCTCTAGGATTATCGCAGGCAAAGACTTTTATGTTAGTTACATTACCTATTACAGTAAGACAGGCGCTTCCAGCATACGGCAATGAACTTATCTTGATGGTTAAGGCAAGTTCTCTCATTTCCATTGTTACCCTGATGGAAATTACGGGGATAGCAAGAACAATTATATCAAAAACTTATGCTCCTGTTGAAATATTCCTGGTAGCTGGTTCAATTTATTTAGCTATAAATTTTATAATTGTAATGTTTGTTAGTCTTTCAGAAAGAAGGCTAGGAATAGAAAAGGCTACCTAAGGTTTTTCACAAAATTATATTCTACAGTATCACTGATATCATGTAATCTTCTGATCTTTTTTGATCTTTTATAATTCATTTTTGAATACATCTTGTGAGCTTCCTTAAATCTAGTATCTGTCCACAAGAAAACTTTAGATTTATTCTCTCTTAAAGCAATATTCTCAACCTTTTTAACTAAAAGTTTTGCCAATCCTTTTTTTCTAAATTTTTGGTCTATGTATAGTTTATGAATTTCAATTTCATTTTTTTTACTCGGAAGATATCCCATGCATCCAATAATTTTTTTTTTATCTTCTATAACCCAAAACTTCCCTTTTAGTCCATGGAAATAAGAGTAAACATATTTTAGTTCAGGCGAGTCATTGTCTACATCAAGAAAACAGTTTTGATAGTCCTTAAAACACTTTCTGATTAATTTAATAATCTGATCTGAGTCTTTATTTCTTGCTAGTCTTAGATTCATGAGATTTAATTATACTTTAAATGAGCTATTTTAATAATAAAACGATATGGATTACGGGAGCTTCTTCTGGAATAGGAGAGGCATTGGCTGTTCATCTCTCAAAACTAAATGCGAACCTCATTCTTACTGCTAGACGAAAAGATGAACTAGAAAGGGTCAAAAATAGGTGCGGTAATAGCAATGTGCATATATTCCCCTGTGATCTTGAGAATATAGATAGTATAGATGAACTATCAAATAAAGTTCATGCTCAGGTTGATCAAATCGACATTTTGATAAATAACGCAGGTGTATCAGCGTGGTCATCTATAAAGGATACAAATTTTGAAGTATTTGAAAAAGTTATGAAGCTAAATTATTTGTCAGTGGTAAAACTAACTCAATCCGTATTACCAAAAATGATTGAACGTAAGTCTGGGCAAATAGTTGCAAACACAAGTCTATTAGGTGTTTTAGCAATTAAAAATAGAGGAGTTTACGCATCTTCTAAGCATGCAATGCATGGCTTTATGAATGTTTTGCGGGCAGAAATGCACGAACATAACATCAAAGTGAATACTGTTGCCCCAGGTTTAGTGGATACAGAGGTAGGCGTTAAGGCCTTGACTGAAGATGGATCTGCATATGGAAAAAATGATAGAGGACATGCCACTAAGGGAATGTCAGCTGAAGAAGCTGCTAAAATGATCATGAATGCAATTAAAAAAAATAAAAGAGAAACTTATATCATTCCGATATTTAGTATTTCAAAAATTGCAATTTATTTGAATAGGTTTCTGCCTGGCATAGCTTCAATATGGTCAAGAAACTATAATGAAGTAGAAGATTAAAATTGTAAGCCTTATTTTTGAATATCTTCAATTAAAAACTTCATACTATCTATGCCCCAAAACATTTCATTTTCAAGATAGAACGTAGGAACGCCAAATGACCCTTTTCCAATGGCAAATTCAGTATTTTCTCTTAATTTATTTTTTGTTTCATCACTTGATATACCCTCAGAAAATGCATTAGCATCAATTCCAGATTGATTTGCAACTTGAGTTAAAATTTCTTGATCATTTAAATTCATTGCTTTCACCCAAATAGACTCAAACATTGTTTCCATGTATTTTTCAAGAAGCCCTTCTTTTTGAGCTAATACTGCGCCCCGCATGTGAGGAACAGTAAGAATTGGAAAGTAAGGATTCATTTTGAATGGAATATCTAATTTCTTTGACCAACGAGTGATATCCTTAAACATGTATTCACCTTTTTTTGGTACAGAAGCAGGTGGTTGATTTCCTGTAGCCTTGAAAATACCACCAAGTAAAACAGGCAATATTTCTAATGATGCTCCAGCATCTCTAAGAGCACCTAAGTTATTATAGGCTAGGTAAGAGTATGGACTTCCAAAATCAAAGCAAAATGTTACGTTTTTAGACATATTTGATGGTATATATATAAAGAAAAAAAATAAATAGTAAAATGAAGATTGCAGTAATTACAGGAGAAGAGTCAGGAGATAAACTAGCAGCCTCCGCCATTAAAGAACTTAAACTTCAATACAAAAAAAATATTCATCTTTTTGGCATTGGAGGCAATGCCTTAAAAAAACAAGGAATAGATAATTTATTTGATATCTCAGAAATAAATGTAATGGGCCTTATAGAAGTTTTGCCCAAGGTGCTAAAGATTAATACAATTATAAATAAAACGGTTGATAAAATTATTGAGATGAAACCGGATATAGTTTTTACGGTCGACAGCCCGGACTTTACACTGAGAGTAGCTAGGCGAATAAAAAGTAAAAAAAGAGAACTTAAAATTGTACATTATGTTGCTCCAAGTGTATGGGCATGGAGACCTGGAAGAATTAAAACAGTAAAAAAATCAGTCGATCATTTACTAACAATACTTCCATTTGAAAAAAAAATCTTTGACTCTCATAATATAAAAACAACCTTTGTAGGCCATCCAATAACTGAGGTAGATTTAAGTGAATACAAGAATGATACAATAAATGAGCCAGAGTCATTACAGAAAGAAATATTTTTAATAATGCCAGGTAGTCGCAGAAAAGAGATTGAAATGCTTCTTCCAACATATCTAAGTGCGGTCGATGAAATGAACTTAAAGACTAGGTTTCGACTTGTAATTCCAACAACAAAAAATATGACAAAAACAGTCAAAAATATTATTGAAGATTATTCATCTAATATACCAATAGAGGTTATTGATGATGAAAAAGAAAAATATTTATGCTTTTTCAATGCTAATTTTGCTATTGTTACATCAGGAACAGCTGCATTAGAACTAAGTTACTTTAATACATTATACGTTACAGCTTATCGCTTTAATCCATTAACTTACTTCTTACTTAACTTAATGATTAGGTCAAAAATTGGAAATCTGATTAATATCATTCTTGGCAAAATGGTAATTCCAGAATTGCTACAAAATGAATGCAACAAAAAAAATATTATAAAATTTATCAATAAGTATTTAGAGGATGAAAATTATAGGGGCGATGTAATAAATCAAACCAAAGAAGCGATTAAACAATTAAGTACTGCACAAACACCCAGCCGTTTAGCGGCGACAGCTATACTAGATGCCTGCAATGAGAAATAGATCTAGCTATACCGAGATTGAAGGTAAGGCTCTATGGTATTTACAGAGATACGCAACAAGCTCAGAAAACTTAAGAAGTTATTTAAAAAGAAAGGTTAAAGATACACATTTAAATGTTGGCTCTGACGAAATAATAAATACAATAATTTCTTCATTAGAGGATCAAAAAATATTAGATGATAAGGTATTTTCTGAGAGTAAAATTAGAAACTTTCTTAACAGAGGTTGGTCACTAAAGAAAATTCAGTTTAGACTTCGTGAACTTAAAGTTAAAAATAACATAGTCGAAGAATGTATCGCTGAAGCAAAGGAGGTAAATAAAAATTTTGATTTAGTTGCTGCGGCAAAATTAGCAAGAAAAAAATCAATAGGGCCCTTTAGAAAAAAAGAATTAAATGATAAAACAAAAAATAAAGAGTTAGGAATTTTGTCAAGAGCTGGTTTTTCTTATAACATTGTTAAACAAGTTTTATTTGAGTCAGACATTGAGGAACTAGAGGAATTATATGATTAAAGGTAAAGTGGTTATTGTAACGGGAGCAGCGAGAGGTTTGGGTCAGAAGTACATTATTGAAATGGCAAAGGAGGGAGCTCAAGTTGTCTTTGCTGATATCAATGATTGTAGTGAGACTGAAGCTAAAGTATCTGAAATTACAAATGATTACCTTAACCTTAATCTCAACGTTACTGAATTCGATTCTTGTGGCAAGCTGGTCAGTAGTGCTGTTGAAAAATTCGGGAAAGTGGATGTTCTTGTGAACAATGCAGCATTATATGGAGCGCTTAAAAGCTCTAGGTTTGAAGATATTGATCCTGAGCAATGGGATAGAGCGATGAATGTAAATGTGAAAGGCTTATGGAATTGTTGCCGCGCAGTTTCTCCAGTTATGAGAGAAAATAAAAATGGATCAATAATCAATATAGCCTCACTTGCTGCAAAATACGGAATGCCTTATGCAGCAGACTATGCAACTTCAAAAGCAGCGGTAATAGGACTTACTCGTGTAATGGCAAGGGAAATGGGCAAAGACAATATTCGAGTGAATGCAGTTGCTCCTTCAATGGTAAAGACAGAATCAGCAAAAGAGTTTTTAGGAGAAAAAGCCGAAAGAGGATTTGAAGTTATTTCAAAAGGCCAAATACTTCAAAAAACATTAGAAGTAGATGATATTTATGGGACAATTTTATATTTGGCTAGTGATCATAGTAAATTTGTAACTGGACAGACAATAATGGTGGATGGGGGTAGTATACTATCATAGGTATGGTTGAAAAACGAAGACTCAAAAGCAATCCAATAGCAAGAGAGTTGAGGACCACAAAATATAAACCGCATAAAATCCAGAATAAAAAAAAATTACAGGAACGTAAGCGAGTAAAAATTAAAATATGATTAGTGTTTCAGAGGCTGTTGAAAAACGAAAATCGATAAGATCATTTATTGATAAGCCCGTAAGCGATGAAATCATTAAAAAAATTTTAGAAAAAGCAAGCCGATCACCTTCCGGAGGTAATTTGCAGCCTTGGAAAGTCTATATTCTAAATGGGCAATCAATGAATGAATTTCTTTTGTTTCAAAAAGATTGGAAGGGTACAGATCATCCTGAATACCCGATCTATCCATCAAAGCTTAAAGAACCATATAGGACGTCAAGATTTGAGGTGGGTGAACAGCTTTACGGCTCAATAGGTATTGAACGCGAAGACAAAGAAGCAAGATATAATCAGATGCTTGAGAATTTTAACTTTTTTGGTGCTCCCGCAGCACTCTTTTGTTTTATAGATCGACAAATGAACCAACCTCAATGGTCAGATTTAGGTATGTTTTTACAAACATTTATGTTACTAGCGCAAGAGGAGGGAATTGATACTTGCGCTCAAGAGTCATGGTCGTTGAAGCAAAAATTAGTTTCAGAGTTTGTAAGCGCTGAGGCTGATCTTATGTTGTTCTGCGGTATGGCAATTGGATATAAAGAAATGTCTGCACCAATAAATAATTATCAGACCAAGAGAAGAAACATTGATGAATGGGTGACGTTCGTTTCTAAAAAGTAAATTACTTATAAAGATTGATTATAGCCTCAGCTAATTCTTCTGGCTGATCTTCTTGGATAAAATGACCACCATGAATTAACTTATGATTCATTCCTTCACAACCAGGAATTAATTTTTGAAATAGTTTTTCGCCTCCAGCAGAGACTTTGTCTTCAGTTCCGAATATTGTAACTGTTGGCTTTTTGAACTGCTTTAAAATTTTCCAAGCTTCTACATTTTCAGGGACACTTGGAGCATCTGGATCCATGGGCACAAGAGTTGGAAACTGTCTTGCACATGCTAAATAGTCCTCGCCTGGAAAGGGAGCATTATAGGCCTCAACTGCTTTATCTGATATTTTGTTGACTGTTCCTCCATATACAATTCTTCCAGAATTAAACTTTTCAACAGTTTGACTATATTTTTTCCAAGCATCAAACCCCTCTGAAGACCCTTTGCCTATAGGAAGCCAAGTATTTGAGAGTACAAGGCCATCAAATAGTTCAGGATGATTGGCAACCATTCTTAAACCAATAAGTCCTCCCCAATCTTGGGCAAAAAGAGTTATATTTTTTAAACCTAACTGGCTGATAATTTCAGATGTCCAAACTACATGTCTTTCATAAGTATATTCTTCTTTTTCTTTGATCTTATCTGATTTACCAAAACCAATTAAATCAGGGGCAATTATACGTTTTCCACTTTTTTCCAAAATGGGAATCATTTTTCTGTAAAGATATGACCATGTTGGCTCACCATGAAGAAGTAATATTGTTTCATCATTATTGCTGTTAACATCAACATAATGCATTCTGGCACTAAGATTATCACCTATCTTAATCGTGATATAATTTTCTTTAAAATTATAATCTTCAAGATTATTAAAGTATTCTTCTGGTGTTCTTAGAATTTCCATAAACGAATACTACAATAAGATTAAAATAAAAAAATAGTAATTATCATCAATAATTATTCCTCAAGGTATTCTTCTGCATCAGGATAAAGCTCCATGGAAGTAGGGGCTGCACGACTACTCATTAATACAGTATTTCCTTGCTCATTAAGTGGTACGGCTGTTCGAACTGACATTCTGTATAAACCAAATAAACCTAAGCTAGAATGAGTTATAAATAGATAAATCCAGAAACCATTTGCTCCCACTAAGTCAATGGCTAACCCAGCTAGAATTGGTCCAAGCGTAAGGCCTATACCGCCAGCCAGCTGAAGACCTGAGCTTGCGGCAACCATTTCTTTTTTAGAAAGAAAGTCATTCGTATGAGCAATAGCAAGTGGATAAAGAGGGACAGTCAACCCACCAAAAATAAAAGTGATCGATATTAAAAAGAAAAAACTGCTCCCAAAAATTACGGCGAGCACTGCCAACAGTCCTGCTATCAACGAAACAATTACTATAATAGTTCTTCTATCGTATTTGTCTGAGAGGTATCCAACAAGATATTGGTTGATTGCACCACCAATGATAAAGGTAAACATAAATATTGATACTTGTTGAACAGTCAAACCACTTGTAATTCCATAAATAGTTCCAATACCCCATAACGCTCCATGAGCGAGGCCAGTAAGCATAGCTGCAACCACTCCCAAAGGTGAAGTTTTATACAATTCTTTAATTGATAAGAACTCAATTACACTAAAGTCTGGCTGTTTACTAACAACTACCAAAATAGGCACTAATGAAATTGAAATTAGGATTGAAACCAACATGAATAGTGAAGCTGTTTCTGGATCAGCAATATTTAAAAAAAGTTGTCCAAAAGCACTTCCCGCCATACTTACCATCATGTAAATAGACAAGGCCTGACCTCGATTTTCATTTTCAGATAAGTCATTAATCCAGCTTTCTGCCACTGTGTACATACCAACAAAGCACATTCCAGAAATGAATCTCATTAAAAACCATCCTAGAAAACTTACGTGAATTGAATGAAACAGAATAGATATTGATGCAATTGAAGCTAAAGCGGCAAACATTCTTACATGTCCAACTTTTCTTATGCGATGAGGAATAACCAAAGCACCACTTAAAAAACCTGCATAATAGCCGGTTAAGATTATACCAGCAGAAAGAGCAGAGTATCCTTCAATTGATGCTCTTACTCCAATAAGGCTTCCCTGAAGTCCATTGGCAAGCATCATCATGCCAACCCCAAAAAACAGAGCCCATGTCCCCTTGAGCAAATTATACATAGTAATTTTAGAAATTAATTCAAAGCCATCTTCTGACTGACTTCTTATAGTCTAAATAAACTTTTCCAAATTCTTTTTCAAGATATTTTTCCTCAGGTACTATGACCCCATATGTGAGAAGTGGAATAGATATGACAGCAGCAAAAATGTACCACCAAGAATTAAATGCAACCCCACAACTCGATAAAATAATAACCATTGCAAGATAAATTGGATTTCTAGAAAATCTGAAACTTCCCCCCACAAATAATTGATGTTGTATTGACTTTGGATGAGGATTTTCTTCATTATCAGAAAATATTTTCAAAGTATAGATTGCGAGTAAGAATGATAAAACTGCAATAACTAATCCAATAATCAAAAATGCTACATTGCCTTTAAAAATTGGTAAATGAATAAAAAAACTATCGAGTAGGCTGGATGCTAACAATCCTATCATCAGAGCATAAGGGGGGAAAAAAGTTGTTCGGGCCCCTTGGGCTCTAACAGGCTTTATAGGGTCATTTTCACTACTCATACATTTAATTTTTCTTTAATTTATTGAACATTTAATTTTTTTAAGTTAAACCCACGATAATTTATTTTACAAGAAAAATGATGTTTAAAAAACGAAATTCAGTAGAGCAGGTAGAGGAGAGTGAAGATCTTGCTCCAAAATTTGATGAGAATGGTCTTATTGTAGTTACCACTATAGATCACCAAACAAAAGAGATCTTGATGACAGGTTATATGAATGAAGAATCCCTAACCAAATCAATTGAGACTAAAGAGGCTCACTATTACAGCAGGACTCGAAAGACCATATGGCATAAGGGAGCGAAAAGCGGTTATGTTCAAAAAATCAAAGAAATTTTAATAGATGATGACCAAGACTCCCTCTGTATGATGGTTGACATTGGTGAAAATGGTGCCAGCTGCCATGTTGGTTATAAGTCTTGTTTTTATAGAGAAATTGACTTAGAAGATACAAAAAATAAACCGGGTTTAAGGTTTAAAACAACTAAGAAAGTTTTTGATCCTAACATAGTTTACGGAGATGAGCCTAACCCAACTAAACTATAAGGAACTTATTAGAAATGGCCGTACCTAAGAGTAAGATATCAAATTCAAGAAGAGGAATGAGAAGATCTCATCTAAGATTAAAAGGTAAAAATTTTATTGAAGATAAAGAGTCTGGTGAAATGCGTTTGCCTCATCATGTTGATATGACTACAGGCACATATAACGGAAAAAAAATCTTTACTCCTAAAGCTGAAAAGTAATTTCTAGCCCCAACAAAGTTCTTCACCTATTTTCATCATCCCATTGGAATAAACTATTCCATTTTTCCTATCCTCATTTAGAAAACAGGGTCCATCAAGATCTATAAAATCTGCATACTTGTATAAGGGCAGTATTTGCATCATTGATACTGAGCTAGATACCATGCAGCCAAGCATGACCTTCAATCCTATTTCTTTTGCTTTTTTTTGAATTTTTAAAGCCTCAGTCAAACCTCCAGTTTTGTCTAACTTAATATTAATTGTATCATATTTTGCAGAGATTTTATCTAAATCAGAACTGTCGTGAAAAGACTCATCTGCGCATATAGAGATAGGATAGTTCATATTCAACAATTTATCATCATCAGTAGATATCAGAGGCTGTTCTAACAGATCAATTTTTGTTCTAACAAAAAGATCAATATTTTTATTTAAGTCATCTAATTCAAATGACTCATTAGCATCAACTATAAT
This sequence comes from Pelagibacteraceae bacterium AG-337-G06, assembly GCA_003282175.1. Taxonomy (GTDB): domain Bacteria; phylum Pseudomonadota; class Alphaproteobacteria; order Pelagibacterales; family AG-422-B15; genus CACNXQ01. The sequence continues at coordinate 17,571 of QBZX01000002.1, forward strand.
TGTTGTATTGGGCAAACTCTCCCTTGCGTTGGTAAGAATTCTTTCTAGATTTTGATTATCTACTTTAATTTTTATTGTAGGGAATTCTCTATGTTGATAAATATCTTCAATCATTTTGTCTGGATCATCCAGCACAACTGTATAACTGCTTGGAATTTCTTGAGGCTTTTGAATATCAAGCATTGACCATACAGTCTCTTTCTTTTTTTTACTTTCTAAATCCCACAGAGCACAATCAATAGCATTCCTTGCAGCTCCATTATTGATAAATTGATCAAGGTTTTTTTTGTTTATTTCTAAATTTTCAATACCATCTTTCAACTCAAGTATTTCTTTTTGAACACTTTCCAAAGTCTCATCATATCGTCCATAGGGAACGCATTCTCCTATTCCAATAAATTTATTGTCAGTAAGCTTTACTTCAATTGTTTCAGCAGTATTTTTTGATCCCCTAGAAATATTAAAAGATTTATTTAATTGCCAAGATAAATAAGAAATATCAAGTTTAATCATTTATATTTTTTCTATTAGATCAATGAAAGGATCCAGGTTATCAGTTATTGGATCTAAACAAGGCAGCTGGTATCGGGATGAAATTTCTTTTTTTATGTCATTTTTATTATTTTTCATCATAGAGGTATTAAGAGCAATGCCAATGCAGTGAATATTTTTATTAGTTAATTTACCGCACTGAATTGTTTGTTCTATCACATCACCTATACTAGGCAGAGCAGCTTCTACACCTCTCATCTGAGTTCTAGTTGGCTCATGACAAACTATAAAAGCGTCTGGCTGACTTCCATGAAGTAGTCCAAGCGAAACGCCAGCAAATGAAGGGTGAAACAGTGAACCTTGTCCCTCAATTATATCCCAATGATCTCTATCATTATTAGGAGACAGCCATTCTACTGCTCCAGAAATAAAATCAGATACTATCGCATCTATGGCAATGCCATTTTCAGCAATCAATACCCCTGTTTGACCGGTTGCCTTAAAAGATACTTTCATATTTTTTTCAAGCATTGCCTTCTCTACTGCAAGTGCTGTATATTTTTTCCCAACCGAACAATCTGTACCGACTGTCAGTAATCGCTTTCCAGTTCGTTTAAGTCCTTTTCCTGTGTCGAATTCAATGTTGTTATATCTAAGGTCATGTAATTTAACATCATGTTCAGCTGCAGCTTTAGATATTTCGTCAAAAGAAGATAATCGAGAATGCATGCCGCTAGCGATATCTAAGCCAAGGGATATTGCCTTTACGATTATATCAATCCAACCCTCAGGTATTTTTCCACCAGCGTTTACAACTCCGAGTACAAAAGTCTTAGCTCCACGAATAACTGCTTCTTCTAGGGAGATTTCATCAATACCAAGACTTGATTTTGCATTTGGCAGACTCATTTGGCCAATACACCACTCTGGACGCCAATAGTTAATACCGGCAGCAGTCTTAATAGCTAATTCATCTTTTGCGTCACCTAAAAATAATAAGTATGGCTTGGATATCATGTGATTAAGTCAGAGTTTGCTGTGGAAAGGGCGGTTAGTAAAATGTGGATAACTTTTATTCATAATATTATTCTTGTAGCATAAAATATCGTTTTCTAAAATTAAGGCTCGCAATGGAACGTTCATGCGTTTTGGGGTTCGACCGGCCCCCGAAAAGCGCCAAAGTTAGAAAATTCTTGCTTTGGTGCTTTTTTGATGTATTTGGTCCATAAAATAACACTATTTATTAATCTTCTGAGAAGCGCAATGGCTAAGATCAAATATGTCGAATTCGATGGAAAAGAACATGAAATCGAAGTCAGTAACGGCCTCACTGTTATGGAAGGGGCAATAAAAAATAAAATTCCAGGCATTGACGCTGATTGTGGAGGAGCTTGCGCCTGTGCGACTTGCCACGTGTATGTAGCAGATGAGTGGATTAATAAACTTCCTAATAAGGACGACTCAGAAGAAGACATGCTTGATTTTGCTTTTGAAGTAAAAGAAAGCAGCAGATTAAGCTGTCAAATTACAGTTTCTGATGAGTTAGAAGGACTAGTTGTCAAAATGCCAGAAAAGCAATTTTAAGAGTCTTGAAGTTTACAATTTAGATTATTCTGTATTTCATTTAATTTTTCAACATTTGAACCATTTCCAACAAATTGTCTCATTAGCATAAGACCTTTATTTGAAGGCGAAACTACTATAAATCCATCAGTGACTTTTGTTGGTGTAGATCCTGGACCAAACAAATACATCTTAAGTTTACCAAAGTTATGTGAATTTTCATTTACTGTAGAAAAATTGTCAGTATTTTCAGAAAAAAATGAAATTGACCAATAAGTTTCAGGAACTTCAGTTTCAATAACTAATGGAAAATAGGTAACATCGTAAACGCATCCTCCATAGAGAATATCTGCACTAGGTCTAATGACCTCAGTAAAATCTGATGTAGGCAAATCACGAGCGAATGAATTATTAATCATATTTTGCTCTTCCCAATTTCGTCCGACGTACTTCATCATTAACGTGGGCGTGTAATAAATAATAATCAAATGTAATAGAAATCCTATTATTGCAAGTAAAGATAGTTTTTTTAAAAAGCTATTCATCTTTACACTTCAATTTCTCTATTTTTGGTAAATCCACTCTTTTTAATTTTGAAAAATATTCCTCTCCAGGCAAATATATTCTTAGCGCAACTGAAAAGTGCTCGTCATTAGGAACTCTTATCCAGTTTTTTTCAGAAATTTCAGAAATAAAATTATCTGCACTTGTTAAATAAATCTCAAATCCGCCTTCAAAATTAAAGTCAACTGTCTCACTGTTTAAGGCATAGATTTTTTCATCGTTCTCAACTAAATAGCCATCTTCATTGTAGACTGTAATGCTCCACCATCTAGACTCAATGTCATCCCCAATAATATTGTAAGTGCAATTTCCTATTAATTTTACATCTTCAATATCGTTAAATGCATGAAAATAAGCTGCCTCAGGCTTTGAAAGGGCAAATGTTCCTCGCATTGCAACTGCAGCTCTTGTGTACATATCTCTATCTTTGTCGCCTGGGGATGGCAAAATCTGCCAATTATCATTTTTTATAAATGCAAATTCCTCATAAAGTTTGGCTGAAGCGTAAGTAAAAGCAACGGCAATTAGTATCACAGCAATTAAATATAAGAGGTATCTGCGTAATAAAATCATTGTATAATCAATAAGTAATATTATTTATTATCATATAACAAGGAATAAATATATGTCTGAAACTATCAAAACTGATTGCTTAATAATTGGAGGCGGTCCTGTCGGTTTATTTGCAGTCTTTGAATTGGGAATATTGGGACTTGATAGTCATGTTGTAGATAACCTCGATAAAATTGGTGGACAATGTGCTGAATTATATCCAGACAAACCTATTTATGATATTCCTGCTTTGCCTGAATGTACCGGTTTATCATTAATTGAAAATCTTCAAAAACAAATCAAACCTTTTAATACGCCCTTTCATTTAAACGAAAGAATTAATGAAATATCAAATCATGAGAATGTTTGGATATTAAAAACTTCAAGCGACAAAGTGTTTGAAACCCCAAATATATTTATAGCTGGTGGAGTTGGATCGTTTGAGCCACGTAAACCTCCGATTGAAAATGTTTCTAAGTTTGAAAATAAAGGTATTCAATACTCCATTCCGGACAAAAATTATTATACTGATAAAAAAATTATAATCTTTGGTGGAGGCGATAGTGCTCTAGATTGGACAGTTGAACTTTCTAAAATAGCTTCACATATTACATTGGTCCATAGACGAGACGAATTTAAAGCTGCAAATCATACAGTTAGTTTAATGAAAGAAATGGTCAAAGAAGGAAAAGTTGACTTAATAACTAAAAATCAGATTAGTGATGTTCAAGGCAGTGATAGAGTTGAAAGAGCAATTATTAAAGATAATGATGGGAATGAAAAATCATTAGATTGTGATGAGATTTTAATTTTCTATGGATTAAAGATGGAGCTTGGACCTATTAATGATTGGGGTCTTAACTTGAATGCAAAACAAATTGAAGTGAATACTGAAAATTTTGAGACAAATCTAGCGGGTGTATTTGCAATGGGAGATATTTCTTATTATCCAGGTAAACTAAAGTTAATTCTATCAGGATTTCATGAAGCTGCATTAGCAGCTCAAAAAGCTTTTGTACGAGCTAGGCCTGATGAAACATTAACTTTTCGATATACGACTTCATCAAGCGATATTCAAAAGAAATTAGGGGTAAAATAATTGCTTCAAAAACTTTACGATAAATATGTCTGCCCTCATCTTATAAATTATGCGATGCAAATGAAGCCGTTCAGAAAACAGAGAGAAAAAGTAATACCCTTTGCCTCAGGTAGGGTCTTAGAAATCGGTATAGGTTCTGGGTTAAATTTTAATTATTACAACAAAGAAAATGTAGCAGAGGTATTTGCAGTTGAGCCAGATAAAATATTATTAGAAAAAGCAAAACGAAATGCAAAAATAAACAATATAAATTTGAATGTTCAGCAATTAAAGGCTGAAGAATTGCCTTTTGATAATAACTCATTTGATACAATAATTAGTACATACACCATGTGCTCTATACCCGGCCTCAGCAGTGCAATGTTTGAAATCAATAGAGTTATGAAGCCAAATGGTAAATTTCTTTTTTCAGAGCATGGAAAATCTCCTGACATAAATGTTTTTAAGTGGCAAAAAAGAATGAATGCGATCCAAAAAAGAATAGCTGGTGGCTGTCATTTAGATGTAGACATTCCAAATGAAATAACAAAAGCTAATTTTAAATTGAATAAAGTTGATAGCATGTATGTTCCTGGGCCAAAATTTTTAAGTTATCATTATTGGGGCGTTGCTAGTCCGCTAAAATAGAATATGTTGATGCGACAAACTATGGATTATGTTTTCTCAAATGCAGAAAAAAGTAATCCAAAATCAATTCTACAAACGATCGATAATTTTGTTCTTGAAAGTGGTCAATTCCTTATGAATGTAGGTCCAGAAAAAGGAGCAATTCTAAGAGAACAGCTTTTAAAATCTAAACCTAATAATGTAATAGAGTTGGGAACTTTTATCGGATATTCTGCGGTATTAATTTCATCTACTATTGAAGAAAAAAGCAAATTAACTTCAATTGACTCAGATATTCATTCTGTAGAAATTGCAAAAGAACTAATCAACTTTGCGGGGTTAAGTAATAAAGTAAATTTGGTGCATGGAAGTGCTGAGGAAATAATACCCGAATTAAATTTTAATGCAGATTTTGTGTTCATTGATCATGCAAAGAAAAAGTACCTGTCAGATTTAAAGCTTTTGGAGACTGAGGGAATAATTACTAAAAATTGTACTGTTTTTGCAGATAATGTTGGAATTTTTAAAGATGAAATGTCGGAATACTTTAATCATGTTAGAAATTCTGGGAAATATCATTCTCAAAATTTTAGCTCGAAATTAGAGTATAGAAATAATATATATGATGAAGTGGAAATATCGATTAAGAATTAATTATTATGGAAAATAGCAATCATTTTAATGTTATTGTGATTGGCGCTGGAATTTCTGGCATTGGTGCCGGATATTATTTAAAAAAGAATTGTCCAAACAAATCATTTTGTATAATCGAAGGAAGAGAGAACATCGGCGGTACATGGGATTTGTTTAGGTATCCAGGAATAAGGTCAGATTCTGATATGTTTACACTTGGCTACGCTTTCAAACCTTGGAAAGAACAAAAAACAATTGCAAACGGGCCTTCAATTTTAAGTTATTTAGAAGAAACAGTTGAAGAAAACAATTTACGTGAGAAAATAAAGTTTAGTCATAAAGTCTTAAGTGCTAATTGGAATTCAGGCAGTCAAAAATGGGAAGTAAGAGCCGCTCATCATGAACAAGAAATTCTGTTAACTGCCAATTTTCTTTTCATGGGAACAGGATATTATAATTATGATGAAGGATATACACCTGAATTTAATGATCTTGATAAGTATGAAGGTAAATTAATACATCCTCAGAAGTGGCCTGAAGATTATGATTATACAGATAAGAAAATAGTTGTAATTGGTAGTGGAGCTACAGCAGCTACTATAATTCCTGAATTATCTAAAAAAGCAAAACATGTCACGATGTTGCAACGCTCACCGACATACTATTTTCCAAGTCCTGATGAAGATAGGTTCGCAAATTTTTTGAAAAAATTATTGCCATCACAAATGTCATATACACTTATTAGGTTACGGAATGTATTTTTTCAGCAACTTCTATATAGAATTTGTCGATCATATCCAAAATATGTAAAACGAAAACTCATAGATGGAGTAAAAAAATTATTGCCTAATCATGATATTTCAAAAAATTTTACCCCACGATACTATCCGTGGGAACAAAGAATGTGCCTAATTCCAAATGGTGATTTATTTGAATCCATAAGAGAAAATAGGGCATCAGTCGTTACAGACCATATTGACCAGTTTACATCCAAGGGTATTACACTTAAATCAGGACAAAATATTGAAGCTGATGTTGTAGTAACTGCAACAGGTTTAAACTTACAATCCTTTGGTGGCGTGCAAGTGCATATTGATGGAAAGTTGGTTGAACCCTCTGAAACCATGACTTACAAAAGCATGATGTTCAGTGGAATCCCAAATTTTGTAAATTCTTTTGGTTATATTAATGCATCATGGACATTGAAAGCAGATTTAACCTGCGAATATGCATGTCGCTTGATAAATTATCTCGATAAAAATAACTACAGTCATTGTGTCCCAAGGGTTCCAGTAGATGTAAAAGCTGAAAAAGATTGGTTAGCAACCGAGTTTTCATCAGGATACATTCATAGAGCTATTCATTTATTTCCCCAACAAGGCAGCAGGTCACCATGGGTAAATACGCAAAATTATTTTAAAGATTTTTTCGGGATAAAATATGGTCGTTTGAATGATGACTCGATCCACTTTTCCTAAGCGTCTGCAGCTTTAGCCATTTCTCTGAGTTCATACTTTAATATTTTTCCAGTTGAAGTTTTGGGTAGCTCAGTAAAAACAACTTTTTTAGGACACTTAAAACCAGCAAGAGTTTCTTTGCAGAAAGATATTATATCCTTTTCTGAAATACTATCGTCTTGACTTTTCAATTCAATAAAAGCACAAGGCGTTTCTCCCCATTTTTCGTCAGGCTTTGCAACAACTGCTGCAAATAGAACTGATGGATGCTTATACAAAGTATTTTCTATCTCAACTGAAGACACATTTTCACCCCCAGAAATAATAATATCTTTGCTTCTATCCTTAATTTGGACATATCCATTCGGGTGCATCACTGCTAAATCTCCAGAATGAAACCAACCCCCTGACATAGACTTATCGGTTTCTTCTTTATTTTTGAGGTAGCCTTTCATAACGCAATTACCTTTAATCATGATTTCACCAATTTCTTCTCCGTCATTTTTGACTTCTTTCATGGTTTCTGGATTCATAACCGTAAGACCTTCCATCATTGGAAATTTTACCCCTTGCATTGATCGCAATTTTGATTGTTCCTCTACTGATAATTCATTCCATTCATCTTGCCATGCACACATAGATACATGACCATAAGTTTCAGTTAATCCATATACATGTGTTACATCAAAACCCATCTGTTGGACTGCTTCAAGAGTTGCAGCAGGAGGTGGCGCTCCTGCGGTAACGACATTAACTTTGTGAGAATAGTCTCTTTTTTCTTCTTCAGTTGCCTGAGCGATGAAATTTAACACAATAGGTGCCCCTCCAAAGTGTGTGACTTTATGATCAGCTATTGCATCAAAAAGATTTTTTGCTGAAACGTATCTTAAGCATACGCTTGTTCCTGCCAAGGCAGTTAGTGTGTATGGATTGCCCCAACCATTACAATGAAACATCGGAACTACCCACATGTAAGTTGGATGCATGGCCATGCTAAATGCTGTAACTGAACCTAATGCCATTAAATATGAACCTCGATGATGGTAAACTACACCTTTAGGAAGGCCTGTGGTTCCAGATGTATAGTTAAGAGCAAGTGAGTCCCATTCATCTTCTGGCAAACTCCAGTTAAAGTTTTCGTCACCAGTTTTAAGGAACTCTTCATAATTTAGGCTCCCGAGATTTTCTCCGGCACCTTCTGGATGATTTGCGAGTTCATCATCAATATCTATAACTAAAGGTTTAGTTTTTATTTTGTTTAATACTTCCTTCATGGTAGGTGAAAGTTCATTGTCGGTGATCACCACTTTTGCTTCTCCGTGCTCGAGAATATAAGAAATTGTATCTACATCTAATCTAATATTAATTGTATTAATTATTGCTCCAATCATCGGAATTCCATAATGGGCTTCATAAATTTCTGGAGTATTAAAGCACAAGACTGCAACTGTATCACCTTTACCAACACCTTTCTTTGTAAGAGCGCTAGCTAACTGCTTACTTCGCTTAAAAGTATCTGACCATGTATAGCTTTTAGAACCATGAACAATTGATTGTCTATTGGGATAAACTTCAGCTGATCTCTGCAAAAAACTTAATGGAGAAAGAGGCGTATAGTTAGCGTCATTCTTATCTAAGTTAGTATTATACATGTCAGTCATTAGAATAATCCTTCAATTTCACCATCATCATTTAAGTGTATCGCATTTGCAGCAGGAATTCTAGGCAGACCAGGCATGGTCATGATTTTATCGCATACAACTACAAGAAATTCAGCTCCAGCAGCTAATCGTATTTCTCTAATTGGAACAATGTGATCCTTAGGCGCCCCGCGCAAATTCGGATCTGTTGAAAAACTGTATTGAGTTTTTGCAATACAAATAGGGTAATGACCATAGTTTTCTTGCAACTCATCAAATTGTGATCTTATTTTTTGATCTGCGATAATATCTTTGGCTCCATAAATATCTTGCGCAATTTTCTTAACTTTATCCCACAGTTTCATTTCATCAGGATAAAGGTGGGTAATTTTTGGATTTTCTTCAGTAGTTACATCTACAATGTGTTGAGCTAAGGTTTCCGCCCCAGCTCCTCCATTGCTCCAATGAGTACAATTAAATGATTTAATGCCGAGGTCATCACAGCATTCACTTATTATTGAGAGTTCATTATCAGTATCGGTAATAAAATGATTAATTGCTACTGAAACAGGAGCTCCATATTTTTTCATATTTGAAATATGTTGTTTTAAGTTTGATAAGCCTTTCTTCAAAGCATCTAGATTTTCATTTTTCAATTCCTTTTTATCCATACCACCATGCATCTTTAATGCTCTAACCGTAGCCACAATAACTATTGCAGAAGGATTTAAATTTCCTTTTCGGCATTTTATATCTAGAAATTTTTCTGCGCCAAGATCTGCTCCAAATCCAGCTTCAGTTACTACATAATCGCTTAGTTTAAGCGCTGTTTGAGTTGCTATAAGTGAATTGCAACCATGCGCAATGTTAGCAAAAGGACCGCCATGAATGATTGCAGGATTTTCCTCTAATGTTTGAACAAGGTTTGGGAGAAAAGCATCCTTAAGTAGAGTTGTCATTGCTCCATCTGCATTTACGTCACGCGCTTTGATTTCTTTTTTGTCTCGTGTGTAACCAATGATAATATTACCGAGTCTTTTTTGCAGATCACTTAGACTTGTTGATAAGCAAAAGATCGCCATAACCTCTGAAGCAACCGTAATATCAAATTTATCTTCTCTAGGAAAACCGTTTGCAATACCTCCAAGATTTATATTTGTATTTCTTAATGCTCGGTCATTTAAATCTACAACTCGACCCCATACTATACGCCTTGTATCTATATTTAGATCATTTCCCCAATAAATGTGATTATCGATCATAGAAGCAAGTAGGTTATGAGCGGATGTGATTGCATGAAAATCACCTGTAAAATGAAGATTAATCTTATCCATTGGAACTACTTGCGCATAGCCACCTCCAGCAGCCCCTCCTTTAACGCCAAAACATGGACCTAAGCTCGGCTCTCTAAGACATACCAACGACTGCTTACCTATTTTATTGAGAGCATCATTTAATCCCACTGAGGTAGTAGTTTTACCTTCACCTGCAGGAGTTGGTGAAATAGCGGTAACCAAGATCAATTTTCCATTTTTGTTATTATTTTTCAATACTTTGGTATCAATCTTAGCAATGTGATGCCCAAATTTTTGAAGACTATCTTCCCCAAGTTTTAGTTTTGAGGCTACCTTTTCAATTGGGACCATTTGATTTTTTCTTGCTATTTCAATGTCTGATAGAACTTCCATTAGTTCACCTCTTAAATTTTAGTCTAGACAACTTAAGAATTTTAATTCGTGGAGTCTACAAAAATGTATTGTAATACCCCTAAATTTTAAATAGATTTCTCACTAAGGAGACTCAAAGAACGTTGCAAAATTAAGCCAAGCAACGTTACTTAATAATCGCGTGGCTTAAGCGTAAACACTTAGAATTTTAATTATGGGAAATGTGAATTTTTCATTAGAGGTGACTACGCGGACCAATTTGTCTGAGCTACCTAAACTGAATGATATATATGTAACATTCTTGCCGGGTACAAGTTACAAGGACGTCATTGAACAGACAAAAGCTTTATCAAAATCAGGCTTTAATGCAATTCCGCACTTTCCAGCCAGATCAATAACTGATTTAGACATGCTGAAAGATTATGTAGATCAAGTTAAAGAAGCTGGTGTAAAGCAGGTTTTAATAATAGGAGGTGATAGAGATATTCTTGGCAATTATCATTGTTCACTTCAATTAATTGAAACGGGCTTATTCGATGGAATGAAAATTGGTATAGCAGGTCATCCCGAGGGATCTCCTAATATGAGCGATCAAGCAATAGATGAAGCAATGAAGTCTAAATCTTCATTTGCTGATTATATTGTTACACAATGGACGCAGGATACAAATGCATTATCTGAATTTGTTAAAGACGCGCCATTGCCCGTTCACGTTGGCCTCGCAGGACCAGCCTCAATGAAAACATTAATAAAATTTGCTGGTTTTGTAGGTCTAAAGAATACACTTAGCTTTGCTAAAAAAAATGCATCCAAAATTTTTGATTTACTAACTGTACAAACCCCTCATGATGTAATTCAGGATTTAAAAGGTAATGTAGATAATTTTCACATTTATGCGTTTGGTGGAATAAAAAAAACAAGCGAATGGTTACAAAAGGAGAACTACTATGTCTAAAAAATTAGAACACAATACTACGGTCGATCAAAGCGATCGACATGTGCCTTACAATTTACGTCAAAGTGGGCCAACAAAAGTTGAAATGCTGATCTCTACAAGAGTCAGAAAATCACCTTATTGGCATAAATCAATGGAAGCTGGCTGCTGGAGAGCAACAGTTTACAATCGTATTTACCATCCTCGAGGATATGTAAAACCAGAAGATGGTGGAGCAATGGTTGAATACGAAGCAATTAAAAACCATGTAACTATGTGGAATGTTGCTGTTGAAAGGCAGATCTGTGTTAAAGGACCTGATGCAGAGAAATTTACAGACTATGTAATCACTAGAGATGCAACTAAAATTTCTCCATTAAGAGCAAGATATGTAATCTTATGCAATTATAAGGGGGGTGTGTTAAATGATCCAATTCTTCTTAGAATTGCTAAGGATGAATTCTGGTTTAGTCTTTCTGATTCAGACATCGGCCTTTACTTGCAAGGTGTAAATGCAGATAAAAGGTTTGATGTTGAAATTGACGAAATAGATGCATGTCCTGTTCAAATTCAGGGTCCAAAAGCTATTGCATTAATGAAAGACCTTGTTGGAGATCAAGTTGATCTTGATAACATTCCATTCTATGGACTAGCTGAAGTTACTGTTGGAGGTAGAAGTTGTGTAATTTCACAAACAGGTTTCTCAGGCGAGTCTGGTTATGAAATTTATTTAAGAAATGCAACTCTATACGCAGATGATATGTGGGATGCGGTTCTTGAAGCAGGAAAAAAACATAACTTGATGGTTATTGCACCTGCTCACCACAGAAGGATCCAAGCAGGTATACTATCTTGGGGCCAAGACTTAGATCACGAGCATAACCCATTTCAGTGTAACCTTGGCTACCAAGTTTCTTTATCTGGCAAAGGCGAATGGGAGAAAAAAGGTGATTATGTTGGAAAACAAGCACTAGAAAAGATGAAGTCTGACTTGAAGGATGGCCATAAGCCTTACAAATTACAATTAGTTGGTTTTGAAATCGGAGGAAAGCCAATTGATGAGTATGCTCCAGACTTCTGGCTTGTATCTCCTGGAGAAGGCGGTGACCCATGTGGATTCATTACTTCCCCTTGGTACCACCCAGAAAAAGGAAAAAATATTGCTATGGGATATATTCCATTCGATGGTGCACTCAATGCCAATGGTTTTCCAAAATGGGAATTGGGTAAAAAGTTTAAAGTTCATTTGCCAGATATTTATGCTGATGAACCAGGTGTACCTGTAGATGCGGTAACTGTAGATATACCATTTACTCAGTCTTTCAACGCAAACACCAGAGAAGTAGTCAAAGGTTAATTCTATTTTGTTTCAGTGCCTGAATAATCAGGCGCTGGAGCTTCAGGATTTATGTTGAACATAAAGTTGATGATAACAAACTTTGCCGTTCTTTTCGATAAAGTCCTGGTGATATTCTTCTGCAGGATAAAACTTAGCAGTCTCTCTTAATTCCGTTACGACCTTCCCTTGATGTTCACCTGATTCATCAATTTGCTTTATTTTTTCTTCAGCAATAGTTTTTTCGCTTTCTGAATTGTAGAATATTACAGATTTATATTGTTCACCAATATCTGGACCTTGACGGTTAAATTGAGTGGGATCATGTATAAAGAAAAATTTATCTAGAAGTACTTCATATGTAGTTTCTGAGTCATCATATTCAATTTCTACAACTTCAATGTGACCTGTGGTTCCAGTACAAATGCTTTCATACGTAGGATTATCCGTATGCCCACCCGCATATCCTGATATTACTTTTTTAACGCCTGGAATTTCTTCAAAGAGCACTTCAACTCCCCAAAAACACCCAGCTCCTAAAACTAATTTTGAATTCATTACTTAACATAAAAGTTTTTTTATATATGTTAAAGGTCAAAATTAATTATATTCCAAATAAACTTAAGACTTGCAATGGAAACAGAGATAAGCGTTGGCAAACTTTCTAGTGTGAAGATTTGGGTTACTAACAATCATAAAAGCAAAGACGATTGGTCTAGGAGCAAAAAGTTTATCATTATAAAAATAACAACCCATGATGGAGTTGAAGGGTGGGGGGAAGCTTTCTCTATACATCTCAGAGAAAAGGCAATTGCAACAATAATAATCGAGTTATTTAAAGAAATATCAAAAATCGAAAACTTATCAATAAACTCATTATATCATGAAATATCTTTACTCGGTGATGATCACAAAGGACTAGATTTTAGTTCTGCTACAAGTGCAATTGAAATTGCAGTATGGGATATAGCTGGTAAATTGAAAAACCTTCCTCTGAACTGTTTGCTAACAGATAATCCTAAGCCCGATGTATCTACCTATGTTACCTGTTGGAGTGATTTAAAAAAGAATGAAGAAGATTACTTAGATCGAGTAGAAAAATATTTTGAAAAAAAATATGGAGGTATTAAAATTTACCCATTATTTGAAAACACTTTAAACTCAGTTAAGTTTGTTGAAAGAGTAAGAAAAATAGTGGGAATGGAATACCCTCTCATGCTAGATTTAGCCATACCTAAAGATTTAGATCAAACAAAGACCTTCTTAAAAGAGGTATCTTTTTTGAAACCTTATTGGATTGAAGAACCGGTTGATGGAGAAAATATTAGCCTACTCACTGAAATTAAAAATGGTTTTGATATGAAAGTTGTGACTGGTGAAAAACAGAGTGGCCTCCCTCATTTTAAAGAAATTATTAAAAGAGGTGCGGCAGACATACTTAATCCTGACATTTCAGGAATAGGTGGAATTAAGGATATGATCAAAGTTTCAAAAGAGGCTTTAAATAATGATATCTCTATTTCTCCTCATTGTTGGAATTCTATGTCTGTGTCTGCATCCGCCATGCTTCATGTTTGTTCAAGTATACCAAATTCCGAAAAGGCAGAAATATTTCCTGATTACATTGAATTCTCAAAAGAATTTTGTGAGTTGCCTTTTAATATCTTAGAGGATAAAGCAATACTTAATCAGTCTGCTGGACTTGGAATGGTAATTCATGAAGATATTTTATCAAAATTAAGTGCCTATACGATGGATGAAAAAAATAAATGACTGAAACAAACTATCTTTTTGATAAAATCTTTAAATCTAACGAAACTAAAGAAAAAATATTTTTAATTAATGAGAGTAAAAAGTTAAGCTACATAGAATTTCATAAGGTAGTTAATAAAATCTCTAATTATTTAATAAAGATTGATTTGTCTCCAGGTGACCGAGTTGCTGTCCAAGCAGAAAAAAATATTATTCAATTAGCATTATATGTAGCTACTATCAAAGCTGGTGGTATATATCTACCGCTCAATATAGGATACACTCTCAATGAGTTAGAATATTTTTTTAACGACGCAAAACCCAAGGTGATTGTCGTTGGTGATAAAATCAAAAGAGAAATAAATAGTATTGCAAGCACTTCATCAGCTTCAATCTTAACATTAAATTTAGATGAAAGTGGTTCTCTTACCGAAAGAATTAAGAACTGTTCAACAAAGTTTCACGCAATTGCTCGAAGTGAAAATGACCTAGCGGCTATATTGTATACATCGGGAACTACTGGAAAATCAAAAGGTGCAATGTTATCGCATAGAAATTTAGTATCTAACTCAGAAGTTTTAAGAGATTTTTGGAAATTTACAGAAAGTGACGTGCTCTTGCATATGCTTCCGATCTACCACACACACGGCCTCTTTGTCGCATGTAATCTATTGGCAATTGTTGGCGGGTCAATGATTTTTTTAGAAAAATTTAATGTTAAGAAAGCGATATTCTGGATGAAAGATTCAACTTCAATGATGGGAGTCCCTACTTTTTATACAAGATTGCTAGCAAGTGAAGAGTTAAATACTGAAAGAGCTAAACATATGCGACTATTTATTTCAGGATCTGCACCTCTGTTATCTGAAACTCATATAGATTTTGAAAAACGAACTGGTAAAAAAATTCTTGAGAGATATGGAATGACAGAAACTAATATGAATATTTCAAATCCATATGATGGCGAGAGAAAAGAAGGAACGGTCGGCATTCCGCTTCCTGGTATTGAAATTAGGATAGTTAATGAGGAGGGAAAAGAAGTAGAAAATGGAAAAATAGGTACCATTGAACTCAAGGGTGAAAATGTTTTTCAAGGATATTGGAAAATGAAAGAAAAAACTGAAGAGGCATTTAAGGATGATGGATTTTTTATAACAGGTGATCTCGCTCAAAAGGACGAAAACGGTTATTTTACTATTGTAGGAAGAGACAAGGATATGATTATAAGTGGTGGACTAAATGTATACCCTAAAGAAATAGAAGATGTGTTAAATGAATTGCCAAATGTATTAGAGTCTGCCGTTTTTGGATTACAACATTCTGATTTTGGTGAGGCAGTTGTTGCAGCTGTTGTCGTAAACGATAATAAAAACGATGAAAATCAAATTATTGAATTTACAAAGGATAAAATTGCTAAATATAAGCAGCCAAAAAAAATTATTTTCATGGATAACTTGCCAAGGAATTCAATGGGCAAAGTCCAAAAAAATTTATTACGGAAAAATAATCAGAACTTATTTAAGGGTTAGCCCTTATCCAATTATTTATTTCTTCAACAAATAGTTCGTCTTGAGGAGAGTTAAGAATTCCAATTATGTCATGATAGTTGAAACCTCCTAAGTTAGTATTGTTATTAATTATTTTCTTAGGTCCTTTCCATTCTTTAAATATCTTTTTAACTCCTTCAGCTTTTACAACCTTATCTTTTTCTTCGTAAAAGACCAAAAGCGGCAGATTGGTTTTTGGAAATTCAAGATTTCTTCCAGAATAAGCAGCTTTCCAAAGTTGTTTTGGAAGCGTTCTGTGAAATTCATTAACCCAAAAAGGATCCCACTCTTTATTTGACAAACTAAAATAACCGGGAAAATTGAATTTATAATTACTTTTAAAAAATAATCCTGTGGCTGCTATGAAATACGGAAGCGATAGTTTTGGGGTCCAAGGTGCAATGAGCACTAAATGACTAACTTTTTCCAACATTTTCTGGTCCTTCGCTGCCATTAATGCGAACGAACCCCCAGCTGAGAAACCCATCAATATTACTTTTTCGCCTATTTTATTGCCTACTGAAAGGGCTTCAGCAGCATCTTCGAGGAAATCTTCAGCCTTTACATTTTTTGTAGAGTCAAATCCTGATCCATGTCCGGCTAGTCTTGATATAAATAAATTAGCCTTCAATTTTTTTGCAACTTTTACTAAGACATCTTCCTGCTGGTACCCTGTAGCAAAACTTCCGTGAAGATAAACAATTGAATATTCAGTTTTAATATTTGCATCGTCATTCCATATTATTTTTTTCTTTGCTTTTGCATTAGTATTCTTAAAGTTTAATTCTCTCTCAGCAATGTATCTTTCTACATCTTTACCTATAGTAATTTCAGGGAAACTTACTTTTATTGTATTGAATAAATAGGGCAAAGTTACTCCAACAATAAAGAGAAGGGGGATTATTAAAATAATAGATGCTATAACTAAGATTCGATAAATCTTAAATCTGGTCGCTCTAGACATTTATACTTGTATATGAGCAAATTTTATTTCCATCTGGATCTCTTACATAAGCATAATAAACGTCACTATCATGTGGTCGAAATCCAGGATTTCCCTCATTTGTTGCTCCAAGACTAAGAGCAATTTGGTGAAATTTTTCTACTTGCTCTTTTGTTTTGGTAAGAAAAGATATTTGTGTGCCATTTCCAAATGTAACAGGTTCTCCATTAGCAGGTTTGGTAATATAGAATTCTACATCTGCATTTCCTTCATGAGCGTAACCTATACAAACTTCATCTTCATACATTGAACTCATTCCTAAGACAGCTAGAACTTCATCATAGAAGGCTCTGGAAGTATTTAAATTACTTGACCCAACCATAACATACCCTTTCATGTAAAATCCTTTCTATGAATATTTTTTTGAGGTTACTTCTTCAAGCATGAGTATCATTTTAGTTTTATACTCTTCATCAGTAGCTGAGTCAGTTTCTAAAACAGAAAAAAAACCTGCCACAACATTAGTTTCTAAATTAATCATCAAAAACTGTCCACCATATCCAGAATGCCCAATCCAATTATTCGATTTCATTGTTTGATTTGAATAATAAACATATTTTCCATCTTTTAAGTGCATATATTTTGGACCTTTATTAGATACAGTTTCGTTAATAAATTTCTCCGAGCCGATAATTCTATCTCTTATTCCTTTGCCTCTTCTTGAGAACAAGAGGCCCATACGCAAAAAATCTCGTGTCATAAGGCAACCTCCACCGGATAACCATGGCATTCCACCTCTATCAGTTGCCATATACAATCCATCTTCAAAACCCATGGCTTCAACAGAAGATAGAAGCCAATCATGCAATTTCCGATCACTTATTTTTTCGATTAATAGCGCAATAACATCACTGTTTGCTGACTTATAATATGCATTTTCTGTATTATTTGTCACAGAACCACTCATATCTGTTTCAATTTGATTAAGAAACTCTTCTTGTAATACTTCATTCGTACCTTCACCTGGTATTCGCCAGCCACCCACAGTTTCGTGCATAAATGATGTTGAATAAGGATCAGTATAATCTTCAGTGAAAGCATTAACTGTATTCATGTTTAAGACATCTTGAACAGTTGCCTCGGCGTAACCACTCCCAATATTGGGTAGATAATATGAAATAGGTTTTCCTAATTGCAATTTGCCTTTTTCTAAGAGCTCGCCAACAAATAAATTAAGAAACATTTTTGAAATTGACATGATTGTTTGTGGCTGCAAATACGAGAAATCTTCTGCGTAGTTCTCATAAAATATATCTTGTTCTTTTCCTACAATTAGAGAGCAAAATGATTTATGGCCGGTCATTTCCTTAACTGATGATATTTCTTTAATTTCTTTTTTGGGATTTTCATTTAGTGTCAGGACATAATCTGATCTTAATAAAATTCCGTACCTATTAATTTTGTGAAGGTTTCTATAGCCAGTCCTCCGATACTCAGGCAGATTCCATTTGGCCTTATTATCTCGCAAAGTAACAAGGGTTGGGTTAGGGATATCAGTTAGCTTGTAATTCATTTATAATATTAGGTTGTATTTTTGAACGATTAAAAATTTCTTCGTAGTATTTGCCAATATGAATTACTTTTTCATCCGATTTATTTTTACCAATTAATTGCATTCCCATCGGAAGTCCCTTTTCATTAAAGCCAACTGGGACTGAAATGGTAGGCAGTTGGAACATACTCGCAAATACTGTGACTTCCATCCATCGATGATATGTGTCCATTTGAGTTTCTCGGATACTTTTTGGGAAATCTATTTCTTTATCAAATGGAAATAGTTGGGCAGAAGGCAAAGCGAGAAAGTCATACTTATCAAAGAGACTGTCAACATAAGAACGATCCTTTAAATAATGATCTATAGCATTAGAAATATCATCTTCTTTTATTTTTTCTCCTTGCTCATATTCCCATTTGACAGGAAAGCCTAGCTCTTCAAAATTTTGAATATGCATTGAGGACAGATCATCAAACGTTATTTTTGATCTAAGATTACACCATACTTCCCATAATTTATCAGGATCTATTTTTATATTGCATTGCTCTATTGATATTTTCTTTTCTGCAGCAGCGAATTGATTTAATGCAATCTCACATAATTCTATAATCCCTTTTTCAAAAGTATAATTTTCAATAAAGTTACTCAACCAGCCAATTCTTATATTGCTATTTAAATATTTTTCAATTGATCGAAACGAGCCTTCAAAGCTATAGGAGTAATGATCTTCATCATCTATACCTGATACTGAATCTAAAAAAATACTCAAGTCTTCCGGAGTTCGAGCAATGCCGCCGGGGGTTGTTAATACAGGATATTTACTTTCTCCTCTTTTATCGGGAATGAGCCCAGGACTCGGTCTGAAACCATATAAATTTGTATAAGCAGCAGGGTTTCTGCAAGACCCCATCATATCAGTGCCATCTGAAAATGGGATAAGGCAACTGGCTACCGCAGCCGATGCTCCTCCGCTGGAGCCGCCCGGTGATAGACTGAGGTTATATGGATTAGAAGTTGATTTAAATAACTTATTCTTTGTATGTGATCCTATTGCTAACTCTGCCATATTTGATTTCCCAATAATAGTGGCACCCTGTTGCTTTAGATTTTTTATAATTAATGAGTCAGTCTCTGGAAATTCATTTTGATACTCAGGTATTCCATAAGTAGTTGGCAGCTCTTTGACATCAAACAATTCTTTAGTAACAAATGGAAGTCCAAATAAAATTTGTTTACTTTTAATATCTTGTTTTAAGGAATCTTGTTCTTTAGCTTTTTTTATAATCCAATCTCGATCCCTTAATGATACAATGGCGTTGAGTTGGGGATTGAGTGTGTCAATATTTGATAAGTATTCTTGAAAAAGCTCCTCTATTTTTATTTCTTTATTTTGAATTAAATCAATCTGCTCTTGTAAAGATAATCGAGTAATCATTTTTGAGGATTTTTATCGAGCTCCAAAAATGCTTGTCTTAACAAGATCTCTCACATCATCCAATGTAGCAGCTTTCGGATTTGTCCCAAAAGCTGTATCTATCATTGACTTTTCAGATATTCTCTCGATGCAATTTTCTGGAACACCAATTTCATTTAAGCCTCTTGGGATTTTAATCCTATCAAGTATTTTTTCCATATTCTCAATGAACTGACTTGATGAATGGTCAGTATATTGCATAGCCTGTGACATTCTTATTACTTTCTCCTCCATATCAGGAAGATTAAATCTAAGAACCGCAGGTAAAATAATTGCGTTAGTTAATCCGTGGTGGGTATTAAATTCAGCACCAACCATATGGGCAATCGCATGAACAAGTCCAAGTCCCTTTATGAATGAAATGCCTCCTAGACATGAAGCTACCAGCATTGCACCTCGTGCCTCTAGATTATTTGGTTCTTCGACAACAGTTACTAATGATTTGGAGATTAAATATAAGCTTTCAAGTGCAGCGCCATCGCATAAAGGATGAAAACCCGGAACGCAATAACCTTCAATAGAGTGTATCATTGCGTCCGCACCAGTCCATGCAGTAAGATTTGACGGCAAACCCAAAGTAAGTTCTGGATCAAGTATGGCTAGAGAGGGTTTGAGGTCAGGATGCATTATACAAAGTTTAATTCCTTGTTTGGTATCCGTAACCATTGCTGTACTTTCAGTTTCTGCTCCAGTACCGGCAGTTGTGGGTATTGTTATAAGTGGAGGAAATTTATTATCAGGACCAATTTCCTGCGGGGTTTTTTCCCATTCAAAATCAAATAATTCAATTTCATTATTAGCAGTTAGACAAATTGACTTTCCGCCATCCATTGCACTACCACCACCAATGGCAATTATTGCATCATGATCATTGTTTCTAAATAATTGTTTACCCTCTGAAATTTCATCGTCTCTTGGGTTTGGTGAAATCTTAGAATAAATCCCTGAACTAACTTTTGCTTTTTTTAGTATTTCAATCAACTTATCTATAAAAGGCAAATTAACGCTTCCACTATCAGTAACAATTAAAGGATTTTTTATCTGATTATCTGAACAGAAATTGGTTATTTCATCAAATCTACCAGGACCATAAGCTATGGGTACTGGAAACCCCCAATCTTGGGGCGTAAGTATTTCATCTTTATTTAACTTAAATACTGTCATATTTGATCATGACTTCTTAAGAAGATGTCATTGACTTTAGAACAATTGAACGATCAATTTCTCCAATTAGCTCGCCTGATACAGCGTCGACAACAGGATATTTTTTATCAGTATCTGCAATTTGATTAATCAATGTGTCTATCTTAACATCGCTTTTTATACATTGGTCTCCTTTAGAGAATAAATTCTTCGATTCCTCGGAACATTCAGCTCTTGCGCATTTACCGGCACTCAATACTTTATATTTTGGGACATCTTCAGTGAAGTCTTTAACATATTGATCAATTGGATTGGCAACAATTTCTTCTGGAGTTCCTACTTGTGAAATTTCGCCATCTTTCATAATTGCAATGTGATCCCCCATTTTTATTGCTTCTAAGAAATCATGAGTTATAAAAACCATTGTTTTTTGAACCATTTTCTGAATACTCAACAACTCATCTTGCATTTCTCTTCTGATTAACGGATCAAGAGCTGAAAAAGGTTCATCGAATATTAAAATTTCTGGATCTACTGCAAGTGCTCGAGCCAAACCCACTCGTTGTTGCATACCTCCAGAAAGCTCTCTTGGATAATGTTGGTCCCAACCATCTAGACCCACTAGCTTTAGTGAGTCCATCGATCTGTCTAATCTTTCCTTACTTCCTACTCCTCTAATCTCAAGGCCGTAACCAATATTTTCAATTACTCTTCGATGGGGAAAAAGACCAAAATGTTGAAATACCATACTCATTCTATTTCTTCTAAGATCTGTAAGATCTTTATTATTCATGCTAATAACATTTTCATTATCAATTTTTACTTCACCAGATGTCGGCTCAATTAGTCTTGATAAGCATCTAACCAGGGTTGATTTTCCACTTCCGGAAAGACCCATCACAACGAATGTCTCACCTTTTTGCACTGAAAAACTTACGTCTTTTACTGCAACAACATGGCCAGTTTTCTCTTGAACCTCAGTTCTAGAAAGTGAAGTATCAAGATCTTGAAGTACTTTTTTCTCATTCGGTCCGAAAACTTTCCAAATATTAGAACAAACAATTTTCTGGTTATTTTCCATGATTTGAGGATAATACATGATGGCTTTGTTTCAACAAGTTAATAGTTTTTTAGATAGTATGTATTAAGATATCATCTATATGGCATTTTTTACTAATATCAGCAGTTCCACCAATAATTATATAGAAAATAAGTTATTTAGCCGCTTGTTAATTTTCATTGCATTAGCTGTATCCATTATCTTTGTTTTTATAGGTGATGATGTTACTGAGTTTCCACTTTTTGTTACAGATTCTTTTACGTTTACTGCTTGGGTTAATCATGGTGAAGATTATTTAAAAGAACATTATCGCTGGATTACAAAATTAATTGCAAGTTATATAAAAGCTAGTTATTACGCCCTTGAGGATTTTCTTTTAGACTCATCCTGGTTATTTATCGTTGCCATGCTTGTAATTCCATCATTGGCGTTTGGAGGACTAAGGCTCGCGCTATTAGTATTGTTTGGTGTTTTATTTTGGGGTGCAGTTGATTTATGGGACTCATCAATGGAAACTCTTGCATTGATGGGTTTATCGGTATTCTTATCTGTGATTGTTGGAGTGATTTTAGGAGTACTTTGTGGTTTAAGCAATCGATTTGAAAGAGGGATGAAACCTGTTCTGGATACAATGCAAGTGATGCCTGCATTTGTTTACTTGATACCAGCAATGTTCTTTTTTGGAATTGGTGGAGCTCCTGCAATATTGGCAACTATGATATATTCTATGCCACCTATCATTCGATTGACAAACCTTGGAATTCGTCAAGTCCCGAGCGAAACAATTGAGACAGCAACTGCATTTGGATCAAATAAACTACAAACATTATTTAAAGTACAAGTCCCATTAGCACTACCGAGTATTATGATGGGGGTAAATCAAACCATTATGATGGCCCTAGCTTTAGTTGTTTTAGCAACTTTTATAGGTGCTCAGGGACTTGGATCTGAGATATGGGTTGCAATTAGAAAGCTAGACGTAGGTTGGGCTATGGAAGGCGGCTTATGTGTATTGTTTATGGCTATAATGTTCGATCGTTTCGGTAAGGCGTTAAGCAAAGAAACAGTAACTTTACCATCTGATTCTCAGAGATTTTATTTATTGCCTCAAACGTGGGATATATATCCTTTAGCAAGAATAATCGAGAAGCCTCTTGGATATATTCATTTTTGCTTTGTATTAATTTTTTCAAGTATTTTTAGCGCCATAGCATCATTTCTAAATATATTCATCTCTATTTTTAGTAAGGAATTTGCAGAGTCGATAAGCAAATTTATATTGAATCACTATTTTTTCTTCACTGGTATTTTAATCTTATATGGATTAAGTGTGTACGACAGCACAATCGCAAGTATCGGAGCATTTCCTGAAAGCTGGCACGTTTCACTAAGAGAGCCAATTTCAAATGGCGTAAATAGCCTCACTGTCAATCCAACTTTTATCTCTATAACAAAAGGTATAAAAGCTTTTGTTGTTATTTATTTATTAAAGCCTCTTGATTTATATCTTACATATTTGCCATGGTGGTATACTACTTTAGCATTAGTAATTCTTAGCTGGATTTCTGTAGGTGTTCGTTTTGCTATAATTACAGCACTACTTTTATTTTTTATAGGCGCTTGCAATATCTGGACTGAAGCGATGATAACATTGTCATCAGTCTTAATTTCAGTTCTTCTCTGCTTTGTTATAGGGGTTCCTATAGGGGTCTTAGCGTCTTATAGTAAAAGGTTTCAAAATATTAATGAAGTCATATTAGATGCCATGCAAACTTTGCCATACTTTTGCTATTTAATACCAGTTTTGATGTTCTTTGGAGGCGGCGCTTTTGCTGCGTTGATTGCAACAATAGTTTACTCTATTCCACCAATAATTCGACTTACAGTTCTAGGGTTATCGCAAGTTTCATCTACTTATTCAGAAGTTTCTAAATCATTTGGTGGTAGTACATTGCAAACACTTAATAAAATTAAGTTTCCACTAGCAACGCCAAGTCTTGTAATGGGCTTCAATCAGACAGTCATGATGGCATTTGCAATGCAAATTGTTACACCATTGATAGGAGGCAAGGGACTTGGAAGAGAAGTATTCAATGGACTTGCAAGATCTGATACTGGTAGAGCACTGGCTGCTGGTATTGCGATATGTCTTTTGGCAATGATATTGGATAGAATTAGTCTTGCTTGGACTAAAAAACAGAGAGATGCCCTAGGTTTATCCTGATAATAATTAGTTATTTTTATTAATTATTTTAATTAAGAAATTACCATAAACCTATTTACTAAAACAACATTTTCTGCCTAAAATACTACTATAATTAAATAGAATTACTAAAGGGGAAATAAATGAACTTATTTAAGAACACAATTGTGGCTTCTTTACTTTCTTTCTTTCTAGTCATAGCCAGTTTTAGTCAGGCAAGCGCTGATAGATTAACGCGAGCTGTGGCTGACTGGACGGGTGGAATGGTGACATGTGAAGTTGCAGAACAAATACTAGAACAAGAATTGGGTTACAAAATTGACTCAATTGTTTTTCCATCGGGCACTGGCTTATGGGAAGCAGTTGCAGATGGAAGCGATATTCAATTTGCGTGTGAAAGTTGGCCTAGTTACGCTGAAGCTGATGAAGTAATGGTAAACCAAAAACTCATCTATAATGGAGAAGTTGTTAAAGATGACTATAATGGTGACGGATCAGTTGAAGTTTACACAACAGGTATTATTGGATCTTCTGACTATTTTGTTCCAAAATATTTTGTAGATGCAAATCCTGGATTTAAAGGCTGGGAAGATCTTAATGATTATAAAGATCAGTTCGCAACTGCAGAAACCGGTGCAAAAGGTAGACTGATTGGTTGTCCTGTGCCTGGTTGGAACTGTCACGACCAAAAAAGGTTAGACCTGCTTGGCATTGACTTTGTTGCAGATGAATTAGGGACTGAAGTTGCTGCTCTTGCAGAGGCATCAGCCGCCTATGAAAGAGGTGAAGCATTCTTATTATACTTCTTTACACCTCACTGGTTCCAAGGAGCATATGAAATGGTACCTGTAAATCTTCCTGCAAACGTACCTTGTGAAACATTTAATGAAGCAAACAACTTTACTGTTTGTGGTCCTGATAAATGGCCTGCTACTGGATGGGCGAAGGACTATACGATCAATTATATGAATCCTGCTGTTTTCGCTAAGCCTGAAATGGCAGCGGCTAAGGGCTTCTTTAAAAAGATGAACTTGGATAATGCTGATCAAGCAGCGATGATTAACGAAATTGATAAAAACGGTAGAGATATCGTTGAAGTTGTTCAAGAGTGGAAAGATAACAATTCAGATAAGTGGAGTACTTGGCTTCCATAAGCTGCATTGTTATATAAATATCAAAGACCCTGTTAACTTTTAACAGGGTCTTTTTTTTGGCAGTTTAGAGAATGAGACATCCATACCATTATTCAATAAGTTTTGCTTTATTAGTTGCTGCAGGTATGTGGGGTTTATTTTGGATCCCACAACGAGCATTAGAGAGTGGAGGTCTTACGGGGGGATGGGCAACAATTTCACAAATGGTCATCCCATTTCTTATTTTGCTCCCATTTGCTTTTTGGAGAAAGCATAAAGGCAATTCATTTGGTCTTGATTATCCTATTATAGGACTATTGTTTGGTGCTGGCATTGCATGCTACGCAAATAGTTTTCTATTAACTGATGTAGTAAGAGCTTTAATTCTGTTTTACATTACTCCGGTTTGGACTACTATTTTTGAAATTATATTTCTTAGGCAGCTTCCGCGCTACTACAGATATATAACATTAGTTTTAGCTCTTTCAGGTGTATGGATTGTTTTTGGACAAAATGGATTTATTCCAATCCCACAAAATTCTGGTGACTGGATAGCACTATTAGGTGGCATATTTATTGCAGCTTCAGCAGTTCGAATGGAAGTAAAAAAACCAGAGGGCATCTTTCCAATTCTTTTTTCATTCTTTTTTTATGGTGGCATATTTACTTTAGTGCAAGCTTACTTTCTTAGAGATGTAATGGGCTCTGCACCATCTTTAGATTCTTGGCTTACAATGATGCCATGGCTCTTATTAATAGCCATCTTATTTCACCTACCAACTAATGTAGTTATACTAGGAGCACCCAGTAGAATTGGGGCAGGATTATTCTCTATAATCATTCTTTTTGAAATTGTAGTTGGCACGTTTAGCGCTGCGATATTAACTGATGAACTTTTTGGTTGGAGAGAGATATTAGGAAGCTCATTTATAATCTTGGCAGGATTAACAGAGATTATTTTTGCCTCAAACGTAGCTATTAAAAAAGAATAACTTATAATTTGCTCAGTACTTTTATGTGCTCAACAGTTGTGCCACAGCAACCTCCGATAATCTGCGCTCCTGCGTCTTTCCATTTTTTGGCTTCGACTAGGTAATCATTTGGCTGAATTACATTTCTCATGTCATAGTGTGGAAAATTAAATACAGCAACTTCTGGATAAGCCATTATAGGAAGATCGTATATTTCCTTGAGTTCTTTTATACTTTCTTCTATTACACTAATATCACAATGCATTATACCAACTGCATCCAATTTATGGTGTTTAACATTGCTGATCATTTTTTTAAAACTATACTCATAGTCAGTAGTAAGAGCTATTAAGCCATCTTTGTTTCTTGAAGAAAACCCAGCCCATACAGGCAGACCAACTTTGCTTGCTGAATCAAAAATTATTTCAATCCGATCTGGCCTATACATAAGCTCCAATAAAATAAAATCACATCCGTTATCTGCTAAAAAAAATGCCAGTTCATCAAAAGATTTTTGAAAATATTCTGGGGTTAGTTTCTTAATATATTTATCTTTTTCTTCTTGCGATCTAAAAGCATCTTCATATGGTATTTGGTGAGATAAAGATCCTGCCACAAGTACATCATCTCGACCACATTCTTCTCTTGCCTGAATCGCTGCATTTATTGCAGCCAGATTAATTTCTTCAAATTTATCTTCAACTCCAGCCACTTCTAATATCATTCGATTTGAAGCATAGGTATTTGTTGTAATTATTTTTGCTCCAGCGTTAATGTAATCTTTATGGATTTGTTTTAGAATATCAAACTCAAGCGAGGCAGTTGCGCACCAAGAGTTGTCCATTTTAATACCTCTGTTTTCAAGTTCAGATCCAGTAGCTCCATCAAGCAATATAGTTTCCCCTGAACGGAGAACCTCTAAGAATTTTTTATACCTTTGATTCATAGCTTGTTAATTATCAGTTAAAGATTAATTAAGTAAATATATTATTGAAAAAGATTTACTTTTTCTCATTTTTTAGTTTATAAGGTCGGATCAATTTGGAGATTGCTTATGTCAAAAGGGATTATTTACACACCCAGAGTTAGAAAGTCACCCTTCTTTGAGGAAACTATAAAATCTGGAGCAACTAATTTCACTACTTACAATCATATGACGATGCCTGTGGGATACACTACACCTGAGCAGGAATATCATTCATTAATTAATGATGTAACTTTATGGGATGTTGCAGCGGAAAGACAAGTTGAGGTTGTTGGAGAAGATGCAGCTAAATTTGTCCAATATATGACACCGAGAAACTTATCTACATTTAAAGATGGTTTTTGTAGATACGCATTTATGACAGATGAAAATGGAGGAATTATCAACGATCCATTAATATTAAAATTCAATGATAACAAATTTTGGTTAAGCATTGCTGACTCCGACGCAATCCTTTGGTGCAAAGGTGTCGCTCTATCTGGAAAATTTAACGTTAAAATTTCAGAACCTGAAGCATGTCCTTTATCTTTACAAGGGCCAAGATCAAAGGAACTTATTAGAAAAGTAACAAATGATGATCCGATTATAATGGGACTAAAATACTACCAATTTATCGAGACTAATCTTTTTGGAATAGATATTATTATTGCTAGAAGTGGCTGGAGCAATCAGTTTGGTTATGAAATATACATCACTCGAGAAATTGATGCACCAACACTTTGGAATTCTTTGATGGACGCTGGTAAAGAATTTAGGATTGTTCCTAGTTGCCCAAATCAAATAGATAGAATTGAAGCAGGCATGATTTCTCATCAAGGTGACACATCCCTAGAGGAAAATCCCTTAGAGCTCAATCTCCCTAAGTTTTATGATCTTGATCAGGAGGTTGATTTTGTAGGTAAAGAAGCCCTTCTCAAAATAAGAGAGGAAGGTATTAAGAAACAATTCACTGGATTTAAAATTTCAGGAAAAAAAATTGGTTATAATATGGCCAGAATTCCTCTGTTTAATAAAAATGGCGAACAGCAAGGATTTGTAACTAGTACAATCTATAGCCCTAATTTTGGATGCAATATTGCCCTTGGATACATTGATATTAATCTAACCAACTCTGAAGATGTGTTTAATATTAATCATGATGGCGAAGAAAGAGAAGTTGAGGTCGTACCGTTACCATTTAGTTCAAGACTAGAAAAAATGGAATAATGTTTTCAAAGAATATAATTAATAAATTTTTATTTATATCGATTATATTACTTGCAATTGTCGCAGGCTGGGCAGTTTCAGAATTATTTAATAAAGATAGTACGTCTCCCTCTAACAATATACTTTTGAATTTTGAAGCAGTTGATCATATGGGAAATAATGTATCTACATCAAGTTATGATGGCTTCAATAAAGTATTTTTTTTTGGTTTCACGCACTGTCCAGATATTTGTCCTATAAGCGCAAACTTGATGAGCAATGCCATTGAGCAATTAAATAGAGAAAACTTTTCAACTGAGAAAATAAAATTTTTTTTTGTCACTGTTGATCCAGCAAGAGATAGTCCAGAAAGATTAAAAGAATTTTTGATCAACTTTGGCAATGATTTCATTGGTCTAACAGGAAGTCATGAATCACTAATGCCAATCTGGAAAGATTTTTTTGTACATGTAGAGCCAGCGATAACTTCAGAGCATCAAAATCACTTAAGTGCCTCCAAACAAACTGAAGCTGGAGAAGACAATTCTAACTATATGGTACAGCATACTGCTTTCTATTATATTTTCGATGATACAAATACACTTCAAAGCATTTTACCTTTCGGATCAAGTATTGATAAAATGGTTGAAGATATTAAGAAACTGTAAAAATGAAAAAAATAATATTCATATTATTTCCTATAATCATTCTGTCTTGTTCTGAAAGCAATAAACAAATGTATGAAAGTTTAGCTATTGAAAAAGCTAATGAGAAAAACTGTAACTCAAATGTTGAATTACTTTTAATCTATGAAAAAACAGAACTATGGTCATCTTATCACAATAAAGATCAAAAACTTTTATGTGTTTTCACTTGTGTAAATGAAGTATGTATGTTCTCAACTGAAAGTGATTAGTATGACTAGAAAATTCTTAGTCATGATAATATTTTTAAGTCTATTAAAAGTTTCACATGCACATCAGTTTCAGGAAAAGCATATAAATATTAATCATCCTCATATTAAATTTACAATCCCATCTGGACCAGCAGCTGGATATATGAAAATTGTTAATATGGGGTATGAAATTGATAGATTAATAGGTATAGAAGTAACTTTTGCAGACGCGGAATTACATTTCACCGAAGTCAAAGATGGTATCGCAAAGATGACTAAGGTTGATCATATCGAGCTTCCGGCTCAAAAAGCTAAGTCACTTAAGCCAGGAAACCATCATATTATGTTCTCAAACTTTAAAATTGATCTAATTGAAGGAACGAATTTAGAGGGGATTTTGATATTTGAATTTGCGGGTCAAATCAGTGTATTCTTTGAAGTTGAGAAGCAAAATAGCAATTTAGATTTTACCGAGCATTAAATATGAAATCATTAAGATTTGAATATACCGTTACACTTATTTCGTTGTCATTTTTAGTAGTGCTTGCTTGGTATTACTTATTTCTGATGTCTGCGCAGCCTTCAATGGACATGATGATGCAAAATGAAAATTCAATGAATATGTCAATGGAAACCATGCCAGATAAAGAAATGGAAATGGGGTCTATGTCAGATGAAGTAACTGGAATGGAAAATATGCTAGATCATGAAATGCAGATGGACATTGATACAGAAGGTGTCATGTCAATGAATTCTATGAAAATGAATGAGCCAATATCATCTATTAATTTTTTGATGATGCCGATGACTGGTCAATGGACGGTCAATGATTTTATTGTGATGTTTGTAATGTGGAGCATAATGATGTTCGCCATGATGCTGCCTTCCACATTTATATTTTTAAATATCTTTAGACTTATGAGATCAAATATGCAATTGACCTCAAGTCCATTTTTAGAAATGATAGTTATATCATCTACATATTTTTTAATTTGGATTATCTTTTCACTTTTGGCTTGTTCACTTCAATACATACTGCACAATAATGGAATTGTAGATATGATGGGCACTCTTCAAAACAAATTTCTGGCCGGAATGGTTTTACTCGGCGCAGGAGCCTTTCAATTTACGAATCTGAAAGACGCTTGCCTAGAAAAGTGCAGGAACCCCCTTTCGTTTATAATGTCAGGACCAATCAAAGGGTATGCAAGTGTAGCATATGTTGGTTTGCAGCATGGAGTTTTTTGCCTCGGATGTTGCTGGGTATTGATGTTATTATTGTTTGTGAACGGCGTGATGAATCTACTGTGGGTTGCTGTATTAACAATTGTTGTTTTAATTGAAAAAATGCTCCCATATGAGAAACTTAGCGCTAGATTTCTGGGCCTTCTTCTAGTAGGTTGGGGTGCATACTTAATATTTATTTAATTTTATGACTGTAAATCCATTAAACTTACACTGGGAAATAAAAGGGAACTTTTTGCTTAATTGCAATTGTGATGTTTTTTGTAATTGCCCCATGTCACTCGGAAAGGCTGTTCCTAATTCACCTAACGGTAAATGTTTTTCATGGTGGGGCATTAATATTGAGGAAGGTTATGCGGAAGAAAAGTGGTCTGGGTTTAACCCTATTAAGAGAGAAGTCAAAGGCATAATGGATCTAAGTGGATTGAATGTTGCTATACTTTTAGAGGTTCCAGGTCCTCTGGGTTCAGGCGGTTGGACAGCAGGTCTATATATTGATGAAAAAGCTTCCGATGATGCAGCAGATGCCTTAGCGGTAATATTTTCAGGTCAAGCAGGCGGACAGACAGGTTGGTTTAGACATATGATAGCAAATTTTCTTGGAGTTAAAAGATGTTCTATTTCTTACAAAGAAACTGATGAAGGATGGTCATTTACGATACCTGAAATTCTTGATGGGCGCATTGAGCATGAAGCGGGCAAAGAACGTGGCGAAGTTGTGAAAGTTTCAAATTTAAAATATTGGGTTGCACCAGAGATAATAGTTTGTAAAGGATCGAAAAGAAGTCGGATTAGAGATCACGGTCGTAATTGGGATTTCACTGGGGGAAGTGCAGAATACTGTGCTGTTGACTGGGCAGGTCCTTAATTCATGAAGAATAAAGCTAAAGTTGTCGTCATAGGTGGCGGTGTAGTTGGAGTAAGTACATTATACCATCTTGCAAAAAAAGGATGGTCAGATGTCGTATTATGTGAACGTAAAGAGTTAACTTCAGGTTCAACCTGGCATGCGGCTGGTCTCATGCCTTTATTTAATATGAGTTATTCGGTTGGACAAATTCATAAATACTCTGTCAAATTTTATCAGGAGCTTGAAAAAGAAACAGGACAAGATGTTGGCTTTAGAGAGGTTAGTAATATACGACTGGCTGAGAACCAAGATCGGATGGATGAATACAGGCAATATGCTGGTGTTGCTGAAACTATTGGAGTTAAAGTAAATTTTCTCACACCTGAAGAAATTCAAAAGGCTTGGCCATTGTGTTCTATTGATGGACTTGTTGGTGCAATACAACATCCTGAAGATGGTTATATTCAACCAAATGATTTAACACAAGCCCTTGCAAAAGGAGCGAGAGCACTTGGAGCAGAAATTTATAGGCAAACTGCAGTAACGGACCTCGAGCAATTGCCAGATGATAGTTGGATCGTAACAACTGACAAGGGAGAAATTAAGTGTGATGTTGTAGTTTCATGTTCAGGCAATTTTGTAAGACAAACAGGCGAGATGGTTGGTTTAGATATACCTGTAATCCCTGTAGAGCATCAGTACATTGTAACAGAAGCGCACCCAAAAATTTTAGAGAGACAAAAAGAAGGCCTTCCTGAAATGGGGGTCTTAAGAGGTTCAGATGGTGCATGGTATATGCGAGAAGAAGCAGGAGGTCTTATCTTGGGTCCATATGAAAAAGGAGCTCCAGCTTGTTATATAGATGGCCCCAGCAAAGATTGTGAATATGAATTATTTCAAGAGGATCTTGATCGACTAGGTCCACATATTGAACATGCAATAAATCGAGTTCCAATTTTTGGTGAGGCTGGAATTAAAAAAGTTTACAATGGAGCAATTTGTTATACGCCAGATGGAAGCCCTATTATAGGCCCGGCATGGGATAGAAAAAATCTTTATCTCAATGATGGCCATTCATTCGGTGTTACGGCAGCAGGGGGTGCCGGATGGCAAATAGCAGAATGGATCGTAGACGGTGAACCTACAATTGACATGCTTGGTGTTGAGCCAAGAAGGTTTGGTGACTATGCCTCAAAAGCTTATTTAATTAAAAAAAATGAAGAGGCTTACGCTAATGTATTTACAATTCATTACCCTGATGAAGAGAGACCTGCCGGTAGACCTCTAAGACAAGCGCCATGTTATGATCGGTTAAAAAATCTTGGGGCTGTATTTGGACAGAAATTCGGCTGGGAAAGAGCCAATTGGTTTGCACCAGAGGGAGTACCTCAAGAGGATGATTGGTCATTTAGACGCTCTGCGTGGTTTGAACACATTGGCAATGAATGCAAGAATGTTTCGGAAAACGTAGGATTACTTGATATGAGTGCCTTTGCAAAATGTAGAATTAGTGGACCAGGCGCTGAAGAGTTTCTTGATAATCTTGTCGCTAATAAGCTCCCTAAAAAAATTGGCCGAACAAATTTATGTCATGCCCTAAATACAAAAGGTGGAGTACATTCAGAATATACAATAATGAGAGAGTCTGCAGATAGTTTTTACTGTGTTTCAGCAGGCGCATGGCAAAGATTAGATCATGATTGGATCAAAAAGCACTTGCCAGAAGATAGAAGTGTTAAATTTGAAAATATCACTAATCAAATGGGGGTATTGGTTGTTGCAGGACCTAAGTCTAGGGAGTTACTAGAACGTGTTTCCTCTGATGATTTCAGCAATGAAGCTTTCCCATGGTTATCAGGCAAGAATATTAAAATTGGCAGCGCTGAAACATTGGCAATAAGAGTTAACTTTGTTGGTGAACTTGGATGGGAAATACATTCGCCGATTGAGGTTCAAAATCATATTTTTGATGCATTAATGGATGCAGGTCAAGATCTGGGTTTGAAACCTTTTGGAATCAGAGCCATGGACTCATTAAGATTAGAAAAATCTTATAAGCTAATCGGTACAGAGTTATCAATTGAGTATGCTGGATATGAGTCGGGCATTGATAGATTCATTCATCCAAATAAAGGTCAATTTATTGGAAGAGATGCACTAGTACAATGGAGGGAAAAAGGCTTTGAAAATCATTTTGTCACGTTAGAAGTACACGGGGTCACGGATGCTGATGTTTTAGGCAACAATCCTATCTACTGTAATGGAAAGGTAGTAGGCAGAGCAACAGGTGGTAATTATGGATTTAGAGTAAATAAATCACTTGCTCTTGCAATGGTGAATCCTGCTCAGTCAGAAGTTGGTACAAAATTACAAATTGATATATTAGGCAATATGCACGATGTGACAGTTATACCAGAGAGCCCGTATGATCCTAAAAATGACAAAATAAGAGCTTAAATAAATATTTTGTGTCTAGTGCAATCACCCTCTACAAGAAAATCCTTTCAGAAGAGCAAGTAGAATATAATCATAAACAAGAACTATTAATTTACGAACTTGATAAGTTCTTAAATTATAAAAAAAAGAGTTTTATTCTTAAAATATTTGATATACCGAACAATAGAAATAAGAAATGTTTCTATATTCATGGAGGTGTTGGCATTGGCAAGACTCTCATTATGGATCTTTTTAAGGACTCAGTAAAAAATAAACAAAGAATTCATTTTCATAAATTCATGATCGAAGTTCACGACGAATTGCATTCTTTAAGAAGTCAAAATAAAGCTAAAGAATTTTTAATTGCCCAGCTAGCAAAAAAAATTAAAGATAGATACGAATTTATTTTTTTTGATGAATTCCAAGTAACCAATATTGCTGATGCTATGATACTTGGCCATCTATTTAATGAGTTATTTAAAAATAATGTATATGTAATACTAACATCAAATAGTAAGCCAGAAGATTTGTATAAAGACGGTTTGCAAAGAGAGTTGTTTCTTCCGTTCATAAAAATAGTAAAAGATAATTCAATTATTTATCACTTAGACATAGATACAGATTACAGAACGAAAAATCTAAATAATCGAGAGACCTTTTTTATTGCGAACTCTTCAGTGAGTAGTCTTAGAATATCGGATATATATGAAAAAATGATAGAAGGGTATAAACCTAAGGATGAAATTATATCAATAAAAAAGAGAGACTTTGTCATAAGAAGACTAGCAAATCGCATTGCTTGGTTTCAGTTTGAGCAAATTTGCGGAGGACATATTGGTGCCGAGGACTATCTTGAGATGATTAAGCATATAGATAAAATTATAGTTGAGAATGTACCAATTTTTAGCAATGCCAACGCGAATATGCAGGAGAGGTTTATCAACCTGATTGATGTACTTTATGATAATCAAATTCAAATTATTATTAGTTCTGATAAAGAAATTGAAAAGTTAGGAAGTGCGTTTTACCTTAAAGATAAATTTCAAAGGACTTTAAGTAGATTAATTGAAATGAGATCTAACTAGAAATAAATTTATATGAAGATAGCAGTTATAGGCGCAGGAATTGTTGGCATCTCTTCTGCTAATTGGCTACAGAAATACGGACAAGATGTAACGTTATTCGACATGAATGATCCTGGCAGTCAAGCAAGCTTTGGGAATGCAGGAACCTATGCAAGGTATGCTAATATTCCTACTAACTCTTCATCATTTTTTTATCTTTTCCCATATCTTCTTTTAAACAAAAACAGTCCTCTTTTTATAAGATTTAAAAGACTCAATAGGACTTTGCCTTGGATTCTTAATTATTTATACAACTGCAGAAATAGCAATGTAAACGTAACAGTAAAGAATTTAACCAAGCTTCTTTCTAAAATGGATGACGGATATGAAGAATTGTTTAAAGAGGCTGGTGTAGAACCTTATTTATCTAGAAATTCTATTATGTACGGATGGTCAACAAGATTATTTTTTAATTCAGCAAAAAAAGATTTTAGTAAACGTGAACAAACAGGAATAAAGATCCAAATCCTTAATCATGATGACATCTCAGATTTAGAGCCAAATATAAATAATATTTTCTATAAAGGTGCATTGTTTGAGGGTAGTTATTTTGCAAAGAACCCAAAAAAAGTAAGTGAGCTATTAACCGAGTTATTTGTGAGTAAGGGGGGCATTTTCAAAAAAGAAAAAGTAACAAATATTGAAAAGTTAGAAAAAAGTAAATTGCAAATAAGTACAGGCATTACAAGTGAAGTATTTGACAGAGTTATTATTGCTTCTGGAGTCTGGTCAAAAAGTTTGGTAGAAGCAACAGGCGACAAAGTGCCACTGGAAGCAGAGCGCGGCTATCACATTGTGAATCCCGAGCTAAAGGATATTATTTCACGTCCTATTTCTTGGCAAGAAAGAGGAACGTATTTTACTCCTATGGAAGATGGACTCAGAACTGGAGGAATAGTCGAATTTGGTGATACAAATTATGAAGAAAACCCTAGGGTTATTAATTTTTTAGAAAGAGCCCTTAAATCAATATTCCCACAGTCTAATCGTCCTAAACAATCTTGGGTTGGTTTTAGACCTTCCGTTCCAGATTCACTCCCAGTTATTGGACAATCTTCAAAAAACCCTTATATTTATTATTGTTTTGGTCATCAGCACATTGGATGGTCATTAGGAGGCATATCAGGAAAACT
This sequence comes from Pelagibacteraceae bacterium AG-337-G06, assembly GCA_003282175.1. Classification (GTDB taxonomy): domain Bacteria; phylum Pseudomonadota; class Alphaproteobacteria; order Pelagibacterales; family AG-422-B15; genus CACNXQ01. Next base: position 53,748 of record QBZX01000002.1, read on the forward strand.
GATAGCCCAAAAAATTTGTGCAAATAAAACTGATATTGATTTAGCGCCCTACTCGTTGGAGAGACTTTAAATATGAAATATTCTTTTTACAATTTAGTTCGTAACTCATTTTCATACCATGAGAATTGGGAAAAGGCATGGAGCAGTCCTGAGCTTAAACCCGAATATGATGTTATTATTGTAGGTGGAGGTGGTCATGGACTTGGTACAGCTTATTATCTAGCTAAAGAATTTGGTGTAAAAAATATTGCTGTTCTTGAAAAAGGCTGGATAGGTGGTGGCAATACTGGTCGAAATACAACAATTATACGCTCTAACTATTTATGGGATGAAAGTGCAGCACTTTATAATCATGCAGTTAATTTGTGGGAAGGTCTTTCAAGTGAACTAAATTTTAATGTAATGTTTTCTCAGCGTGGACTATTTCATCTAGCCCATTCAGTTCATGACATGCAAGAAATCACTAGAAGAGGATATTCAAATTACTTGAATGGAATAGACGCTGAGATTTTAAACCAGGATCAAGTTGCAAAAAAAATTCCTCACATGAATATACACGGCAGATATCCCGTGTTAGGCGCATTGCTTCAAAGGCGAGCAGGTACCGCAAGACACGATGCTGTTGCCTGGGGATATGCAAGGGCTGCTGAAAATCTTGGTGTTGATATAATTCAAAATTGTGAGGTAAAAGGAATAGATATTTCAAATGGAAAAGTTGTGGGCCTTCAAACAACAAAAGGCTCTGTTAAGGTCGATAAGGTAGGATTAGTGCCCGCAGGACATTCATCTGTATTAGCTGACATGGCAGGCTTTACTTTACCTATTAATTCTGTTCCTCTTCAAGCCCTTGTAAGTGAGCCGATTAAGCCAATTTTAGATTGTGTCATTATGTCTAATTCTGTACATGTTTATGTAAGTCAGTCTGATAAAGGTGAATTAGTTGTCGGTGCAGGTTCTGATGCATATAACTCATACTCTCAAAGAGGTTCATTTGATATGATTGAACACATGATGGCTCCATTAGTTGAACTATTTCCAATATTTTCAAGGTTAAAAATGCTGAGAAGTTGGGGAGGTATTGTGGATGTAACACCTGATCGAAGCCCTATAATTGGAAAAACTCCAGTGAAAGATTTATTTATTAACTGCGGGTGGGGTACAGGAGGATTTAAAGCTACTCCAGGATCAGCCCATGTATTTGCTGAAACTGTTTCAAAAGGTGAGCCGAATGATATTGCAGCTCCATTTTCACTAGACAGACATTATTCTGGCGCTTTAGTAGATGAAGCCGCAGCAGCAGCTGTAGCTCACTAATTTTATGTTTGTTATTAACTGTCCATACTGTGGTGAAAGAGATCAAACTGAATTTTCGTGTCACGGGGAAGCTCATATAGCAAGACCCGATAATCCAGCAGAAGTTAGTGATGAAGAGTGGGGAGAGTACCTCTTCTTTAGAAATAATCCCAAAGGAATACATTTTGAAAGATGGACTCATGACCATGGCTGTAGGCGATGGTTCAATGTGATGAGAGATACTGTCAGCGATAAAATTATCAAGACTTACAAGATGGGCGATCAAAAACCAGGAGTCACAGATGTCTAATCAAAATAGAACAATGTACGGTGGTCGAATTGATCGTGGCAAAGTTATAAATTTTGTTTTTAATGGAAAAAAATATAAAGGCTTTCACGGCGATACTTTAGCATCAGCATTGCTTGCCAATGATGTTCATTTGGTTGGGAGAAGTTTTAAATATCACCGCGCTAGAGGAATTTTAACTGCAGGTTCTGAGGAGCCCAATGCGATAGTTCAGTTAGGTTTAGGCGCAAGAACAGAACCAAATATGAGAGCGACAGAAATAGAGCTGTACGAAGGTCTTGAAGCAGCGAGTCAAAATTGTTGGCCTTCTGTAAATTACGATATTGGTTCATTAAATAATGTTTTATCAAGTATATTTCCTGCAGGCTTCTACTACAAAACTTTTAAATGGCCACCAAGTTTATGGTTGTTTTATGAACACTTTATTAGAAAAGCAGCTGGACTGGGGCATTCACCAACTGCAAAGAATCCTGACCGCTATGAACAAAAGTTTTACTATTGTGATTTGACAATCGTAGGTGGAGGAATATCGGGTTTACTATCTGCACTTGCCGCAGGTCGCTCAGGATGCAGCGTATTATTAATTGATGAAAACCCTGAACTTGGAGGCTACTTATTAGATTATAATTTTTCAATTAATGAAAAAGATGGCATTAAATGGATAAAGAACATAGTCGATGAATTGTACTCAATGGATAATGTTCGTATTCTAAAACGAACTACTGCGATGGGATATTATGACTATAATTATCTTACAGCTCTAGAAAAAGTGACTAATCACTGTGATCAACTATCAAAAACTCTACCACGAGAAAGATATTGGAGAGTAAGATCAAAAAAAATTGTATTAGCACAAGGGGCTTTTGAAAGACCACTTGTATTTGCCGATAATGATAGGCCAGGAATAATGATGGCATCTGCGGGAAAGAAGTACTTATCAAGATATGGTGTTCTACCAGGTAAGTCTGTAGTCTTATTCACAAACAATGATCATGCTTATCAAACGGCATTCGAGTTTAATGATAAAGGTGCAAAGTTATCAGTTGTTGATACGAGAGAGAATATTGATTCAAGAATTCAAAAAAAATGTGAAGACCTTGGAATAAAACTATATTCGTCATCTTCAATAATCTCTACAAGTGGAAATAAAAAGGTTAATCAAATAGAAGTTCAAAAAGTCGATAGAAAACAAAATGAACTGTCTGGTGAATGTATAACTCTGGACACTGATTGTATTTTAATGTCAGGTGGATGGAATCCAGCTGTTCAATTATTCAGTCAATCAAGAGGAAAATTAAGATACGATAACTTATTAAATACCTTCGTTCCTGATAAATTAATTCAAGATCAAATTATTATTGGATGTAACAACGGATGTTTTGATCTATCAAAAAACTTAAATCACTCTTATCAGGAGGGTCTTAATGTTGCCAAAGATCTAAACTATGAAATTGCAGATAGTATCAATTGGTCAGGTGAGGAAGAAATCTCCTTCACAGAGTCTTCAGTCGAACCTTATATGCTTGGCAAGAAAAAGGTTACAAAGGGGTCAAAGCATTTCATTGATTTTCAAAATGATGTCACGGCTTCCGATATTTTCTTAGCACAAAGAGAAGGGTATATCAGTGTCGAGCATACCAAAAGATATACAACAACTGGAATGGGAACGGATCAAGGGAAAACTTCAAATGTAAACGCGCTCGCATTGATGTCACATATTCATGATAAACCAGTAGATGAAATAGGGCATACAACATTTAGACCTCCTTTTTCGCCTCAAACTTTTGGCGCAATAGCAGGAAGAAGTGTTGACCATTTATTTGATCCCGAAAGAAGAACTTCAATTCACAAATGGCATGAAGAGAACAACGCTGTTTTTGAAGACGTAGGTCAGTGGAAAAGACCATATTATTTCCCAAAAAAGAAGGAAAATATCCATGATGCAGTAAAGAGAGAATGTTTAGCAGTACGGAATAGTCTTGGGATGCTTGACGCATCCACACTTGGTAAAATCGATTTAAGAGGGCCGGATACAACGAAATTTTTAAACATGATTTACACGAATGCCTGGTCAAAATTAGAAATTGGTTCTTGCAGGTATGGACTAATGTGCAATGAACATGGAATGATTTTTGATGACGGGGTAACTACCAGATTAGGTGAAGATCACTATCATATGACGACTACGACTGGTGGGGCAGCAAGAGTGATATCATGGCTAGAGGAATTTCTTCAAACAGAATGGTTAGACATGGAGGTATTTTGTACCTCAGTTACCGAGCAATGGACTGTTCTCTCAATTTCTGGTCCTAACTCAAGAAAATTTCTTCAGGAATTAACAGATATTGATTTATCAAAAGAAAATTTTCCTTTTATGAAATTTAGAGAGGGAAAAGTGTGTGGTATAGACTCAAGGGTTTTTAGAATAAGTTTTACTGGAGAATTGAGTTTTGAGGTCAATGTACCATCCCGATACGGTAGATTTGTTTGGGAGCAGTTTATGCAGCATGGTAAAAAATACAACATAACTCCATATGGCACTGAAACAATGCATGTTCTCAGAGCTGAAAAAGGATTTATTATCGTAGGACAAGATACTGATGGAAGTGTTACTCCTATGGATATGAATATGGACTGGATAGTATCTAAAAAGAAACAAGATTTTTTAGGAAAACGATCATTTACAAGACCAGATACTTTGCGTTCTGATAGAAAAAAATTTGTTGGGCTTCTTGTGAATGATAAAAAAACAGTTCTACCTGAAGGATCACATATTGTAGAAAAAGTACTTAAACAGCCACCAATGAAAATGCTAGGACACGTAACATCAAGTTACTATAGCCCGATCTTGGGCCACCCGATAGCGCTCGCAATGGTTAAAAATGGCACAAACCGCCTTGGCGAAAAAGTTGAAATTCCCCTTATGAACGGAAAGGTTATAGAAGCGACAATCGCTGACACAGTTTTTTATGATAAGGAGGGAAATAAAAATAATGAATAATGATAAAAACCATTTATCGCCATTAGCTTATAAAATCCCAATCAACTCAGATAATATTTCCCTGCAGCAAAATGAATTTATTGGAAAACTAAATTTAAGAGTTAAAGAAAACGATCTTAAAGCTAGAGAAGTAGTTGAAAAACATTTTAACTATAATCTACCAAAATTGTCAGGAGAAGTTAGCGGCAACGATGAAAGTAGAGTGTTATGGCTTGGACCCAATGAGTATCTGATACTATGTGGTGATGAAAATAAATCCAATATTATCAACATTTTAAAGGAAAAACTTAAGGAATCATTTTATTCTCTCACTGATGTTTCTGATTACTATCTTACAATGAGATTAAGCGGTCCTAAAAGTATTGAGGTGCTCAGTAAAGCATGCCCACTTAATTTTGAAAAAAACTTACTGAAAAAAGACTCATGTGCACAATCATATATCAGCAAAGCAACAGTTTTGATTGACAGGCTATCTGATGAACCTGTTTTTGATATTTCTGTTCGATGGAGTTTTGCCGAATACTTATGGGACTGGTTAGCGGACTCAAGTAATGAATTTGTTATTAGTGAGTAATAACTATTATGAAAATATCACTAGTTCTTGCTCTATCTCGATCAATATTTAAAAGATGCCCGCGTTGCGGTAAGGCAAGTATTTATAAAAAATATCTTAAGCTAAAATTAAATTGTAATCATTGTGATGAAGATCTCTCAATTTATAGAACTGATGATTTTGGGCCATGGCTTACAATCATTATTGCTGGCCATATCATTGTTCCACTCGTTTTATTTATTGAACAAGTTTATGCCCCTGATCTTTGGTTGCAAGCTGTGACGTGGATCCCATTAACTATTGCAACAGTACTTTTTATACTTCCAGTATCTAAGAGCATTTGCTTAGCAATACTTTGGAATTTAAATGATAAATAATTTTATCAAAGCAGCTTTATTCAACTTTTTTCTATTGTATTCTTTTCAGGCTTACTCCAACGAAATAACTAATAGACCAGCACACCATCTAGCAGATGGTACATATGCAAATACAAGTGGAGTGGCATATGAGAGTAGCTTTAATAAATTATTAAAATGGAGTTGGGAGAGAAGAAGTAAAAATTTAGAAACTTTTGAATTCGAAGTTGAAATACCTAATTACAAAGAAATATATGAAAATGAAAATATCGTCATTACATGGATTGGGCATGAGTCTTTTTTATATCAAAATAAAGACATTAATGTTCTTACGGATCCGCATTTTACAAAGAGAGCATCTCCATTAAATTTTGCAGGACCTAAGAGATATATGGCGCCAGGAATGAAAATCGACGATTTACCAAATATTGATGTAGTAACTATCTCACATAGTCATTATGACCATCTTGATTATACAAGTGTTAAATTACTATCTGAAAAATTTGAAAATATTCTTTTTCTTGTTCCTTTGGGTCTGAAAAAATGGTTTGAGAGCAAAGATATATATAACGTTAGAGAGCTTGATTGGTGGGACTCAATTACAATTAAAGAAACACTTATCACCTTTGCGCCAGTGCAACATTGGTCTGCTCGTGGTTTATTTGATCGAAATGAAACTTTATGGGGCGCATGGCATTTTAAAAACAAGTTTCATAGTTTTATACACTTAGGGGATACAGGATATACAGATGATTTTCGAGTAATTAGAGAAAAGTTAGGTCCAGTTGATCTAGCAGCCATTCCCATTGGAGCCTATGAGCCAAGATGGATTATGGAATTTTCTCACATCAACCCTGAAGAAGCTGTGATGACATTCCTTGATCTAGAAGCGAGCAAAGCTATTGGTATGGCATGGGGAACTTTCATCTTGACTGATGAGCCAGTAAAGGAGCCTCCTCGTGAGTTATTAAAAGAACTAAAAAAATCTAATATATCAAACGAAGATTTTTTTATTTTAAAGCATGGCGAAAGTTATCTGATTGATTGAAGTTTAACTTTTGAAAGAAGAAATAAGGCAATAAATGAGATATAGGCACCTAAAATAAAGGAACTCGCACTTATTTCGAACAATTCAGGTAAAATTACTTGAGCAAACACAGTTTCCAGGAATTTATTTAAAACTAGAAAAACAATTAATGCCAACGAGCATGACAAATAGTGCATGAAGCTATTTGATACTCGCTCGTAATTAAAATATCTTTTATCTAAATCTGATCCTATCATGAAGCCTAATATAATTCCTCCTAGACCTGCAACTAATGCATAGCCATGTTCCATGGGCCACGAGAAATAAAATAAGATAAGTGCAATAATTACTGATGTGTATTTTAATCGATTACTAAATTTATATTTTCCTGAGTCAATATTTTGATAAAATAGATGTGCAGCATATAGAGTGAACAAACCTACTGTCATTCCACCAAGAATATCACCGATGTCGTGTACGCCCAGGTAGATACGGCTAAAAGGTATGCCCAATAAAAAAAAGATTGATACAATTTTTGCAAAGAGGTTCCGTACATTGAGTGCAATATAAAGCCATATAACAACTGCTATTTGAGTATGACCGCTTGGAAAGCCAAAAGAGGTTTCTGTTTGAAGCCACGGATCTATATTTAGATAAAGATCTGGTCTTGGATCTTGGAAAAAATCTTTTAACCAAGAATTAATTATTGCACTAAAAAAAACAATTAAAACTAGCCTGCCAAATATTTTTCTGTCAAAGCACCAATAAGTGAACGGAATGAACATAAAAAGAAAGTCTCTGTACCCAAGCCATGTTAAAAACTCAAATATCGGAGTTAAAATTGGAGATCTCAAGTTAACAACCCAAGAAATATCTGTTAGCATTTGATAAAACATTTACTCGTCTTATTTATTACATTATATAATCAATTTTTAGTTTTAAAATTAATTAATATGAAAGCAATCGGATACAATTCATATGGAGGCATTGAAAAACTCCAAATATTAGATGTTAAGAACCCACTACCAAAACGTCATGAAGTTGCCATCAAAGTCTCAGCAATATCACTGAATCCTGTTGATTTAAAAAAAATGAGAGGTGGGTTTAAGCCCATTACTAACATAAACAAATTTCCAATAATAACTGCATGCGATTTTAGTGGAGAAATAGTTGAAATTGGCAATGATGTTGGTGCATTTAAAGTCGGAGATCAGGTATTTGGTATGCAGGATATATTATTCAATGGAAGCGCAGCTGAAATAATTACAATATCTCAAAAATATATATCTTTAGCTCCTAGTAATATTGAACTATCTGAATCAGCAGCAATACCTCAAGTGGGCAATACATCTTTATTAGCTCTAAGAAATATCGCGTCTTTAAGAAAAGGACACAAGTTGTTAATCAATGGTGCCTCGGGAGGAGTTGGAACATTTGCACTTCAAATGGCAAAAATATATGAAGCCGATATTACTGCCGTTACAAGTGATAGAAATATTGAATGGGTAAAAAATCAATTTGGTATTGAAAATATTATCGATTATACAAAAACTGACCTCACAGAAACATCTGATAAATATGATATTATTTTTGATGCTAACGGAAATCTTTCATTTCCAAAAATTTCTAATTCTTTATCCACAAATGGTATTTATGTAACAACAAAATTCAACATCTATAACAATATTGATACTGCAAAACAGCTATTCAAACGAAAGAAATCTCGTACAGTACTATCTGGAAGAACATCTACATCAAACCTTGATATGTTCAGGATGTGGATTGAAGATGGTAAGTTGAAACCTGTAATTGAAAAAACTTATTCATTTGACCAGTACCACGAGGCCTACGAGCATTTATCGAGCGGTAGAGCAAAAGGGAAGCTGTTAATAAAAATTATTTAATCATGCGCACTACTATCAACCAGATTATATCGCCAATAAATACATCAGATGGCGCAGGTGTTAAATTAAAGCGATCAATTGGTACTCAGCTTCTTGATTACTTTGACCCGTTTTTGATGCTGGATGAATTTGGCTCTGATAAAAGCGATGATTACCTTGGCGGGTTCCCGGCTCACCCACACCGAGGCATAGAAACAGTTACGTATATGTTAAATGGTGAATTTGAACATAAGGATAGTACTGGGGCAGTAGGAGTCATGAAGTCAGGTGATGTTCAATGGATGAAGACAGGAAGTGGGATTATTCATTCAGAAATGCCTGCAATGTCTGAGGGTAAATTACATGGATTCCAGCTTTGGATAAATATGCCTGCAGAAAAAAAAATGGACGACCCTGAATATATTTACTTAGACTCAAATCAAATCAAAACATACGAAGATACTGATATTAAAGTTAAGGTTATTGCTGGTTCTTTTAAAGAGGTAAGTGGACTCGTAAAAAAACATAATATTGATCCTACGTATCTTGATATTCAAATTATTAGCGACCAACCATTTAAATACAATCTAGAAAATGAATACAACTCATTTATTTACGTATATTCTGGCAGCATTTATTTGGACGGTGACAATAGTGAAATTAAAAGTTCACATTTAATTACTTTAAATAAAGGTGGCAGCTTAGTGGTTAAAAGTAAAAATAGAGCAAAGTTTCTATTAGTATCTGGTAAGCCTATTGGTGAACCAATTGCAAGAGGTGGCCCTTTTGTAATGAATACAAGAGATGAGATTATTTCTGCTATAAATGATTATAATAATGGCACATTTGTTAAGGCGGGAGTGAAGTAAATGGCATGTATTTATGACTTTTCTGTAAAAGACATTGATCACCAAGAAATTAGTCTTAAAAAATTCAAGGGTAAAACTTTGCTTATAGTTAATGTTGCTAGCCGGTGCGGTTTTACACCTCAATATACCGGACTTCAGAATTTATATGAAAAATATAAAGATAAAGGATTTGAGATCTTAGCTTTTCCATGTAATCAGTTTGGCTCACAGGAAAAAGGAACTAATGATGAGATTAAGGATTTTTGTAGTAATGAGTACAATGTGTCGTTCACACTTTTTGATAAAATTGAAGTAATTGGAGATAATGCTTCACCTTTATTTAAAAAACTTACTCAAGATGCAGGTAGAGAAATACAATGGAACTTTACAAAATATTTAATAAACAAAGATGGTGACTTTGTACGTGGATTTGGAACTCAAAAAAAACCAGAAGAAATAGAAGAACATATTATTAAAATATTGTAATTATGGCTGACCAGATAAATCAAATATTTGTCGAACCGCAGACTTGCTATAAGTTTTTAGACAAAGAAGTCTCAGATCAATCACTCAATGATTTATATGATTTGCTGAAGTGGGGCCCTACATCTTTTAACTGCAGTCCCATGAGGTTAAAATTTCTTAAAAGCAGGCAAGCAAAAGAAAATTTATCACGACTTGTAAGTGAGGATAATGTTAATAAGGTCTTGAATGCACCTGTTTGCACGATTATTGGCATGGATACCGAATTTTGGAGAGACTTACCAAAGAATTACCTTCGTGAGAATGCAAAAAAATATTTTGAAAATGACCCAGAAAAATCTCAAATTACTGCATTTAGAAATTCATCAATTCAAGGGGGTTATTTTTTGAAAGCCGCCAACGCTCTCGGTCTGGCTGTGGGGCCAATGTCTGGATTTTCTAACGAATTAGTTGATGAGGAATTTTTTAATGGGACAACGACCAAAAGTAATTTTTTATGTAACCTAGGTTACCCTGATAAAGACGGTTATTTCGAAAGAGCGCAGCGTTATAACTTTAGTGATATTGCAGAAATCCTCTAAGCTGCAATAAGGTTTAAGTAGGCATACTCAAGTTTTTGAATGTCTCTTAATCTAATCAGATCATTAATTTCTTGCTTAAATTTCTTCGATCCAGGAACTCCAAAGCAAAACGCTAAAAGGGGACTTAATAGTTCATAGGTTGAAATTAGATCAATATTCTCTTTCACATAATCAAAATATTTTTTTACTACAAAACTCCTATCTAACTCTATCTTTTTCAAGCTATAAAACTTAGAGTCAACATCTTCTAAAAAAAATGGGTTGGCTTGAATTGATCTTCCTACCATCACTCCATCTAAATAATTCAATTGATCTAGACAATCATCAATATTGTCTAAACCACCATTGATTATGAATTTAATATGTGGAAACTCTTTTTTAATTTTATAGACAAAATCGTATTTAAGTGGCGGTAACGTACGGTTTCTTTTAGGGTCAAGACCTTTAAGATACGCTTTACGTGCGTGAATAAAGATAATTTTGATACCACTTTCAATAACTGTTGAAATGAAACTTTTGAAAAAGTCATATGTATCAAATTCATCTACTCCAATTCGACATTTCAATGAAACGTCCATTGAAGTTTCAGACTTCATTCCTTGAAGACATTGTTTGACCAGGGTTGCTTCTTTCATTAGACATGCACCCATTTTACCCTGTGATACTTTTTTTGATGGACAGCCGACATTGAGATTTATTCCCTGATAATTATATTGATTTGCAAGTTCTGTTGAATATTTTAACAGATTAACGTCAGAACCGCCCACTTGAAGAATCACAGGTGACTCGATAGATTCTTTTCTCAGCATTTTCTTAAAGTCACCTCGATGTAATGCTTGGCTAGCTATCATCTCTGTAAATAACACTGCTTCCTTAGATATCAATCTATACATATAGCGTGCACTTGATGTGGTTACACCCATCATTGGTGCTACGGAAAACTTATAATTTAAATTTAATTCATTCATATTTTTTGTTTAATCGTAATTAAAACTCCACTACTAACAATGCAAAGAATACCAAAACAAACGATTATATTTGGTATATCTTTAAAAAATAAAATGCTTATTAACATATTACTTATGATTTCAAAATAGTGAAATGGCGCCAAAATACTTGCTTCAGCATTCTGATAGGCCTTAATAAATATAAAATGTACTAAAATCACAACTAATCCAATTGAACCCATCAATAGATACTGGTCAATTGTTGGAGAGCTTTCCCAAAAAAATGGAAGACACAGTGTCATTATTATGGCGCCAGGTATAGCAGTGTAACATAGACTTACCCAAGGATCAGAATTGAAATTAACCCTTCTTGTGTAGATTAAGTACATGGCGTAACAAAATCCAGACAACAAAGCCAAAAGTGAATAGAAATTAAATTCTTCAAACCCTGGTTGTATGACCAGTGATGTTCCAAAAAAACCAAAGAAAGTACAAAATATTTTAAAAGAATTTAATTGTTCTTTAAGAATATAAGAAGACATGAATACCACAATAATTGGAGCAACGAGCATTATACTTAAGGCATTGGCAAGAGGAATTTCTGAAATAGCACCATAGAAAAAAGCAGTAGCTAAAAAAATAAAAGTTCCTCTAACAATTTGGTGTTTAGATGAGGAACTAAAAAATAATTTTTTACCCTTTATAAAATAAACAAGGGGTACCAGAAAAATAAAATGACTGAAGAACCTCGCCCAAATAATTTCTAAAATATGAATGTCTTCGCTTAAATATTTTGCTAGTGCATCGTATAGGGGGGCAATCAGTAATCCTAAGCATAAAAGCGATATGCCTAAGACAACATTCTGCTTAGGAAGCATTAATTATTTATTAAGTTCGCGCATAGCCTGATCAATACCTTCAATGGTTAAAGGAAACATTCTATCCGAAAAAATTTGCTTTATGATTGAAGCTGATGATATGCGGTCCCAGTATCTTTCTGGTATTGGATTTAACCATATTGCGTTTTCATAGACATTCAGAAGCCTAGTTAGCCACGTCTCACCTGACTCTTCGTTCCAAAATTCAACACTTCCTCCAGGATATGTAATCTCATATGGACTCATTTCGGCATCGCCAACAAATATAACTTTATAGTCTGAAGGGTATTTATGAAGAAGATCCCAAGTCTTTATGTTCTCATTGTACCTTCTTTTATTATCTTTCCATACGGCGTCATAGAGGCAGTTATGATAGTAAAAATACTCCATGTGCTTAAATTCTGTTCTTGCTGCAGAAAAGAGCTCTTCACATATTTTTATATGAGCATCCATCGACCCACCAACATCGAAAAATAAAAGTACTTTTATCTTATTCCTACGTTCGGGCATCATCTTTACGTCAATGTAACCTTTATGTGCAGTAGATTTGATTGTATTATCTAAATCTAGTTCTGATTCAACTCCTTCACGAGCAAACTTCCTTAGTCTTCGAAGTGCAACTTTAATATTACGAGTTCCCAACTCCACATCACCATCGAGGTTGCTGAACTCTCTTTTGTCCCATACTTTTACAGCTTTTTTATTTCGACTTTCTTTTTGACCAATCCGAATGCCTTCAGGATTATAGCCATATGCACCGAAAGGAGATGTTCCTCCAGTGCCAATCCACTTACTACCACCTTGATGACGTTTTTTTTGTTCTTCTAAACGTTTTTTTAATGTTTCCATTAGCTTGTCCCAACCGCCTAAGGACTCAACCATTTTTTTCTCTTCGTCAGTAAGGTATTTTTGCCCCATGAGCTTCAACCACTCTTCTGGTATTTCTTTTTCTGTTTCACTTTCAGAGTTTTCGAGCCCTTTAAAAGAATGTCCAAAGACTCTGTCAAATTTATCCAGATATCTCTCGTCTTTAACTAGCGCTGATCGGCTTAAGTAATAAAAATCATTTACATTAAAAGAGTCCACAACCCTTTTGTTCATGGCCTCCATAAGCATCAAATATTCTTTTAAGGATACAGGTAAACTTGCTTGCTTAAGGTCAAAGAAGAAATTAATGAACATACTAATTTATCTTAATGAAAAAATAATTCTACTCAAGATTCTCATTTTCTCTTCGAGAGATAAAGGCTAATCGCTCAAATAAATGAACGTCTTGCTCATTTTTCAAAAGAGCGCCATGAAGGGGTGGAATAAGCTTTTTGGGATCTTTTTCCCTCAATATTTTTGCATCCACGTCATCGGTCATCAATAATTTAAGCCAATCAATAAGCTCAGATGTTGATGGCTTTTTTTTGATACCTGGGACTTCTCTAATATCATAAAAAATCTTAAATGCTTCTTGTATAAGGTCTTTTTTTATTTCAGGATAATGTACATTAACAATTTCTTCCATAGTGTCTGGATCAGGAAACTTAATGTAATGGAAAAAACATCTCCTTAAAAAGGCATCAGGTAGCTCTTTTTCGTTATTTGAAGTGATGATTACAATTGGTCTATTTTCTGCTTTTATGGTCTCTCCTGTCTCATAAACAAAAAATTCCATTTTATCAAGTTCTAGGAGAAGATCGTTTGGAAATTCAATATCTGCTTTATCAATTTCATCAATCAAAAGTACCGGTCTTTTATTACTCTCAAAAGCATTCCACAATTTACCCTTACTTATATAATTTTTAATATCTTTTACTTTTTCATCTCCAAGCTGAGAGTCTCTTAATCTAGTAACAGCGTCATACTCATACAGCCCTTGTTGAGCTTTGGTCGTTGACTTAATATGCCATGTAATAATTTCGGCCCCTAATGATTGAGCAACCTCGTGAGCCAACATAGTCTTACCAGTGCCAGGCTCTCCTTTGACAATGATCGGTCTTTCCAAGGTTATAGCTGCATTAACCGCAACTTTTAGGTCCTCAGTAGCTATATATGAACTTGTGCCTTCAAATTTCATTAAATTCTTAAAATTGTTTCAGGAAACATATTATATTTCAGCTATATATCAATCATAAAAATTGTATTGTTCAATTGACTTAAATATCAAAAACTACTAAAAGCACCAGACTGTTTTTAATTCTAAATCCAAAAGGAGTAAACATGGTAAAACTTCCAAAGAGCTATAAGCCTACAAAATCTGAAAAATTCATGAACGCGAAACAGAAGGAATATTTTAGAACAAAGCTTAAAGATTGGAAGAATGACATTTACAAAGAAAGCAGAGAAACTGTTGAGAATCTCCAAGATTCAATCGCCCCAGCCGATATGTCTGATAGGGCTACCCAAGAATCAGAAAAAACACTAGAACTCAAATCAAGAGACCGGCAACGAAAATTAGTTGCTAAAATAGATGCAGCATTAGCTAGAATCGAAAATGGAAGTTATGGTTACTGTGAAGTTACAGGCGAACCTATCAATATTGAGAGATTGGATGCAAGACCAGTAACGACACTAAGTATAGAGGCTCAGGAAATGCACGAAAGAAACGAAAAATTGCATTCTGATGATTAAAAAAACTTATTAACAAAGAAAATCGGCCAAATTCATATATTTATTCACGTATTTTGCTTATGGATGTAACATCTGTAAATAGAATCACCTGTTGATAAAAATATAAAATATAAGAACATTAATTGAACAAATTATATTTTATACAATAAAAACAGTAGCTTAATTAGTATTGTAAAATTAGAACAAAATGTGTACATTGAGAACAGTTATTAATTACAGTTTGGAGAAAGCAGATGAGCAAAGCAAATTTGAAAGTAGTAGACGATAAAAAAATGGACAACTCTGAAAAAGCAAAAGCCTTAGATGTAGCAATGTCACAAATTGAGCAGACTTATGGAAAAGGTTCAATTATGAAACTGGGCCAAAGAACTGCCATGGATGTTGAAGCTATTTCAACTGGATCCTTGTCGTTAGATGTAGCATTAGGAATAGGTGGTTTACCAAAAGGTCGTATTGTTGAAATCTATGGCCCTGAATCATCAGGTAAAACTACTTTGGCACTCCATGTTATCGCAGAAGCACAAAAGAAAGGCGAGAACTGTGCATTCATTGATGCTGAGCATGCGTTAGATCCTGCGTACGCAAAAAAATTAGGAGTGAATATTGATGAATTGCTAATTTCTCAACCTGATACTGGGGAGCAAGCACTAGAGATTACTGACTCACTAGTTAGGTCTAAGGCAATATCCGTATTAGTAGTTGATTCCGTAGCCGCATTAACACCAAAGGCAGAAATCGAAGGTGAAATGGGTGATGCGCATATGGGTCTTCAAGCTAGATTGATGAGCCAGGCATTGAGAAAGTTAACTGGATCAGTTTCTAAATCTAATTGTATGGTTATCTTCATTAATCAAATTAGAATGAAAATTGGTGTAATGTTTGGCAGTCCCGAGACAACCGCAGGTGGAAATGCTTTAAAATTTTATTCATCATGTAGATTGGATATTAGAAGGATTGGTGCAATTAAAGATAAAGATGAAATTATTGGAAACCAAACGAGAGTTAAAGTTGTAAAGAATAAGGTCGCACCACCATTTAGATTGGTTGAGTTTGATATAATGTACGGCGAAGGCATTTCAAAGTTAGGTGAGCTTATTGATCTTGGAGTTAAGGTGGGAACTATTGAAAAATCTGGAGCATGGTTCTCATATAAAGGAGAGAAAATTGGTCAAGGAAGAGAAAATTCTAAGATCTTCCTCAAAGAAAATCCCGCTATAGCTCAAGAAATTGAGTCGATAATTAGAGGGCAGTCAGAAGAAATGCCTGAGCAAATTGGTGAAAACTCGGAAACCGAAGAACCAGAAGAAGAATAAATTTTAATCATTATAATTGATCATAGCAAGGAGGCGCTGAAAAGTGCCTTTTTGCGTTTTATTCAACAGGGTGTTATACGTAACATATGAGAATTAATGATCTAAGAAATGCTTTCATATCATATTTTGAAAATGAGGGGCATGAGCACGTTCATTCGAGCCCCCTTGTCCCACAGAATGATCCAACACTTATGTTTGCTAATTCAGGAATGGTGCAATTTAAAAATGTTTTTACTGGATTAGAAAATAGAGACTTCAAAAGAGCAGTTACTGCACAAAAATGCATTAGAGCGGGCGGCAAACATAATGATCTAGAAAACGTTGGATATACTTTGAGACATCATACTTTTTTTGAAATGTTAGGAAATTTTTCTTTTGGAGATTATTTTAAAGATGATGCAATTAATTATGCCTGGAAGTTCATTACATCTGATCTCGCTATAAATAAAGAGAAACTATGCGTTACAATTTATCATGATGATGAACAAGCATATGTTGTATGGAAAAAAGTTGCTGGCCTTAGTGATGACAGGATAATTAGAATTTCAACCAAGGATAATTTTTGGTCCATGGGTGAAACAGGTCCATGTGGACCTTGCTCTGAGATATTTTATGACCATGGTGAGAAATTTACCGGAAAGTTACCCAGTGAAGCTGACGAAACTGGTGACAGATTTGTTGAAATATGGAATCTAGTTTTTATGCAATTCGAACAGTTGAATTCGAACGAGAGAATTGATCTGCCTAAGCCCTCAATTGATACGGGTATGGGAATTGAGAGAATTGCCGCTGTCATGCAAGGCACAAATGATAACTACCAAGTTGATAGCATGAAAGAAATTATTAACAATTCAATAGATCTAACTAAAGCTGACGACAATAAGTTAATTTCAAGTCACAGAGTGATTGCAGATCATCTACGTTCTTCATGTTTTTTAATAGCTGATGGCGTATTACCTTCTAATGAGGGAAGAGGCTATGTGCTGAGAAGAATCATGAGAAGAGCAATGAGACATGTTCATCTGCTTCAATACAAAGATACTTTAATGCATAAATTAGTCCCAACCTTGATGCTTAACATGAAGGACGCTTATCCAGAATTGTTAAGGGCAGAAGTATTAATCAAAGAGACATTAAAGTATGAAGAGGAAAAATTCAAAAATCTTTTAGAAAAAGGTATTACGCAATTAGACTCTATATCTCAAAATCTTGGACCTAATGATATTTTTCCAGGAGAGTCTGCATTTAAGCTATATGATACTTATGGGTTTCCAATTGATCTAACTCAGGATATATTAAAAAGTAAAAATATTTCTATAGATATTGAAAGTTTTAATAAAAAACTTGATGCGCAAAAAGAATTAGCACGAAAAAATTGGTCAGGTGCGGGGGGAGCTGTAACTGATAGAATTTGGTTTGAATTAAATAACGAATTACCTGCAACAGAATTCCTTGGGTATAATAGTACTGAAACTCAAGGAGAAGTTTTGTCAATAATCAAAAAAGATCAAAGAGTGAAAAAGTTAGAAGATAATGAAAAAGGAGCGCTTATATTAAATCAAACTGTTTTTTATTCAGAGTCAGGTGGGCAAATCGGGGATACAGGAACAATAAAAGGAGAAGATTTTGAGTTCAAAGTTGAAGATACTCAAAAAAAAGGACAAGTAATTATTCATACAGGCGTCATGGTTAGTGGTATTATAGAAATTGGTCTAAATGCATCCTTATCAGTTAATCAAAAGCAAAGAAATGATTGTCGGGCATATCATTCAGCTACACATATTTTACACCAATCTCTAAGAGATAGACTTGGGGAGCATGTTACACAGAAAGGATCTTTAGTTTCAAATGACAAATTAAGGTTTGATTTTAGCCATCATAAATCAATGACAAATATAGAAATTGAAGATGTCCAAAATAAAGTAAATGAAATTATCAAGAATGAATCTGAGGTTGAAACACAAATAATGTCCCCAGATGATGCCGTAAAGGCAGGTGCTCTTGCCTTGTTTGGAGAAAAGTATTCAGATGAAGTAAGGGTTCTCAAAATAGGTAAATTAAATGACAAAATATATAGTACTGAGTTATGTGGAGGAACACACGTCTCAAATACAAGAGAAATTGGGGAACTGAAGATTATCAGTGAGTCTTCTGTTGCCTCAGGCGTAAGAAGAATTGAGGCTTTAAGAGGAGATGACCTATTAAAATTTAATGAAGAGAAGAAGAATGAAAATCTTAGGTCAGAAGAAAAAAAATTAGATCTAAAAAAAGAAAAAGAAATTTCTACTGTAAATATAAAACTTCTTAAAGAAGCGATACAAATGAGCATTAGTAATGACTCTGATCAAAAAATAATTATTGAATTCTGTGAAAATGTGCCAATTAATGAGTTAAGACCACTGATAGATAAGTATAAAAAATTAATTTCTGGAGACGGCGTTATAATCATCTGCGTTAAAAAGGATGATAAGCTAAGTTTCCTAATTGGCGTTACTGATCTATTAACTAACAAAATTGGAGCTGACGAAATAGCTAAATTTGCATCTTCTATTTCAAATGGTAAAGGGGGTGGAGGCAGAAAAGATTTTGCTCAATCAGGAGGTATGCTAATTAATGAAAATGATCAAAAAAATAAACTCAGAGAGTTTATTATTGATAAGTTACAGTAAGTTTTTTATTTAGGTTTCGTTCAATAATTTCTAAAAAATCTTCAGTACTATGCCAATCTTGTTCATGAGGCATTAATAAAGCCAGATCTTTTGTCATTGAACCACTTTCAACTGTCTCAACACAAACTTTTTCCAGCTTATCTGCAAACTTAATAAGCTCATCATTCTCATCCAGCTTTCCACGATATTTAAGACCCCTTGACCATGCAAAGATAGAGGCAATGGGGTTAGTTGAGGTTTGTTTGCCTTCTTGATGCAATCTAAAATGTCTCGTGACTGTTCCATGAGCAGCTTCTGCTTCGATCGTTTTTCCGTCTGGCGTCATAAGTACACTTGTCATGAGCCCTAGTGAACCAAATCCTTGAGCAACAGTGTCTGATTGTACATCTCCATCGTAGTTTTTACACGCCCACACAAATTTTCCATTCCATTTCAATGCAGATGCGACCATGTCATCTATCAATCGATGCTCGTAATCTAAATTAAGTGATTTAAATTTTTCTGCAAAGTCCTTTTCATATACTTCTTGAAAGAGATCTTTGAAACGACCATCGTATTGTTTTAAAATTGTATTTTTAGTTGACAGATAAACAGGCCATTCACGCATTAATGCATAATTCATACAAGACTTTGCAAAGTCTCTGATCGAGTCGTCTGTATTATACATCGCCATAGCAACACCACTTGAATGAAATTCATACACCTCTTTTTCAATTGGTTCCATATTTGGATCTTCAGGAGTCCATTTAATACTTAACTTACCTTTCCCAGGAACTCTAAAATCCGTTGCTTTGTATTGATCTCCAAAAGCATGTCTACCCACAACTATGGGGTCAGTCCATCCAGGAACAAGTCTTGGGACGTTTTTACATACTATTGGCTCTCTGAAGACTGTTCCTCCTAATATATTTCTTATAGTTCCATTTGGTGATCGCCACATTTCCTTTAGTTTAAATTCTTCAACACGGTCTTCATCAGGAGTTATTGTGGCACATTTAACTCCAACCCCGTATTTCTTAATAGCATTGGCAGAATCAACAGTAATTTTATCATTGCTTCTATCTCTGCTTTCAACTCCGAGATCATAATAATCAAGTTCAATATCAAGATAAGGAAGGATGAGTTTATCTTTGATAAACTGCCAAATAATCCTTGTCATTTCATCGCCATCTATCTCAACTAATGGTGTTTTAACTTTAATTTTATTCACAGATTCTCAATTCTTTTTTTAATTCGTCCAGATTTGTGATTACCTTATATGCTTCTTTCATATTTTCGCCAGCAAAATTCTTCCTTACTAGATTATCAATGAGCATAATCAAATCATCCCAAAAATTATTAAAATTATATATTATGATTGGTTTACTATGGATGTGAAGCTGCTTCCATGAATAAACTTCAAAAAATTCTTCCAAGGTGCCAATGCCTCCCGGAAAAATTAAAAAAATTTCTGAGCTATTAAACATTTCTATTTTACGCTCATGCATAGAAGTGACAATTTTTAAATTATTCAAACTTTTATTTTTTTTTTCAAAGTCGATTAAATGCTTTGTTATTACTCCATATACGTGTCCCCCTGCTGCAATCGAGCTATTAGAAATTGTTCCCATTAGGCCCATATTTCCACCTCCGTATACAATCTTATATTTATTTTTACCTAATAGCTCACCAACTTTTCGGGCTTCTTCTTTGTAAACTTCGTCAACATCATTTGATGAACTGCAGTAAACTGCAATAGATTTCATTTGTTATAAAGGCTCACTTGAAAGAACTTTAGTCGCTGAGTTTATATTCTTTCTAGTGAAAATTGATTTTAATCGATCTGGTAAAGCCAGTAGTGATGGAGTAACAAATAAAGTTGCTACAGTGGCAAAAGATAATCCAAAAACAATTGCCCATGCAAGAGGCTGTACAAAATATGTTTCAGGAGATTTGTAAGAAAGCGTTCTATCAAAAACATCAACGCTAATTTGTAATGCTGAGGGTAGTAAACCAAATACTGTTGTTACAGTTGTTAAAAAAATTGGTCTGATTCTACTTTTTGCTGCAAGTAATATTGATTTCATCTTATCTGACTCATTCTTTCTAATCTTTCTATAGCTGTCTATAAGAATAATATTGTTGTTCACAACAATTCCTGTACAGGCAACTATACCTAATCCAGTCATGACACCACTAAAGGGCATTTGTAAAATAATTAATCCTACAAAAATTCCAGTAGTCGATAATGCAATTGAAAATAGAATTAGAAACGTATGATAAAAATTGTTAAACAGCGAAATTAAAATTATAAACATTAACAATAAGGCGGTACCAAATGCAGAAAATACAAAGATAAGGGAACCCTCAGAATCCTCCGCTTCGCCAACAAGTTTTACATTTGCTTCGATTGGAATGTTTGCCTCGCTTAGCCAAGTCTTTATTTTATCTATATTTTCAGCAGTATTAAAGCCATTCTTTGTATTGGCGTCTACAATTAGTATCCTTTCAGCATTTTTCTTTCCAATTGAAAAAATTTTATTTTTTGGTTTTTGAGTGACAAATTCTGAGATAGGGAGGGGACCTCTATTAGTATTTATAAATATATTTTTTACCTCATCTAGTGTTCTCAGGTCATCTGGTAAATATAGTTTAATATCTAATTCTTTGTCTGTATCAGCTGGACGAATAGTGCCTATTTTTGTTCCTGTAGTCGCAAGATTAATTATTGCGCCAATAGATTGTACTGAAACATCATACTTTGAGGTTTCTTTTCTATCAATATCGTAAAGCCATTCTATACCTGTAACAGGATATTTTATTTCAACATCTTTCACACCCTCAAATTTTATCAATTCATCTCTTACTATCTGCGCTACTTGATTTATTAGTCTTTTGTCTTTTGCAGTTACCTCAATTTCTATATCTTTTGGACCAATGATTGATGAGCTATAAGTATTTCCTTTTATTCTGGCTTGAAATCCATTCAATTTATTTAGATCTTTCTGTATATCTGACAATAATATATCGCTATCAGGCCTTTGATCGATCGGCACTAGGTCTAACCAAACTCTTCCAACTATATCAGTAGGACTATCATCAAATAGCCAAATACGATTTCTGCTAATAGTATTTGCAACATAATTGCCTACATAAGGATTTGCGTTTATGATGTTAGATACTTCTGTTATATAACTTCCAGTTTCAGTAGGGGACAGGTTGCCCCTTGCCATTACCTCCACACGTGCTGTAGCGGCCTTATCATTTGGAAAAAAAATAACTCCACTATTAAATTTGCTGTAAAGCATGATCACTGCTGTAAATGTAATAAGTGTCATTATTAATACTGTAATAGGTTTAGTGATAGCCTTACTTAGCAAGTTTTCATAAGTATTAATAAAAATATTATCACGTCTTATATTATCATTTGACATCTGTGATGTTTTTCTTTCTATCATTGACCCCATTGCTGGCAGAAAAATTAATGTAACTATTAATGATGTAGACAATACAACTATTACTGTAAGAGGAATGACCCTCAGCCATTGACCAAGCATTTCAGGCCAAAAAAGTAAGGGAAAAAATGCAGCAATTGTAGTAAGAGCAGAAGCAATAATAGGCCAAAACATATTGTATGAGGAATTTATATATGAATCTCTTCTTCTAACACCTCTCTCCTGCTCGGCTCTCGCAAATTCTGTTATCACAATTGGCCCATCGACTAAAAGACCAACAGCTAGTATGAGTCCAAATACGGTCATTAAATTGTATGTCATGCCCATGTAGTCAAGAATTAATATTGAAAACAAGTATGTCGTAGGAATTGATAACCCAACGATTAGGCCACTTCTGATTCCAAGGGCTGCGATGACAATTATCATTACTAATATGACAGCTGTAATTACTGTATTTTCAGAGGATTCTATCCTTTGTTTTATCTCAGTAGACTCATCATCTACAATGACTGTCTTAATTAAAGGATGAAATTTTCCATCATTCTCTTTCAAAACATTTTTTACAAACTTATAAGTATCAAGTACATTTGTGCCAGACTTTCTTGATACCTCGAGGCTTAGAGCCGGTTGGCCATTAACAATAACAGTATTCTTGCTTCTATCATAACTTCGCTTTACTTCAGCAATATCACCTAGGGATAAAGTGAAATTATCGTTTGCGTTGATAGGCAAATTCTTTATCTGCCTATAATTTTGATAAAGACCAGGTATCTTGACAGAAAAATCTGCATTATCATCGGTAAGCGCTCCCGCTGGAACAATGTTATTATAGGATTTAAGTGCATTATATACATCAGAGATATTAATCTTATATTTTTGGAGCAGAGTTGGATCAAGGGTAATTTTAATAATTTCTTCTCTCTCACCTTTTATGTCAACTTCAGTAACATTGCCAATTTTTTCCAATGAGTCTTTATAAGAGTTGGCAGCTTTGAGAAGCACTTCATAAGGCACGTTTCCATATAAACCGATATAAATTCTTGAGAACATTGAAGAGTCATATTCTTTTACTTCAATTATTTCCATTTCCCTGGGGAGCTTATCATTTGCATCAGAAATTGTATTTCTTACTAATTTTGCAAGACTATTGTTCTCAGTATCCAACTTAAAAGATACCATGAATGAGGCAATATTATCTTTTGATATTGAAATAATTTCATCTAAATCTTTAAGTGCCATTAATTCTCTTTCAATTGGCTCGACTATTAACTTTTCAATTTCATTTGCAGACATCCCGTCATATTTAATAATTACCGCTACCGTTTTAAGGTCAATTTCTGGCATCTCTTCTTTAGGAAAAGTAATATATGAGATCACCCCTAAAAGAATAATCATAAGCAAGAGCGTAGAGATTGTTTTTTTTCTTAAAAGGATAGCCGATAAGATATTACGTAGCATTTTATGCCTCAATAGTCTGTTTGCTTTGTAATCTAAAAAGTGATCTAATGTGAGATGGTAAAATTAAGAGGCATGGCGTTACTATTAGAGTAAGAAATGCTGAAAATGACAACCCATAAACAATGCATTGTGCAAGAGGTGTCCAGAAACCACTTACATTAGAGTCATATTCAATTGTTCGAGACAACGGATCTATACTATAGTTAAGGGCTAAAGGAATTAGGCCTAACATTGTTGTAATTGTTGTTAAGAAAATAGGTCGAAGTCTTTGTGCACAAGCTTTTAAAACACTATTAAACAAATTGTCAGTATCTTTGTCTCTAACAAAGTTAAAGGCATCAATTAATATAATATTATTGTTTACTACGATGCCTGCCAGTGAAACCACGCCAACACCATGCATTATTGCTGAAAAGGGTTGGTTAAATATGAGTAAGCCAAAAAATACACCTGCAGTGCTCATAATGACTGCTGTAAGTATAATAAAACTTTGATAAAAACTATTAAACTGTGTCACTAGTAAAGCAGCCATGATCAATAAAGAAATTATAAATGCCTGTGTCACAAATTTCATAGACTCGGTTTGCTCTTCGTTTTCGCCACCGAAAGCAACATTTATATATGAGGGGTAATTTTGATCAGCAATCCACTTTTGTATTTGAACTACCTTGTTTGCAGCAATTTCTCCTTGATCAACATTAGCTTTTATGTACATAGCATTTCTTGCGTCGTATCTACGAATAAAGCTAACATTTTGCTTAGGTTTTTTTTCGACAAAATTACTTATTGGAATTTGACCCGATCTTGTTTCTATCATTATGTTATCAAGCTGATCGATTGACCTCTCATTATCGGCATACCTTACATATATTTCTAACTCATCATCCACATCATCCGGCCTATATTTGCCAATCATTACTCCATTAGTTACAAGACTTACTGCTTTTCCAATTGTAAATATATCAGCCCCAAATTGTGCAGCCTTTGGTTTGTCTATTATAAGCTCCCAATCGACCCGAGGAACCGGTAATGTATCTTCCACTCCAACTAATCCCTCTACATTTTCGTCAATATATGCACGAACCTCTTTTGTTATACCTATTAAGCTATCACTGCTAGGACCAGTAATTCTAACCTGTATATCCTTGCCAACTGGTGGACCACCAGATTCTTCACTAATCTCAATCTTTATTCCATTAATTTTATTAAATTCATTTCTCAAATCAGCTATAATTTTATGACCATTTTCTCTCTTATCTCGGTCTACGAATTCAAAGAATGCTGTAGCAATTAAATCTTCGGAATTTCCACCACCGCCAGATGATACAACATTACTGAATTGACCAGTCTGCAAAAAGTAATTTTTAATTCCAGACCTTTTACTAATTATAATTTCAACATCAGTTGCGAGTCTATTTACTTCTTCAATTGACAAGTTTCCACGAGCAAATATTTGTATTTTACCAAAATATGGATCTCCCGTAGAAAAATATATCATCCCCTTTCCGAGGCTGAAAAACCCAGCAATGATTGTAAACAAAATGATAAATACGGATGCTAAAGTCAAAATAGGTCGCTTGAGCAATTTTTCCAATAAATTAACGTATATTCCTATATAGCCTGTAAGCTCTTTCAAATTAAAACTTTGATCAGATCCAAGTTTCTTAAACGCGTTTGCAGAAGCATTTGAGGGCTTGCCAACAACACTTCCGATAACTGGCACAAACATCAAGCTAAATATGAGAGCTATGGCAAGTACAACAAAAACTGTTACAGGAAGAATTTTCATAAATTGACCACTCACGCCCGGCCAAAAGAACAAAGGTATGAAGACCGCTAAAGTTGTTGCTGCTGAAGCAACAATAGGCCAGAACATTCTTTTGGCAGAGTAGATGTAGGCCTTTTCTCTACTAAATCCCTCAAGCATTTTCCTATCAGCCATTTCTACCACCACTAAAGACCCATCAATGAGCATTCCGAGCGCTACAAGTATTCCAAAGATTACCATAAAATTATAGTCGTAGCCCAATATATACATAACAAAAAGAGCAATCAAAATTGATACAGGAATTCCTGATCCTACAATCAAAGAAGATCTTATACCTAGGGCTAACATTGTTACTAACAAGACAAATATGGTTGCAAGAAGAATATTGCCTTGAAGAGAGTCTACATTATCTTGCATAATTTCTCTTGTATCCATAACGTAAGTAAAATTTATATCAGATGATACTTTAGCTTTAAATTTTTGAACCACCTCATCTACTTGATTGATAGTTTCGATAACATTTCTCCCACGACCTTTTTTTACAAGGAGCGATATTCCTGGCTCGCCATTTACTTTTGTATAACTTATTCTATCTTTAAAGTTTCTTCTGATTTCAGAAATGTCACTAAGATTTACAGAGCTATTATTTGTCGATCGAATAGGTAACTCATAGATATCCCTTGCATCTTCAAATAATCCAGGAACATTAACTGAAAATTGACCTTGTCCAGTCTCAATCTCGCCAGCAGTAACCACTTGGTTATTATTTGCAACTGCATTTATAATTTCGCTAAAAGAAATATTGTAATTTTCCATCTGTGATCTGTTTAAAGTAGCTTCAAGCTGTTCTTCTCTTGCGCCAGCTAACTCAACTTCAAAAATTGATGGTATTAATTCAATATCTTTTTTTATTTCCTGAGCTAAATTTAAAAGATAACGTTCTGAAGCTGAGGGAGAGTCAATTGACAAGATGATTGTAGGATTATCTTGAACAGAAACTTCACTAACAACTGGCTCTTTGGCATCGTCAGGAAATTTTACCTTGGCATCATTAACAGCATCTCTAACTTTATCTAGTGATTTTTTCATCGTTGCAGCAGCATCAAATTTAACTATTGCTGCAGCATAATTTTCAAATGCAAAGCCTTGTAACTGGTCGACCCCTTCAATACTTCGCAACTCATCTTCTATTGGCTTTAAAAGTAATCTTTCAGCATCTTGAGGGGAAATACCAGTTAGACCAACGCCAACATAAACGACCGGTATAATTATCTCAGGCTCGTTTTCTATTGGAATATTAACACGGCCAAATATACCTGCACAAATAAGTACTAAAAGTAATGCTAAAGCAGTTCTTTTTCTGTCTACTAAAAATTCAATCATTACAATTTATTCTACTAATTCAACCTCAACATTTTGATTGTTTACTACATACTCTTGACCCACAGTAATGATGGTAGAATTTTTTGGCAATCCAGTTACCCATAATCCTTCAACAGTATCTTCAATAATTTCGATATTACTAAATAAAACTTTTGTATCGTTGAGAATTTTTATACCAAGATCTCCAGCATCGTTAAGTGATATTAAATATGAAGGTATTAGATGTGCTTGAACCCTACTGATAGGAACGAGCATATCAGCTGATAACCCTTCTCTTATAATACCTTTTTTATTATCTACAGTTGCTTCAATTTTATAAGTTCTTGTACTTGGATTTGCACTTTTGCTTATAAAACTTATTTTTCCAGTAATAGAACTTTTATCTAAGAAATTTATAGTAACTTCTTTTTCTAAATTGATTTGATCAACATTTTTTTCAGTTACTTCACCTGTAATTATCATTGGATTAAGTTTCATGACCTTAGCACAAGGGGAGGCTGGTGTAATCAAGTCACCTAATTCTAAATATACATCCTCAACAAATCCATCAAAAGGAGACCTTATCTTTATATTATCCAACTCATTAATAGCCATCTCAACCCTTGCAATTGAGGCTTTTAAAGCCGCTTCAGCTGTTGCAACTGAATTGTCTGATCTATATCCCTCTTCAGATAGCGTTTTTATTGCATCATATTGCAATTGGGCCTTATTTTTAGAAGCATTCGCTTCATTTAAGGCTGCAATTCTATTTTCAGGATCAAGCTCACAAATAAGTTCATCTTTTTTTACAAATGATCCTTTTTCAATTGTATAGACAATTGTGGATGAAGTTTTTGGCTTTAACAGAACAACTTTATCTGCTTCTGCTCTTCCTCTTATTGTAAGGAAATAAGTTTTATCAAGAGCATTAAAATTCTTTGCACGTACAGAAATTAGTTCTTCAACAACATTGTCATCACTTACCTGAGCAACATCATCGTTACTGCTAAATGACCCTGAGAAAATCCAGGCTATTACAATCACAAATATTATAATTGCAGATAAATAATTTATAGGAATTTTCTTAAACATATTAATTTAACTTTTCTCTATTTTTTTCCATATAAGTTAATCCACTTTCAATTAAAGTTGTTGCTAAGCCTCTAATAAAAGTAATAGATTTTTCATTTCTAAGAGCTTGTAGATCTGATGGTACCGGACCATCATACTTAAATTGTTCAAGTTTTTGCTGAAGAAAGAGGACTCTTTCATTTAATACCGTTTCTAGGGTCTCCTTAGGAAGATACTTTGCAAACAATAAAAGTAAAAAAAATTCAGATTTAATTTGGTCACCAAAGTTACCAGAACGAATATAAGCTGAAGCATCACCTAGTAGGTTTTCCTTCATCAAATCTTTCCCTTTTTTTGTAATTGTATAAACCTTTTTATCTGGTTTCTTACTTTGAGATAATTGTTTACATGAAACATATTTTTCAGATTGAAGCTTATTTAAAGTTGGATAAATTGTTCCAAAACTTAAACTATAAAAATCAGATAATGGACCCTCAAACATTTGTTTAATTTCATAGCCTGATCTAGGACCCAATGAAAGTAAGCCTAAACAGAGAGTATCTTTTTGCATTTTAATTCACCTTTAAATTTTTTTTATCGAGTGTGCCAGACATATACATAATTTGAGTTTTAACAATTTCTCTATCTTTTTGTTTATTGAAATAATTGATTTCTGAATTGAGCAATGACTGTCTAGCTTTCAATACATCGAGCACACTTCTTTCACCAACTTCTTGTTCTATTACAGTGCCTTTATAGGCAGTTTGATTAGCATTGTAAGTAAGCTCAGCAGCTTTTATTGTTTGTTCAGAAATTTGGAACTTATCCCAGATATTCTCAGAAAGGATTACTGTCTCATTACGAGTTTTTTGCAAAAGTATATATTGACTGTTTTTCATTTCTTTTGCTTTACGCACATTGGATAATGACTTTCCAGCCGTAAAGATTGGCCAATTAAGAGAAGCTTTGATTTCTTCGCTAGTTAGCTCATCTACAGTTGATGAATATTCATCTAATTCAGACTTAGTTGCTGTGAGATTTAGTTGTGGATAGTAAGCAGATTGTGCGACCCCTACATTAGCATCCATAATATTCAAGTTTGCTTCAGCCATTCGTATAGAATAATTATTGGCAATTAAGCTCTCTTTAAATTGATTGAGTGAATTTGGTATATCTGCGTTAATTTCGGAAAAAATTAAATCTTCTGCTTCAACACCAACTAAATCAATGAATAAATTTTTTAAATTTTTTAGGATTATTTTTGAATCTAACAAATCAATCTTGGCATTATTTAAGTATGCTTCAGCCTGAGCAACGTCAGTTTTAGATGCAAGTCCAACCTCATATTCCTTTATTGTTGCATTTGATCGTTCTGTGACTGACTCAAGATTATCTCTATATGACTGAACGGTCTTTTCAGCAATTAGAACATTATAATAAGCTTCAATTGTTTCTAATATTATATCCTGTGTTACTTTCTTCTCATTTAGTCTTTTCAGATTCAGAGATTCCTTTGATGATATTGAATTATAAATACGGCTGAAGCCGCTAAACAAATTTTGGGATAAAATTATTGATTTACTGCTTGGGGATAACTCGTAATCATTTGAGGTAATACCTGACTGTGCTCTAAGGTTTGAGTATTCGGTTTCGGCTATATTAGCGTTTATATTAATAGAGGGTAAGTAACTAGTCTTTGATTGAAAATAATCTTCCTCAGCAATATCTACTGCATTGGCCTCTATTTTAAGTAACAAGTTATTTGCCAAAGACTCATCAATTGCTTCATTTAAACTTAATGCTCCTGCATTGTTTGATAGCAACAATGTTGATAAACTTATTAGATACACAAAAAATTTCATATTCAAGTTCCTAAAAAAGAAGGTATCTATATCAGTTTGATATATATTATCAATACCTATATCAATTTGATATAGTAGAATTTAATATTATTTCAAGTAGTATGCATCTACTATTAAATTGTTGAAAAATAACGACTTTATGAAAATAAAGAATAAATCATTCAAAGATAAAAGTAAGAAATGGCTTAAAAGGCATGTAGATGATGAGTTTGTGCAAAAGTCTATTAGTGATAATTATAGATCCAGGGCTGCATACAAGCTAATAGAAATTATTGAGAAATATAAAATATTAGATGGAGTTAAAAATATAATTGATTTGGGCTCAGCGCCTGGAAGTTGGTGTCAAGTGCTTAAAAATCAAGGGAAAAGTCTAAGCTCAATAATTGCTGTAGATATCCTAGAAATGGCAGAAATTAAGGGTGTCACTTTTTACCAATCAGACTTTTTATCTTCAGAGTTCGAGATAGTTTCCAAAACTGTAGGCCCATTTGATCTTATACTTTCTGATATCTCGCCTAATTTGTCAGGCAATAAAGTCTCTGATTTTCTTCTTTCCAAGGATTTGGTTGAGAATGCCTTAAGTTTTTCACTTCAGAATCTTAATACTAATGGGCATTTTGTGGCAAAGTATTTCAGAACAGGCGATATTTCAGATGTTCTTACTATATGTAAAAGGAATTTTTATAAGGTTGCTTCATTTAAGCCAAAATCAAGCAGAAAAAATTCGAGTGAAATATACCTAGTTTGCCTTAGAAAAAAATAACACCTTGATTGACATAATTTGTTAAATAATTTATTCATCAGAGATGGAGCGTTCCGCTATTCAAAAATCTCTTTCATTTGACGATGTCCTAATAAAGCCTGCGCGCTCGTCTATTCTTCCCACTGAGGTCCAATCACATACGTCTATCACTTCAAATATAAAACTTGGCATACCATTAATTTCCTCTGCGATGGATACTGTTACCGAATATAAGTTAGCTATCGCTATTGCTCAATCTGGTGGACTGGGGATACTTCATAAGAATATGTCTATTGACGATCAAGCGCAAAATGTTGCGAAAGTAAAAAAGTTTGAAACTGGCATGGTAATTGACCCAGTGACTATAGCACCTGAAGCCACTCTATCAGATGCTTTAGATCTAATGAAAGAGCATCAAATTTCTGGTGTTCCTGTAGTCGATAGGAACGATAAATTACTTGGCATTTTAACCAATAGAGATGTTCGTTTTGCAACTAACATGTCTCAAAAAATTAGTGAATTAATGACAAGTGAAAATTTGATTACCGTTAAAGAGGGAATCTCTAGCGACGATGCACAAAAATTACTACATGCTCATAGAATTGAAAAATTAATTGTTGTTGATGATAATAGAAAATGTATTGGGTTAATCACGGTGAAAGACATCGAAAAAAGTCAACTCAACCCTCATGCATCTAAGGATGCCAAAGGAAGGCTGATAGTAGGCTCTGCAATAGGCGTTGGAATAGAAGCAATTAATAGAGCTGAACGCTTAATTGATGCTGGTGTAGATGTATTGGCAATAGATACTGCCCATGGCCACTCAGAAAAAGTTATTTCTACTCTTGAAGAAATTAAATCTCATTTTTCTATTGACGTAATCGTTGGCAATGTAGCTACAAAAGAAGCCACAGCAGAATTAATTGATAAAGGTGCAGATTGTATAAAAGTTGGTATAGGTCCAGGGTCAATTTGTACTACAAGAGTGGTTGCTGGTATAGGGGTCCCTCAATTCTCAGCAATTTTGGATTGTTCTGAAATTGCAAACAAAAAAAATATTCCTGTCATTGCTGATGGAGGCATAAAATATTCTGGAGATATTGCAAAAGCTCTAGGCGCAGGAGCTAACGCAGTTATGATAGGATCATTGTTTGCAGGGACTGACGAGTCACCAGGAGAAGTTTACTTATTTAAAGGTAGAAGCTATAAATCATATCGTGGAATGGGTTCTTTGGGTGCAATGGCACGAGGGTCTGCAGATAGATATTTTCAAGAAGAGATTACAGAAAGCAATAAACATGTACCTGAAGGAATTGAAGGAAGAGTTCCATACAAAGGACCAATATCACCAATAATATATCAACTTGTTGGAGGCCTCAAAGCTTCAATGGGCTACACAGGTTCTAAAGATATTATGCGATTTAAGAAGAATGTTCAGTTTATTGAAATCACAGGCGCAGGATTAAAAGAGAGTCATGTGCATGATGTTGACATCACTCGTGAGTCGCCAAATTATCCAACAAACATTTAAGTAGATGAAATATTTTATAATTTTAATTTTTTTTTTATACTCATTTCATTCTTTGTCTGCATCAAATTTTTATGACAATGCTCTAGAGAGTTTCTATGACACTAGTTACGAAACAGCCATTAAATATCTAGAAAAGGAAATTGTATTCAACCCTAAATCATCTGAGTCATTTCTTTTACTTGGGAAATCTTATGAAAAGATTGACGATCTAATCACTGCCAATAAATATTATAATATTGCGTTTACATTAATACCTCACAATTTAGAGCTTAACTTTCTTTTAGGAAAGACTGCATATAACTTAGGTAATATAGAAGATTATGCTGAATTTATTTCTAATTTAGAAATCCTTTGTGATAATGATTGTGAAGAAATTAACAACTTAAAGATACTAGCTGAGTAGTATGATTTATATTGTTGACTTCGGCTCTCAGGTAACCCAATTAATTGCAAGAAGAGTTCGAGAGGCTGGTGTTTACTGTGAAATTGTAAGTAACATTAACCTTTTAAATAAAATTAAGGATACTAAACCAACTGGTATTATATTCTCAGGTGGTCCAGCAAGTGTTCATAAGTCGCGTACGCCAAAAATTAACCAGAAAATCTTCTCCTTAAATATTCCGATTCTAGGAATTTGTTATGGTATGCAACTTATAGTCCATCAACTTGGAGGTAAAGTTGAAATATCTAATAAACGTGAATTCGGTAAAACATTAATTACGCATATTAATAAAAGTAAGCTGTTTCAAGGTATAAAATTGAAAAATAAACAACATTTTGTTTGGATGAGCCATGGTGATAAGGCAATTAAATTGCCCAAAGATTTTTTTACTATTGCAAAAAGTAAAAACTCTAAATTTGTAGGCATAGAAAATAAAAAACTAAAAATTTATGGTCTCCAATTTCATCCAGAAGTGGTTCATACGCAACAAGGTGAAAAAATAATCAAGAATTTTATAATCAATGTTTGTAAATCAAAGCCAACATGGAGTATGCAAAACTATCTCAAAATGCAAGTTGCTAAAATAAAGATAAAAGTTGATAAGCACAAAGTAATTTGTGGGTTATCTGGAGGTGTAGATAGCATGGTGACTGCAGCAATAATTTCAAAAGCAATTGGTAAACAATTAACATGTATTTATGTGGACACTGGGTTAATGAGGCTAAATGAAACGAAGGAAGTTCAAAATTTATTCAAGAAGTATTTTAAATCGAGGCTTGTTACGGTTAATGCCAAGAATAAATTTTTTAATTCTCTTATAGGAATATCAGATCCTGAAAAAAAACGTAAAATTATAGGTAATCTATTTATTAAAATATTTAATGCTGAGTCAAAAAAAATATCTAAGGCAAAATTCTTAGCCCAAGGTACTATCTACCCGGATATAATTGAAAGTAAAAGTTTTCATGGAGGGCCGACTTCCGTCATTAAGTCCCATCATAATGTTGGAGGGTTACCCAAAAAAATGCAGCTAGAACTTGTTGAGCCTTTACAAGAATTATTTAAAGATGAAGTGCGCAGAGTCGGCAAAGAACTAAAATTGCCAAAAGAATTTATACAAAGACATCCATTTCCAGGACCTGGATTGGGTATTCGAGTATTGGGTGATGTTACAAAAGAAAAAGCACAAATTTTACAACAGGCAGATAAAATTTATATTGATGAGATTAAAGCAGCTAATTTATATGATGAAATTTGGCAGGCTTTTGCTGTCTTATTGCCGGTTAGAACTGTTGGTGTAATGGGCGACCAAAGGTCATATGAGTTTGTTTGTGGCTTGAGAGCTGTTACATCTGTAGACGGCATGACTGCTGATTTCTATCCTTTTAGTGGTGAATTTTTAAGTAAAGTTTCTACTCGTATTATTAATGAAGTGAAAGGGATTAATCGTGTAGTTTATGATACGACTTCCAAACCGCCGGGCACTATTGAGTGGGAGTAGATTTTAACTATTAATTTTTACCTAAAAATTTAAATGAATATAACTATAATAAAGCAATGAAAGACTTTTTTTATAAAATCTTTAATTTTTTTAAATCAATATTTAAATTAAATTTTACTGATTTTACGTGGATTAAATCAGCTAAATTTATTGAGTTAAATAATATTAATGTTTCAGAAGACCCTGTAAGACCAGAGCTTGATCTTGAATGGAGAACTACACATGACAGAAAAATATATGGTTTAGAATATAATAATGAAATTGAAGGCATAATGTGTTTGGCGTTTACTAAGGATGTTCCTCATTCAATAAGAGAATTGGACTTAATGAGCCGATTGGCAGTCTACGAGCAAAACGCTGATACAATTATTGCTTATACTGTATGGTCTAGAAAAAAAGGTGCGGGCAAAAAAATTATGGAAGAAGCTCTAAAATTTGGCAAGGAGATGGGTTATAAAAGGATTGTTACTCTATCCCCATTGACTCCCATGGCCACTCATTACCACATCAGAAACGGGGCAAAACTCTTAGGACATAATCCAACGACCCAGAATTTTGAATATTCTCTCTAATACTGCAGGCTATTAACTCAAATCCATGGAAACTAGATATAATTAAGCTATATATTAATCATGGCATCTAAAAAGAACATAAATGTGATGTGGTTTAGGCAAGACCTGCGGTTAGCTGACAATCCCGCTTTATCAAAGTCATTAGAGGACGGAAAGACTTTGCCCATTTTTATATTTGATAATGTAAATTCAAAAGAACATACAAATGGCGCTGCAAGCAAGTGGTGGCTGCACAATTCATTAACAAAATTAAATAAGTCATTAGATAGTAAGCTCTGTTTTTTTAGAGGCAACCCAATAGATATTCTTGATGAAATTAATAAACAATTTGAAATTTCAAATATATTCTGGAGTCGTTGTTATGAACCTTGGAGAATAAAAAGAGATAAAAAAATAAAAAAATATTTCAGTGATAAAGATATAAATGTGAATACTTTTAATGGATCGCTTCTATGGGAGCCTTGGAATATAGCAAAAAAAGATGGCACTCCATATAAAGTGTTCACTCCCTACTATAGAAAAGGGTGTTTAAATTCGGAAAAGCCTCGCATGCCATTACCAGCACCTAATCTGTCTAATTTAATATCAATTGATAACCATAATGTAAAAATAGATGACTTGGAGTTAGTGCCTAGGCAAAATTGGCATAATAAAATGACTTCTCTTTGGTCTCCAGGAGAAGAAGGTGCACTTTATAAAATTGAAGAATTTATTTCAAATGGATTAAATAATTATAAAGAAGGCAGAAATTTTCCGTCCAAGCAGAACGTTTCTCAACTTTCACCTCATTTACACTTTGGTGAAGTCTCACCAAACCAAGTATGGTATCGAGCAAAGACAAAAGAAGGAAAATTAGGTATTAAGAAAGACTTAGATCACTTCTTAAGTGAATTAGGTTGGCGAGAGTTTTCTTTTAATTTGCTCTATCATTTTCCATTTCTTCCAAAGGAAAATTTACAAAAAAAGTTTGATAATTTTCCTTGGGACAATGACAAAGATAAATTAAAGAAGTGGCAAAGAGGACTAACTGGATATCCCATTGTGGATGCTGGCATGCAAGAATTATGGCAAACTGGCTATATGCATAATAGACTAAGAATGGTAGTAGGCTCATTTCTTGTAAAAAATTTACTTTTGCATTGGCATCATGGAGAAAGATGGTTTTGGGATTGTTTAATTGATGCAGATCTTGCGAGTAATAGTGCAGGGTGGCAATGGATCGCTGGCTCAGGCGCAGATGCTGCTCCTTATTTTAGAATTTTTAATCCAATAACACAGGGACAGAAATTCGATCCAGATGGAAAATATACAAGAAAATACTTGCCTGTTTTAAGCAATATACCAGATAAATTCTTATTTAATCCTTGGGAAGCCCCTGAAGATGTTTTAAGATCAGCGGGTGTAAAGCTTGGCGAAAATTATCCACTACCCATTGTTGAAATTGGTTCTTCCCGTCAAAAAGCTTTAGAGGCATTTGCTACAACTAAAACTTTAATATCCTAATGAATACAGACACTATTCTTCTCATTGTTCAAATGGTAGCTGCATTTGGTGTACTGGTCTCTGTTATTTATTTAGGATTACAAATTCATCAACAAAATGAAATTACCAAAGCTCAATTTGGACATTCCCTTACTCAGCGAATGTATGAAAGATATTTTAATACAGCTAAAGATAAGGAGTTTAGTAATTTTTTAGCTAAGGATTGGGCTACTGGTGACTTAGATGACTCTGACAAATGGCGAGTAGCTATTTTTATAAATACATTATTGGTAGATATATTCGATACTTATGAAAAAGTTGAGAAAGGGTTTGTAGATGAATCACATTTAAAAATGAGGATGCACATGCTTAAGCTTGGAGTAATGAAAGCACCTATAGCGCAATCTTCATGGAAATATTGGAAAGGAATAAAGTCAGATGAATTTATTAAATGGTTTGAAGCAGAAATATATGGAGATTCTGACTCTTTTAATGAAGGGTATCAAGAAGAAGTAATCCCTAATGTTAGGCGAAAATAGCCAGTTTTTTAGCTTTTTATAGAAATTTTTCTATTTCTAAAGTATAAACCGCTGCATGAAACGTAAATCTGTAATTGATATCAAAAACCAAAAGGGAAAAACCCCAATTGTTTGCTTAACGGCTTACACTTCCCCCATTGCAAGATCTATTGACGGCTGTGGTGATCTTTTATTAGTAGGTGACTCGCTTGGCATGGTTCTTTATGACTATCAAAATACATTACCTGTAACACTCTTCCAGATGATAGAGCATTCAAAATCTGTTGTTAATGCAACAAAAAAGTCTTGCATTATAGTTGATATGCCTTTTGGCACTTATGAAGAATCCGTTGACAAAGCTTTTATGAACGCCGCAAAAGTAATGAAGGAAACAAACTGTAACGGTATAAAGCTTGAGGGTGGAAGAAATATGTTTGATACCGTAAAATATTTAACCGATCGTTCAATCCCAGTAATGGGGCATATTGGTCTTCAGCCTCAAAGTGTGCTTATAGATGGTGGTTATAAGGTAAAAGGAAGAAATAAATTTGATTGGGGTAAATATATTGATGATGCAATTGCAATAGAAGAGGCTGGAGCATTTTCAGTAGTACTAGAAGGCATGGCAGAACCATTAGCTGCGGAGATTACATCTAGAATTTCGATACCTACAATTGGCATAGGCGCCTCTCCTAATTGTGATGGCCAAGTATTAGTAACAGAAGATATGTTGGGCTTAACTAATATTGCACCTAAATTTGTGAAGAAATATGTTGATTTAGAAAGTTTAATAAAGAAGGCGGCAAGTCAATACGCAGATGAGGTTAGGAATAGAGAGTTTCCAGGCAATGAACATACTTACGCAATGGGCCCTCAAATCGTTAGAAAGAGCGAAGAAGATTAATGTCAGATATTTTAAGGCAAGTTGATGAAGAACTAAGGCAGGACCGTCTTTTGAATTTGTGGAGACGTTACCGTATATATTTAATTGGTGGACTTATTTTATTAATTGGTTCAGTTCTTGGCTATCAAATTAATAAATCATTAAATAAGTCATTTTATGAGAATGAAGTAGAGAAATATATAAATACGTTAGATCTTATAGATTTTAATCAAACAATTGAGGGTTTAAATAGAATTGATAATTCAAATCAGTTACTTATTTCAGGTATAGCTCAAATAAAAATTGCTAAGCTATTAATGGAAAATGGAAAAATGCAAGAGAGCAAATCCAAACTATTAGAAATTATTAATGAAGGCAAGGTAGACCCAATCATAAATGACCTGGCTATCTATTTTTATTTAATGAGCAATTTAAATGATATATCGATTGAAGAAATAAATATATATTTAGGCAGCAATAAATCAGAGAATAGTACTTTTAAATATCTTTTCAAAGAAACCATTGCTATTAAACATTTATTAGCAGGCAATATCAAACAAGCTAAAGAAAGATTTGATGAATTAATCAATGATGAAAATGCTCCAAGAGATATTATTATTAGAGCGGCTAAATTTTTAGACACAATAAAGTAGTATGAGAAATATTTTCTATATCATTCTACTATCAATATTTGTAATTTTTAGTTGTACAAAAAATGAAACTATAGAGGAAAATACTAATAGTTTTTCTATTTTGGCTTATGATGCAGAGGTTTCTGAAACTTTAGGCCTAAATATAGAAGATATAAGAATAGATCCTCCAAGAGAAGTAAATTATTGGTCGCAGCATTTTCAGAATCCTGCGAATAATCTGAATAACATATTTTCTTTATCCGCTATTGAAAATAAGACAAAGCTTGTTTCTGGATCAAAAGGAGCTCTTAATATAATCCAGCCAATTTATTTTAATGATACAATTTGCTATATTTTACCTAAGGGCTTCCTCGAATGTAAAAGTCTAAAAAGTAATGAAAAAATATTTTCAATTGATATTAAGGTTAATGGTAATAAAAAATATGAAATTATAAGAGGTGGGCTTGCTTATTTTGATAATAAAGTATTACTTGTTGATGCTTATGGGCAGATCTTACTCATTGATGCAAATGATGGCAGTAAAATATGGGAGAAAAAAATTGAATTTTCTATTTTATCTCCACCGTTAATTTATAGAAATCAAATTTTATTCATATCATCAGATAATCGATTATTTTCACTTTCTTTTGAGACTGGAGAAGTAGTATGGTCATTTCAAACAGTGGCAGAAGATAAGAAGAGTCTTATTACAGCGTCACCGATAGCTTTTGAAAACATAATTATTGCTCCTTTTAGCAATGGTGAACTAGTTGCATTCACTAATGATACCGGAAGACCTTTGTGGTCAGAAAACGTCTCAAAGATCTCATCATTGAGTAATTTTGATATTAGGGATATTTCTGCTAGCCCAGTCTTATTAAATAATACAATTTTTTCAGTTAGCACTAATGGCAAATTGATATCGACAAATGCCATAAATGGAAAAAGGAATTGGGCAATTGATTTATCAGGATACAGGACACCAACTGTTTCTGGAGGGCAAATATATGTCATTGATGAAGATGGAAAACTTATCTGTCTAAATAAAAATACAGGTGAAGTCTTTTGGATTACAGAACTCAACAAATATATAAAAGGTCAAAAAGCAAAGGATCTGAATTTATGGCTAGGTCCATATTTAATAAATAATTTATTATATAATATTTCTTACTTTGGTGAATTAAAGACTGTATCCCCAATGACAGGCGAAGTTCTGTCAAGTGATAATATAGGTGTGAAAGGTATTATATTACCACCAGTTATATTAAGTAACAAAGTATTTATTATGGACGAAAACTCAAATGTCTTCCATTTTGAATAAAATAAATTTATGTATTATTGGTAAACCAAATTCAGGTAAATCAACTTTATTTAACTGCTTACTAGGAAATAGCATTTCTCCAGTTGGTGAAGAATACGGACTCACAAAAAAATTATTTAAAAATAAATTTACTTCATATAGCCACGATTTTACAATTTTTGATACGCCGGGACTGAGAAGAAAAAGTAAAATTGATGATTTAGACGAAAAGGAAAGAAACAAGGAAGTCATAAAACTTATCGATAGGGTAGACGTAGTAATTTTGCTCATAGATTCTGTAGAAAATATTACCAAGCAAGACTTTAGGTTGGCTGAAATAGCAATAACAAAAAAAAGGATACTATTTTTTTTGTTTAATAAGATGGATCTTATTGACGAAGTTAACAAATTTAAAACTAAAATCGATAAATATTTAAGCAATAATTATAGTCAATATCAGATGATTAATACTGATTTCATTTCTGCAGAGAAAAACATCAGAATTAAGAATTTTATAAAAGAAATTATTAAAAAAAATAAACTTGTTCACATTGAAATCACAAAAGCCAATTTAAATAAATTTCTTAATTATTTAAATAAACTATCAAAATATCCAAAAATTAAAAAAAGAGAAATAAAGCCTAAGTATATTGTGCAATTAAAGGCCAGTTCTCCACTTTTTAAAGTCTTTATTAATTCAAAAAAGAAAGCGCCTCTTATATTTCAAAGATTTTTTGATAATTCATTTAGGGATTATTTTAAGATAAAAGGAGTACCCATTTCTTATAAATTTATAAGCTCCAGCAATCCTTATTCAGACTAAAGCTTAATTATCTCACCACTTTTTTCATTCGATAGTAAGAAATTTACAATCGTTCTTGCTACATCGACTGGTTTTTTTATTTCTTTTTTATTCTCACCAGGCATGATATTTTCTCTAAAATTAGTATTTACCGCACCTGGATAGATAATATTAACATTTATAGAGGTCCCTTTATTTTCATTGGCATAACTTAAGACTAATTCATTTAATGCCGCCATAATTGGTTGATATATACCCCAATATTGGGATTTCATCTCATCTTTTATTGATGAAATAACTACAAAGTTAGATTTCTTAGAATTTTTCAGCAAAGGGTGAAAATGCTTCATAATTCTAAAATTAGAAACATAGTTTAATTTGATAGTGTCATTGAATTCATTTAAATCAATTGACTCTACAGGCGATAGTTTAGTAATT
This sequence comes from Pelagibacteraceae bacterium AG-337-G06, assembly GCA_003282175.1. Classification (GTDB taxonomy): domain Bacteria; phylum Pseudomonadota; class Alphaproteobacteria; order Pelagibacterales; family AG-422-B15; genus CACNXQ01. The sequence goes on from QBZX01000002.1 coordinate 94,304, forward strand.
TGACCTGCAGATGAGACAATAATATCTAAAAACTTATCTTTTTTAAAAATTTCTTCTGAAAGATTTTCAATTACATTAGGTTCACATAAATCAATTGGAACAATTGTACATTCACATCCATTTGAAATTATTTTGTCATTTATCTCCTCTAATTTAGACGTATTGCGTGACAAAATATATATGTGTTTAACTGACCTTGACAGCTCTTGAGCAATACTTGCCCCAATTCCAGATGAGGCGCCTGTAATAAGACAATTAAGAGTTCTCATGTTTATATGTCTATTTCTTCTAAATTTCTTGGCATATGTTCAAAAAAATCTATTCCAATATTTACCATTTCAGCAAATGAGCTATTGGTCATTAAGTCATTTAACAGAATAGAAGATATATTTTGATTTATAAAAAATAAGGTTATCACAATTACAATATATCCCCTGAAAATACCCAGGATCCCTCCAAGCCCCATATCAACAAAACCTTTTTTTTTAGGTTGTAAAAATCCAATAATAAGTCTCAGTAGGAATGAAAAAAATATATATGAGGTTATTAGTGTAATTAGAAATATTGTTATATCAGATAAAGTCTCATTAGTAATATACTGATCTGCAACAGGTCTTAATAATTTAAAACAATTTTTAAGTATAAAAAATATTAATATCCATTTGATTAAATTAAAAAAACTCTTTAATAATCCATTTTTAGTGCCAAAAAAAATTGATATCAAACAAATGATCAGGAAAGAAATATCAAAAGTATTGAGAAATTGAGAATAATTAAGGTCGTTCATTTAATGAATTTTTATTAAAGTATCCGAGCAATATCGGCAATATAGTAAGACTTCCTACTAAAGCAATTAACATTGCAAGTGCTGTAAATGCTCCAAAATATATTGTAGGGTAAAAATTAGAAAATATTAAAATTGAGAAACCTGCCATAATAGTTATTGAAGTATTTTTGATTGCAGTGCTCACTGTTTTTTGGCAGTTATTGACCGCATATGTGTGTGAGCCAGTAATTGCAACATATTCACGATACCTATAAACATAATGTATGCAATTATCTACCGCTATCCCAATCGTAATAGAAGCAATTGTAATTGTCATTAAATCCAGGGGTATATTCAATAAGCCCATGCTACCCAATATAACAAAACAGGCTACTAAATTTGGTATCAAAGCAGCTAAAGCTATTTTAAAGGATCGGAATAAAATAATTAATATAATAAATATTCCCATTAAAACAATTCCCAAAGATTTAATTTGAGAGTCAAAAAGACTTTGTAACATGTTATTGTACAAAATTAATATTCCAGTAAGACTTACTTCAATATTCTGATTGTTATAATTTGACTCCATATGCTCTCTAAGCTCATTAACAAAATCTGCTCTTTTTAATTCTGGGTGAGTGTCGATTACACGAAGAGATATTCTCGCTTGATCTTTATCTATCAACACATAGGGTTTTAAAATTTGATCTTTAATTTCTTGCGGTAATTTTTTGTACAAAACTGAAAGTTCGAGAGTGTCAAATTCTTCATTTAAATTAAGTTTTTCTGCAGTTCTTATAATGGATGCCAACGAAAGTACTTTACCCACAAAATCATACGATTCTAGATAGTCATGAATACTTTTAACACTATCAATTTTTTCTTTAGTAAACCAATAGTCTGCAGGATCATAATCTATACCAAAATCCATAAAATCTTCCTCATCAAAAGATAAATCATCACTTGTTTCATCTTTGAACTGAATAATAATATCTAAGGGAGTTGTCCCACCCAATTGTTCATCAATCAATTTCATCCCTTTATATATTTCAGTATCTTCTTTAAAGTAATTAACAAAACTATTTTCTACTTTAAGAGTACTTGCTCCATATATGCCGATAGCAAACAAGGATGAAAAAAACAATAATGTTAATACTGGGAATTTGATCGATAAGAAAGAAAATACATCTTTACTATTATTTTTATCTAATAGTGCAGTTCCTTTTAAATTTAAGACTGATATCAAAATTGGTAAGAAAATAAAACTGCATAAATATGTGATAGTTAGGCCCATACACATCATAAGGCCAAAGTCCATAACCGGTTTAATTCCACTTGTGTAAAGTGATCCAAATGCAAAAATAGTTGTTAGAGCAGCAAATAGGCAAGGCTTATACATTTTTCCTAGAGTATGTAAAATGTTTTGATTAATTGTAGATTTTCCCTCCTCTAAACTTATTTGTCGATACCTTACAACTATATGTACGGTCATTGATAAAGATAAGATCAAAATAAGCATGATAAAGTTTGATGAAATAACGGTCACTTTCCATCCAAGTAGTGAAATAGACCCGATCATTATTATTAAAATAAATATGCAATTAGCTATACATGCAATCATCCACAAAGGGCTTCTAAAAACAAGATAGAGCACAATTAATATAAAAATAAAGGCTCCAATACCGAAAATAATAATATCATTTTTTACGAATGCGATAGTATCATTAGCAATCATTGAAACTCCACCTAGATGAATTTTAATATTGTTATCTTCGAATTGCTCAATTATTGTTCTGACAGTTAAAATGTTATTTTCTCTCTCGTTATCTTGTTTCTTTTTTTCAATTTCATATCTGAGATCTAATTGAGATAATAGCTCAAGCTCAGCAACATTTTTTTTATTTAATTCATTAAGCCTTATTCTTTCATTTACTATTGTATTGAAATTAAGATTTTTTTTTAGATTAATTAGTAAGCCTGTTGTGGTTGCATCTTCACTAATAATTAAGTTTTTGAAAATTGGACTGTTAAGTAATTCTATTTCTGCATCAGCAATATTTACTTGTGGTGATTTAATTGTAATTATTTCATTTACGAGATCTGACAAAGATTGATTATTAATTTCTAATAATGGTGCGTCAAAAATTGATTGAGTTGATTCAACAAACGGAAGCTTATCAATTTCTAAAATAAAAGAATTTAAAAAATCAAGATTTTTCTTTGTAATAAATTTTTGTTTTGATGTGAAAGTAACAATTAAAAAATCACTTGAATCATAGTCCTTGATTAGCTGTTGATATTTTTTTAAATCATCATCTTGTTCTAAAATGAGAGTATCAGAAGATGCGTCAAGCTGAAAATTATCAGAGTTAAATAGGAAAATAAATGCAACTGCTAAAAGTAGAAACAGAGATAATTTTGAATAATTATCAAGAATTGACGAAAAGATTTTTTCCATTACTTATGAAATATATCTTCTTTGATATCTTTTGCCTAGGCTTGTTAAAATTTCATACGGTATTGTATTTATGCTCTGACAAACTGTATTGATAGGGTTCTTATTCCCAATAAATTCAAACTCTTTATTAGCTAAATGTTTTAAATTTATAAAATTTGTTAAATCAACTGTTACCAAGTCCATTGAGACTCTCCCAATTAAGTTAATGCGTCTATTATCTAAATAAATTTTACAATTATTTGAAAAGAGTCTACTAAATCCATCACCATAACCAATGGCAAAAGTACCTACTTTCATCTTTTTCTTTGCTATAAATGTAGCTCCATAGCCTACAGTATCTCCTTTATTTATTTCCCTTGTCTGTATTAATTTGCTTTTTAAAGAAACTACATTTTTGTAATGTTTTCTCTCTCTAATTTGACAGTTGCCTCCATAAAGAGATATTCCTGGTCTAACCATATCAAGATGATATTTTTTACCGAGCAAAACCCCGCCAGAGTTCGATATGCTGTGCAGACAATTTGGAAAGTGTTTTCTTATTTTATCAAATTCCTTTAATTGAGTTTGATTTTTTTTGTTTTTTGGGTCATCAGCACAAGCTAAATGGCTCATAATTAGAACAAGATCTGAATTTTTAATTAATTTTGATTTATTTGTTATTAGACTTCTAGTTTCATTTTTATCTAAACCAAGTCTCGACATGCCAGTATCAAAATGAATTACAATTTTGAGTTTTTTATTATATTTACTTTGGTAGCGCTCTATTTTCTTGAGTTGTTTTAAATTATTGATTACTGGTATTAGTTTATACTTACTTATTATATTTAAATCATCTAAAACTAAACCATTAAGAATATATACTTCTACTTTCTTAGTTATTTTTCTAATTTCCATAGCTTCATCAGTAGATGCTACAAAAAAGTGCTTGCATTTTGATCTTACTAGCTCGGGTAGAACTTTCTTAACTCCCAGGCCATATGCATTTGATTTTACAGTAGCTGCAACTATACAATTTTTGGTTACGTTTTTTTTGATTTTTAAGTAATTGTCACTTAGGGATTTTAAGTCAATATCTAAAAAAGTATTTTGATCAATATTCTTCATTTCGAAAGACCTTACTCATAATTGCTTGAGTGATCTTTGCTAACAAAGTTTCCAAACTTTGTAAACTTACTTTCAAAGCTTAGTCTTATATTTCCTGTTGGTCCATGTCTTTGTTTTGATATGAGAAGTTCGGCTTGACCATGAATTTCATCCATTTTTTGCTGCCATTCAATGTAATCTGCGGTACCAAGAGCAGGCTCACTTTTTTCTAAATAGTATTCTTCTCTATAAATAAACATTACTACATCAGAGTCTTGCTCAATAGAACCTGACTCTCTTAGATCCGATAATAATGGCTTCTTATCTTCCCTTTGTTCAACCTGCCTAGATAATTGTGATAATGCTATAACAGGAATATTCATTTCTTTTGCTAAAGCTTTAAGGCCTTGTGTTATTTCTGAAAGTTCAAGAACTCGAGACTCATTTCTTGATATCTTACTTGGCCTCAATAATTGCAAATAATCTATAACAATTGCGCCAAGACCGTGTTTTCGCTTAAGCCTTCTTGCTCTAGAGGCAAGCGTTCCAATATTGATAGCGGGTGTGTCGTCAATGAATAGAGGTATCTCCAATATTTTTTTTGATACTGACACTAAATTATCTAAATCATTTTCTGATAAATCACCTTTTCTCATATCATTAGAACTTATTCTTGCCTCTTCAGATAAAATTCTTCTTGCTAGTTGTTCTGATGACATTTCAAGTGAAAAGAATAGAACACTTGAATCCATATCATTATTATTATGAGCTTCTTTTGCCACATTAAATGCTATATTTGTGGCTAAAGCTGTTTTTCCCATAGATGGTCTTCCGGCAATTATGATAAGGTCAGATGAATGAAATCCTCCTAATTTAGCGTCAAGATCCCTAAATCCAGAAGATAGGCCAATCACGCTTGTATCCTTCTTAAATGCTTTAGTTGTCAGCTCTATAGCCTCTTCAATTGAACTTCTAAATGATTGAACCTTGTTTTTTGTAGTCCCTTTTTCTGATATCTGATATAAATCTTTTTCTGCATCTTCTATGAGATCTCCAGGTTTTACATCCATATCACTTTCAATAGCATCATGTTGAACCTTGCCTCCAAGCTCATAAAGTCCTCTTCTTACAGCCATATCGTAAATTATTTGAGCATAGCTCTTCGCATATTCTAGAGAAACTGCTGAATTTGCAAGTCTAAATAGGTAATTTGCTCCACCTATTTCTTCTAGATTTTTTTCAATTTCAAAATAACTCTGCAAAGTAATCGGTGATGCAATCTGACCTTTAGAAATCATTTTATGTATTACTTCAAATATAACTCTATGAACTGGTTCATAGAAATGTTCTGAATTTACTATTTCAGTTACATCGTAGAATATTTCATTATTAATTAGTATAGCGCCAAGTAAACCTTGTTCAGCTTCCAAGTTGTGTGGAAGCTGTTTGGAAGAAATATTATTGGATTGGATTTGAAATGTATTGGACATTGAGTAAATAAATATGAATTGCTAGAAATTGTCAGTATTTTAATGATAAAAGATACTAACAGGATTAAAATAATGTTAATATATTCTTAGGCTTTATAAAGAGTATTATGTTTGCCTTTTAAATCTTTGAAATTGGTAAAGAATTATGATTAAGTTTTTTTTGTTATTTCAAGGTGAAGATTAGCCTTAACATCCTCATATAAGCTTATCTGTATTTCAGTTTCACCTAATTTTTTTATTGGATCAAGAATTAATGCGTCAGGTGAAATCTTTATTTCAAGTAAAGTAAATAAGCTCTCACTTATAGATTTATGACTAACTGCACCATAGAGGCTACCATCATCGTTTGCTTCCATCTGTATTGAAATTTTCTTACCATCTAGTTTTGCTTTAAGCTCATTAGCCTCAACAATTTTTTTATCATTATTAGAGTTTATTTGAGTGATACGATTTTCTAAATCAGCTTTATTTTTCTTATTGGCAATAATTGCTTTTTTCCCAGGTATCAAGAAATTTTTTGCAAAGCCATCTTTAACCGTGACAATCTCACCAGCTTTTCCTAATTTATTTAGTGATTCTAAAAGAATAATTTCCATTACCGACCTGTATATGGCAATAACGCTAGATATCTTGCTCTTTTAATTGCATTTGAAAGATCTTTTTGTTTCTTTATTGAAATATAACTTATTCTCCTGGGGGTAATTTTTCCTTTTTCAGAAATAAATTTTCTTAGAGAGGAAAGATCTTTATAGTCAAAAGAAGAAGTATTGTTTTTTGTATTATTGTCCATAACCATTATTCATTTTCTTTAATCATTAAAGTAGGAGTTTCACTAAATGATTTAACTTTTATTGATAAATATCTGATAACATTTTCATTTAGATTTAATTTTGAGTTCATTAAATCAATATTTTCTTGAGGCATTTCAATATTCATAAATTCATAAAATGCTTTTTTATTGTTTTTGATAGGATAAGCTAGATTTCTCATACCCCAGCTTTCTTGATAGATGATACTGCCTTTTAGTTCAGAGACTAAGTCTGTATGATTTTTTAGCTCGCTAGAAAGTTCGTTTGAACTTAAACTTTGTTTAAGTATTATCACATGTTCAAAAAGAGCCATAAATTAGTCATATTTATTATTAAAGTCCGAATAAATATTCTATAATTAGCCATTAAGCAAGCATTCTTTTAAATGAAAACAGCATTAATTTTTCCTGGACAAGGGTCTCAAAACGTTGGGATGGGGTACGACTTTTATTCTGATTTTCAGTCATCACGTGATATTTATGACCAGCTAGACAAAATAATGGGGGAAAGTCTTGCAAACTTAATTTTCAAAGGCGAAGAAAGTGAACTTGCCATGACAGAAAATTCACAACCCTCAATAATGGCAACAAGCATTGCAATATTCGCTGCTTTAAAAGAAAGTGGGAAATTAGATGATCATTCTTTTGATTGTGTAGCTGGCCACTCTCTTGGTGAATACTCGGCATTAGTCGCTAACAAATCACTTAGTTTTAAAGACTCTTTAAAATTACTTAAAATTCGATCCAAAGCTATGCAAAAATGTATGCCAATTGGCACCGGAGGAATGGCAGCAATTATTGGAGGCAACGAAGAAGCGATAGCTGGCATCATCAGCGATATCAGTTCGGAAGGAAAAATTTTTATTGCTAATGATAATGCAATTGGGCAAATAGTTATAAGTGGTGAAATGAAAGCAATTGATTATGTTGTTGCAAATTCAAGAAAACTTGGTTTCAAAAAAGCTATTAAGCTGCCAGTAAGCGCCCCTTTTCATAGTGAGTTTATGATGAAAGCCTCAATGATAATGAAAGATGAGATTAATAAATATAGTTTTAATGCTTTCGCTGTACCACTTTATTCTAACGTGTCTTCTTTACCTTGTAATGTAGGAGAAATAAAGCAGATTCTAGTAGATCAAATAATAAAAAAAGTTAGATGGAGAGAAATTATAGCAAATATGATAAATGATGGAGTGGAAAGGTTTATTGAAATCGGACCTGGCAATGTATTGACGAATTTAGTAAAAAGAATGTCAAAAGAAACAATATCAATATCAATATCAAAAGTAGATGATTTTGAGAAATTGGATAATATTTAATTATGAAGAATGTTTTAATTACTGGAGCGACAGGTGGAATAGGGTCTTCAATATTAAAATTATTTTATGAGAATAATTATAATATATGCGTTACAGGTACCAACAAGGTTAAGCTAAATGAAATTGAGGTTAATTATAAAGGAAAAGTTAAATGTATTTCTTGCAATCTTAATGAAGAATTACAAATAGAGAGTCTGGTCCAGCTGTCTAATGAATATTATGGATCAACTGACATACTCATTAATAATGCAGGAATTACTAAAGATAATTTGTTTTTAAGAATGAAAGATGAAGAATGGAACGATGTAATTAATATCAATCTAAACTCTAATTTTAAGCTAACAAAACAAATTTTAAAGGGTATGATAAAAAGTCGCTGGGGAAGGATTGTCAATATTTCATCAGATGCCGCTAAGATCGGAAATGCAGGTCAAGCGAACTATGTTGCCTCTAAATCTGCAATTGAAGGCCTTACACGGACACTTGCAAATGAAGTAGCTTCAAGGGGGGTAACAGTTAACTGTGTCTCGCCAGGATTTGTTGAAACTGATATTCTTCAAACAATCGATAAAAAAACATTGCAAAATATGGTAGAAAAAATACCTCTTAGAAGAATGGGAACAATCGATGAAATTGCCTCTGCAGTTTATTTTCTTTCTTCAGAAGAATCGGCCTATATTACAGGTCAAGTGCTTCATGTTAATGGCGGCTTGACAATGTGATGCAGAACGTACTAAACAAAATGTTAATATATTAAAACAGGAGTATTTATGAGTGAAGTTGCTGACAAAGTTAAAAAAATTATTGCTGAACATTTAGGTATAGATGATATGAGTAAGATCACAGATGATGCAAAATTTATTGATGACTTAGGAGCAGATAGTTTAGATACTGTAGAACTTGTCATGGCCTTTGAAGAAGCTTTTGATGTTGAAATCCCAGATGACAAAGCAGAAACAATATTAACTGTTGGAGATGCAATATCTCACTTAGAAACAGACTAGTAAAAACAATTTAATGAAGAGAGTTGTAGTTACCGGAATGGGGCTAGTGACCCCGTTTGGCTGTGGAAAGTCACAAAACTGGAATAGCTTAATATCTGCTAAATCTGGCGCTACTAAAATTTCAAAATTTGACTACACAAAATATAAATGCCAAGTCGCATGTGAAGTTCCTATAGGCAATGGAGAAAATGGAACTTTTAATGCTGAGGACTGGATTGAGAGAAAAGAAATTAAAAAAATTGATGATTTTATTAAATATGCAATGGCTGCTGGTGAGGAAGCGTTTCAAGACAGTAATTTAGGCACAATCAATGATCCACAGTCTTACCGTGCAGGTTGTATTATTGGCTCCGGCATGGGTGGACTACCTGGAATTGAACGTACATCCATTGATTATTCAAATGGAAAAAAAATCAGCCCTTTTTTTATAACTGGAAGAATAATCAATATGCCAGCTGGCTACTTATCAATTAAATATAATTTAAAAGGACCAAATTACTCAACAGTTTCTGCTTGCGCTTCTTCTGCTCATGCAATTGGTGAGTCATTTCGCCTAATTCAGCATGGACAGGTCGATATCATGATGACCGGCGGATCAGAAGCGACTATAAGCCCTACAGGCATTGAGGGATTTACAGCGTGTAGAGCATTAAGTACAAAATTTAATGATAACCCCTCAAAATCTTCTAGGCCCTTTGATGAAGACAGAGATGGTTTTGTTATGGGGGAAGGTGGCGCAGTTCTTATTCTTGAAGAATTAGATCATGCACTAAAACGTAATGCAAAAATACTGTGTGAAATTAAGGGCTATGGAATGTCGTCAGATGCATATCACTATACCTTACCAGATATTTCAGGAGATGGAGCTTACAGGGCAATGAATAATGCTATTGAGGATGCCGAAATTCAGTCAAATGAAATTCAATATATTAACGCTCATGGAACTTCAACTCCAGCAGGAGATAAAGCTGAGGCTCTAGCTATTGATAGATTATTCGAAGAGAACTCAGAAAAAGTCTGTGTATCATCAACAAAATCACAAATAGGTCACTTGTTGGGGGCTGCTGGAGCCGTTGAGGCAATATTTTCGATTATGAGTTTAGAAAATGAAATAGTACCTATTAATTTAAACTTAGAAAATGAGTTGGAAACAAAAAAAATAAATTTTATTAAATCTGAACCTTTAATAATGAAACTTACTAACATAATGTCGAATTCATTTGGTTTTGGTGGGACAAATGTTTCGTTGATATTCTCTAAGTTTGATGACATATAGTCTTAATTCAAATAAATTGATTATTGTCATATCATCACCTTCTGGAGCAGGAAAATCATCTATATGTAAACAGTTATTAAAGGATGATCCTCAATTAAATATATCTATTTCAGATACTACAAGACTCCCAAGAGATAATGAAACAAACGGTAGAGACTATAACTTTATTAATAAAGATGAATTTGAGAGTAAAATTAAAAATAAGGAATATATTGAATATGCGAGAGTTTTTGGCAATTACTATGGATCACTTCAAAAGGATGTTCAAAAATCACTAGATAATGGTTTTGATGTTCTGTTTGATATAGATTGGCAAGGTTTCCTTCAGCTTAAAGCCTCTAATCGGCCAAACTTGTTAACTATTTTTATCATTCCTCCCTCAAAAGAGATTATATACGAAAGACTTAAGTTAAGAGCAGAAAAATCTGGAGATAACGAACAAGCTATTCAATATCGAATGAAAATGTACGAAACTGAAATGAGTCATCAAAATGAATACCAATACATTGTTGAAAATGATAAATTTGATGAATGTGTTACAAAAATAAAGAAAATAATATTTGAAGCTAGGACAAAATTAAATGCCTGAAGCAAGCTTACAATAATCATCAACTGATAAGTTTTCTGCTCTTAACCCATCATCAATATCAAACCTTTTTAAAAGGTAGTCATAATCCCTTAAACTAGTTTTAATTTTCTTCCTTCTGTGTTCAAACGATTTTCTGAGTAATTTTTGCAAATTTGAGATGTCAATATTCAGATACCTTGTAATTGGAATAAATTCAAGTATAGTTCCATCGACTTTTGGCTTTGGAAAAAAAATATTTGATGGTGCGCTTAAAAGTTCTTTTATTTCACAACGGGCTTGAGATATAACTGATATGCGACTGTAACTTTTTTGATTGTGTTTAGCGACTATTCGATTGGCAACTTCTTTTTGAAACATCAACACCATCTTATTATAAAAAGGTGGCCAATTGTAATTAACTATCCAGTTTACAAGAAGTTGAGATGACATATTAAATGGTAGATTTCCAACAATTAATGATTTTTGACTTTTATTTATAGCCTCATAGTCATAATTAATTGCATCGGCATTAAATACAAATATATTTTTATCATTTTTGAACCTATCATTTAATTTTTGAAATAATAAAAAATCTTTTTCAATTAAATATAAGTTCTTAAATTTTTTTTTTATCAATTGATCAGTCAAAGCTCCCATACCAGGGCCGATTTCAAAGATATTAGTATCATTATCACTACGAATTAATGCACTTAATTTTAGAATAAAATCTTTATTTTGAATAAAGTTTTGGCCAAGAGATTTTTTTGGATACGTCTTATTTATATTCGATTGTAGCTTCATTAAACAAGTCTCTTATCATTTTATCGCTCTTTAAATCTAATTGTTTTTGCACAATCATTTCTCTAGCTTTTTCCTTTGATATGTTTGGATTTTTCATAATAATTTCCTGAATTTCAATCTCACTAGTAGACGTAAGTCGATAATACATTCCTGAAATTAGCTTTTGCCAAGAAATGCCATCCATTAAATATTTTTTAAATTCACTATACTTGACTTCATTCAATTCAAATACTCTATTAAGATCTTCTTTATTGAATGGATTATTGCGGTAAAAAAGTAATTCCTGTTGCAAATATTCTTCTTCACTTACAGAAATATCATATTCCTGTATTTTTTGATTTTTAAGATTTTCTTTTATCAGTTCATCTACTACTGAATTCAGTATTTGATTATTGTTTTCAGCAGTAATATCGATACCTGATAAAATAGCACCCATCTTCATTCTTTGCACAACATCATAAGACGTAATAATCTGATCGTTTACAAGTACAGCTATTCTATGGTCGTTTGTGCTAAATGAATTTGCATTCAAAATTAATGACTGTATTATAACTATTATTAGCAAAATTCTTTTCGTAATTTTCATTTTAATTATTAAATTCTTGGTCCAAAAACTTTATTTTTCCCATAATTTTTTGTTGAGCCAAATGGCTTTAGTACTACAGTAAAGCTAAAACCATCACTTTCTTCTATATCCCTGTCTTTTGTAAGATCTCTATAATAATTAAAGTCAATTCCTAGGCAATCATTTTCATAGACTATGCCATGTTGATAGCCTATGTTTTTATTTGTATCTAAATTTTTTGCTCCAGTAAATTTTAAAAATAAATTATTTTCCAATTCAAATTTTCCTGCCAATGCAACTTGCTCTGCAGGATCACTATACTTACCTGAAGTATAATCATAATTAATAGCAAATATTAAATCTCCAAATCTATTAAATGTATTGGCATTTAAAGATCTCATCTTTAAATCGTCCCTATCAATTATTAGTGAGCCGTCTAAATAATTTTCTAAGTTGATATTTATATTTGAATTGACGAAATAATCAGATATTTCTCTAGCTTCATCATTACTGCGTTTATTAAAACGATAGTTTTGACCTATTACAGTACTAATGTCAGGCCCTTTCGCTGAATTAATAAACCATTCAATTCCATAATTTATTCTAGGCCCACTTTCCCATTCATTGATAGAAGTCGCCCTATTTGTTGAAAATAGATTACTATTTGTAACTGTTTGAGCTTCTGTGTAGTTATTATAAGGAGCAACAATAGGCATAATTATAGGTGTGACAGTTTGATTAAATGTCGAGGAGGAATTTAATAAAGGATAAGATATTTTTGAACTAAGTTGGGGATAAAAACGAGTATTACTTGTATCGGATCTTGATTTTTCATCAATTGAAATAGATGCGACTCTCAAATTTGCTTCATTATCATAAATAATCCCTAAATTTTTATTTATTTCTTGATGTGACCAATTAAGTTGAGTGGAAGCAAGAGATACATAATTTTCATTAAGATTTTTTCTAATTGAAAGTTTATTATTGAGCGATACATTTCCTTTCAAGTTACTGTTATTAATATTGTAGATGTCATAAATAATATTTGGATATAAGTACTCCCATTGCTGATTTTCTGTTGTTAAATGTTTGTAACCTATTGTTTCAATTGAAAAATAGGTGTCACTTTCTTCTCTATCAAACTCTATTCCTGATTTTAACACAGTAAGATTATTGATTTTATTTTTACGCATATAGGTATCGTTATTACTTGTTTTTATATATGTATTTAAGTTGCCATAAGAATTAAAAATTTTACTTTCAAGAAATATATGATTACTAGTACCAGTATCATCGTCATTGTCATCAATGCTTGAATTAATTTCTAGATCGACTAAATTGTTAAGATGCCTATAATCTAAATTATAAAAATTATTTCCTACAGTTTGGATGTTAGGAGTAAATGTAAGATCACGATTACTCGCAAGATTTAGAAAAATCGGTATTGAAAAAGTTTCACCTAATTGATCATCAGTTTTAATAGTTGGCATCAAAAACCCAGATCTTTTTTTAACCGATGGGTCCGGATGAGAAAAATAGGGCAAATAAAAAACTGGAATATTAAATAATTGAATTTGAGCGTGATCATAGTGAATTGTTTTCTTTACATTATTGTGATAAATTTTTTTAGACTTAAGTTTCCAACCAGGGCAATTTTTAATCAAATAATTTTCTTTTGCACATGGAGTATACTCAGCATTCTCAACAATACTAATTTCATCTTGCATATCAAAGCTAGAGCCAACAATTCTAGAGCCATCGTGAAGCCGAGCTCTGACAGCTTTTCCAGATATAAGATTTAAATTGTTTGCTGCATTGAGTTCACTTAGAAAAAAAGTGTTTTGCATTTGATCATTAATTATTACATTTCCATTAGCTTCAAGAAAATCATTACTTTTATCATATGTTAATTTGTTTGATTTAATTTTTAAATTATCTTCATTTATAGCGATAGCATCTCCAGTAGCTTTTACTTTTTCATTAATCTCATCAACTTTAATTTTATCTGCATAAATTTTAATTTTCTCATCAGCATATATCGCATTATAACAAAGAAGAAAAATAACTAACGAAATAAAAACTGCCAAGAATGCTCTATTTTTTTTTATACAGCTCATCTAATAATTTTCTTTCTTCTTAATTCTAAGTATTGATAAATGAATACTGCAATTCCAAATGTAATAACTGGCATACTAAAACTAGCAACAATAGGATGAATTTGAGAAGTAGATCCTAAAGCATTAAGTAAGTTCGATATAAAGTATAAGAAAAATATTATGATTAATGAACTTATTATAATTTTAGAAAATTTATTATTATGCTTAATACCTTGCACTAGGCAAAATGCTAAAAGAACAAGGGTAGAAATAAAAAATGGAAGACTTACAAGACTGTATAAATGCATTTTAAAATCAATTGCAGAATAGCCTAATTCTTCTAGAAAATTTATAAATGTTAATAGGCGCCATACAGAAATACTAGAGGGCGAGGAAAGACTATCTGATATATCTTCAGGTTTAATATTTGTCTTATAATTAAGGTAATTTTGAAATCTTGTTTCACCGTATTTTGGTGTTAGCTGTATTGCAGACATCATCCAATATCCATCTTTAAGTTCAGCTCTTTTTCCGTCAATCCTGCCATTAAAAGCTCCTTTATCGTCGTATTCTAATAGCATAAAAGAATTTAAGACCCTGCCTTCTTGCTCAGTGCTTTTAGCATAAAGCACACTTGTCAGGTTTGTTTCGTAATTATCTTGTTTGAGCCAAAGGCCATATTTTGTAATAGATGCAAATTTATCAACTCGGTCTATATATTCATATTCTAAGTTAGAGTATCTATCATCAAATGCAGCAATAAGTGGGTTTGCTAGAGTGATAAATGTAATTCCAATAAAAAAATGAAGAATTAAGGCTGGAAAAATAGTTTTTAGATTAGAAATACCCATGCCGCTAATTACTGTTAGTTCTGAATTTCTAATCATAATTAATAATGCCAAAATTGAAGAGAAAAAAGAAGTTATTGGCAATGTAAATGTAATTAAATTAGGAAAGTTAAACAGTGTAAGCTGTAATATAATGTTAAAGGGTACTTCTTTTCCAGCTGTTTTTCTAAATTGTTCAACAAAATCTCCAATAAAAATTATAGAGGCTAATATGATAAAAGTTATAAAAAAAGAATATAGAAAGTTATTTAATATATAGTAATTTATTTTATTAAACATTTTTATTTCTTGATAGGTATAAAAAATCTTTATACAGATAAATTAGTGTTACCAAAATTATCATTATTGGAAATGAGTAATAAAGCGTAACTAATTGACTATTTTCGATTAGCAAATTCGAAAATGTAATTTGGAATATCTGAATTACAAAAGCTATGGCAGAAACAGCAATTATAGGAAAGCGCCAGCTGTCATCGGGTCTCTTAGAAAAATTAATCATGAGAAGAGGCAGCAATGCATAAAATATTATGTATATTGGATTAACATATCTTTTATGCAACTCAGCAAACTGTTCTTTTTCATTTTTTGAAAAGTTATTATGGGATATATTTTTTAATTTATTTCTTATATCACTTGTAGATAGTTCATCTGGAAAAATATGTGAACTCTCTTTCTTATTAAAAGGCGTAAGGTCAAGATTATAGGTATCAAAAGCAATTTCTGATACTCGGTTTACATCGCTATCATATATTTGTATAAAGCCATTAAATAATCTTAAATAATTTACATTATCTTTTGTAACGAATTTACCTTTCTCAGCTATGTACGTCTGAGGTTTATTAACATTGCTTTGATCATGTATTAAAAGCCCAAATATTTCATCATCTTTTTTTTCCTGCAAGAATACTGTAAAGTTATTTGTAGGTGAGACAAACTTTTTTTCTTTTAATAAAGATATGTGTATACCCGAGGATCTTATTTCAATAATTTTATACCTAAGTTCATTTAATGAGCTTGGTGTTAAAAAAAGACTAAAAAAGAAAACTACTAGAAACATAAAAGAAGAAAATAAAATTATGGGCTTTATTAAAATATTTTTTTCTGATTTGCCTGAAGTCCCAAGTATGATTAATTCACTATCATTACGAAGCCTATTTAGATTAAACAGGACAGCTAAAAAGATACATACTGGAAAAGTTAACAGAATAATTTTGGGCAACAAAAGAACCACATATGAAAGATAGGTTTCAATTGAAACATTGTTCGTTGTTAGTAGGTCAATATGTCTCAATCCTTGTCCTAGCCATATTATCCCAGTTAGTAAAATTGATAGAAACAAAAAACTTGAAGTGATTTCTTTAATCGCATATGTTGTAAATCTTGACATTTTCTCAATTATATCAATATTTTGTTAAAGGTATATATGTATGGATATTCAATTTAGTAACTTAAAACAAGCAAAAGATGCCGTGGGTATTATATTTTGTGATCATAATTGTAGGTTAATAGGTTATGGTAAAAAATTAGACCTGCTCTCAAAAAAATACTTATCAAATACAATTAAATCTGATGAGTCATTCAAGTCTAGAAAATCAAAAAATTTTGATTACTTGATTATTCATAATCCACAAAACCTTAGTTTTTCAAAGCTATATGTATTTAAATTAAAAAATATTAACAATGCTTCAAATAGAGACTTTCAAATTTTAGGAGGAAGTCTTCAATCTCTTGTAAAATTTTACAAAGAACATAACGTCATCATTTACCCTGATGGAATTAATTCATCTAAATTAAGCTTTGCAAACTCTACAAGTGATATGCTACTCGGATTTTTATTAGCGTCTTACAAATTCACAAAGTATTTTTCTAAAAAAGGTAAGAAAAAAAACATCAACACAATAAAAATAAAAATTTATTCAGCTCAGTATTCAAGATTACAAAAAGGCTATGAAACGGTGAAAGCCATTCATGATGGTGTCACGATGACAAGAAATCTTGTAACAGAACCGCCAAATATTATGACTCCGCCTGAGTTAGCTAAGAATGCTGCCTCGCTAGAAAAAGTAGGTGTGAAAGTTACAATTCTTGGTGAAAAAGAAATGACTAAACTTGGTATGGGATCTTTACTTAGTGTTGGGCGCGGAAGCGAACATGAGTCCAAACTAGCCATCATGGAATGGAAAGGTCATAAAAATAAAAAGAAAAAACCGATTGCGTTTATAGGTAAAGGAGTATCATTTGACACAGGTGGAGTTTCACTTAAGCCTGCAGGTGGGATGGAAGAAATGAAATATGATATGGGAGGTTCAGCTGTCGTTATTGGATTAATGAAGACATTAGCCATAAGAAAAGCAAGGACAAATGTAATAGGTGTTGTAGGTCTTGTTGAAAACCACATTGGAAATATGGCAACAAGACCAAGTGACGTAGTGAAATCTTATTCAGGTCAAACAATAGAGGTGTTAAATACTGATGCTGAAGGTAGACTGGTGCTTGCTGACGCTCTCTGGTATACCCAAGAGAAATATAAGCCTGAGTTAATGGTTGATTTAGCTACCTTAACTGGAGCAATAATTATCGCAATCGGCAATGAATATGCAGGATTATTTTCCAATAACGACAAATTAAGTAAACAGCTGGAAGATGCTGGCAAGATTGAAGATGAAAAACTATGGAGATTCCCGCTTCATGATAAATTTGATAAAATGATAAATTCATCAATTGCAGATATGCAAAACATTTCCAATGGAAGAGGAGCGGGTTCTATTACTGCAGCTCAGTTTTTACAAAGATTTGTTAATAAGGTCCCTTGGGCACATCTAGACATTGCTGGAACAACATGGTCAAAAACAAATTTACCAACATCTCCAAAAGGAGCAACAGCATTTGGGGTGAAGCTTCTAAATAAATTTGTATCAAAATATCATGAGGGTAAATAATGAGTACTGAAAGAACATTTTCAATTATTAAGCCAGATGCAGTTGAAAGAAATAAAATAGGTGAAATCACTGCAATGCTAGAAAATGCAGGATTGAGGGTTGTTGCTTCTAAGAGGTTAAAGCTAGATCAAGTAAAAGCTTCACAATTTTATGAGGTTCATAAAGAGAGACCTTTTTTTCAAAGTTTGTGCGATTTTATGTGTTCTGGGCCAATTGTAGTTCAGGTTCTTGAAGGGGAGGATGCTGTAAAAAAAAATAGAGAAATTATGGGAGCTACTAATCCTGAAGAGGCCGTTGAAGGCACAATAAGAAAAAAATATGCATTATCTCTAGAAAAGAACTCTGTTCATGGCTCTGACAGCCTTGAAAATGCAAAAATTGAGATAAGTCACTTTTTTTTAGAAGAAGAAATTATTTCCTAAGTAATTTTATTATGGAAGCAGGGTAAAGCTTGTGTTCTGCTTTTAGAACCTTTTTTGATAATGTATCCGCATTATCCGTCTTTTCAATAGCAACGGAAGTTTGCATAATGATTTTCCCATCATCTACTTTACTATTTACATAATGCACACTGCATCCTGACTCGACTTCTTGCGCATCCAATGCTCTCTGGTGAGTATTAAGCCCTTTAAATTTAGGAAGAAGTGAGGGATGTATGTTTATTATTCTGTTTGGAAAGCTATTAATTAATTTGTCGGTAATTATTTTCATATATCCCGCAAGACAAATAAGCTCAATATTATAAGGTTTTAGTAGTTTAAGAATCTCTTCTTCATAATGATCTTTGCTCTCAAAATTATTTAAATCTAGAGTATGAGTATCAATATTATTTTTTGATGCAAATTGAAGACCTATTGCATTAGCATTGTCAGAAAAAACACATACAACTTTTGCTGGAAAGTTATCATCTTTGCAAGCATTGATAATCGACTCTAAGTTAGAACCTCTGCCTGATATAAAAACCCCAATAGGTTTTTTACTCATCGAAATCAAGTCTTCCTATAAATTCTACACTTTTTTCTTTAGCAGATTTTTTTATTTCAATATTGCCAATTATATCAGATTTTAATTTATATTTTGTTATTGTTTTTCTAACTCTATTGAGATTATTTTCATCAATTATAATTACCATTCCATAGCCACAATTAAATGTTCTTAACATCTCATTTTGAGATACATTAAAACTGCTAATCCATTTAAATATTGTTGGAAGTTTCCATTTATTCAAATCTATTACAGCCTTGGTATTTTTACTGAATGACCTGGGTAAGTTTTCGGTTACACCGCCACCAGTTATGTGTGAACAAGTCTTAATAAGATTTTTGCTAAAAAGATCAAGAATTACATCAACGTAAATATGCGTAGGCTTTAATAATATTTTTCCTAAAGTACTATTTTTGATAATTTTCTTTTTTAGACTAATATTATTATCTTTTATAATTTTACGGATAAGTGAAAAGCCATTTGAGTGGATTCCAGATGACTCTATTCCGATGATAAGATCACCTTTGTTTATTCGTAAAACTTTCTTCGAAATACCACTTTTTACTCCAATACAAAAACCAGCTAAATCATATTTTTCCTTAGTATCATATCCTGGATGCTCGGCTGTCTCACCACCAAGTAAAGCACAATGCGAAATTTTGCATCCCTTTATAATCCCTTTAATTATATCAACACCTTTAGAGACATTTAATTTTCCAGTTGAGATGTAGTCTAAAAAAAATAAGGGAGTTGCTTTATCAACAATCAAGTCATTCACGCACATAGCTACCAAATCTATACCAATTGTTTTATAGTCATTCATTTCCTCTGCAATTTGAATTTTTGTTCCTACGCCGTCTGTTGCTCCAACTAATATAGGCTTTTTAATTTTAGAGCTTAAGGGGAATTGACCTGAAAATCCTCCGATTTCAGTCTTAATAAGACCTTTATCTTTTTTGATTAAGTTGCTAATTTTACTTACAAACTCATTTCCTTTGTTGATACTTACACCAGAACTTGAGTATGATAATTTTTTCATTTGTCTACTATATATATGATTTATCAATTTTTCGCTAAACATATTAAACAGTTACTCGCTCTCATTTTATTCTTATTTTTAAATTTTCCTCTTATGGCTGACGAAGATATATTTTTTTCAGGAATGAATATTTTAGTGAAAATTCCTTATTCTAATAATTCAAATGTAAGAAACCTAGCAATTTCAAAAGCAGAAAAATTAGCATTTGAGAAAATTTCAAAAAAACTTTTGACACCAAGAGACTACAATAAAATTATAAAATTAAACGATATTAATTATGAATATTTAGTAGAGAGTATTGAGTTTGTTGATGAAAAAATATCATCTGAAACTTATAGTGGGAGCTTTAATGTTTATTTTAGTCCATTTAAAGTTAGAGAATTTTATGAGTCTCGCTCACTGATATATTCAGAGCTAACCTCAAAAGACATAATTGCCTATATTGCATTTTCAAACCACTTTGAGTTCTTTACATTATTTAATAATTGGAACACAGAATGGAAAAAAATAAATAATATTGGAAGTAAAATTAATCTGAACGTAAGAACTTTTTCTTCATCTGAAACGTATAAGCTAGATTTAGCAAGATTCTTGGAAGGATCAAATTTGAGTCAAGTGAATGATGTAAAGGACGCTGTGCTGATTTGGTGTGCTCCATCTAATGTACGGAATGATAAAATCAAATTTGAAATTATTATTAAGCTCATAGCCAATAATAAAGAAAATGTATTTAGAAAAACATTCATAGAAGAAAATAGCTTTTACAGAGATGATATTTTTGCTCAAATCATTAAAGATATTAATTCTGAGTTATTATCAGTTTGGATTGATATAACAAAACAATCGAATGAAAAGTTTTTGTATAATTTTGTTTATGATATTAATTCAATAGATGATTGGGTAAAACTAAGAAAAGAACTAGAAACTTTAGAGTTACTTAATTCCTTTCACGTGACTTCATTTAATCTATCTAAGGTTGAAGGGGTTATTAATTTTTCTGGCACTAATAATAAGTTAGAATTAATAATGTCTCAAAATAATATTGATGTAGTTAATATGGGTCCTTACTATAAAATTAGCTTGTATGATTAAAAATATTCCAAATTTATTGTCAATATTCAGATTAATAACTATTCCCATCGTAGCTTGGTTGCTTTTAATTAATTTATTCTTTTATGCTGCTCTTTTTACAATCTTTATTGCAGTTAGTGATTTTTTGGATGGATTTATAGCAAGGTCTTTAAAGGTAGAAAGTGAATTGGGTTCTTACTTGGACGCTATTGCCGATAAAGCATTTGTAATTTCAATCTATATATTAATCGGAACAGCAAATCTTTTACCAGTTTTTATCATCATCTTAGTCATATCAAGGGATATTATTATCTTAGGCTCTTTTGTAATAACATTTTTTGCAGGAATAAAAATTAAACTAAAAACTAGTAAAGTAAGTAAGTGGAACACTTTCTTTCAATTTTTTTTGGTTATAGCTACATTATTAGGAAATACAGCAGGATTTGAAAATTTGATAAATGAGACGAGGTTAATTGAATTGCTGATTGGGATCGTTGTAATTACTACGTTAATATCCTTGTTCATTTATATAAAATATTGGATGGAGAGTATTAATTAGATGAATAAAGGTCAATTAGTTTTTGATTTAGGCAAATTCGAAAATTTTGATCCTAATGATTTTTTTATTAGTGAAAGTAACCAGCAAGTTTCATCTTTACTTAATGAAACAAATAATTGGTTCAATGGTTCAGCGGTTGTCTATGGTAAGTCAAAATCTGGGAAGACGCACTTATTAAAAATATGGACAGCTAACAATGACGCCACTTTTCTTAATTGCAATGAGGTGAGTAATTGGAAAAGTTTGTCAGCTAGTTGTAATTATGCAATTGATGATTTGCATCATCTCAAAGTGGAGAGAGAAAATAATTTTTTTCATTTTTACAATAATTTAGTGCTAAAAAAATTTAAAATACTTTGTTCAGTTGACACTGACGCTAACTTTGAAATCTCACTAAGTGATTTGAGGTCAAGATTTAATTCATTTACTTCTTCTTATATAGATGATCCAGATGATGGACTAATAAAAATCTTAATAGTAAAGTTCTTTAGCGATCTTCAATTAAAAGTAGAAACTAATGTAATAGAGTATCTCACTAAACGAGTCGAAAGAGATTATTCTAAACTATATCAATTTATGGAAAAAATTAATTTTTCCTCAATGCAAACTAAAAGTAAGATTACTATCCCTTTTTTGAGAGATTTTTTGAATTAATATAATCACTAAATTTACTTATTTGCTGATTATACATTTTTTTATTTCTCTCTAAACCAACCTCTTTACCTTTAGATGCTTTGATTAGATTTTTATCTGAAATAACCCAGTTCCTGGGTATATTTAGGTTTTGTGCACAGACCTCTCTCCATCTAGAATATTTTTTTAGTATAGTTTTTTCTTTTTGATTAAAATTTTTTGTTTTAATTTTTTTATACGCAAACTTTGGATTATAAATGTCATTATTCTCAGTTAGTTCTTGGTTTTTATTATTAATTTTATTAATTAAGTTTCTTTTTTTTATAAAATTAATTAGATAAGTATAAATTCTTGGCAAATATAAAACATCATTTTCTGCATATGCTAGCTGATTTTTACTTAGTGGCCTTGATTCCCAATCTGAAACTTGATACTTTTTTGATAATTTTATTTTAAAAAGTTTTTCCACTAAATTGGTATAGCCAATTTCATCGCCTCCATGAAGGACATTATAGGCCATTTGAGTGTCAAAAATGTTTTTGATTTTGATATCTAAAGCGTAATTAATTACCTCAATATCTTGCTTAGCTGAATGAACTACTTTTCTTAACTTTTTGTCTATTAATATTTCTTTTAGTGCATTCATATTCATTTGCTCAATTAGAAGCATGTCCACCAAATATACGTTTCGCTGTGTTTTAAATTGAATAGTACATAGTTTCGGCCAGTATGTTCTGTCTCGTTTAAACTCAGTATCTAGATAGATAACTTTCTGTGTTTTTAGTAATTTGCATAGATTTTTAAGAGATTTATTGTCTTGGACTATTTTCATAAATCAAACTATATATGAACTTGAGTTTAAAGCATGGTAAAATATAGAACACATAATTGTAACGAGTTAAAAGAAAGCGATGAAAATAAAGACGTTATACTCGCTGGATGGATTAATCGTGAGCGAGATCATGGTAATGTCTTGTTTATTGATTTACGTGACCATTATGGCGTAACTCAGTGTGTTATTGAAAAAAAAAATACAAAGCTATTAAAAGAATTTGAAAGTCTAAGGGCTGAATCCGTTATTAAAATTCATGGTAAAGTTATTAAGCGTGATAAAGAAACCATTAATGAGTCCCTAGTAACTGGTAAAATTGAGATTTTTGTTGATGCGTTAGAAGTTCTCTCTGCTGCAAATGAATTACCAATGCCTGTATTCGGTGAAAATGATTATCCTGAAGAAATAAGATTAAAGTATAGGTTTTTAGATATTAGAAGAGAACAATTGCATAGCAACATTGTATTAAGATCATCTATTATTTCCTATATAAGAAAGTTAATGTCCGAGGCAGGTTTTCTTGAAATGCAAACACCTATTTTAACTGCATCAAGTCCCGAAGGCGCTAGAGATTATCTTGTTCCAAGCAGAATTCATCCTGGAAAATTTTACGCCTTACCTCAAGCGCCTCAACAATTTAAACAATTAATAATGGCGGGGGGCTTTGATAAATATTTTCAAATTGCTCCTTGTTTTAGAGATGAAGATGGCAGAGCAGATAGGAGTCCTGGTGAATTTTATCAATTAGATATGGAAATGGCATTTGTTGAGCAAGATGATGTATTTAATGCTATAGAACCCGTTTTATCTTCAGTATTTAAAAAGTTTTCAAATTTTAAAGTAACTGATTTGCCTTTTCCAAGAATTACCTACAAAGAAGCAATGAAAAGGTATGCAACAGACAAACCAGATTTAAGAAATCCAATTGAGGTATTTGATATTACTCAAGAATTTTCTGATGACGATGTTGAATTCAAGGCTTTCAAAAAAGTTATAGATGCTGGTGGACGAGTACTTGGGATACCTGCACCAAAATCTTCAATGCAACCAAGAAGTTTTTTTGATAATTTAAACAATTGGGCAAAAAAAGAAATGAATGCTCCCGGTCTTGGATATATTATTTTTGAAGAAGTAGATGGCATACTTACTGGAAAAGGCCCAATTGCAAAATTTATACCAAACAATATTCAATTAGAAATTGCTAAAAAAGCAAATTTAAATTCAGGAGATTCTATATTCTTTGCATGTGATAAAGGTAAGTTGGTATATGATATTGCTGCAGCAGCAAGAAATAAAATCGGAGAAATTCTTGATCTTATCGAAAAAGATGTATTCAGATTTTGTTGGATTATAGATTTTCCAATGTACGAGCAGGATAGGGAAACAGGTAAAATTGATTTTAGTCATAATCCATTTTCAATGCCACAAGGTGGATTAGAAGCATTAGAAAATAGTGATCCTTTAGATGTTCTAGGATATCAATATGATATTGTTTGCAATGGTATTGAGCTTTCATCTGGAGCCATTAGAAATCATATACCAGAAATTATGTATAAAGCTTTTGAAATAAGTGGTTATTCTAAAAAACAAGTACAAAATAAATTTGGGGGAATGATTAACGCTTTTTCTTATGGAGTGCCGCCTCATGGAGGCATAGCTCCTGGCATCGATAGGATTGTAATGCTTTTAGCTCAAGAAAAGAATATCAGGGAGGTAATTTTATTTCCTATGAATCAACAGGCACAAGACCTTATGATGCTTGCGCCGGCAGAAGTTGATGACAAGACTTTGGATGAGCTGAACCTAAAAGTAACGCCTACTGAAGAAGATTAAGAACAGCCCGTAGTAGCTCCACACGTATCACATTTGAGACAAGTTCCATTTCTCACCAAAGTAAATGAACCACACTCAGGGCAAGCGTCGCCTTCGTAGCCCATCATCCTTGCCGCCTGTACTCTGCTCATTGATGCATCCGATGTTCCATTAGATAAAGTGCCACTACTTGACACAGCTTGCTCTGCAGTTACTGCGCCCATATCTCCAGAGGAGCTTACTACTGAAAGACCATCTTGACTTCTTAAGTAACCTTGGCTGGATACCTTTTTAACTAGTTTCCAAGGTATCTCATTGTTTTTAAGCGTTCCTTCCTCGGCACCTGTGCCAAGCGAAAAATCAACATCAGTATTATCTGCATGAGCCAGGTCATTTCTGCCTAAGTAAGAAACAGCTAATTCCCTAAATACATAATCCAGGATTGATGTGGCATTTTTGATTCTATTATTTCCCTGAACAACTCCGGCAGGATCAAATCTCGTAAATGTATATGCCTCTACGTATTCCTCAAGTGGTACTCCGTATTGAAGTCCAATAGAAATAGCTATAGCAAAATTATTCATTAAACTTCTCAAAAAAGCACCTTCTTTATGCATATCGATAAATATTTCACCTAAACTACCATCTTCATATTCTCCTGTATGAAGATAAACTTTGTGGCCACCAACAATTGCTTTTTGTATATAGCCTTTTCGTCTATCAGGGACCTTATTTCTTGATCCATAAACAATTGAATTTACTGCTTCCTGAGCAACAGCAATTGTTTTATCAACTTGAGTTTGTTGAACAGCAATTTGATCAGATTCTGTAACATCTTCATCTTCAACTAATTTTGATGCAAGCGGCTGACTTAGTTTTGATCCATCTCGGTATAATGCATTGGCTTTTGTTCCCAACTTCCAAGAGAGCAGGTAGGCTTCGTTACAATCTTCTACGTCTGAGTCAGAAGGCATGTTAATTGTCTTGGAAATTGCTCCTGAAATAAACGGTTGAGCTGCTGCCATCATTCTTATATGACTTTCAACAGACAAAAATCTTTTTCCTATTCTTCCACACGGATTAGCGCAGTCAAAAACCGCTAAATGCTCTTCTTTAATATAAGGAGATCCTTCTAGAGTCATTGTTCCACAACAATATGTATTAGCCTCATCTATTTCTTCATTAGAGAAACCTAAGAAAGCAAGCATATTAAAATTCATATCAGCTATCTGTTCATCAGAAATATCTAATTTTTTTGAGCAGAACTCTTTTCCAAGAGTGAAGGAATTAAATGAAAATCTTATATCAAAAACATTCTTTAAGTTTTGCTCTAGTAATTCTAGTTGCTCATCTTCAAAACCTTTTTCCTTCAGGGACTCGTGATTAATGAAAGGTGCATCTTTTAAGGTCCCGTATCCAACAGCATAATTAATTGTTTCTTCAACTTCTTCATTAGTATACTGCAATTGTTTTAATGCCTCTGGAACAGTTCTGTTTATAATCTTGAAGTATCCTCCGCCTGCAAGTTTTTTAAATTTAACCATTGCAAAATCAGGTTCAATTCCAGTTGTATCACAGTCCATAACTAGTCCAATAGTTCCAGTAGGGGCTATAACCGTTGTCTGAGCATTCCTATATCCATATTTTTGGCCACCTTCATAAGCTTCATCCCAAGCTTTTTGAGCTTCCATGCCAAGATTTGTATCTCTTAAATCTTCGACAATAAATGGCACAGGATTTATATTTAGGTCTTCATAACCTTCTGTGTTGCCATAAGCCGCTCTCTTATGATTTCTTATTACGCGAAGCATGTTCTTGGCATTTTGCTGATAGCCAGGAAATGGACCTTGTTCAGACGCAATCTCTGCTGAAGTTGCATAAGATATGCCCGTCATCAATGAAGTTATTGCTGCACAATTAGATCTACCTTCTTCACTATCGTATGCAACTCCTTTTGACATTAGATATCCACCCAAATTTGCATATCCCAATCCAAGAGTTCGGTATTCATAGGACAATTTAGCTATTTCTTTAGAAGGAAATTGCGCCATCATAACTGATATCTCTAGTATAAGAGTCCAGACTCTAACCGCATGTTTGAATAAAGTTGTATCGAGACACTTATTCTCATCCATAAATGTCATTAAATTGAGTGATGCTAAATTACAGGCTGTGTTATCTAGAAACATATACTCTGAACATGGATTTGATGCACGGATTTCACCACTTTCTGGACAGGTATGCCAGTCATTAATAGTTGTATGAAATTGTATTCCAGGGTCTGCACATGCCCATGCTGAATATCCAACCTGATCCCATAACTCTTTTGCGTTTACAGTTTTATTAATTGAACCGTCAGTTCTGTTGACTAAATTCCATTCTTTATCATTCATAACTGCATTAAGGAATTCATCTGTTACGCGCACAGAGTTATTAGAATTTTGTCCTGATACTGTTACATATGCTTCAGAATCCCAATCGGTATTATAAGTTTCAAATTCTACTGACTTATATCCTTGTTTTGCAAAATGAATGATTCTTTGAATATAATTTTCAGGCACTTCGTTTCGCCTTGCAGCTATTATTTCTCTTTTAAGAGCCGGGTTTTTTGAAGGCTCAAAGCAGCTTTCTCCATCTGCTTCACAGTTGTGACAAGCACTCATAATGCTTTTAAGGTGTTTTGAGCATATTTTTGAACCAGTTACGATGGATGCAACTTTTTGCTCCTCTGTAACTTTCCACTTAATAAACTCCTCTATATCTGGATGGTCAATGTCTACAACAACCATTTTAGCTGCTCTTCTTGTGGTACCACCAGATTTAATAGCTCCGGCTGCTCTATCTCCAATTTTCAGAAAGCTCATCAAGCCAGATGATTTTCCACCACCGGAAAGCCCTTCTGTGGAACCTCTTAAATTAGAAAAATTTGTTCCTGTTCCTGAGCCATATTTAAATAATCGAGCTTCTCTAACCCAAAGGTCCATTATGCCGCCATCATTGACAAGATCATCATCAATGCTTTGTATAAAACAAGCATGGGGTTGGGGCCTTTCATAGGAGCTAGATGATCTAGTAAGTTTGCCATTTTCATGGTCAACGTAAAAATGACCTTGAGATGGTCCATCTATACCATATGCCCAGTTTAGCCCTGTATTGAACCATTGAGGACTGTTAGGAGCAATCATTTGATTGGCCAACATATATCTAACTTCATCAAAAAAAGCTTTTGCATCTTCTTCTGAGGAGAAATATCCGCCTTTCCATCCCCAATATGTCCAGGCTCCAGCCAATCTATCAAAAACCTGTTGAGAGTTTTTTTCTGATGAATAATTCAGTTCATCCGACTCTTCGTCTGCTATTCTTGGTGATAGCCAGGAGGGCACATTTCGTTCTTCAGTTCTCCTGAGCTTATTTGGAACACCAGCTTTTCTAAAATATTTTTGTGAGAGTATATCACTTGCAACTTGACTCCATTGCTCAGGTACCTCGAAATCTTTTAATTCAAAAACGATAGAACCATCAGGATTTCGTATTTCTGTAGAAACTTTTTTAAATTTAATATCTTGATAGGGAGATTGATTATCACTTGTAAATTCTCTATTTATTTTCATTTTTTTTCCTTATTTATAATTGCGCTTCAATAGCAGTTTAAATCAAGAACAAGTTAAGAATGGTTCCGACCGATTTATCACCAGAATGTTAAATGAGTAACTTCCTAGATTTCCAATATTTATTATTTGAAAAATGAAGTCAACATCTTGTATAAAAAAAATTTATAACCACTATATAAAGTGTAGTAATTGTGATTAATATTAAAATATGCTTTTATTTCAATGGTTTAAATAGTTACTATGATTTAATTTTTGTTGAAAAAACTGTTAATTTAAATAAGTATAACCAAAATTTATGCTGAAAGAAATATTTACGTGGTGGAATGGCCAAACGCTTGGGACCCGATTATGGACATACTTTTATGGCATTGCTGCTGGAGTAGATAGCCAGGGCAATAAATATTTTCATAATAAAAAAGATACAAAAAGGTGGGTCATATATGCTGTTGAGGTCGAATCTACCTATGTTAATCCAGAGTGGAATAATTGGCTAAGGTTCACATCTAAGGTTAAGGCCTCAGAAAACAAGAAATATGAATGGCAAAAAAATCATCTTTCAAATCAAACAGGGACAAAAAATGCCCATGATCCCGAAAAAAATAATACAAATGATATCTCCAAGAAAAGAAATGATGATTATATTAAATGGTCACCATAAGAATTTAACCAGGTTAATATTTATTTTTATTATTTTACTTATATTTCCAACAAATGCTGAGGAAATTAAGATTGCTCCACTTATAAATCTTGATGAGATTGAGCCTACTTATGACGAGGAGATTATCTTAGATAATGTAGATAATCAATTAATTGAAAATAAGCAAAACGACAGTGATCCTTATGACGGCAACGTCAACATGGCTGAAATTAGCATATTAAATAAAATCACTACGAATGTTGATACGCTTAAGTTACCCATGAAAGAAAATTTTCTTTACCAGGAATTAAAGATATATCCAATTGATTGCTATTTAAGCGGACCTTATGAAAAAAGTGAAGTTGGAATATACTTAAATATTCATCATAAAGATTCTAAAGAAAAAATATTCAATGGATGGATGCTAAAATCATTGCCATCAATTTCATCAATGGAACATCCAATTTATGATATTTGGGTCGAAGATTGTTACTAGGTTAGAGTTTATTTATATTTTTTTCTAGCCAATTAATTGGTACAGCTCCATTTTTAAAATCATTTGAAGAAAGTATTTTTTTATGGAGATCAATGTTTGTTTCTATTCCATCAATAACAATTTCATTTAGCGATCTAAGTGCTCTTTTGATTGCGTGGTTTCTGGTTCTGCCTGTTACAATAAGCTTTGCTAATAGGTTGTCATAGTAATGGGGTACTTTATAGCCAGAGTAAATGAATGTGTCTAATCTAATGCCATTACCCGCTGGCGGATGATACATTTTAATTGTTCCTGCAGATGGTTTAAAATCATCAGAATTTTCAGCGTTTATTCTACATTCTATTGAGTGACCTAGAGGCTTAATATTTTCCTGAGATGTAAATATTTTATCACCTGCAGCTACACAAATTTGTTCTCTTACTAAATCTATTCTTGTTAACATCTCAGTTATTGGATGCTCAACCTGAAGTCTCGTATTCATTTCCATAAAATAGAATTCATTATCTGCGAATAAGAACTCAAGAGTACCTAAGCCTAAATAACCCATCTTTGCCATTGCATCTATACATATTTTGAATAGCTTTTCTTTTTTGGCTTGATCTATTTCAGGCGCCAGCGCTTCTTCGATTACTTTTTGGTTCCTTCTTTGAATTGAGCAGTCTCTTTCATGTAAATGTAGAAAATTATTATGACTGTCACAAATTACTTGAATTTCGATATGCCTAGGCGAGTCAATGAATTTTTCTATGTAAATTGAATCATTTCCGAAAAATGATAACGCTTCTTGTTTTAATATTGGTAAAGCATCGGTTAATTCTTTTTCATCATGTACTACTTTCATTCCTCTCCCCCCACCACCCGCACTTGCTTTTAATAGAACAGGGAACCCAATATTCTTTGACGTATTTAATGCCTCTTCAAGGTCAACTATTGCTTCTTTTGAGCCGGGAACTGTAGGCACACCGTATTCTTGCATTATTTTTTTTGCTTGTATTTTATCTCCCATCATACTGATGTGTTTATACTTTGGCCCTATGAATGTTAATTTGTGATCATCAAGCATTTTTGCAAATGACGCATTTTCAGATAAGAACCCGTAGCCGGGATGAACTGCTTGTGCACCAGTAATTTCGCAAGCTGAGATAATTGCATGTGCATTTAAATAGCTTTTATTTACGGGGTTTGGCCCTATGCAAACACTTTCGTCAGCTATTCTCACGTGCATTGAGTCTGCATCAGCTTCACTATGAATAGCTACAGTTGATATTCCAAGTTCTTGACAAGCTCTATTAATTCTAACCGCAATTTCTCCTCGGTTAGCAATCAATACTTTATCAAACATTTAACCTATTAGCATTAACGGCTGTCCAAATTCGACTGCCTGCTCATTATCAACAAGTATTTTCAAAACCTTTCCTTGCATCGAGGACTCGATTGGATTCATGGTTTTCATTGCCTCAATAATAAGTAGGGTTTGGCCAGATTTAACCTGGCTGCCAATATCAACAAATTTATTTGCTCCCGGCTCGGGTTGAAGATAGACAGTTCCTACCATTGGTGATTTTACTGCTCTGGGGTCATTCTTAAAATCTGTTATGATATTTTCTTCTTGATCATTTTTAATTTGTGTTGAGGCTGGGGCAATTTTTTGAGCTGCTGCTGCTTTAGAAACAGACACTGAAAAACTTCCATCTGAATAGGAAATTTCAGTTAGGTTTAAGTCGTCCAATATTTTTGCCAAGTCTTTTATTGGCTTAGTATCTATTATCTTTT
The DNA here is from genome assembly GCA_003282175.1 of Pelagibacteraceae bacterium AG-337-G06. Taxonomy (GTDB): domain Bacteria; phylum Pseudomonadota; class Alphaproteobacteria; order Pelagibacterales; family AG-422-B15; genus CACNXQ01. Next base: position 125,772 of record QBZX01000002.1, read on the forward strand.
TTGTTTTATCTGACATATTATTATATTTATATTAAATTATTGATACCATCAACAGCAAGTAAGTAACTATTAGATCCAAATCCACATATCACACCATTAACACCCTTGCTTATAAAAGAATGATGTCTAAAGTCTTCACGTTTGAATAAATTCGTAAGATGTATTTCAATTTTTGGAATTTGAATTGCGAGCAAAGCGTCCAACAAGGCAACCGAAGTGTGAGAAAAGCCAGCAGCATTTATTATGAGCCCATCAGCTTCTTGATTTGTACTTTGTATGCAATTAACAATTTCCCCTTCTGAATTTGATTGAAAAAATGAGGCTTCAATTTCATATTTTTTTTCTTTTATGTGATAATTAACTAATTTATGAATATCATCTAGTGTTTCAGTGCCATAGATTTCAGGTTCACGCTTTCCTAATAGATTTAAATTTGGACCATCTATGAATTTTATTTTTTTCATTTTTTTTTAATATACATTATTTAATCTGTATTTGTAGGAACTTCTTTTTTTAATATTTCAATTAAATCATATGATCGGTACCATTCTGGGCTATTTTCTTCAATACCTTTTATAGCCTTTAGTGCAAATTCATAGGATAGTGTTTTTTCTCCAATCAAAAAATAACGTTCAGCTGTAGCATAATTAGCAAAAGAAATATTATTCACATATGCATAAGCCTTAGCAAGTAAATACCATGAGTATGCATTCTTAGGATTAATTTGAATTGATTTTTTTAAATAATTAATGCTTTCATTTACATCTTCTTTCTCTTCAGTAGATAACAAATAGTTTCCAAGCATCATCAGATATATATCATTGTCTGATTTTAAATTATTTATCGCACTTCTTTGAAAATAAATTGCCTCATCGTATTGTTGATTTGCAAAAAAAATTTCACCAATAAGTTCTTTAAAAAATGGGTTTTCATCATTCTTTTCAATAAGTTTTTTCAAATTTTTGGTTGATTTGTTATGGTTTCCATTTAAGTAATTTGATACTGCATTGGCATATAAATCTTTATTGCTGCTTGAATTGTAAATAGCCCTGGTTTCATCATATGAATGAGTAAAGCCGAATAGCTTAGCTTTTAATAAATCAAATCTTTCTTCTAATACTTCATCTTTTTTAAAATTACAATTTTCATTATTTTTCAATGCTAATTGAATCCAATTAATTCTATTTTGAGGAAGTGGGTGTGTAGATCTATAGTCTTTAGCTTGAGACTCTATATTTGACGTTGATAATTCTAAACTCTCAAGAAAACTAGCAAGATAAGATGCGTCTATCATACTGGTGCACATTATTGAAACTGCCTTTTGGTCAGCTGCAGCTTCTTGTGTTCTAGAGTGGTAGGTAAAAGTATCAGTAACAGCGGCTTGTCCCACCATTACACCAGCAAAACCAGCATCGGCTGCACCAGCAATTAAACCAATTATGCCCAGTAAGTAAATGGGCATTGCTTTACCTGAAATATTTGAAATCTCTTCTGACGTTCTGAAAACATGTCCACCTAATATGTGTGCTAATTCATGAGCAACTACACCAGCGTATTCTCTATAATCCTTAGCCTGAATAATTAGTTCAGTATTTATAAATATATTTGTACCTCCAGTTACAAAAGCATTTACTTGATTACTGTTAATAAAATAGACGTTTATATCTTCTGATTCCAAGTTACTATCGATTAGCAATGTTTCAATAATATCATTAGTGAAATTTTCTAATTCGGTGTCTCTGATAACCTCTAATGCTTTAAGTGAACCACTAAGAGTAAAAAAAAATATGGTTTTTAAAATAAATAGAGATTTAACTCTACTCACTTCTGCCACCAGCCAGATTTTTTATTTTTTATTTCTTTAATTGGAGATATAATTTTATCTTCAAGAATTTTATCTTTTATCTTAGTTTTCTTTATTGTAGTAGGTTTCTTTTTGCGAGTAGTAGTTGTTTTTTTTATAATTTTTTTCTTTGTTATTTTTTTATTTTGCTTGGTTTTATTATTGTTCTCTCCAATACGAATTTCTGAATTATTTATAGTTATATCCTCAACAAAAGTTATTGAGCATTTAGTTTCATTTTCAATGTTGCGTATTTCAGATTGAAAATTATCTTCAATATACTTTTTCATAAATGGATTTATATCTATAGTTAAAGCTTTCTGTTTTTTATTATTTAATTTTTCTTTAATAAAATAAATTGATTTTAACGCAATAGAGTGCTGACTCAATTCAGTTCTCCATTCAATAAAACTCTGCCTTAAACGCTGTCTTGACATTTCAAGAAGGCCAAACTGACTTATTCTAGAAACTTGGGTTCTGGCCCTATCTTTTTTTACAAGTTCTTTAACTTTTTTTTCAACTTGTCTATTATTTCTCATTTCATACATATCAATGAAATCTATTACAATTAACCCGGAAAGATCTCTAATTTTAATCTGCTTAGCAATTTCAACTGCTGCTTCGAGATTAGTTTTTAGAGCAGTTTTTTCGATATTTCTCTCTTTAGTGGCCCCGCCAGAATTAACATCGATAGCCACTAAGGCTTCAGTAGGATTTATCACCAAATATCCTCCCGATTTTAATTTTACCTCAGTATTAAACATTTTTATTATTTCGTTCTCAACTTTGAATTTAGTAAAAATTGGCTCCTTATTTCTATATTGCTTTACAAATTTAGTACACGATGGGAGAACCTGAGACATATATTTTTTTGTTTCCCGATAAGCGTCTTTACCTTCGACAAGAACATCTTTCATTTCTTTCGTGTAGACATCCCTCAGTACTCTTCTTAATAAATTACCTTCTTCATGTATTAGGGCAGGTGCGATCGCTTTTTTCGTATCTGTAACAATTTCTACCCACAATTTATTTAGGGTTGTATAGTCTCTTTTAATTTCATTTTTGGTTTTATTTAAACCAGCGGTTCTTATAATTAATCCCATTTCAGATGGAATATTTAAATCATTGATAATTTGTTTCAGTTTGCTTCTGTCATCAGATGTAGAAATCTTTCTTGAAATACCTTTAGTTTTTGTAGAATTAGGCATTAAAACAGTGTACTTGCCTGCTAAAGATATGTAAGAAGTTAGTGCGGCACCTTTGTTACCTCTTTCTTCTTTAACAATCTGAATAAGTATTAATTGTCCTGTTTTTATAACTTCTTGTATCTTATAAGATCTGTACAGTTTTCGTTTTAAATTTGCACTAATTTTATTTTTATTATTTCTATTATTTGCTAACTCCCTCGCCTCTGAATCTTCTAATTCGTCCTCGGTTTTTAACGTTGTATTTTCGTCGAGATTATTTTGTTTCTCTGTAACCTTCTCACTAATTTCATCCTCATTATTGTGCTCTTCAAAAGTCTCTGCTTCGGCTTCTATTAAAGCTTCTCTGTCAGCAACTGGTATTTGAAAGTAATTAGGATGTATTTCTCCAAATGCGAGAAATCCATTTTTTTCTCCTCCAATATCAATAAATGCCGCCTGAAGTGAAGCTTCTACTCTAGATACCTTGCCTAAATATATATTTCCTTTTAAATTCTTCTTAGAAGTTGACTCGAATTCAAAATCGTCGAGTCCACTTTCTGATAATAACGCAACTTGTGTTTGACTCTCCTGTGAGCCGTCAATAAGTAATTTTTGAGACATTTGTGGAAACCTTTCAATGATAAAACTACGTTTAGTAGCTGTGAATATTTTTTTGTTAATGTATTATTGTAAGACATTGTAAATATGTAAGTGTATGATTTATTGTTATATTTTCTGACTCCAAAAATCAATAATTATTTTTCTTGTATAATTTATTATGATTACACTTCCAAATTTGGCGAAAATGCCAAACGAATGCCATAATTATATTGACATTAATAACCATGATGAATTCTTTTTTAATCCAAATAAGATATATCATTTACGGTCTTATAGGACTCGCTATGATTATTTTAGTGTTACTTGTTCACTTTATTACGCAACTGCCCGATGACTCGATGCTTAAAAATTATAAGCCGGACGTAATGACACGTATCCATGCTGCAAATGGTGAATTAGTTAAAGAGTATTCTAAAGAGTATAGAATATTTGTTCCAATTAATAATATACCTGAAAACCTTAAAAATGCCTTCATTTCAGCTGAAGATAAAAATTTCTATAATCATTATGGTATCGATCCTGTCGGAATATTAAGAGCATTTCTAAAAAATACATACTATATGTTTTCAAATAAAAGACCTGAAGGAGCATCAACAATAACTCAGCAAGTTGCGAAAAACTTTTTATTAAGTAATGAACTTTCAATAAGTAGAAAAGCAAAAGAAGCATTATTAGCAATCAAAATTGATGCAACTTTATCAAAGTCAAGAATATTAGAGCTTTACTTGAATCAGATTTATCTAGGATCTGGTACTTATGGAGTTGCTGCAGCTTCAAATAGATATTTTAAGAAATCATTAGAGGACTTAGATTTGTCTGAAGTTTCTTTTTTAGCTGCTCTTCCGAAAGCGCCAAGCAGATATAATCCCAGGAAAAACTATGATAAATCACTATCTAGAAGAAACTGGGTATTAAAAAGAATGTTTATTAATAATTACATCACTCATAACGATTATAAGACTTATCTTAAAAAACCTATAAAAATTAAAGCAAATAAAAATAAGTCTGTTTATTCTTCTGATTACTATTTGGAAGAAATAAGAAAGCAAATAATTAAACTTTATGATGAAGATGTGTTATACAGAGGCGGCTTATCAGTAAAATCCTCTCTTAATACTAATATTCAAAAGTTTGCCGACATATCGCTAAAGACTGGTTTATTAGATTATGACAAAAGAAATGGTTATAGAGGAGTTATAGCTAATAATAGTAAAACAGATTGGTTTGAAGAATATATTGGTGTCAAACAACCTCATACATTCTTAATAGCAAAAATTTTAAGATTTGAAGAAAAAGATGGCGAAGTGATAATAGAAGTTCTTGAAAATGAAAACATTCTTCAAGGTAACCTATCAAATTTTAAATGGGCGCGAAAAAACTTAGGGAAAGGTTATCTAGGGCCTAAAATAGAAAAGGGTAGTGAGATTTTTAAGACAAATGATATTATTCATGTGTCTAGAAGTAATGATAATTCATATCATTTAGAACAAATTCCAAAGATAAATGGAGCAATTGTTGTAATGGATCCTTATACAGGACGAGTATTTGCTTTATCGGGGGGGTTTGATTTTAATACAAGCAATTTTAACCGGGTCTATCAAGCTAAAAGGCAGCCCGGTTCATCATTTAAGCCATTTGTATATATGTCAGCTTTAGAAAATGGATTACAGCCAAATAGTTTAATTCTTGATGCTCCCTTTGTTTTAGACCAAGGAAAGGCTCTTGGAAAATGGAAGCCTGAGAATTATGGAAAGAAATTTTATGGTCCTTCAACATTAAGAAAGGGAATTGAAAATTCCAGAAACCTAATGACGATTCGAATAGCCCAGTACCTGGGCATGGACCGTATAACCGAGTTGGCAGAAAGAACCAATATTATGTCTAATATGCCTCCTGTACTTTCCATGGCCCTTGGAGCAGGAGAAACATCTCTAATTAAACTTACATCAGCTTATGCCTCTCTAGCAAATGGAGGTAAAAAAGTTGAACCTAGTATAATTGATCGGATACAAGACCGTAGAGGTAAAAATATTTTTATTCTCGATAAAGCAATTTGTGAAAATTGTAATCAACCTTATATTGAAGAAAATCCTAAGCCAGAGATAAACAATAAATCTGAAATTATTTTTGACGAGGTAAATGCTTATCAAATGGTCTCAATTTTAAAAGGTGCAGTAGATAGAGGCACTGGAAGAAAAACTAAAATTGAAGGCATTGAAATTGCTGGAAAAACAGGAACTACAAACAATAACACTGACGCATGGTTCTTAGGTTTTACGTCTGACATTATCGTAGGCGTATACACAGGTTTTGACATCCCAGAGTCCTTAGGAAAAAGGGAAACAGGATCATCTGTGGCGGTACCTATTTTTAAAAATTTTATAAGTAAATATTATGAAAGTAAAAAAGCACTACCATTTTTGATACCAGCAGGTGTAGAATTGATTAAAATTGATTATGATACTGGACAAATATCTAATAAAATAAAAGATGCTAAAACAATATATGAGGCATTTGGAAACAGTGACAATTTATCTAACTTAAAGGAAACATTAGTAGGTAAAGATGGTTTTCAAATTATCGAAGTTGAAGACAGTGAAGAAAACGAATTTTTGATTTATTAATTATGGATATTGAATTTAAAAATCTAATCAGTTTGGCAAATGAAAAGCTGGACTTTATTCGGAGCCATCTTTGACACTGACAATATATCAAAACAATTAACTATCCTTAGAAATAAGACAGAAGATCAAGATTTTTGGTCTGATCCTGATGAAGCAAAAAAAATTATGATGAACATCAGCGAAAATGAGAATAAAATTAATCTTATAGGCGACTTTGAAAATAAAATATCTGAGGTAAATGATTACTATAATCTTGCTAAAGAAGAGTCTGATCAAGCGACGATTAGAGAGTGCCTTACTTCAATAACTTCTATTTTATCTGAACTAGAAGAAAATGAATTTAAAATACAATTTAACGGTGAGGCTGATGGTAAAAGTTGTTATTTGGAGATACATGCTGGTGCTGGCGGGACTGAGAGTCAAGATTGGGCGCAAATGCTTCTTAGAATGTATATGCGATGGGCTGAAAAGAAAAAATTTAAATTTAAATTAATGTATGAGTCTTTAGGTGATGAAGCTGGAATAAAATCATGTACTGCGTTAATAGAAGGTAGTTTTGCTTTTGGTTACTTAAAAAGGGAGTCGGGTATTCACCGGCTTGTGAGAATTTCTCCTTTTGACTCGAACTCTAGAAGGCATACAAGTTTTTCAAGTGTCTGGATTTCGCCGTTTGTTGATGAAACCATTGAAGTTAATTTATTAGATAAAGATATGAGAATTGACACATTTAGAGCCTCAGGTGCAGGCGGTCAACATGTCAATACCACAGATAGTGCAATAAGAATCACTCACATTCCGACAGGAATTGTTGTTCAATGTCAAAATGAACGATCACAACACAAAAATAAGGCGACAGCTATAAATATACTTAAATCTAAATTATATGAAATAGAAGTTCAGAAAATGGATGATGAACGCAAGGCAAAAGAAGATCAAAAATCAGAAATTGGCTGGGGAAATCAAATAAGATCATATGTTTTGCATCCATATCGAATGGTAAAAGATTTAAGGAGCAACTATGAAGTTTCAGATCCAGATGCCGTATTAGATGGTAACATAGATAAGTTAATATTTTCCAATTTAAAATGAAACAGTGAGTAAAAAACTTTTATTTTTATATATTACTTCATCACTATTAGTAGTGATTACGCTTATAATTATCGGCCTCACTGCGAAGATAATTTTGGGAGGTCTAAATATTAATTTTTTTGAGCAACGATTATCTTCCTACTTAAAAAATGAATACAAAATGATTCTAAAGTCCGATGATTACATATTAATGCATAACCAAGACAATGGTCTGTTTATTGATGTTTCAAGTGCAGAATTATCATATAGTGATAAAACAATATTCAGTGCAAATCAAATCGTAATTGATTTCGACCTAAACGATCTTTTTTTTTCAAATGAGGATCAGTTAATAACAGTATTGATTGACCAGATTACTATCGAGTCGGATGAGTTAAGTAACGAAATTGTCTTACAGGGAAGTCAATTAGAAATAAAATATAATTCTCTCAGAAATATAAAGAATTCAAAAATTTCTATCTCATCAGCTTTAGTAACCGGTGAAGATATATTTTATGAAAAATTTTATTTTGATTTTGCTTATGATTTTATTAATAGGGAATTAGAAATTTTAGGCTTTAATTATGGTGATATATTTATATCAGAACCGAGTTATATAAAATTTAACTCAGAAAAAAAATTATGGCAAACAAAGATAGACATTAAAGCAAAAAGAGAACCACTCAAATCTCTACTAAATATTATTAATAGTAAAGAACTAGATAATGTTCTTTCAGGGTTCATTGGATGGCAGTCTATTTCAGTGATCTCAGAATTTAAGGCTATAAATAAATCACTTTTACAGGGCTTTGTTAGAGGAATGAAATTAAATCTTTCTGGTATTTATGATCTTGAAGAAATACTTCCAACCAATGAATTTTATAAAAATTTAGGAAACATTACTTCTTATAATATAGAGATCGAGAAGCTTGATGATCAATTTAAAATCAATATTTTAAATTTTAAAAATGACAAAGTTACATTTAAAAATGAAAGTTATGTAATTATCGATAACAATTTACAGAATTCAAATGTAAATTTGATAACCTCAGTCAGTAAAAAAGCAGTTTTAGATTATATAAAGACATCAGTTTCAACAAGAGAAGGCAATACCAATAGAGCATTAGAGTTTTTTAAGAAAAATTTAAACGAAGGAATTAACCTAGTATTAAATTTTAACTTTAATCCATTATCAAAAGATATTGAGAGCTCAATTTTAAACTTAAAAATAAAATCACAAGGAACTATTAATTCTAATTTTATATTTGATGATAATGATAATCCAAACTATACATCAGGATCAATCAGCTATGATATTCAAATAAATAACTTTTTAACAGACAATCCAACAATAAATGGTGAATTAGATTTAACTAATATTAACGCCTTTATCAGACAAATAAATTTAGAGAAATCAGATAACGAAGTTTTAAAAATTAAATTTAAATCAAATATACAAGATAATATTGATAGCGAGATATCTTTTAAATCAATTGGTAGTCGAATTCAATTAGATGGAAAAATAAGGATTACTAAAACAAATCACCTTTATCTTGACTCATTAAATCTTAACAATAGTAAAAATGTGAGAATTAATATTTCAGGTGATTTATCTGAGCGAATATTAAACCTTTCCGTTTATGGGGAAATAATAGATTTATCGATGAATAAAATTTCGATTAATAAAAAGATTAATGAAGACTACCTTTCAAAAGAGAATTATAAAATAAAAACAGATGAAGTGATTTTTGCGGGTGGTGTGAAAGTTAATGACTTTGTAGCAGGAATATTAAAACAAGGGGAGCTATTATCAGTAAATAGCAAAGCTAGCATTAATAATCATACTTTAAATTACTCGCGGGAAAAAAATGAACAGGTCGACATCAACCTCATAAGTTCAAGTGATATTACACATTTTGTACACAACAAGCATCCTGCCAAAAAACTTTTAAGTGACGGGGAGATGAAAATGAAGTCTGTTAGAGATTTGGACACAATGGACGCTAAAGTTAATATTGACCTTAAAGATTTTGTGTTAATAAATTCTCCAGCTTCATTAAAAATATTATCGCTTCCATCAATTTCAGGTTTAGTGAGCATTGCAGAAGGTGAAGAAGGCATTCGGTTTGGTTACGGTCAAATAAGTTACACTGAAAATGAAAAAAATTTTAAAAACATTGAAGCATTCGCAGTAAGTGACAGTATTGGCTTAGTTATGGACGGGGAAATTCAAAGAGAGGAGTCCATAGTGGATATGTCTGGAGAAATAAGTCCAATGCATTTAGTAAATGCCATAATTCAGAATGTGCCAATTATAGGGCCCATTATTATTGGTGATGAGGGAGAGGGACTTTTTTCTATTGACTTTAGTTTAGAGGGTGACGTCGACGATCCAGAAGTTTCATCAAACCCACTCACAATAATTAAGCCACGTATTATTGAAAGGGCACTAGAAACAATTAGCTTAAATCAATCTATTCAGTAGCTAAAATCCTGAAGTATTTTTTTTTGCCAATACTTATGACAAGTCCATCTAAATTATTGCTTAGTAGTTTGTTAACTGAAAAAAGCTCATCTTTTATAAGCTCCTTATTAATTTTTACTGCATTTCCACGAATAAGTTTTCTACTAGCAGATTTTGATGATGCAAAGTTAATTCTCAATATCAGATCAGAAAGTAGAATTTCTTTTTCTAATTCCTTCGAGTTTAGTTCAATTGTCGGCAAATCTGTAGATAGATTGTTATCTTTAAAAATATTTCTGGCCGTTTCTTCAGATTTTTTAGCCTTGTCAAGACCATGAAGCATGGCAGTAGCTTCATTGGCTAAAATTATTTTAGTTTCATTTACATTATCAGCATTTTCTTTTTCAATAGATTCAATTTCTTTTTTACTGAGTTCAGTAAATAGTTTTAAAAACCGTATGACGTCTCGGTCATCTACATTTCTCCAAAATTGCCAATAATCATATGCAGATAACATATCTTCATTGAGCCATATCGCTCCTTCCGCAGTTTTACCCATCTTATCTCCATTAGCATTAGTCAATAAAGGAGTAGTTAGTCCAAAAGTTTCTTTGCCACTTGCTCTTCTAATCAATTCAACTCCATTTACAATGTTACCCCACTGATCTGATCCACCTATTTGAAGCATGCAGTTGTCTCTATTATTTAATTCAAAAAAATCGTATGCTTGAAATATCATATAGTTAAATTCAACAAAATTAAGTGACTGTTCTCTATCAAGTCTAATTTTGACACTATCAAAGCTTAACATTTTATTTATTGTGAAATATTTGCCATAATCTCTTAGGAAATTGACATAATTTAGTTTGTCTAACCATTCAGAATTATCTCTAGTTATCCATTTAGTATTATCATTATCTGATGCAAGAAATCTATCAAAGACCTGCCTTAGATTTTTTGCATTTGAGTCTATTTCATCATCAGACAAAATTTTTCTTGTTTCATCTTTGCCTGATGGATCTCCAATTCGTGTTGTACCTTTTCCGATAAGAACAATTGGTGTGTGGCCATATTTTTGAAATAGTCTCATAATCATTATTTGAATAAGACTGCCTATATGCAAGGACTTAGCCGTACAATCAAAACCAATATAAAAGTTTATTTTATTAGAATTAATTATTTCATTCAAAGTTTCTTCATTAGTGCACTGATTAAGGAAACCACGAAATTTTAATTCTTCAATTAATGTCATTTTATTTATTTTTCACTAATATATAAATTATTTGCAATGAATATACAAAATATATGATTAAGAATAAGTTTTTAGCTGTTGGCGTAATGAGCGGTACCTCTATGGATGGCATTGATATTTCTCTTATATCCTCTGATGGTAAAAAATCGTATAAACATATTAAATCAAAGTTTTATAGCTATAAGCAATCTACGAAAACAATTTTATTAAAACTTGTAGATTCGTTTAATGTCTCGAAGCACTCATTAGCTCTTATTAGCAGCGCTGAAGAATTAGTGACTTTTGAATATATAGTTGCCCTCAAAAATTTTCTAAAAGATGAGAACTTATTTAAGATAGATCTGATCGCATTACATGGTCAAACTATATTTCATGATCCTATTAATAAATCATCAATACAACTTTGTGACGAACTAAAAATCAAAAGTAGTTTTAAACTACCTATCGTAAGTGATTTCAGACAAAAAGACTTATCTTTGGGGGGGCAAGGTGCTCCACTTACTCCAATATTTCATAAATTACTAATGTTAGAATCAAAAATGACTCCACCAGTATGTTTTGTGAATATAGGTGGAATATCCAACTTAACAGTTATAGATGATCAAAAACATATTTATGCTTATGACACTGGTCCAGGCATGTGTCTTCTAGATCAGTACATGTTTCTAAAGAAAAAAATTAACTATGATAATGACGGTAAGCATTCCTTAAAAGGAAAGGTAAATCTAAAAATCCTCAATAAATTAATGAGTGATAAATATTTTCATAAAAAAAAGAATAAATCTTTAGATCGTAATTATTTTTCTCTCAATCCATTCATGAAATTAAAGTTTAATGATGCTTGCGCGACAATTTCAGCATTTACTGCTCTCACAATAATAAAAGAAGCTAATAGATTTAATTCGAAATATTTAATTGTTTCAGGCGGTGGATCAAAAAATAAATATGTAATCAAATTAATGAAGGAGACTTTTAAAGGTAAATTATCAACTGCTGATCAATTAAATTTAAATTCAGATTTTATTGAGTCACAAGCATTCGCTTATTTGGGCATCAGAAGAATAAAAGGCCTTCCAATTTCATTTCCTAATACTACTGGAGTAAAATATGCTGTATCGGGGGGTAAAGTAAATTAATTAACGATATTTAGAGTTTAACTCTTTTTCAATGTACTTTCTTACAACTTTTTCTAATCTATCTTGTTCGTTATCATAAAAATGATTTGCTCCAGAAATTTCTTCATAATCAACTGTAATATTTTTCTGAGATTTTAATTTTTCTGCAAGTCGAGCAGTTTCTTCTGGTGCGACCATTTCATCTTTTTTACCTTGCACAATTAATCCTGATGCTGGGCAAGGCGCTAAAAAATTGAAGTCATAAAGATTTGGTTGAGGCGATACGCTTATAAATCTCGTGATCTCTGGTCTTCTCATTAACAGTTGCATGCAGAGTAATGCTCCAAATGAAAAACCAGCTACCCAACATTGATTTGTATTAGGGTTTTGTCGTTGTATCCAATCCAATCCTGCTGCAGCATCTGCAAGTTCTCCAAGTCCATTATCAAATTTACCTTCACTTTTCCCAACACCCCTTAGGTTAAATCTGAAAATAGAAAAACCCAATGAGTCAAATATAGAGAATAAGTCCATTACAATTGGGTTATTCATAGTTCCTCCATATAAGGGATGGGGGTGAATAATTAGAGCTACAGGAGGATTTAAAGACTGACCCTTTTTATACTTACCTACGAGTTTTCCATCTGGACCAGTAAAAACCACTTCTTTAACTTGATTATTCATATTTATGGACTAGATAGTTGACTAAATTAGTAGGTTATTATATGTAACCACTGAGACGGTATACTAAATTTGTTATTTAAAATTCAAGGCTTTTTTTTAAAATGAGTAAAATCATTGATTTAATTGACTCTTATATTGAAAGAGACCCAGCGGCAAAAGGGAGAATTGAGGTGTTTTTTACCTCTCCAGGCTTGCATGCTGTTGGTATATATCGCCTGTCAAATTTCCTGTGGTCTTTAAAGCTTCAATTTTTCGCAAAAATAATTTCTTATTTAGGTAGGTTAATTACCGGAATTGAGATTCATCCTGGTTCAAAAATTGGCGCTCGTTTCTTTATTGATCATGGAATGGGAGTTGTAATTGGGGAAACTGCTGAAATAGGTGATGATGTAACAATATACCATGGTGTTACTCTAGGAGGTGTTTCTCCAAACGAAGATAGTGCAAGCCAAAAAGAAAAAAAAAGACACCCAACACTAGAAGATAGAGTAACTGTGGGCTCTGGCGCGCAGATCTTGGGTCCAATCACAATAGGACGCAATTCAAAGGTTGGTTCTAACTCTGTTGTTACAACAAATGTTGACCCTGATAGAAGTGTAATTGGTAACCCTGCAAGATATACAATAGTTGCTAACTCTACTGGGAAAAAGAAATTCAGAGCTTATGGGCTAAGTAAGGGAGATGACAGCAGAACTGCAATTGTTGATCAGATTCAAAAAGATAATAAAGAGCTTCAAGAAAGAATTGCAGACTTAGAGAAAATAATAAAGGAAAAGTAAATGAAAATTACATCTAAAGGAAGATACGCGGTTTTAGCAATGGTGGACATTGCCAAGTTTGGTGAAAATAACCCGTGTAACTTGTCTCACGTTTCAGTCAGGCAAAATATTTCACTATCGTATCTTGAACAAATTTTTAATGATTTAAAGAAAGCAAATCTCGTTAAAAGTCAGAAGGGCCCCGGTGGAGGCTATAAGCTTAATAAAGAGTCAAATGAAATTAGAATACTTGATATTTTTAACGCTATCGATGAGCAAATAAAAACCACTGGTTGTGGTAATGATCCAAAATCTTCTTGCTCGGGTACAGGTAAAAAGTGCTTAACGCACAACTTTTGGGAAAATCTAGAGGGTGTAATTGGAAATTATCTAAACTCGGTTTATTTAAGTGATCTAACTGAAGGATATAGTAATTCTGTGAGAGGAGAGCAATAAGTGAATAAAATTAGTAAAGAAAATTTTAAGCCAGATGCTTATAAGTATGGGTTTGTAACTGAGATTGAAAATGAAAAAATTCCTAAGGGTCTCAATGAAGATGTTATTAAGTTAATTTCTAATAAAAAAAATGAACCTGAATGGATGCTTGAATGGAGACTTGCTGCCTATGAGCGATTAAAAAGTATGGAGGTTCCAAAATGGGCTCGTGCAAATATTGCAGACATTGATTTTCAAGATTTATATTACTATTCATCTCCTAAAGATTTCAAAGACAAGCCAAAATCTCTTGAAGAAGTAGATCCTAAGCTTTTAGAAACGTATGAGAAATTAGGAATTCCATTAAAAGAGCAAGAAGCATTAGCCGGTGTTGCAGTAGATGCTGTTTTTGATAGTGTATCAGTCGCAACCACTTTTAAAGAAAAGTTGAACGAAATAGGGGTCATATTTTGTCCAATTTCTGAGGCAATACAAAAGCACCCAGATTTAGTTAAAAAGTATATTGGCTCAGTAATTCCTGTAACGGATCATTTTTATGCAACTTTAAATTCAGCGGTATTTAGCGATGGATCATTTGTGTACATTCCTAAAAATGTTAAATGTCCTATGGAACTTTCAACGTATTTTAGAATTAACGCCTCTGAAACAGGTCAATTTGAAAGAACATTGATAATAGCAGATGAAGGTAGTTATGTTAGTTATCTTGAAGGCTGTACAGCTCCAATGAGAGACGAAAATCAACTTCATGCAGCAAATGTTGAGTTAGTTGCACTTGATAATGCAGAAATTAAATATTCGACAGTTCAGAATTGGTATCCTGGCGATGAAGATGGTAAGGGCGGGATATACAACTTTGTGACTAAAAGAGGCCTCTGCAAAGGAAAAAACTCAAAAATATCATGGACACAAATTGAAACCGGGTCAGCGATAACATGGAAATATCCAAGCTGTATTTTAAGAGGTGATAATTCAACCGGAGAGTTTTATTCAGTTGCAATAACCAATAATCATCAGCAAGCTGACACGGGCACCAAAATGATTCATTTAGGCAAAAATACAAAGAGTAGAATTGTCTCAAAGGGAATATCAGCAGGCAAGTCCTCAAATACGTATAGAGGTTTAGTTAATTTTCATAGAAAAGCTGAAAATTCTAAAAACTTTACTCAATGTGACTCCTTGCTTGTAGGCAGTAATTGCAAAGCCAATACTATTCCTCTTACAGAAAATAATTCCAATACCTCATCATTAGAGCACGAGGCTACGACTTCTAAAATAAGTGACGATCAATTATTTTATTGTATGCAAAGAGGTCTAGACGCTGAAGAAGCGCAAAGTTTAATTGTTAATGGTTTTTGCAAAGAAGTCTTGCAACAACTTCCAATGGAATTTGCGGTAGAGGCCCAAAAACTTGTTAGTATAAGTCTTGAAGGAAGTGTTGGATAATATGTTAGAAATTAAAAATCTAGACGTATCGGTAGAAGATAAACAGATTATTAAAAATCTAAATTTAAAGATTGGTCCAGGTGAAGTTCATGCAATTATGGGTCCTAATGGTTCTGGTAAAAGCACAATTGCACATACATTAGCTGGGAAGCCTAATTATTTAGTTGAAGCTGGAAATGTAGACTTTAAGAATGAAGACCTTATAGCAAAAGATCCTTATGAAAGATCGCTGCTAGGGTTGTTCTTGGCTTTTCAGTATCCAATAGAACTGCCCGGTGTTACCAATGCATCTTATCTAAAGCAAATTCTAAATGCACACAGAAAATCTCGTGGAGAAAATCCAATAGATGCGGGCGAGTTTTTGAAAATACTAAAAGAAAAATCAAGAAACTTAAATATTCCTATGGAAATGCACAGCAGATTTGTGAATGCAGGATTTTCAGGTGGAGAAAAAAAGAAAAATGAGGTCCTTCAAATGGACTTGCTTGATCCAAGTTTAATCATAATGGATGAGACCGATTCTGGATTAGATGTTGACGCACTTAAAAATACTTCAGAAGCTGTAAATAAGTTGAGAGATGGAAAAAGGTCATTCTTAATAATAACTCACTACTTGAGACTACTAGAATATATCGAGCCTGATCATGTTCACGTTTTTGGTGATGGATCTATAATAGAGTCTGGAGATAAATCTTTAGCTTCAAGAATAGATAATGAAGGGTATGAAGTTAAATGAAGTCAATTAGCTCTTTAGATTGTATCATAGAAATATCTGAAAAGATTAATATTCAGAACCCTTCTGATGAAATAAAGATAACCTGTTTAAACAGTGAGAGCAGTCCCATTATAGATATTGAAATTAAAAAATCTAAAATCAATAATCGTATTCATTTAACATGCAATGAAAAGCAAGATATCAAAGCAACTATCAATCTTCAAATACATGATGATGCTACACTAGAGTTTATTGATGAAGCAAATTATGAAGGTACTACTGAAATTAAAATGAATACCATTATGAGACCGAATGCTGTATTTGAACTATATAGATTTAACAAATTTAATGTATCAACAAAGAATTCTTTTTTTCACAATTGTGATCTTCAAACAAATTGTATTTTCAGAGATTTTAACTTCTCAAATGGCTCAAAAGAAATGCTTAATAGTACTAAAATTTCATTAAACGAAAAAAATTCTAAATATATTGGTAGTGGGGTGGTGATTGCAGATTCTACTAACTGTAAAAATCAACTTGATATTTCTCATATGTCACAGTCGGCTATATCTGATTGTTCATTCAAAACAGTTTCAAGAGGTAAATCTAATGTCTCATTTAAAGGAAAGGTTTTTGTAGATGACGATTGTTCAGACACGGTTTCTAGTCAAATAAGTAAAGGTCTAGTTATGTCTGATGAATCAAAAATAAATTTAACTCCAATCTTAGAAATTAATAATGATGATGTCGTTTGCTCTCACGGAGCTGCTTCTGGTAAACCAGACGATTCAGTACTTTTTTACCTGGCTTCGCGAGGTATAGAAAAGAACGACGCAGAAAAATTATATATGCAGGGTTTTCTTAGTGAATTTTTAAATAAAATTGAAAATGTACAAATGCAATCCAAAGCAAGGGATTACATTAACCAAAATTGCTAACAATGAATAAAGATAAAACTTTACATAAAGAAATTAGAAAAGATTTTCCTATTCTTTCTAAAAAAATTCTTAAGACAAAGGATTTAGTATACTTTGATACGGCTGCTTCTGCGCAAAAGCCACAAGTAGTCATTGATGAACTAAACCAATTCTACAAAAGTCACTATTCAAATGTGAGTAGAGGTGTTCATACGCTATCAGTAGAATCAACATTACGGTATGAAGATGCTAGAAAGAAAATACAAAGTTTCATAAACGCTAAATCAGAAAATGAAATAATTTTCACAAAAAGTGCAACAGAGAGCATAAATCTTGTAGCGCAAACATTTTACGACAAATATATGAGTACTGGAGACGAAATCATATTATCTCTAATGGAACATCATTCAAATTTAATACCATGGTATTTTTTAAGAGATAAATACGGAGTAGTAATAAAATTTGCAAACATAACTGACTCTGGAGAGATTGATGTTAATCATTTTGAAAGTCTTATAACTCCTAAAACTAAAATTGCTGCCTTGACTCACCTTTCAAATGTGTACGGTAGTAAGATTGACGAAAAAGTCTCAAGTATTTGCAAAAGAAATAATGTAGCAATTTTGTTAGACGGATGTCAGTCTGCTGCGCACTTAAAAATTGATGTACAAAAACTTGAATGTGATTTTTTTGTATTTTCTGGCCATAAAACATATGGACCATCAGGCATTGGAGTCCTCTATGGAAAAGAGAACCTTTTAGACGAAATGCCCCCTTATCAAGGCGGTGGAGGAATGATTGGAGAGGTAACAACTGATAAAGTTTCTTACGCTGAGTTACCAGCAAAATATGAGGCAGGTACACCTCCAATTGCTGAGGCTCATGGCTTGGGTATAGCGATAGACTATATGAATAATATAGGCATAGAAAACATAATTAATCATGAAGAAGGGCTAACTAAGTATGCTTATGAAAAGATTAGTGAACTTGACTTTGTAAAAATATACGGCGCGGGAGATAATAGGAATTCAATTATTTCATTTAATATAGAAAATATTCATTCACATGAAGTTTCATCATTTTTAGATGTAGAGGGTATTGCAGTAAGAGCAGGGCATCATTGTTGCCAGCCACTGATGAAACATCTTGGCGTCAATTCAACGTCTAGATTATCTTTTGGGGTGTATAACACTATTGAAGAAGTTGATATTTTTATAAATGCATTAATTAAATGTAAGGAATTTTTTATAAAATGAATGAATTACTCAAAGAATTATATCAAGAAATAATACTAGATCATGGTAAAGAGCCTAGAAATTTTGGCGAATGTGAGACTCACAATAAAAGTGCTCACGGACATAACCCATTGTGCGGAGATAAGGTAAGTCTTACGTTATTTATCGATGATGATGATTTTATAAAAGATATTAAATTTTCAGGAGAAGGATGTGCTATTTCAGTAGCATCTGCTTCACTTATGACTGAAAAATTAAAAGGTAAAAAACTGTCCTATGCAGAAAATATGTTCAAAGATTTCACTGACCTAGTAAAGGGCTCTGAAGACTCACTTAGCACTATTGATGAAGATGACTCTCTTTACGCTCTTAAAGGAGTAAAAGATTTTCCTATGAGAGTTAAATGTGCAACGCTTGCTTGGCATACTTTTAAAAATGCTTTGAAAGACTAGATTATGAGATTATATCCTGTGTATATAGCCTTATTACTTCTATTTATTGTTTTGCAGTTATTGTATAGTAATAATGCTTTTTCAGAAGTTGATATAGAAGGATACGATATGACTAAAGTAAATGTAATTGATACTCCATTTTGGTGTTCAGCGACGCCAGAGGAAAGAGCTGAAGCAATAAGCAAGCTAACTGATGAACAAAAGGATGTTACTCTAAATAATGGCACAGAAAGGCCTTTCAAAAATGAGTTTTGGAATAGCAAAGAGAAAGGGATATATGTAGATATTATATCTGGAGAGCCACTATTTTCATCTTTAGATAAATTTGACTCAGGTACAGGTTGGCCAAGTTTTGACCGTCCAATCAATGGAATAGAAATTGTCGAAATCGTTGATAAATCTTATGGTATGACGAGAACTGAAGTTAGAAGTGAATACGGCGATTCTCATTTAGGTCACTTATTTAATGATGGCCCGACAGAAACTGGCCTTAGATATTGTATTAATTCAGCTTCATTAAAATTTATACCTGTTGATGAATTAGATAAGAATGGTTACGGAGATTTTGTTGAACTATTCAATTAATGATTAATGGAAAAGCTAGAAGATCAAAAAATTATTGATGCTTTAAAAACAGTATTTGACCCTGAAATTCCTGTTGATATTTATGAATTAGGTTTGATTTATAAATGTGAAGTTTCACCAGCTAATGACGTTTTGATTCACATGACTTTAACTACACCGCATTGTCCTGTCGCAGATGAAATGCCTAAAAAGGTTAAACAAGCCGTTGTCGATGTTCCAGGTGTAAACAATGTGAGTGTTGATTTAGTATGGGATCCTCCATGGGATATGTCTCGCATGTCTGAAATTGCTAGACTAGAATTAGATATGATGTGAGATACCTACTTGAAATACAAAAATACGTATATATTTAGCTAATATTCGTATATACAAATGTGAATATGTGCCCGTAGCTCAGTTGGTAGAGCACTCCCCTTTTAAGGGAGTTGTCCTCGGTTCGAACCCGAGCGGGCATACCAAATAGATGGCTACTCTATAAATAAAAAAAATTTAAATATGAAATTTTACGAAAAATTAGGTCCTTACAAGAAAAAAGAAGATCTTGAAAAAAAGAAAGACATTAATCCTAACGTGGCTAGAAACTGGGTTATCACCTGGTACTCAATCGTTGCAGCATCAATTATATTATATTTTCTTATAAGTAACATCTAACGATGTGGTTGCTTGACTGTGGATTAGACAGCGTTGAGTGGAGAAGAATAATTGTTGTTTATTCATCAGCCATAGCTCCTTTAATCCTCGCAGCTTATTTAACTTATAAAAAACAAATGAAAACGTGGATCACGTTTACTCTTTTATCTTCATTTTTAATTGCTGCTTTTGGATGGGAGCTGTGGGTAAATTACGGCATATTAAATGGCGATGAAGTTACACTTAGGCGCTCAGAAGCACTCAGTTGTGCGATACCATTGCATATTAACTGGTTAGTAAACTCCCTTGCTGATACAGGAATAGTTTGGTTCGCAATTATATTGGTATACTGGTTATTTCCAAAGAGAGTAAAACATTATCAAGAGTTTAGTTACTTAATTTTCACTGTCTTTTTTGTATGGTTTATGGGACAAAATTTTATAGTTGAGACAATCATTTATCACAATCAAGTTGGAGGGGACGCTCTGTTATCTTGGGCACCACTAATGCCATTAGGGTCATTTTTCAATCCTACACTTATATCATTTGGTGAGCGTGAAATTACATTACAATCTCAGTCTGCATGGTTAATTGGTACACCTCTATTTTATTTCATATCAATTTATTTTTATAAAAAGCATGGTAAGTAGTATAATTACTTATGATTCTTACTGATTGCATGTGGTGCAGCAAACAAGTTAACCCCATTGAGGTTCACGGTCATTATCAGTGTCCAAACTGCAAAATTAACATTGATCCTTGTTGTTCTGGCGAACAGCAAAGTAATTATGATACAACAATCCCTTCATGCGACACTAAAAGGTATGACGACTGAATTAAAACTAGAAAATATACAAAAAAGCTAGAAAAACTAAAAAGATCATCAATGCCATCATAGGAAATGTTAAAATTCTATACAGTATTTGCATAAACTGTTTAAAATTGAATTGTTCCATATGGGCTAGATCAATTAATCTAATTTAATTTCTCCGTCATTATCATTTACAAAGAAATCCGGAAATGGCTCAGCATCTGGCGTTGCTAAATATTCTGATAAATCAGACTTACCTGAGTGTATTAATGTGCTGTCATCGACACACATATTTCCCGTAAACTTTCTAGAATCTTGAGTTAAAATAATATAAGCAGCATCGCCCATAATAGCTGGCGTTCTGCACTTACTTTTACCCTGATCATCCATTGATGCAGCTAATATATTGTTCACAGCGGCGGTATCGATCATAGTTCTTGGCCATAATGAATTTACTGCAATACCAGCAGACTTTAACTCTTCTGACATGCCAAGAGTGCACATGCTCATACCGTATTTTGCCATTGTATATGCAACATGAGGACTGAACCATTGACTTTGCATATTTAACGGTGGACCTAGATTTAATATATGAGGGTTATTTCCTTTTTTTAAGTGAGGAATACATGATTTTGAAACCATAAATGTTCCACGTGTATTAATATTATGCATCAAATCATACTTTTTCATGTCTGTGTTTAAAGTTGGCGTAAGGCTAATAGCGCTTGCGTTATTAATACAGATATCAATTCCACCAAAAGTCTCTACTGTTTTATTTACTGCAGCAATAACTTGATCTTCAAATCTAATATCAGTTTTTATTCCTATTGCATTACCACCTGCTTTAATGAGATCCTCAGCAGCCGTATGAATAGTTCCAGGCAATTTTGGATGCGGTTCCGTTGTTTTTGCAATTATGGCAATGTTAGCACCATCCTTGGCAGCTTTTTTAGCAATCGCATAACCGATCCCACGAGTAGCACCAGTAATGAAAAGAGTTTTTCCGTTTAAGTCAGCCATTAAGTTCTCCTATCTTTAAAAAAAGGTATAAAATTTCGTCATAAATAATTTATAAAACTAGTACATAATGATTTTTTTTCAAAGGGTAAAAAAGCTTTATGCTGAAAAAGCTCTTAATAAACAATTAAAATCAGGAGACAAAAATGGAAGCAAAAGAAGTTGTTCAAAAAGGCTATGATCTTTTTGGTGCAGGAGACATGGAAGCATTTTTTAATGATGTGGTTCACGATCATATAACATGGACCTTTCCTGGCGATAAAGATAAGCATCCACTAGCTGGAGTACATGAGGGGAAAGAAAATTTTATAGCTAATATGATGAAGATACCAGAATACTGGAATAATTTTATGGTTAAACCAGTCTCAATGATAAGCGAAGGAAATAAAGTTTTCGTTATTGTCAATGGAACAGCGGAAGGTATGGACACAATGTTTGGCCACTATTTTGAAGTTGAAGATGACAAAATGAAAGTCATGATGACTTTTGACGATACCTTGACTGCATATAACGCAATGACGAAGTAAACAGTCGGAAAGGAATAGGACTATGACTAACGTAGAAGTGAAAAGCTTTAGCAATGCTGATGAAGTTAATGACAATTTTAATAATGCAAAAATTGAAGCTGTGAATGTCGGTGGACAAAGGATTATGAAGTTATCCCTCGAGCCTGGATGGAAATGGTCAAATGATATCAAGCCAACGGTTGGTACGGATAGCTGCCAAGCCACGCATCTTGGCGTTATTGTAAGTGGAACAGTTGCAGTAAAGCATAATGATGGAACGGAAATGAGTTACTCTGCGGGTGATGCATATTCTATTGCACCTGGACACGATGGATGGGTTGTTGGCAATGATCCTGCTGTAGTATATGAATTCGCAGGTAAATGGGGAGAATAATTATGACCACTAATAAATCACAATATACTCTCACTACTCAATGGATTGTGCCAGAAGACAAGAAATCAGAGGTTGAAAGCTTCTTTGCTGAGCATGAAGTATGGATGAGAGAAACTCATAATCTCTCTGGCAATGATGAACCAAGAATTGTTGACTATTCTGTTTCTAAGGCACCTCACTATATTGATAATGACTTAGAAAAAGGACCATCAGGAAAAACAATTTACTCTTTGCATGAAGTGTACGTGACTGATCAAGGGGCTATGAAACATTTTGAGTTGTGGCAATCACATCCTGCTGCTGAAAAGATGGCCAACATGGCTGAATATCAAACGGATATGTCATTTAATGCAGAAGTAATTGCATCAATGGAATCATAAGGAGTAAAATAAAATATGTATGTAATGTTAACTCAAAAGCTATCGAAAGGCTTTAAATCTTGGAAAGCAATGGCAGAAGCTAATGCAGAAAAAATAAAAGGCTTTAAAGGAAAAGTACTTTATGCAGGAGCTCACGCAGATGATGATAATTCTATGGTTGTAATCATGCATTATGAGAGCAAGGTCGGCTTAATGGCTTTTAAAAACGATGAAGAACTTACGAAAGCTCGTCAAGAAGCTGGGGCTTTAACAGAGACAACGGTAATGACAATTTTGTCAGATGATGCCCTAACGGACTTTCCTAATTAATTAAATTCTAATTGGCTGTAAGTTGATACGAAGTGTCTTCATTGCAGCCAATTCCTATTGATTTTCCATAATTAACTATTTCTTGTTCTGAATACTTTTCACTATCTAAGTTATCCAAAATAATCATATTCTTATCAATACATGTTTTGTGTGGAGATGGAAAAAGTGTTGTAAAAAAAATTGCAAAAACAAAGAGAAAAAATGCTGCAGGAACCATGCCGTATCGATTTATCATTTTTTGAATAATTCCTCAGCGTTAAGTCGATCTTTACCTTTTGATGAAATATACTGCCTTGCTTTTTTGATTTCTTTTTCAAGTTCTAGAATGTATTCATTTAATTCTTCTATACTCAAGGTATCGAAATCAACTTCTTTTGGCCTAATAACTGGCTCTAATTCATCAGTATCCATACAATAGAAGTGTTCCATTTTTTTTAAGAGTTGTTAAGATAAATGATGACTAATGAGGTCAAATTTTTTGACAACCGACAGAGATATCTTTTGTTTGTTACAACAACAAACGAAAAGGCTATTATTTCAGAGAAGCTATCGCACCTAATTAATGAATTGAAACCTTCAAAACCAGCTTTAAAAATATTTGATGCTGGTGTTGGAGATGGGGCAGTGTTAATGAATGTGTTACGTATTTGTCATCAGAAATTTCCAACTATCCCTATCTATGTATCTTGCAAGGACGTAAGCATGGAAGATGCTAGACTCACAATAGAAAAATTAGCAGACCGTTTTGTTGAACATCCAAATATGGTTTTTACGATTTCAAATTTACATTACTCAGAGGCTGGCTATTTAAAGTCTAACAATGCTGACAAGCAAAAGAATATGAACTGGAGCAATATCTCTCTTGAAGGCAATTCATCATTTGGTTTTTATCAGCAATTGAGACAGCTTGGCCCTCTGCTTAAAGAAAATTGGAGAGTTGAAGAAAATAAAGCCGGAAACACAACGTATGAACATCCATCAGTTTTGACTATTTACAGAAAAGACCAAGAATTTTCTCTAGAGCAGGTAATTCCAAATATTGAAAACTCAATTAATGAGTTTGATTTAGTCATTGTATCTCAAGCATATAGGTCACGGGCTTCTGTAGAAAAAAAAGTTAAATCAGTGATTATGCCAATGACTGACATCCTAGCGCCAAATGGAAAATTAGCAGTTTTTCATTCTTACGGTGGAGATCCAGGGATGAAAGCAATCAATGAATTATGGCCAGACGAAGAACCTTTCCCAAATAAGGGCCATGACATAATTCAATACATGAAAAATAATTTGAAAGATGAAGTAAAAAATCAAATCCAATTTAGAGATCCAGAAATCTTTAAATACAAATTAAGGTCTCAGCCAAATGAAATAAATAGCGGCATTTCAACTTCTTTAGTATTTTCTGCGTGGAACGCCTGTACTTATGTTGCTCAAATAAGTGATCAAATGGTAAAAGAAAAAGAAGCTGACCAAAGCTATATTGAGTGTGTAGAAAAAGTTATTCGAGATAACGATGGGCTCTGGTTTTATGATGAAATGCTAATTGCCGAGCGTTAATTATCATTGAATTTTAAATTTTCAAATTATATCAATTATTATGTTGGCTTCATTAGTTGTAGGTGCAGGTTGCTTTTGGGGCGTTGAAGCGCTTTATGAAGATATGCCTGGGGTATTAAATGCCACGTCAGGATACGCTGGTGGATCACTTCAAAATCCACGTTATGAAGATGTATTAACTGGCGAAACGGGCCATGTAGAAGTCGTAAAAATTGACTACGATACGAGTGAGGTAACTTTTGACACGCTTATCGATGCTTTTTTCATTATGCATGACCCAACAACACTAAATCGTCAAGGTCCAGATATTGGTGAACAATACAAATCAGTAATTTTTTACAATAATGATGAACAAAAAAATATTATAAAAAATAAAATTAAACTAATTGACGCAATGGATATCCATGAAAATCCTGTAGTTACTGAAATAAGAGAGGCTGCAAAATTTTATCCTGCTGAAGACTATCATCAAGACTATGCCATGAAGACAGGGAAACTTTGTTATCAACAAATGTATGTTAAATACAACTATACGCCCATACCCTAAATAGACTCAATATAAAGTTATATATTTTGGTAGTTTTTTATTTTCTAAGTTTCATAAAATCTTAATAAAAGTAAATTTAAATAACCTATTTTTTAAGGAGAATTTTTATGGCAATCGCAAGAAGTCAAGTTTCAACGGCAATACCAGGTAAAGAGATGGAATTTATTTCCCTCTCAAAAGAAGGTATTAAATTAATG
Source organism: Pelagibacteraceae bacterium AG-337-G06 (assembly GCA_003282175.1). Classification (GTDB taxonomy): domain Bacteria; phylum Pseudomonadota; class Alphaproteobacteria; order Pelagibacterales; family AG-422-B15; genus CACNXQ01. Next base: position 151,539 of record QBZX01000002.1, read on the forward strand.
AATGATAAAGGTATACCAACTGGAGTAAGAGTTAGTCACTCAGGCACTCAAGACATTGAGGTTTATACAGTATCAATGTTTGATAATTATTCAGATTATGGCGCAGCACAGGAAAAGCTGATTAGTGACCCTGAATTACAGGCATGGTATGCGAAAACTGTAGCATCTGGATCTGGACGAATTATTGATACAATGGAAATGGTAGAAATGAAAGGTTTCGAAAAGGGAGCTGGATTAATTGGCAATGTAACTGTCATTGTTATGTATAAGTTAATTCAAGATCAGGGCAACATGGGTAAATTTGTTCAGTCGTGTCAGACTGCAAAAGAATTTCAAGAAAAGCACGGAGCTCAAGTTAGGTTATGGCAAGTTAATGCTAGTCAACGTTACACTGGCATGATGGCCTATACAATGGGCTTTGAAAACTTCGACGATATGGGTAAGGCTTTTGATGGCTGGAAAGAAGAGAACGAAAAGTTTTATTTCAAGCAACCAGTTACTGCTACAATGGAGCAACAAATTATAATGCGCTCTTCGACCATGATAGGATAGCCTACCTTTTGCCAAAACTAGGCAATTGGGAGTCAATTACTGTTGGAGTAACGTATTTGCTTTTTGCAATGTCTAAACAGTTGGGATTTTTGTGATTATAGTAGTTTGTGCTTTTGTAATCTAGGTGTTTTGCTTTATCGTAAGTAACATTACTCTGCACGCTATACATAATATCGCCAGGAATAGATATGTGACCACCAATTCCGTCGTTAATTGTTCCTTCATCTTTAAAAACTAAATGATCCTTCGCACATTGCGGAACAGCCCCTAATACGTGTAAAATTTCGTGCAATGCTGCTTTTGCAGTTTCATTGAATTCAGGTTTAAAGCCTCCGTTGTTTTCAATACAAGAGCCGCTTCTTTTGCCAGGATAATATAGAGCTGCAGTATTTGCAATTACGCCTTCAGTTGCGTAACTAGGCAATTGTGATGAAGCGCAGACATCCCGGTTAGATCCACCATAAATAATAAAATAAACTTTTTTTGGATCATTGAAACCATGAGAGCTTATAGCTGGCTGAAGTACATTTACGGCTTGAATACCTTCTTTTGAAATTTCGTTATCTTTTTTTTCAAGCCTTAAAAAAGTAATATCTATTTTGCCATTCTGTTTACGATCAAATTTTAAATTCTGTCCATCAGCATATAATCTCTTTTTTGTTTTTGAATTAAACCATTTATCAATTTGATAAAGCAACATGCTTATCTTACTGTTAAGGTCATACTCCTTATCCACGCCATCTGCTGGTATGACGTACATTACGTGAATATTATAACCATCATCAATGTCTTCTAAGTCAATAAAATTTCTTCCAATTTTTTCATCGGACGAATACACATTCATTGTAAGAAAAAAAAAGGCAATAATCGAATATTTTATAAATATCTTCATTTTATTAAATCTGTTAATCTTATTTATATAAAATGAAAAAGTTAATTGTTAATCCTTTTTTTCAAATAGGTTTTCCCTCAGAAAATGGGAAAGATCCAGTCAGTACAGATGTAGAAGCAGTGAGAAAATTATTGGCAATGTGCCCTGTTGCTGCTGAAACCCCCTTAATCACATCTGATGCGTTGGCAAGCAATTTGGGAATTAATAAACTCTGGTTGAAGGATGAAAGAAATCGAATGGGCCTCGGAAGTTTCAAGGCTTTAGGCGCTACTTTTGTTATTGCTTCTCATGCTGCAAAAAAAGTTGCTAAAGAAAATTCAGATGATGACTGGAAAAAAAGTTTATCTGAAGAAACCTACGTCTCAGCAAGCGCAGGTAACCACGGACTTTCTCTAGCTGCAGGTGCACGAATATTTGGGGCTAAGGCAGTTATTTATTTGTCAAAAAATGTTCCTTCTACATTTGCAGACAGAATTCGAAGTTATGGCGCTGAGGTTGTAATTCACGGTGATGATTATGAAGAAAGTTTACAAGGAGCACAGATTGCAGCCGAAGAAAATAATTGGTTCCTCTTATCTGATGTGACTTGGGATGGCTATGATTACGGTCTCCAAGTTATGCAGGGATATCTAGTTTTAGCAGCAGAGGCATATGATAAATGTTCAGAAATACCTACTCATATATTTTTACAGGCAGGCGTTGGAGGCTTTCCAGCATCCATGGCATCTTTGGCACGCAAGTATTTTGGAAATAAACCAAAAATAATTATTGTTGAGCCAACAAAGGCCCCAGTGTTACAAGAGTCAATAAATGCAGGAAAAGCTACTAATGTCACAGGAGGGGTATCTAATATGGGAAGACTTGACTGTAAAAGTCCCTCATTAAAAGCTCTTTCCTCATTAGCGATAACTTGTACTCATTTCATTACCATTGAAGATGAAGATGCAGAGAATTCACTTAGCGACTTAGACGAAAATGATTTAACAACCACGCCATCAGGTGGTGCTGGATATGCTGCAATTGCAGAAGCTCAAAAATATAGTGAATGTGGGATTGATAAAGACAGTAAAATATTAGTTTTTTTGACTGAAAAGCGAGATTAATTTTTATTATTGATAAAAACTTAAAGTCATTATTTAATTTCTTCATGATTACAAAAAGCCTTCTCAGAAAAATTATAAAAGTTGGCAACTTAACTTGGATCAGTCCTAATGGTGAAATAAACACCTACGGTGATGGCTCAGGAGAGGCAATACGTATCCGCACAACAAATAGTTTTTCAGAACTACAGCTTCTTATGAATCCCTCTGTTCATTTTGGTGAAAGCTATATGAATGGTTCCCTAATTGTTGAAGAAGGTCGAATACATGATTTTCTTAAACTTATTTTCTTGAATACTACGAGTGAAATTGACCATTGGGTCATGAAATTATCTAAAATTGTGAGAGTAATACAAAATAAAATCAGAACAAGTAACTATATTTCTAAGTCGAAACATAATGTCGCTCATCATTATGACTTATCAGATAAATTATATGAATTGTTTCTAGACCCCGATAGACAGTATTCCTGTGCATATTTTAATTCACCTAACGATACATTAGAACAGGCGCAGATTAATAAAAAGGAGTTAATCTCTAAGAAGTTACTGTTGGAAGAAGGACAATCAGTTTTAGATATAGGTTGTGGATGGGGTGGAATGGCTGCTCATATTTATAGAAAGTCAAATGCCAATGTAGTAGGGGTTACTTTATCAGAAGAGCAAATCGCCTACGCTAAACAAAGAAAAATTGATGAAAAGTTGGATAAAGTTGAATACAGATTGCAAGACTATCGGAACGTAAATGAGACTTATGACAGGATTGTATCCGTTGGAATGTTTGAGCATGTAGGCACTGCCCACTATCAAGAATTCTTTAATAAGGTTCATGATTTACTGAATGATACAGGTGTTGCCTTAATTCATACGATTGGAAGACTAACAGAACCTACAAATAATGATCCATGGATAGAAAAATATATATTTCCAGGTGGCTATATACCTGCCCTTAGTGAAACCATGTCTCGAGTCGAAAAATCTGGTCTAACTCTTGCTGATGTTCAGGTATTAAAATTTCATTACGCTGAAACCTTGAAGAGATGGAGATATAACTTTTATGATAACATTGATAGAGTTAAAGAACTTTACGATGAAAAATTTTGTCGTATGTGGGACTTTTATTTATCATCATCACAAGCATCGTTCGAGGAGTCTGGATTAGTAGTATTTCAACTGCAGCTATCCAAAAATAAGAAATCTGTACCCGACAAAAGGGATTATATGATTGAATAGTCGTCTATAAATAGACGACTATCAATTATATTCTAATCGTTAAAAACAAGAACTCCAGCATCAGTAATATTTCCATGCGGCACCATGTTTGCAAACATCCATCTTTGCATTTCCTCGCTTGAGAAAATATCTAGTGCTTTTCCCATATCTACAGGATTAGCTGCTGAAAAATATACCATTCCATTTGTAGGAAGTACATTTTCACCACACAATGCGCACGCCATCGCTGAAACTTGTGCCGGGGCTCCCATATCACGCATCATCTGCTGCATGATAGGAAAGTTTAAAACAAAGTTTATACCACTTGTAATTTCTACAAATGCATAAGCAACAGTTTGACCTGCAGCTGACTCACCTAATTCTTCATCGTTTCCAAATGTTGTATTGTCTACATCATCAAAGTCTAATTTTCCAAAGGTACTTTGGAACCAATCTGGATTAGCTCCAATCAGCGCTTGCGTCGCCATTTGATCTTCAAAGGATTCATAGTAGGCGTGTACAAATACTGTATCAAGTGTGTCGTCACCTCTGATTTTTGTTGACGATCTAAATGCTGTGTACATTGCACCGCCATCCATTGCTTTTTCTTTAAAAGCTAAAGTAGCTTCAGAAACTTCAGCTGGCGTAACGCCTCTTAACTCCCATACATCCATTATAAATGCTTTAGACGGGATTATAGAGAGCGCAAATAAAGCTGCCGATATTGTTAAAATTTTAATTAACTTTCTCATATTCTCTCCTTTTTTAATTTGCGATAACCATGTTCATTCCAGCATCTACTTGCTCGACAAATGGTCTAATATTTCTGTAAAACCAGATTTGAGAATCTAAATCAAAATTATCTAAATCTGCACCCATATCTGCCATTGTATCATTACTTAAAAACATCATATGTGTTGTCTTGCCTAATGATGCAGGACATATCGAACAACTAAGAATTCCTAAATCCCCTTTTGTTCCATTTTCCTCCATTAATGCAGGCAATTGCTGAACTCGATTTAAGAAATTTAAAAAATCAGTTACTTCTAGCATTACAAACCAATTTGTATTACCGACTGAGGCTTTTTCATATTCTATATCGGCACCTGGTGGGGTTTCCATGACTGCATTGATAACATTATCTGTATCAATATTGAAATTATCATCAAACCACTTACTATTCATTGCAAACAGCGCATTCGTGTCAAGCATATCTTGGTAGTTTTCGTATACGACACCAAAAAGCATTTGCTCATTGTAGTTATCACCTTTAATTTTCATCTGTAGAGTGAAATCCATCCATTTTGCACCTCCAGACTCTGCAGAATTTTTGAATTTCTCAAATCCCTCAATCATTTGAGTTCTTTTTTCTGGGGTATCTATTCCAGACACTGAATAAAAGTCTAGAACTAGCGCATGACTAGAAGTCAAATAGAACATCGCTAGGGATGCTAATGCTGCTAATTTAATTATAGTATTTTTCATAATAAACTCCGTTTTTTTTGAAAATTGTATGTTAATAAAGCAAGAAAGAAACTATAGATATTAGTGTTAAACTTTATTAACTTATTAGAAATAATATATAAAGTATTGAAAACATTGTATAAAAAAATTGACTATGAAAATAATAATTAAATTCTTATATAGTAATAGATAATTATTATGAAATTTACACCTGCTATCAAACCAAATGAAATTTTTTCTGAAAATGAGATCTCTTTCTTGAGGAAAAAAAGTGACCTAAAGGGTTTAAGCTTGCTTTTGCATGCATGGGCTGTAATTTTTGCCTCCATTATATTTTACACCATATTTCCAAATATTTTTACATTCTTGTTTACAGTGCTCGTTATTTCCGGAAGACAATTAGGACTTGCAATTTTAATGCATGAGGGCGCACATGGGTTAATAGTTAACAGCACGAAAAATAATAATTTTCTTTCTCAGTGGATCTGTGCTTTTCCTGTGTGGTCAGATACATACGGCTATAGACATTATCATTTATCTCATCATCGACACACACAAACTGCTGATGATCCTGATTTGAGTTTGTCAAAGCCATTCCCAGTTAACAAATTTAGCTTTGCCAGAAAAGTATTCAGAGATATTTTTGGGATAAGTGGTCTTGTTCAGCGATATGAGTTAATTTTTAAAACTTTATTAACAAATGACACAAAAAAAGATGATGGTAAAAAAATTAGTGGGTTTAAGTCAAAGAATACACTTTTTGGAATACTTATCTCTAATATAATTATTTTTATAGCTTTTAGCGCAGTTGGTCATTGGTGGTATTATTTTGCATTTTGGCTTCTTCCCTTATTGACATTCTTTCAACTTTTTTTACGTATAAGAAATATTGCTGAGCACGCTGGTGTAGTAGATAATTGTAATGATTTTAATAATGCCAGAACCACTTATGCAAATATTTTAGAAAGGGCATTTGTTGCACCATATTATGTTAATTATCACTTAGAACATCACTTACTTATGTTTGTTCCCTGCTATAAACTAAAGGAGGCTCATAAGTTGCTTCTTAAAAAGGGACACAAGCAAGAAATTGAAATAAAAGATGGATATATATCTTTACTAAAATCAGTAATAGTTTAACTGTTCATCATCAATTTTTTATATCTATGTCATCAGATTTTGATAATACAGCGCTGAAAAAAGCTTTTGGCTCATTTGCAACAGGCGTTGCTGTTGCAACATCACACTCAAGTGGGTTTACTATAAATTCATTTTCTTCTTTAAGTTTGAATCCACCATTAATTATCTTCAATATCTATAAAACAGAAACTGATCATGTTGATTTTCTAAAAAATAACTCATTTGTTATTAATTTTTTATCGCGTGAACAAGAAGAGGTATCCAGATTATTTGCCACAAAAGATCCAGAGAAGGTTAATAAAACCCAACATTCTATCTCAGAGAATAAAAATATTATTTTGAATGATACTTTAGGCCATATCGAGCTATCTGTTTTCCAACAAATTGATATAGCAGACCATGTACTAGTTATAGGTCAGGTTCAAAATTTAGAGACTGATGACAGCAAGAGGCCGCTCATTTATTACAGAAGTAAGTATCAGAGTCTCAAGGACTAACAACTCATTAGTTAGTATGATGGCGCACCAAAATCATTTTGGTTTTCACTGCCTTTAAGGCAGAGAAAGAAAATTAATGTAATTATTCCAATGAAGGGAACCACAACAATCAACAACCACCAACCTGACCGATTAGTGTCGTGAAGCCTTCGAATATACAAAGCAATACTAGGCAACATAAATAAAAAGTATAAAAAAATATACATGGGGCCCAACATGATAGTTCCTGGAGAATTATTGAGATCTATTCCAAGTATTTGTAATTCAAATAATTGATCAAATTGCAAGCCTATAAAACCAACGATTGTCGTGAATAAATAGAAGTACCAAAATTCTGAGCGAGTCGCTCTCGTCTTAAAGTCAAAGCATTTTACAAACGCATTATTGATTGATTTAATAAAGCCCATATTTAGTGATATGATATTAATTTAATTAACTTATTATTACAAAAAAATATATAATCTTAAAATATGTCTAAACAACTTAGAATTGGTGGAGCAAGTGGCTTTTGGGGTGACTCTGTAGTGGCAACTCCTCAATTGTTAAATGGAAATAACCTTGATTTTATTGTTTATGACTATCTTGCTGAAATAACCATGTCCATTATGGCTCGAGCTAGAGCAAAAGATCCTTCAAAAGGCTATGCCATTGATTTTGTTTCAAGTGTAATGAAACTAAACTTGAAGCAAATTGCTGACCAGAAAATCAAAATTCTTAGTAACGCAGGAGGTGTTAATCCCCAAGCATGTGCGGATGCTATTAGAGAACTTATAAAGGAGCTAAACTTGGATTTAAAAGTAGCCGTTGTTTTGGGTGATGACTTACTTGAACATAAAGATAAATTTTTAGATAGTGGAGTTCTAGAAATGTACTCTGATGAAAAATTTCCAGAGTTGGATAAGATTGCAAGTATTAATGCATACCTAGGAGCATTCCCAATCGCGCAAGCACTCAATGATGGTGCAGATATAGTAATTACTGGGAGAAGTGTTGATAGTGCGGTAACCCTGGCCGCGTGCATTCACACTTACGGGTGGAAAGAAGACGAATATAACAAGCTGGCTTCAGGGAGTTTAGCAGGTCACATTATTGAATGCGGCACACAAAGTACCGGTGGAAATTTTACAGACTGGGAACTTTCTTCAAAGAATCTTCATATGATCGGTTATCCAATTGTGGATGTTTCTGAAAATGGAGAATTCATTTGCACAAAATCAAAAAATACATCTGGATTGGTGAGCTTTGGAACAGTATCAGAACAAATGTTATATGAAATTGGTGATCCTCAAGCGTATATACTCCCAGATGTAATTTGTGATTTCTCAAATGTAATTATTTCTGAAATCGAAAAAGATACGGTTAAGGTTACGGGCGCAAAAGGATATCCTGCCCCTCAGCAATATAAAGTGTGTGCAACATATGCCGACGGTTTTCGCGCAGGCCATGTCTGTTCATTTGTGGGCATTGATGCAGCAAAAAAAGCAAGAACCTATGGGGAAGCAATATTTGAAAGAGCAAAAATGATTATGCGAATGATGAATATTCCTGACTTTGATGAAACCAGCATTGAAATTATTGGTGACAACAGTCAATATACCAATAAAGATCAAAATACAGATAATAGAGAAGTTGTTTTAAAGTTTGCTGCAAAACATCAAGACATAAGAGCAGTAGGGTTATTATTGAAAGAGTCGGTAGGACTAGGATTAGCAACGCCACCAGGATTATCGGGCTTTGTTGGCGGTAGGCCCAAGCCATCGCCAATTGTTAGATTGTTCTCTTTTATGGTTAATAAAGAAGATGTAAAAGTTTCCATAGATTTAGAAGGTTCAAATAAAGAGTTTGCAGTCCATCAACCTAAAGAATTTAATATGTCTGAAATAGTAAAACCTGAAAACCCAACATTTGACTCCAGAGATCAAAAATTTATTGATGTTCCTCTAATTAAAATTGCATATGGACGAAGCGGAGATAAAGGAAACAAAGCTAATATAGGGATCATTTCAAGAGATCCAAAATTTTACCCTGCAATATGCAATTATTTAACAGAAGATGTAGTTATGAAATGTTTTAAGAACTTTTTAGAAGGATCGGTTGAAAAGTATTTATTGCCTGGATCCAATTCTATTAATTTTATACTCAATGATGTTCTCGGTGGCGGCGGGCCCGCTAGTTTAAGGAATGACCCTCAAGGGAAAGCTTACGCACAAATACTACTAGATCAAATAATTCCTTTACCTAAAAAATTGATGGATTGATAATGTCAGAACCTTTGCTAAATGTAGAAAATATTGAAACTTTTTATGGACCTATTATGGCAATCAGGGGTGTTAGTTTTCAAGTTCAAGAGGGATCAATCGTAACAATATTAGGTTCAAACGGAGCAGGTAAGACGACTATTTTAAAGACAATTTCAGGTGCCATAGATCCTAGAAAGGGAAAAGTGTTTCTAAGTGGAAGTGAAATACAAAAAAAAGATCCCGATAAGATACTTCGATTAGGCATGAGCCATGCACCTGAAGGAAGAGAAGTATTCCCATACTGTTCAGTTTTAGAAAACCTTGAAATGGGCGCCTACACTAGAAGTGATAGAAAAGGCATACAGAAAGATATAGAGCAGGTGTATGATTACTTCCCCATTCTTAAGGAAAGAAAAAATCAGCCTGCAGGATTACTTTCTGGCGGCGAACAGCAAATGCTTTGCATTAGTCGTGCATTAATGAGTAAGCCAGAAATTATGCTTTTAGATGAACCTTCATTAGGCTTGTCACCAAAACTTGTTAAAGAAATTTTTGAAATTATAATCAGGATCAATAAAGAATTGAAAACTACAATATTACTGGTTGAACAAAATGCGAATATTGCATTAAGCAACTCTGATTTTGGTTACGTTTTAGAGTTGGGAAGAATAGTCATGGAAGGCAATAGTAAAGAATTGCTTGAAAAAGAAGACATTAAAGAATTTTATCTTGGCCAACAAGATGAAGGAATAAGAGGGGAAAGACGTTGGAAAAAGAAAAAAATGTGGAGATAAATACAATACCAAAATTATTTTGGAATTCAGTTAAATCTCGAGCAGATAGAGTAGCCATGCGAGAAAAAGATCTAGGTATTTGGCAAGAAATTTCATGGACCGTATATGGAGAAAAAGCAAAACTAACTGGCTTAGCTCTCCACACACTTGGACTTAAAAAAGGTGACGTCGTATCAATCGCTAGTGAGGGAATGCCTGAGTGGCTCTATACAGATATGGGAACCATTGGTGCAGGAGGTATTTCAAGTGGAATTTATACAACAGACTCAGCTGAGCAGGTAAAGTACTTAGTAAATGATAGTTCAACAAAGTTTTATTTTGCTGAAAATGAAGAACAACTTGATAAAATTTTAGAAGTAAGAAGTGAATGTCCCACACTGAAGCAGATTATTGTTTTCGATATGGAGGGATTAAATGAATTTCATGACGATCAAGTCATTAGTTATGAAGAGTTTTTAAAAATAGGTGAAAAGGCAAATCAAGAAAAGCCTGATCTATGGGAAAGTTTAATTAATAACGTTAATTCTAGCGATATTGCCATCTTAGTTTACACATCTGGCACAACAGGCCCCTCCAAAGGTGCCATGATCAATCATGAAAATATACTTTATTCAATCAATACTGGTTACGACATTTTTGAAACGATGGAACATGAAGAACAATTATCATTTCTTCCATTATGTCACATTCTAGAGCGCTCAGTATCAGTTATGATACCTTTAAAAACTGGTGCTGTTGTTAATTTTGCAGAGAGTATAGATACAGTTCCTGAAAATATTCGTGAAGTCTCTCCAACTGTATTTATCGCTGTGCCAAGAATATGGGAAAAATTTTATTCATCCATTACTATTTTAATGAAAGATGCAACCTTTATAGGTAAGTATTCATATCAATTCTCAATAAATGTAGGCTCCAAATACAAAGAGTACTTTATCGAAGGCAAGGTACCCCCTTTATCTTTAAAGATATTATATTGGCTGTGTAACCAATTAGTTTTAAAAAATATTAAAAAACTGCTTGGTCTCAATAATTGTCGATACGGTTTAAGTGGAGCTGCTCCTATATCGCCCGAGTTAATTAATTGGTACTTATCACTTGGTATAGATATGAGGGAGGGCTGGGGCATGACCGAAACCTCAGGTGTAGGTACAGCTTTTTATTCACGAGAAATAAAACTGGGGCACGTAGGTAGGGCAGTTAATGACTCAGAAATTAGAATTGCAGATGATGGTGAAATCCTTTTTAAAGGACCCGGCGTTTTCTGTGGTTATTTGAATAAACCTGAACAAACAAAAGAAACGCTAAAAGATGGTTGGCTGCATACAGGCGATGTTGGTGAGATGGACAATTATGGCAATATAAAAATTACTGATAGAAAAAAAGATATTATAATTACCGCTGGTGGGAAAAACATCTCTCCATCTGAAATAGAAAATGAATTAAAATTTAGCCCTTTCGTATCAGATGCTGTTGTCATAGGGGACAAAAGAAAGTTTCTATCCTGTTTAATTATGATAGATGAAGAAAACGTAATGAAACATGCACAAGATAATGACATTCCGTTCTCAAACTTTGAAAGTTTATGCAAATCTAAGGATATCGTAGAGCTGATTGACAATGAAGTTTCTTCAGTTAATAAGAAATTTGCAAACGTAGAGCAGATAAAGAAATTCTCCCTTATTGATACACAGCTAACAGCTGAGGATGATGAACTTACACCAACAATGAAATTAAAACGTAAATTCATCAATGAAAAGTACAGCTCTGTAATTGATCAAATGTATCAATCTGCTTGATTTTCAGCCACGATCTCATTAGTATTTCTTCATATTTATAGGGGCAATTTATGAAAAAATTATTAATTTTTATTTCAATCTTATCTATTTATTCGGCATCAAGCTTTGCTGATCAAGGCGTCAGTGATGATGAAATAATGCTTGGTATGCATACGGATATTAGTGGGCCTGTGTCTTCATTTGGAAAGTATTCGGTAGAAGGTGCTAAGATGAGAATTGACGAAATCAATGAAGCTGGTGGAATTAATGGAAGAACTTTAAAGCTTGTAGCTGAAGATCATCAATATCAAGTTCCAAGAGCCGTTCAAGCGGCAAACAAATTAATTAACAAAGACAAAATATTTTTAATGTTAGCAAGCTTAGGTACACCTATGAATAATGCAGTATTTCAACTGCAAGAACAAAAAAATATACCCAACTTATTTCCTTTGTCATCTGCACGTTCAATGGCAGAGCCATTTCACAAATTAAAATTTGGAGCTTTATCAACTTATTACGATCAAATAAGATCCGGAGTTAAGTGGGCTGTAGAAGATAAGAATATGAATAAAATCTGCGTTCTTTATCAAGACAATGATTTTGGACAAGAAACATACGATGGAGTAGTGGATCAGTTAGAAGAAATGAAAATGGCATTGCATGAAAAAACTACAAACAAACCAACTGACACTGACTTGACAGCACAAATCACAAAATTAAAAAATGCAGAATGTGAAGCTGTTGCAGTGGGCACTATTGTAAAAGATACGATATTAGCTTATACAAAAGCTCGGCAAATGGGATGGGATGCTTTATTTTTTGGTCAGGTAGCAAGTTTTCATCCAGTAATCGCAAGTCAGCCTGATGGAGTTACCGATGGCTTTTATACATTTGCTCAATTTGATACCCCAAGCAGGGAAAATTGTGATGAGTGGGTTTGTAATTGGATAGATAAATATGAAAGCATTTACGGTAATAGCCCTAATATTGGATCAGCTTACGGATATATGTACGCAGATATTACTGCGAAGGCTATTGAGATAGCTGGCAGTGATTTAAACGTAGACTCTTTCACGAGTGGATTAGAATCAATTGATAATTATGAGATGCCTTTTGGCGAGTCAGTCTTATCATGGGGTCCAGACAAGCATTTAGGTTCAAGTGATGCATATTTATTTGTTGTAGAAGAAGGCAGGTTTGTCCGCGCCGACAGTATGAAATATGAGTATTAAAATTTTAAAGACTCTATCATCGGTCTTTTTATTTATTTTTTTATCTAATGAATTATTTGCTGATCAAGGAATCAGTTCTGATCAGATACTTATTGGTATGCACACAGACATAAGTGGTCCAGCATCAATGATTGGCAAACAAAGTGTCGATGGAGCCAATATGCGTTTTAATGAATTCAATGAAAACGGAGGAGCATTTGGTAGAACAATTAAATTTATTGTTGAGGACCATCAATATACCGTGCCGAGAGCAGTACAAGCTGCCAATAAGTTACTCAGAAAAGACAAAATTGCATTTATGATGGGATCATTGGGCACACCCATGAATAATGCTGTAATGACCGATCAATTAGCAATGAATGTTCCCAACTTATTTCCACTCACTGCTGCACGATCAATGTTTGATCCTTTTGATCGATTAAAATTTACATCTGGCTCAACGTATTATGATCAAATTAGAACAGGTATTAAGTATTTGGTTGAAAATAATAATCGTGAATCTGTATGCGTACTTTATGAGGATACAGATTTTGGACAAGAGATCGTAGATGCTGCATACGATCAAGTAGAAGCCATGGGAATGAAAATTGTTGAAAGCGCTTCTGCAAAGCCAACAGATACTGATTTCACAGCTCAAATTAAGAAACTATCAAATGCAGGTTGTGATTTGGTTGCTATGGGAACAATAGTGCGAACGACCATACTACCTTTCATGAAGTCAAAAGAAATTAATTGGACGGATGTAGATTTTGTAGCGACTTCAGCAAGTTACTATACCGTCGTTGCAGAACAGCCAAACGGTGTAATGAACGGCTTATATTGCTTAAATTCTCTCGTCTTTCCATACTATGATACAGCCAATAGTGATGAGAGAGCATGGTGGGACTCATTCAATTCATTATATGGCACTGAGCCAAACACAGGTGCGATTTATGGATACATTTTTGCTGATATGGTCGTTGAGGGCATAAAAAGAGCTGGCCAAGACTTAACTGTTGAGTCCTTAATCGCTGCGTTGGAAACATTAGAAGATTTTGAAGATCCATTAAAACTTGGATCAGTGACGTTTAATGAAAATAAAAGACAAGGAAGTAATATTTCATATTTTTTCCAGGTTCAAGATGAGAGGTTCAACGTAATCTCAGGCCCAATCAATTACTAAGTGCTATAATTTTGAGTACATCAGCTGTCTTAGTCGCAAATGGTGAAAAACCTGTTTCAAATTATGCAAAGCAACTCATAAAGGAAATTAATTTAAAAATTTGCGTTGATTCAAATCTAAGTATATTCAGAGAATTAGATATTGAACCAGATGTCATTATCGGTGATATGGACACAGTAGAAATTAATACTGCCAGTTCTAAAAGCACCATAGTAGTTGTGGAAGATCAAAATCAAACTGATCTGGAGAAATCGTTGAATTACTGCATTGCTAAAAATATTCAAAATATTTACATAATTGGTTCAACAGGTGAACGAGACGATCACAGCTTGGCCAATATTTTGATCGCACAACAATATTCAGATATTCTCAATATTGAAATAGTTACTAATTACTTTCAGATATTTTTTGTTAATGGAAGTAAAGAAATTTTAGAAAAGAAACACAGAAATTTATCTATGATCTCTTTGATTGCTGATAACAGAATTACAACATCAGGCCTTGAATACAATTTATCTGATCAAAAACTGAATTCATTTACACATGGCATAAGTAATCAAATTATTTCCGATAAATGTTTGATAAAAGCTAAGGAAAAACTAATTTTATTTATAGAGACAGAATGACAAATAAGATTGGAATTATTGGTGCTGGAATATCTGGCCTTACTTTAGGTTGTATATTAGCAAAGGGTTCACAAAATTGTACTATTTATGAGAAGGCAGACGGTCCTAGTAACTATGGTGCTGGCATTTCTCTTTCTCCAAATATTATTTGCTTATTAGATGAACTCGAAATTTTAGAAAAAGTTGAAAAAGAATCTTGTCTTCCTATCGATATTGTGTGGAGAGATAATGTGGGTAAAGTAATCAGAGAAGTCAATGTAAGTGAATTCGGCAAGCTTATTACTACAAATAGAAAGATATTGATTAAACATCTGCTTGATAAGTACTTATCACTTGGTGGAAAAATAGAATTTTCACATGAGCTGGTTAAGATTAAAAACGAGAAAGAACTTCTTTTTCAGAACGGAAATGAAGCCCGTGTTGATTTTATTGCTGGCTGTGATGGAATTAAATCCTTTGTAAGGTCAAATTATGTCAAAAATGACTCACCGAGATTTACTGGATATACTGCATGGAGAGGTATAGGTACGTCAGATAGCAAAAGAATAAACATCTACCTTGGACCACGAAGTCATATTGTTTGCTACCCTATCAACAATTCTCTTGAAACAAGTTTTATCGGAGTCATCAAGAATAATGCTAAAAATAACGAGTCATGGAGAGAAGAGGGTACTCATGATCAATTAGTAAGTGATTTATCTGATTATGGAGATTTTATACATTCATTGTTTAAATCTTCAAAAAAAGTATTTCGATGGGGTTTATATGATCGAAATAAATTAAACAATTTTTCAAAAGGTAATATTACTCTTTTAGGAGACTCTGCTCATCCAATGATGCCTTTTTTAGGGCAGGGTGGTGCAATGGCCTTTGAGGATGCTTTTGTTCTTGGAAAATTACTTCTGAAATTACCAAGCTATGACTTGGTGCAAGATAAATATAATGACCTAAGAAGAAAAAGAGTAAATTACATAAAAAGTTCTTCAGCACTTCAAGGCTACGTAAATCATTTGACCAATCCTTTTTTAAAAAATGTCAGAGACTACTTACTAAAAAATACAAATATAGCTATGAGAAGAACCAAGAATATTTATAATTATGATACTTTAGGAAAACTGATATGATTTATCATGAGTAATTTACCAAACACCAAAGCTTGTAACGTACAATTAGAAGATGAATGGTTAACCATTTCATTTAATCAACCTGAAAAGCGAAATGCTCTTACAGAAGAAATGACCACCGACATAAAGAATATTTTCGACGCTGTCAGAGATGATTTGAGTGTTAGAGGCGTAACTCTCAGAGGTGAAGGGGGTATATTTTGTGCTGGTGGTGATTTAAAGATGTTTAAAACAGGTTTCCAGGGAGGTGAACAAGGCTTGAAGGATGTGCATCATGCGAGTGAAATGACAGGATTATTTTTTGATATGATTAATTCATATCCCAAGCCAGTAATTATGCTGGCCGAAGGAGCTGCCATGGCTGGAGGTCTAGGAATGTTATGCGCAGGTGACATTGTTGTTGTCACAGAAGATTGTAAATTTGCATTAACGGAAACAACACTTGGTATTCCTCCCGCACAAATTGCACCATTTGTTTCTCAAAGAATTGGTCTTGCAAAGGCCAGAAGAATTATGCTGACAGCAGCAAGGTTTACTGGAAAAGAAGCACATGAAATGGGTCTAGCTGATTTTGTTGCAAAAGATGCTGATGATTTAAAGGTTATAGAGTCTGATATAAAGAAAGGTGTACTCAAATGTGCACCGGGAGCCAATACAGTAACAAAAGAAATTGTTTTAGCTACGCGACACTTAACACGAAAAGAAATGATAGAATTTGCAGCAAAGGGATTTGCTGAGAGAATGTTGAGCGATGAGGGTAAAGAGGGAATATCCTCATTTATTGAAAAGAGAAAGCCTAAGTGGTCAAAATGACTGATACTAAAACATCTTTACCACAAGCTTATGATTTCTGCGAAGAAAGTAACGCAGTTTATGATTTACTGTCAAATCTATCAGACAATGATTTCAATGAGAAAACTCAATTCAAAGGATGGACGATCAATAATGTAATCGGTCACCTTCATGTATGGAACCATGCTGCAGATTTGTCATTAATAGATGGTGAGGAGTGGAAAAATTTTGCAAACGCAGCACTTGAAATGTTTGGCAAAGGATCAACCATGAACCAGTTTGAAGAAACCATTACTCAAGGCAAACAAGGAAAAGAATTACTGGATACATGGAAGAATTACTATGAGGATATGACAACAAGGTTCGCTGTTGCAGATCCAAAAAAGAGAGTTAAATGGATGGGGCCTGATATGAGTGCCCGGTCCTCGATTAGCGCAAGACACATGGAAACATGGGCACATGCACAGGAACTCTATGATTCACTTGGCGTTGACCGAGTTAATGAAGATAGAATTAAGAATATTGTAATCATTGGAAACAATACATTTAAGTGGTGCTATACAGTTCATCAAAAGCCATTACCAAAAGACACTCCCTATTTGAAACTGACCTCACCATCTGGAGAGATTTGGGAATTCAACGATCCAGCAAATGAAAATATTATAGAAGGATTAGCTGAAGAATTCTGTCAAGTTGTTACTCAAGTAAGAAATATAAAAGATGTTAACTTAAAACTAGTGGGCAATGTTGCCAATGAATGGATGTCTATAGCCCAGTGTTTTGCAGGAGGTGCAGAAAAGCCACCTGAGCCAGGAACTAGGAAAAAAGTAATACGATAAATTTAAAATGGTGCTGATAAAGCTAGTGGTGAATACGTTTCAGCATCAGCCTTTAACCAAGCTTCAAAATCCTTCTTTGCTTTATCTGTAAGAGTAAGCGATTTAACTCGCATATCTTTTACTAAGGGCGCCTTAAATATGAAGCCTTCTTGAATGCCGTTTTCTATAATTGATTGTATTGAAGATTTTGAGCCAACCTTGGAGGGTATTGACTTACAAATTTCTTGAAAGGAAGTAACATACTCATCTTTGAATGTTGCTAACGCTATAATGAGCATTACGTTCCAATGTAATGGTGTTCTGAATATAAAATTAGTCAACGGAACCGTGAGTTCATACTCATAAAACTTTAGAGAATTTTCGATTGAAGCTATAATTTTTTCCTTATCAGCAGTCATTTGTAAAGAATTACTACTGTATCTTGGTAGTAATAAAATACTTAAATTTGGTAGTAATATTTAAGCAATTTTTACTTTCGACAGTCGATCATGAATTATGCTTTCAGCGTCTGAGATAATCCTATCCACAAGCTCCTTACAAGTTGGAATATCGTGTATCAATCCAGCAACCATTCCACAGCTCCAAGCACCTGCTTCCATTGTTCCCTCTTGCATAATTTTTGGATAAACTCCTGCAACCTCGCCAAAAATATCTTGAATCTGAAGATTGTCACCTTGTGCTTTTTCTTTATCAAGTATGCGTGTCACAGCGTCATTTTTTAAAACCCTTTCAGTATTTTTGAGAGGTCTCATAATCAGTTCTGTATCTAGTTCACTCGCATTCACGAGGGCATCTTTAACATTTTGATGAACAGGAGCTTCTTTTGTTGCAATAAATCGTGTTCCCATGTTTATGCCTTCAGCACCCATAGCGAGCGCCGCTACTAATTGCTGTCCGTTGCCCATGCCACCTGAAGCTACAAAAGGAATTGTTAATTCTTCATAAGCTCTAGGCAGTAGGATCATATTAGGAATATCATCTTCACCTGGATGGCCTCCACATTCAAAACCATCAACACTTGCTGCATCACAACCAATTTTTTCAGCCTTTAAGGAATGCCTAACAGAAGTACATTTGTGAATTACTTTTATACCAGCATCTTTTAATAAAGGCATAAATTTTTCTGGACTCCTTCCAGCTGTTTCAACAATTTTTACTCCTCCTTTAACGATAGACTCAATGTATCCAGGATAATCAGGATTAGCAAATCCAGGCAAGAAAGTTAGATTCACTCCAAAAGGCTTGTCAGTCATATCATGACATCTTGCTATTTCATTTGCTAGAGCTTTTGGGGACTCTTGTGTTAAGCCGGTGATAATACCAAGTGCACCTGCATTAGAAACTGCAGCAGCCATTTCAGCAAAACCAACGTAGTGCATTCCACCTTGTATAATTGGATGTTCAATTCCAAACATTTCTGTAATTTTCGTTTTAATCATGATGTTCCTATAGTTAGAGTATTGTAAATTTATAAAATTATGAGAGTAATGTTATAATACTTTGAAAAAATAAATAGGAGTAAATTATGGTTAATTATATTAAATGGGGCAGTACTTGCTTTATACTTGTAGGAATTTTACTAACAAATCTTAACATTTACCCCTTAAATATATTTGTTCACGGAACAGGAGCCATTGGTTGGACCACTGTCGGATATATGACGTCGGATAGAGCCATATTAACCAATTTTGGGCTTCAAATACCGTTGTTTATAGTTGGAAATATATACCTTTTGACCTAATTTAATTTGATGAGCAAAGCAGAAGTTATCAATATATTTGGGGATAAAATAGAAGCCTGTTGTCATGATCCAGTAACTGGATATTTTCGCGATGGTTTTTGCAATACTGACGAACACGACTTTGGAAGTCATGTAGTCTGTGCTGAAATCACAGAGGATTTTCTTACCTTCAGTAAAGCAATGGGGAATGATTTATCTACGCCAAGGCCTGAATTTAATTTTCCTGGTTTAAAAGAAGGTGATCGATGGTGCTTATGTGCACTCAGATGGAAAGAGGCTTACGATGCTGGAGTAGCGCCTCGTGTGTATTTAGAGAGTTGTCATTTAAATGCCTTATCTTATGTAACTAAAGAACAGCTTGAAGAATTTGCAGTAAACAAAATAAACTAGTCATTATGAAAATATTAATAACTATTTTTATATACATTTTATTTTCATCAATTTCATATGCATCAGAGTATAAGCTTGAAAAAGTAATCGATAACTTGACTAAGCCATGGGGCATGAGTTTCATCAATGACAATGAATTGTTCCTTACTCAAAAAACTGGTGAAATTTTAAAAATTAATTTGAAAACAAAGGAAGTAATCAATTTTGATCATGAACTCAAAGTTGTCCAACCTCATTGGCAAGCAGGAATGCTTGATATCTTGTACAGTAACGAAGAAATATTTGTTAGTTATACAGAAGATATGGGCAATGACAAAACTAGTACGTCTATTGCAAGAGGATTTATTCAAGGCAATGAATTGGTAGGTTTGCAAAATATTTTTCAGTCACAACCACCTCTTTGGGACAATATACATTGGGGCTCTCGATTAATGATCAAAGAAGATCTTTTGTATGCAAGTGTAGGCGAGAGAGCACAAGGCAGCTTCACTCAAGATCCTACAAATCATATAGGCAAGATTATAAGAATAAATCGAGATGGTTCGGCGCCTTCAGACAATCCATACTCATCTGAGCCAGACTGGCTTCCAGAAGTCTTTCAAATTGGATTGAGGAATCCTCAAGGAATGGCATTAAATTCAAATGATAATTCAATTTATATAACAAACCATGGACCAAAAGGAGGAGACTTTTTTGGTGAAGTTGTAAAGGGCACAAATTATGGTTGGATGGATGTAGCATGGGGCGGAACTGACTACGATGGTTCTATAATTGGTGATGGCAGTGCATGGAAAGAAGGGCTGCTAAAGCCAATTTATAGATGGATCCCATCAATTGCGGTAAGTGATATGACCTTTTATAAAGGTAGCCTTTTTCCTGAGCTAAAAGATAAAGTCATTTTAACCAGCTTAAAAGCCCAACGACTAATCAGTTTAGATTTTAATGACGGTAAGGCGTCTAATGAAACTGTCTTAATAGAAGGTATGGGACGATTACGCGATGTTGAGCAAAATGATTCTGGTGAAATATTTGTTATTATAGATGATGATAACAGTGGAATATGGAAATTAGTTAAAAAGTAATGTTTTATGTATATTTAATTTCTAAAATTCTTCTCTTTTATCTTCTTCCATATTTTGCCATTACTCGAAAAGCTAGCAAAACACTTATAAATGTTAAATCAATATTGCTATTCTCATGGTTAGTTTATCTAGCCTTTCTGACCTATATACCTTTTATCGATTATTATTTTGAAAATGAAGTAAACATACAATACCTCATTCCAGATTATATTCTTTTCTTGATAATAATTATTTTTTTAATTATTCCATTTGGTTATTTTTTTTACTTTGATAAGGCAATCAACAAATTTAAAAAATTAACACTTATCTTTGGAATACTATTTTTAATCATTTCATCCGTAATAATTTTTGGACTAGAAATATTTAATCATCAAAAAAGAATGCCTCTTGAGAATATTTGTTACCAGCAACATAGTGCAAATAAAGAAATGTTAGAATGCTGTTTAAACGCTGAATATATTTGGCAAGAAGGATTTAGCTATTTATCCGAAACTCCTGTAAACTGTAAAAAATATATGAATTGGAATGATTAGTTTTGAGTAATATAAATTTATTAATTGGTAGAATAATTATAGGTATCTACTTTCTTGTGTTTGGAGCTGTCTTCAAGATATTTAATTACAATCTGACACTGGAATATATGTTTAATCATGAAGTGCCATATACGGAGATAGCGCTGGTAATGACGATCGTCATCCAAGCTGCGTGTGCCATTGCAATACTAATAGGAAAATTTTCAAAGTTTTCAGCTTTTAGTCTTGCAATTTTAACCATCATTATCAATTACTACATGCATGATTTCTGGAATATGGAGTCGGGTCTTGAGCAACGGCACGAGTTGCAAAATTTTGTAAAAAATACAGGAATTATTGCTGGTTTATTAATTCTTTCAGCAGTGCATCCTGGTAAATACAAAATAGGAAATTAAAAGATATGTACAAAAATTTACTCAATTTTTTGAGAGTGGGGGTCATATCGAATTTAATTCTACTTTGGGGGACTTTTACATATCTTGATGCAACAGATAATTTATGGATTTTAATACCTGCACAATTCCTATTACTGATTTCAGTCTACCGATGTATGTTTCCAGTTAACTATGCTTCAAAAGCAGTCTTGTTTGACTCAATTTTATCATCTGTATTTATAACTAGATTTTTAGTAACAATTGTTGAAGTCACTTATATTTTTATGTTCAGTCATGTACTGAGAATTATTAATAATGAGGACTATATGTTTGTTACAGCTTTATCCTGGCTGATGGTAATACAAGTAACAATTTCACAATTCTTTTGTTGGGGTGCTATCTTAATTAAATATGAGAGATTTTATTTTTATGAGGAATTAGGCTGGTTTATTATTTTTTTATTCAACAGTATTTGCAGCATTATTTTATTAAATAGTAATATTTCCAGTGATCACAATATTCTTGTAATTTTGAACATTATTTTTGGTATTTTGTACCTGCCATGGCAAGTATTTCACCTTAAATCAATTTTAAGTAGGATTAAGGGCAATAAAGATATTCAAAATCAGTCAATGCAATTCAATGTAGAGAAAATGAAAATGGAGCTTAATAATTCATTTCATGAGAGAAAAGTTACTTATGAACAATCTGATTGGGGCGGCGTGGTTGGAATAATGTGGATGTATGGCTATTGGATTTTAATCATACCAATTTGGGTATTCTATATCGTAAGAGCAATTTAAGAATTTAGATGTTTAAGTATTAATAAGTATATGAAAAATAATAGCATTATATCAATTGCATTTGCTGTATTTATTTCTGCTATAATTGGGAAAACGAGTATTGCCCAGGACATGTTCAAAGATAATTTTAGCAATAATGAGCAGTGGAGATATATTGCCGACGACGTAATGGGTGGCGTTTCAACTGGCAATGTCGAGTATAATATTATTGAAGAAGATGTAATCGCTGTTTTAAAGGGGAATGTTTCCACTGAGAATAATGGTGGCTTTATACAAATCAGAAGAGATCTAAAAGGCATAAACTTAGAAAATGCTAACTCAGTAAAACTTGTGGCTAAAGGCAATAGTCAAAAATATTATATTTTCTTAAGAACAACAGGCACAATCCTTCCTTGGCAATATTATGCTTCTGAATTTACAGTTAATGAGAACTTTAACGAATTCGTTCTACCTATAAGTGATTTTGAGAAATCAGGTTTTCTTTTGGCAAAAAATATTAATCCTAAAAAAATAACATCCATTGGCATTGTAGCATTTGGAAGAGACCATGAAGCTGAATTATTTGTTAAGGAAATAGGATTTATCAAATAAAGTATATTTTTGATTTATTCTCCCATATACGCCTGACTCATACATTAGCATACGACGTCGAACGTAGGTATAGATACAAAATTATCTATACTTGCATTCATACACGTACTGTCTTGTACGGGGTCGTGCAGTAGAGTACGTACACGACTTAGACCCGACCCTAAAGATACTTGATAAGCACATATTATTGCTCTGCCCAATCATCAATTACACTCAGGATTTCATTGCAGATGCTGTTGTCGTCCTGAATATACATTATCTTGGTATTCATATAAGCTGATAACAAAGCTCGATGTTCCTCTTCTGAGAATTCATTGTCTGGATAGCGTACTTCATTGAACAAATAAATCTTTGCAGCATTTTTTAATGCCTGAATTTCATCTGTATCGTCAAGAACTGTAGAGTGAAATTCGTAAAGAGCATAACATCTCTGCAAAATGTATTGCATACCATCCTTACTTTCCACGTAGTCATCTAAGGATGGAAGTGGATGATCATCTGCATTAGTCGTAAACATATAGCCTAACAAGATTAATATAGAGAGCAGGTGTTTCATTTAAAATAGATATAGAACTCTTAAAGTATATTTGAAATAATTTTTAACTTCTACCCATTCTGGCTTTTGGGTCAGTCATTTCTCTTCTCATCATTAATACAAAATAGATAATGAAAATTATTCCTCCTATAACCCCAAGCCAATTATCAATATTCTTAATGGTAAAATATCCAACAATTCCAACTGAAAAAATCGTCCAAGTATACCAAATGAACTTTATTATTTTCATAAGTTAAACTTTAACTCAGATTTCAGAATTAACAACTAAGGATACAAACCCCCCTATATATGCAGTCACCCCCCGCATTTTAGATTGATGTGGCAGGTTGTTCAAAATACCTTATGTGATAATCTTATTAAATATTTTAAATAGGGATAAATTTATGCTTATAACTATTGTTGGTCTTTTAATAGGGCTAGGTGTCTGTATTTTAGCTTGGTGGCTATATCATAAAGATGGAGAACTAGATGGATTTTATGATTTTGCAAAATCATTATCACCAATTATTTATTGGGTAGTAGGTTTAGCGGTACTAGCGGCAATTGTGAACTCAGGTGGTGGCGGTGCGTTTAATTTTTTTTTCTAAATGAAAATTAGTGAAAAAATAAATACAGCTGAAGAGACAACATTCACATTTTATGGTGGTAATCTCACTACCAGGGAAGACGTATCATTTTTTGAAGATATTGATCTAATGACAAAATTACTTTTTGAAGAAGAAATTATTCAAAATCCAATTCGTAACTTAAACATTTCACTAGTTTATGATTGTGAATTAGAAGATCCCGCAGTTGCACTAAGGGAGGATCTCGGCATTAAAGAATTTGAAGAAGACCTTGAAGATGAGATGTATGAAATGCTTGATCAGAAGAAAACCTGCGATGAGATTGCTAATAAATTTAAGGTTAGCGTAGAAAGTGTGCGATATAATCTGCTTACGAAATACGACGATCCTTGTTCTCTGAATATTATGGAAATTGAGAATAATCGTATTCGAGTATTGGATGACTATTGGATTGGTAACGAAAAAATGCTTAATGAAAAAATCTTTAGCAAACTTCACAGTGACATATATGAATTTGAATTTGACATTCGTTCCTTTATTGCAAAATACATGGGAAACGCTCTAACTGAAGATGATGACAATGCAGTTATCAGGGAGAATTTTAATAATCCTCGATGGGAGGAGCATAATTCAATGCTTTTCTTACAGCAAGACGATGTTCCTTACCTCTTATCTTTAAAAGAAACGATCGGAGATAAATTTAAACTTATACTGACTGAACCTAATGATGTAGAAAAAAATAAACTTGATGAGATTGGAATAAATTGGGGGACAGATGATAAACGTATCCTCTAGTGATATTCTTATTGTATTTGCACTTATTTACTTAATCTTACTATGCATTGTGAAATTTTATAAAAGACTTTCATGGTATGAAGCACATGAAAAAATACTTCCAACACCAAAGTTTACCTTTATCAAAAATATACTTAAAAAGCCGTATAGCATTCTATCATTTGTATTGGCCTTGAGTTATTTTGTAATTTACTTCCTTATAGTTGCTTATCTCATCGAATATTTTGAGTTTTTTGGCTTTGTATTTTCTGTTATTATATGGATATTAACAGCAGAAAGATTTGGTAAATTTATAAATAAACTAGATAAAAAAGATAACGAGCGAGATACATAGGTTATGAAATCTTAGGTCTAGTAGTCTAACCAACCCCAAGTAGGTCTTGGTTTCTTATAGCGTAATGTCACTAAATACATATCCAGATACAGCTCTTTACGATATTGCTTGTAGTACAGATCTTTTGCTTCTTTATTGACCATCTTCTTCCAGTTACGTCTAGTTGAGTAATAGTTCTTAAGAGATATAGGAGTATCAGGTTTATTTGCTTTTTTGGATTTAAATAAGTCTTGCTTATCATCTTTAATTTTTAGATATTCGAGTAATGAGTCAATAATTGAATCTTTCATACAATAAAATTATGACATGATTCCTTTTATTTTGAAAGTATCGGTAGTGCTTTGAGTGTCTTAGGTAATTCTTTCATATGCTTACTTTTGTATGTAACTTTACAGTTATCAATCTCATCTAATAAATCAGTACACTGATCAGACTTCAAATAAAGATCGCATGGTTCGTCTATTAGTTTAATATCATTTGATTTCTCAGTGTCTGTACTGTGGAATAAATATATTTCGTCATTTGAATCCTCTTCATTAAATACATCGATTAGATATTTTTTTATCTGATCGCCATTGGCAGAATACAAATAATAAAAATCATGACTACTCATGTTACCCATCTCTATATTAAATAAATGCACGCATCCCAAGTCTGTAGCAAGGGGAATTAGTTTTGGAAATATTGATCCTGGTATTGTCCAAAAAAGAAATTCATCTGAATTAGAATACCACTCATAAAATATTTCATCTGTAATTTGCTTTGGTTGAAAACAATAAAGGAAATCATCTACATTTTTTTCGCCAGTATTAGCTAATACCTCATGCAATCTTTCCTCTCTAAAGAACTGCTTAAAGTCACTATCTACCTTAATATTCTGATCAAGGAACTCTAATTGTTTTTCTTCATTCATTTAATTCTCACTATTATCAAGCAAAGTTTCCGAGTTTTCTTCGAATTTGTTCATCAAATTTTCAATTTCTTCGATTGATATTGGATCAGAAGGCTCTTCAGTAACGTAATTATAAATGCGTCTACCTCCGTCTAAAATTACAATTATAATTAATATAAGTTTAAATGTGTTAGACATATTTAAAGTTTTCTCTTGATATTCTAAAAGGCAATTTTGACGTTTTGGACCCGACTTAGGCCCGACTAAATCTGTAAGTAATTGATTATTAATATGAAATAAAAAAAGACTCAAAAAGTAGGGGTTAATTGTTGAGTCTAATCAATAGGTTAGAGGATTTTACTCCCCCATATACGCTTGCTTGACATCCGCATTTTCTTTGATTTCACTTGGCAAGCCTGATGCCAGTATCTCACCATAGTTCAATGCTAAAATGCGATCTGAAACTTTATTCACAAAGCTCATATCATGTTCAATCATAATTATTGTTATGCCGAGAAGACTTTGAATATCTTTTATCCAGAATCCTAAATCATTTGTTTCTTCATTAGTTAAGCCAGACGACGGCTCATCAAGTAAAAGCAGTTTAGGAGCAGTACAAAGAGCGCGTGCTAATTCAACATTTTTTCTTACACCATAAGGAAGACCATTTATCAGTGTATCTCGGTAGTGTTGCAAATCTAGAAAGTCTATAACTTCTTCAATTTTTAATCTGTGCTCACGTTCTTGTTGTCTGGTTTTATTTGTAAATAATATTTCAGACAAAATATTAGTTTTTTTGTAAATATGACGTCCTAATAGCATATTTTGAAGAACTGTAGCGTTTTCAAATAGTTCTAAATTTTGGAATGTTCTGGCAATGCCAAGTGATGAAATGTTATGTGGTTTGATCTTTGAAATATTTTCTCCATCAAAGAAAATTTCACCATTGCTTGGTTCATAGATCCGACTGATTACATTAAAGAGAGTAGATTTACCAGCTCCATTCGGTCCAATGATTGTAAATATTTCTCCTTTATCAACTGTAAATGAGACATCATTCAATGCCTTTACGCCACCAAAGGAAACAGTGATATTTTTAACTTCAAATAAACTCATTAAACTCTATCCGATTTAGTAAATACTTTTTGTTTCTTGAACGTTTGTTTCTTGTAAGTAGGAAACAACTGAAAGAATAATTTTATTTTTACCCAACGACCATAAATACCTAGAGGTTCATAAAGAATGAAGAGAACTAGTATGAGTCCAAAAAGCATAGGCTCTAGTCCTGGCTGTGAACCAATTGAACTTGGTAAATAATCTCTGCATATTGCAATTAATTGAGGAAGGTAACCTACAAAAATTGCTCCAAACACGGTTCCATGTAGACTTCCCATTCCACCTACAACTATTAAAAGAAGCAATGTTAGTGATAAGAAGATATTGAAGATATCTGGCGCTAGATATCCAATGTAGTGAGCAAGTAAAGCTCCAGCCAGTCCAGTAAAAGCTCCTGATATAGCAAAAGATAAAGCTTTATATAAACCTAAATTTACTCCAAGACTTTGTGCAGCAATTTCACTGTCTCTAATGGCTACAAAAGCTCTGCCAGTAGGTGATCTTAATATATTTATAGCCGCAAACATTGAGAGAATTAAAAATGCTAAACAAACATAATAAAAGGTAGCACTGTCATAGAAACTCATTCCCATAATTTCAGGTTGAGGCACAGGCATACCTCTGTTACCTCCAGTAAAATGTTCCCATTTAATAAAGACATGTTCTGCAATGAAACATAAAGCAAGTGTTGCAATTGCTAAGTACATGCCTGTTAAACGAAGAATAGGTATACCTATCAGTGCGCCAACCATAAATGAAACTATTACAACGATTGGAATGGAGGCAAAAAATGGGACACCATTTGTAAGCAAAAATGCATGCGTATAGGCTCCTATGCCTAGGAATGCAGCATGACCGAGAGAAGCAAGTCCTGTGTATCCTGACAAGATCATTAATCCAATTCCTGCAATAGCCAAGATACACACATATGAGATTTCACCTAAATAAAAATCATCAATAATTAGTGGCATCGCAAGCATTAATATAATTAGCAATGAATACCAAAATTTGTCACCACCGTGCCGTGCAATGTTAATATCCTGAGCGTAATTTGTTTTAAAAATAAATCTCATTAAACTTTTTTAACCTCAGCTTTATCTGAAAATAATCCACGCGGATAAATAATTAACGTCAAGATCAATACTAGGTATGCTGAAATTTCTCTGACGCCTTCAAATAAATAATTTTCATATGTTCCGCATAATTGTTCAACTATACCAATGATTATTCCTCCTACGATTGCGCCAGGTATAGATCCAAATCCACCAAGTACTGCAGCAGCAAAAGCTTTTAGTCCGATTAGCGAGATTGACGTGTCTACCAGTGTTATTGGTGCAAGCAATACGCCTGCAATGGCGGCAGTAGCTGCAGATATTGACCAAATTAAAGAAAAAATAAATTTAACCGGGATGCCCATATAATATGCTGCTAATTGATTTTCTGAGGACGCACGCATAGCAACACCAATTCTTGAAAATGTAAAAAAGAGATAAAGAACTGAAACTAAAATAACAGTTCCTATAATTATAGATAAGTTAACATAGGAGATAATAAGACCATTAAACTCAGTTATTTTTCCTGAAAAGGGTGTACTGAATGAAAAGATATCAGTTCCCCAATAAATTGATGCAAAGCCTCTTAAAATAAATCCAATTCCTATGGTTAACATTACAGTTGCAAAGGGAGGCTGGCCAATAATTTGTCTTACAACAACTGAATCTAGAAAAAATCCAAATACAGCAATTATTACAACAGTAAGAGCGAATCCCATGATGTAATCCATGCCTAAAACACCTATTAACGAGAAGGCGACAAAAGCTCCTAGCATTAAAATATCACCTTGAGCAAAATTTATAGTTTCCGTTGCTTTATAGATAAGCACAAAACCAAGTGCCACTAGTCCGTAAATGCATCCTGATGCCACACCATCAATTATTAACTGAATCAATTGCATATATTAAAATTTTAATAAATTAGTTTAATAAATTTAGTTTATAAAGAGACAATATACATTATTTAATCAAACAAGTTATAAAAATTAGCTGAATTAAACTAAAAAATTAACTTTCAATAACCTTAAAATTGATAAAAAATTCATGCATAATTAATTAATCGGGGGATTATATGTTTAAAACAGACGATGTGATTATTAAAGTCTGCATGTTTTTAGCAGGTTTTATTTTTTTCTTATATGGCACTATCATGATGTTTAATTACGACTTCATGATTGATAGATATCCAACTTTTGAGGACAATCTTACTACTGAATTTTTTCTTAATTGGTTTGGAGCGGTCAACTTTGTTGCTTATGTAGGAATCCTATATATGGGATTTAAAGGACTTGATAGAGGATTTTTTGCATACGCATTACCAGTTGTTCTGCTTCAATTAATATGGGTTGTTATGTCAATTCAAATAAGTGGAAGTGAAAACTATACTGGCCTGTATGCATGGATTATTTTGTTTGCTTTACTAATAATTTCAAGAATAAGAGCGGGTTTCCCCTTTACCTTTGAAAGTGCTGGTAGCGCGTTTGGTGTAACCGACAAAGTTACTCAATACATGCTGTATTTAGGAATTATTTTGGCTGTGTTCAACATTATATCTTACTTCGTTGATCCAGGTGGGTTTATCAGACAAGTTCCTTTGTTGGAAAGCAGCCCACAAGCTGAACATGCTGTATTAGGTATAACAATGATTAATATTGCAATACTGATTGCCTTTATTTACCAATACAGAGTGGGTTTAAGTGGCGTACTCATTACAATGAGTGCAGTTGCTGCAGCAATGTTCTTTAGTAGCTTGCTTGTAGCTAGCGTGACATTCCCTAATGATGGCGCTCCATTACTTGCATTGTTTATTACACTTAATTTTATAATTTCAATAACAGTGTATTTTAGAAACCAATCAAACTTTTAGGAGGAGTAAGATGATTAAAATTGAAGATATGATTAGTAGAGTAATAATTTGTTTCCTTATAGTATTATTCCTCTTTTATGGGTTCATGTTTATTGATGACCAATCAACAGTAGCCTTTGCAGAACGTATAGGAACTGATCCTGGAGATGTTGATGCAGCGCACTTACTATTATTTGCAAACTTGGGGTGGGTTTATATCACGTTTGCAATAGGGTTTGCAGCTTGTTTGCTTGCTCCATTGGAACAATCGACGGTATTTTTTAGATTGATGCTTGTTGGTTCTTTCATCACGGCTATACGTCAGATCATCATTTATATGGGTGTCGATGGTGGAGCCAACCCTGTACCGATGATTGCAAGTATATTAGTTTTTGTTCTCATGAATGTTCTCTACAGCAGGGCAGGGATGAGGATTGGAACTACGTTTTAAGATCCTTAACGATTAATAAAATTAGGGCTTGAACTTTTAGTTCGAGCCCTTTTTTTATTAAAGTAATCTATAATTTAAAATCTAAATATTAACAGCAGCCACAAGTTTTTTTGCCTGCAGGAGCATTTTTTAGTGCTTTTTTCTCAGCCATTAACTCTTCTTCTTTAACTTCATTTTCAGCAAGAAGCTGAGCTTCGTTAGCTAGTTTATCTTCAAAGTACTTTTCTAAACAATCATAGCCAAGCTTCTTGGCTTTTTTCTCTTCATAGCCTCTTCTGCCTTTGAGATTAGCAATGATGTCAGGGATTGAAATATTTTGCATATAGGATTTTTATTTAAATTTTTACCTTTTTACAAGCACATAGATTTTTAGTTTGGTAATTGCTGATTTATAGCCAATTACCAGTCAAAAAAGCCGTGCGTGCCAGTTGTTCCTCTATAATATTCAACGTCGTCGGCTATAAGTTCATATCCAACAACTGCAAGCTCTTCAATGTTATGGTTTTCAATTTTAATCTTACCTGTAACGTAAACAGGTTCCCACCAAGCAAGTCCTTCCCATGGTTTTTTAGTTTCAACATAAACAATCTGATTAGGAGCAGGAGCGGGGACATGTATACATGCTCCAATGTAAGGTACCAATAAGAAAGTGTTTATCTCTCGTCCAATTATATCTAAGGGCAGAATATACCCCGGTATTCTTACTTCTTTATCGTCTAATTTTTTGTTAAATTTAACTTCAGATGGATTAAACATTGCAGTCCATGGGATCAAGTCTTCCCAATCAATTTCTTTAGGTTCAGATGCATAAGAAAAAGATGAAAGTAAAATTGTTGATAAAAGCACTAAACATTTAATACTTAGTAAAATACTCTTTGATAGTTGAGTTTTCATATTTTAATTGTCATACCGTCATTAATTGAAAACCAATAGGCTCTGATTGCGGGGATCAGACTTACCAATGAAGCTGCTATAATAAATAACATAAAAATATAAATATCTTTTACAGCCAGCATTTCAATATTAACTAATATTCCGTAAGTATTATCAATCCATGGTTGCAATACGTATAAAGTTAGGAACAGCATGAGAGTACTTAAAATTATACTCATTACTGAGATAATGAATGCTTCAAGCATTAAAAGACCTATAACAACTTTAGGCGATGCTCCCATTGCTCTCCAAATAGCCATTTCACGCCTTCTTTCATTCAAACTTGAAAATATAATGGCCGTCA
This sequence comes from Pelagibacteraceae bacterium AG-337-G06, assembly GCA_003282175.1. GTDB lineage: Bacteria > Pseudomonadota > Alphaproteobacteria > Pelagibacterales > AG-422-B15 > CACNXQ01. The sequence goes on from QBZX01000002.1 coordinate 183,338, forward strand.
TGCCAATGAGTGTTGTAAAAATAACTGTTACGGAGATTCCAAGTAGTAGATTTTCAACCACGCCAACGATCCTCCACAGTTCTTGAAGAGCAACACCAGGTAAAATTGAACTTAATGATTCCTCTGGATACTCATTAATCCATCGTTGTAATTGAAATATTTGTAATTTTGAATTTACCCCAATTAATGCTGCCGTGATATTTTTTGGGGAGAGGTCCATCTGACGAATTTCTTCCACAGGAGTAATTTGCCCAGGAATTTTAGCTCCTGTAGACCAATCTACGTGAATAGCTTCAATTGCCTCCAAGCTTACGATAACTGTATTGTCAACTGGTGTTCCAGTTTTAGCAAGAATACCTGAGACTCTAAATGGTTGATCATCGTGATCTGAAAATGACTGTAGTCCATGAGATACAATGAGTGGAGTGCCCACAGAATAATTTAGTTTTTCAGCAACGCCTGCACCTATTATAACATCGTATAAGTCATCTAGGCTGTTGCCTTGTTCTAATTCAACTGATTGTCCACCCCTGAACTTATATCGCTTAAAAAATTCATTATTGGTACCCATAACTCTAAAACCTTTATGACTATCTCCAAGAGAGATAGGCACAGACCATGCAACTTCTTTTTTATCTATAACATCCTCATAACTTTCCCAAGTTATGTTGTTGGTAGCATTTCCAATTCTAAAGACTGAATATAGAAGTAGTTGAACAGAACTCGTTCTTGCGCCAACTATTAGGTCAGTTTGAGAGATCGTATCAGTGAAGCTTGTGTAAGCAGATGTTCTTAACTTTTCAACGCTCATGTACAACATTAAAGATAAGGATATAGCAAAAACCGTCATACCAACGGTTAATAACCTTGCATACAAAGAATTGAAGGTAAGTTTTAAAAGCATCTTTATTGTTCTTTCACCGAGACATTTTTCATATCTATAACTCTATCAAAGTTAGAGCTTAAAGATTTATCATGAGAAACCATTAATAAGGTTGAATTGCTATTTGCAACTTGAGAGAACATTAAATCCAGAAATATATTTTGCGCGTCTGTATCCAAAGAGGATGTAGGCTCATCTGCAATGACCAATGGAGGATTTCCAATTAATGCTCGTGCAACAGCAACTCTCTGTTGTTGACCAACGCTCAATTCACTTGCTTTCATATTAACAATGTCTTCAGGCAAACGTAAAGATTGACAAATGCTAATCGCTGTTTCTCTTTGATCGCTGACGTTTGCTGACCTTAATTTTGAAAAATAAAGTGGCAACAAAATATTATCAATGACATTTGCATACGGCAGTAAATTAAATTGCTGAAATATAATCCCAATGTTATCAGATCTATATTGATCTCTTTTTGTTGCTGATAAGTCATTAATCAGCTTTTCATTCAATTGAATTTTGCCTGAAAGGGGAGTTAAAAATCCACAGATAAGTGAGAGCAGGGTTGTTTTACCTGAACCACTCTCGCCCAAAAGCAATACTTTTTCTCCTTTGTCGATTGAGAGCTCAGGAATATGAAGTTTAAATTTGCTTTTATTTGACCAATGAAACTTTACAGAATTAATTTGTATCGTTTTTTCATTCAAATTAGATTTTTCCATCTGTGTTAATTAAAGGCTCATCTCCTTCTACCTCAAAGCTAGTAGACCCCATATTTGAGATAAACTGAACCTCTAACTCACCAGAATTTGTGAAAGTAGCAAAATAAGGAAAATTTACCTCTTTAATGGCGTTTATGTTGCCGCATTCAAATGAATATTTTGCATAAAACTCATTATGATTTTCTTCAGCATGCTCATCATGGTCATCGTGTTCATCATGGTCATCGTGTTCATCATGGTCATCGTGTTCATCATGGTCATCGTGCTCATCATGCTCATCTTCTTCCTTTAAAGCAACTTTCTGACCGTTTAATTCGCAAAGACTATTACTTGGTAGAGTGAATATATTTGTGTAATCATCAAATGTTTTCAAAGCTTGATTAATTTTAGCAATATCTTCATCACTTTTTGCAACATATTCAAAACCTACAATATCGGCTCCAGGTATCATAAATTCAAACTCAATTGTCGATCCTTCAACGGCAATATTTAACTCACCCACGCCATGTTCATGCTTATCAACCTGTCTCGTCTCTTCAGCACTGATTGTAAAAGTCATTAAATTAAATGAGATTAATATATAGATTATGTATTTCATATGAGCCTCTATTTGAAAAAAAAATATATTATCGCTAAAAAAATATTTTATCTAGAGAAAATTGTTATTATATAACAATTCAATTAATGGATGATTTTTGCTTCAAGATGTTTCACAGGATTTACAAGTACCAAAGAATTCTAGATTGTAGCCGTCAAATTTGATTCCACTATTATCCTTAAAATCTAATAAATATTTAAAGAGTTTAGGGTCATTTATTTCTGAGACTTCATCACAACTATCACATATTGAAAATGCAGTAGCATGAGGTGTTTCACAATCTGAAGTTTTGCATGCAACAAATGAATTTTGACTTTCTACTTTATGAATTTTACCAATTTCAATTAACTTATCTAAAGCTCTGTAAACTTGAGGTGGAGCATTGATGCCTTTTTTTTGTACATTAGATAAAATGGAATACGCTTTAACAGGCTTCTTGTTTTTTTGAATGTATTCAAGAATGATCTTTTGATTTTTGGACAGTGGTTTCTGTTTATTTTCCATTGCTTGCTATTTTAATATTTTTTTCTAATTCTGGATAATGATAAAATAAATAAAATTATTGCAACTGTGACAATAGTAGGGCCCGATGATGTATTGATTTCGAAGGATGCATAAAGTCCAACAAATACTGATAATAATCCTCCAATAATTGACAAAACAACCATTTGTTTGGGATTATTTGATAAATTACGCGCCATTGCACATGGAATAATCAGCATCCCAGTTATTAAGAGAAGACCTACCATTTTGATAGAAATTGCAATAAGAGCTGCCAATAATATTGTAAATATAGCGTTAACTCGTTTTGGATTCATGCCCTCAGCTTCAGCCAACTCATAATTTACCGTTGAGGCAAATAAAGGTTTCCATATTAGCCATAATACGAAAAGTATTATTGCACCACCTGCCCATATGATGATCAAGTCATTTACATTTACCGACAGTATATCTCCAAACAGTACCCCCATGATATCAAACCTTATGAATGATAAAAACCCTAAGACTAGTAACCCAATGGCTAAAGATGAGTGTGAGAGGAGCCCCAGTAGTGCATCGCCTGCTAAATTTGTTGTATTTTGTAATCTCAATAAAATTAATGCAACTAATGATGAAACAGCGAATATTGATAGTGAAATGTTTATATCAAATGATATCGATAATATTACACCTAACAATGCTGAATGCGCTAGTGTATCCCCAAAGAATGAAAGTCTCCGCCATACAACAAAGCATCCTAGAGGACCGGTAACTAGGGCAATTCCAATACCAGCGATCAGTGCCCTAAACAAAAAGTCATCAAACATATTATTTTGCCTCTTTCACGATGTTACCATCTGAGTCATGAACATGATCATGCTCATGTTCATAGAGAGAAAGAAGATGAGATGATTTTTCTCCAAATAGTTCTTTATATTCTTTGTTTTGAGCAACAGCTACTGGCGTTCCTGAGCAGCAAACATGCCCATTAAGACAAACGACATAGTCCGTAGCAGACATAACAACATGAAGATCGTGTGAAATTAACAGTATTCCACACTGAAGTGTTTCGGATATTTTTTTTATCAACGCGTATAATTCAACTTCACCTGTAAAATCGACACCCTGCACAGGCTCATCAAGCACCAAAAGGTCGGGCTTCTTTGCAATCGCTCTTGCCAGAAGAACTCTTTGAAATTCACCACCTGATAATTCTCTCAGATTATTATTTTTAAGGTGCTCAACGCCTGTTAAGTTAAGAGCATCGTTTATTTCTTGATCTCGAAGGTCCTGAGTTAAGACCATAAAATCAATAACTCTTACAGGCAATGTCCAGTCAATTGAAACTTTTTGTGGTACGTAAGAAATTTTATTTGTTAATCTTTCAACAGTGCCCTCAATGTTTTTGTAAAGACCGAGAGCTATTTTAGCAGTCGTGGTTTTGCCTGACCCGTTTGGACCAATTAAAGTAACAATTTTTCCTTTTGTAATATTTAAATTTACACCCTTCACAAGCCATTTACCATCCTTATACAAACCGGCATCAGATACTTTTACTAAAAGGTCATTGTCTATCATGAAAAAATGCTTGCTAAATAATTATGTTATAATATAACGCTATACTCAAACTATTATGAAAGCAATATATCTATGAAATTACAACTTAAATTTGGATTAATCTTATCAACTATTTCACTATTAACGTTTATTTCTTTCGCAAAAGCTGAAACAAAAGTTGTAGCATCAATTAAGCCGATACATTCATTAATTAGCTATGTAATGGATGGAGTAGGAACGCCTGGCTTATTAGTAGATGGCAGTTCTTCACCACATACTTTTCAATTGAAGCCTTCCCACGCAACAATGCTTCAAGAAGCAGATATTGTGTTCTGGATTGGCGAGGACTTGGAGTCATTTCTAGAGACACCTCTTGAGTCAATTGCAAAAGATGCAAAGCAAGTAACATTGATGGAATCAGAAGATATTGAAATGCTCAAATTTAGGGAAAAAAATGTATTTGATGATCATGACGATCATGGTGATGAACATGATGACCATGACGAGCACGGTGATGAACATGACGAGCACGAAGAACATGGTGACGAGCATGACGAGCACGAAGAACATGGTGACGAGCATGACGAACATGACGAACACGAAGAACATGGTGACGAGCATGACGAACACGAAGAACATGGTGACGAACATGACGAGCACGGTGATGAACATGACGAGCACGCACATCATGATGGTCATAACCATGGTGAATTTGATATTCACTTTTGGCTAGATCCTGAAATTGCAAAGACTATTGTTCAAATAGCAGCAAAAGAAATGTCAGAAATTGATCCTGCAAATGCATCAAAATATGAAGCAAATGCAGCTAAAGCTCTGAATGAACTTGATCAACTTATAAATGATACAAGAGGCAAGATAAATAAAGATGCCACTTATGTTGTATTCCATGATGCTTATCAATATTTTGAGCAACGTTTTGGAATCGAAGTAATCGGCGCACTCACAGTAAATCCTGAAGTATTGCCAGGTGCAAAGCAGCTTGCTGAAATTAGAGAGGTCATTGAACACGAGGTCGTTAACTGCCTATTCTCTGAGCCTCAGTTTAATCCAACGATTGCTGAAACAATTGCTAGTGACACAGGCGTGAAGGCTGCAGTTCTTGATCCGTTAGGAGCTGAACTAGAGCCTGGAAAAGATCTGTATTTTGATCTTATAAGCGATATGGCATCATCATTTGAAAGTTGTTAGGAGCTTACCATGATAAGGCAGTCAATATTACTTAGTTTAGACCATTCTTCATTTTTAAAAAAAATAGATCATAGCTACTAAACCATACATTAAATAAGACATTTAAATGTTTCAAAAATGTGAATTATTTAAATTCTTATACTTATTTATTGATTTCGATTTATTATTTAGAATAATTTAAAGTCCTGAATCTATTAAAGATATGACGTCAGAATTTACATTATTTGGTTTTCATCATCTAATTTCAATTACATCAATTTTTGCAATTTCATTTCTATTTCCTGCATTGGTAAGACTGATTAACAATAAATCAATTACTGAGATAATCTTAATCATCTTAGGAGCTGTATTAATTACCCATGAATTAGCAAAACCTTTTTACAGAGTTGTTTTTTACGATCATTCTGTTTATGAGGTTTTTCCAATACACATTTGTCACATCGCGGCATTATCGATGGGAATTTATATTTTCACTAAAACTAAATTCTTTTTTGAAGTTGCGTATTTTTTTGGACTAACTGGAAATCTGTTAGCTATGGTAACACCTGATGTTGATTATACGTATCCAGATGCTGAATTCATTACATATTACTTTGGTCATGGATTGCTTTTTATGACTGTATTTTATGTATGTATCTGTACCAAAGTGGAATTAACGTGGAGTTCAGTAATTAGAGTCCTAGTTTTTGCTGTCTCCTTATTGCCATTGATTTATCTGCTAAACCTTTATCTCGTTAGTTATTTTGCTGATGTTAATTACTGGTATTTAATGATTACGCCTGCAGCCAACACGCTGTTGGATTTCTTCCCAGCCCCACCATGGCATATACCTTATCTAGCAATATTAGCTCTGATCTTGTTTGTGATGTCGTATTGGGTGTACTTAGCCCTAATGAGACTAAATAAATTCAAATATCTTTAATATAATGATTGTGTTTAAGACTAATAGCAGCAGAGGAACCACTGTTCTTATGAGTTCCATGATGTGATTAATGTTATCTAACTTCTTTTCGAGCTCAGATTTGTTATTCAGTAATTTGTTCAACATATAACAATTATAACACATCAATTTATTAAGTTCAAGTTTTATTATGTAAAACAGTAACTTATAAAATTTTATGAATATTTTACATTACCTTAAAATACTATCGAATCAATCAGAATAAATAGCAAAAATTATCTACATAAAATTTTATATCTTAGTTCGTAAGTTCTTGAGATTTTCAAACGAATCAAATCAAGATTGATAGTTCTTTTAATTTCAAAATTTCAATTTTTATTATGAAAAATATAAAAATCGAAAAAGAATGTCCAAATCATATCCAGGCAAGTGTTTGCCTAAATTCATTATTTAATATTTTCAATTAAGGAAACAGAGACAATGGAAATATCTGACGTTTATATGATTATCGGTTTCACTTTAGCAGCTTATTCTGTGGTTGCTAATGACAGCGTGCAAACGCTTGGAACTTTTATTGCATCAAATTCAGAAAAGTTTAAATGGTATATACTTGCAGGCGCAGCTTCATCAGTATTAAGCTTAACATTATTTTATGGATGGTACATGTATGATGACATCTCATACGGTAGATTGAATAAAATACCATTTCAGGAAATTAAGTGGTATCACGCAGCTGCTCCAGGATTTCTTTTACTATTTACTAGATTTGGTGTTCCAGTATCTACGACATTTTTAGTACTATCTGCTTTTGCATCAACTATAATTTTGGAAAAAGTTTTAATCAAATCTGTGATGGGTTATGGATTAGCTGCAATCATTGCTTATACGATATGGATTGTTCTCTCAAGATACATTAATGAAAAATTTGATAAGGTTGATAATATTAAACGATGGAGAGTCTTTCAGTGGATGACAACAGGTTTCCTCTGGTATACGTGGTTATCACACGATATGGCTAACATTGCTGTATTTTTACCTAGAGATCTACCTTTGGCAATGTTAGTTGCAATTATTCTTCTTTGTTCTGCATTGTTATTTTATATATTTTATGAAAAGGGAGGACGTATTCAAAAAATTGTATTAGATAAAACTGGAACTCGTTTCGTAAGATCTGCTACAATCATTGATGGAGTTTATGCCTTTATATTACTTTATTTTAAGCAGTATAATGATATCCCAATGTCAACCACATGGGTCTTTGTGGGAATTTTGTGTGGTCGAGAATTAGCTATCGCAACAACAGCAGCTGATTACAAACTTGGCTATGTTTTTCCAATTATTGGTAAAGATTTCCTAAAAATGATCAGTGGTCTTTTGATTTCTGTGGCAATAGTTCTATCAATCCATTATGTGATAATTCCTGGTGGATACGAAGATATTAACTTTGCATTTTTAGAATCGTCTTTTAGGTTCTAATTAATTTCACATAATCGCTCTAGGACAGTTTTAGAAGACCTGTACCTAGGGCAATTATGATAATAGATAGAATTTTAATCTTTGAGAGTTTCTCAGACAGTATAACAATGGTTTTGAATACGATCCAATAAGAACAGTACGTGCAGCAGGGTATTCTCTTGGCTTATAAATAGAAATTTTCTACTAAGATACGTATTCTAATAAGAAAACGCCTATAAACAAAATAATAGCCGCAGCAAGCCTTCTCTTTAACCCCTGTTCTTTAAAAAATAATAATCCGATTAGTGAGGCAAATATTATACTGCTCTCTCTTATTGAAGCGACGTAGTGAATTGGCGCTTGTGTATATGCCCATAGAACAAGTGAGTATGAAGTTAAAGAGCCTATTGCAGCAATGAATAGTGGAAACTTGTTTTCGGTGAATGTTGTTATCAATAAATTACGCTGATTGCTTATAGAATAAAGCAGTATTGGAATAGGCATCAAAAAAAATAGCCACACAATATACTGCATGGAACTTTCAACAGATTTAACTGCATACGAGTCAACTAAAGTATAAAACGTTATAGAAATTGGAAAATACAATAAGGCCAATATATTTTTATAATCTAAGCTGAAACTTTTACCGATAAAAAGAACAAAAATACCTGATATGATTATTCCAATTGCTATGATTTCATTTAATGAGATTGTCTTGTTTAAGATAAATATTAAAATTAATATTGTTAGTAAGGGTGCAAGACCTCTAGCAAACGGATAGGCGACTGAGAAGTCCTCTATGGCGTATGCTCTTGTTAATGAGTGCATGTACATGGTATGAGCAATTACTCCAAAAAATAAATATATTGCTGCAGTAGAAGAGGGTAGGCCCACATAAAATAGGAAAGGCACCATCATAAGTGAGATGATGGATGCAAGTGTAACCATTTTTGCAAAACCATTATCCTTATTCTTAATGAAGGCATTCCATGATGCATGGAGGATAGCAGCAAACAGAATGACTGCTAAAATTGACATATTAAGGTGTTAGCCATTCTTTGGTTAATTTCTCATTATTAAGCTTAAATAAGGCCCGTCTATGCCCATGTCGGTGAAGATAAAGCCATTCCATGCTTTCAATCTTAATCTCAACAAGCGCAAAATTATCATAGCCTTTATTTAAGATCTCTTCACTGGGTAAATCTTTTTCATGTTCTGGAAGATAACCAGAAACAGGCGTATCTGAATGCGTGCCTGGAGCCACTTCAACAATATAGCATTTTTTACTAAATGATCTGGTGTTGGCCCATGCTTCTTGAGCTTTATCATTTTTATGATTGATTTCAGCAACCCCTGATACTTTAATTTGTATCTTTTTGCCGTGATCATAAAAAAGCATACTGATCATGTCGTTATCTTTCAGTTCATTTACCTTATTAGACCGAATATCAGTGTGAAAACTTATTGAATTAGTTTCTTTATTTACATGTCTCAATACTACTGTTCTTATGGAAGGGTAGTCTTTGTTGACTGTTGCAATGTAGCCCTGATGCATCTCAGATTTTGATTTTGCTTTACCAATTGTTAAGAGATTCCATATGTTGTCATAGGTCTTATCTAAATCATCATAGAAATCAGGAATATCTTTAAAAGATTCTTCTACCATTCAAGTTTATTTCCTTCGTAATTTACAAATGAACCAGAAGTTTCTAAGTTTAGATCACTAATTACTTGGATCATTCGTTGAATACTATCTGGTATTTCTAGTTTTGCACTTTCACCGCCCATATCAGTTTTTACCCAGCCTGGATGCAGCATAAGGACTGAAATGTTTTTATCTTTCCAATCTATGGCCAGACTCTTTGCTGCAGAATTTAATGCAGATTTTGAAGAACGGTAAAAATAAAATCTTCCAGAATAATTATCATCTATGCTGCCCATCTGACTTGAGATAAAGATTATTTTCTTATCTTTCCCTTCAAGAACATTTTGTTTTAGTTTTCTAGCAAGTATAATAGGGGTAATTGCATTGATGCGCATTTCATTCATCCATGCATCAATATCTAGATCTTCACTCAGTTGTTCATCACGAAAGATGCCTGAATTATGTATCAATATATCGATCTTTATTGATGACATTTCATCGATAAAACTATCAATACTTTTGTCTTTATTAAGATCAAGTTCAAACACTGTTGTATTAGTAATGGTAACTAATTGATCCGACTTAGATTCGTCTCTTGTTGTTGCAAATACATGGTGACCCAGCTCACTGTATTGTTTAGCAAACTCAAGTCCCAAACCACGATTTGCACCTATTATTAAGATATTGCTCATTTATTGGATAATCTTATATTTAGTTAATGCATATTCTAACAAATCCACTTCGAGTAATCTTCTTTTTTTATTTATTTTTTCTTTACTATTCATATGTGCGACCGGTTGATCCTACGGTTAGTAGTGTTGCTGCTGTTGTATCAGATAATACTGTACATTTTGTTGCATTTTTTATTTTAGGAGCACTTGCACAATTAGCGAATAATAAATCAAATGATTTTGTTTTTGGCATTAGCCTAGCTTTGATTACAAGTATCTTTATTGAGTTTGTTCATTTCTTTATTCCATTTCGAGATTTTCAAATCATAGAAGGCGTTTTTAATGTACTTGGTTGTTTGTCAGCGATATATTTAATAAACTATTATAGAAAAAATTATGGATAAGCTCATTATTAGAAATATTTGTCAACCCCCTGACAGCAATCCCTACGGTACAGCACATGGGGCTTGGGTAGTTAAACAGATGGCTCACGCAGGAATTTACATGACTCAGTTGGTATCAAAGGGCAATGCAGTACTTGTTGAGTCAAAAGTTAAATACAAAAACCCAATGCACGTTGGTAAATTTATTAATGTTTATGGATCTGTCTTAGGTGTAAAGCAATCCAAAATGATTTTTAAAATTACCGCAAGAAGATCTGAAATGAATCAAAAGGAAGTTGATGTGGCAGTGGGGGAATTTTCATACATTGCAATCAATGATAAAAATAAGACAAGAAAATTTAAACCTAATCTAAAGATATAAAAATAAGCCCCCATTAACTTGGGGGCTTACTGTAGTTAAAACGGAGCTCCACTCAAAAAGTGGAGGTTTCCATATCTACAATCACATGGAATCTCACTACTCGAGCAAAGCTCCTCTATACTACTGATAGACATAGACCACCTCCTTTCATTAAATATGGTTTAAAATATAGATATATATATAATTTACTGGATTCTTATTTCAATCAAGGAGTTTATTATGTCGCCTGAATTAATTTTTGAGCCTGTCATCAATATGTTATGGCTTTCTTTAGCGGTATTTGCCTTTGGGACCACACTGAGGCTTAAATCCATTATTATTGATAAAAAAAGCAAAGAAGAAGACTTCAAAATTCCCACATTTGATAATGGTGGTGAAACTATTCAAAACAGTCAGAGGAATCTGACCAATTTATTTGAATTCCCAATCTTTTTCTATGCTGTGTGTATCATGATCTATGTAACAGGTAATGTTGATGCTTATTTTGTGCTGTTGGCCACTTGGTTCTTTTGGTTACGAGTTGCGCATACGGTTACGCACATTTTTTATAATAAAGTGATTCCTGGGATTGCAATTCCTGTGAGGACTCTATTTTGGCTACCATCAACCATCATTCTTGGTTGGATGGCTTATAGAGCTTGCTCTGTCATGATGTGATGTTTGAAAACATTCTTTTCCCAACTTTTGGATTAATTGTATTAACATTTGCGGTGGGCTTATTGCATACCATTGCCTCTGTTGATTTAACAAGGAAATCTAAAGAGTGGGAAGAGAGTGGTATTCCTAGGGAGCCCTATGAGGACGCTCCACTAAAACTAAGATTGTTAAAAAATAATATTAGCAATTTGTTTGAATTCACCATTATTTTTTATTTCTTAGTTGGTATTATAATTATTCTTGATCTATCGAACACTTTTTTAATAATTTGTGCATGGCTATACTTTTTATTAAGAGTTATCCATTCTGTATGGCATATATATTTTATAAATACGTCAGTCAGAGGAAGCTTGTGGCTATTCTCTCAAATAATTTTATTTATTTTCTTTTTAGGAACGGTTATTAGTATCTAACTTCCGGAGACTCCTGCTTCATTAAGCCTCTTTTTTAATCTACCCGTTAACATAAGCCATGTCATATGATGGTCACCAATTTGAGACCACCATGGATATTTAAATGTCGCAGGTTTATTATGTTCAATAAAGAAATGTCCTATCCATGCAAACGTATACCCGCACACTAGCGCTAGCGGAATATACAACCAACTTTGGGTAACAATTGCACTCCAAAGTATTATTTGGGCTAATCCTGTTCCAATATAATGAAGAATGCGAGTATTTTTCTTACTATGCTCACGTAAATAGTAAGGAAAAAAATCTTTATAATTTGTATATCTGGCTGGATTTTCCATGCAATAAACATTATATTTCGTTCATGAATCTAGACAATAAAATAATGTACATAATGGTCGCTGCTTTTGTGGCCTTTATATTCATATCAAGTTTCAGTAGTTAAGTTTCAATGTTAAATTTTGGCTATATTCCAGTCTTTGCCCTAAGATTTATGGTTTTCTATTTTATTGTTACAAATGCGATAGCCATGGCATTGTTTCCTGGGGGAACTCTGTTTAACCCTCAACTTGAAATATACTCATTTTCTGAAAATTTTTTTAGTGACTTGGGAATCACGTTTACGAAAGATGGAACGCAAAACTATCTTTCAAGTTTTTTATTTAACAGTTCTCTATTGGTATTAGGGCTATGTGCAGTAACACACATTTTCGTCCCAAAATTATTTAAAGATAACAAAAAAAGTTATGTTCTCTCAATCATTGCAGCAGCATTATTTGTTATAGCGGGACTATCTTTTATTGGGGTAGGATTGACACCTGCTGACATTTACTTCGAAGAGCATGTTTGGTTTGTTATTTTTGCATTTAATGCACAAACAATGGGTGTTCTATTCATGACTATCGCTTTTTTACTTAGCAAGATCAGCAATAAATATACAATTGTTGCTTTTATCTATTTTATAAATGTCGCTCTGTACACAATCTTTGAAACAAGTGAACCTCCACCAGATTTTAATCCTTTTGAGTTAGAAAATGTTGGTGACTTTATTGATTACAATCGTTTTATCATTTCTGTGGTTTGGCAAAAAATTATCACTCTAATATCAATGGTAAGCATATTAATTTTTACATTTGGATATAGACGTTTGATAAATGACTAAATTCTGGTGTGTAGATGTTCTTCGGATTGCTTCCGTTTATTATGTAATAGCCGTTGTTATTGCAATGCTGCTCTACCCTGGAGGAAACCATATAGAGCTTGATCAAGTTGGCTATTCTCTTCATAAAAACTTCTTAAGCGAACTTGGTTTTCATAAAACAATGTCTGGAGATCTTAATTTCTTTTCATCTTTTTTTTGGAATACAGCCATGTATATGCTTTTACTTCAGGGTGTAGCATTTTTATTTATTCCAAAGCTATTTAGAGACAATAAAGCTTCATTTATTTTTGCTTGTTTAGGAACATTATTTATGTTCCCTGCATGTATATTTTTTGTTGGGGTTGCCTTAACTCCAGGAGATATTTATTTTGATGCACATATATTCACAACGACTGCAGCATTTAATCTTTATACCGTAGCAATCTTTTTTTATATTTTTGCTTTCATATTTAGCCCACTGTCTAATTTTTATGCATCAGGTGGGATTTTACTGTTTGTTGCAGTAGGCATTTATTCTTATTATCTTGGTGATTTTCAACCTATAGATGCATTAAATGATCGCGTTCGATTTCTTGAAGTTTATACAATGGATTTTTTAATATTTAATGTAGTACTTCAGAAAGTTATGATAACTCTAATGATTACAACAATAATTATATTTACTTTTGGACTCAACAAACTCATCAAGGACGGTCAATAAATGACAAAATTTTGGACAGTTTATGTTATTCGCTTCGTATCAATTTTTTTTGTTACATCAGTAATAATTGCTTCTTTCTTTTTTCCTGGTGGCAATATTCATAATCCTAATCAAGTTGGGTACTCATTTAGTCATAATTTTTTAAGTGAATTAGGCGGGTATATTACATTTGCGGGAGACATTAATAGCATTTCATCTTTTTTCTTTAACACAGCTCTTTTTTGCTTCTTGTTGGTAGGTATATCAAGTTTTTTTATTCCATCTTTGTTTAGAGAAAATAAAACGTCATATGTATGTGCATACATCGCGGCTGTATTATTTTTTATAGGAATGGTTTTCTTCGCTGGTGTAGCGCTTACACCACACGATCTATACAGAGAAGCACACGCATTTTTTGCTATTAATGCATTTAGATGGCTCATCCCAGCATCAGCTTTCTTTGTTATTGCCTTTTTCTTAAGTGATGCAGATAATAAATATACTATAGTTAATATTATCTTTCTTATTTCCACAGCAATATACGTGATTTATCAATTAAATGCTGGCAGTCCAAGACTTAATGAAGAACTTTTGGTTCAAAATGTATTAATGCAAAAAGCTATTGCGAGCATACATGTTATAAGCATCTTTTCGTTAACATTTTGCTTTAATGATCAGATCAAAAGAAAAAATTTATAGATTTGGTATTCTCTGTATCCATGGCGCCGCTTCTTCAAGTTGAGCTGCTAATGATATAAGGGTATGCTCATCAGCATATCTTGAAGCAAATTGAACTCCTAAGGGAATATTATCTTCTGACCAATAGGTTGGAATAGAAATTGATGGTTGGCCGGTGATATTTTGAAGAAGTGCATCCGGTGCATACCAAAGACTTTGAGGCGCAAGGCCATTCAAAATAGCATCGCGCATTGGTTTAATTCTGAACACAAAACCGAGTTTTAACTTCATTATAATTTCACTAATTATTTTTGATTGTTTGTCAGGTCTAATTTTTCCAATTTCAGGTGGATGCTGTGAAATAATAGGGGTTAAAACAACATCATATTTATCAGTCGCTTGCATTACTGAACGAGCAATCGATTGCATCGTATATCGGGCCCAAGTATAATCACTTGCTCTAAAACTTTTACCTAAATAATCAAATAATCTTGTAGCGGTTTCCACTTCATGTGATTTATATTTTCTACCTACAACATCTTTTAACTCATTGAACATTTGACTTACATGAGATGTTATAATTACTGTAAATGCCCTTGAAGCTAAACGGCCATCATAAGTAAAATTCATTTCTTCAACATTATGTCCTAAATCTTCACAGAGTTTTGCATTATATTTTATGGCCTCTACAGCATCTTTTGATGGGTCTATACCTACTGGACTTTTTAGATTGAATCCAATTTTTAATTTTTTCCTATCATCCAAAGATTTAATTAATGATCCCTTTTCATAATGAACTGAGTAGGGGTCTCCCACACTGTTTTCAAAAATTGCATCGTACATGTGAGCAGTATCACGTACTGTTCTTGATACAATGCCTGAATGAGTTAATCCTCCCCATTTGTCACCATGTGAAGGTCCAAATGAAGTTCGTGCTCTATTTGGCTTTAATCCAATTAATCCACATGATGCTGCAGGAATTCTAATTGATCCTCCTCCGTCACTCGCGTGTGCAAAAGGAACCATTCTTGCTGCTACACCTGAAGCCGCTCCACCAGAGGAACCTCCAGTAGTTAAATTTGGGTTCCAAGGGTTTCTTGTTGGTCCAAATTCAAGTGGCTCTGTTGTTATCATTAATCCATACTCTGGCGTTGCTGATTTGCCGCAAATTAATGCCCCAGTGTTTCGAAACTGTCGGGTTAATTCATTATCATAGTTCATTTTGGTATTTTTTAGGTATTTGCTTCCTTGCATCATGTTGTAATTAGCAAGTGAACTGTCCATATCTTTTAACAGCATTGGAACACCTGCAAATTGTCCTTTGAGTTCACTATTCCTATTTATAGATTCAAATGCATAGTGATACATGGTCCTGTGAACAGCATTGAGCTTTGGATTTAATCTTTCAATGAGGTCAATTGCTGAGTCTAAGGGATCGATAGGAGAAATCTCTTTTTTCTTTATTAACTCACTTAATCCAACACCATCATAATTCGTATACTCTGCAAATATAGCCATTATTAATTACCCTAATTAAAAAACTGTGATATTCTACTATTCCAAGAATAAGCTTATGTCAGAATTAGATAAGAAAAAAGGAAATAGCTTCATAAATTTTATAAAAAGGTATTTCTTTACCGGATTATTAATCTCAGCGCCAATTGGTGCTACAATATACATAACTATATTTATAGTTGAATTTATTGCAGGATTAGTACCTCAAAGATTTAATCCCAATGGGCTGCTTCCAGAAATAATTGGGTATGAAATACCTGGATTAGAACTAATTATTGCTTTTTTATCTTTTATTTTAATTGGACTGATTTTTTCAACCTTATTTGGAAAAGCAATACTTGGTTACTTTGATAACCTTATTACCAGAATACCATTTGCAGGAAATGTTTACAAAGCGATCAAGCAAATCACTGAAACATTTTCTAATGCAGATGCAGCTTATCAAAAAGTTGTTTTAATTGAGTATCCAAGGAAAGACATCTATGCGATAGGCTTCATGACTGGTGAAACTAAGGGTGAAATAAAAGATCGTAAAAAGATCGATATGGTCAATGTATTCGTTCCGACAACACCAAATCCAACATCAGGTTTTTTACTCTTTATACCCAAGGAAGATGCTGTAGAACTTGATATGTCTGTTGAGGATGCGATAAAATTAGTTGTTTCTGCGGGTATGGTTGTACCTCCAACAAAATAATTATCCTGTTTTAAGATAATCAATTGCTACATCATTTCTAAATAAATGAAGCAGTACTCTTTGTGCTTTTCCAAGAGGTGTTTTTAATTCAGGATCATCTTTAATGGTCTTGATTGCTGTTTCCCTGGCTTCTTCTAAGAGGTGTTTATGTTTATCAAGGTTTGACAGTTTAAAATTTGGCACACCGCTTTGCTTGGACCCAAGAATTTCTCCTGCACCTCTAATATCCAGGTCTTCCTCAGCAATTTTGAATCCATCGTTGGTTTCTTTCATAATTTTTATTCTTCGTTTAGCATTTTCAGTAAGAGGGCCGTTAAACAATAAAATGCAGGTTGAGGTTTTCTCACCTCTTCCGACTCTTCCTCGTAATTGATGAAGCTGTGAAAGACCAAACCTTTCTGCATTTTCAATTATAATTACAGTAGCATCAGGGTCGTCTATGCCGACTTCTATTACTGAAGTAGCTACTAATATATTAACTTTTCCAGATTTGAATTTTTGCATAACTAAATTCTTATCTTCTTGATGCATTTGTCCGTGCACAATTTCGACTGAATAATCGCTATAATAATTTCTGAGATCTTTTAGTCTTTCATTTACAGATTGTAATTGAAGTTTTTCAGACTCATCGACTAAAGGGCAAACCCAATAGATTTTTTCACCTTTATTAATTATTTTATTAAGACTATTCTTCAGGTCTTCGACTTTATTTATATTTATTGATTTAGTATTAATTTCTTTCCTATTTTTTGGTTTTTCCATAATTTTAGAAATATCAGTGTCTCCATAAGCAGCAAGCTCTAAAGTTCTTGGAATAGGAGTTGCTGTCATGAGCAATACATCACATTCGTTTCCTGCTTTTTCATTCAGTAAGATTCTTTGGTGAACACCAAATTTGTGCTGCTCATCTATCACAACTAAGCCAATATTAACAAACGATACTTTCTCTTGAAATAGAGCATGAGTACCAATCAAAATATCTGCGTCAAAATTATGACTATCTTTTGTTGAAGACGTTATCAATGAACATGTTAAATCCATTGTGTTAACGATCTTTACTATTGTATTAAAATGTTGCTCAGCAAGTATCTCTGTTGGCGCCATGAGTATAGATCTTTTGTTATTTTCTAAACATTGCATCATGGCAAACAAAGCCACAATTGTTTTGCCGCTCCCAACATCTCCCTGTAACAGTCTAAGCATTTTGTTCGGCTTTGACTGATCGTTTGAAATCTCTTCTATAGTTTTTAATTGATCACTGGTGAGACTGAAATCAAGATTTTCTTCCAGTTTTTTTATAAATTTATTATTTCTTCTTATAGCTATGCCCTGAGTATGGCTTATTTTGTTTTTTATAAGACGTATCGTTAGTTGATGAGCTAATAGCTCATCAAAAACTAATCTTTCAAGGAAAAGGGAATTAACCGAATCTGATGTATTGACAGGGTTGTGTATTTTTTTAATGGCTTCATTCCAATTCGGCCAATTATTTATTTTAATTTTATCGTCCGGTATCCATTCTGGAAGAGGATCAAGATTAATTAATGCCGAATTTATAGATTTTTGTATAGTTTTTGATGTCAATCCAGCAGTAAGTGGATAAATACACTCAATTTTTTTGACACTATCTAAATTTTCTAAGTCTACTACATGTTGGGGATGTGTTATTTGGAAGTTTTCGTTAAATTTCTCAAATTTACCACTAATTACTTTCTGCCTACCTACCGGAAATATTTTTTTTAGATAGGGGCCTCGCAAGTTAAAATATACGATTGAAATAGCTCCAGTATCGTCCGTGCAATTAATGCGATAGGGCATCCTTTTATTGAATGAAGGTGAATGACTATCTATCGTGACTATGATTGTTGCAATTTTACCTTCTTCAAGATCAATTATTTTCGGACTGTTTCTTCTATCAATGTATGTAGATGGCTTATGAAATAAGAGATCTATAACATATTTGCCACATAACCTTTCGATAACCTTAGCATTTTTTGGTCCAATACCTTTAAGTGATATTATATTTGAAAAAAGCTTGTATAAGATTTTAGGCCTCATATATCTAATGTATCAAATAAATTAAAAAATATGGAAGATTTATCAACATTTCAAAAAAAACTATTGTACAAGTCTACTCATCGTGGATCCAAGGAAATGGATCTTATTTTGGGAAAATTTGCACATAAGTACCTATCTTTATTTAATGAAGATGAGCTTGCAATGCTTGAAGTAATACTTGAAATGGATGATAACGATATTTATCAATATGCATTAAATAAAAAAGAAATTCCAGAGTCTTTAAATAATAGAGTATTCACTCTTCTTAAGGATTATACTTTACTGTAATGCCGTCTGAAGCACTAGTTGTACCATCTAAACTGTCAAACTTAAATATTAATTTAGATAATAAATTCGATTACGAATTTACACTCAATTATTTATCAACCAATGGATATGTCAGGGTAAGTTCAATACGTGAACCTGGCGAATTTTCTGTTAAAGGAGATGTTATTGATATCTTTCCATCAGAATTTTCAAAACCAATAAGAATAAATTTATTTGGAAACGATATAGACAAGTTTGAGGAATTTGATTTAAAAACTCAAAAAACTATTCAAAAAATTAGCAGAGCAATTATTCGACCATTTAATGAATTTGCTTTTAATCAAGGAAAGAGATTAATTAAAGCCGACAATTTTCTATCGGACTTAAGTAGTTTTGAAGACAATGACTTAATAGTACACGCTAATCATGGAATTGGTAAATTTTGCGGTTTAAAGAAATTAGAAATTCTTGGAAATAGTCATGATTGTATTGAATTAAATTATTTTAATGACGATAAACTTTATGTTCCCGTTGAAAATATAGAATTATTGAGTAAATACGGCGGCAATAATGAGTATGTGCAAGTTGATAAATTAGGTAATTCACATTGGCAATTTAGAAAGGCTAGTGCAAAAAATAAAATTAAGGAAATAGCAGAGGAATTAATAGTCATTGCCGCTAAAAGATCATTAAAGAAAGGAAAAAAATATAGGATTCAAGAACCTTACTATTCTAATTTTATAAATGAATTTGAGTTTCAAGATACAGAGGATCAAGTTAACGCTACTTCAGATATTTTAGCAGATCTGAGTCATGGTGCTCCAATGGACCGATTGATTTGTGGCGATGTGGGTTTCGGTAAAACAGAGGTTGCACTTAGAGGTGCATTCAATGTAGCATTAAATGGTGCACAAGTTGCAATCATTGTTCCAACGACACTTTTGTGTCAGCAACATTACGAAAACTTTATTAAAAGATTTAAAAATTTTCCAATTAAAATAGGTCAGTTATCAAGATTAGTTTCAGCCTCAGAAACAAGTTTAACTTTAGAAAAAATAAATAATGGTGAGCTTGATATAGTTGTTGGTACACATGCACTACTAGGTAATAAAATTAAATTTAAAAATCTGGGCATGCTGATTATAGATGAAGAGCAACATTTTGGTGTCTCTCAAAAAGAAAAAATCAAGAATTTGCGATCAGACATTCACGTATTATCCCTTACCGCAACACCGATTCCAAGAACTCTTCAAATGTCCTTGGTGGGATTAAGAGATTTATCCATTATTTCAACTGCACCTTTAAATAGGCAATCAATAGCGACAGAAGTAATAAATTTTAATGAACAAGATCTTAAAGATGCCATTCAAAAAGAACTAAGTAGAAATGGACAAATTTATTACGTATGTCCCCGAATTAAAGAATTGAAAGAAGTTGATGATTTTCTAAAAAAAGCAATGCCTGAGTTAAAATATAAGATTGCTCATGGACAAATGCCGCCCAAAAAACTTAAGAATACCATGATTGATTTTTATAATAATGAATTTCAATTATTGTTATGCACAACGATTGTTGAGTCGGGTTTAGATTTACAAAAAACTAATACTATGATTATTCATAATGCAGATAAGTTTGGATTATCACAACTTTATCAATTAAGAGGAAGGATTGGTCGGTCAAATATTGAGGCTTTCTGTTATTATACCGTAAAAGATATTAATGGTATTACTGAAAATTCATTTAAAAGACTTTCTTTGCTGAAAAAATTTAATAGCAGGGGATCTAGCTTTAATTTAGCAAGTCATGATCTTGATATGAGAGGTTCTGGTAATATAATTGGTGACGCACAATCAGGTCATATAAAAGAAATTGGATTAGAGTTATATCATCGTCTTTTAAAAGACAAAATAATTGAACTGAAAAATGATAGCGATTCAATTGATAATGACTGGTCTCCACAGCTCAATTTAGGTTTAAGTGTTTTAATTCCTGAAAAATACATACCAAACTTAAATACACGATTATTCTTTTATAGAAAATTAGCATATTTAAATACTAATAGTGAACTGACTGAAGTGAAGAAAGAAATGGAAGAAAGATTTGGATTAATGCCTAATGAAGTTAATCACTTATTCAAAATCACTGAATTAAGAATTTTGTGTAAACAATTAAGTGTAGAAAAATTTGATCTTGGGAAGAAGGGTCTAACCATTAAATTTAGAAATAATAAATTTGATAAGAGTGACAAATTGATTGATTTTATAAATCTTAACAAATTTGATATTAAATTAAGAACTGACCAAACACTTGTTTATAATTTTAATAAAATCTCTGATAAACAGAGAATATATAAAGCTTTTAGCTTTGCAAAAGAATTGGCCTCGCTATAATCAACGGTATGGGCGTACTCAGTGGATATAGAATAATTGAATTATCTGGAATTGGTCCAGGTCCATTATGTGGAATGCTATTCGCAGATCTAGGCGCTGAGGTCATAAGAATTGATCGAAAAAAAACAGCATTACCTCATACAAAGCCAAAATATGATATTACAGGAAGAAATAAAAAATCTTTTAGTTTGAATCTTAAAAATAAAGAATCTCTCGATATATTTAATAGCCTTATTAAAAGTGCAGATGCATTAATAGAAGGTTTTAGGCCAGGTGTTACAGAAAAACTAGGTATAGGACCTAGCGAATGTATGAAAATAAATCCTAAATTGGTATACGGCAGGATTACTGGATGGGGGCAAACGGGTCCTTTATCCAAAGCTGCTGGTCATGATATTAACTACATTGCACTGGCTGGCGCGCTGCATTCAATTGGAATTATTGAGAAACCAACAGTGCCTTTAAATCTTATTGGTGATTATGGAGGAGGCACTATGTTTTTAGCTTTTGGAGTTTGTGCTGCGTTATTATCAGCTTCAAAAACGGGCAAAGGGCAGGTAGTTGATGCGGCTATGATAGATGGCGTTTCAACTCTCACGTCAATTTTTTATAGCTTATCACAATCAGGTCTTTGGGACGTCAATAAGAGAGGAATGAATTTGCTCGATGGGGGAGCTCCATTTTATCAAGTCTATGAAACAAAAGATCATAAATTTATATCTCTAGGCTCACTTGAGCCTCAGTTTTATCAGCTACTAATTGAAAAATTAGAGATTCAGAGTGAATTTAGTAATCAATTGGACATGAACGAGTGGCCGAAGTTAAAAGAAAAACTAGAAACTATATTTAAAACTAAAAATATAAGTGAATGGAATGAATTGTTTGAGGGTACTGATGTGTGCTATGCACCTGTATTGTCAATAAATGAAGCCAAAGATCATCCTCATATGATTGATAGAAACAACTTTATTGATGTAGATGGAGTAATTCAGCCAGCACCTGCACCTAGATTTAGCTCTGATGATAAAGCTGAAATTAAAAAGGCACCTGAAATTGGTCAAGATAATAATGATATTATGAGAGAAATTGGCTACAGTGATGAAGAAATAAAAAAATTTTATGACAATGAGGTTATATAATTATGCCAAGTTTTGATGTCGTTAGTCGCTTAGAAATGCAAGAAGTTGATAACGCAGTATCTAATGCAATGAAAGAAATTACTCAAAGATACGATTTTAAAGGATCTATATCAAAATTAGAGCGTTCAGACAATATCGTAACTCTCTTAACAGAAGATGAGATGAAGGCAAAACAAGTAGTAGAAATACTTACATCGCACTTAATAAAAAGAAAAATTGATCCAAAAGCAGTAAAATTTAAATCTTCCGAAAATGCCTCAGGAAATACCATCAGACAGAAGTACGATTTACTCGAGGGGATTGATCAAGAAATGGGAAAGAAGATTACCAAAATAATTAAAGATACAAAATTAAAGGTCCAAGCAAAAATTCAAGGTAATGAGTTGAGAATTAGCGGTGCTAAAAAAGATAATTTACAAGATGTGATGTCAAAGATTAATGAATTGAAACTAGAGCTACCCTTACAATTTGTAAATTTTAGAGATTAATTATCTGATTGGTTGATCACTAGTAATATTTTGATTTTTAATTTTTTCTCTATATAAAATAAATATTCCAGCTGAAACAATTATTGCAATCCCAGTCCAAGTTTTAAGGTCTACTGTTTCACTCCATATAAACCAACCCAATATAACAGCCCATATCAAAAATATATATTCAAAAGGCGCTATAATATATGGCCGTCCATGTCTATATGCATTAAAGAGAAAAATAAATCCAAATATTACAGACACTCCCACCACAAATATCATAAATAAGGACTTTGGATCGGTAAAAAACCAATTTCTAAAAAGAAAATTTAAAACTTCACTATTCGAATTACCGAAGTCTAAAAATATTCCTGAAAATGTAATTATAGGGCAAATAATTATCGTGGCGATATAAACATGTAATGTTTGAGTATAAACATTATCTTTTTCAGATGTGTATTTAATAATAATCATGTTTGCAGAATAACCGGCAGCACAGAGAATAGGGTAGACCATGTATATATTGAATGAGTTAATGTCGGGTGAGACAATGAACAATACACCAATAAAACCATAAACAATGATTGCCCACCTTATCAATCCTATCTTTTCTTTCAAAAATATACCTGAAAATATTGTAATGAAAAATGGCGCTGTAAAAAATAGTGCCGTAGCCTCAGCAAAGGTTAAATAATGAAGACCTATATAATAGAAAACAAAAGCTAAAATAAACATTACTGTTCTAAAGATTGATAATTTTGGAAAATCAGTTTTTAATATAATCTCTTTTTTAGTAATTTTTAAAAAGAGAGTTAAGAGAATTAATGCAACAACACTACGAGCAAACATTACCTGTAGAATTGAAATATCAACAGCAAGCAATCTTATGACAGTATCCTGCAATGCAAATGCTGTCATGCCAAGCATGATATAGGTTATTGCAAGAAAATTATTTTCCTTCATTTAGTAGATTTTTATTTGAATAATAGCCTACTATGCACTAGTTAAAAAGCATTGATGAACACTAAAAAAACCAATTTACAATGAAAAATATAGACAATGAATATGATTATATCATAGTTGGCGCTGGCTCAGCTGGGTGTGTATTAGCAAATAGATTGTCAAAAAATCCAAAAAACCGTGTTCTTCTTCTTGAGGCTGGCAGGGAAGATAAATCAATAACGTTGAAAATGCCCGGTGCCGTATTATTAAACCTTAAGAGTACAAAGCATAATTGGGCATTTAAAGGTGAACCAGAACCTGAACTTGCAGGGAGACAGCTTCAACATGATCGCGGCAAAACTCTTGGCGGATCTTCATCAATAAATGGCATGGTCTTTATTCGGGGAAATTCATTGGACTATGAAGGCTGGAGACAAATGGGTTGTGACGGATGGGGTTACGCCGATGTCTTACCTTATTTTAAAAAAATGGAGTCCTATAGCGGCGGTGGGGATGATTTTAGAGGGGATACTGGACCTTTAAGAGTACATAGAAGCGTACCCAAAGATCCGCTTTCCATTGCCTTTATTAAAGCAGGAAAAGAAGCGGGATATAAAGAAACAGATGACATCAGTGGATATTGTCAGGAAGGTTTTGGTATTTTTGACCGGACTGTATTCAAAGGAGAAAGATGGAGTACAACTCGTGGGTATCTTGACCCAGTCCGTTATCGAGAAAATTTAACCATTATTACAAAAGCACTTGTGTGCAAATTAAATCTTGAAAATAACAAGGCAACAGGAGTTTGTTTTAAAGATAATAAAAATAAAATATTTAATGTAAAATCAAATAAAGAAGTCATCCTTTGTGCCGGTGCGGTTGGATCTCCGCATATACTAATGCTTTCAGGAATTGGTCCAAAGGATCATCTGAAATCAATGGGTATTAATCTTGTAGTTGACATGCCTGGTGTTGGGCAAAACCTTCAGGATCATCCTGATTTTATGATAAAATATAAATGTTTAAAGCCGGTAACATTATGGCCAAAAACAAAAAGACTAAATAGCATAGGCGCTGGTATTCAATGGCTTTTAACAAAAGAAGGCATGTGTGCATCGAATCATTTTGACTCAGTTGCATGTATTAGGTCTGGACCAGGAGTTGAATATCCAGACCTGCAATTATGTATTTCACCAATTGCGATGGAAAATAATTCATGGCAACCCTTAAAGGAACATGCGTTTCAGGTACACGTCGGTTTAATGCGTACGCATAGTCGCGGCAAGATTGAATTACGCTCAAATAACCCTGCTGATCCACCTCGTATTCTAGTTAATTATCTAAAAGATAAACGTGATAGAGAATTAATGCGTAAAGGAATTCATTTAGTTCGCGAATTATTAGATCAACCGTCATTTTCTGACTTAAAAGGTGAAGAGATTTTTCCTGGTGATAATTGTAAGTCAGATGCTGACCTCGATGCCAAACTAAACTTGCACACGACTAGTCAATGGCATTTAGCTTGCACTGCGCGTATGGGTTTAAAAACAGACAAATATGCAGTAGTAGATAATTCAGGTAAAGTTCACGGCATCAATAGTCTACGAGTTGTTGACGCTTCTATCATGCCTTTTGCTCCAAATGGCAATACAAACGCGCCTACAATAATGATTGCTGAAAAAATTAGTGATGAAATATTAGGCGCTAAACCTTTAACTCGCATAGACTTACAAACTTGGCAGAGCTCAAATTATCAGACCGATCAAAGGTAAATAATTATTGCTAAATCAAATTCATTTGAAGTTTATGGCGGAGAGGGTGGGATTCGAACCCACGGAGGAATTGCTCCCTCGTCAGTTTTCAAGACTGATGCTTTCGACCACTCAGCCACCTCTCCACGAATTTTTAATTTATTAGAATTAAAATATATGACAATCTTTAATTCAGAAACTCAAATTTAGAAACAGTATAAATAGTGAGTACTGATATTGATAGGCACAATAACATTCCCCATATTATATCAAACACAATTATTTGTGTATTGAGTGTATTAAATACAGCTTTTACAGTTAGTGCGTAAGTTGCATAAGTAACGAGCCCATAAATAATAGAAGGCATTATAATTGACGAAACACCATTATCTTTATTTGGAGCTATGACAAAATAAACTAAACCAAATACAAAAATAAAATAAAAAATCAATGCAACTGGCAAATTGAAATCTAATTTGACATCTTTTGGTAAGTTTTTTTCATAAACTTTTCTTACAAATAAACTAATACCAATTAAATCAATAATAATAAAATATATAAATGTTGTAATGTATAGCTTAATCATCATAGTTATCATTAATGAATAATAACAAAATAATCAATGCATTATTGAGTGCACTTGGCGCATTAATTTTCATAAGTTTTTTAGCTTATTTAGAAAATTCATTTGAGGGAACAATTTGGCTTATTCCACCATTCGGTGCTTCTATGGTTTTAGTGATGGCAGTGCATGAGAGTCCATTAGCAAAACCAACTAATATTTTACTTGGTCATGTATTATCTGCTTTATCAGGTGTTATCGTTTTGTATTTAATAGGCGATCATTTTCTAGCACTGGGATTAGCTGTAGGATTAGCAGTCTTTATAATGATTATTACGAATACCATACATCCACCAGCAGGTGCTAATCCAATTATTGTTATTCTAACAGGTCAGGGAATATCTTTTGTTTTGTTTCCAGTAGCCGTTGGTGCGTTTATGTTGGTTTCATTCGCTTATTTATATAATAAGCTTTTGAAAAGAAATTATCCTTAAATAGAATTAATTTTATTTGCTTTTTCAATTACTGAACAATATTGATCAATAAATGATGTTCTCATTGGGTTGGGAGGTAATTTTTCAAACTTGAATGATTCTATATTTTTTAATTGATTGGTTGAGATTTTAGTCTTTGTAGCGATTGCTTTTAAATCAAGTTCAATACTTTTTCTTAATTTAGAAAGTTCTCTGACTTTTTTTACAGTGTCATTGTCAATTTCACTGCTTACATGAGAAGGTTGATTTTTACTCATAACAAAGGTACCTGTTTCATCTTGAACCATGTTGTTAATAACTCCAGCGTTTATTTTTTGTAAAATCATAAAATATAACTTATTGTTATGCACTATAATTTTATTTTTGTACGATTCTGTTCACCCATTTTGGGTTGCAAATTAAGTAATTGTTTTTGCTACTTTTTCTGGCCCCTCAAATAGGATGTCTGCATCTTTAAGTCTTTTTATGAGATGGTCTCCAAGTCCAGTTGCAGTAGTTAAGACGCCTCCTTTGTTTGTATTTTCTAAATATCCATCAGATTTAACTAGGCATAATGCAGACTCACATATGAATTTAGCTGTAGTTTTATAGCCTGGGTCTCCGTCTCCATAAATTCTCAACTTATAAAATTCATTATTAGTATTTTTGCCAATAAATATACTTTCAAACCATCCGTTATCACGCGTTTTTTTATCAGGTCCATTTCCTGGCTTTGTAAATAATTTTCTAAACCAAGAACTTATTGGACTTACAATCATTAATCCTAATACTGCTAATCCAATTGATACCATCAGGGCAGTCGAATACTTTTTAACATTCATAAACTCTTTATAAGTAAAGTCCGATCCATAACCTGACTGATTAAGTTCATGTAATTCAACACTCCTTCGGACAACTCTTGTATTAGCAATAGACATAACAAAAGGCGCAGACCATGATTTAATGCTGTTTATATACTTTATTTTAAATGTATCTTTACTAGCTTCTTTATTTTGTTTTTCTATGAAATCTTTACTATTTAATAGGAAAGGGTGTCCGATCGAGTAGTTTGTTTTATAATTTTTCATTGTAAAAGCACTTTCAATTGTTCCACCGCTTACACCACCACCTCCACGATGATAACCGTCAACAGATAATAAGTTTTCACCAAGAGATCTTTGTAAGTAAAAACATCCCATATCAGATGGTATTGAATCATAGCCACATGAAGGAATGATCTTAATTCCTTTTTTTTCTGCTTCTTCATGATGTTTATCTATTAAATCTCTAACCCATATATTTTCACCAGTAATATCTACATAATGGGTATTATTTTTCACACAACATCCTACCAATTTATCACTGTATCGATTAAAAGGGCCTGCCAAAGAAGCTATCACATTTGTTTGAGCGGCAATCTTATTTAAACCGGCGATATCTTCACTATCAGCAATGAAATATTTAGGTTTATAGGCGGTACCGCTTGATATCTTATCTAGTTTTTCTTCATTTCTGCCAGCGATTGCCCAATTGATATCAGAATAATTTTTGTCCAAATACTCTACCACCAAACGGCCAGTAAATCCTGTTGCACCATATATGATTAAATCATAGTCTTTTTGCATAAATGTATAAATATAAGCCTTTATGTGTTAAGTATACTACTATGTTAGACTGGATAATAGGCGGCCTAGTTACTGTTTCTTTCTTTTATTTACTTTACTGGGCATTAACTCTGATATTTTAGATATCATGGTGAGTTTTTTTGTTTCATTATTCCAGGATCTATCAATGATTTTTTATTCATTTTCTGCAATCTTATTAATAATAATAATTGGAGCTTATTTATTAAATTATTTTAAAAATATGAAATAATATCAATACTTAAGAAGTTTATTTTCAAGTATTGCTTTAATTTAAAAAAATATGCTTAAAAAAAATGATACAAAACATTGATTTTATTGATAAAAATATAAAAAAAGACTCTTTAATTGTCAATCCCATTAACAAAGTCTCGCTCGAACCAATTAAAGAGTCATTTGAAATGGGAATCTTAGAACCCCTCCTAATAGGAAACAAAGACATTATTGCCCCATTATTGGATGATTTAAGCTGGAATTTGCAGCCTGAAATTATTAATTCATCTACTGAAGAGGAGTCGTCAAAGATAGCATGCAGATTAGCTAGTGATCGCATAGAAGATCCTTATTTAATCGTTAAGGGTCATTTGCATACAGATGTTTTGATGTCAGAGTATATTAGATCAGAATATAAACTCCTAGTAAAAGGAAGGCGACTAAGCCATATATGGTTTATGACTTTTCCAGATGATGTCAAAAATCCTTTAATTATCACAGATGGTGCATTGAATATAAATCCTAATGTAGAAACGAAAAAACATATTATTAATAACGTTATTGAATTTACTTCAAAACTTCCAAATTTTGTTCCAAAAATAGCTATTCTATCTGCAACTGAGGAAGTTTTATCACAAATGCAGAGTTCAGTTGACGCAAAAGATCTAGTTGATTGGTCTAGAATAGAGCATCCAACTACAGATATTCATGGTCCATTTGCATTTGATAACGCAATATCATCTGACGCAGCTAAAATTAAAGGAATTAATAATAGTGTTGCTGGCAATGCAAATGTAATTGTCGTTCCAAATGTTGAAACAGGCAATTCATTAGTAAAGATTATGGTTAATTTTATGAACTGTACGGCAGGGGGCTTTGTTACAGGAGGTATATCTCCTGTTGTCATAACTAGCAGGTCCGATACTTCAAATTCACGACTGTCTTCAATTGTAAATGCAGTTCTGAGTACACTTTAACTATTTTAAAGCTTGCACGAGATCATTGATTAAATCCTCTGAATCTTCTATTCCAACAGAAAGCCTAACTAGTTTTTTGGGCACTTGATTGTATGACTTATCTTCTAAATAAGCATGTGTCATTAATGCAGGAGATTCTATAAGTGACTCAACTCCGCCTAGGCTTTCTGCAATAGTGAATATCTTAAGTTTTTTCATGAACTTTGAGATATCTGACATTGTACCTTTGTGAATAAATGTAATCATTCCACCAAATCCATTCATTTGTTTTTTAGCTATATCGCTTTGCTTATGATTTGTTAGGCCGGGGTAGGTAATATCAGAGAGTTTTTTATGACCCTTTAAAAACCTTGCAACTTTGATCCCATTTTCATTATGTTTTTTTATTCTAAGTGAAAGAGTCTTAATCCCTCTTAGAATTAAAAAACAATCAAACGGGCTTGGTACTGCTCCTGTAGAATTTTGTATCAGTGCAAGTTTCTTTTCTAATGTTTTATTTTTACCTATAACAAGTGAACCACCAATAATATCAGAATGCCCATTTATGTACTTGGTAGTTGAATGATTGACTATATCAATACCGAAATCTAATGGTCTTTGATTGATTGGTGTTGCGAAAGTATTATCACAAACAGTTATCAGCTTATGTTTCTTTGCTATGCGTGCAATACGCTTTAAATCGGCAATTTTTAAAAGTGGGTTCGTAGGTGTTTCTACCCAAATCATCTTTGTATTTTTTTTGATATGTTTACTAAAGTTTGTATTTAAATCAACAAAAGTGAAATCTATGTGTGATGATTTAGCTTTAATTTCATTAAACAATCGAAATGTTCCACCATATAAATCGTCAAATGCGATAACATGATCCCCAGGCTTCAAAAGATCAATCACCGCTGTCTGAGCGGCAACCCCTGACGCAAAAGCAAAAGCTTTATATCCATTTTCTAACTCAGCCAATGAAGCCTCTAAAACTTCACGTGTTGGATTTTGAGATCTTGAATATTCATACCCCTTATCTTTCCCCGGTGTATCTTGTGCAAATGTTGATGTTGCATAAATAGGAGTCATCACAGCGCCTGTAAGCGGATCACTCTTAATTCCTGCATGCACAGACAATGTATCGAACTGATTGATTTTTCTTAAATCAGATTTTTTTCTTTTAGCCATTCACTATTATACGCCGTATTTAAATATTTTTCACCATTATCGCAAACAAATGTTACGACATTTTTCTTTTCTTTTTGTTCATGACAATACTTTAATGCGGCACAAATAAGAGTTCCGCTAGATGAGCCACCTAATATACCCTCTTTTAATGCGAGCGTACGAATTGTTTGAAAAGCTTCTTCATTGCTAACTGAATAAGCTTTTTTTATGTATTTTAGATCTAGTGTATCTGGAAGAAAGTCTTCTCCAATACCTTCAACCAACCACTTATAATTAGCCTCTTTTAAAGGTTTTCTTTCAACAGCATCTTTTACAATTGAGCCTTCAGGATCAGCAAGCACCATTTCAGTTTTTGGATTATTTTTCTCAAAAAATTTACCAATACCGGAAATAGTCCCTCCAGTGCCAACGCCACAGACAATTGCATCCACATCTCCATCCATTTGTTTGAATATTTCTGGAGCGGTGGTCAATTGATGGGCTAGAGGATTTGATTTGTTAGTAAATTGATTAGCCATAAATGAATTGTCAGTTTCAGCGGCAACTTTTTTAGCCATATTTACATAATGTTCTGGACTATCAGGGCCTACATCACTTTTTGCAAGCATTACTTCAGCACCAAGCGATTTTAAATGAAAAATCTTATTTTGATTCATTTTGTCCAATATTATAACTTTCGCTTTATAACCTTTTAATAAAGCTATTAGTGCTAATCCAAGACCTGTATTGCCAGCTGTAGCCTCAACAACAGTTGATCCTTTTACCAAATCACCATTTTCTTCAGCATCATTTATTATTTGAAGTGCAACGCGGTCTTTTATAGATGAGCCAGGATTCATGTTTTCCATCTTTAAGAAGAGATTACATTTACCTGCATCTATATTTTTAGCTTGAACTATTGGTGTATTGCCAATTAAATCTACAAGTGATTTTATATCTTTCATAAAATTATGCTATTAATAGGTGAATATGAGTTTAAAATTTAAAATATCATCAATTATAATAATATTTACTATAATTAATCTGTCTTCTTTGCAAGCAGATGAAGATTATAGCTTTGTTGAATGGCTTGAAAACATAAAAAATATTGCCACTAAAGAGGGGATATCAGAGGAAACTCTCGATTTATCATTAAGGGGCATTGCAATTAATGAACGAGTTTTAGAACTCGATAGATCTCAACCAGAATTTACGCTTACACTAGATGAATATCTAAATAATACGACCCCGAAAAGCAGAATGCTTAAAGGCAAAAACTTATATAGTGAGCATAAAGATTTGCTGTTAAGAGTATATAATGAGTTTGGTGTTCAACCCCGCTTTATATTAGCCTTATGGGGCATAGAAACAAGTTTTGGAACTTATACGGGCTCATTTAATGTTATACGTTCTTTATCGACGTTATCACACGATTTAAGAAGAAGAGAGTTTTTTACAGATGAACTGATAAATGCATTAACAATCATTGACCAAGGTCACATTACTGGCGATGAAATGATGGGTTCATGGGCAGGGGCCATGGGGCAAAATCAATTTATGCCATCTAGCTTTTTAAATTACGCAACAGATTTTGATAAAGATGGCAAAAAAGACATTTGGACTACCTTACCAGATGTGTTTGCTTCATCGTCAAACTATTTAAGTGAATCTGGCTGGAATGATGATTTAACGTGGGGCAGAGAGGTAATGACTACAAAATCCATTCCAGATGATATTATTACAAGATCTGCTAAAGAAATTAATATATCAAAATCTCTTAGTGAATGGGCTGCTTTAGGTATATTGAAAAAGAATGGGGAAAAGTTACCACTTAGAGATATTCAGGCATACTTAGTTTATCCAGAGGATGATGAAGGTCGAAAGTTTTTAGTTTACGAAAATTTTAAAGTCATTATGAAATGGAACAGATCTCTCTTCTTTGGATTATCAGTTGGCATATTGTCTGATATGATTGAATATTATTAATGAGAATATTTTTACTAATTGTTTTTTTTATTCTTACTAATTGCACCATAGCAAATGTTGTACCACTAGTTATTGAAGACAGTAATAATAATATTAAAATAATTGAGAAATTAATAGAAGAGCCGTATCAGGTTAATGGTAAGTGGTTTTACCCTTATGATTATAAAAAATTTGAGGAAATTGGCTTAGCGCAATTGGAAACAAATTTAAAAAATGGTAGTAAAACTAAAAATGGTGAATACTACCATAATGATATATTATCAGGATCACACAGATCATTACCATTACCATCAATCATTGAAGTTACGAACCTCAATAATGGTAAATCTGTATTGGTAAGAGTAAATCATCGAGATGCATTTTCTTCGATTAAAGTTATCAATTTATCTGAAGCTGTTTTTAAAAAACTAGGTATGAATAAGAATGGCGACTTAGTCAAAATATCTCTTATAGAATCAAATGAAAGCTTTGTTCTGTCTAAGGCATACACTTATGATGAAGAAAAAAAAGTTGTGGAAGCACCAGTATCAAGTGTTGTTATAATTGAAAAAGAAAAAAAAGAATTATCTGTTAATAATAAAAATATTAATAATAAAAATTTATACAATAAGATTTTTATTAATATAGCTAGTTTTGCATTCAAAGAGAGTGCTCAAAAAATCAAAAGAGATCTATCAAACTATGATGTTAGGATTTTTGAAAGTCAAAACTTGTCGGGCAATACAGAATACAAGGTATTAATTGGTCCTTACAGTGATGTAGAGTCATTGTTGATAGATCTTAATGATGACACATTTAAAAAATATGAAGATTTATCAATATATTTAATATAATAATATTCTATGCATAGATTCATTTTAGCAGTTTTATCAATTTTCTTACTAAACTCAGTATTAGCATTTGCTTCTTACATAGATACCGATGCTGAAACTGCAGTAGTCATTGATGCAACTACTGGAAAAGTGCTATTTGAAAAAGATAAAGACAAAAAAACCTATCCAGCATCAATGACAAAAATTATGACGACATTAATAGTTTTTGAAAAATTGTCTAACGGCACATTATCACTTGATGACACTTTTTTAGTATCTGAAAAAGCATGGAAAGAAAGAGAAGGCTCATCAATGTTTGTTGAAGTGGACAAAAACATAAGAGTAGAAGATCTATTACGTGGTATTATAGTTCAGTCTGGTAATGACGCATGCATAGTTGTTGCAGAAAATATTGCTGGAACAGAAGAATCTTTTGCTAAAATAATGACTGAAAAGGCTATAGATATTGGGATGACTAATACAAAGTTTACCAATTCTACTGGTATGCATGACAAAAATAATTTTTCTACTGCGTATGACCTAGCAATTTTATCTCAATATTTGATTAATAATTACCCTGAATATTATCATATGTTTGCTGAAACTGAATTTGAATGGTCAAATATAAAACAAAAAAATAGGAATCCTCTTTTGTATAAAAATATGGGTGTTGATGGATTAAAAACAGGGCATTTATCTGTTTCGGGTTATGGACTTGCAGCATCTGCAATAGATGGTGATAGACGCGTAATATCTGTAACAAACGGATTTAGCAGTACGCAAAAAAGATCTCAGGGCTCATCAAGACTTATTACATGGTCGTTTAGAGAGTTCGAGAATATTAGACTTTTCGAAGATTTTACAGAAATTGCAAGTATAAATATTCCTGGCTCTAATGAAAGTAGCTCTTTGATAGGCGCAGTTAACGATATAGTTTTGACAGTTCCAAGAAAAAAAGAGAAAGAATTACATTATGAAATTGAATTATTTGAAGATATCAAATTTCCAATAACTTCAGGCGATATTATTGGAAAAATAAAAGTTGATATTCCAAATGAAGATCCTGAATATTTTGATGTAGTGTCTGTAAACGATGTAAATAGAAGCAATATATTTTCAAGATTCTTCTCCTATATTTACAGCTCAGTTGTAAATCTATTTATTTAATTTGTGATCAAGCCACGATTTATATCATTTGAAGGTGGGGAAGGATCAGGTAAGTCGACACAAATTAAACTGCTAGCAAAAAGACTTGCTAAACATGGAGATGTAATCACAACAAGGGAACCTGGCGGCACAATTGAGGCTGAGATTATCAGAAATTTACTTGTTAAAGGCAAAAAGAATAAATGGAGTGGGGTAGTAGAAACTTTACTTTTATACGCGGCCCGCAAAGATCATATAGATAAGGTAATAGCTCCAAGCTTAAAAAAAAATAAATGGGTTTTATGTGATAGATTTAAGGAATCTACTTTAGTTTATCAAGGATATGGAAAAAATGTTGACATAGCTCTTATTAAAAAGCTTGATAAAATAATAACGAATAATTTAACACCTGGCTTAACCTTTATATTAGATATAGATCCAATAATTGGTCTAAAAAGGTCTAAAAGAAAATCAAATACTGAAACACGTTACGAGAATATGTCTTTAGGCTTTCATAATAAAATTCGTAAAGCATTTAAAGCTATAGCTAGATTAAATAAAAAGAAATTTATATTAATTAATGCAAATCAAGATATTAATCTAATTCAAGACATTATCTGGAATGAAGTATCAAGTAAAATAAATGCAAAATAATAGAAATCTGTATTCAAGTGAAGTAAGAGCTTTATATAAAGTATTTAATTCTCAATTGCCTAATTCAATAATACTTACAGGACAAGATACTGATATTATCTCAACCATTGCTAAAAATCTTGCGTCATTAATTGTATCAGAAAAGTTAATTGAAAATCATGACGCATTCGAAGATTACTTATTAAACTCAATACATGAGGATTCTAATTTTATTTTAAAAATTGAACCTATATTTCTTGAAGATAAGCAGAGATTTAAAAAGAAGCTTTATAGGGAAGATGTAAAATATGTTAATGATTTTTTTTCAACCAAAGATGAAAATGATCAAAAAAGAGTTTGTATTATAAATTTGATAGATGACCTTTCTTTAGATGCTGCTAATTCGATTCTAAAAATAATTGAAGAGCCCAATAGAAATAATCATTTTATTATAGTCAATCAAAATAAGAGTAAATGTTTAAAAACAATTGTATCAAGATCAAATAGAATATTTTTTGGAAAGTTAAACTATGATAATTTCGCAAATTACTATAAAG
>QBZX01000003.1 GCA_003282175.1 Pelagibacteraceae bacterium AG-337-G06
CCGCTTCTACAACATTCTTATCTTTGTCATGTCTAACATATGACCACCTTGGATGAACTGAATTTATAGTTATGCATGCAGCGTCTAGTGAACTCTTTTTAAACTGATTTATTTCTTTTTTAACGCCGTTATCAAATAATTGATCTGCGTTGGCAATAAACAGAGGTTCATCTTTAGAAATATAACTTATTGCTAATAAAACACTACATAATGCTCCTTTAGTTTCTCTTTTAACCCTTACTATATCAGGCTTAATGGGACATAATAATTCAATTGTGTTGTCTAGATGAAAATTATTGCAGTCTTCTTCCATTATTATGAATATAATATTTTTAAAATCATTGTTTGAAGTTAGATTTTCTATTACGTGATGAATCATTGTTTTGCCAGAAATTTCAACTAATGGTTTTGGAAATTTGTAATTTTTATTTTGGAAATACTCTGATTTCGATGCAAGGGGAATAAGTAGTATCATTTTTGAGTATCCTCAATTTGCTTAATTTGGTCCATTATATTGTGATAATTGACTTCACTGAATTTTTCAATAACCATTACATGTGCACCTGATGCCAACGCAGATTTGATTCCATTTTCATTATCTTCAAGTACTAAACACTCTCTGGGATTAAGATTTAATCTTTTAATTGCACTTTCGTACATCTCAGGATTTGGCTTAGGAAATTTGACATCCTCATTAGATAGATAAAATTCAAAAAATTTTGTTATCTTTGATTTATCAAATAATATCTCAATGGTTTTTTTCACAGAATTTGAGCATGCAGCTAATCTATATCCATTTTCTTTGAGTAGATTAAGCGCGTACAATTGATTAAAGCTTGGCTTACATTTTACGAAAGCAGTTTTAATTGTTAAATCTTGTTTAATTTCGTTAATAAAATTGTGCAATTCCTTAGGAAGTCCTCTTTCCTGTGAAAGCATCTCAAGCTTTTTTTTTGTAGGTAAGCCATCATAGTTTACTAAATGGTCCTTTCTGCTGATTTCAAAACCAAATAAAATAAGTGCTTGATTAAGGGCCTCATAGTGCCAATCTTTAGCGTCAATGAGTACGCCATCCATATCAAAAATAACTGCTTTAATTTTATTCATCAAAAAAATTTTTTGCTTCAAGTGGTAAATCTGTACAAATATAAACTTGATTGTTAATGTGAAAATTACTTTCTTTCAATAACTTCCAAACATTTTTATGATCTCTTTTGTGTATTTCTGGTGAAATAATACACAATTTTTTTCCTCTATTAAGAAAATCTTTTATATCACTTTCATTGAACCAATCACTATTAAATGAGTCTAACCAAATTCCATCAACACTTTTAAATAAAACATTGTAGTTTTCATATTCACTTATTCTTAGAAATGTTGAAATATTTTTTTTTATATATCCAAGACTGTCAGGTATTGACATATCAAAAACAAAATAATTTTTAATCACTTCCTTATTTAAAATATTATCTATAAGATCATGAAGTCCATCAGATTTAATATTCACTGCAATTGTTTTCTCAGCGGAAAATTTTTTATATATTCTAAGAAATTCTAAAAATTTCATTGAATTTTCAGATGGTATATCATGTGAAACTACTAGTTCACCTCCGTAATCTCTAATATCAGTTTCAATTCCAAAATTATTCTCTAGAGCTCTAAGAAATGAGTCTTCTGTATTTTGGTTGTCTGTATTTTTCCACATACCTCTATG
Source organism: Pelagibacteraceae bacterium AG-337-G06 (assembly GCA_003282175.1). Taxonomy (GTDB): domain Bacteria; phylum Pseudomonadota; class Alphaproteobacteria; order Pelagibacterales; family AG-422-B15; genus CACNXQ01. Next base: position 1,715 of record QBZX01000003.1, read on the forward strand.
AGCTAAGATATTAATCATCTTACAGTCTCTACTTTTTTCAATAATTCTTTATATGTATAAATTCCTTTTATTCTACCTTTTTCAATCTCATATATTTTATCACAAATACTTAGAGAGGATATGCGATGTGCTACCATTATTATCGTTAAATTTGGGTCATAATTTTTTAAATTCTCAACTATTCTTTTTTCAGTTTCATTGTCTAAAGCACTTGTCGCTTCATCCATTACAAGTAGGTCATTTAACTTATATATTGCTCTTGCTATTCCGATCCTTTGCCGTTGTCCCCCTGACAGTTTTACCCCATGTTCACCTATTATTGTTTGATATTTATTATCTAAAGTTCCAATATGATTATCAATTTCGGAAATTTTTGAAGCTTCAATCACATCTTTGTGAGATATACTTTCAATATTTTTTATTCCAATATTCTCCAATATTGAACTATCAGACAAAAAAATATTTTGTGGAACATGAGATACTCTCTTAAACCACTGATGTTGATTTGCTTCAGAAATTGTCTCTCCATCTATTTTCATTTCGCCACTTATTGGCTCTAAAAGACCTATAATAATATCAACTAAAGTAGTCTTGCCACTTCCTGTGGGGCCAATTATGCCAATATTTTCTCCCTTGGTGATTTCAAGATTAATATCTTGAAGACACATTTGATTAGCGCCAGGGTATGCGAAATTAATATCATTTAATTTTATCTTTGATTTAAGAGATAATTCTTTTGTATTAATGTTATTTTTATTTCTGGTTGTTTCATGCAATTTCAGAGTTTCAACTACATTGACTAGCGTAGCATTTGCACCTGATACTAAAACATAGGACTGATAAATATTCTGAATAACTGGCAAAAGTCTCTGAGCTGCTAGTGCTAATATTGCAATAACACCTATCATTTCTACAGTTGATGAGGACTGTTGATTTAAATATATTGCAATAATAATTATAAAAACGATTCCAAGGCCTTCTATAAGATATCTAGGGGCTACACCAAATAGTAAATTTACCGCTTCTGCATTTCTTAATTTTGTTTCTCTTCTAAAAAAAGATGACGAATATAATCTTCCAGTATCATTAATAATTGTATCTCTCATGCCGCCAAAGCTTTCTTGCATTAGCCTATAAATCTTACTATTTTCTTTCTTTATTACTTCACTATTTATCAATAGTCTTTTTTTACTCAATGTAGAGATTAAATAATATGTAAAAAGGAAAAATGATCCAGTTATTAATGTAAGTTTCCAATCTATAACAAATAGTACAACTATTATGAATAAGCAGATTAAAAGGCTTGAAGTAATCATAAACATTGGATGAATTAAGTGGAAAATTAATCGTTGATTTTGAATAGTTAATCTTTCTGTAAGATCACTACTATTATTTTGTATGAAATATTTATAAGGTTGGTTTATTATATTTCTGTACATTTGGTTACTAAGTTGAACACCAATATCGAAAGATATTCTGCTCAGTTTCCATAGTAACAAAATCCTTGAAAACATAGATATAATTACAATTATTATAAAAGATATTACTAATAAGAATGAAATTTTTGATATGCTATAGTTCTTTAAGAAAGAAAATATTTCATAATCAAAAATCTTTTCTGGAGATACAAGTACTAATATAAATGGCATTACTGCGCCAATACTTATTACTTCAAGAATAGCACATGTAAACATCAAAAAAATTAGGTAAAAAATTGAAAAATAAAATTTTTTCTCTATGTAGCTAAATAGTAAAATAAGCTTATACATTAGTATATCTAACTTCTATCTCCTATTTTAGAATTCTTTTAACTGAGAATGCTTCCGCATATTTAAATCCTGAGTTCATTCCCCTGTAATTGCCTAGGACTCTTATACCCTCTAGAGACCGTGGGTGAGGAAATGGCTTCAGTTCATCCTTATACATCTTTAAAGCTTCAAGTTTTTGTTTGAAGTATTTAGAAATATCTACAAAAAAGTTTGGATTAAAAGAATTTTGACTTTCGGACAGCCCCCACTCAGTTGATGAAAGAACTTCATAGCAATATATTTCTTTAATAGACTTGCCAGGTAATGGCCTACATGCGGTTATAACTGCCCTATGAACAATTTGATGATCAATATTTAAATCTTGAGCACAATGGGTATAAATTATTTCTGGACTTACCTTTTTTATAATTTTTTCAATTGATTTTATAATTAATAGTAAAGGAACTTCATCAAGCTTGTTGTCTGGATAGTCCAAAAAATATGTTTCTATTGCACCAATTATTGCTCCTGATTTCTTAGCGCATTGTTTTCGTTTATTTATTAGTTTTTTAACCTGACTCTTTTTGATATCTCTAGAACTTTCACCATCAGAAACAAATAATTGATAGACTTTATCTCCATTTGCAGAATGTTTTATTAATGTGCCACCACAACCTAATATTTCATCATCAGGATGAGCTGATATGACAAGGACATTACTCATAATTTCTCAATTAATACGTAAGAATTCATAAAAGTTCTAGGAGAATTTTGTTTAATTTTTGTCATTTGACTATCTTTTTATAATTTATAAGTGATGAAATTTAGCCTATTTAGCTGATTAATCTATAATAGAAAATTTCCCAATTTGACTAATATTATTAAGTATGTATAAAACATACCAAATATTTTATTAATAATAATGAATAATTATTTAAGATACTCCCTTTACATCTGTATATTTGGCGTTTTTGGGATTCTTCTATTTTCTGCATTAGTCAACTTATACATAAATAAAGATAGGATAATTTATACACTAAAAGGTACGACTGCAGAGGGAAGAGAGAGAGGATCAAGCTATACAGCTGATTCAGAACAAGTCGAGCTGGCAAAAAAAATCGTTAATGGTGGATATATTCTTTATTTTAGACATGCACATAGAGAAAAATGGATTGATGTAGCAATGTATGATGCTATGGAAGCAACTAATTTATTAAAAGCTGAAGATTTATACTTCAAGGACGCTGTATGTTTAAGCTCTATGGGCATAATTCAAGCACAAATGATGGGAGAATTCATAAAAGACATTGGTTTGCCAATTGGCAAAATTATTACTAGCCCGAGTTGCAGATCAAGGCAAACATCTGAAATAGCATTTGGAGACCTCGGTGATTTAAAGCAATTACTTCTCCATCCAGGACCGTATAACGAGAACTTAGATGAATTTGCGCAGTCAATAAAAAATGAAATCCTTTCTTTGAAATTTGAAAATAACACAAATGCTATAATTTCAGCACACAATGGAGTTATAAAAGCAAATGTCTTTGATGAGATAGAAAAAGATTTTGAGTTTGATCTTGAAGAAGGTGGTTTCTACGTTATAAAAAATGATAACGGAAGATTGATCTTAGTTGATAAATTCCACAATTTTCAATTTTTTCAACAAGTTTTTTATCCTCGTCCAAACTAATAAACACAATTAATTATTTTACATAAAACTTTCTTCTAATATAAAGAGAATATGAAAACTATAGCTATTGTTCAAGCAAGAATGGAATCCGTTAGACTTCCAGGAAAAGTAATGATGGAAATAAACGGTATCCCTCTAATTAATATATTGCTTGAAAGACTATCCCAAGCAAAATTAGTAGACAAAATAGTTGTTGCAATACCTGATAGCGAAGAAAACGACATCTTATCTAATTACCTAAAATCACTTGGACATGTTGTTGAGCGTGGGAGTAAAAATAATGTTCTTGAACGATATTATTTTGTTTCAAAAAAATATAAATCTGATCTCATAGTAAGAATAACAGGAGACTGTCCGTTAGTTGATCCACATATTGTTGACCATTGCATCGAAAAACTAAAAAGTGGTGACTCCGACTATCAAACTAATACTCTTCCTCCAACATATCCTGATGGATTAGATGTTGAAGTGTTTAGCTATAATTCTTTGAAAACTTGTTATCAAAAAGCACATAAGATTGAAGATTTAGAGCATGTCACAAAATTTATTCGTGACTCTAAGGAATTTAAAAAAGAGAATTTTACTAACCCAGAAGATTTATCTAATCTACGGTGGACAGTAGATGAAAAAGAAGATTTTGATTTCATAAAAAAGATTTTTGAATACTTTAAACCTAACATACTATTTTCTTGGGAAGAAGTTTTAAAACTTATTAGAGAAAATCCAAAAAATTTTCAACAAAATCAGCATTTCTCCAGAAATGAGGGATCAAATCTTTCCAAAGGTCAAAAGATATGGAAACGTGCTAATAGAGTAATTCATTCAGGTAACATGCTATTGTCAAAAAATCCAGATATGTTCTTGCCAAATAAATGGCCAGCGTATTTTCATAAATCGAAAGGTTGTCATGTGTGGGATTTGGAAGGTAATAAGTTTATTGATATGTCAGTAATGGGAGTAGGTACAAATATTTTGGGGTACGGAAACGAAGAAGTAGACCAAGCAGTCAGAGAAACAATAAATCTTGGAAATATGTCTACATTAAATTGTGAAGAAGAAGTATACCTCGCTGAAAAAATCGTTTCAATGCATCCATGGTCTAACAAATTAAAATTTGCTCGGTCAGGAGGAGAAGCTAATGCAATTGCGGTCAGGATTGCAAGAAGTTTTGCAAAAAATCAAAATATTGCCGTTTGTGGGTATCATGGTTGGCATGATTGGTATCTATCAGCAAATATTTCAGACAGCAGCAACCTTGATAATCATCTACTACCTGGGCTAAGCACAGTTGGCGTACCGCATCAACTTAAAGACTCCGTTTTTACATTCAATTATAATGACTTTGATTACTTAGAAAAAATTATTGTTGAAAAAAATATAGGTATTATAAAAATGGAGGTTATGCGTAATGCAATGCCTAAAAATAATTTTTTAAAAAAAATAAGGGAAATATCAAATCAGTACGAAATAGTTTTAATTTTTGATGAGTGTACGTCAGGATTCAGAGAAACTTTTGGCGGATTGCACAAAAAATTTGAAATTGAACCAGACATTGCAACCTTTGGAAAGGCACTGGGAAATGGTTATGCAATTACAGCTGTATTATCAAATGAAAAAATTATGAATGCCGCAGAAGATAGTTTTATGAGTAGTACTTTTTGGACTGAGAGAATTGGCCCTACGGCTGCATTAAAGACACTTGAAATTATGGAAAGGCTATCCTCGTGGAATATAATTACAGACCTGGGTAATTATTTGAAATCAAAAATAATAAAAATAGCAAAAAAAAATGACCTTGATGTAAACACTTTTGGCTTACCTGCATTAACCGGTTTTAGTTTTAATAGTAAAGATAACGTTAAATATAAAACATTTATATCTCAAGAAATGTTAAAAAATGGTTTTCTTGGGGCTAATTGTACTTATTTATGCATTAATCATTCAAAGGAAATAATAGACGAATATATTGAAGTTTTAGATACCATTTTTTCAAAAATTAGTGATTGTGAAAGAGGTGCTGAAATAGACAAATTACTCCATGCGCCTCCAAGCAAAGTTGGATTTGGAAGACTTAATTGAAAAATTATAATGTGTGTTTTAGGGTTGATGCTTCTTCTTTCATAGGAATGGGCCATTTGATGCGCTGCTTGTCACTTGCAGATTATCTAAAACAAAATGGTTATAAATGTCACTTTCTAGTAAGGAATTTTAATACTCAAATATTGAATGTAGTTAAACGATCTCGACATTCGTTACATTTACTTCCAAAAAAAAAGATGGTGCATATCAATATTAATAAATCAAAATTTATATACTCTGATTGGCTTCAAGTTACACAACAAGTTGATTTTATGGAAAGTTATAAATTTATCAAAAAAATTAGCCCTGGTCTCGTAGTTGTTGATCATTATGGTATCGATAAAACCTGGCATTTACTTGCAAAACAAAGAGGTCTTAAACTATTTGTATTAGATGATCTTGCAGATAGGCAACATTATTGTGACATATTACTTGATACAACTCCAGGAAGAAAAAAAAATGATTATTTAGGCAAAGTAAATAGAAAAGCTATTCTTCTTTTGGGAAATAAGTATTGTATTATTAGAGATGAATTTCTTAAACTGCGAAAATTATCATTGCGTAGAGATAGAACAAGACTAGGTAAATTGATGGTAAGTATGGGTGGTATGGATGCAGATAATAATATACTTAAAATTATAGAAAAATTAAGAACTTTAGATTTAGATATCAAAATAACTTTCATAATGGGCAATGAAACAAAAGATTACAAAAAAATAATTGCTCTTTCAAAACAATTAAATGTAAAAAATATTGTGTTGCCTTACTCTACTTCAATATCAAAGTTAATGCTAGAAAGTGACCTTGCAATTGGAACGCCCTCTGTAACGGCTTTAGAAAGATGTTGCATGGGATTGCCAAGTATAAATATTACTACCTCAAGGAATCAAAAAACTATTGCCAGCAACCTTGAAGATATTGGCGCAGCTATAGATTTAGGGAGAATTGAAAAATTAAGCAGTAAAAAAATAGTTAAGACTATAAACAATATTTATTTAAATAAAAAAGTTCTAAAATCAATGAGTGTAAAGTCATCAAAAGTCTGTGACGGATTAGGAAAGGATAGGATCATAGAAAAAATTAATGACCTTTAAATTATTATCTAGTCTTCAGTTTATTATAGATGAAATATATTAACCTATAAATTTTTGAGTATCTATACTTTGCATTTAATTTACCTTTTATTCCAAAAACATAGTCATCGATGCGTCTTGGTAAATCACAATTTACATCTAATTTTAAAATAATCTTATTCAAATCAATTAAATATTTTGAATTATTTCCTAATATTTCATCATAAGAAATATCATACTGTTTACTAAATATCTTTTTTATATAGCTCATGTACATAACTTCTTCAGGCGTTAAAAAAGAATCTGAAACAGAAGGAAGTTTGCTTGGAAATATAGTGGTGTTTTCAATATTAATATAATCACATGTATTTCTACAACTTAAGAGTAATTCTATCTCGTCTCTATGACCATAAATAATCATATCTCCATTCATGAAATTTAAATTATGATAGTAAGGAAATACAAAAATTGGTCGTATCTTTGCATTGTAGTGAAAATAACTGAACTTTTTAATCGTTTGAATATTTGGAATCTTTATCTTATTTAATTTTACATCTGATCTGATTTTTAAGATATATTCTCCTTTAGATGCTTCAATGCCTGTTTGAGCGCTAAAAACGTGTCTCAAATAGTTTCGAGAAAAGAACCCATAATCTTCGAATATACCGGGCTCATCATATTTGATAGTTTTATACCTCTCATTTATGCTTAGTTTTTCATAGTTAATGTCATTTTTTGCTGAGGAAAATATTAATTCACTTTTATCGAATATTGAAGCTACGCTATCTAATGTTGCCTGAGTTTCATCTCTTATCTGACCATGAACAACAATGCTAAGACTATTCATTATATTTTTCTATATTTATATTAAAATTGTCAGGTGTGGGATATTTTCCAAATAAAGTAATTTTAATTCTTTCTCCAATTAATTTTAAAAATAACTGTGACGAAGCTGCAAGTTTTTTTTCTTTTTTATCTATTTTATAATCTAAAAAATATGAATAGTTTCTTAGTTTTGATTTTATAAATTCATTAAAATTATCCTCACTAATTTTTATATACCCAGGAAAGTTGTAATACCAATTTTGATTGCCTATCAATATATGAGGGGTGTCTAATATAATAGACTCTGCGGCGATAGATGAACCAATACTTATCGTAAATAATGAATTTTTACATAATTCATAGGAAGATCTATTATTGTCATAATTGATGATTACATCAGGATACATGCTCTCAATTCTTTTCCAATATCTTCTCACTGATATATCTTTATTTATAGTGTTTGGGTGAACCCGAATTTTAAGTTCATACTTACCAAAATCTATGTCCAACAGTTCTTTTATAATTTTCGACTGATTAATAGGTTTCTCATAAGTGAATTTATACTCATCGTTACTGCTTGTAAAATATGTGATATATTTTTTTTCAGTTGCGTTCTCGATAGTTTTATTCTTAAACCAATATTCTAATACTTTTGATTCGTTTTCTTTATAAAAATTTTCAATTTCATTTTGATATAGATCAAGTTTATGCAAGCTATGCCTCATATAGTATATTTTATTCTGATAATTGTTACATTCATGAAATATAAAATTTAAATTTTTAATTTTTCTTAATTTCTTTTGTATAGTAAATTCTACTGGAAGCCGCCCATTAAATAAAAGTATATCGTCAGCGGCTTTGATTTTCTTCTTCTTCACTAGGTTATCAATAATAGAGTCCGTTTCATTAATGGTTTCTCTCAATTTCTTTGAATATTTATTATGTCTTAAAAAAGAAATTCCATATTCAGTACAAGAATAGGTTTCCATTATCTGGTGTATATCACTCTCACAAATATTTCCTTTATCAAAGCTCATACATTCTAGAAATTGAAAAATCTTTTTTTTATTTAGCTTATAAATATAATATGAAATAGATTTATTGAGACCATTCCTTATTTTTCTTGATACATTTAATTTAAATGGAAGATAATTTCTCCAGGTATATTCATGTCTATAAGAGAGATATTTAACTAAATTAATAATTATTACTTTTCCATAATCATTTCTATATTTTTCAGCAAAATGTAAAGAAGCCTCATAATGAGGTGACTGATAAGTAGTAATAAATACGACTAAATTTTTTTTCATATAAGTTGTTAGAAACTTCTAAGCTTGAGCGACTAAATTATATACACAGTGTCGGTACGGCTCTGTAGATGTTTGAATACTTTCCTTAACTACATGCTCTAACTCTAATATCTTAAATGACTTAGCCTCAAAGAGCTCATAAATATGATCTTTCGAAAAGAAATGAACGTTTCCTACGCCCTTAAACTGTTTTGTATTAATATTTTTTCTTGTGAATTCGTCAACTTTTTCACCTAACTTAAATGATGAATGTTCTGTAGAAAATAAATCAACTCCAAAGTAAAATGACTTTTGACTCATTTTATTTTTCAAAACTGTTAGGCACTCTTTTATGCTCGCAGTAGAATTGTGAGTTAGGCTCCCACGATCTACAACAGCATCAAATTTTAAATCAAAGGGAATCGATTTCGTGAAATCCCCAGCCACTAAGTTTTGTCTTAGTTCAGGAAACTTATCTTTTAGCTGATTTATTATTATTTCACTTCCATCAAGACCATAGAAATGATTTTTTCTATTAATAAAAAAAGGTATATTAGCTCCAGCTCCGCAGCCAATCTCTAAAATGTTATTATATTTCTCTACTGGATTACAATATTTTGAAACTAATGATACTACATCACTCCAAGGCCATATCGACATATGAATATTTTGATCATATATATTTTCCCATTCTTTTGAAAAACCATTTAAATTTATTTCGTTCATATTAATTTTTATATTTCTAATAATTTATTCTAATAAAACAATTATAGAGATTTTATATTATCTTTTAAGAGTATTTTTAATGAATTATGACCTTCATTAAAAATAAGATCCAGAAATGACATTTTAGGACAAAATTCACCATGTAATTGATCATACTCAGGATGATCATATTCTTGAAAGTAAGCTTTAATATCATTGGCTATAAATGACTCTTTGTTTGCATAATTTTTTCCTTCAGATCCAAATAAATATTTTTTAGCACCGAGTTTTTTACACATATCCAAGACTAAATCTGACTTAACTCCCTCAAAGTTATTTTCACTTGCAATGATTATATTAGTTTTTATATCAAGGGCTTTTAGTCCAAATTTAATAAACTCTAAATTTAAGTCTGAAAGTAAGTCATATTTTGTTCGCATTAAAATTCTTTCTATTTCCACAATATATTTATCATAAAATTTAGATTTCTTATAAGCAAGTGAGATAGATCTAAAGTGTTTTTTATTCCAACCATTATTGATTATTTTTATTTTACCTACCTTCTTTGAAAAATGGTTCTTGGACTCAACTGGCACAGACAACCATATTGGACCTTCATTCGTTTTAATCAAATTGCGGTTATTAAAATCTTTATTTTGATACTGCGCGATATCAAAATAACAATAATAATCTGTTAAATAAATTTTATGAAAAAATCCTAACCAAGGGATATAAACTGGCTGGTGGGCTGTTAAAATCATTTTGTATCTGCAGCTATTTGAGCGATTCTTTTTGCGTCTTTAAGTGAAAGAGTAGGATAAATTGGTAAAGAAAGAGTTTCTTCTGTCATCCTAATTGAATTTTTAAATTTACTTTTACCGCTTAATAGTTCCCATTTCTCGATAGGGATAATTGATCTAATTTTATTTGAGTTCAGTTTTTCAATTATTTTCTTTGGATTAGATGTTCTAATTACAGCTCTATATCTTACTGGTTTAAGGTTCTTACTTAAATCGTTCCCCAGAAGACTGAGGCCTGCATCACTGTATATTTTAAAAATTTTTTTTCTTTTTTCGATAAATGACTTTAATTTGCTTAATTGCATTCTTCCAATTGATGCATGAATGTCTGTCATTTTTACATTAAGATTTGGAACATGGCTTCTACTTTCATCGAAATCTCTATAATCTCTTGCCTTCTTTATAAACCCGCTGTTTTTGGAAACAATCATCCCACCCATTCCGCCTGATGTGATCAATTTAGTGGCTTGAAAAGAAAGAACTCCTACATCTTTTATTGTTCCTGTAGGTTGATTATTTACGTATGCGCCAAGTGAATGTGCACAATTTTCGATTACAATTGATTTGCTATAGCCTGATAAGTCAACAGGTATTCCATACATATGAGGTACTATTAAAAAATCTGGGGGTGATTTCCTTACATCACTAATATTAATATTAGGATCCATTCTATTAATATCAAAAAGTTTTTCTTTTGCACCTGCCGTTGCAGCTGCTCCTCTTAATACCCTACTAACATAGACTGGCATTCCAACAGTTCTTTGTTTGGCTTTTAGTACTGTTAATGCAACAAACATTGCCATTGAACAACTAGATACCGCCACAGCATGAGATTTTGGTAATTTTAGAAAATTGCAAATTTCATTCTCAAAAAGCTCTACTTCTCTACCTTGAGCAATCCAGCCAGACTTAATTACTCGTTCAGCACAAAGTCTTTCTTCTCTCTTAAGAGTTAGTTTGTTATGAGGGATCATTTTGATATATTTTGAAGTACTTTAATTACTCTTAATTGATGATTTTTTGAGAGCCGTGGGTACATAGGAATAGCAACCAACTTTTTTGTAAATTTTTCAGCATTCCTGTATTTTATTTTTGAATCTAATAGCTCTCTTTTTCTTAATGGTATTATTGAACTAATTTTGTTTATTTTTAGACTTTTTATAACCTCATTTGGTCTAGGTGATATTAATATAGCCCTATGTCTCACTGGTGAAAAATCATCATTTAATGGGTTTAGTAAATGCAACCCTGAATTATAATATTGTTGAAAAATATCTTCTCTTTTTTTTAAAAATAATGGTAATTTTTTTAATTGAACTCTTCCTATTGCAGCCTGCATGTTTGTCATAAGGAAGTTAAATCTTATTTTTTCATCGTCTCTATTATCAAAATCTCTATAATCTTTTAACATTTTTATTATTGATTTATTCTTTGAAATTATAACACCTCCTTGACCTCCGGAAGTAATTAATTTAGTAGATGCAAATGAACATACACCTACATCTCCTCTCAGACCAATTTTTTTACCTTTGACTTTAGATCCTATTGCTTGGGAAATATCCTCTATAACTTTAAACTTATATTTGTTAGTTAAATCTAGCGGTATTCCATATAATGATGGTGCGATTAATATATCGATATTCTTATTTTTAACTTCATTAATATCAATATTTGGCGATTCTACAGAAGAGTCTATATATACAGGTGTTCCTCCTATTAGATGAGTTGCATTTCTAAGTGAGCAGCATGAGTATACTGGTATTCCGATTTTTTTATTTTTTGCATTCAAGGCCCAAAGCGATAAGTATAGGGCAGCGGATCCACTGGACACAGCCATAGCGTGCCCATCTGGAAGTGAAAAAAAATTACACAAATCATTTTCAAACTCTTTAACTTGTTCAGCTGATGTAAGCCAACCTGAATTAAGAACCTTAAGCGCTGCAGACTTTTCTTCTGCTTCAATTGTTAAATTATTGTGTGGTATTTCAGTGTTATACATTATTTTTTTCTTTTAAAATATTCTTCTTTTACTCTCGCTGGATTACCAGCAATTAGGGAGTATGGAGGTATGTTAAAATTGCCAACAAGAATTGTTCCAGCTGCAATTACTGAATGGTGCCCAACTTTTATTTTACCAGAAATTACACTATGAGAACCAACGAAAACACAATTGCCAAGCGTGATTTTTCCTCTTGTAATTTTTTTTGAAATACCTATGCACTTTTTGTGAGAGTCAGCAGCATTGATTGCCACAAATGATGCAATATCGCAGTAATTTCCAATTGAAACTTCTGCATCTTTAGCCTGAATTTCAGTAAAGCCCCCTATAATCACACCTTTTCCAATATTAGGGTTTCCAACAATCCAAACCAGAGGGTGAAATCTATTTTTTGGGATATCAGTAAGCTTCGTGAAGCATTTCTGAATTTCTGCTTTTGAAAGACTTTTACTCACCACTGCTATTTATATCCCCTATTTTAATACATTCTCCTTTTTTTATTAATCTATTTGATTTTGATTGAATTATGTCCTGAAACATTGAAGCCGGAAGTCCATCTCCAGGCCTTCTCATTCCAATATTATCATTACTAAAGAGCTGATTTTTTTTTATATCTTTCAGGGCAACAATACTGCGTCTAGCAAGTATTCTCATTTCTTTTTCTGATTCCGTTGGCATTACGTGACTAGTACCTAACATGTCATAAGAGGTCCTAATTGATTTTATCCATTTTGATAATTCATTGGGATTAGATGAAAACCAATGATCCGGACCAGGAAGATTATTATCCAAAGTAAAATGTTTTTCAAAAATTCTAGCTCCTTTTGCAACAGCTACACATGCAGCTAACTCATCTTCTGTATGATCTGAGAAACCTAAAATAATCTTTGGAAAGGCTTTTGATAGAGTTGATAATTTGTTTAAATTCACGTCTTCTGGTGGAGTTGGATATTGTGAGGTACACAACATTAAAGCTGTAGGATAACCTTTATACCATCCAATCTCTGACAACGAGCTATATACTTCAGCAAGGTCACTCATGCCACAAGAGAGAATAATTGGAAGTTCAGTTGAACTATATTTTTTTAACAGTGGCAGATTGACAAAATCATCAGAACCAATTTTTATTGCTGGAACAGGCAGTTTGAGTAATATTTCAAGATCTGTATAATTTTGAGGAGTTGAAAAAAAAGTAATATTTTTTTTATCTGCATATTCCTTAAGTTTAAACCATATATCACTCTCAAATTCATATCTTTTGAACATTTCAAGCATTGATTCTGTTACTTTTTTTCCTTGGGATTTATACGTAAACATTTGATCTTTATCGCCACAAAGTTCTTCTGATTTAAAAGTTTGAAATTTTACTGCATTAGCACCTGACTCTTTTGCTACATCTATCATTTCATAGGCTTTTAATACATCGCCATTGTGATTTATTCCTACCTCTGCAATGCAATAGGGCGGAAAATCATATCCTATCTTCACTTCATTAATTTTTATAAAAGAATTCATAATTTCAAATTTTATGTATGATTATTAATAACACCAATTACTTGGATTTATCAAGCCTTCATCGCAAGAGGCTACATCTGGAAATTCCATATTTTTATCGAATTTTAATTTAATGATCTGTTCGAGCTGCTGACTATTATTCACGCCAATAACTAATCTATCGATGCTTTTTTCATTATATGTAAATGCAAGACATGCCTCCAAAGATGATATATTATTTATTTTTAACCATTCATGCCATTTTTTAAATATATGCGACCATTTATTAAAATATTTTGGAATTTGATGACTACTCATCAATAATAATCCCTGTAAAAAAATAGACCTAACATGAAGTTCAATATTATTTAAGTTTAATAGTTCAATTATTTTTCTTGATATTATTCTTTGATCTACGATATTAAAGGGTGCCTGTACTAAATCCAGATCAAAATTTTTAATATACCTATAAAGGTCATCAGTCGAATAAATTGATAACCCAATTTTTTTTATCTTTTCTTCTTTTTTTAAATTGATTAATGATTTAAATATGATGTCTCCTGTAGATGTAAATAATTGATCAGGATAATGAAGTATAAGTCCATAAAGATTATTGACCTTTAATCTTTTAATTGAATTTTCAACCTGACTTGTAATCCATAGCTCAACTTTTGATTTATCCATTTCAGGTACCTTAGGAAGTTTTGTGATGATGCTTAATTTGGAGTTATTATTATCACCAATAATTTTTTCGCTATTACCATAATTCATTGATGTATCAAAAAAAGAAATTTGATATTTATCTGCTAAATCAAAGATCTTGTTCACTTCACTTTGGTTTAAAATTATACCAGAATTACTTATTCCATAACTAGTACCAAATTGAGCTGTACCAATAACAATTTTGTTCTTACTAATCATTTAGTATGGATGCAAGAATTCTGCCAACTCTTTTATTATCATGTATCCAGTAACTTTTAAGGTATCCATCAATTGAATATCCACATTTCAAGAAACTATTCAGTCCTTTTTTATTTACGCTATAAAAACCTGCTTCTATTCTTTTTAGGTTCAATTCATTAAGGCCATATTTTGTTATTTTATCAATAGATTCTTGCGCATAACCCTTATTGTGACAATCTTTGTTGCCAATTAATATGCCAATATTTCCAACCTCGTCTATCGGATGCTTGATTGTTAGCCTAATATTTCCTATGTGTTTTTTGCTATTTTTTTCAAATATACCAAATAAGAAATTATGTTTACTAGCTTTTAGAGTACGAACATATTCTTTAGTTGACTCAAGACTTTGTTTTTCATGTTTTACCTGCAAAAATTGGTTGATTTCCTTGTCATTTAACCATGAAACATACTCTTCAGTCACATCATGCTCCTCAAGTTCTCTAAAAATAAGATTCTTAGACTCTATCAACTTAATGCCTTCTTTAAACTATTAATCACCCTATTTTGATCTTTTCTGGTTAAGGACGGATAAATAGGCATGCTAATTGCAGACTTATTATATTTTTCAGCTTCTTTACAATAGTTTTTTTTAAATCCTAGATGTTTATAAAATTCATGATGATAAACTGGCATATAATGAAAATTTACGAGTATTCCATCATCTCTTAATGATTGCATTATGTCATTCTTTGAAAATCTGATGTAATCAAGTTTTAATTTAATTATATATAAGTGCAGTGAAGATTTCTTAAATATTTCTTTAGAGGGCAATTCAACTGGTAGATTCTTCAACTGTGTATCGTATAAATTTGCTATTTGTTCTCTATTTTTCTTAAATTTATTTATTTTCTTTAGTTGACTTAATCCTAAAGCGGCATGCATGTCGCTCATTCTATAATTATAGCCAATAGATATTTGGTCATAATTCCACTCGTATATATTTTTTTTATTTTTCATGTGTGAAGGATCTCTTGTAATCCCATGGCCTCTAAATAGTTTAAGTTTCATATCAAGTTTTTCAGAATTTGTTACTGCCATTCCTCCTTCTGCTGAAGTTATAATTTTTACTGGATGAAAGCTAAATACTGTAATGTCGCTGTATTTACAATTTCCAACAAGACCCAATTTATATTTTGCGCCTAAGGCATGAGAGGCATCTTCAATAATTTTAAAATTGTATTTTTTTGATAATTTATATATTTTTTCCATATCGCAGGGCAATCCTGAAAGGTGAACAGGTATTATTACTTTAGGAAGTTTTGAATTTTTCTTAGCCTTTATTAATTTTTTCTCTAAGTGGCTTAACGAAAGATTATTTGTCGATGGGTCAATATCAATAAAGTCCACTTTCGCTCCAAGATATACTGCACAATTAGCACTAGCAACAAAAGTTATTGAGCTTGTCCAGACAATGTCTCCCTTACCAACCCCTAAAGCAGCACATGCTGCATGGAGTGCACTAGTAGCACTATTCATTGCTGTTGCAAATTTACATTTATTGTATTTTTTTATTGAATTTTCAAAGTTCAATACTTCAGGTCCCTGGGTCAAATATGCAGAATTAAGAACCTTTATAACTTCTTTAATATCATTCTTTGAAATATCTTGAGTAGAATAGGGTATAAATTTATTAGATTTTTTCAAAATCTTTTTCATTATTTTTTACCCAATTAACAAGTTCATCTCTACTCATCCACTCTTTGTTATTCTCACTATCATAAATAAAATTCTCACTCACTTTAATACCATTTTTTATTCTATTAGCATCCTTATGCCAGTCATTGATTGATGGTAAAATTTTATAATGGTCATCATATTCATATGTAAATATAGCATCCTCTGAACTGATCATTTGTTCATGTAACTTCTCACCTGGTCTTATTCCGATAACTTCTTTTTTAGCCTTTGGCGCTAGCGCTTCTGCAATATCAATAACTTTCATTGAAGGTATTTTCTTTACATAAATTTCACCACCAATACAGTCCTCAAAAGCATGCCAAACTAATTTAACTGCTTGCTCTAGAGTTATCATGAACCTAGTCATTCTGTTATCAGTAATAGGTATTGATCCATTTTCTCGGATTTTATTAAAAAGTGGTATCACTGAGCCTCTAGATCCCATAACATTTCCATATCTAACGACTGAAAATTTTGTATGTTCGCCAGAGTAAGCATTTGCAGCAAGAAAAAGTTTGTCCGAAGCTAGTTTTGTAGCTCCATATAAATTAATTGGGCTAGATGCCTTATCAGTTGAAAGAGCTACAACTTTTTTGACGCCCTTATCTATAGCTGCATCTACAACGTTCATTGCTCCTATAACATTGGTCTTTACACATTCAAATGGATTGTATTCTGCTATTGGAACGATTTTTGTTGCTGCAGCATGCACCACATAATCAACATTTGTAAACGCACGATAAAGCCTATCTTTATCTCTCACGTCCCCAATGAAAAATCTTAAATTGCTGTGTTTCTTAAATTTTTCAGCCATGCTCCATTGCTTCATTTCATCTCTTGAAAAAACAATGACTTTTTTGGGGCTAAAGTTTTCAAATATCATTGAAACAAACTTAGTTCCAAAAGACCCTGTACCGCCCGTTATTAGGACATTTTTGTTATTAAACATTAATTTATCTTTATAGATTAAACTTTATAATGACAATCATTAAAATCCCCTTGATTTTAATGAATATTGAGTTTTATTTGTTAATATTGAAATATTGCAAATTTAATATAATTAAATATTACAACCAAAAAAAAATAATATGAAATTTGAGTTTATCGCAAATGCCTCGGGCATTTTTAAGTCAAAAAATGGAAAGTCAGTTCTATTAGACCCGTGGTTAATGGATGGAGTTTTTGAAGGTTCTTGGTGCCACTTTCATAAATTACAAACAACAAGCTCTCAACTTCAAGATGTAGATGCAATTTATTTAAGCCATATTCATCCTGATCATTATGATGAAAGAGATTTTAATTATCGAAAAGATATTCCTATATTTGTACTTGATCACGGGCTAAATTTTTTGCATAAAAACTTAGAGGCTAAAGGTTATAAAAATCTAATTAAAATTAAAAATGATGAAACAATTAAATTTGAAGATTTTGAAATTACACTGTATGCCCCTTTCGTAAAAAATAATTTTTTTGAGGATGAATCTGTCGTAGGTAATCTTATAGACTCTGCAATGGTTATTGAGTCAGATGGTTTAGTGGCTTTTAATGCTAATGATAATACTCCTGACGTAGAAGCTTGCAAATACATACGTAAAAAATTTGGATCGATAGATCTTGCAATGCTTAATTATAATGCTGCTGGTCCATACCCTTCTTGCTTTAATAATTTAACAGATGAAGAGAAGTTTTTTGAGCAAGATAAAAACTTAAAAAGAAATTATGAATATCTATTAAGTAACTTGAGAGAACTTAAACCAAAATATATGCTTCCGTTCGCTGGAGCATATACATTAGGAGGTAAGCTCAGCAAAAAGAATAAATATTTAGGCATTGGGACTTGGGATGATTGTGCAGATTATTTGAGAAGAAATATTAACTTTGGAACTGAGGTCATTTGCTTGAGAGAAACTGACGAAATAAATATTGCTGATGGCGCAAGAAATAAGGATTATATTCCAATTGATAAAGATGAAATCTATAATTATTCCCGTAATGAATTATCAAATTTAGAATATGATTATGAAAAAGACCCAGAACCATGCTTAGCCACAATGCAAAAAGATATAAATATAGCTTCTATTAAAATGCAAGAAAGGTGTGGTAGGATTAAACTTAAACCTGATATGAATGTAAATATCAAACTTGAAGATGATATAATTGAAATATGCAACTCGGAAGAAAGTAAGGGAAATCTCTCTTGCTCAATGGATAGTCGTCTTTTAAGAAGAATATTAGATAGAAAATCTCACTGGAATAATGCTGAAATAGGTTGCCACATAGAATTTAACAGGACTCCAAATTACTATTCTCCGGACATCCACCTTATGCTTCAATTTTTCCATCTTTAGAAATTTATTTCAAATAGCCGGAATCATTATAAATATTATCAATAAAACAGTTCATCATGTAAGGCTTAGATAGCAGCCAAATCGCTCTACTGCTAAAGAACATGAATATGTATATATTTAAGAAATACGAATTAATATTTCTACATAAAATAAAATAAATACAAATAGTTGAAATGAATAGTACAGGGCTTAGTCTTGAAAAACTTCCATAGTCAATGAATATAAGCAAGAATATAAAAAAATAAAAAAATAAAAATAGATAAAGTCTATTTTTTTCTTCTATTTTTTTTACTTTGCTTGAATAAAATAGCAAAAATAACATGTTACCAAAATATGTGAGAAATATTAAATAAGGTGTACCGGCTATACTTTCAGAAATTCTCTTTGCCTTTCCCCCTTCTATATATCCAACCAACCTTTCAAATAATTGAAATTCTGTTAGAAAAACAAGTGTACTCTGGTAATAAGTTACAATTAAAATAATAGAAATTGCAACCAGTGGTGCGATTATAATTTTTTTTGATAATAAGTTATAACGATCTAGTAAAAATATTACTATTTTAAGTAAAAAATAGATTAGAAGAACTAAATATGAAACAAAATGAGAGGTGATAGCAAGTAATGCTATTAATGATTGAATAAGTATTTTTCTTTTAAAACTTAATTGTGTATTTATATCTGTAAGAAAAAAAATTGTTAAAAGCAAGAAAGAAAAATCACTTCTAGTAAAGCTTATATGATGAATTGTAATTATTATAAATAGAGTTGTTACATTTGAATTTCTTGTAAGAAGCCAAGCGACTAATATTAAAAATAGCAATATGAGTTTGTGAATAATTAGTGCTATTTCAAAACTAAAATAAGAAGTGATTGATGTAAACAAACTCATAAAAAAGTTTATTGAGCCCCAATTCTGTTCCTTTGTTAGGAACTCATGATACAACAAGTTATCTGGTCCACATAATGCCGATGAAAAAAAAAACATTAAAATAATGAGAATCAGCAACTGTATTGTAAGATTAAAATTTGAGAGCTTTATCATATTAATTTAATGAGTATAAAATTTACAACTTGTAAAAAATAATTTAATATATAACTTTAAAAACATTAAGATAAATTTAATACCCTAAAGGTTTAATGAAAAAAAAAGCATTAATAACTGGCATTAATGGTCAAGATGGTGCTTATCTATCAAAGCTATTACTTGATAAAAACTATGAAGTATACGGAGCAATAAGACGTGGTGCTTCAGAAAAAACTGATCGTCTTGACACTCTTGGAATAACAAGCAAAATAAACTTTGTTGATTCTGATCTACTTGAAATTTCAAATATCCACCAAATTATTGAGGATATAGCCCCTACAGAAATTTATAATTTAGCAGCCCAGAGCTTTGTCCCTACATCTTTTGCACTTCCATTGTTAACATCAGATATAAATGCCATGGGGTGCCTACGAATTCTAGACAGTATTAAAAGAATAAACAAAGAAATAAAATTTTATCAGGCTTCTACATCTGAAATGTTTGGAAAAGTTGCTGAAATACCTCAGACAGAAAATACCAGGTTACATCCACGAAGCCCTTATGGAGTATCTAAAGTTTACTCGCATTATATGACAATGAATTACAGAGAGACTTACGATATATTTGCTTGCTCTGGAATTTTATTTAATCATGAATCACCACTAAGAGGAAAAGAATTTGTAACTAGAAAAATAACATCATCACTTAATAAGATTAAGTATGGTTTACTAGATCACATGGAAATCGGAAATATGAATGCTGAGAGAGATTGGGGTTTTGCTGGAGATTATGTTAAAGCTATGTGGCTTATGCTAAATACTGATCATGCTGATGATTATGTGATTGCAACAGGTGAAAAACATTCAATAAGAGAGTTTATAAAATTGTCTCTTCACTTTCTAAATATTGAGACAGAATGGGAAGGCGAAGGACTAGATGAACGAGTTATTAATAAATCTGATGGCAATGTAATAATTAAAGTCAGCCCTAAGTATTTTCGACCCGCAGAAGTTGATGAGCTGATTGGCTCACCTGAAAAAGCTAAAAATAAACTTAAGTGGGAACCAGAAGTAAAGTTTGAAGAATTAGTAAAAATGATGATTGAACATGACTCAAAACTTATAAAGCCAAACTAATTGGTTGCGGGGGTAGGATTTGAACCTACGACCTTCAGGTTATGAGCCTGACGAGCTACCAGACTGCTCCACCCCGCGACACTGCTTTTCTTGGCCTTTTTTCGTCACTGGTTTCATTTCACTATATTCCTGAAACGAACTTGCTACAAAAACTCTTCGCCTAAAGACTTATAAATAAAGGACACTTAGGCAAACCCTCATAAAATTTGCTCCACCCTTAATTCAGTTATGTCCAGGTAAAGTAAAAATAACTTACACGAATAGGAAATATAGTCAAATTGTTAGAATGCTTCTCTCAATTTTAAATTTTATAAATAATATTATACGTTAGTATATATTCTTCTATTTTTTCCCTCTACACGTGACTTATTAGATTTGGACTTGTCTACTCTTGTATTATTCACTTTATTTTGAGATAACATTTTGTCAATAAGAGTCTTTTTCTTATTTCTTTTTTTTATTAGATAACGAAGGGATATTCTAAAATTCTCTTTTTCTCGTTTTGCCAAAGCAGATCCATGAAGAGTATTACTGGTCCACATATAAACTTGTCCTGCTTCACCAACTAACATTTCTTTTTTAAATTTCTTAAAGGTTTTATTATCTGAGCTCACTTCAAGAAATTCTTTATCTTTCGAATTTCTAATATTATGAGGGTAAGGTAGGCAACCAAGAGTATGACTCTTTTTTAATATATGGAGGGGAGACATATACTTGTCTACTTTATTTAGATAAATATACATTGTAATAAATTTATTACTTTTATTATTCCAATCTATTGAGTCCATATGAAAATCTGAGCCTTTAAAATAAGTGACATCTCTATATTCTTTTTTTACATACGAATTTAGATTAGACACATAATTTCCTTCAATTAATTTTTTTAAATAATTTGGGAGCCAACTTTTAGGAACTGCAACTACAAATTTAGCCAGCATGATTTCATATTCATCACCGAGAATTTCCGATAAAATTGCTTTAATCCTTGGATTCTCATCGATGAATTCTAAATTAACTTTATCAACTAAATTCTGAACACCTTTCCCAGGGTTAGATTTTGACATTTGAGGTTTGTCATCTTTAGAAATAAATAGTTTTTTACCCCAGGGCCTATCTTTTTTTAATGTATTAAAAAGTTTTCTGCATTCCTTTTGGTTTAATAAGTCAGTAAAACTCACAAAACCATTCTTTTCAAATGCATTTAATTTTTTTTTCATAAAGTCTACTATCTCTAGCGAAATATATTATGTTAAAATTAGAAAAAAGATATTATTTAAAAAAAGAGATTTTATATTCAAAAATGTTAATAATGTAATGTTTTTTTTGAATTTTTTTCTTACTCCATAAGATTCAGCTAATTCTTTTGGAAAAGATCTCTGGAATATACTTTATCGAGAACATGATTTAAATTATCTGATAGCCTATTTGCAATAATCAAGTCAGATCGAGCTATGAAACTATTTAGATTAGATACAACCTCTATATCATTAAAATAGTTTTTATTAATGAACGGTTCGTAAAGTATAACTTTAATTTTCCTTCTTTTCAAATTATTGAGTATGTCTAGAACAGCACTTTCTCTGAAATTATCTGAACCTTCTTTCATAATTAATCTATATACACCAACTGTATCTGGATGCTTATTTAAAATTGACTTAATTACAAAATCTTTTCTTGTTTTGTTTGCTTCTACTACAGCTTTTATAATATTATTTGGTATCTTATTAAAGTTATCAAGCAGTTGCTTTGTATCTTTAGGTAAGCAATAACCTCCATATCCGAAAGAAGGATTATTGTAATAATTGCCAATTCTTGGATCAGCGCTTACGCCTTGTATTATTTTTTCAGAGGATAATTTCTGTATTTCCGCAAAACTATCAAGTTCATTAAAAAAAGATATTCTCATAGCAAGAAACGTATTTGAAAAAAGCTTGACTGCTTCTGCTTCTTTAGACTTCATTTTAAATAATTGTATATCTTGTTCTGAATAGAAAGAGCAATCTAATAACATCTCACCAAACTTAACTGCTTTTTTTGACTTGCTTCCTATTACAATTCTCGAAGGATAAAGATTATCATAAAGTGCCTTAGTTTCTCTTAAAAACTCTGGAGAAAATATTATATCTGCTTTATTAAATTTATTTCTCATTTTGTCAGTAAAACCTAAAGGAATAGTTGACTTGATTATTATTAATCCTTTTGAATTAATTTCTAAACAATCTGAAATTACTCCCTCAACTGTTGATGTATCGAAAGAACCAGTCGTTACATCATAATTTGTAGGAGTTGCTACAATGATAAAATCAGCATTCGAATAAGCTTCATTTTTGTTTATAGTTGATTTTAGCTTAAGTGGTTTGTGTAATAGAAAATCTTCTAACTCAGCGTCTTTGATCGGGGATTTTTTATTGTTTATATTTTTAACGCGATCTTTGGAAATGTCTAAGGCAACAACATCATATTTTTGAGCTAGTAGAACTGCTAAACTAAGCCCCACGTAACCTGTACCAACGACACAAATTTTCATATGTAAACAATAAAGTGCAAAGAGTAATTGTAAAGTGACAATAATTTCACGTTTAGTAGACCTGGCAATGTCCTACTCTCCCATGCCTTAAGACAAAGTACCATCGGCGCTGGAGCCCTTAACTTTCGAGTTCGAAATGGAGTCGCGTGTAACCTCTCCGCTATAACCACCAGGTCAACAAAACGTGAAATCAATACCAAATTTTATTTTATTAATTATTCTATCTTAGTGTTGCTTGTATCTTACTAGTTTGTTTCTAGTACATAGAAAATCAAGCCGATCGAGTTATTAGTATCAGTTAGCTTCATGCATTACTGCACTTCCACACCTGACCTATCAACGTGGTGGTCTACCACGACTCTCATGGAAGAATTAGTTTCGAGGGAGGCTTCCCGCTTAGATGCTTTCAGCGGTTATCCCGTCCGTACTTGGCTACCCAGCGATGCCGATGGCACGACAACTGGTACACCATTGGTACGTTCACTCCGGTCCTCTCGTACTAGGAGTAACTCCTCTCAATTCTTCAACACCCACGGCAGATAGGGACCGAACTGTCTCACGACGTTCTAAACCCAGCTCGCGTACCACTTTAATCGGCGAACAGCCGAACCCTTGGGACCTGCTCCAGCCCCAGGATGTGATGAGCCGACATCGAGGTGCCAAACACCGCCGTCGATATGAACTCTTGGGCGGTATCAGCCTGTTATCCCCGGCGTACCTTTTATCCGTTGAGCGATGGCCCTTCCACTCAGAACCACCGGATCACTATGACCGTCTTTCGACTCTGCTCGACTTGTCAGTCTCGCAGTCAGGCAGGCTTATGCCATTGCACTCAACAGCTGATTTCCGACCAGCTTGAGCCTACCTTCGCACGCCTCCGTTACTTTTTGGGAGGCGACCGCCCCAGTCAAACTACCCACCATACACTGTCTTGGATCCAGATAATGGATCTCAGTTAGATGTCAAAAATTACAAGAGTGGTATTTCAAGGATGACTCCATGAAAGCTGGCGCCTTCACTTCAAAGTCTACCACCTATCCTACACATGCAATTTCTAACACCAATGTAAAGCTATAGTAAAGGTGCACGGGGTCTTTCCGTCTAACCGCGGGTACTCCGCATCTTCACGGAGAATTCAATTTCGCTGAGTCTACGCTGGAGACAGCGGGGAAATCATTACGCCATTCGTGCAGGTCGGAACTTACCCGACAAGGAATTTCGCTACCTTAGGACCGTTATAGTTACGGCCGCCGTTCACCGGGACTTCAGGTTGTAGCTTGCACCACTCACTTTAATCTTCCGGCACCGGGCAGGCGTCAGACCCTATACTTCGCCTTACGGCTTTGCAGAGTCCTGTGTTTTTAATAAACAGTTGCTACCCCCATTTCTGTGCCACCCACATCTGGTTGCCCAAACATAGGTCCTCCTTCTTCCGAAGTTACAGAGGCAATTTGCCGAGTTCCTTCAGCATAGTTCTCTCAAGCGCCTTGGTATCTTCTACCTATCCACCTGTGTCGGTTTCGGGTACGGTCCACGATGAGGCTATTTCCTGGAACAACTTCACTGCCTATCCAATCCATATAAGGATAGACAATTTACGTCATCCGTCACATCTCATCTGGTCAAGGAATATTAACCTTGTTCCCATCGACTACGACTTTCGTCCTCGCCTTAGGAGCCGACTCAACCTGCGCGGATTAGCCTTGCGCAGGAACCCTTGGATTTTCGGCGACAGAGTTTCTCACTCTGTTTGTCGCTACTCATGTCAGCATTCTCACTTCCGATATCTCCAGGAGCTCTCACGAGTCTCCCTTCAACAACGTACGGAACGCTCCGCTACCACACAATAAATTGTGTCCAAAGCTTCGGTGTATTGTTTAGCCCCGTTACATCTTCGGCGCCGGACAACTTATTTAGACCAGTGAGCTGTTACGCTTTCTTTAAAGGATGGCTGCTTCTAAGCCAACCTCCTGGCTGTTTTGGTCGTCCGACATCCTTTCCCACTTAACAATAACTTGGGGACCTTAGCTGTTGGTCTGGACTGTTTTCCTTTCGACTACGGACCTTAGCACCCGTAGTCTGTCTGCCATACATTACTCATCGGTATTTGGAGTTTGGTTGGACTTAGTAAGGATCTCTCCCCCCTTGCCCATCCAGTGCTCTACCCCCGATGGTATTCATATGACGCACTACCTAAATAGTTTTCGCGGAGAACCAGCTATATCCGAGTTTGATTGGCCTTTCACCCCTAACCACAAGTCATCCAAAGACTTTTCAACGTCAACTGGTTCGGTCCTCCAATAAGTGTTACCTTATCTTCAACCTGCTCATGGCTAGATCACTCGGTTTCGGGTTTAATCCAAAGTACTGTCGCCCTATTAAGACTCGCTTTCGCTACGCCTACACCTTATGGCTTAAGCTTGCACTTCAAACTAACTCGCTGACCCATTATACAAAAGGTACGCGGTCACCCTTACGGGCTTCCACAGCTTGTAAGCATTCAATTTCAGGATCTATTTCACTCCCCTCGTCGGGGTTCTTTTCACCTTTCCCTCACGGTACTAGTTCACTATCGGTCACACAAGAGTACTTAGGCTTGGAGGGTGGTCCCCCCATATTCAGACAAGATTTCACGTGTCCCGTCTTACTCGAGAACATTAACTGTCATTACCCATACGAGACTATCACTCTCTATGGTTTACCTTTCCAGGTAATTCTGGTTATACAATTAATGCTACTGGCCTAGTCCGCTTTCGCTCGCCACTACTTACGGAGTATCGGTTGATATCCTTTCCTCCAGTTACTTAGATGTTTCAGTTCACTGGGTTCGCTTTACTAACCTATGTATTCAGTTAGCAATAACTCAAAAGAGTTGGGTTTCCCCATTCGGAAATCTTCGGATCAAAGTGTGTTCGTCACTCCCCGAAGCTTATCGCAACGTACTACGTCCTTCATCGCCTTTGTGTGCCAAGGCATCCATCAAATGCTCTTAAACGCTTGATTATTCTATGTACAAAAAACAAACTTAAATGTCTTTTGCAATACTTTTTGATATTTTGAATTCTCAATAAAAATTTTATTAATTTAGTATTGATGTCACTTCACGATGTAAATGGAAAAGCTTAAAACTTTGGTGGAGCTGACCGGGATCGAACCGGTGACCCCCTGCTTGCAAAGCAGGTGCTCTCCCAGCTGAGCTACAGCCCCAAGAGAAACCACGTCATGGTGGGCCTGGGTAGACTCGAACTACCGACCTCACCCTTATCAGGGGTGCGCTCTAACCAGACTGAGCTACAAGCCCAAACGAAGGCTTTATAGTTTTAAACAATGAAAGAGAAACGAGGACGGTAAGCCACATATAATTACTAAGTTAAAAATTCCTTAAGTTCAAAAGAACTCAAAAAATGACTCTTAGAAAGGAGGTGATCCAACCGCAGGTTCCCCTACGGTTACCTTGTTACGACTTCACCCCAGTCGCTAATCTTACCGTGGTTGGCTGCCTCCTTACGGTTAGCGAACCAGCTTCAGGTAAAACCAACTCCCATGGTGTGACGGGCGGTGTGTACAAGACCCGGGAACGTATTCACCGTAGCGCGCTGATCTACGATTACTAGCGATTCCAACTTCATGCACTCGAGTTGCAGAGTGCAATCCGAACTGAGGTAACTTTTAGAGATTTGCTCCAGATCGCTCCTTCGCTGCCTTTTGTAGTTACCATTGTATCACGTGTGTAGCCCGGCCCGTAAGGGCCATGAGGACTTGACGTCATCCCCACCTTCCTCCGGCTTATCACCGGCAGTTCCTTCAAAGTTCCCACCATAACGTGCTGGCAATTGAAGGTAAGGGTTGCGCTCGTTGCGGGACTTAACCCAACATCTCACGACACGAGCTGACGACAGCCATGCAGCACCTGTATCCAATCCACCCGAAGTGAAAGACTTAATCTCTTAAGTCCGCGATTGGTATGTCAAGGGCCGGTAAGGTTCTTCGCGTATCTTCGAATTAAACCACATGATCCACCGCTTGTGCGGGTCCCCGTCAATTCATTTGAGTTTTAGCCTTGCGGCCGTACTTCCCAGGCGGAGTGCTTAACGCGTTAACTGCGATACTGGAAATTTAAATTCCCAACATCTAGCACTCATCGTTTACTGCATGGACTACCAGGGTATCTAATCCTGTTCGCTACCCATGCTTTCGAACCTCAGCGTCAGTATTGGCCCAGAGAGTCGCCTTCGCCACTGGTGTTCCTCCTAATATCTACGAATTTCACCTCTACACTAGGAATTCCACTCTCCTCTACCAAACTCAAGAAATGTAGTTTTGAAGGCAGTTCCAGAGTTAAGCTCTGGGATTTCACCTCCAACTTACAAATCCGCCTACGCTCGCTTTACGCCCAGTAATTCCGAATAACGCTAGATCCCTCCGTATTACCGCGGCTGCTGGCACGGAGTTAGCCGGATCTTCTTCTTCAGGTACCGTCATTATCTTCCCTGACGAAAGAGTTTTACAACCCGAAGGCCTTCATCACTCACGCGGCATCGCTGGATCAGGGTTGCCCCCATTGTCCAATATTCCCCACTGCTGCCTCCCGTAGGAGTCTGGGCCGTGTCTCAGTCCCAGTGTGGCTGATCATCCTCTCAGACCAGCTATAGATCGTAGTCTTGGTGAGCCATTACCTCACCAACAAACTAATCTAACGCGGGCCCATCCAATAGCGCATAAAGCTTTTCCCCGGAGGGTGTATAAAGTATTAGCTTAAGTTTCCTCAAGTTATTCTCTACTACTGGGCAGGTTCCCACGCGTTACTCACCCGTCTGCCACTAGATCCGAAGATCCCGTTCGACTTGCATGTGTTAAGCGTGCCGCCAGCGTTCATTCTGAGCCATGATCAAACTCTCAAGTTTAAACACGACGCACACAAACTTATTGGCGGAGTTACATAATCTTAATTATGTAATCCAAATAAAACGTGTACGATTATTCTGTACTGCGGAATTACCGCCCACGTTTCTCTTTCAATTAACTTTTCCAATAGCATAATCGCGCAGGCAGATATCATTTTTCCATTAGAAAAATAAAAAATGCCAGATTGATTATATTAAGACTAAAATAGTCATATGCCGCAGGTTCAGAGCATCACCGAACAAGGGTGAACGTTTTTTTATTGTATTGAGCCAAAAAGTCAAGCATCAAACATAAAATTAGGCAGAAAATAAGCACTTTTCACTCATATATAATATCCAATAATATCAATGGGATAGAGAGTATAAAATCATTTTATCTCTTAAGACTAATATTAGTGATGTCATAAAATATAAATTCTTTATATGAAGAGTTGAAAATGTATCTATTAAGCAAAAAAATCTTGGTTTTTATAGCTGGTCTGTTTCTTATTATTGCGATCGCTTATTATTTATCATTATCTTTTAACGACAAAAATGACATTCAAATACCGGTAGAGCCGAATCAAATTCAGGAGGATCATAATGAGATGAAAGATAGTTTGGACATATTCTTTTCATTTCTCGAGTACTATGACCTTAAAGAGGGTGATACATTTATAAGCACTCTAAAAAAAACTAACCTTAATAAAAAAGAAATCGATCAATTAATTACAGCTGCAAGAGATGTAATGGATATAAACCAATTAAGAATCGGAACACGCATAGAGATAATTTCTGATCTTATAAAAGAAAAAAGAATTGTTAATGAAGTTGTAATTTATCCTGATAGTCAAGAAAAAATATCAGTATTTAGAATAGACGATAAATTTACAGTTCGTAAAGATGTAAAAACACTCTACTCAGAACTTGTGTTCCATGAAATTGAAATAGATAAGAGCATCTACTCATCGCTTAAAAATATTAACGTACCAGACAATATAATTATGTCATTTGTACAACTTTTTAGTTTTGATATTGATTTTCAACGAGATATAAGAAACGGAAATAAGATAAATATTCTATTTGAACAATATAAAGATAAGAATGGGGAGTTAATCAAAACAGGTTCTATTTTTTTTGCAGAAATTATTTTAATAAAAGATAGTTACGAACTTTATAAGTTCGAAGATAATAATTATATTGAATATTTTAATAGCGACGGCAAAAGTGCTACAAAAGCCTTGATGAAAACTCCATTAAATGGCGCAAGATTGTCATCAGCCTACGGTATGAGAAAACACCCTATACTAGGATATAACAAAAAGCATATGGGAGTTGACTTTGCTGCCCCCATGGGTACACCAATCATGGCTGCCGGAACAGGTCATATTGAATACATTGGTACCAACGGTGGTGCTGGAAAATATATTCGAATTAAACACTTGAATGGCTATAAGACAAGCTATTCTCATCTCAGTAGCTATGCTTCTGGCATGCAAAAAAATATTAGGGTCAAACAAGGTCAAACTATTGGTTATGTAGGAAGTACAGGATTATCAACAGGTCCGCATCTTCATTATGAGGTTATATTTAACGGTGAAAAAATTAATCCGATGAAGATGAAACTTCCATCAGGTAAAAAATTAAAAGGTATAAATTTAAATAACTTTCTCACAGAAAGAGACAGGATAAATGATGAGATTTCAAAAATTAGGAATTAGCTTCTTCTATAGCTTTAGCAGGATCTAAAGTTTCTACAAGCAAAGTTTTCTCATCTGCGGACTCAGTTTTAATAGCTTTTACTTCAACATTACCATTATTTCTATCTTGACGGTCATTTATCAAACGACTGTAGTGCTCGGCATGCTGTAAATAATTTTCAGCACCTACATGATCTCCTGAAGCTGCTGCATCTTTTGCCAGGACTTTATACTTTTCAAGCACTGTGGATAGATTTCCTCTAACGCGAGTAGAGCTATTACCATTAACAAAACTATCACCTGAATGTCTATTGTTTGACCTTTTAAAAGGTCTGGTTTTTCTATTTTTCACTCTGAAAATTAATTCCTAAATATAATTGGAAATTTTTTAATTAATTCTTTTAAAAGAATGTTTGTAAATTAGTGTTTACTATAAAAATAATCAAGTTTTTATTTAATTACTTTCAGCAATAACACATCTAGGAATATTTGATATATCATTTTTTATAGAAACAACCTTAAAGTTGTTATTTTTCAATATCTTAACTACTCCATCATGTTGATTTATTCCTACTTCAAAGAATAAATATTGCTTCCTCTTCACCTTTTTTGCTAAATTCTGAATTATATTTCTGTAAAAATAAAGTCCTTCTTCATCTGCAAATAATGCTTTTATGGGCTCAAAATCCATAACATCTACCATGATATTATTTTTTTCTTCAAATGGAATATATGGTGGATTACTTATTATAATATCGAATGAACTAGTGTCAAAATTAGAAAAATCTCTCTCCAAAAATTTTAACCTATCTTTATTTAATAAAAATTCTTTATTTATTTCTGAAACCTTAATAGCTTCTTTATCAATTTCAATACCTGTTCCTAAACTTGATAAATATTCATTTAACAAAGAAATAATCAAGCATCCAGATCCTGAGCCAAGATCTAAAAAATTATAAGATTTTGTTAGATCAGGAAAATACTCAATGACTGATTCAATTAACAATTCACTATCTGATCTTGGAATGAGAACAGAATAATCAACATAAAAATCATTTTTCCAAAATGATTTGGTATTCGTTATGTAAGCAATTGGCTCTGAATTTTTTCTTCTATTAATTAGTTGTTCAAAATTTTTTAAATCCTTTTCACCTACTTTTTTATTATTATTTAAATTTATTTCTTCATTACTCAATCCAAGCGCATGTGATAAAAGTAACTTTTTCTCAAAAACAGAGATAGAATTCTTTGTTGAATATAGAATCTCATCTATTGTTGTCATTTTAATTACTCTGATCTGCAATAATTAAATTTGAGATTACTTCCTCAAGACCAGAGGCATTCAAAATTTGCTCTAGTTTATATAACGTTAAATTAATTCTATGATCAGTAACTCTTCCTTGAGGGAAGTTATAAGTCCTAATTCTTTCAGATCTATCACCTGAACCAATCTGAGATTTTCTCTTATCTGCAATATCATCTTCCTGTTTTTTTCTTTCATGATCGTAAAGTCTTGTTTTTAATACAAGCATAGCTTTTGCTTTATTTTTGTGTTGTGATTTCTCATCCTGCTGTTGTACTACAATTCCTGATGGCAGATGAGTAATTCTAACTGCACTATCAGTAGTATTTACATGTTGGCCCCCAGCTCCACTTGAGCGAAATACATCAACCCTTATATCTTTTTCGTCAATTTGAATATCAACATCCTCAGCTTCAGGCAACACTACAACACTGGCTGCAGATGTATGAACTCTTCCTTGAGACTCAGTTTCAGGAACCCTTTGGACCCTATGAACACCAGACTCAAACTTCAGTTTTGAATAGACACTCTGTCCTGATATTTTTGCTATTACCTCTTTCATGCCCCCTTTTTCAGAATCAGAAACAGACAAATAATCGACTTTCCAATTTTGATCCTCCGCATATCGCTGGTACATGCGCAATAGTTCATTTGCAAATAACGCCGCCTCATCTCCACCTGTTCCAGCTCTAATTTCAAGAATTACATCTTTTTGATCTAATGGATCTTTTGGAATCAATAATTGTTTTAAAGATTCTTCTGATGATTGAAGATTTAATTTTAAGTTACCGATCTCAGATTTTGCAATTTCTATTAGATCGTTATCATTTCCTTCTAAAACAGCATTTAAATCTTCATGCTCTTTAAGAAGAGATAAATAAACATTTATTTGTTCCGCTAAAGGTTTAATTTCTGCGTATTCCTTTGAAATTGAAACATATTTTTCTTTATCATTTACTGCAGTAGTTAGCTCTTTTTCTAAAGAATTAAATTTATTTAATATTTTATCTAACTCGTCTCGCTTAATCATTTATTGTTCTAACTTTTTGCTCAACAAGCTCAACTACATGGTCAACAATTTCAGGATTGGTAATTTTATGATCTGCAATACCTGACAAATAAATCATATTATTACCCTTACCTCCTCCAGTAAGACCGATGTCACTTTTGAGTGCCTCTCCTGGACCGTTAACAACACATCCAATGATTGAAAGTGTGAGAGGTGTTTTTATGTGTGCAAGTCTTTGTTCTAATTTTTTGACTGTTTCAATCACTGGGAAAGCCTGTCTCGCACATGAAGGGCAAGAGATAATTTTTATTCCTCTTGAACCTAAATCTAAGCTTTTTAATATTTCATAACCAACTTTAATTTCTTCTATTGGATCGGCAGTAAGTGATACTCTTATCGTATCCCCAATGCCTTTTGATAAAAGATTACCAATGCTTATCGAAGATTTAATTGAACCAGATAAATAAGTGCCCGCCTCGGTAAGCCCAACATGAAATGGATAATCACATAATTGAGCAAGCTTTTCGTATGATTCAATAGTTATAAATACATCAGAAGCTTTAACGCTTATTTTAAAGTTTTCAAAATTATTATCTTCCAATAACTTTATATTTTCTAACGCACTTTCAACCAATGCATCTGAGCATGGTTCCTTATATTTCATTAGTATTTTTTCATCTATTGAACCAGCATTAACTCCCACTCTCATACTAATATTATTTTGCTTTGCAGCTTCAATCACTTCAATAATTTTTTCTTTTCCAATGTTTCCAGGATTCACTCTCAAACAGGCTGCACCAGCTTCTGCCGCTTCTATTGCACGCTTATAGTGAAAGTGTATATCTGCAACGATCGGAACACTTGATTGATTTACTACCTCTTTAAGAGACTCAGTAGATCTTTTGTCTGGACAGGAAACCCTAACAATGTCAGCACCTTCTTCAACCAATGAGTTGATTTGAGAGACTGTAGCATCAATATCTGTAGTTAAAGTATTGGTCATTGATTGAACTGTGATTTTCGAATCTCCACCAACTTGCACGTGACCAACATTAATCATTTTAGTCTTACGTCTGACTATAGTATGTTTAAAATCTTCCCTCACAATAAAACCTTATTAATATTTTTAAATTATATTATATTTTATCTAGATTAAATACACTGTGTAGCGCATTTACAGCTGCCTCTGTTTTATTTCTATCAATTAAAACACTAATTTTAATTTCTGAAGTAGATATGACCTCAATATTAATATTATTATCAGAGAGACACTCAAACATTTTTGCTGCTATTCCAGGCTGATTTCTCATACCTGAACCAATTATTGAAACTTTTGATAAGTTTTGTTCATCCAATACTTTAGAAAAAATTATTCTTTCTTTGAGCTTCACAAGTACGGCGAGTGACTTCTTCAATTCAGTCATCGGGACTGTGAAAGTTATATTAGTCATTTTTCTTTCAATAAAATTATTTTGGACAATCATATCAACATTTACTGATGAACTGGCCAATTCTTTGAATATTTCTGCTGCAACTCCAGGCTTATCCTCGACATCAATAATAGTTATTTTTGCCTCATCTTTAGAGTAAGCAACGCCTGTAACTGCCCGAGTTTCATTCGATACATCATTTGAAATTTGTGTACCTTCATCAGAAGGATTAAATGTTGATCTTACATTAACATTCACATCATGATTCATTGCAGACTCAACAGATGAAGTTTGAAGGACTTTCGCACCTTGAGAGGCCATTTCGATCATCTCTTCATAAGAAATTTTATCAAGTCTTCTGACTTTGTCTGTCATTTTAGGATCAGAAGTATAAACACCATCAACATCAGTATAGATATCACACCTTTCCGCAGTAACTGCCGCAGCTAAAAAGACCGCTGTATTGTCTGATCCACCTCGGCCAATAGTTGTTATTCTTCCTTCTGAAGATATTCCTTGAAATCCTGCAACCACTGCAACTTTTTTCTCTTTGAAATCGTTGACAATGCCATCCGGAACTATTTTATCAATAAAGGCATTTCGATGTTGGCCTCTAGTAATAATGGGTATTTGCCATCCTAACCATGACCTTGCTGGTACGTTAAGTTTTTTTAGTGCCAAGGACATAAGGCCAGCAGTAATTTGCTCACCGGACGAGACAACAAGGTCATATTCACTATCATCATTAAAATCGATACTGTTGACATGATCGATTAAACTATTTGTAGTTCCAGACATGGCTGATACGACTACGATAATGTTGTTGTTTTTATCGTATTCAGATTTAACAATTTTTGCAGCAGACTCTATTAATTTTGTAGTAGCAACAGAGGTACCGCCGAATTTTAAAACAAGTGTGGACATTTTCTATATCGTAACTAAATAGTTTATCGTGATATTTTAAAGAATTAAAAATAAGAAGTACTGTATAACCTCAGTTAAATCAAGTACTACTTAAGTCATTGTATTATGGATATAAATTCAATTGATAAGAATGAAATTGAGAAATTCAGAAATCTCTCAAAAGAGTGGTGGAAGCACGATGGCAAATTCAAAACTTTACACAAATTTAACCCTGTTCGTCTCTCTTACATAATTCAAACTATAAAAGATCATTTTGCTATAAACTCCGAAAACAACAAACCACTTAAAGGTTTATCAATTTTGGATATAGGGTGCGGCGGCGGATTAATGTGCGAACCATTAGCCAGACTAGGTGCCAAAGTAACTGGAATAGACGCATTAGAGAAAAACTGTCTTACAGCAAAAATTCATGCTGAAGAAAATGGACTAGACATTAATTATATTATGAGTACCGTTGAGGAGCTTCCCAAAACAAATCAATATGATGTAATATTAAATTTAGAAGTTATTGAACATGTCAATAATCCGAGAGAGTTTATTAATCAAAGTTGCAATCTGGTAAACAATAATGGATTGATGTTTATTGCAACGATTAATAAAACATTATTTTCTCTGGTGTTTGCTAAATTTACAGCTGAATATATATTAGGATTTCTTCCGAAGGGCACTCATAATTGGAATAAGTTCTTAACACCAGAAGAAATTTATTCTTTCCTTATTCAAAACAAATTTGATGTTATTGGAAGTGTGGGAGTTAATTATAATCCTTTAGGCGATACATGGTACAAGTCTCAAAATATGAACGCTAATTATATGGTAGCTGGTAAAAAAATTTAATTCTTCTCTTCAACCCAAGGTATTGATGCGACTTCAATACCCTCATCATTTAGCTCTACAACATCTTCTTTAGTGGCCTTGCCGTAAATAGGTTTTTTGTCTTTCTTACCATAGTGTATTTTCCTTGCTTCATAAGCAAAATTATCACCTACATAATCGCAATTTTTTTCAATAAATTTTTTTACATCCTTAATTTTATTTTTTAATTCTCGTAGAACCTTTTCTGACGATTTATCCTTACCCTTATTGACAGATACATTCGGCTTAGAAAGTGTTTTTTCTATATTAGAGGAATTGCAAATTACACACTCAACTAATTTTTGTTTAATCTGAGTATCACAAGATTTAGAGTTAGAAAACCACCCTTCAAATTCAGAAGAACAATCTTTGCACATTAAATTAAATACGATCATGTATAATATATTGTTACGAAATAGTTCTTTTCAATAGTTTTGATTGGTAACTAGGCATATTTTTTCTAATATTATAAACTTCATCCATATTAATTTTACAGGTTATTATTCCAGTTCCACTCATTTTTTCTTTTAAGATTTTGCCATATGGCGAGACTATGAGGCTATGACCATATGTTTTTCTTTTAGGAGTATTTTGACCACATTGAGCAGGTGCGAATACATAACATCCGCTTTCAATAGCTCGTGCTTTTAATAATGTGTGCCAGTGAGCTTTTCCAGTAGTAACCGTAAATGCAGAGGGAATTGAAATTATTTTAGCGCCTCCAGTAACTTGACTTCTATACAATTCTGGAAACCTCATATCATAGCAAATTGAAAGCCCCACTTTGCCCCACGGTGTCTGGCCAATCTTTACTTTTTTCCCAGCAGTAAAAATAGAAGACTCCTTATAAAATTCTTTAGAGGAGATGATGGCATCAAACATATGAATTTTGTCATATTTTGAAATTATTACACCTTTATTGCTGATTAAGTAAGATCGATTGAAAAGATTATTATTATTATCTTTAATAATGATAGACCCTAAAATAATCCAAACAGAATTATTCTTAGCAAATTCTTTTACCATATATAAACATGGGTCTTTTTTTTCAGAATAAGTTTCTCTGACTAAATGCTCACGATTTAAAGAAACGATATTAGTTATTTCAGGTGTCAAAATTAAATTTGCATTAAGCTTTACAGCTCTTGTTAAAAATTTGAGTGTTTGATTGAGATTTTTTTTAACCGATTGGCCTGATTTTAATTGAAGGCAGGCTACTTTAAATCTGTTACCCATCTAAAATACTGTCAAGCTTGCCGCTTAAATCAAGTTTTTTTAATTCTTGATATCCTCCGATATGTAAATCTTTATAGAAAATTTGTGGAACAGTTCTGCGGCCATTTGATTTTTGGAGCATTTCATTTCTCTTTTCAGTCTCAACCTGAATATTGATTTCCTTAAACTGTATTCCTTTTTCATTTAGTAGTTTTTTTGCTAAGTCACAATAACCACAATTATAAGATGAATACATTATCATAACATTTTCCATGACTCTTTTTATATCATACCTTCTTCAATAATTGATTAATAATTTTAATATTAGCGGGCAAAAGTTTAATATTTTTAAGTTCTTTCTTTGAAACCCATCTTAATGTTTCATTATCTTTATTTTTGATTTGACCTGACCAGTGTTTAACCTCAAATGTATACATCATTAACAAGAAAGCTCGATACTGATGCCTAGTGAAAATATAATTCTTTAACTTATTTTTTGCGATATCAATTCCTAATTCCTCTTTCAATTCTCTTATTAAGGCTTCAAAATAATCTTCGAAATTAGACAATTTTCCTCCAGGAAACTCCCAACAATTTCTGAATGTTTTTTTATTTTTTCGACTCATGATTAGAATTTGGTTTTTTTTATTTCTAATTACTGCTGAAGAGCAAAAAACCAGATTCATGACTTATATGAAGCATTTATATCTATATATTTGTGCGACAAATCACATGTTAAAGTATCAGCATGTGAATTTCCTATTGCGAGATCAATTTGTATCTCAAGCTCTTTTTGACTTAAGTACTTCTTAATATCAGAGTTATTTATTTTAGTATTAGCTTTTCCATTCATTGCTACTAAGTAGTTGCCAAAGTAAATCTTTAATTTGCTTTGATTGATTTTTTCATATGTTTTGCCAATTGCCATGATAATTCTCCCCCAATTAGCATCTTCTCCATAAATCGCAGTTTTAAAAAGATTTGAATTTGCGATAGATCTTGCAATTTTCTCAGCCTGCAAACTATTCTTAGCTTTCTTCACTTTAATTTTGATTAATTTAGTTGCTCCCTCACCATCTCTAACGATTTGTTCCGATAAAGAGCTAAACACTTTATATAAAGAGATTTTCAAGCTATTTAATCTTTTATCATTTATAGAATTAATTTTGTTTTTAAGTTTAATTTTATTCGAGCTTGCAAGTATAACTGTATCGTTCGTAGACTCATCGCCGTCAACAGAAATTCTATTGAATGACTTGGCATTAAGTTGTTTTAATAAAGCTTGTAAAATTTTCTGAGGAATTTCTAAATCAATAAATATAAATCCTAACATAGTTGCCATATTTGGCTCGATCATTCCGGATCCTTTGGTAATTCCCGTAATTGTTACTACTTTGTTATCAACTTTAGTCTTTGATGAAATAGCTTTTGGAAAAGTATCTGTTGTCATTATGGCTTTTGCTGCATCCATCCAATTGTTGTTTTTAATTTTATTTTTTCTTATCGCATTTATTATTTTTTGTTCAGGAAATTCTTCTCCTATGACACCCGTAGATGCAAAAAATATTTTTCTTTTTGAAACATTAAATATATTTGAAACAAGTTCGCTTATCTTTATTAAAGACTGATAACCTTTCTTTCCTGTA
This sequence comes from Pelagibacteraceae bacterium AG-337-G06, assembly GCA_003282175.1. GTDB lineage: Bacteria > Pseudomonadota > Alphaproteobacteria > Pelagibacterales > AG-422-B15 > CACNXQ01. The sequence goes on from QBZX01000003.1 coordinate 40,057, forward strand.
AACGTATTTGCATTTCCAGAATTAATTATTATTGCTTGCACCTCTTTTTTTTTAAGTGCTTTTTCATTCCAGTCAAGAGTACAGGATCTCATAGAAGACTGAGTAAACACTTCAGCTATAGAACCTTTTTCTTTAAAAATAAAAATTGCTACATCGTTTCTAGATTTATCGTAAAGATTGGCACAGTAGGTATAAAGTTCTATGCCTTGAATACTTGAAACCTTGTTTACCTTTTTTGGTGCAAGTGGTGATTTTCTGTATTTTTGTCTCACTATGATCTCTTTAATTAATAATACTAATTTTAACTTAATTGAAGTTAGTATTTAATGTATAAAAGCTTGTAATTAAATAGAAAATAACAATATCAACTTACATGTTTAATCTAAATTCAATAGTAAATTCACTTTTTAGCGGGAATGATAAGAAAAAAATTGGTGAGTTTTCGAAAATTGCCAAAGATATTGATGCACTTGAACCAGTATTTGAAAAGAAAACTCAAGAGGACTTAATAAGTCATATCGAAACGATTAAAGCTAAAATCAAAGATGGGGCAAGTATTGATGAATTTATTCTTGAAGCTTTCGCTATCGTTCGAGAAGCAGCAAAAAGAACACTTGGGCAAAGACATTTTAATGTTCAGTTAATTGGGGGGATGATTCTTCATAACGGTGGTATAGCTGAGATGAAAACAGGCGAGGGTAAAACACTTGTATCTACACTTGCTGCATTTCTTAACTCACTAACTGATGAAGGTGTGCATATAGTTACTGTAAATGACTATCTCGCAAGAAGAGACTCCGAGTGGATGGGTAATGTATTCAAATATCTTGGACTAACTGTTGGATGCCTCACAAACGACGTGACTGGAGTTGAAGAAAGACAAAAACAATACAACTGTGATATTACATATGGAACAAATAACGAATTCGGTTTTGATTATTTAAGAGACAACCTAAGAGTACTTAAAAAAAATATGGTACAGAGATCTCATAATTTCTGTATTGTTGACGAGGTCGATAGCATTCTTATAGATGAGTCAAGGACGCCCTTAGTAATCTCTGGAGCTGTCGAAGATAAAACAACCCTCTATAATTCTGTAAACAAGATTATTCCTTTCCTAGACCCAGAAGATTATGAGATTGACGAAAAGACAAAGACAGGGACTCTTACAGATAAAGGAAATGATAAGGCAGAAAAAATTTTAAAGGAAAAAAATATTATTACTGAGGGTACGCTTTATGATGTATCAAATGTTTCAGTAGTTCACCATATTAATCAAGCATTGAGGGCAAATAAATTATTTGAAAAAGATAGAGATTATATTGTTAAATCTGGAAGTGTAATCATTGTTGATGAGTTCACGGGTAGAACAATGGAAGGAAGAAGGTATGGCGATGGTTTGCATCAAGCAATAGAAGCAAAAGAAAATGTTAAGGTGCAAAATGAGAGCCAGACCCTAGCCTCTATAACATATCAAAACTATTTTAGACTTTATAAAAAAATATCAGGGATGACTGGAACTGCTCTTACTGAAGCAGAAGAATTTGCAGATATATATAATTTGCCAGTTTTTGCGGTCCCTACAAATACACCTATTGTAAGAAAAGATAATGAAGATGAAATTTACCGTACCTCGGAAGAAAAATATGATGCAATCATAAAACAAGTTGTTGAATGTAGTCAGAAAAATCAGCCTGTTCTGATTGGAACAACTAGTATTGATAAGTCAGAAAAAATATCAAAAAAATTAAAAAATGCCAAAATTAATCACGAAGTTCTTAATGCAAAGCAACATGAATCAGAGGCAAAAATAATTGCTAACGCTGGAGAGCCAGGTGCAGTGACAATAGCAACAAATATGGCTGGAAGGGGAACTGATATTCAACTGGGTGGAAACTTTGAATTTAATAAAAAACAAATGAAAGATCATGAAGGTTCTAATGAATTAAAAAATAAAATTTCCTTGCAAAATAAAAGTGTGATTGACGCTGGTGGTTTATATGTGATTGGAAGTGAAAGGCACGAAAGTAGAAGAATAGACAATCAACTTAGAGGTAGATCTGGAAGACAAGGAGACCCAGGTGAAACTAAATTTTTTATTAGTTTAGAAGATGATTTGATGAGAATTTTTGGTTCTGAACGAATTGACAGTGTTCTTAAAAGTCTAGGTCTCAAAGAAGGTGAGTCAATCCAACATGCTTGGATATCAAAAGCTCTTGAAAGAGCGCAAAAAAAAGTTGAGGGTCGTAATTTTGATATTAGGAAAACATTATTGAAATTTGATGACGTTTTAAATGATCAAAGAAAAACAATATTTGATCAAAGGCTGGAATTGATGAATGCTGATGATATATCTGAAATTGCAAAAGACATGCAATACGATGTCGCTGATGACATTATAAATCAATACGCTCCTGAAAAAGCGTACATAGATCAATGGAATATAGATGAATTAAGTAAGGAAATTACTCAGCATTTCTCTCAAGATTTTAATCTAAAGAAAATAATAGAAGAGGAAGAGATCGATCATCAAGGATTAAAAGATAAGATTTATAAAATTATAGATGATATTTCAATCGCCAGAGCTCAAAATCATTCAAAGGAAAAAATTAATGCTGCAGAGAAAATGGTTCTTCTTAAAATCCTAGATGATAAATGGAAGGATCATATAAATAATTTAGAGCAATTACGATCAACAATAGGTCTTAGAGGATATGGGCAAAGAGACCCACTTAATGAATATAAGAATGAAGCTTTTAGTTTATTTGAAGGATTAATCAATAGTCTGAAAACAGATGTAACAAAGATTTTCTCTCGGATGCGAATACGTGAGAATACTAATCTCAATATTGACAATGATAATGACGAAGTTGAACAATCATCAAGTGAACCTATCAAAAAAGACAAAAAAATATCAAGGAACTCTCCTTGTCCATGTGGATCTGGAAAAAAATATAAACACTGTCACGGAAATATTAGCTAAATAAGTAGTAAGCTAATCCTACAGAAAAAATAGTAATTGCAAAAGCAGCAATTGCTCTGAAAAAAGTACTATTTTTGAATTTTTTCCTATCACTTGCCTTTCCATACTTTTCATCAAGCACAGAATTTGCTGTAGTAAGTGTATCGCTAAATAGCCCTGATCGCCCAATCTGCAAATATCTTTCTTGTCTTGCGTGTTTTAAATCATTTCCATGCTGGTTTGATAAAATATTAAGATACTCTTCTATATCATCACCAACATTGTTCATTGCGATGAGCCGATTCCTATGGGCTCCGCCTGAGGGTTCCTGAATTATTTTGTCAATCACATCTATTTTCAACATATCATTAGCGGTAAGTTTAAGTGCTGATGCAGCCTCAACAGTTTTTGAGTTATCCTTCCATAAAATTGAGGAACAGCCTTCAGGTGAGATTACAGAATATATTGAATTTTCAAGCATCAAAACGGTATTGCCCGTTCCAATTGCAACCGCTCCTCCAGAACCTCCTTCTCCTATAATTACCGCTACAATAGGCACTCCTAGTGATAAGCAGCATTCTGTAGTTTTCGCAATTGCTTCTGACTGTCCTCGTTGTTCTGCTCCCACTCCTGGATAAGCACCAGGTGTATCCACAAATGAAATAACAGGAATATCAAACTCTTCAGCAAGTTTCATTAAACGTTGGGCTTTTCTATAACCTTCAGGTCTTGGCATGCCAAAATTATGCTCTATACGAGAAGTCGTATCATGACCCTTTTCATGACCAATAACCAAAACCGATTTTCCTCTGAATTTTCCAAATCCACCTATAATCGCCTTGTCATCTGAAAAAGCTCTATCACCTGATAAAGGAAAAAAATCTTCAATTAAATGTTCTATGTACTGCTTTGTTTTTGGCCTATCCGGATGCCTGGCAACAAGTGTTCTTTGCCACGGACTTATATTTGAGTATATTTTTTTATAAGTATCACTAATCTCTAACTCAACTTTAGAGATCTTGTCTAGCATATCCTCAGAAGGAGCGCTGTCATTCAAGCTTTTTAATTCAACTATCTTACTATCGAGTACTTCAATTGGTTTTTCAAACTCAAGATAAGTGGTCATTAAATATAAATTATATTAACTTAAAGTTTCAATTAATTTAGTTTGTTCAATGATTTGCTCAGCCTGTCTAATGGATGCAGCATCTATAAGTCTACCATTGAGAGTGGCTGCCCCTGCCCCAGACTCTTGAGCTTCTCTCATTGCCTTAATAATATCTTTGGCTTTTTGGACTTCGCTTTCAGGTAACGTAAAGACTTCATTGGCTAAGTCTACTTGACTAGGGTGAATCGCCCATTTACCCTCACATCCGAGTATTGCAGTTCTTTTTGCATGCGATTTAAATCCATCTGGATCTGAAAAATCACCAAAAGGTCCATCAATAATTCTCATGCCGTGAGCCCTGCCAATAGTTGTCATTTTAGAAATAGGATAGTGCCACATGTCATTCCAGTGAATATTTCTCTCTCCATTAGTTTCGTCTGTTAAAATAGAATAATCTGAATTCGACCCACCAATATTAGTAGTCCTCATTCTGACTGATGCAGCATAGTCAGCATAACCAAAATGAAGAGACTCAATTCTTTTACTGCCAGTTAAAATACTATCTAAGTTGGTGATGCCCATTGAAATTTCAATAATTAATTCAAAACCAATTTTTTTGTTTCTATTTATTTTGTCTTCTATTTGAGTAACCATCATGTCAATGGCATAAACATCAGCCGCAACTCCAACTTTTGGTATCATTATCAAGTCAAGTCGTTCCCCGGCTTGCTCCATTAAATCAACTACATCGCGGTAACAATAATGAGTATCAAGGCCGTTTATTCTGACAGAAATAGTTTTTTTTCCAAAATCAAGTTCATTTAGAGCTTTAATAACATTTTCTTTTGCTTGCTCTTTGTCTTGTGGAGCCACCGCGTCCTCTAAGTCTAAACAAATAATGTCAGCATTACTCTTGCATGCTTTATCAAATAATTCGGGTTTAGAGCCTGGGACAAATAACTGGGAACGATTTAGTCTCGTTGGTTTTGTTGGTACAGATGTGAAACTCATATTGTTTTTTCTATCACTATAAAATTATCTTTTCAAGATCTTCTTCAGATACGAAATTATTTATTGTAAATTTTTGAGAGTGGGTGGTTATCTTTAACAGTCTTTTTCAATCTATCATTTAAAATATGAGTATAAATTTGAGTTGTAGAAATATCTGCATGACCCAGCAATATTTGTAGGGATCTCAGGTCGAGACCGTTTGCAAGCAGGTGTGATGCAAAGGCATGACGTAATTTGTGAGGACTAACAAATTTCTCTTCTATGCCTACTTTTATCGTAAGTTCTTTTAAGAGCTGATTGAATCTCTGTCTGCTGATATGTCCTAATTTAGAATTTTTTGAAGGAAATAACCATTTTTGATCATTTTTATTTTTAATAAATAATTCTCTTATTTTTAAATAGTTTTCGATTGTGCCTAATGTATTTTTGTCAATCGGAACAAGCCTTTCTTTATTTCCCTTCCCATAAATAAGTAAAAAATTTTTTTTCTCATAAAGTGCTGAAATCCGTAAGTTAATTAGTTCTGTTATCCTTATACCTGTTGAATAAAGTATCTCAAGCATCACTAAAAATCGAATACCTCCATTAGACTTATCTTCTCGGGCAGCTTTTAAAAGTCGATCAATTTGTATATTTGTTAGGAAAGTAGGCAACTTTGAACTTTTCTTTGGAATATTTATTTTTTTTATTGGATTTGATTCTAGAATTTCCTCTTCGACTAAAAAATTAAAAAAATGCCCTAACGCTGAGATTTTTCTAAGCACAGTAGATCGCTCAAAACCCTTTGCATGCAACGAAGCAATATATTTTTCAATATCTAAATTTAAATTTTTTGATGAAATTTTACCTATATTAAGTTTAGTTATTTTTAAACACTGCTTAATATCAAGGCTATATGATTGAATAGTGTTCTTACTAAGTCCTTTTTCAGACGCAAGAGACTCTAAAAAATTTTCGATTAGTGATGCATTAGCCATTTAATCTAAAGCGTATCTTTTGTGAGATATTCAAATACGTATTGATTTGCATATACAGGGTCTATGTTAATAAGTCCCTCTATGATCATAAATATTGTAGTTTCATGAAGATTTATGAACTTTTGATCACCGTGTATGAGATTTAAAAGCAAGATCATTTCTCCAATCTGATTATCTAGTGATTTTAAGTATTCATCAAGCTTCACATTTGTAATTACAGATGAAACCCTGTTTAAATCATTTGGCGTTTTCCAATAATTACTTATTTTTTCATCTGTCATTAACTCATAATATTTGACAATAATATTTTTCTGTTTTGAGCTAAGTTTTTTATCTTCAAGTAGAATTTCAAGCTCATCTAAAGAAAAAGAGATATCAGAATTGAGGAATAAATAAAACTTAATCTTCGCCATTAATATTTTATAATCATCATTATAATCAATTACATTTAACCATTCCTTACATTTATCTACATCTTTGTTAAGTATAAGAATTAAACAAACATCTAAACTTTCTGCTACTAAATTTTGTTTTGGAGTAATTACTTTAACTTTGTCATAAATAAGAGTTGAAGCTTTATTAAGGAAGCCTTGCTTACTAAATACATCAATAAATTTTGGAATAAGCTTTAAAATCTTTTCTTGAGATGCAGTTTTTCTAATTTCTTGATAAATTGAAATCCTATTCTCCAATTTTATATTTTTTTCATTATCATTATCAATCTTATAATCTTTATAAAAATCTGCTAAGTAGGAAACGTCAAGAAGACCTAGTTCTAGCAATGTTTCAGTGATGTTTATTTTTTTTAAGTTGCTTTCTTGACTAGATAATACATAAAATAATTTATAGTCAATATCTGCATCTTCTTTAATCAAGTTATCATAATTTATCTTTTCATTCTTTAGCAGATTTAATTTAATGAGACTTATGTCTCCAATTTTGTTAGTATTAGTAAGTTCATCATTTAATAAAGAAATCAAAAGTTCAATATATTCTTTTTCGTGCTTAGATTCTTCACGCATAAGAGAGATATTTAAATCTAAAGCCAACAAGTTTGAGTTCATTGCATTACAAAATGATGTGTAATATAAATCATTAAAATAATCAGAAAAATAAGTTACATCTCTATTGCAAATTCTCTTATAATTTCCACTAATAAGGAAATATTTTTCAATATTCCTTAATATTTGTTCATTGATTTCGTCTTCATTCATTAGAGTGGATAATAAATAAATTTCTTCAAAATACCCTTTGGAGGCCAGAAAATTAATTTTTAAATCTAAATAACTTTGAGCACTTTCTAAATTATATTTTGGAGGTATAGCTATAGTAAGAAGTGAATTAACCAGCAGCTCCCTAAGTGTTGAACTATGGGATACTTCAGGTAAGGAATTTATCAAATACTCAAGATCAGAGTAACTTGATCCATTCCATAAAGTTGTATCAAACCCACCATTTGAGACATCAATCAAGCCAAGTGAGTCTTTTCTAGAATAAGAAAAATCAGACTCTTTTACTGCAGACTTTGACTCTTTATTTTCATCAATTTTCACATCTTCTTCTGTGTCATTTTCATTAATTGGCAACAAACTATCTTCAGCCCAAATATCAAATGGTTCTTTCGTGTCTGTTTGTTCGGCATTTGCTGAGAAAATTATAAAAATTATACTTACGAGATAAATAGTTATAATATATAATAAATATACAAAAATGCTTTTTTTCGTCATAACAATTTCTTTTAACAGATTAATCTGAAACTGTGAAATTTATTCACATCTAATGATGTCAAAATTAAGACTTTCTAATAGTAATAAAAGTATTGTTCTTGTGGGTCACATGGGATCAGGAAAATCAACAATAGGCAAAAACCTCTCAAAGAAATTGGGTATTGACTTTATTGATTCCGATAACGAAATAGAGTTAAGAGAAAAAATAAAAATTAGTAGTATCTTTAGTTTACATGGAGAAAAATATTTCAGAAACCTTGAGGAAAAAATTAATCTTAAACTTCTTAAATATAAGAATATTGTTCTTGCACTTGGTGGTGGAGCATTTCAAAATCCTTCTGTAAGAAAAGTAGCCTTAGAAAAATGTAATTGTATTTGGCTAAAATGTAGCTTAAATCTATTGGAACAAAGGTGTAATTTTAAAAAAAATAGACCTTTACTTGAAAATAAAAATATTAAATCAGAACTGTTAAAGTTAGATAAAATTCGAAGAAAAAATTATTCTAAAGCCCACTTATCAATAAATGTGGGAGGGAAAACGAAATATCAGGTTACAAAGGAATTACTAAATCAAATTAAACTTAATGATTAAAACTCTCAAGGTTACAACTCCTCTTAAGAAATATAATATAATTATTGGCAATAATATTATAGCCAGCTCTGGAAAGTATTCTAAAAAATATTTAAAGAGCAATAGGGTATTCATTGTTACAAATAAGCTTCTTAAATCTTTGTATTTAAAAAAAATAAAGAAATCATTTGTTAAGCATGGAATAACTGTCAGTGAAATTATCATTAACGATAGTGAAAGTAAGAAAAATCTTGAGTCAGTAAAAATCTTAACAAGCCATTTATTAAAAAATAAAGTTGATAGAAATGATACTCTGATTGCTCTTGGGGGAGGTGTAATAGGTGATCTCGTTGGGTTTGTAGCAAGTATAACCCTAAGAGGTATTAACTTTATTCAAATTCCTACAACTTTACTTTCACAAGTAGACTCATCAGTTGGTGGGAAAACAGGAGTTAACACACCACTTGGAAAAAATTTAATCGGTTCTTTTTATCAGCCCGCCCTTGTTCTTTCTGACGTAGGCATATTAAAGAGCTTAAATAAAAGAGAGGTATTGTCAGGATACGCAGAAGTAATCAAGTATGGCATCATAATGGACAAAACGTTTTTTAATTGGCTTTTAAAAAATGATAAACATTTTTTAAATCAAAACGCTAATTACTTAATAGAGATAGTATATAAATCATGCAAAAATAAAGCAAAAATAGTAAATCAAGATGAAAAGGAAAAAAATATTAGAGCCTTATTAAACCTAGGCCATACTTTTGGACACGCTATCGAAGCACTAAATAATTATAAAAAAACAGTTGTGCATGGTGAAGCTGTTGCGATAGGAATTATAATGGCACTAGAGTTATCTTTCTTAGAAGGAAAAATATCAAAAAACATTATAAATAAAATAGAATCGCATTTTGATAAAATAGGTATTAAAAGAAAAATACCAAAGCAATTAAAACGGCATTTAAACACTTCACAGTTTATAGAAGCAATGTCTTCTGATAAAAAAGTAAAAAACAAAAAAATAAATTTAATACTATGTAAGAGTATTGGTGAAGCTTACATCACTGATACTTTCAAATATAAGAACATGAAAAAGGTAATAAAAGATTTTTTAAACTAAATGTTATTTGAGATAATTATTTTATTTTTTGCTATTATTATACTGCTTGTATTATCTGCATTCTTCTCAGGATCAGAAACTGGATTGACAGCCAGTACAAGAAGTCGACTTACAGGTTTGCGAATGAAGGGTAGTAAAAATGCTGATGTTGCTCTCCAATTGCTAAATAAAAAAGAGTCATTAATTGGCGCGATATTATTAGGTAATAACCTAGTCAATATTCTTGCTTCTGCATTGGCAACAAGCCTACTCATTAAAGTATTTGGAAACTCAGGTGTAGCTTACGCAGTAATAATTATGACAGCATTAATTGTGATCTTCGCTGAAATCCTGCCTAAAAGCTATGCAATTGCGAATGCGGAGAAATTAGCGTTGATTGTTAGTCCATTATTAAAACCACTGGTTACTATACTGGCGCCTGTTACATGGATTATGGAAAAAATAGTTTTTTATATTCTGGGAATTGTAGGAATTAAACATGATCAAAATTCTCGCAGTATATCTGTTGCAGATGAAATAAGAGGAACGGTAGACCTACACCATAAAGAAGGTCGACTATTTAAAATTGACAAGGACATGGTTACTGGAATTTTAGATTTATCTGAAATTGCAGTTGAAGATATTATGGTACATAGAAGCAACATGTTTATGCTGAATATTGATGATGATCCTGAAAATATTGTTAATCAGGTAATAGAAAGCCCCTATACAAGAGTCCCAATTTGGAAAGATAATAATGAAAACATAATAGGTCTAATACATGCTAAAAATTTACTGAAATTACTTAGGGAAAAACAAACCCTTTCAATTGCACGGGAAGATATAAAGGACTCACTTATTAAAACATGGTTTGTGCCAGAAACAACTTCTCTGAAAGATCAACTTCAAATGCACCTTAGTAGAAAAATTAAATTGGCTATGGTTGTAGATGAGTACGGAGTACTGAGCGGAATGATTAGCTTAGAGGATATTATTGAGGAAATAGTTGGTGAGATAAGTGATGAACATGATATTGAGCTTTCTGACATAAAGAGGAATCAAGATGGTTCAGTAAAAGTAAAGGGTTCGACAGAAATAAGAAATATAAATAGAAGTTTTGGATGGGATTTGCCTGATGAAGAAGCAAATACGATTTCAGGACTTATAATTAATGAGTCAAGATCATTTCCCAAGAGTGGTCAGATTTTTCAATATTATGGTTTTAAGTTTGAAATATTAGGAACAAATAAAAATATTATTACTCAAGTAAAAATATCTTCACTTAATTAGAGAATATTCTGCTTCAGTATGTAGCTTAAGTCTAATTGAATGAATATCATCTAAAATTTCCTGTTCGAGTACTTTATGCACTTTTCTCTCTCTATCAATTCGTGATAAGTTTAGAAATTCTTCAGAGACTATAATAAGTTTTATATGGGAAGTATCTTTATTTTCGTCAGAATAATGGTTTTTGTGTTGGTCAGAAAAATTTATTATTTTGAAAAATGATGGTTTAAAAAAATCATTAATCTTCCTGTTTATATTTTTTTCAAGACTCATATATAATAATATATACTTAACATAATTAATTGCGATATGGATAACAGAAAATGCTCTTTTGAAAATTGCCCTAATGATGGAGAATTTAAAGCACCTTCATCACCAAAAGAGCTTAAAAGGTATGTATGGTTCTGTTTGAAGCACATAAGAGAATATAATAAAAAGTGGAATTATTTCTCTGATATGTCTGCTGACGAAATTGAAGAATTTATTGAAAACGACATCATTGGCCATAGAAAAACTAAAAAAATAGGCACGAATGATGTGAATTACTTCGAAAAAATATCAAAAATCTCTGAACAGATGTTTTCTGGCATGAATAATCTTGAAAACCTGAATATGCACCCTAGTTTTTATAGTTCTAAGTATCTAAATGCGCTAGCTACTTTAGGTATGGACAAAAAAGAAAGTTCATTAGAGGATATTAAATCTAAATTCAAAAAGATTGTAAAAGAACTTCACCCTGATACAGTTGGACTGAATGAGGAAAATAAAGAAAAACTTACTAAGGTTCTAGAAGCCTACAAAATAATAAAGGATCAACATGACAGCAACAGAAAACCTAATACAAAATAAGCCTGACATTTCTATTTCAGTTAATCAGGCCTTTGGCATTGACACAGATTTACACGTTGAAGGATTTTCAAAGAAGTCAGAATATGTTCCAGATATCGATAGTAGTTATTGTTTTGATAAAGCAACAACAATGGCAGTTTTATCAGGTTTTAAATATAATAGAAGGGTAATGGTACAAGGATTACACGGTACTGGAAAATCTACCCATATTGAACAAATTGCTGCGAGGCTTAATTGGCCTTGTATAAGAGTAAACCTTGACAGTCATATAAGCCGAATAGATTTAATAGGAAAAGATGCAATTGTGCTAAAAGAAGGTAAGCAAGTAACAGAATTTCAGGATGGAATTCTTCCATGGTCATTACAAAATCCAACGGCATTAGTTTTTGATGAGTATGATGCAGGTAGGCCTGATGTTATGTTTGTAATACAAAGAGTCTTGGAAGCAGATGGTAAATTTACACTTCTAGATAAGAATAGAGTTTTAAAGCCAAATCCTTATTTTAGAATGTTTGCCACAACAAATACGGTTGGCTTAGGCGATACCACAGGCTTATATCACGGAACCCAACAAATCAATCAGGGTCAAATGGATAGGTGGAATATTGTAACGACACTCAATTATCTTAATTTTGAGCAAGAAAAACAAATTATGCTATCAAAAGTTCCATCGTTCAATACACAAGAAAAGCAAGAGATCGTTGAACTTATGATTAAAGTGGCAGACTTATCTAGAAAAGGTCTATCAAATGGAGATATATCAACAGTTATGAGTCCACGAACAGTTTTAACCTGGGCTCAAAATGCAGAGATATTTGACTTTAATTATGCAATGGCATTCAAACTTACTTTCTTAAATAAATGTGATGAGAGTGAAAGACAGATTATATCTGAGTATTATCAACGCTGTTTTGGTGATGATCTCTCATTAGAGAAGAATGAATTTAACTTAATATAGTGAAAGAAGATATTTTAGAAGATATCAAAAGAGCAATCTCATCTGCTACAAGGGCTATTGCTGAAAACAAAGAGCTTGAAGTTGTGTTCGAAGATACTGGCTCTTCGTCTGAAAATAAGATTGTTTTACCCCAAATAAAGTTAGATTATAATACTGAGTCACTAAGCCAGCTAAGAGGGAATGCTGATAATCAAGCACTAAGATATAAATATCACAATCAAGAAACTTTTAGAGAATACGAGCCCTCTGGTGAAAAAAATAGAAGGATTTATGAAATACTTGAAGATACTCGCATACAACTAATTGGCAGTAAATTGATGAGGGGTGTTAAAAATAATTTGCATTCTCTCTATGAAGATAAATTTAAAGATAAAAACATTTCTGAAATCTCTAAACAATCTGATATTGATATTGAAGATGCTATTGATTTATATTTCAGAAATAAAGTAAGTCCTGATTATCTACCTAAAGACTCTGATAAAGCAATAAACGTATGGAAGAAATGGCTTCAAAGTAGGATTGGCGATTCTTCCAATTCCCTCTTAGAGAATATCTATGATCAAAAAGTTTTTGCTGAAAATGTAAATAAATTAATAAATGACTTAAACTATTATGATGAGCAAAACACCAATGATGAAAAAAATGAAGAGGAAAAAAATCAAAACACAGAACAACTCGAAAATAATGAATTAGATGAGATAGAGAATCAGTCATCTTTTAGTGATGATGAGGCCTCGCAGTCAGAAGAGGAAGTAGGATATGAAGAAACAGAAATGAATATTGACCAGCAAGAAGATGACGAACTTTCAGAGTTTGATGAAGGAAATAGTGAAAATGCAACACCTCAGTATAGAGCTGAGAATTCAAGTGAACAAATACTAAATGAGTACAGTATATACACTGAAGAATTTGATGAAATAATTACTGCTTCAAATATATGTGAAGATGAGGAATTAAACCGTCTTCGGGCTTACTTAGATCAACAACTAAAGTCATATCAAACAATTATTTCTAGATTGGCTAATCGATTACAAAGGAAATTGCTTGCTAAGCAAAATCGAAGTTGGGATTTTGATTTAGAAGAGGGCTTGTTGGATACATCAAGGTTAACAAGAATTATAATGGACCCCTATCACTCATTATCTTTCAAAAAAGAAAAGGATACTGACTTCAAGGATACGGTAGTTTCACTTTTAATTGATAATTCTGGATCAATGAGAGGAAGACCCATTACTGTTGCCGCTATGAGCGCAGATATTCTTGCCAGAACTCTTGAGAGATGTGGAGTGAAGGTTGAGATACTTGGCTTTACTACTAAAGCTTGGAAAGGAGGCAAAAGCCGAGAGCATTGGATGCAAAATAAGAAAATACCAGCCCCAGGTAGATTGAATGATTTAAGGCATATTATATACAAAGCTGCAGATGAACCATGGCGCAGGTCAAAAAAGAATTTAGGTCTTATGATGCGTGAGGGGTTATTAAAAGAGAATATTGATGGAGAAGCACTATTATGGGCGCACAAGAGGTTACAAGTTAGATATGAAGCAAGAAAAATATTAATGGTAATATCTGATGGGGCCCCAGTAGATGATAGTACATTATCTGTGAATACAGGAAATTATCTTGAAAAGCATTTAAGGGGTGTAATCGAATGGATAGAGTCAAAATCTGCTATTCAATTACTTGCTGTAGGAATTGGTCACGATGTAACAAGATATTATAAAAGAGCTGTCACCATAGTAGATGCTGAACAGTTAGCAGATGTTATGACAGAGCAGCTAGTTGATTTGTTTGAGGAAAGTGAAAAGAAGAGTAGAAGGCAGCTTGCTAATTAGCTTTACTTGCTGCTATACCCATTGCACGTTGCAATCTCTTGGCCTTAAGTGACAATTTTTTACTTTTCGTTTTAGTTAAATACTCGTCTATACCGCCAAATTTTGAGACTGTTCTAATTGACGATGTAGCCACTGATAACTTTATTTTTTTATTTAACAGTTCACTTTTAAAAGTTACTGCTTGGAGATTAACATTGAATTTTCTTCTAGTCTTGTTATTGGCTTTACTTACATTGTTTCCAAATTGAACTTTTTTGCCAGATAAATCACATGCTTTTGTCATAATTGTGTTAGTTAAAGATAATAGTAAATAATGTCAATATGATTATTTATTCTGCAAATTCTGGGTAATGGCTTCAATAGCATCAAACATTTGAATCTCACCATTCATTACTTTTTGAGAAAATTTACTAATACTGCCATCTTCTTTGATTTTGTTTTGAATACTAAATTGAATTATTTCTCTTACCTCTTCTTCTATCCAGTAAGTAAACTGTTTGGCCCTTCTTTCATCAAAATTTTTATTTTTTTTATTTTGCGTAACTATATTCTGTATAGTTTCTATTACTTTTTCCATGCCAGTTTGTTCAATTGCAGAAACAAGTAAGACTTCCTTTTCTGCAACATCACTTGATTTCTTATAGTAACTTATAGCTGATTTATAGTCAGATGCGGTTTTAGAAGCTTCAGATTTCAGATCGCCATCATTTTTATTTACTATAAATATATCGGCATATTCGGTGATACCTTTTTTAATACCTTGTAGCTCATCTCCTGATCCTGGTCCTACAATTAGAGAAAATATGTCTACTAAATTAGTTGCCATAGTTTCTGACTGCCCTACGCCAACAGTTTCGATAAAAATAAAATCATACCCCGCTGCATCCAAAATAATTGATGCTTCTCTTGTTCCAAGAGAAATTCCACCCAAAGATCCTCTAGAGGGGGTGGACCTTATAAATGTATTAGGATTTTTAGAAATTTCTATCATTCTAGTTTTATCACCCAAAATAGAACCTCCTGTAATCTGTGAGGATGGATCAATGGCTAAAATACCAAGCTTATAATTTTTTTCTACCAGGTAACGACCAAACGACTCGATAAATGTTGATTTACCAACACCTGGAGGTCCTGAAAACCCAATACGAATTGATTTACCTGGTTTATTCAAAAGCTCAGATATTAGCCTTCTGCTTTCTTTTTTATCATTCTCCTTTGATGACTCAACTAATGTAATGGCTTTAGCTATCGCAGCTCTTTCGCCTTTTACAATTTTTTCGACAAGTTGCATTTAATTATTTTTATGAATTTTATCTGATATCAAATCAATAACCGTTTCTGCAGATTCAATAATATTTGAACCAGGACCAAAAATAGCTGAAATATTATTTTCATATAAAAAATCGTAATCTTGCTCAGGTATTACTCCGCCAACAAAAACAACTATTTTTGAATTAGGATCTATTTTTTTTAAACTTTTCATGAGCTCCGGTACAAGAGTTTTGTGTCCTGCTGCAAGTGTTGAAACACCTATTGCATGTACGTCATTTTCTATAGCGTCTTTTGCTACATCTTTGGGAGATTGAAATAAGGGACCCATGTCAACATCAAATCCCATATCTGCAAATGATGTGGCAACAATCTTTGCTCCTCTATCATGACCATCTTGACCCATCTTGACTATTAAAACTCTTGGTCTTCGTCCATTTTCTTCCTCAAACGTATTTACTTTTTTTGCTACATTCATATAATTCTTATCGCCTTCAAAATGTTTCCCATAAACTCCAGAGACACTTAATGACGTTGCAAAATGTCTTCCGTATACTTGCTCTAGTGCTTTTGATACTTCTCCAACTGTTGCTCTGTTTTTTATAGCATCAATCGAGCAAGCTAACAAATTACTGTCCTCTTTGGCTGCTGACACCAATTTTGCTAATGACTCATCGACTGCCTTTTGATCTCTGGAGGCTTTAATATCATTGATCTTTTTAATTTGATCATCTCTAACCTTATTATTGTCTATTACCCTTACATCAACCTGAGGCTCTTTTGGATTTTTAAACTTATTTACTCCTACTACTACTCTTGAACCACTATCAACTTTGGCTTGTTTTTTTGTCGCAGACTCTTCAATTTTTAATTTTGGCACACCTGCTTTTACAGCTTTCGTCATCCCACCAAGCGACTCAATTTCTTCTATAATCTCCCAAGCTTTCTTTGATAACTCGTCTGTAAGACTTTCTATAAAATATGAACCTGCTAATGGATCTACAGTATTAGTTACTCCCGTTTCATTTTGAAGAATAAGCTGAGTATTTCTAGCTATTCTAGCAGACTCATCAGTGGGAAGAGCAATAGCTTCATCAAATGAATTAGTGTGTAAACTCTGGGTTCCTCCCAAAATTGCAGAGAGAGCCTCATACGATGTCCTAATAATATTATTATAAGGATCCTTTTCAGTAAGTGATACTCCAGAAGTCTGACAATGTGTTCTCAGTATCATAGACTTTTCATTTTTAGCTCCAAAATCTTTCATTATTTTATACCACAATGTTCTTGCTGCCCTGAGTTTTGCAATCTCCATAAAGAAATCTGTTCCAATAGCAAAAAAGAATGAAAGTCGTGGAGCAAAATCATCTATATCCAATCCTTTTGATAAAGCAGCCCTTACATACTCCATACCGTCAGCAAGTGTGTATGCAAGTTCAAGTACATTATCAGCGCCAGCTTCTTGCATGTGATAGCCCGAGATTGAAATTGAATTAAATTTTGGCATTTCCTTAGATGTAAACTCGATTATATCTGCAACAATTTTCATAGAAGGATCAGGGGGATAAATGTATGTATTTCTCACCATGAATTCTTTTAATATGTCATTCTGTATTGTCCCAGATAGTAGATTTTTATTTACATTCTGCTCTTCTCCTGCAACAACAAACGAAGATAAAACGGGAAGTACTGCTCCGTTCATTGTCATTGATACAGACATCTGATCAAGTGGAATATCATTGAATAGAATCTTCATGTCTTCGACAGTATCAATAGCAACACCTGCCTTACCAACATCTCCCATTACTAAATCATCGTCAGAGTCATAACCTCTATGAGTTGGTAAATCAAAAGCAACTGAAAGACCTTTTTGTCCAGATTTCAAATTTTTCTTATAAAACTCATTTGACTCCTCAGCTGTAGAAAACCCGGCATACTGCCTTATCGTCCAAGGTCTATTTGTATACATTGAGGCTTTTGGGCCTCTTGTATAGGGTAATTGGCCAGGGAGTGAGTCATTATCCACAAATGACAGATTTTCAATGTCAGCTTTTGTATAAACTGGTTTTATTTTGATTCCTTCATCTGTATCAGAAGATGCCTCGCTAAGATCAATCTTAGTTTCTTGTTCAAAACTTTTCTGCCATTTTGTATAATTTTCACTATTTTTTGTTTTCATATGCGATTAAGAAACTTTTAAATTTAGTTTATGTGATGTATATAATTATTTGATTATAAAAAAAAATAGAATATTTAAAGAACATAGCTTGTTAGTGATTCGGACATATAATCTACCTGTTTTGTTCTATATTATAAACAACATGTTGTGTCAGATACTAATTAATATACAAAATTAATATTATGTTTGAAAAATTTACATCATTATTTGAAAAGACCGATACTAAAGAAGAGACAGAATTTGATGTAATACAGTTAGCTGTCGCCTCACTAATGATTACAACGGCAAAACACGACGGTATATTTGATGAAACTGAAAAAGAAGAAATTCTCAAGTTACTTAATAATTACTTTAAATTAACAGATGAAAGCTTAAACAATTTGTTTGAAGTATCTGTTTCCATGGTAGATAATGCAAGTGACATTCATCAGTTTACCTCAAAAATAAATTCTTCCTTGGATGATGAGGAGAAACTCATAATCATTGAAATGCTCTGGAAAATAATCATAGCTGATGGACGAATTGATGATTACGAAAATGCACTTATAAGGAAACTATCAGGACTTCTTTATATCGACGATTTTAAAGTTGGTGAAATCAAAAAAAGACTTACAGGCTAATCTTATATGACATACGTAGTAAATGAGAATTGCATTAAATGCAAATTCACAGATTGTGTAGAAGTTTGTCCAGTTGATTGTTTCTATGAAGGAGAAAACATGTTAGTAATCAATCCTGAAGAGTGTATTGACTGCGGAGTTTGTGAGCCAGAATGTCCAGTGGACGCAATAATCTCTGATACAGAAGATAAAGATGGAAAATGGTTAAAAATTAATACAGAGTTTTCAGATTTATGGCCAAATATTACCTTAAAAAAAGATCCGCCAGTGGATGCGGAAAAATATGAAAGTGAAGACGATAAGTATAATAAATTTTTTTCAAAAAAACCTGGGAGATAAGTCAATTATATGAAAAAAAATAAGAAACCTATAAAAAAGAAAAAGAAAGTTGTTAAGAAAGTTGTTAAGAAAGTTCCTAAGAAAAAGAAAGTTGTTAAGAAAGTTTCTAGGAAAAAGAAGGTTATAAAAAAACCTGTCAAAAAAAAGAAAACTGCTGCCAAAAAAAAAGTAGAAGCAAAAAAAACATTGAAAAAGTTTGTTGCGCCAAAATTGCCACAGCAGTCAAATAAAAAAGTTAATAACAGAATTATTAATCCTTCACATTATCAGGCAAAAAAAGTAAAGAAGTTTTTAGAAATTAAAACAATTAAAGAAAAGAAAGTTAAAAAGATCTTTGAGACTAAAGACTTTGTAGTCTACCCGACTCATGGAGTTGGACAAGTTATTGATATTGAAAAACGAGAGGTTGTTGGCCAGAAACTAGAAATGTACGTCATTGAATTTTTGAGAGATAAATTAATACTTAGAGTGCCAGTTGATAAAGCAAAAAAACTCAGTTTAAGAAAAGTTTCAAAGCCGTCTAAAATTCAAAATGTTTTGAAAATACTTTCTCAAAAAGCAAAAATAAAAAGAACCATGTGGAGCCGACGTGCACAGGAATATGATTTAAAAATAAACTCTGGGGAAATTGAACAAGTTGCTGAAGTTGTGAGAGATTTGAACAGAGCAAACAACCAGATTGAGCAATCTTATAGTGAACGCCAACTTTTTGAATTATCTTATGATCGGTTTTTAAGAGAAGTAATTGCAAGTCTTAAAATTACTGAGGAGAATGCGATTAAGAAAATAGATAAAATTCTTGGAAGAGACAAATTAAAAAACGCCCCTAGTCTATTAAACTAAGGGCGCAAAAAAAAGCATTGATTAATCAATGCTATTTATCTTTTCTTTTTCTTCTTTTTAGCTGGCTTCCTTTTAGCGGCTTTTTTCTTCTTTTTAGGAGCTGCTTTTTTCTTAGCTTTTTTCCTTGCCTTAGCAAAGATTACTTTAAGTTCCTCCATAATTATCTCCCCCCATTTGGGTTTAGTTAGAGGTTAGTTAATGAATCAAAAGTTTGATTCGTTATGTTTAATGATTAAACTTTTATTAAAAACTGTCAATTTCTCAATCTTTTCAAAGATTAACATTCAAAATATAAAAAAATTAAGTTTATTTTAAATTATTAGTTTATTTATTTAAATACCTATACTAATTGAATTTTTTTAATAAAAAATATTTATCATTTTAAATTTACAATTTTAAAACAAAAAAATAAAAATAACTTTGTTATAAGTTTATTTCTAAAAAGCGTGCGCTCGTAGCTCAGTAGGATAGAGCACAGGATTCCTAATCCTGGGGTCGGATGTTCGAATCATCTCGAGCGCACCAAAAAGATTTTATCTAAGCTATTTCTGAACCGTTATTTACTAATTGACGTGGTTCCAAAAGTATTACATCTTTTCTTTCATTTATAGCACCTAATATTAATACTTCTGATACTACACCTGCAATATTCCTATTTTCAAAATTGCAAACTGCTACAATTTGTCTATTTAATAACTCATCTATTGAATAATTAGTAATTTGAGCGGAACTGATTTTCATCCCTACTTCTGGACCAAAATCAATTGATAAAACATATGCGGGTTTTCTTGCTTTTTTATTAATCTCAGCAGTTTTTATAGTGCCTGTTAAAATTTGTATTTTTTGAAAATCTTCGTATTTTATAACGCTTTTTTTATCTATGAGAGCCATATTGGCAATTGTTAATACCCTTTGTTGTATGATTAAATTTGTATTTTTTTATTCAATTTGTATTTTACCGATATGTCAAGTTTTGATGATACAAATGAAATGAAAGCTTTTACTAAGAAGGCTATGTCAATCCCTCTTTTAGGCGAGGAACATGAAAAAGTTTTGGCAAAAAAGTGGATTGAAAAGCAAGATGAAAGTGCACTTCACGAACTCACACAATCTCATATTAGATTAGTAATTGCCTTTGCAGTAAAATATAAAAATTACGGTCTAAACCTCAGCGACTTAATCCAAGAGGGTAATATCGGGTTAATGAAAGCTGCAGAGAGATTTCAGCTCGATAAAGATGTTAGATTTTCTACTTATGCAGGATGGTGGATAAGAGCATCGATACAGGATTTTGTTTTAAAAAATTGGTCTTTAGTAAGAATAGCCACTACATCAAAGCAAAAAAGCCTATTTTTTAATCTAAGAAAATTGAAGCATAAAATTCATCAAACTGAGCATGGATCAATCGACTTTAGAACAGCCCAAGGAATTGCAAACGATTTAAGTATATCTACATCGGACGTCATAAAGATGGATAGTAGAATAAGTCAGAATGATAGCTCTCTAAATCATAAAATTAACGATGAAAGCCAAAGTGAATTTATGGAGCTGATTGAAGATGAAGACGCTCGTCCTGATGATAAAGTATTTGAAAAGGACCAAGTGAATTTTAAAAAAGATCTTATTACTAAATCTCTCGAAATATTAGATGATAGAGAAATTAAAATTATTAAAGATCGTCACCTAGCTGAAGAAACTAAAACTCTAGATATATTAGGAAAAGAACTAAAAATATCAAAGGAAAGAGTTAGACAAATAGAAAAAGGTGCAATGATGAAGTTAAAATCGTATATCTCAAACTCTCAAAGTAAAGACCTTCTTTTTAGCTAACCAATCCAAGAATATGTTCTCCTAAAACTAAGGAAGAAGTCAAACCAGGTGACTCAATTCCGAAGAGATTAATCAAATTCTTAGTATTGTGGATTTCTTCTCCTTGTATCATGAAATCACTTTTTCCCTCTCCACAATTTTTTAATTTTGGCCTTACCCCGGAGTAACCTTTTTTTAATAAACCCTTATCAAAAGTAGGAATATACTTTCGAATATCATTATAAAATAAATCAAGTCTATTTTCATCCACATCATAATTTATTTCATTGATCCACTCTACATCTGGACCAAAACGAACTTGCATACCGATATCTAAACCCAAATGTAAGCCAAGACTTGCTTCATTTGGAATTGGATAGATTAAATGCCTAATATTTAAATCCTTACTGGTTTCAAAATAGTTTCCCTTAGCAAAGTATGTCTGAGGAATTAATGTTTTATCCATAGAGGATATTGATTTAGCAACTTCTTCAGCATAAAGACCTGCCGCATTGATTAAGATTGAAGACTCAATTTTGATTTCATGATCTTCATTGAGAATTGTTGAGATATGTTTGTTATTCTTTAGCTCAGATTTAATAAATTTACTGTTATAGGCAATGCTTCCCGACAACTCCAGCTCTCCAAGATATGATCTCATTAATGATGTTTGATCAACAATACCTGAAGATGGAACAAATAATGCTTCCTCACATTCTACTAGCGGTTCCGCCTGCGAAACATAATCTCCTGTTACTTTTTCTATTCCTTCAACACCATTGTCCCCTGCTTTTTCATATATCTCGTTAAGCTTTGGGATTTCTTCTTTTGAACAAGCCACAATAAATTTGCCTGTATTGACGTGTGGAATTTTAAATTTATTGCAATATTCATAAATACGTTTATTTCCAGGAGCGCAAAATTTAGCTTTTAATGAATTCTGGTCATAATAGACACCGGCATGTATCACCCCGCTATTTCTTGAACTTGTTACTGAACCAAAAGTATTCTCTCTTTCGACAACTAGTACGTCCCTCCTTTCGGCGGCAAAAGTCTTAGCAACTGCCAACCCAACAACTCCTCCTCCTATAACTAATACGTCTACAAAATTATTACTCATGAAATTTTCTTTATCATTAATGATACTTTCTTTGTTTCATTTTCCGTAAGCTGTTGCCCAACGTTTTGATAGTTTAGACTTTCATGAAATTTTTTTGATATTGGGTTTGGTGGCTCAATATTAAATTCACAAGCAATTAATTCATATTCACTAATGTTTTTTTCTAAGTCTAAATAAAGACTTTTTCCAATACCATTTTTCTTAAACTCATTCATAACCACAATTCTATCGATGTATGCAAACTTATCATACCTTCTACTAAACCATTTATAATTTAAGCTCTTATATTCAAGTCCTGATGGCAAAACTAACAAAAAGCCAGAAATGGCACCGTGAGAATTCTCAGCTATTTTGAAATAAAGTTTTCTATTAAGAAACCACTCAAATTCATTATAGGATACATAATTAACTGCTGGAATTGCAGATTTATTAATTTGTACAATCCTATCTATATCAGAATGCTTAACATCTCTTAACGTAAACATTTTAACAAGTTACATTATAATTTTCGACAAAAAGCTTTGGCATCCTTACTGGCTTAAAATTTGTTAAACTTACACAAGCGTAATCAACAAAAGAAGTAAAAATTGTTTGATCTTTAGCTATGTTAATAACTTGAAAAAATCTACTTAATCTGATTTTTTTATCAGTTGAAATAATCCAAGTTGAAATAGCCACTTGGTCTCCTTCAAATAGAGATCCTGTAAAACTATTTTCACTTCTTATTACAACACAAGCACATTTCAAATCTTCATATACCTCTGGAGTAATACCTAATCTTGCTGAATGTTTCCAGCTTACAATTTCACACCAGTTTAAATAAACTTTATTGTTAACATGACCAAGTATATCAATATCTTCTTTTGTAACAGTATATTCTTCGATAAACGGATTTTTATATTTCCAATTTAAATTTTCAAACATTATTAGTTTCTGACTTCCTTAGGAAGTTTAAATTGAACATTTTCCTCACCAAGTGAAACATTCTCAATTTCTAATGAATAATTTTCTTGAAATTTTGATATTACATTCTCTACAAGAACTTCTGGCACAGAGGCTCCTGAGGATATTCCAATAGTATTGTATGAGGAATAATTGCTAACATTCAAGCTTTTAGCATTTTCTAGTAGATATGAATTTAAACATCCTGCATTTTTAGCTACTTCGACAAGTCTATTTGAATTAGATGAATTCTTAGACCCAACCACAATAAATGCATCACACTTATTTGCATACTCCTTGATAGCATTTTGCCTATTCGAAGTTGCGTAACATATATCTTCCTTCGGAGATGACTCAATATTTGGAAATTTATTGCGTAACTCAGCAATCATATCTTGAGTATCATCAACAGATAGAGTTGTCTGAGTTACATAAGCAATTTTATCGTCTTCATAAAAATTTAGTTCACTTATATCTTTTATTGTTTCTACTAAATAAATACTACCCTCAGGCAATTGACCCATCGTACCCTCTACTTCAGGATGATACTTATGACCTATTAAAATAATTTTGAATCCTAATTTATAAAACTTTTCAGCTTGTACATGAACCTTTGTAACTAGAGGACAAGTCGCATCGATTATTGTTTCACAATTACTTTTTGCATAATTAATAATTTTTTTTGAAACACCATGAGCTGAAAATATAATTGGTCTATTACTTGGAGCGTCTTCAATATTTTTTAGAAAAATTGCTCCTTTTTCTATTAGTTCTGCGATTACATGTTTATTATGTACGATCTCATGATTTACGTATACCGGGGCACCATACTTTTTTAAAGCCTCGAGTACTACATCTATAGCTCTTGTTACACCTGCACAAAAGCCACGTGGTGAAACTAAAATTATTTTCTTACTATTATTCATACTGGTTAAATTAACAAAACAATATATATATCTTTTTTAAATGAATTTTGAAAATAGAATAGAAAATTTTGCAATTACAATTCTAAACCATAGAATAAAAGTTATTTTTTCTGCAATCATATTAATAATACTAATTTCATCTGGAATTAGATTTTTAGAGACGCCCTCTGGATATAGAGGTTTTGTTCAAGATGACTTTAAATATTATCAAGATATTCTGGAACTAGAGGAAAAATATGGAAATATTGATGTACTTACTTACGTTATTAAGCCGAATAAAGGTGACATTTTCCAAAAAGATGTACTTAAACTTATTGATGAACTAACTGAAGCTTCTTGGCAAACCCCTTATTCATCAAGAGTAAGCTCTATCACCAATCACCAATTCACTGAAGTAGATGGAGACGATATATCAATTGATAATTTTATAATTAACGTTGATGAGTTAACGAAAGAAAATTTGTCTAATCTAAGAGAGCTTGCAAAAAAAGAGGACTCTATCGTAAATTTTGTAATGTCTGAAAGTACTAATGTTGGACTTATAAATATTAATTTAGAGATGCCTGAGGATATAGCATTTAAGAAACCTATAGATTTTGCTTGGAATCAGAAAATGATTTTTGAGAAAAAATATCCAGATATTTTTGTTGGCGTAGCTGGGTCAGCTCAATTCTCTCATAATTTTCAATCAGTAGCAGAGGCAGATGCCTCGAAAATGTATCCAGGTTTTTTATTACTAATTATAATCTTAACATACTTATTGTTACGATCTGTTATGTCATCTCTAATTGCACTCTTAGTAATTATTTTTTCTATACTGCCTTCACTTGGTTCTGCCGGTTGGTTCGGATTTGAAGCGCAACCTCCACTAATAGCAGCTCCGATAATTATTCTTACTATATCTCTTGCTCACGCAATCCATATGCTATCGATTGCGCTTACGAATATGAATGAGGGCATGTCAAAAAACGATGCAATAATTGATAGTCTAAAAATTAATTTTACTCCTATATTTCTGACAAGTTTTACAACAGGAGTTGGAATTGCTGGATTGAACTTTGGAAATATACCGGCCTATAGTGAAATGGCAAATACTGTCGCGGTTGGTGCAGCGTTTGGTTTTATTTTATCGGTTACACTGTTACCAGCCTTATTTTCATTGTTGCCCATAAAAAGTAACTATAAAGAGAGTACAATGCTTTTTTTCTTAAAAAAACTAGCTTCGCTTATTTATAAATTTAAAGAAAGGTTTGTTATAATTATTTCTTTAATTTGTATTTACGTATTTAGCCTTCTTCCAAATTTATATTTTGATGATTACTTTGGATCATATTTTGACCGAGTACCAGAGTGGGTTGAAGTAAAAGATATTGTTGATCCTGAATTTGGAAGCTCCTTTTTTACTTTTGCTGATATAGAAACAAATGAACCAAATGGGATAACAAACCCAGAATATCTGAATAAACTTGATGAATTTGAAAACTGGCTCGTCCAACAAGAGTCGGTGGCAGATGTGTCAACTGTTTCAGACGTAGTAAAAAACTTACACAAAAATATGAATGGTGGTTCAGAAGAATACTATAAAATACCTGAAAATAAAGCATTAATTGCCCAATATTTTTTAATGTATGAATTTTCTGTGCCGTATGGAATGGATTTAAAGAATCAAATGACAGCTGATAAGTCATCCTCTCGAATGCTGATAAGAACAAATTATTCCACAGCAATTGAAACTGTTGAGTTTAATAAGGAAGTAAATTTATGGATTGAAAATAATTTAAAACCATTCAAAACTAAAGGGGTAGCTGGTATTCCAATAATGATGCCACATCTATTCACAGAAAATACAAATGGATTACTTTTAGGACTACTGTTTTCGTTCTCATTCATTATTCTTGTTGTAGGCCTATCATTAAGAAGCTTAAGGTATGGTATAATTAGTGTTATACCCAATGTAGTGCCTTTCATTTTAGGCTTTGGAATATTGACTTTATTTACGGACATGGTCACCGCATCTCATCAAGTTGCAGTACTTATTTCTATTGGATTAGTAGTAGATGCGACTATACATTTTCTATCAAAATATCAAAAAGCAATATCCATGAAACTTGAAGCTGATGAGGCAATTCAATATTGCTTTAAATACGTTGGTTATCCTATAATTATAGCATCTATTTGTTTATTTTCAGGATTTATTTTTTTGACTCAATCATTATTTTTTAACAATTTTGTAATTGGTGGAATGTGTGCGATCATTATTATTATTGCTCTATTGATTGACTTATTATTATTACCTGCATTACTTTTAATTTTTGGAAAAAAGGCATAAATTAACTAAATGAAAAATATTATTTTAGTACTTATAATTCTAATAGGCACAAAACTTTCAATCGCAGAAAGTCTTGAGGAAAAAGGTTATAATATTGCTAAATTATCATATGAAAGTGGTCGTGGCTTTACGGATATGATTTCTGATCAGCTAATGATCTTAATAGATCCAAAAGGCAATAAAGTAACGAGAGAAATATCAGCAAAATCACTTGAAAATTTAGATCCTGATGACGGCGATAAAACTATAACTTATTTTGAAACTCCTAAAGACGTAGAAGGTACTGTTATGCTTTCTCATACCCATATAAATGAAGATGATGACCAATGGCTGTATTTGCCAGCATTAACAAGGGTAAAGAGAATATCATCAAGTAATAAGTCTGGGTCCTTTATGGGAAGTGAGGTTGCTTTTGAAGACTTCTCAGCTGGAGACTATAGAAAATATAAATGGAAATACATTGGAGAAGAAGTATACGAAGGTGATCTATGCTATGTTTTAGAGTCATACCCAATTTATGAAAATTCAGGTTATACAAGAAGAGTCGGGTTAACGGATGAGTTACTTCGAGCTAGAAAAATAGATTTCTATGACCGTAAAGGTGAGCTTTTGAAAACTGTTTTTTTCGAAAATTATAATTTATATGAAGATAAAATTTGGATGGCAGACTCAATGAAAGTTGAAAACCATCAAAATAAAAATGCTACGATATTCCAGTGGCAAAACCGCAAGTTGAACATAGGACTTGATAAAAAAGACTTTGAAAAATCGAGTTTGATGCGTTTAGCTGATTAATTGTGACTCAAAATCCTTTTCAAAGAAAAATAGTCATTTTCTTTTTAGTTGCTTTACTTCACGCATCCAGCACTAATGCATTAGATTTTAAAGCCTATGGTTTTATTCAACCGGAATCATCTATTTATATAAATGGGGATGGAAGACATGGTCAAGATAATTACAATGCATCTTTATTTGGTAAAGGAACCTTTGTATCGTACTTACAAGATGGCGATGCCAAATTTACCATTAGTGCAATTGGTCGTTTTGATCAAAGTGATGATGAACTGCGTTACCTAGATTTTCAAAAGTTTAAATATGAATATTATTTTGATGATATAACGCTTAAAGTTGGGAATGAAATAGTTTTTTGGGGGGTCAATGAAACGTTTAATATTGTAGACATTATCAATCAATCAAATTTAGCAGAAGATATAGCTGGAACAAAGAAACTTGGTCAGCCTATGGCTTCAATTTCATACAGTCAGGATTACGGGAAATTTGATATATACTTAATGCCATATTTTAGAGAGAGACCCTTTTCTGGCAAAGAAGGTCGTCCAAGACTTTTATTTGAAGTTGATAAGAATTCTATTACCTACGAGTCTTCAGCAAAGAAACGTAAAATGGATTTTGCGTTAAGATACTCAACAGTTATAGATGATTTTGATATTGGTTTATCTCACTTCTACGGAAATAACAGAACACCCGTCTTAAGTCCTAACCCATTAACTTTAAAGTTTGACTCTCATTACCCTGTATTATCTCAAACAGGGGTTGATATTCAAGCTACTAAAGGTCCCTGGCTTTACAAGCTTGAGACTGTAAGCGCTAAAGAAGGAAGTGAAAGACATTTGGGCGCTGCGGGTGGAATAGAATATACATATTATGGTATTCGTAATACGCAAAGTGATCTTGGTGTAATTGTAGAATATGCCTTTGATGACAGAAATGATAATCCTTTTAATAACGAGGGCATTATTGGCCTAAGATGGAGTATGAATGATGTTAAATCTTCTAGCCTACTTGCAGGATATTTACTTGATATGAGAGGTAACTCAAATCGATTTCAGGCTGAGTTTGAACAAAGAATCAATGATAACTTAAAACTATTTTTAGATTTGTCATTAAACGGCAGTATTGATGGTACTGACTTTACGCACCAATTTAAAGAAGATTCTCAGATAACAATTAAAGTTGCCAAGTATTATTAAATTCTTACTTCTTGATTATTTATTTTTGTAAATAAGTCAGTATCAAGATTTATATACTTATTTTCATCTCCAGATGCGAAATATAAAGGTTCATTTACAACTTGAGGATCGAAACCTTCTTTAGCAAGATCAGTTTTTTTATACTTAAACGTTCCAGTTTTTTCAATCTCTGGGCTAATGCGTATAAAAACAGGAATAGAATACTTTGGAAGTTGCTCGTTGAGATACTCATAAAAACCATCTATATTAAAATCCTCTCCAGTTACAATAGATGCCATTCCAGCTCTTCCATCTTGTTTAGGGACTAATACTCCATAAACATTTGCTTCTTTAATTCCTTTATAAGCCGATATAGCCTCACTAACTTCACTGGTTGCAACATTCTCAGATTTCCATCTGAATGTATCTCCAATTCTATCAACAAAGTAAATATATCCTTCCTTATCTTTTTTCAAAAGATCGCCTGAGGTAAACCACCTGTCACCTTTTTCAAATACATCCTTAAGGATTTTTTTGTTTGTTGCTTCTTGATTAGTATAACCTTCAAATTTGCCTCTAACTGTATCATCGTCTGGAATTTGTCCAATAGCTTCGCCTGCTTCGTCGTTATCACATTCAATACAATAACCATTTTCACTTCTAATATGTTTTTCATTATCTACATCAAACTTGATAATCTTAATGTTCATCAGTTTTTTTAAGTATGAGGGTATTCTGCCAATAGCCCCAAACCGACTGTCAATATTGAACAGGTTTATATTTCCTTCAGAAGAACCATAAAATTCAACTATATGGTTAATTTTGAAACGAGATTGAACCTCTTTCCAAACATCCGGCCTAAGGCCGTTTCCAAGAATTCCAGAAATATTATGCTTTTTTTCATATTCTGAAGGCTTAGTGTTTACAAGGTACCTCAGCATTTCACCAATATAGGTAAAATGTGTAACATTATATTTTACACATTCTTCCCAAAACTTTTCAGCAGAGAATTTTCTACGTAATACTAAACACCCGCCATATAATAATACCGAAGTTACTCCTATTGCTCCTCCAGTTGCATGGTAAAGAGGAAGAACCATTAAATTTTTACTTTCAGCTGTCATATTAAGTGATTTATATTGAATTGATCCAGAAGCGATAAATCTGAAATGGCTAAACTTTGATGCTTTAGGCATTCCAGTTGTTCCACTAGTATACACATACTGAAAAGGATCAGTGCTTAATAAACCTTTTCTACATTCCCGACTTGGCCTTGACTCAGGCGAGGTATTGATTTCATCATCAAAATTTTTAAAACCTTGGACATCTTTGCCATACATAAATACCTCAGGAGAACCTTCGATTTCACTCTCAGATGAAGAAAAATTATCAACCAAATCAGAGTCAACAAAAACTGCATTACACTTTGATGTATTAATACAATGTGCCAGTGATTTACCTTTTATATTTGAATTTAATAGAGCAATTGTAACGCCAACTTTTGCAAATCCATACCAAAAAATAATATATTCAGGCTTATTCTCCATTAGTAGCGACACAACGTCACCAGTTTTATATCCATTTTCAATCGCCCAATTAGCAATTTTATTCGCTCTATTATCTAATTCTTGATAGCTTATTTTTTGATCATCAAACTCTATAGCGATATTGGAGGGAGTTTTAGCACATTGTTTTTCTAATTGATCAGCAAGAGTAATAGTTCTATCTTTATCTAACTCTTTTGATTTTCTGCTGAAAAAAATAGCAAAATTTATCCATTTTAATTCTCTATTAATTTTTTGAAAAATGTTCATTAGCTCTAAATTCCTTTATCAAGCATAAATTTATTTAATTTAATTATATTGTCAAAATTTTTGCCAATTGGTTTTTTTTTAATATACGTTACAGGCCTGATTCCATAAACACTATTAGACAAGAAAATTTCTTTACATTTCAGTAGATTATCAATCTTAATGCTCTTGACTGCAACCTTTTTTTTTCTAATTAAGAATTCTCTTATCGTTCCATTGAGAACGCCATCTGATACAGGAGGAGTGTAGAACTTATTATTCTTAAGAAAATAAATATTAGATGTGGTGCATGAACTTACATTGCCAGAGTTATTTGTAAATATTGCATCACTATATCCTGCTTCTATTGCATCATTTTTTGCTATTATATTTTCTAGATAATTTGCAGATTTAATTTTACTAATAAAGGATTTCTCATTTCTCATGATATTTGAAATATCTAATGTGATTGGTTTCAGTCTCAAATCATTCTTAAGTTCAGATGATTTTACAATAATACATACACCCTGCTTATCATGAATATCTATTCCACGTTCATTACTGACACGTGAAATTGTAATTCTAATAACAGCAGTTTTATTAGAAAGTTTATTTTTTTCTATTAGCCTAAGTATATCCTGATGTAATTTTCTTTTATAAAGAGTTGCTTTTATTTTAACTAATTTTAATGATGAGATTAACCGATCAAGATGTAAATTAAAAAGTATTAAATTATTGTCCTTATATAATATAGTCTCAAAGACAGCATCGCCTAACAGATAACCTCTATCTTCAATCGATATAATATTTTTATTTCTTGTTAGCTTTCCATTATTTAAAATATACATAAATTAGTTAGCCAATACGTGTTTATGTTCATTTGTTTTTTTATCTATTTTCTTCTTTATAATATTTGAAATCTTTTGAATTGATTCATTATATTCATCGGAAGGTAAAGAGTCTGAAACTATTCCACCACCACAGCCAATTGTTAAGTAGTTATCTTTTATTGTCATTGTTCTTATAGGAATATTGAAGTCAGCATTTCCATTAAATGAAATATATCCTATAGCTCCACAATATACTCCTCTTTTACTATTTTCTAATTCCGAAATGATTTCCATGGCTCTTATCTTTGGTGCACCTGTTATCGATCCTCCAGGCAATATAGAAAGTAGCAAATCTAAGATATTTAATTCCTTTTTGATGTAACTTTTTATGGTTGATACAAGGTGGTGAACATTTTTATAAGACTTAATCTTGGCTAGTTCCGTCACTTTTACTGATCCCCTCTCACTTACTCTTGAAATATCATTACGAAGTACGTCAACGATCATTAAATTTTCTGCAAGATTTTTCTTACTATTTTGCAAATAGCCTTTTAAATCTCGATCTTGCTGCTCGTTATTGCCTCTTTTTATCGTACCCTTAATTGGAGATGTTGTAATCTCGTCATCTTGTAATTTAATTAATCTCTCAGGTGAATAAGAACAAACCGTAAGATCATCAAAATTTAAAAATGCTGAAAACGGTGTTGAAGTTTTATCTCTATAATTCAAATATATTTCAAGAGATGTTAAATTTCTTTTATTATTTGAAAAAAATTTATGAGTGTAATTGGCTTGAAAAATGTCACCCTGATTGATGTATGAGATGATTTTCTTTATATTCTTTATATAATTTTGTTTAGTTATTTCTGGTTTCCAAGAATCTTTGTGTTCAATGGATCTTGTTGCTGAAATATAGGGTACTTTGTAAATTGATAGTAATTTATTTCTTCTGTTTGTGTGCGAAGACTCATTTTTATTTAGTTTAAGATGATCCAGATTAAGAGAAAATAAATATGATTTTTTTAGTTTCAGATCAAACGCAAAAACAAAATCATATAAGCCAAAAATCGAATCAAATGCTGAATCATCTTTTTTTGATATCTGTTTAATTTTCTCTATATTTAAACAAGTATCATATGTAATATATCCTGCTAATCCGCATTGAAAGTCAGGTAAATATTTTCTTTTATTATGTTTCGTTTTATTAATAAGATTATTTAGGAAACGCTTTTTAGAAATTTTTATTAGTTTATCATTTTCGTATAACTTATTTTTTTTTAATTTGTAGATACATAGTGGATCTACTGCTAAATAGGTATATCGATTGTCTTTTGAAAACTCACCAGCACTATCTAAGAGTATCTGATTAGTAAACGTTTCAAATTTTTTAATAACATCTGTTGGTTCCAAATATTTTAATTTTTGTACCCTAAGTTTATTATTTTTATTTTCCATATTGCCATTCTTGGTAGGGATATCCGGAGTCGAACCGGAACGCCCGAAGGCACCAGATTTTGAGTCTGGCGCGTCTACCAATTCCGCCATATCCCCATTCTATAAATTATTCTTTAAACCATTATTATAATGAATAAGAGCCTAAAGTTATTATGTATGCTAATATATGTATATTACCATAAGTTATGTTAAACACTATTTATCAAAAATTTAAGCTATATTTCGTCTCTAAAACTTTACAGTTTTCTAATAGTCCTTATGCGTATCCTTTTCTATTTGTAATTTGCTTAATAGAAGCAATCATATTTCCATTACCTCAGGAAATTATTATGATTCCTATGATGGCAGTCAATAAAGCTAAGATCTATATGATTGCATTTGTTTGCCTTACTGGCTCCTTAGCGGGTGCTGTTATTGCTTATTTCATCGGACTGTTTCTGTTTGAAAGCCTTGGCATGCTTATACTTGAAACGTTACATATGAATAACGCTTTCTATGATTTTGTAAGCGATATTGAACAATATGGATTTTTATATGTGTTTATTGGGGGCTTTACTCCTTTACCTTTTAAAGTTGTAACTTTATCGAGCGGTTTCCTAAATATTAATTTTTTAATATTTATTCTTGCTTGTATCTTATCAAGATCAATTAGGTTTTTTTTAATTGGTTTTTTAATTAAAACGTACGGTGAGCTGGTAATGCGTGAATTCGAGAAAAGATTAACTCTTTATTCAATTTTTTTTATAATAATAATATTATTAATTTTGTTTTATATAAGCGCTTGATTAAATAATGAACTCAATAAATCTTAACCTATATGTCTCATTAATTACATTGATTATAGTTTTTATTCTCGAATATATTTTCAAATTAATTCCATGTGATATGTGCTTAGTCGAAAGATACCCTTACTACGCCCTTATATTATTAAGCATTATCGCAATGTATTTAGTAAAAATAGAGAAAACAGGATTAAAAAAAATAATAGATTATTTATCAATCTTAACAATTTTATTTGGTTGCATTTACACTCTAAGGCACGTTGGCGTTGAAAGAGGCATTCTTAATCTAAGTACCGAATGCTCAGGTTCGCTGGTTAATACGTCAGATAAATTGGCATTGCTTGAGGAGCTTAATCAAGCTGCATTAGTAAGATGTGATGAAGCAACTTATTTATTTAACTTTATATCAATTGCAGAATCTAACTTGATTTTGATGACTTTTCTCTTATTTATAAATATATATTTTTTGGTAAAAAAGAAATGAATGCAAAAAGAAAAATTTTAGAGAAAATTGTTCGAGTTGACCAAGCCGGTGAGGTAGGTGCCCAACAAATTTATGAAGGCCAAAAATTAGTATTCAAGACTTTAAAAAATAAAAAAGACTACGATCAAATTTCACGAATGGCAAATGAAGAAAAAGAGCATCTCGACTACTTTAATGAACTTGCAAAAAAAGAGTCTATAAAACCTACTAAATTATCAAACTTATTTGGTGTTGGTGCTTTTGCAATGGGCATTGGTACTGCCCTCTTGGGTCGAAAAGCTGCATATGTTTGTACTGAGGCGGTAGAAGAAGTTATTGAAGCCCATTATCAAAAACAAATAGATGAATTAGACGGTATTCACGATGATGTAAGAGAAAAAATAATTAAGTTCCAAGAAGATGAAGTAGACCATAAAAATACTGCCATTAATGAGGGGTCTCAACAAGCATTAGGCTATAGCATTTTGAGAAAAACAATTAACGAGACTACCAAGCTAGCAATCTTTATGGCAGAGAGATACTAGTTATTTTTCTAGTTGTATATCCCAGTATAGAAAATCCATCCAACTTTCGTGAAGAAAATTTGGTGGGAATGATCTTCCACATTTGTCTAAATCAGCCATTGTTGGTATCTTCGGATAATTTTTCGGCTTCATGCCCGAGTGTTTGAGAAGTTTGCCTCCTTTTTTTACATTACACATTGAACATGCAGTTACAATATTTTCCCATGTTGTTTCTCCCCCGTGCGCTCTAGGTAATAAATGGTCGAATGTTAAATCTTTTTTCGAACCACAGTATTGGCAACTAAACTTATCTCTTAAAAAGACATTGAATCTTGAAAAAATAGGATTTCGAGTTGGCTTGATATAAGTCTTTAAACTTATGACGCTTGGCAAATACATCTGGAAGCTTGGACTGCTAATTTCACGAGTATAATTAGAAACAATATTTACTCTTCCTAAAATTACTGCTTTTACACTATCTTGCCAACACCACAGGGAGAGGGGGTAATGACTTAATGGACGAAAGTCAGAATTCAATACGAGAGCAGGACATTTTTCTAATGGCACGCGAACAGTCATATAAATATAATATATGCATATACACCTTAAATTCAAAAAAATTTTGTGTGAAATTAATTTGAAAATTTTTCAGTTATGAAATCTATAGCAATTGAAAGTCCGTCTTGGGCAATTGAATGTGGAGTATTTGGTGAAATGTGGGCTTTTACATCTAATCCAATACCCTTCAATTTTTTTTCAGCTTCAATTGTATCCTGGTAAGGCACCATTGGGTCAGCATCGCCATGTATAAGATAAATGGGAGGCTTAGACTTTAACTCTTTATCCAACAATTCTGGTGCAATTAATCTACCTGAAAATCCTACAATTGCCCTTATTGGCTTTGGTCTCCTTAGACCAACATGAAGGCTCATCATAGTTCCTTGACTAAATCCAACAAGGGCTAAATCTTGATCAGTTAGATTGTAATGCTCAAGTTGCTCATCAATAAAATTATTAAGAGTATCGGCAGCGGTTAAAACACCTTTCCAGATTGTAGCAGGATCTCCCGATTGAAAATCAAACCACTGATAACCCATGGGATTCATGCCACATTTCTCTGGTGCATTAGGAGATAAGAAAACTGCATCTGGAAGCGTTGGCTGAAAATAATTGGCTAAGCTAATTAAATCATTTCCATCTGCACCATATCCATGACAAAAAATTACAATTTTTTTTGGGTTCTTTGAGTTAACTGCTTCAATAACGGGGCCATTAAGAATTGACACTAGGAAACTCTTTTCTCAACAATTCCAACAATATCACTCATAATATCTTTGAGCTGGTAGTTTTTTGGCGTGTATACTGCTTCTACTCCATTGTTTATTAATAGTTTTTCATCTTCAGTTGGAATGATTCCACCAACAATGACTGGTATATCATCTATTTTATTTTTTTTCATTTCGTTCATAATTTCTCCAACAAGTTGGACATGTGACCCAGATAGAATTGAGAGACCGATAATATGAACATCTTCTTCAACTGACGACTTAACTATTTGTTCAGGTGTTAATCTGATTCCCTCATATAAAACATCCATACCACAATCACTAGCACTAACAGCTATTTGTTCAGCGCCACTTGAATGACCATCGAGACCTGGCTTGCCTACAAGGAACTTGATACGTCTGCCTATTTTATCTGATATATTTTCAACTCTTTTTCTAATTGCACTATAGTCATCATTGTTAGTTGGCTGAATATTGCTTATGCCTGTTGGTGCTTTAAATTCTCCAAAAACATCTCTTAATACAGCTGACCATTCACCTGTTGTAACTCCAGCTTTTGCAGCAGCTATAGATGGTTCCATCAAATTGCTTCCATTATTTGCTGCATCAATCAAATCTTTTAATGCTTTATCTACGACCCCCTGGTCTCTATTTTTTCTCCATTGTTGAATAGCATTCACCTGTTCACTTTCAATTTTGGGATCTATTGTCTCTATTCCTCCATCAGAAGAAGTTAGAGGTGACTCTTCAGTTTCTACAAAGTCATTCACGCCAACAACAATTTGTTCTTTACTGTTTATTTTTCTTAATCGTTCTTTTTGTGAGTTAACAAGTTCTTGTTTCAAATAACCACTTTCAACTGCCTTAACAGCGCCTCCTATAGATAATATATGATTAAATTCCTCATACGCTGCTTCTTCAAGTGCTTTAACTTTTTCATCTATAACTTTTGAGCCATTAAATATATCTTCAAAATGAAGTAAATCAGTTTCAAAAGCAACAATTTGTTGGAGCCGTAGGGACCACTGCTGATCCCACGGTCTTGGTAAACCCATTGCTTCATTCCATGCAGGTAATTGCACAGCCCTGGCTCTTGCATCTTTTGACAAAACAACCCCGAGCATTTCAATCAAAATTCTATATACATTATTTTCTGGTTGTTGCTCTGTTAACCCAAGACTATTTACTTGCATGCCATATCTAAATCTTCTATTTTTTGCGTCTTTCACTTTATATCGTTCTTTCGTAATTCGATCCCATAAAGAAACAAACGCTCTCATCTTACACATTTCAGTGATAAACTTGATTCCAGAATTAACAAAAAAACTTATTCTACCAACAACGTTCTCAAATTCTTCCTCTGTTAATGTTTTTGAAGACTGCACTTTATCAAGATATGCCACTGCAATTGAGAGTCCAAAAGCAAGCTCCTGTTCAGGTGTTGCTCCAACTTCAACTAAGTGATAAGGGCAAACATTTATTGGATTCCAATTAGGCATTTCTTTGAATGTAAAAGTAATGACATCTGAAATAATTCTTAAGCTAGGATCTGGAGGTAAAATGTAAGTTCCTCTAGATAAATATTCTTTTAGGACGTCATTTTGAGTTGTACCTCTAAGACTGCTTCGGTCAATACCTTGTTCATCAGCTACTGCGATATACAAACTGAGCAGCCACGCTGCAGTTGCATTGATGGTCATTGAAGTATTCATTTTATCTAAAGGAATTTGATTGAACAAAGACCTCATATCTCCAATATGAGAAATTGGAACTCCTACCTTGCCTACTTCACCTTTTGATAATATGTGATCGCTATCGTAGCCAGTTTGAGTTGGCAGATCAAAAGCCACTGATATACCGGTTTGACCCTTGGAAAGGTTCTTAAGATACAGTTCATTTGACTTTTTGGCAGACGAATGTCCTGCATAAGTTCGTATAAGCCAAGGTTTATCCATTGTTTTTTAACGTTTTTTTTGTGAATAATTAAATCGTTTTCACTAAAATGTATATACTAATCTATTTTAAATGGCTATAAACCTAGAAAAAAGAAACAACAGATTTATATAAAGACACTACAGGAGCTAATTTATGACGACTGAAGAAAAAGATATTTATGCAATCGGTGAAGTCCCACCTCTTGGATATGTCCCAAAAAAAATGCACGCTTGGGTTATTAGAAGAGACCGTCACGGCAATCCCATGAAATCATTTCAGGAGGAAGAATTTGATATACCTGAAGTTGGCTCCAACGATGTTTTAATTTTTGTGATGGCTGCTGGTGTTAATTATAATGGAGTTTGGGCTGGTCTTGGTAAACCTGTGTCTACTTTAGATATGACGAAAAAAGATTATCACATTGCAGGTTCAGATTGTTCTGGAATAGTTTGGAAAGTTGGCTCTGGAGTTAAAAAGTGGAAAGTTGGTGATGAAGTAATCATCCATGGAATGCAATGGGATCACGAAGATGCTGAAGTTAATGGCGGTGAACCAATGGTTTCAAAAACAAATAAGGTGTTTGGTTACGAAACTGCTGACGGAACTTTTGCACAATTTACATCTGTTCAAGCTCATCAAGTCTTACGTAAACCACCAAATCTCTCTTGGGAAGAAAGTGGTTGTTACATGTTAACGCTTGCGACAGCGTACAGAATGCTTTTTGGTCATGCGCCCAATGAATTAAAACCTGGTGATTTTGTTTTAATATGGGGAGCGTCAGGTGGTCTCGGAAGTATGGCGGTCCAACTTGCAAAGATTGTTGGAGCCAAGCCTATTGGTATTATCTCAGACAACTCAAAAATAGATTATGTAAAAAGTCTTGGAGCTGTGGGAGTGCTAAACAGAAAAGACTTCAACTGTTGGGGTGAACACCCGGATATTGATGATGCTGAAACATATGGAAACTATATGAAAGAAGTTAGAAAGTTTGGTAAGGCATTATGGGAATTCACAGGAAAGGGAAACAATGTAGATATGGTCTTTGAACATCCAGGAGAAACAACAGTTCCTGTATCTTGCTTTGTTGTAAAGCCTGGTGGAATGGTTGTTATTTGTGCGGGTACAACAGGCTACAATTTAACTTTAGATGCAAGATATCTATGGATGCAAAGTAAAAGGCTTCAGGGCTCACACTTTGGAAATTCGAAGCAAGCTAATGCAGCAAACGAGCTTGTTATTGATGGTACTTTAGATCCTTGTATGTCTGAATTATTTGCATGGAAAAACATTCCTGATGCACATGAAAAAATGCTCAACAACGAACATAAAGGTGGCAACATGTCTGTTCTTGTCGGTGCGGCAAAAGAAGGTCAAAAGTCTCTCAACTAATTATAACGCTATGAACCAATTAATTTTAAAATGCCAAAAAGCTCTTATTACTGTCGATAAGTATTATGATGCTGCCTTACAGCATGTTAGAGGTGAACTTATAGTTGATGGTAAATTATCAAGAGACAATCTTGATAAAGAGCAGCATGCAGCTCACGGACTTTCGTGGATTGCAGCTTACAGAGCAACTCTAAAGGAAATGGTAAACTGGGCAGAAAATTTATATAAGGACTCTGCTTTTAATGAGACAGAGCAACTTATGCTTCAGATCATATTCTCAGAATATTGTGCGCAGATAAAATCAGGTATTCCAATGTCACAACTTGAGTATGTGCGGCCACAAGACCTGGGTCTTAAAAATGGTTTATTTCAGGAGAACGGTACTGAGGAATTTAATGACTTAATTCTCAATGGTAACAGTGCTGATGACAGAATGAAGCTTGCACAATTATTAAAGGATGGATTTAGCAGTAAAAACTTTGGAAACAGTAATCTTGATGAGACTACATCTATTATCAGAGATCAGTTTAGAAAATTTGTTGAGGATGATGTCACACCACATGCTCACGAATGGCATTTAAAAGATGATTTAATACCAATGCAAATCATTGAGAAGATGTCTGAGATGGGAGTTTTTGGTCTCACGATCCCTGAGGAATATGGTGGTTTAGGAATGTCCCGTTTTGTAGACTGTGTTGTGACTGAAGAGCTCGCTCGAGGCTATATTGGCATTGGATCATTGGGAACACGAGGTGATATTGCTGCTGAATTATTAATAACAGGCGGAACTGAAGATCAAAAATTAAAATTTCTTCCTAAAATTGCTTCAGGTGAAACTTTGCCATGTGCAGTACTCACGGAACCTCATTCAGGTTCTGATATGGGATCTTTCAAGACAAGAGCAGTAGCTAATGGTGAACATTACACAATTACTGGAAATAAAACTTGGGTAACACATGGCGCGCGCAGTGATGTGATGATGCTCCTTGCTAGGACTAATCCTGACGAAAAAGGTTACAAAGGTTTGTCGATGTTTTTAGCAGAAAAACAAAGGGGTGATGATGATAATATGTTTCCTGATGATGGCATTAGTGGTGGGGAAATTGAGGTCTTGGGCTATAGAGGAATGAAAGAGTATGAAATGGCATTTGATGGATTTAAAGTAAAGAAAGAAAATCTATTAGGTGAAGAAGAAGGAAATGGATTTAAACAGATGATGGAAACTTTTGAGTCAGCAAGAATTCAAACTGCAGCAAGAGCTTTGGGTGTTGCGCAATCGGCATTTGAAACATCCATGCAATACGCTATTGATAGATTGAATGTTACTGGACAATCTCTTTATGATAAGCCAAGAAATGCCTCTAAAATTGTATCAATGGCAACTGAAATAATGGCTGCACGACAGTTGACTTATTATGCTGCAAGGGAA
This sequence comes from Pelagibacteraceae bacterium AG-337-G06, assembly GCA_003282175.1. Lineage (GTDB taxonomy): Bacteria > Pseudomonadota > Alphaproteobacteria > Pelagibacterales > AG-422-B15 > CACNXQ01. The sequence goes on from QBZX01000003.1 coordinate 80,670, forward strand.
AAAGATAAAGGTCACAGATGTGATCTTGAAGCAGGTATGGCTAAAATGCTTGCCGCAAGAGTTGCCTGGGCATGTGCTGATAATGGCTTACAAATACATGGGGGTAATGGATTTGCTCTTGAATACCCTATCAGTAGAATACTATGTGACTCAAGAATACTGAATATTTTTGAAGGCACTGCTGAGATACAGGCAGACATTGTCACGCGAAGATTAGTGTCAACCAATCCATCATAAGATGCCAGGATTTTTATACTATTTATTAATACCCATTTCTTTGTTGGCAGTACTAGCTGTATTGGGTACAGGGATATATGCTATGTTTAAGGGTGGAGACTTCAACAAAAAATACGCGAATAAATTGATGAGATTAAGGATTACACTTCAGTTTGTCGCTATTGTTATTATCATGAGCGCGTTGTACTTTTCTACTAATAGTTAATGGTAAAACTCAATAAAATTTATACTAAAGCAGGAGATAAAGGTAAGACTGGCTTAGTAAATGGTAAACGAATTTTTAAAGATAATATTCGCATTAAAGCTTACGGAACAGTAGATGAGCTGAATTCGATACTTGGTATTGTCAATCTTTATACTAAAGCAAGTATAAAAAAAATAACTTCAGAAATTCAAAATGATCTTTTTGACTTAGGAGCAGATCTTGCAACACCTGTAGAAGCAAAACCTAAGTATAAGCCGCTTCGAATTACTAGTAATCAGGTTGAACGAATAGAAAAAGTTATTGATAAATATAATAAAAAGTTAAAGCCCCTCAGTTCCTTTGTTTTGCCTGGAGGGAGTAAAGCTGCGTCATTTTTTCACAATGCCAGAACTGTTGCAAGAAGAGCAGAAACACTCATTGTATCTTTATCAAAAAAAGAAAAAATTAATGAACAAGCACTTAAATATATCAATCGTTTATCAGATTTATTTTTTGTATTATCTCGTGTAGAAAATGATAACGGAAAAAAAGATATTCTTTGGAAGCCTGGTAAGAATGTATAAATATGTTTACTCAAATTAAAAAGGTATTATAAAACAGTTATGAAAATTTTAGTTCCCGTAAAACGAGTTATCGATCCGTATGTAAATATTAGAGTTAAATCTGACGAAACTGGTGTCGAAACTGAGAACGTAAAAATGTCAATGAATCCCTTCTGCGAAATTGCAGTTGAGGAAGCTATCAGATTGAAGGAAGCTGGGAAAGCTGAAGAAATAATTGCTGTTTCAATTGGAAATCAGTCTTGTCAAGAAACTATAAGGACAGCACTAGCCATGGGTGCAGATAGAGGAATACATGTTTTAACTGAAGAAAAAATTGAGCCTATATCAATCGCAAAAATTTTATCTAAGATTTGTGAACAAGAATCTCCAGGACTAGTTATCTCTGGTAAGCAAGCAATTGATGGTGACAATAACCAGACGGGACAAATGTTAGCAGCACTAACTGATATGCCTCAAGGTACGTTTGCATCAAAAATTGAAATTGACTCAGATAAGGTTAAAGTTACTCGAGAAATTGACGGTGGCTTACAAACAGTAAGCCTAAACATGCCGGCTATTATCACAACCGACTTAAGATTAAATGAGCCTCGATATGCTTCACTTCCAAATATAATGAAAGCAAAGAAAAAACCTATTGATCAAAAATCACCAGAGGATTACGGCATTGATGTCACCCCTAGAGTGAATGTGCTAAAAGTTATAGAGCCTCCAAAGAGAGAAGCGGGCATTAAAGTAGAAAATATTTCTGAATTAGTTGAAAAACTTAAAAACGAGGCAGGTGTTATATGACAACATTATTTTTTATTGAACATGCAAATGGACAAGTAAGTGACCAAAGTTTAAAGGCAATCTCAGCTACGTCTCAAATAGATGGTGATGTTCACGGGCTAATTGTGGGATCAGATATAGACTCTGTCGTTGCTGAAGCTTCTAAAATAGAGGGACTAAGTAAGCTAATGCATTTAGATGACGATAGCTTTAATAACATACTGGCAGAAAATCTAACCCAATTAATACTAAATGTATCTGGAGATTATGAATACTTTTTAGCTGCGGCTACCACGACTGGAAAAAATGTTATGCCTAGACTTGCAGCAAAATTAGATGTCTCTCAGATCTCTGAAATCATTGCAATTGAAGGACCCGATACTTTCATTAGAACAATTTATGCTGGTAATGCTATCGCTACAGTTCAAACTAGTGATCCAAAAAAGGTTCTAACTGTGAGGCCTACTGCTTTTAAATCAGCGGCTATGGGATCCTCCGGTTGTGAGATAACAAAAATAAATGCTGAAAATATGCCATCGATTTCTGAATTCATAGGAGAAGAGTTAACTAAATCGGATAGACCAGAACTAACCTCTGCGAAAACTATAATTTCTGGTGGACGTGGAATGCAAAATGGCGAAAACTTTGAACTCTTAGACAAAGTAGCTGAAAAACTTGGAGCTGCCGTAGGGGCTTCAAGAGCTGCAGTAGATGCAGGCTTTGTTCCAAATGATTATCAAGTTGGGCAAACTGGAAAAGTAGTGGCCCCTGAATTATATATTGCCGTGGGAATATCAGGAGCAATCCAGCATCTTGCTGGTATGAAAGATTCAAAGGTGATAGTTGCAATCAACAAAGATGAAGAAGCTCCAATTTTTGATGTCGCTGATTACGGATTAGTAGCTGACTTGTTTCAGGTGTTGCCAGAATTAGAACAAGCTCTTTAATTAGTTTAACGTTTCTCGAATAAAGTTTACAAAGTAGTCACTGTCCCATTCAGCTGGACCAATTAACTTAGCAATCTCATTACCATTCTGGTTAATAAAAATAGAGTGAGGTAACCCAGCCGCCCTTGCCTCTCTTGGGATATTGTTCTTATCATCAAAATAAATATCTAATTCTTCAATCTTATATTCTTTAAAAAAATTGATTGAATTTTTTTTTGGTCCTCGATCTAAACTAATTGGGAGGATTTGAAAAAGATCTTTATCAAATTTTTTTTGCAATCTATCTAAAGAAGGCATTTCTTCTTTGCAAGGTTCACACCATGTTGCCCAAAGATTAACTAAAATTAGTTTTCCCTCAAAATTTTTCAGATCCAATTCAGTACTATTTATATCTTGAAATTTACTGGAAAAACCTTGCTTTTCATAAATGATAAGTTCATTAGCACTTAAGTATGAATTATATAAACTGTTGCAAAACAAGAGAATTATGGCATATACCATCAAAATTAATCCGAACCTAAAGTTTTTAAGCAACATAAATTGGAAAGTATAATCTTAAAGTAAAATGTCTATAAAAAAAAATAAATTAAGAAACAGGTTTAAAAAACCAGTGAGCGCAGCCTTTGAAAAAATCAATTCTTCTATCGAATTTGATAAATTTTTATTCAATGAAGATATTGAGGCATCTATTGCTCATGCATCAATGCTCGGTTCACAAAAAATTATTTCAGTAAGTGATTCAAATAAAATCATAAGCGGGTTGAAAAAAATTAAATCTGAAATAAAAAATAATAAATTTAAGTTTGATAATCAATTAGAAGATATTCATATGAATATTGAATACAGATTAAGTGAAATCATAGGTGATGTTGCAGGTAAGCTTCATACTGCGCGTTCAAGAAATGATCAAGTGATAACGGATCTGAAACTATGGATGAAAAAGGATAATGTATTAATTTCAAAAAAAATAAAAAGATTGAAAAACTCTTTAGTGAAGTCTGCAAATAAAAATATTGAAATATTGCTACCAGGGCTTACACACTTTCAGTCTGCACAGCCTATATCTGCTGGCCATTATTTTATGGCTTACTATGAAATGTTTTCAAGAGACACTACTAGGTTTGAGGAGTCACTAAAAAGACTTGATGAAAATCCTCTAGGTGTTGGCGCACTCGCAGGAACTAATTTTTCTATAAATCGAAACAAAACTACTAAAACCCTAGGCTTCAAAAAACCTACAAGAAACTCTCTAGATACAGTTTCGGACAGAGATTTTGTAATTGATTTTTTGTCAAGTGCTTCGTTACTTTCTATGCACCTGTCAAGGATCGCGGAAGAAATTGCGCTTTATTCTTCAGATCTAATTAACTTCTTCAAAATTGGTGATCAGTTAATGTCTAGCTCATCTATAATGCCGCAAAAAAGGAATCCAGACGGTGCTGAGCTTATAAGAGCCAAAGCTTCTATTGCAATAGGCAATCTTTCATCGATGCTAAATCTAATGAAGTCACTGCCTCTGACTTACAGTAAAGATCTTCAAGAAGATAAAATCTTAGTTACATCAACAAGTGAAACGTTGCATATTTGTTTAGATTGTATGGTTGAAATCATTGACTCATTAGAAATTAACAAAAAATCTGCAGAGAAGATTATCTCTAAAACCTACATAAATGCTACTGAATTAGCAGATTGGCTTGTAATTAAGCTAAATTATACTTTCAGAGATGCGCATAGTCTTACTGGGAAAATTGTAAATTTTGCTGAGAAAAAGAAATTATTCTTAAAAGATATTACACTTCGTGATTATAAATCATTTGATCAAAATATTGATAAATCTTTATATGATTTCCTTAGTATAAAAAAAAGTGTTAATAATAAACAGAGTTACGGTGGTACTGCTATAAGTCAAATAAAAAAAATGATTGCCATTGCTCGTAAGGAGATCAAAAATGAAAAGTATTAGTATTTTGATACTATTAATTTTTATATATGGTTGTGGCAAGAAAGGTTCACTTGAGTACCCTCCAGTTGAGACAGGATATTTATATCAATCTTCAACTGTCAAGGTGTAGTTATGTCAGAACTGAAATATGAAAATAATATTCTTAGATTTGGGAATGTTAGTGTAGATGAAATCTCTGAAAAACACCAAACACCATTTTATTGTTACAGCAAAAGTGTGCTCACTAATAACTATAATAATTTTAATAATGTATTTTCAGATCTCGATTACAAAATTTGTTTTTCTTTAAAATCAAATTCTAATCTCACACTATTAAGAATCTTGGCCTCGTTAGGTGCTGGTGCTGATGTGGTATCTGAGTGGGAATTTAAAAAAGCAATTGAAGCAGGGATACCACCTCAAAAAATAGTATTTTCTGGAATTGGAAAAAGCGAAAATGAAATTAAGTATGCAATTGCAAATGATTGCTTTCAAATTAATGTAGAGTCTTTAGCTGAGTTAAAAAAAATTAATCAGATAGCTGAAGGAATTGGTAAAGTTCAAAATATTGGGATTAGGATAAATCCTGATGTACAATCTGATACGCATGAAAAAATAACAACTGGGAGTCTTGAAAATAAATTTGGAATATCTGTAAATGAAACTTTAGAGATATTTAATAAAACTAAAGAATTTTCCTCTCTTTCGATTACAGCTATTGCATTTCATATAGGCAGTAATATAAAAGATTTAAGTCCATTTAAAAATTCTTTTGAAGTTACTAAAAACTTAATTGATAAAATACAATTGAATTACAACTCGCTGAAAACTATTGATGTTGGCGGAGGAATAAGTCCCGAAGAAAGAAATTTTAGCTTTAAAGATTATTACGATATTCTGATTTCATATTTTGATAAAGAAAGATTTAATTTTATCTTTGAGCCTGGGAGATTAATTGCAGCTGATGCAGGAATACTTGTTTCAAAAGTTCTTTATACTAAAATAAGTGAAGGAAAAAAATTTATTATAATTGATGCAGGTATGAATGATATGATGCGGCCTGCTTTATACGATGCAGAGCATGAAATTTTAACCTCAAAATTAAATGATTCAGATCACAACATTGAAACAGAAATAGTTGGACCAATATGTGAGTCTTCTGACAAATTTATGAGAACTACTAAATTTGCTAATATAGAAGAAGGAGATAATGTAGTTATTAAAAATGTTGGAGCCTATGGATCAACAATGAGTTCAAATTATAATGCCAGACCATTTATTGAAGAAATTTTAATTAATAAAGATGAAATTCAAATAATAAGAAAAAAACAGTCATTTGATGACTTCATAAAAAATGAACTTTAATTGTTAAATAATTCAGTTATTTGATTTACTAACAAACTAATAAAATTATTTATAGATTGGCTAACGGCAAAAGCATCAATCTTGATACTGTCAATTATCATACTTCCAAAAATAAATATAACTGGCACTATCAATACTAAAAATGGCAGTGGAATATTTTTCTGATTTTTATAAACTACTGGTAAATTTTGATCTGAAAGACTCTCTCTTATAATTTTCTCATTACTAATCTCATTTATTATTAGTTTTTTCTCGGCTTCATATGTCGTATTTTCATGAAACCATGAATGATTACACCTAGTACATTTAACTTGCCGACCATGACCGATATCGTCAATATTTACAACATAGCGAGCTGAACATGATGGACAAGAAATAATCATAAATTGTGTTAGTCTGTGTTAATATTTAAACCTTGTTAGTGTAGCTTATTTAGTATGTTAAATGTACAAAAATTGTATTACTTTTTTTTATTCCTATTTTCTTTATTGATACTAATTTTGATCCATTTTAATATTTTCTTCTCGAGTGTTAAGACAGTAGATGACGGAAATCATAATCTAACCCAAGTAGATAGTATTGTTGTCTTAACAGGAGACAGATTCAGAATTGCTAAAGGGTTAGAACTTTTAAGTCAAAATCTTGGTAGCAAGCTTCTTCTATCTGGAGTTAATAAAGATATTACTCTCACAGAAATAAAAAATGCTTTTCCAAATAATAATAAACTGTTTAATTGCTGTATTGAAATTGAATCGATCTCAGAAAATACCTTTGAAAATATAAGGGAAACATTCCTATGGATAAGAAATAATAACTATCGCAACACTATTATTGTTACATCAGATTATCACCTACCTCGAGTAAAATTAGAGTCAAAAAGGCTTATAAATAGCGAGAATATCTATTATGTATCCACAAAAAACATCAGTGAAGAGCAATTTAGTCGAGTGAAAAAATTAGTGTTAGAATATATTAAATATTTAAGAACTTATATAAGTTTGAGCATAGGGCTTTACTAATGATCTACATAAATTCTTTTCTAGCTAACCTTGCTTTCTATATCGTATTGATTGCATGCTGCCTATTCGCACCAGTACTTTTTTTTCTACCTAAAAAACATATGTTAGGAATTATTCACTTTCAATCCGTTCATACAAGAATAAGCTTAAAACTATTTGCAAATCTTGAAATTGAATATCGAGGCCTTGAGAATATACCTAAAGAACGAAAATATTTAATTGCTTCTAAACATCAATCACTTGCCGAGGCAATATTTTTGAATGATGCAATTGAAACTCCGTCTATAATTGCAAAAAAACAACTTTTATTAATTCCAGTAGTTGGCCTATGTTTTAAGAAAGCTAATTTTATTTATGTAGATAGACGAAAGGGCGAAACAAATATTCAAGCAATGGTAAATTCTGCAAAAAGAAGTATGGACGCTGACCCACGACCACTTTTAATCTTTCCTGAAGGTACTAGAACACCGATAGGAGCAAAACGACCATATAAATATGGCGTTACAGCTCTTTATGATGGTCTGAAAATCCCTTGTCTTCCAGTGGCAATAAATTGTGGGTACTTTTGGTCACGAAGAAGATTTCTTAGATACCCTGGTAGAATGGTCATTGAATTTCTAAAACCAATTGAAGCAGGTTTGGAAAAAGAAGTATTCACAAAAAAACTGTATGATGTAATAGAAAATAAATCAGATGATTTATTATCTGAAGCTAGGATTAATTTTCCTAAATGAAGAATGCCTATTTTAGGAGAATAATTTTCCTTGTTATTGCTATTTTATTTATCTACTCAGCATATTGGCTTTTCATCTCAGTTCAATTTAAAACTCAAATAAAAAATAATCTAGATAATATGAATAGTAGTTACAGCAATATATCAATATCAGGTTACCCATATAGAATGAGTGCTCTTATTAATGACTTAATGTTCAGTAAATTTGAAAACAATTTTTTATCTAATATTAATTTTCATGATGTTAGAATTGATATGAACCCATTTCAAATTGATACTTTATATTTAAGAAGTAACCAAGTTGAAGGTTCAGATATAGCTAATAGCTTAGAATCTCTTTTTGATTTTAAAAACCTTCAGGGCAAGATAGTTTTGAATGAAGGCATAGTTATGAAACTTTTGTTGATATCTGATTACCTTGATTTGAATTATAATGAATATAAAGTTGGCACAATCAATCAACTTTTAATGAGGATAGATTTAGACGACCAGTCAGTTTACAAGATTGATTTTTCAGGGATTGCAAATGATTTCCTCAACTCATATATCGGGAAGACTAAGGTAAGTATTAATGGTGAAATTTCATCGATTACTTACAATGGCAGCTTACAGGTTGATATTATAGAAAATGAAAATCAAAATAAATTATTCAGTGCGCCTCTAACTGTTAATAATGGAAAAGTATCATTACTGTTTATGCCCTTATTAGATTTGAAGGACTTATCTTTTTTTTGATCTGCCAAAATCAGCATCTACAGTATCTTGTCCTGCTGAAATTATTTTGTCTCGTACTTTTCTTGTTTTTGAAAAGAGTTTATGTAGACTTTTGCCGTCTTCCCAACGAATTGATTTTTGTAAAGCAGTTAAATCCTCTGTAAATCTACTAATCATCTCCAACACAGCTTCCTTATTATTAAGAAATATATCTCTCCACATCGTTGGATCAGATGATGCAATTCTAGTAAAGTCTCTAAAACCACTGGCACTATACTTAATGATGTCAGACTTTGTTACATTCTCGAGATCTGCAGCAGTAGATACAATATTATAAGCAATTAAGTGAGGTAAATGAGAAGTGATTGCCATTACTCTGTCATGTCTTTGAGGGGACATTACCTCAACATCGCTTCCTAATGATTTCCAAAGATTTTTTACTTTATTAATATGACTTTTTTTATTGTTTTTAAGTGGAGTGATTATGCACCACCTGTCATCAAATAATTCTGCAAACCCAGCACTTGGGCCACTTTTTTCTGTTCCAGCTATAGGGTGAGCGGGTATAAAAATATCATCATTACTTAAGAGAGGAATTATTTCGTTAATAGTTTTTTCTTTTGCAGAGCCGACGTCAGAGATAATTGTGCCTTTTGATATGTGAGGTATAATTTTTTTTATTATATTTGAATAACTACTTAAAGGAGTACAAATTATTATCAAATCTGACCCTCTTGCAGACTCCTCTAATTTATTACTTACCTTATCAACTAAGTTGAGTCTTTTAGATGTATTTCTGGTTTTAGAAGATCTGGAGTAACCCACTGTTTTAGAAGAGATTTTATTTTTCTTTATAGACAGTGCTAGTGATGAACCAATCAAACCTAGCCCAATGATAGTAATTTGCTTAAATAGTTTTTTCTTATTTGTCATTTATAAAAATCTTTGAAAGCCTTTATAACTTTCTTATTTTCGTTTGCTGTACCAATTGAAACCCTTACACAGCTTGGTAACTTATATTTGTCCATTAACCTAATAATAATTGATTTAGATAAAAGATACTTATTTAGTTTAGATACAGATTTTCCTACATCTATAAGTAAAAAGTTAGCTCTACTATCATAAACTTTTATAGGCAGTTTACTTAATTCTTTATTCATAATGTTGAGCCACAATGTATTATGTTTTTTTGAATTGCTTGTATATTTTTTGTCTTTCAATGCTTGAATTCCTGCAACTTGTGCCAATTGGTTCACATTAAAAGGTCCTCTGACTTTGTTCATAGAACTAATAATATTACTGTGAGCATAACACCAGCCTAGTCTAAGAGAAGCTAGTCCATATATTTTAGAAAATGTACGTGTAACAATTACATTTTTGTTTTTTTGAGCAAATTCAAGTCCATTTGAGTAATCATTATCAGTCATGTACTCAGCGTATGCTGCATCAATTATAATCATAATTTTTTTTGGAATTTTTTTAATCATCACTGCAAGATCTTTTTTTGATAAATAAAAACCTGTAGGATTATTAGGCTGTGCAATAAAAATCATCTTTGTTTTTTTAGTGATAGATTTTAATAAACTTTCTAAATCCACCCGAAGATTTTTTGTTGCCGATCTCTTAATAACTCCACCACTTATTTTGGAATAGATTTCGAACATTAAAAAGCTATGCTTTGGAACAATAACCTCATCACCTTTGTTTAAAAATAATTGACATGCAATACCAAGTATCTCATCTGAACCATTTCCAACAAAAAGATTGCTGCTCTTTAATTTGAAACTTTTAGATATAGCTTCTTTTAACTCAATACAATTACCGTCAGGATATTTATTCGTCTTAAGTCGGCTTTCTGAAATTGCTTTCTTTACACTAATACTGGGTCCAAAAGGTGACTCATTAGAAGACATTTTGACTACATCTTTTTTGCCTGGAATTGATGAGATTCCACCTTCATAGATATTAATATTTTTTAAATTTTTCATATAATAATTCGGTATAAATAGGTGAATATTGTTTATTTTGAAAGAAAATCTTTGAAATATTTAATCTTCTAATTTGACATTACTGATTTGAATATATAATACAGTGACTGCGCCGATTTGAGCACAGCTTGCGGGCGCTGTAAAAATGCAGCTAAAGAGGTATATAAACCACCAAACTTAGTTGTTAGGTGGTTTTTTTTTGGGTTAAACAAATGAGTGAAAACAAAATAGTAGAATTAGCAAAAGAACAAGCTCTTGTATTGGATTGTGGTAAATCACTAAAAAGCATTAAAACAGCTTATACAACTTACGGTAAATTAAACGCCGCTAAGGATAATGCTATTTTGATTTGTCATGCTCTTACTGGCGATCAGTATGTTGCAAGCAATCACCCAATTACAAAAAAAGAGGGGTGGTGGTCATATATTGTTGGTCCTGAAAAACCAATTGATACAAATAAATTTTTTGTAGTCTGTCCTAATGTTATTGGTGGCTGCATGGGTTCAACTGGTCCAAAGGAAGTAAATTCAGAAACTGGTAAAGAATATGGTACGGATTTTCCAGTTATTACAATCGCTGATATGGTGAGAGCTCAAAAACTTCTTATTGACTATTTAGGTATTGAAAAAATATTTTGTGTAACAGGTGGATCTATGGGCGGAATGCTAGTTCTTGAATGGCTATCAAAATTTCCTGAGATGGTACATTCTGCTATTCCAATTGCAACTGCGACAAATCATTCAGCACAGAATATTGCATTAAATGAGCTTGCTAGACAATCCATTATGGCTGATCCAAATTGGAATTCAGGTAAATATTATAATTCTGACAATAAACCTTTAAAAGGTCTATCAGTTGCGAGAATGGCTGCCCATATCTCTTATCTATCTAAAGACGCTTTGCACAGCAAGTTTGGAAGAAATCTGCAAGATAAGAATAGTTTAGATTATTCTTTTGATGCTGATTTCCAAATTGAAAGTTATTTAAGGCACCAAGGATTTACATTTGTAGACCGCTTTGATGCTAATAGTTATTTATATATTACTCGTGCAATGGATTATTTTGACGTTTCGTCAAGTAATAATGGCTCACTAATTGAATCATTTAAAAACACAAGCTCAAAAGTTTTGTGTATTTCTTTTACAAGCGATTGGCTTTACCCAACCTCAGAGAATAAAAAAATTGTAAAAGTGTTTAATACTTTAGGAATAAACGTAAGTTTTATTGAGATTGAAACTGACGGTGGACATGACTCATTTCTACTTGAAGAGCCTAAGCTTTTTGAAGCTATGCAAGGATTTATTAAATCAACTTATGAAAATTTATGAGCTTAATTAATGAAAAAAAAGACTTTAAGATCATTGCTGATTTAATACCAGCTAAGTCATCTGTTATTGATGTAGGCTGTAACGACGGTTCTTTGCTTGAATTCTTGAAAGAAGAAAAAAATATTGATGGTAGAGGCATGGAGATTGATCAACAAAAAGTTCAACTCTGTCTTTCGAAAGGAATTTCTGTAATCGAAGGTGATGCTGATTTAGACTTATATGATTATCCAGATAATTTGTTTGATTACTCGATACTTACTTACACCTTACAGGCAACAAAAAGTCCAAAAAATGTTTTGTCAGAATTAGTTAGAATTTCAGGCAAAGCAATAATCTCTTTTCCTAATTTTGGTCACTGGAAAATTGCTTCAAGCCTATTACTTAAACGAAAAATGCCTATAAGTGAGAAATTAAGTTATTCTTGGCATGAAACTCCTAATCTTCACTTCTGTACCATAAATGATTTCATTGATTTGTGTGATGAAGCAGGAATTAGAATTGAAAAGCAAGCAAATTTAAAAACAAACAAACTAAATAAATTTAATGGAAAAAATCTTTTGAATAGTTATTTTAATGAAGTTGGTTTATTTCTAGTTTCTAAAATAAAAAATTAATATGTTTAAAACTCTCATTGTTAAGTGTCTATCCGATAATTACGCATATGTATGCTATAATGAAAATAATGAAGCATTTGTTGTTGATCCATCTGAAGCCAGCCCTGTCATTGATTGCTTAGAAAAAAATAATTTAAAATTAAAATATGTTTTAAACACTCATCATCATTTTGATCATGTTGGTGGAAATTATGAACTTAAAGAAAAATATAAATGTAGTATTGTAGGTGGTGAAAAAGATAAAGATAGAATTCCTGGTATCGATATTCACCTTAAAGAGGGAGACAAGTGGCAGTTTGGTGATATTGAGTCTGAGATTTTTGAAATTTCAGGCCACACAGTTGGTCATATTGCATTTTATTTTCACAGAGAAAAGTCAGTTTTTACAGGCGATACTCTGTTTTCCCTTGGATGTGGAAGACTGTTTGAGGGTACTCCTAAAATGATGTGGGAATCACTTAAAAAAATTAGGGATCTGCCTGATGAAACAAAAATATATTGTGGACATGAGTATACTTTGAGCAATGCCAAATTTATCTACTCGATTTTGCCTAGTGATGAGTTAAAAGGTAAAATTAATGAACTAGAAAACTTATATTCAAAAAATTTATCCTCGATACCCTCAACAATTCAAGAGGAAAAGAAATTGAATATTTTTTTACAAGCAGATAATAATCAAATTAGTGAAGCTTTAGGCCTTATAGAAAAAAGTCCTGAGAACGTATTCACCCATATACGAAATCTTAAAGATAATTTTTAAGAGAAGTACTGACCACCATTTGCAGATATGGTTGAACCAGTTATAAATCCAGCATCATCGCTTGCAAGGAAGGTAACAATTCTTGATACTTCATCAACTGTACCTAAGCGGCCTATTGGAATTTGAGCAAGAATTCCTTCCATGACTTTTTCTGGGGTATCAGCAAGTAATTCTGTGCTAATATAACCTGGTGCAACAGCATTGACGGTTATGTTCTTTCTTGCTGTCTCTTGGGCAAGTGCTTTAGTAAAACCAATTACTCCTGCTTTTGCAGCACTATAGTTAACAACACCCATTTGACCCTTTTGACCATTAATTGATGAAATCGAAATAATTCTTCCAAATCCTTTTTCTCTCATGCCATCTAGTACACATCGTGTCATATAAAAAACTGAGTCTAAATCAACTCTGATGACATCATCCCATTGCTCAATTGTCATCTTGTGTGTCATTGCAGCTTTAGTAATTCCAGCATTATTTACTAGGATGTCAATAGCTCCTAATTTTTCAACTACTTGTTTAACGCCATCTTCACATGCAGCTGGATCAGCTACATTCCATTTAAAGACCTCTACTCCATTTTCAGATGAAAATTTTTCTGCAGCCTCAGAATTTGAACCGTATGTTGCTGCAACTTTACATCCACTATTCTTTAGAGCTATGGATATTGCTGCACCAATACCTCTTGTTCCACCAGTTACTAATGCTACTTTTGTCATAATATTCTCCTTTTTATCTTTCAACACATAAAGCGACACCCATGCCACCGCCAATGCATAGTGTTGCAAGGCCTTTTTTCGCATCTTGTCTCTTCATTTGATTTAATAATGTCACTAAGATTCTTGCTCCAGAAGCACCGATTGGATGGCCAATTGCTATAGCTCCACCATTGACATTTACTTTAGATGTATCCCAGCCCATTTCTTTATTTACTGCACATGATTGGGCTGCAAAAGCTTCATTTGACTCAATCAAATCTAAGTCAGCAACACTCCATCCAGCTTTCTCTAAGGCTTTTCTACTGGCCGGTATTGGACCAGTGCCCATTATTGAAGGATCAACTCCAGCACTTGCCCATGAAACAATACGAGCGATAGGTTCTATATTTTTTTTCTTAACTTCTTCTCCAGACATAACAGTCATTGCCGCAGCACCATCGTTAATTCCACTCGCATTGGCTGCTGTTACAGTACCTTCTTTTGAAAAAGCTGGTCTTAGAGTCGCAAGTTTTTCTAACTGTACATTATCCTTAATGTATTCATCACTATCAAAGACAACAGTTTCTTTTCTTGTTTTTATTTCAACGCCAACAATTTCATCTTTAAATATACCTTCAGATTTTGCCTTGCTAGCTCTCTTTTGAGACTCGACAGCAAATTCGTCTTGTTGATCACGAGTTATTTGCCATTGTTGAGCAACATTCTCAGCTGTTGTACCCATATGATAACCATTGAAAGCATCCCAGAGGCCGTCTTTAATCATTGAGTCCACCATTTGGTTATCTCCCATTTTTGTTCCATTTCTTAAATGAGAACAATGAGGAGATTGACTCATAGACTCTTGGCCGCCAGCAACAATAATATTTGCATCATTGTTCATGATCGCTTGATAGGCTAGTGCCACGCTTCTTAGTCCGGATCCACACACTTGATTTACAAGCCATGCTGGTGTTTCCTTATTTAAACCTGCATTTATTGCCGCTTGTCTTGCTGGATTTTGGCCAGTCGCGGCCGTTAATACTTGACCTAGTATAACTTCCTCTACTTCAGAAGCCTCGACATTAGACCTACCGATAGCTTCTTTAATTACAATTTTGCCCAAGTCATGAGCAGGCATGTTTGCTAATGATCCATTGAAAGAACCTACAGCTGTTCTAACAGCGGATGTGATAAAAACTTCATTCATAAATGTACCTCTTTAAGCGCCAATATCTGGCAAATTTTCCGATCTGAGGGGATCAAGATAACTTGCCGACTGTATTTTGCAACTATTATTTAAAGTTATCATCAGAGGATTCCCTGTGGGAATTTCTAAATTCACTATTTCTTTGTCTGAAACAGAAAAAAGATATTTGCAAAGAGCACGCAAGCTGTTTCCATGTGCCGAAATAATAGTAGTATTTTTTAGTACTATTGGCTTTATGTTATTCTCCCAATAGGGAATTACTCTCTCATAAGTATCTGCTAAACATTCTGTTAAAGGTAAATTTGTAATTCCCTTATATAAAGGATCAAGTTTTGGGTTCATCTCACTATCAGCATTTAACGCTGGTGGAGGAGTGTTATATCCCCGGCGCCATTTAAGAAATTGTTCTTCTCCATATTTCTCTTTAACTTCATCTTTATTTAAACCTTGAAGAGCACCATAGTGTCTTTCATTCAATTCCCACGCATAATTTACTTCTACATCGTTTAAGTTTAAATTTTTTACTATTATGTTCAGAGTTTCTTGAGCTCTCTTTAGGTAAGAAGTAAATGCAGCTGTTGGTTTAAGATTTACTTTTGAGATTAAATCAGCGGCCTTTAATGCTTCACTTGTTCCTTCAGAGTCTAAATCAACATCAACCCAGCCAGTAAAAATATTTTTTTTATTCCAAACACTTTTACCGTGCCTGATTAATATTAACTGATTAGACACTAAGAATTTACTTGATTAACAATGTTGTTGTTAAGAAGATAATCAGCTATTTGTTCTGCTATCTGTACAGCAACTTTTTCTTGAGCTTCAGCTGTGCTTGCGCCAATGTGTGGGGTCATTACAACATTGTGCATCCCACTAAAAATGCTATCTGTTTGTGGCTCAGTTTCGTAAACATCACACCCATACCCAGCTATGCCATCTTCATCTAAGGCTAATTTGACATCATATTCATTTACAATGCCGCCTCTTGCGCAATTAATAATAATCGCAGTTTTTTTCATTTTAGTTATTGACACACTGTTGACCATATATTTTGATTTATCTGATAATTTATTGTGAAAAGTAATAATATCTGATTGTGCAATTAATTCATCAAAGGAAAGATTACTTATACCGTATTTACTTTCATCACCAGTTGATAGTGAAGAACTATTTACAACGACATTCATGCCATAAGCTTTTGAAATTTCACAAATCTTCTTCCCTATATTTCCAAATCCCACAATACCAATTGTCTTTCCAAGCATTTCAGAGCCAATAAATTTCTTTTTTTCCCATTTTTTATTGTGCATCGATTGATTAGCATTTGTTATATTTCTCATTAATGCATGAATGATAGAGAATGTGAGCTCAGCGGTAGCCTGTACATTTCCAAGTGGAGTATTCATCACCACTATATTTTTCTTTGATGCCGCCTCAAGGTCAACGTTATCAACGCCAACTCCAGGTCGACCAATGACTTTTAAATTTCTAGCACTTTCAATAATTTTTTCGGTAACTGTAACAGCTGATCTTATAACAAGACCTGAGTAATTTCCAATTTCAGCACAAATTTCGTCTTCACTCAATCCGACCTTTTGATCATATTCTATTTTATATTTTTCAAAAACTCTAAATACAGCATCAGATACATTGTCTGCAATTAAAACTTTATTCATTTTTGAAAGCTTGATTTTACAGATGAGTATGCCCAATCAATCCAAGGAAGAACCATTTCAACGTTTTTATTTTCAACCGTAGAGCCTCCCCAAATTCTAATTCCTGGTGGAGCTGTTTTGTATGAGTTTAAATCATAACCAGCTTCATTAGTTTCTAATTGGGAACATACTTCAGCCATAAACTTTTTCTGATCATCACTATTCAAAGA
This sequence comes from Pelagibacteraceae bacterium AG-337-G06, assembly GCA_003282175.1. Classification (GTDB taxonomy): domain Bacteria; phylum Pseudomonadota; class Alphaproteobacteria; order Pelagibacterales; family AG-422-B15; genus CACNXQ01. Next base: position 97,640 of record QBZX01000003.1, read on the forward strand.
TTTAAACCACTCATCTTTAGGTATGATACATATGGACGTACAGGACCTTGTTTTTGGGTCCTTCGCTAAAAACTCAAAATTTTCATTTGTTTCAATCCAATCACTTACTATTTTTAAGTTGTTTTCAGATATTTCTATTAATTTTGAAAGTCCACCAATTTCATTGGACCAATTAAGAGAGTTTAAAACATCCTCTACACTTATCATTGAGGGTGTATTAATTGTGGTGCCAGAAAAAATTCCTGATATTAATTTTTGATTTTGCGCCAACCTAAATACTTTTGGAATAGGCCATGGTGGCGTAAAGCTTTCAAGCCGCTCCACGGCCCTTGGTGATAAAATTAACATTCCATGAGCAGCTTCACTGCCTAAAACTTTTTGCCATGAATATGTAACTACATCAAGTTTTGGCCAATCCATTTCCATTGAAAATACTGCAGAGGTGGCATCGCAAATAGTTAATCCCTTACGATCGTCACTTATCCAATCAGTATTTTTAATTCTTACTCCTGCAGTGGTCCCATTCCATGTGAATACAATATCATTGTCAGGATTACTTTTTGAAAAGTCAGGTATATCTCCATAGTCTGCTTTAACTAGAATTTTATTATCAAGAGGCAGTTGTTCACCGGCATCAATATTCCAGTCATGTCCAAAGTTTTCCCAAGAATATACCTCAACACCTCTCTGACCCAACATGCACCACATAGCCATCTCTACCGCACCTGTATCAGAAGCAGGTACAATTCCTATTAAGTAATCGTCGGGTATTTGAAGTATTTCTCTTGATTTATTAATGACTTCTTGTAATTTTTTAACTGCCGCACCAGAACGATGTGATCTTGATAACGCTGCATCTTTTAACTTGTCTAATGACCATCCAGGAGGCTTAGCACAAGGTCCAGAAGAAAAGTAGGGGTAATGCGGTTTTGATGTAGGTTTTTCCATTTTATATATCCATTAATAAATTTACCAAGCCATCTGCTGGCTTAGGATCAAAGTAAGTAGATTTTTTAGGCACTGTCTTACCTCTATCCGCTATGGACATTATCTTTTTCATCGGCATTGGGCAAATGAAAAATCCAATATCAGCCCTTCTTGAGTCTACCTCTTTCATTAATTTTTTATGAACGCTGAGGCCGGGCAGATTAATAATGGAGATAAGGGAGTTGTTCTGATTTTTATTAGCGATATTTTTTATAATTATTTTTTCAACTATATCTACATCAGTCTCATATTTAGAATATATTTTAGGATCTGATCTAAGCGAAACACTATACCAAGATTTGTTCAAATATACCATCAGATCACCAGGTTTAAGAGGGTTTTGAAACCTAGATTTTTTTGATATCATGAATTTTTTATTTAATAAGCCTATAAATTTTTTCGTATTAAATTTATTAAACTTTGCTAATCGATGAAAACTTAGAATATTAACTGACTGCTCATCAAAAATTGCTGTTAAAAGATTTATCTTCTTTTTTTTACTCGAACCAGTATTAATTTTTTTGTCAAGGTTTTCAATTGCATCAAATCGATGATGCCCATCAGCGATATAATATTGTTTAATGCTAGATAATTTTTTTGCTATTAAGTTAATATCTTTAGTATTATCAACTTTCCATAGTGAGCGAGTTGTGCCACCAGCAGACTTATATTTATAAAGTGGTTTTTTAATTTTATATTTTGAAAAAATCAAATTCATATTAATTTTATCTTTATATGAAAGATAGACAGGGCCAATTTGCATCTTAGTGTGCTCTATTGTCTCTAATATAGAATTTGAACGAGCCTTATAAATTGCTTCGTGTTTTAAAATTCTTTTATTTCTTCTATCAAATTCAATTGATGCTACTATGCCGAACTGATTTTTATCATATTTATTTAGTCGGTATACGTAGAAAGCTTCACTTTTTTCCTGGATAATAATTTTATTTTTAATCATTGCATCCAAATGATCAAAGGCATGCTTTTTAGAATTTTTTTTAGATATGTTTGGATAAAATGCTTTGGGACTTACAACATTAAGGAAATTGTACTCAGATTGATTTAATATTTTTTTTAACTGCTTGTCTGTTAGATTATCAAATGTTGGTAAGACCACTTCTTCTAAACGTCGCTTCAATGGCCTATATGCCTTAAATGGTTTTACCAAAAATACCATAATCGAATAAATTAATTAAAATTGAACTAGCAAGATATATATACGTATATTTTATGCTTAAAAACCATTGATTTTAAGTTTTTTTAACAAAATTATGGCTATTGACAGCAGAAAAGTGGGGTATATATTCAGCCAGACTTAAAAATCAAAAAATCAAAATTATTATGTTTGCAATAATCTCAACAGGTGGGAAACAATATAAAGTAAGCCAGGACACCGTTCTAACAGTTAACAAGCTTGAAGGCAAAGATGGTGACAAAATTACAATAAATGAGGTATTGTTTGCTTGTAATGGCGATCAATTTTCTGTTGGTTCTCCTCAAATTGATGGAGCCAAAGTTAGTGCTGAGATACTAAAGCAAGATCGCGATAGAAAAATATTAGTATTTAAGAAAAAGAGAAGAAAAAACTACAGAAGACTTAATGGACATAGGCAGGATATTACTTTCTTAAGAGTTAATTCATTGGACATACCAGGATTTGCTGCAGTGAAAACAACCAAGAAAGCTTCCGCAAAAGAGAAAATTAAAGGTGAAGATGTGGCTGTGAAAAAAAAGGCAGTAGCAAAGAAAAAGACAACAAAGAAAAAGGGTGAATAAGAATGGCTACTAAAAAAGCTGGTGGTTCGTCGAGAAATGGAAGAGATTCCGCAGGTCGAAGATTAGGAATTAAGAAGTACGGCGGTGAACAAGTTATACCAGGCAATATTATAGCAAGACAAAGGGGCACTAAATGGCACCCAGGTGAAAATGTTGGCTTGGGTAAGGATCATACAATTTTTTCACTAGTTGATGGAATCGTAAGATTTGGAAAAAAGAAAAATGGCAGAACATTCATTTCTGTTGATCCCAAAAAATAAAAAGTAAAAACTTTTTCATAAATTATATTTCAAAAAAATGAAGTTCATTGATGAAGCTAAAATCTTTGTAAAAAGTGGCGATGGCGGCGATGGTTGCCTGAGTTTTAGGAGAGAAAAATATATTGAATTTGGAGGACCTGATGGTGGCAATGGGGGTAAGGGAGGAGATATTATTATTGAGGGTACCAAATCATTGAATACCTTAGTGGATTATAGATTCCAAAAACACTTCAAAGCTCAAAAAGGTCGAGGTGGCGCAGGTAGAAACAGAACAGGTGCTGCAGGTAAGGATATGATTTTAAAAATTCCTGTAGGAACTGAAATATTACAAGATGACGAAATTCTTGCAGATATAATAAATGATGAAAAAATGATTCTTTTTCCAGGTGGAGAAGGAGGTAAAGGAAATATTAATTTTAAATCTTCAACAAACAGAGCTCCAAGAAAAACAACTCTTGGTGAAAAAGGCTATGAGGCAGAGGTTGTTCTAAGGCTTAAAATTTTAGCAGACGCAGGCTTGGTTGGGTTTCCCAATGCAGGAAAATCAAGTTTATTGAGAAAGATTTCAGCTGCTAAACCCAAGGTTGCTGATTATCCATTTACAACTCTTGATCCCAAATTGGGAGTTGTTCGAAAAGGTGATGAAGAGATTGTAGTAGCAGACATACCTGGATTAATTGAAGATGCACATGTTGGCAGTGGGCTTGGATTTAAATTCCTAAAGCATATTGAAAGATGTCATTCATTAATTCACGTGATAGATATCACAAATGAAAATTTAGTTAAATCATACAATACTATTATAAACGAATTGAAAAGTTATGATGAAGATTTGGTCAATAAGAATAAGATTATTGTGCTAAATAAATGTGACTTACTTAAAAAAGAAGAAGTAGATAAAATAAGAATAGATTTTGAAAATTTTATAAACGTAAAGGTACATTTAATTTCTACAATGTCTGGGGAAGGCATTGACCGTTTAATAAATGAAATTTTGAATTTAAAAAATATATGAAACTAGAAGATACAAAAAGAATTGTAATAAAAATTGGTTCAGCCATTTTATTTGATCCCATATCTGGAAGTTTAAATAAAGACTGGCTCAACAGTCTTGCTGAGGATGTAAAATTTCTACGAGAAAGAGAAAAAGAAGTCATTATTGTTTCATCTGGTGCAATAGCAATGGGCGCAAAAGACTTAAATCTTGATATGAAAAATATGAAATTAGATATGAACCAAGCCGTATCGTCCGTAGGTCAAATACATTTGATGAGCTCATTTAAAAATGCTTTTGAACAAAATGAAATAAAAGTTTCTCAAATCTTACTTACTCTTGATGATACAGAACAAAGAAGAAGGTCAATTAATGCAAGAAGAACTATTGATACGCTACTTAAACTTGGAATAGTTCCAATTGTTAATGAAAACGATACAATAGCAACGACAGAAATAAGATATGGTGATAATGATCGGTTGGCCTCTAGAGTCGCTCAAATATCAAGCTCTGATTGTTTAATTCTCTTATCAAATATCAATGGACTTTATTCAGCGGACCCTACTAACGGGGAAGATATAAAATTAATCCCTTCTGTAAATGAAATTGATCAAGATATAGAAAAAATGATTGGAGAATCAATATCTGAATACGGGAAAGGTGGTATGAAAACAAAAATACAAGCAGCCAAAACTGCTATGCTATCTGGTTGTCATCTGGCTATTACAAACGGGTCCATAATGAAGCCTATAAGATCACTTTTTGAAGGCAGGCCCTGTACATGGTTTGAACCTAATAAATCACCTATGGCTGCAAGAAAACAATGGATTGCTGGAACAATGAATCCTGTAGGAAAACTAGTAATTGATCAAGGAGCTGCAGATGCACTTAAAAAAGGAAGTAGTTTGCTTCCTGCTGGAGTAAAAATGATTGAAGGAGTCTTTGAACGAGGAGATGTGATCGAAGTTTGCTCTGAGGATAACAAAAAGATTGGGATTGGCCTTGCAGGATACTCATCAACAGCAAGCAAATCTATTATGGGACATAAAAGTGATGAAATAGCAAATATATTAAGCTACTCTTATAGAGAAGAAATGATACATAAGGATGATTTGGTATTGTTATGAGTCTTGAAAATGAACTAGATAATTTAGGTAAAGAAAGCGTTGTTGCCTCTCAAGAAATCAAGTCCTTGAGTAAGCATGAAAAGAATGAACTTTTAAAAGCTATCATAGAATCTCTAAAAAACGATAAAGATCTAATTCTTAAAGCTAATAAACGAGACATCGAAGAATCTCAAAATAAATTATCCAATGCAATGATTGACCGCTTGATGCTTGATGATCAAAGGTTTGAGGGTATTTTAAAGTCAATAAAAAATGTGATTTCTCTTGATGACCCTACTGGAAATATTTTATTTACCAATGAAAGACCTAACGGAATGATTGTTGAAAGAGTGTCTGTACCACTCGGGGTTATTGGGATTATATATGAAAGCAGACCAAATGTAACAATTGACGCTACTGTACTATGCCTAAAAGCAGGAAATAGTGTGATTCTCAGAGGTGGTTCTGAGTGCTTCAATACAAATACAGCCATGGTCAACTCAATGCAAAAAGCTATGCGATCAAAATCTGTAAGTGAAAATATAGTTCAGTATGTAAATACAACCGACAGAGCGGCTGTTGATTATATGCTGTCTAAAATGGATAAATATATTGATGTAATTGTCCCTCGAGGCGGTAAAGGTTTAGTCAAAAAAGTTCAGGATACTGCAAAAATTCCAGTTATTGGTCATCTTGATGGCATATGTCATCTTTATGTTGATGAAACATCCGATCCAGATGTTGCTAGTAAAATTGTAGAGAATGCAAAATTAAGAAGAACTGGTATTTGTGGTGCCGCTGAAACAGTTCTTGTAGACGAAAAGTGCATTGATAGTCATTTAGGTAAAATAATAGAAACTCTCATAAAAGGTGGTTGTGAAGTGAGAGGTGATAGCATATGCATGAATTATTCCGATAAAGTAAAAGAAGCGACTGAAATTGATTGGGAAACTGAATATCTTGAAGCAATTATATCTATCAAAATTGTAAAGGATGTCGATGAAGCAATTGATCATATAGCTAAATATGGATCAGGACATACAGAAAGCATAATTTCCGAAAATAAAAATAATGTTGAAAAATTTTTAAACTCAGTAGGTAGTGCAATTGTAATGCATAATGCGTCTACTCAGTTTGCTGATGGCGGAGAATTTGGCCTTGGTGCAGAAATTGGAATAGCAACGGGCAAGCTGCATGCAAGAGGTCCTGTGGGGCTTGAAGGTTTGACAACTTATAAATATATTGTTCGTGGAAGTGGGCAGGTAAGACCATAAATGAAAGTAGGAATTTTAGGTAGTTCATTTAATCCTCCACACAAAGGTCATTTAGAAATATCAAATCGAGCATTAAGAACTTTTAATTTGAACGAAGTATGGTGGCTTATAACTAAGGTCAATCCATTAAAAAACTCCTCAGATTATATTTCATTAAATGAGCGCAAAAGTAAAATTGATGAAATCATCAAAAATGAGAATATTAAGTTCAAATATTATGAAGAAGAGACAAATTCTAACTATCTCATAGATAATCTTAAATATATAAAAGATAAATTTTCAAAAGATACTTTCATTTTTCTTATGGGAAGCGACTCACTAAATGAAATGCATGAATGGAAAGAATACAAGAATATATTTAATCAAATGCCTATTGCTGTTTTCAATCGACAAGATAATGAATATCAATCGCTAAACTCAAAAGCGGCCAAAACATTTGAAAAATATCGAGTAGATGAACTATCCGGTAGCTCAATATTTAGCGATGTACCCTGCTGGACATTTATCAAAGATTTTGATGAAAATGTTTCATCGACAGAAATTAGGTCTAAAATTGAATAGTATACTCAAAGATATTTTAAACGAATTAGAAGACAGTAAAGCTTCAGATATAGTTTCAATTAATATTTCAAAAAAAACATCACTAGCTGATTACCTGGTATTTGCAACAGGGACCTCCAATCGGCATATTAATTCGATTTCACAATCAGTTAATAAAAAATTAAAGAAATTAAATATAAAAAATCCTTCTATTGAGGGAAGCAATGATAGTGGTTGGGTCGTTATTGATAGTGGAGATGTAATAGTGCATTTATTTAAAGATGAGATAAGGAAGTTTTATAATCTTGAAAATATGTGGTCAACAGAAATAGAATAATAGATGTAATGTCATGGACATTGAGATTTTATATCATGATAAATTTAAATTTGAGCAAGAAGAGTATCTATTTAAAATGTATCTAAATCGTATTAGAAAAATATCCAATAATCTTATAACTAAAATTAAAACTGAAAAGGTTAATGATAAGTCTCTAATAAAGAAAATAAAATTAAAAAAAGGGACTGAAGCAATAATATTACTTGATGAAAAAGGTGAAGTAGTCACAACTGACAAATTCAAACATTTATTATTTGAAACCTCCTTGAGTAAAATATTGTTTGTAATTGGAGGGACTGATGGATTTAGTAAGGAGATAAATAATTTGTGCAATAAGCGAATATCACTCAGTAAAATGACACTTACACACTCTTTTGCTGCTATTATTTTATTAGAACAAATTTATAGATCTGTTACTATTAAAATTAATCATCCTTATCACAGAGCATAAAATGAAACTATTTTTTACTTTTATTTTTTTTATATCTTCTTTTTTTAGTTTTAATTATTTATCAGCAAACAATCAGGATCTTTACAAAAAATTAGAGGTCTTTGGTGATGTATTTGACATTATAAAACAGGATTATGTAGAAGAGATCAATGATGAAGAAGTAATTGAATATGCTATCAATGGAATGCTTCAATCGCTTGATCCCTTCTCAAGTTATATGGCCTCAGAAATATATTCTGACATGCAGGAAGAAACCAAAGGTAAATTCGGTGGACTTGGTATTGAGGTGACTATGGAAAATGGTTATGTCAAAGTTATTTCACCCATTGATGATACGCCGGCAGCAAAGGCTGGCGTAAGACCTGGTGATTACATTACGCATATTGATGACGTCGATGTTCTTGGATTAACTCTTGCTGAAGCTGTTGAACTGTTAAGGGGTCCTGTCGGGAAGTCTCTTACTATCACCGTTGTTAGAATCGGTGAAGAGGAGCCTCTAAATATTGAGTTAAAACGGGCAGTAATTACAGTTCAAGCAGTAAAATTTCGGCCGGAAGGAAACATAGGCTATATCAGACTGATCTCATTCAGTGAACAGGCAGATAAAGGAATAAAGAACGCTATAAAAGAATTAACCGCTAGTATAGGAAGTGAAAATATTGAGGGGTTTATTTTAGATTTAAGAAATAATCCTGGAGGTCTATTAGATCAATCTGCAAAGGTCACAAATAATTTTTTAAGATCAGGTGAAATCGTTTCCATAAAGGGAAGAGATAAAAATGATATCTCAAGGTTTACTGCATCCGGTGGAGATATTGCAAGTGATAAACCTATGATAGTTTTAATTAATCAAGGATCTGCCTCTGCATCAGAAATTGTTGCTGGAGCTCTGCAAGATCATAAAAGAGCAATTATTATTGGTGAGCAATCTTATGGTAAGGGATCAGTTCAAACAATTTTTCCTCTAAAAGATTTAAGTGCAATTCGTATGACTACAGCTTTATATTATACACCTTCAGGGGATTCAATTCATAAAGTTGGTATAACGCCGGATATAGAAGTTGAATTTATTTATAATGAAGATGATAACGAAAAAGATAATCAACTTGATTACGCCTTGGATCTCTTAAACAAAGACAGTGTTATAGAGTAAAGTCATATATCGAATGAACAAATACAAACCTGGCCTGCTCAAAGAAAAATACCGAAGAGGTGTAGGTATGATGATTATTAATAAAAATAAAGAAATATTTATTGGTCAAAGATTTGAAAAAGATAAATCCGCCTGGCAGATGCCTCAAGGAGGTATTGATAAGGGAGAAAAAACTATTGACGCTGTTATACGAGAGATGAACGAGGAAACCGGTATCAAAAAAAACTTTAAAATACTCTATGAAACCAAAATATGGCATTACTATAAACTGCCTATTTATTTACAAAAAAAATTATGGGGTGGAAAGTTTGTAGGGCAAAAGCAAAAATGGTTTTTGATTGATTTTAAAGGTAAGGACAGTGAAATTAATATACAAACGAAAAAGCCTGAGTTTAAAAAATGGAAATGGACTTCTTCGAAGAAAATGATGGAATTAATAGTGCCTTTTAAAAAAAAACTATATGCCAACGTGGTATCTGAAATGGTGGAAGAATTAAATAAGAATAATTAAGTTATTATTGGCTTTACTACTCGCTCACAATTCCTTCAGCTACTACAAGCAACTTATTTTCTGAGAATTTTACAAACCCTTTATTTACATTAAAAGAATTTGTATCTTTATCTGAGGTAACAACGATTGTACCTGGTCTGAGTGAAGTTATTATATTGGCGTGATTAGCTAAAAAGCCAATATCACCCTCTATACCCGGAACTACCACCATAGATGCTTCTCCATCTAGGTAGGTCTGCTCAGGCGTAACAACACTAAAATTAAATGAATCAGACACTTATTTAAGCCGCCTCGACTGCCATTTTTTCAGATTTTTTTATTGCCTCTTCTATTGTGCCCACCATGTAGAACGCTGCTTCAGGGAGATGATCATACTCACCCTTACAAATTGCATCAAAGCCTTTAATTGTGTCGTCTAATTCCACATAGATTCCTGGTGTTCCAGTAAAGACCTCTGCAACAAAGAATGGTTGAGACATGAACCTTTGAATTTTTCTAGCGCGCGAAACGGTCAACTTATCCTCCTCGGATAATTCGTCCATACCAAGAATCGCAATAATGTCTTGAAGTGACTTATATGTTTGTAAAACAGATTGAACATTACGAGCTACTCTATAATGCTCTTCACCAACAATACGTGGGTCAAGAATTCTAGAGGTACTGTCTAATGGATCAACGGCAGGATAAATTCCCAATTCTGCAATTTGTCTTGAAAGTACGGTTGTTGCATCCAAGTGAGCAAAAGATGTTGCAGGTGCTGGGTCTGTTAAATCATCAGCAGGAACATAAATTGCCTGCACAGACGTAATCGATCCTTTATTTGTAGAAGTTATTCTCTCCTGAAGTGAACCCATATCTGTTGCTAATGTTGGTTGGTACCCAACCGCAGACGGTATCCTTCCAAGAAGTGCTGACACCTCTGATCCAGCTTGAGTAAAACGAAAGATATTATCAACAAAGAATAATACGTCTTGACCTTCCATATCCCTAAAATATTCAGCTACAGTAAGTCCAGTTAAAGCAACTCTTGCACGGGCTCCCGGAGGTTCATTCATTTGGCCAAACACTAGAGCACATTTGGAGTCTTTACCCTCAAGAGTATTCACACCTGACTCTAACATTTCATGATATAAGTCATTTCCCTCACGAGTTCTTTCTCCTACACCAGCAAATACTGAGTACCCGCCGTGTGCTTTTGCGATGTTATTAATCAGCTCCATAATGATAACTGTTTTTCCAACTCCCGCTCCACCAAAAAGACCGATCTTTCCTCCACGTGAGTATGGCGCAAGTAAATCAACAACTTTAATTCCTGTTACAAGAATTTCTGTTTCCGTTGCTTGATCAACGAATTGAGGGGCATCTCTATGAATTGCCCATCTATCAGAGGACTTAATTTCTCCTCTCTCATCAACTGGCTCGCCAACCACGTTCATTATACGACCAAGAGTTTCTGGGCCGACTGGCACTTGGATTTGATTTCCAGTATCTACAACTTCATCTCCCCTAGTCATGCCATCGGTAGACTCCATTGCGATTGTTCTCACTGTTGACTCACCTAAGTGTTGAGCTACTTCGAGTACTACTTTTTTTCCCCCAACGTTACATTCCAATGCCGTAAGAATAGGAGGGAGATTGTCTTCAAATCTCACATCAACTACGGCTCCGATTACTTGCGAAATTGCTCCTTTATTATTAGTGGTCATATTGTTCTCCTTTTTTAAACTGCTTCTGCTCCAGAAATTATTTCTATAAGCTCTTTTGTAATAACCGCCTGTCTTGAGCGGTTATAAAATAATGTTAAATTATCAATCATATCTCCCGCATTTCTTGATGCATTATCCATTGCGCTCATTCTAGCTCCTTGTTCACTTGCAGCGCTTTCCAATAAAGCCTTAAATACTTGAACTGTAAAGTTGAGTGGCAAAATCTCATCAAGAATTTCACTTTCTCCGGGCTCAAATTCAAAAAAAGAGTCTTCTTTTATTTCTTGATCTGATTCGTTGCTAATAATCTCAATTGGAATAACTTGTTGTTCTGTTGGTATTTGTGAAATTACAGATTTAAACTCATTGTAAAAGATTGAGCATTTATCAAACTCACCATCAAAAAACATCTTTACAACTTTATCAGAAATATTTTTTGCATCTTGATAAGTTATAGATTTTACTGCTCTCATATCGATGACTTCAGTAATCATCTCAGAATATTGTCTCTTTAAAATGTCATAACCTTTTTTACCAACGCATACAATTTTTACAGTTTTGTTTTGATCAATAAGATTTTCTATTTTATCCCTAAGAGTTCTTGTTACTATTGAATTAAAGCCTCCGCACAGACCTCGTTCAGAAGTGAAAAGTATTAACAGGTGAATTTGATCTTTTTCATCACCTGTTAAAAGATTTCTTTCAGTTGATGGGGGTTTGTAACCCTTTGATATAGACTCGATTAAATCTTTCATGCTATCAGAGTATGGACGACTTGACTCAGCAGACTCCTGAGCCCTACGAAGTTTTGCAGCTGCAACCATTTTCATTGCCTTAGTAATTTTCTCTGTAGACTTTACACTACCAATTCTTTTCTTAAGATCGTCTAAGTTAGGCATTTTTGTTTACTCTATCTGTTTTTTTTGAATTCTTCGATGATAGTACTTAACTTTGAAGCAACATCATCCTCAAGATTACCTGAGCTATTAATTGCTTCAATTATATCTCCATGTGAAGATTTAATGAGTTCAAAAAGATCCTTCTCAAAATCTTTAATTAAATTTAGCTCTAAGTCATCGAGGTAACCATTAACACCCGTAAAAATTGAAACAACCTGTTCAGCGATCGTCATGGGCGAATATTGATTTTGTTTTAAGAGCTCAGTTAATTTAGAGCCTCGATTCAATAATTTTTGGGTTGATGCATCAAGGTCTGATCCAAACTGGGCAAATGCTGCCATTTCGCGATATTGAGCAAGCTCCAATTTAATTGAACCAGCCACCTTTTTCATTGCTTTTGTTTGAGCAGCAGAACCAACACGAGAAACACTTAGTCCCACATTCACTGCAGGACGTATTCCTTGGTTGAATAGTTCTGTTTCTAAGAAAATTTGTCCATCAGTTATCGAAATAACATTAGTTGGAATGAAGGCACTCACATCATTGGCCTGTGTCTCAATTACTGGCAATGCAGTTAGAGAACCTCCGCCACTTTCATCATTTAATTTTGCAGCTCGTTCAAGTAATCTACTGTGAAGATAGAAAACGTCACCAGGAAATGCTTCACGTCCAGGGGGTCTTCTAAGTAAAAGTGACATTTGACGGTAAGCAACTGCTTGTTTTGAAAGATCATCATAAATGATTAGAGCATGCATGCCATTGTCCCTAAAATATTCACCCATAGAACAGCCAGTATATGGCGCAAGGAATTGAAGTGGAGCTGCATCACTCGCGGTTGCGGCTACAACAGTTGTATACTCCATTGCTCCTGCATCCTCCAAAGTTTTTACAGTCTGAGCGATTGAGGATCTTTTTTGCCCGATACCTACATATATACAATACAGTTTTTTTGATTCATCATCTGACTCATTTATTGTTTTCTGATTTATTATGGTATCAATTGCAATAGCAGTTTTTCCTGTTTGCCTGTCTCCAATAATTAATTCTCTTTGACCTCTTCCAACAGGTATAAGACTATCAATAGCTTTTAAACCTGTCTGCATTGGTTCTGACACTGATTTTCTTGGAATAATTCCTGGAGCTTTTACTTCAATTCTACTTCTATTTTCCGAGTCAATGTTGCCTTTTCCATCTATCGGATTTCCTAACGCATCAACTACTCTACCTAGTAGTTCCTTACCTACTGGTACATCAACAATTGCATTAGTTCGCTTAACAGTGTCTCCCTCTTTAATATTTGCATCACTTCCAAATAAAACTACACCAACATTATCATCTTCAAGATTCAAAGCCATTCCCTTAGTTCCATCGTCAAAGAGAACCATTTCACCAGCTTGAACATTGTCTAATCCATATATTCTTGCAATTCCATCTCCGATTGATAATACCTGTCCAACTTCACTGATTTCAGAATCAGAACCAAAGTTTTTAATTTCTTCTTTTAAGATTTTTGATATTTCTGAAGGTTGTATATCCATTTAAGCGACCTCTTTCATTTTTTCTTTTAATAGTTGTAATTGGTTTTTAATACTGCTGTCAATCATTTGACTGCCAACTTGAATTTTTAATCCTCCGATTAGTTCTGGCTCGATATTTAATTGTATATTGAAATCAGCGTTAAATTTATCTTTTAACTTTGAACTAATATCAGCTAACTGAGCATCAGTTAGCGCATAAGCAGAAGATACGGTTGCTACTCTTTCACCTTTTAGTGAAGCTAATAAGTTCCCAAATGTTCCTATAATTTCTAAGAGATAATTGACACGATTTTTTTTAATAATGACACCAATGAAATTTGATACAAGTTTTGATAATTCAATTTTTTCTGCGATAGTTTCAAAAAGTTTTATTTTATTTGATTTGCTTACTGAAGGGTTTAATATGACAGATAGAACATCTTGATCTTCTTGTAAAATTTCCTTAATCCTTGTTAACTCATTAGATACTGAATCTAATACTTTAGCCTCTTTGGCCAACTGAAACAACGCGTTAGCATACCGGTCAACAGCTGCTATTTGGTAAGTATTAACTTTTGACATTATCCATTAAATTTTTGAAATTTCAGTCATTGCGTACCATTAACTCTTACTTTTTTCAAGCATTGGAATGTCGCATTCACAACTAATTATACAAAGCTGTAGGGATCGATATCAACTGATATATTTACATTTGGAAGCGTCTTAGACCTGGATAGCCAAGTCTCAACAATTTTTTGCATATTTCTGGCTTTTTTATCATGTATTAAAAACCTTTGCCGATGACGTCCTTTTAATTTGGAAAGCGGTGCTGGAGCAGGTCCATAAACTTCTAATTCTGGGATCTTGGGAGTGGAATTATATAATATGCTGCATTGGCTTCTGACCCTCTCAATATTATTGCCACTAACAATAATTGCTGCCATTTTTCCAAGAGGTGGAAGCTTATTATCAACTCGATAATTAATTTCATTTTCATAAAATTCATCTCTATTTAATGAGGACAATGCTTGTATAGTTTCATTATTTGGATGATAAGTTTGTATGAATACCGATCCCTCCAATTCTGCCCTACCTGCTCTACCCGCAACTTGGTAAAGAGCTTGATAAGTTTTCTCCGAAGCTCTTAGGTCACCTCCTCTAAGAGACATATCGGCATCAATTATGCCAACGCATGTTAAACGTGGAAAATGATATCCCTTAGTAATCAATTGTGTTCCGATAATAATGTTATAATTATTTTCTTTGATTTCTCGAATACGCTCATCAAGTTCAATTTGAGACTTTATATGATCACTCGAAAATAAACATATTTTAGCAACTGGAAATAATTTTGTAATTTCAGTATAAATTTTCTCTATACCGGCACCATAATCAATAAATTGTTGATCATCATTATCACATGATGGACAATTAAGTCCGAACGATTTAACACTATGTCCACAATGATGACATAATAAATTTTTATTTTTTATATGTTCTACAAGATAGCTTGTACAATTTTTACACGTAAATTTATAACCACATGATTTGCATATGACTACAGGCGCATAACCTCTTTTATTAATGTATAGAAGTGCCTGGCTTTGATTAGATATTGTTTTTTCAATTGCATTCCTGAGTGGATTAGACACCCATTGATCTTTTCTTAATTTTTCTTTTCGCATGTCGATGATTTTTATTTTATTTTCTACATTGCTGAAAAATTTATTTTTAATAGATACTTTGTGATATTTTTTCTTGAATACATTAAATATTGTTTCTAATGATGGTGTTGCACTAGTTAAAATTAATGGGATATTTTCTATAGATGCTTTAACTACTGACATATCTCTCGCATGATAAATTCCTTTCTCCTCTTGCTTGTAAGAAGTGTCATGCTCTTCATCAAGAATTATCATACCTAATTTCTTATAGGGCAAAAAAAGTGCTGATCTTGCCCCAACAATGATCTTGGATGTTCCATTGATTATATTTTTTAACGTTTTGGTCTTCATGCTTGCACTTATCTTTGAATGCCAAACGTCAGGAGTAAATCTAAACCTTTCTTCAATTCTTTTAACAAAATCACTTGTTAAAGAAACTTCTGGAAACATAATTAATACTTGTTCTTTTTCAGTTAAATAATTTTTTAAAACGCTGAAATAAACTTCAGTTTTTCCTGATCCTGGGACACCATCTAATAAGATTGTGCTGTAATCTCGTCTAGATGATATTTTTAAAATTTTTTCGCTTGCCCTTTTCTGCTCAATATTGAGTTCAATTATTTTTTCTTGGGTAGCTATATTTTCACTTGGTATATCAATCTTCTTTTTATCAAAGTAAGTTTTTGAATGAGATAATATCATTTTCAGAACTAGACCTCTTTGTATTGCATTATAACTACTTACCCATTCCAAAAATTTAAGCATTTTTGAAGTAAGCCGGTGCGCATCAGAAACCTTCTCAATCTCTTTTATTTTAATTTTATTTGGCGCATAATTTTCTAGAACAGCAGTAATTACTCCTACTTTAAGACTCGAACGTAAAGAAGCTTGAACAATCGAGCCTATCTTAGGCTTACTCTTACTTATTAGTTTATAAGTAAAGTCTTCACTAATATTGTGAGCAAATAAAATATTTACGTAAAAAAGATCTTTTGACATACATTTGGTCTGATTCTTTATTTGTGCTATAAATATATCAGCCAAAAATATAAATGTTATGGAATTCTTTTTAGATACTGCTGATGTTAAGTTGATTAAAGAGCTAAACAAAACAGGTTTGATTAATGGAATTACAACAAACCCGTCGCTAGTTGCTAAGTCTGGAAAGAATTTTTTAGAAATCCTGAAAGAAATTACTAAAATTATAAAAGGACCAATAAGTGCCGAAGTTACAGCGCTCGATACAAAAGGCATGATCGCAGAAGCAAATAAGCTTAAAAAAATATCTAAAAATATTGTTATTAAGTTACCTCTAACAGAAAATGGATTAAAAGCATGCAAGTCTCTTTCAAAAAGAAAAATTAAAACTAATGTCACATTATGTTTTTCAGCGGCTCAAGCATTGTTAGCCGCAAAATGTGGAGCCACTTATATATCCCCTTTTGTAGGGCGGCTTGATGATATTGGTGAAAACGGTATGGAATTGATTCAACAAATAAAATCTATTTATTCAAATTACAAAAATTTAAATACTAAAATATTAGTAGCATCCGTAAGAAATGCTGATCATGTCATAAAGTCAGCTATCATAGGAGCTGATGTTGTAACTTTACCTCCTGACACACTCATGGAACTTTATAACCATCCTCTTACAAAAAAAGGTTTAGATGCTTTCCTTAGTGATTGGAAAAAGACGAAACAATCAATTGTTTAAATAAGTGAATAAATATATTGAAGATGCATTTACTAACTGGCTAGGAAATTTAAAAGAAGTAAGAAATCTTAGTGATAATACACTGATAAGTTACAAACACGACGTAAAAAGTTTTATAGAGTTCATGAGTACTCATACGGGTTCAGAAGTTTCAATAAAATACCTCAATGATATGAAAATTTCTGATTTTAGAAGTTTTCTCTCTTACCTAAGAAATAAAGATATAAGCTCCACATCCATAGCAAGAATAATATCGTCTTTAAAATCTTTCTTTAATTATTTGCTAAATACAAATTTAATTGAAAGCACTGTTGTTCAGTCTTTAAGAACACCTAAGCAAAAAAAATCTTTACCGAGACCCATTTCATCCGAACTTGCAATTGAAACTATTAAACATGCTCAAGATATGGAGAAAGAGAAATGGATAGGATTGAGAAATAAATCAATTTTAATGCTCTTATATGGATGTGGGTTAAGAATTTCTGAAGCACTAAACTTAAATTTTGAAGATATAAATGAAAATGACTACTTAATAATTAAAGGAAAAGGAAATAAGGAACGCATGGTACCGTTAATGGACTATGTAAAAAATGATATCGAAAATTATATACATGAGTGTCCTAAAAATTTCATGAAAGATGATCCTTTGTTTGTTGGCAAAAGATTGGACCGCCTTAGCCCCAGAATAATACAATATGTCTTAGAAAAGATTAGACACAATTTATCTCTTCCTGAAACTGCAACTCCTCATGCGCTTAGGCACAGCTTTGCGACTCATCTGCTTAATTCAGGTGGCGATTTAAGAACAATACAAGAATTATTGGGGCATAGTAGCTTGTCTACTACTCAAAAATATACAAAGGTTGAAACAGAAAAGCTATATGACGCTTACTCAAAGACTCATCCTCTTGCTAAGAAGTAAATAAATTATATATTAAATATTAAATGAGTAATCCAATTCAAAAATGGCACGATGTCGTAAAGCTAAGAGATTATAATACTCTTACAGAAATTATACATGACGATGCAATTTTCTATTCACCTGTGGTCTATACGCCTCAAAAAGGAAAAGATATAACTTTGAAATATTTAATAGCAGCTTCAGAAGTATTTAATTCTTCGAGCTTTAAGTATGATAAAGAAATGATTGGTGAGAACTCTGCAAGCTTAGAATTTTCCCTAACAATTGATGATACTGATATAAATGGCATTGATCTTATTACTTGGAATAATGATGGATTAATTACTGAATTTAAGGTATTTATAAGGCCGCTTCAGGGCGTAAATTTAATACATAAAATGATGCAAGGAATGTTAGAAAGTTTTAAAAATGTCAGTTGATTTCCTATTTCAGTACTCAGCTTTAGAACTTTTTTGGTTATTAATGCCAATACTCTTAGCAATTGCCGTTATAGAGTCTTTAGCAATTTATTATTTTAAGTTCAAAGGAACAAACGATTTTAAAGAGTGGATTTTGAATATGACTATGGGAATAGTTAGCTATCCTATAAATGCAATATTTGCATTTATAACACTCGCAGCTCTTTTCTGGGCCAAAGAATTTCAAATTTATTCATTCCCATTTACATTAAGTGTACTTGTATTGTGTTTTATACTTGATGATTTAACTTTTTATATACATCACAGAATTTGTCATAGATGGCGTTGGGGATGGGGTATGCATAGAACCCATCACTCTTCAAATAGATTCGGAATAGATGTAGGCGCTAGACAAGCCTGGACTAAGCATTTTACAGGAACCCGCATGCTTAAAATACCACTTGTAATTATTGGTTTTGATCCAGTAATGGTTTTATTTTGCGTTTTTATAAATGGCTATTACCAGTATTTGTGTCACACCCAAACAATACATAAGCTTCCTAGGTGGTATGAATATCTATTTAATACTCCGTCTCATCACAGAGTTCATCATGCTAGAAATCCAAAATATCTTGATGCAAATTACGCTGGAACGCTTATGCTTTGGGATAGAATGTTTGGAACGTTCGTTGCCGAAGATCCAAAAGAACCATGTGACTATGGACTAGTAGTTCCAATGACATCATTGAACCCATTACGAATTCTATTTGAAGAATATGCAAATATTTTCAAGGATATAACAATGCGCGGCATAACTATAAAAGATAGATTTATGTATCTTTGTGGCCCTCCTGGATGGTCTCATGATGGAACAAGAAAAACATCAACAGAGATAAAAGAAGATTATTACAACGTAATAAAAAATACTTAATGCTTCCAGCGCATTATGCCTACTCTGAAATATTGATCGTTCTGGTTAGTGTTTATACTCTAACTGTGTTTTTTAAAGAAAGACAATTTTATATTTTTGCTGGCGTATTTTTGATCAGCTGTGCAGCATTAATAGCATCTATAAGATTTGGAATAAATTACCAAAATGAATTAAAATCTTTTCATCAACTTTTATCAGCGATATCTCTATTGTTTGGCATTCCCCTAATTGTTATAGAAATAATGAAAAGAAGTAATCTTCTTAATAACAAAGTCATTTATCTAGTTCTTCTAATCGCAATCATTATTAGTCTATTCATACTTCTTCAAGCAAAGAATTTGATAATCCTGGTAGCTGCATCTTGGTTAATAATAGGTGTAATTTTTTCGATACTTATTTCGAGAGAGAGTGCCTTGACGAGAATTGTCTCAGGTATTTTTTTTTCACTCATCATTATAAACTTAATATTAAGAAGAATGGAGCTATTTGACCCCTCTGCTAGCTGGCACTTGTATCACATTGGTATTGCTGTTTGGCTGTATCTACTTACAAGAATCTTAGAGCAGAAAGAGACTAAATATGTATAGCTTGATTTTCCACATTAAGAGCTGCTTCTTTGATTGACTCAGTTAATGTTGGATGAGCATGGCATGTTCTGGCTATATCTTCAGCTGACGCTCCGAATTCCATTGCAACTGTAAGCTCACCAATCATATTACCTGCGTCTGCACCAATTATATGAACACCCAATACCTCATCAGTTTTATTGTCAGATAAAATCTTTACGAATCCACCTGTATCGTTCATTACTTTTGCTTTTGCATTTGCAGTAAAGGGAAATTTACCAACTTTATAAGTAATGCCTGCAGCTTTTAATTCGTCTTCTGTTTTGCCTACTGAAGCAACTTCTGGCGCTGTATATATTACTGATGGAATTGCATTATAATTCACATATCCCGCCTGCCCATCAATGATTTCTGCAACCGCTGTTCCTTCTTCTGATGCTTTATGGGCTAGCATAGGGCCTAATTTGCAATCACCCACTGCATAAATATTATCGATCGAAGTTTTAAAATAATTATCAGTAACTATAAATCCCTTATCATTTAGTTTAACTCCCAGTTCTTCAAGATTTAACCCAAATGTATAAGGTCTTCTGCCTGTAGAAATTAGAACCTTGTCACAGTCCATATCCATAGTTTGTCCCTTGTTTTCTACTGAGACAGATAAAGAACCACCTTCTTTGTTTACTGATCTTAATGCCGTAGAAAGTTTAAAGTCAAAACCCTGTTTAATAAGTATTTTTTGAAAACTGCTTGATACTTCTGTATCCATTCCTGGAAGAATTCTATCTGCATATTCAATTACTGTTACTTTGGAGCCAAGTCGTGACCAAACTGATCCCATTTCTAAGCCAATATAGCCTGCACCAATGACAACTAAGTGATTGGGAACTTTTTCCAAACTTAATGCTCCAGTAGATGATAAAATATCTTTTTCATCGATCACTACTCCATCAGGACTAGATACCTCAGATCCGGTTGCAATAATTATTTTTGCAGATTTTATTGTATCTGATTTTTCACCTGATAGAATTTCTATTTCATTAATATTCTTTAGTTTTGCAAACCCAGACTTACGATTGATCTTGTTTTTTTTAAATAAGAATTCAACTCCTTTAGTAAGCGACTCAACACTTTCTGATTTTTTTTCCATTATTTTACTCAGGTCAAAGGAAACATTATCAAAATTGATTCCTAACTTTTTTAGATCCGATGCCTGATCATATAAATGTGAGGAGTGAAGAAGAGATTTCGATGGAATACAGCCAATATTAAGACATGTTCCACCTAGAGTCTGACCTTTTTCAATACAGCAAACATTGTAACCTAACTGTGCAGCTCTAATTGCACAAACGTATCCTGCAGGTCCGCTACCTATAACCGTAATATCAAATTCTTCCATTCTATACCCCTAGTAAGATTCGATTTGGATCTTCTAAACTTTCTTTGACCCTTACCAAAAAAGTAACTGCACCTTTACCGTCCACAATACGATGATCGTAAGATAAAGCAAGGTACATCATTGGCCTTATCACGATGTCACCATTTACGGCAACTGGTCTTTCCTCAATCTTGTGCATGCCTAGTATCCCTGATTGAGGTGGGTTTAAAATAGGTGTAGACATAAGAGATCCATAAACGCCACCATTCGAAACTGTAAATGTACCTCCTTGCATGTCATCGATACTTAATTTGCCAGTTCGAGCTTTTTGTCCTAAATAAAAAATCTCTTGCTCTATTTCTACAATTGATTTTTGATCAGCATCTCTGATAACGGGTACAACCAATCCTTGATCAGTTCCTACTGCAACACCAATATTGTAAAAATTTTTATATATAACATCATTATTTTCAACTTCTGCATTAACTTCAGGAATATCTTTGAGAGCTGTGATACAAGCTTTTACGAAGAAGGACATAAATCCTAATTTTATTCCGTATTTTGACTCAAAAGCATCTTTATGCTCATTACGAGTTCTAATCAATTCACCCATATCAACTTCATTAAATGTTGTGAGCATAGCTGCATTATTTTGTGCATCTTTGAGTCGTTTAGCTATAGTTTGTCTTAGTCGAGACATTGGAACTCTCTCTTCTTTACTGTCATGATCCTTACTTATTGGCGGCTTCGTTGAAAGTTCTTGAACATTGTTATTTGAAGCTAAAATATCACCCTTTGTAATTCTTCCATCTGAACGAGCAGTAGCTACTTGAGAAATATCAATATTTTTTTCTGCTGCAATTTTTCTTACTGCAGGTGATAGTTTTGAGACTTTACTCTCAAGAATTTCTTTTGGAGTATTGTCCAATGGTACACTTAGTTCTTGTAGAACTGGCTTTTCCATCGCTGGCTCTTCTTTAGGCTTTTCTTCTTTAGTGGTAACTATTTTCTCTGAATTTTCAGGAGCTTTTTTTACATCTGCAGTATCATTAATAACTCCCAGTAATGCGCCTACCTCGACCGTTGATCCTTCAGGCGATGAAATTTTTTCGATCAATCCTGATGTAGGGGAAGGAACTTCAAGAGTCACTTTATCGGTTTCTAACTCAAGCAGTGGTTCATCTAGCGTAACGCTATCTCCCTCATTTTTATACCACTTAGCAACAGTTGCTTCTACAACACTCTCACCAAGAGATGGCACTTTAATATCTACGGACATACTAATTATTTAACACTTTACCAATATTATTCAATTGGCAGTTTGAACTTTACGAGAGATACCCCATCTTTATTGTCTTTTATTTCACTTCTTTCCGACTCAGTAGCAAGTCTTAGAATATTTAATTGGTTTTCAGCATGTCGGTTAGCTATCCCTGTTGCTGGAGAAGCAGATGCTTTTCTTCCAATAAATAAGAGTTCTTCATATTTACCGGTTATTGACTGGTTAACTGACTCTACTCGATGCTTTACAAAACGAAATGCTCCCATATTTGACGGCTCTTCTTGAACCCAGTAGATTTCAGCTTGAGGGTACTCTAGCAATTCTTCTTTTAAAGCTTCATAAGGGAACGGATACAATTGATCAAACCTTAAAATCTGAATATTTTCTTGTTTACGCTTCTCAATATAATCATCTAACTCAAAGTAAATTTTTCCTGAGCAAAGAAGTAGTCTATTAATTTTAGATTTTTCAATTTTAGAAAGTTCTTTTCTTAAAATACGGTGAAAAGTTGAACCATTTGTAAACTCGGCAATATCAGAGACATTCTTTTTATGTCTAAGAGTTGATTTAGGAGTCATTATCACAAGCGGCTTACGAAAATCTCTTAGCAATTGTCTTCTTAAAACATGAAAGTAATTTGCGGGTGAAGTACAGTTAACTACTTGAATATTATCTTCAGCACAGAG
Organism: Pelagibacteraceae bacterium AG-337-G06; assembly: GCA_003282175.1. GTDB lineage: Bacteria > Pseudomonadota > Alphaproteobacteria > Pelagibacterales > AG-422-B15 > CACNXQ01. Next base: position 120,692 of record QBZX01000003.1, read on the forward strand.
TTGTAAGAATCTCTCTAGTCTTCCACTTGTATGTTCAGGACCTTGACCTTCATGTCCATGTGGCAGCAAGAGTGTTAGTCCTGACATTCTTAACCATTTCCTTTCACCTGTAGTAATAAACTGATCAATTATTGTTTGTGCATTATTTGCAAAATCACCAAATTGCCCCTCCCACAGAACTAAGGTTTGAGGATCTACTTGAGAATAACCATATTCAAAGCCAAGGACTCCATATTCAGACAAAAAGCTATCAATGATTTCAAAGAAGCCCTGTTCATTTCTAAAATGTCTCAGAGGCACAAACCTATCTTCGTTAACTTGATCATATAGCACAGAGTGTCTTTGACTAAAAGTTCCTCTACCAGAGTCTTGTCCTGATAGCCTTACGCCATATCCTTCAGCCAATAGTGATGCAAACGCGAGAGACTCGGCGGTCGACCAATCCACTCCTTTTCCTTCATTAATACTATTGAGGCGGTCGTCATAAATTTTTTTAATTCTTTTATGAGGACTAAAATCTTTAGGTATTTGATGAATTTCTTTTCCAATTTCTTTAAATTCATCTTCGGTTATAGACGTTTGTCCCCGTCTAGCATCAATAGATGCAACATTTATTCCTTTCCATGAACCCTCAAGCCAGTCTGCTTTATTAGGTTTGTAAGATTTTGCAGATGCTAGTTCTTCATTTAACTTTTCATTATATGATGAAATTTCATTATCAATATCATCCGAAGTTAATACGCCCTCATCAATTAATCTTTGCTGGTAAATATTTAGAGTTGTCGCATGCTCCTTAATTTTTTGATACATTAATGGTTGCGTAAATTCTGGTAAATCCATTTCATTATGGCCAGCTCTACGATAGCAGAACATATCTACAACGACATCAGTCTTAAATTTATTTCTAAATTCAACAGCAAGTCTACAAACATGAACTACAGACTCAACATCATCTCCGTTAACGTGGAATATAGGTGCCTGAATAATCTTAGCAATTTCAGTACAATAAGGAGCCGATCGTCCATAATGAGGCACAGTTGTAAAACCTATTTGATTATTGATTACAAAATGAATTGTTCCCCCAGTTCGAAAACCTCTTAATTGTGACATTGCAAATGTTTCAGCAACTACTCCTTGACCTGCCATGGCTGCATCGCCATGAATGAGCAGACCCATGACTTTGTCATTGGTTTTGTCTTTAAGTAGAGTTTGCTCTGCTCTTACCTTGCCCATAACAACGGGGTCAACTGCCTCAAGATGGGATGGATTTGGAGTTAACGAAAGGTGAATCTTTTTATCTTCAAATTCTCTATCACTAGAAATACCTAAATGATATTTAACATCGCCTGATCCAAGTATTTCATTTGGATCTTCACCACCTCCTTCAAACTTTGCCATTATGGACCTCAGAGGAACCTCCATAACTGATGACAATAATGTCAACCTTCCTCTGTGAGCTGTACCTATGTAAATATCTTCAATTCCAGATAGACAACTTTGTTTGATTATTTGCTCTATACCTGGAATAGTTGCCTCACTTCCAACTAATCCAAAACGTTTTGTGCCAATAAATTTTTTATCTAAAAACTTCTCAAACATTTCCGCTTCTAACAAGCGTTTGAAAATTGCTTTTTTTCCATTTGTAGTAAATTGAGTTTTATTTCTAACTTCTTCTATTCTTTCTTGAACCCATTGTTTTTGATCTGCGTCCTGAATATGAACAAATTCTACACCTATAGAACCACAGTATGTCTCTTTTAAAATATTAATAATTTCATTTAGTGTTGTGAAATTAAGTCCAAGGCTTCCATCAATAAATATTTCTTTACTGAGGTCTTTCTCTTCAAAACCATAATTTCTGTAATCTAATTCAGGGTAATTTTTTATCTCTTTTAAATTTAATGGATCAAGTTGAGATGCTAAATGGCCATTAACCCTAAAAGCTCGAATTAGTCTTATTGCTCTAATTGAATCGTATATTTGTTCTTTTAATTTATCTGAAGAAATATTTGTACTGATATTTTCATTAATTTTGTAAGACTTTTTTTCCCAAGAATTATTAATATTAATTGCTAAATCTTCTTCAGTTGCAAAATCGTTATTTGCCCAACTAGCTCTTAAAATATTTTGTTCATTTAAATTTTTTGATAATCCTGAAAAAAATATTTTCCAATCTTCTGGTATTTGATTTGGATCAGTTTGATACTTTTCATACATTTGCTCAATGTAGGTGGCATTAGAACCATGTAAGAAAGAGGTTTTGTCAAAAATATCATTTGTTGAGGTTTTAGTCATTCAGTAAAATTACTTTAGATTTGATTCTTCAATACCTCAAGTAAAGTCGATCCTAATGCTGCTGGAGAATTTGAAATTTTGATACCAGCTTCTTTCATTGCCTCAATTTTATCCTCTGCTCCGCCTTTTCCGCCAGAAACAATTGCGCCAGCATGTCCCATTCTTCTGCCTGGAGGAGCGGAGGTCCCAGCAATAAAGCCCACCGTAGGTTTTTTTGTATTTTGTTTCTTCAAGAATTCAGCAGCTTCTTCTTCTGCTGATCCACCAATTTCTCCGATCATAATTATTGACTCAGTTTCTGGATCAGCAAGGAACAAATCTAAACAATCAATGAAATTAGTTCCATTGATTGGATCACCCCCTATGCCAATACATGTAGATTGACCCAAGCCTGCTACTGTAGTTTGATATACTGCTTCATAAGTAAGAGTTCCTGATCGTGAGACAATACCTACATTACCTTTTTTATGAATATGAGCTGGCATAATGCCTATTTTGCACTCATCGGGTGTAATTATCCCTGGACAGTTAGGACCAATTAACCTTGAAGATGAAGAACTTAATCTATCTTTAACTTTCATCATATCCATCACAGGAATACCTTCTGTAATGCAAACAATTAATTCAATCTCACTGTCTATCGCCTCAATGATCGCGTTTGCTGCGTAGGGCGGTGGAACATAAATAACTGTGGCATTAGCATTAGTTTTTTCTTTCGCTTCTTTTACTGTATCGAAAACTGGAAGTTCAAGATGCATTGACCCACCTTTTTTAGGTGTAACACCTCCAACCATATTTGTCCCATATTTGATAGCCTGCTCAGAATGAAACGTTCCCTGTGCTCCAGTAAACCCCTGGCAAATAACTCTTGTATCTTTATTGACGATAACAGACATTAAACAAGCTTAACTATTTTTTTTGCAGCATCATCAAGGTCATTTGCAGAAATGATTTCTATTCCTGAATTTTCAAGGATCTGTTTTCCTTGGTCTACATTAGTACCTTCTAATCTAACAACAAGAGGAACAGAAATTTTTAATTCCTTTGCTGCAGAAACAATTCCCTCGGCAATAACATCACATCTCATGATACCGCCAAAAATATTCACGAGTATCCCTTTAACACCCTGGTCTGAAAGGATGATTTTAAAAGCACTCGATACTTTTTCTTTTGACGCGCCACCGCCAACATCTAAAAAATTTGCAGGTTCGCCGCCATACATTTTAATAATATCAAGACTAGCCATAGCAAGTCCTGCTCCATTTACCATACATCCTATATTTCCATCCAATTTAATATAGGCAAGGTCATACTTTGCTGCTTCTCTCTCATATTCATCTTCTTCATTTTCATCTCTTAATTCTTCAATTTCGGGGTGCCGATAAATTGCATTATCATCAAAGTTTACTTTTGCGTCTAAACATAAAAGTTTATTTGTATTTGTGACTATTAGAGGATTAACTTCAACAAGACTTGCATCTTTTTCAATAAAAAATAAATACATATTTTTAATCAGATCCGATAATTGATTATTTAAATCATCGTCTATTTCAAAAGCCTTTTGAATCATTTCAATATCATTCTTTGTAACACCTATTGATGGTTCAATTTGAACTGTAGTAATATTTTCAGGCGTATCAGCGGCGACTGCTTCTATATCCATGCCTCCCATTTTAGAAACTATAAATGCGACTTTACTAGTTGATCGGTCTAGCAGACACGAGAGATATAATTCCTTTTCTATATCAGAACCATTTTCAATGTAAATTCGCTTAACCTCTTTACCTGATACTCCAGTTTGAGGAGTAACTAAATTCATGCCATACATTTTGTTCGCTTCGTTAAGTGCATCTTCTTTAGAAGAAACAACTTTGACACCTCCGCCTTTTCCTCTTCCCCCTGCATGTATTTGAGCCTTCACTACCCACACTGGACCTACAACTTCATTTACAGCTCTTTCTATCTCATCTGCACTATAAGCTACAGAGCCTGATGAAACTGGAATGTTATAACCTCTAAACAAATCCTTGGCTTGATGTTCGTGAATGTTCATATTTACTTTAATGAGGGATCTATGTTTTTAGCTGCATCAAATAATTCATTTACAGCTTCTATTGAAGTATCAAAAAGTTTTTTTTCTTCAGCATCTAAGTCTAATTCAACAACTTCTTCAATTCCTCCTGATCCGATAATAACAGGAACACCAACATAAAGATCTGAAACACCGTATTCCCCATTTAAATGCGCAGCACAAGGTAAAGTTTTCTTTTTATTATTTAGATAAGAGTCAGCCATTTCAATTCCAGACGCTGCCGGACCATAAAATGCGGACCCAACTTCTAACAATTTTACTACTTCAGCTCCTCCCTTCCGGGTTCTGTCAATTATTTCATCAAGTTTTGATTGTGATATTTGACCTTGGTTTACTAGCTCCATCAGGGGCTTTCCACTCACCGTTGTTCGATTGGGAACGGGAACCATAGTATCTCCATGTCCACCCAAAACAAAAGAGTCTACTTCACGTATGGGTACATTGAGTTCATGTGATAAGAAATATTTAAATCTTGAAGTATCCAGCACACCTGCCATACCAATCACTTTATTTTTTGGTAAGCCAGAATATTTTTGTAACGCCATTACAATTACATCTAATGGATTTGTGATACAAATCACAAAAGCATCAGGTGATGTAGATTTGATACCTTCAGCAACTTGCTTAATGATTTTCAAGTTGGTGCCTAAGAGATCGTCTCTTGTCATGCCTGGCTTTCTTGGTACGCCAGCAGTAATTATGATAACATCAGAATCTCGAGTATCTTCGTAATTATCTGTTCCCGATAGGGAAACATTAAAGCCATCAATTGCCGATGACTGTGAAATATCTAATGCTTTTCCTTTAGCTAAACCAGCCATTAAGTCAAAAAGAACAACATCACCTAATTCTTTCATTGCTGCGAGATGGGCTAACGTACCTCCAATTTGACCAGCTCCAATAAGTGATATTTTTTTATTTTTCATCTGAGAATATTTACAATCCGTAAACTAACTAGATAGAGATTAAAATCAAGCTAAGAATCTAAATTATTTCATTGTTGGAATTGTAAATTCTGCACCTTCTCTTATTCCAGTTGGCCACCTTGAAGTAACTGTTTTCAGTCGAGTAAAGAACCTTACTCCATCCATGCCATGCATTGCGTGATCACCAAATAAAGACCTCTTCCATCCTCCGAAACTATGAAAAGCCATTGGAACTGGAATGGGTACATTAACTCCCACCATACCAATTTTACATTGATTAGAAAAAGCACGGGCAGTATCTCCATCTCGAGTATAAATAGTAGTGCCGTTTCCAAATTCATGATCATTTACCATTTTTAAAGCATCATTAAAGGTTGGTTGACGCACAACTGACAATACAGGACCAAATATTTCCTCTCTATATATCTTCATGTCCTCTTTAACATGATCAAATAAACAGCCACCTATGAAATATCCGTTTTCATACCCTTGAAGTGAAATTGATCTTCCATCAACAATTAATTCAGCTCCGTCAGATACCCCTGCATCAACATAGCTTTTAACTTTTGCAAGATGAACATCACTGATCAATGGGCCCATTTCAACTTCTGGATCGGTTCCAGGACCTACCTTCAAATTCTGAACGCGAGGTGTTAATTTTTCAATTAGCTTATCTCCTACATCACCAACAGCAACGGCGACCGATAAAGCCATGCATCTCTCGCCAGCAGAACCGTATCCTGCACCAATCAAGCCATCAACAACTTGATCAAGATCAGCGTCAGGCATAACAACCATATGATTCTTAGCGCCTCCCAGGGATTGAACTCTTTTATTATGCTTTGAAGATGTATGATAAATGTATTCAGCAACTGGGGTTGACCCTACAAAGCTCACAGAGTCTACTTCTGGATCAGTTATTAATAAATCAACTGCTTCTTTATCTCCATTAATTACATTAAATACTCCATCTGGAAGTCCAGCTTCTTTTAATAATTCAGCCAACATATAAGGAACTGTTGGATCTTTTTCACTTGGTTTAAGAATAAATGAATTTCCACATGCTATCGACATGACGAACATCCACATTGGAACCATGGCTGGAAAATTAAATGGAGAAATACCAACACTTACACCCAATGGCTGTCTCATGCTCCAACTATCAATATCAGACCCTACGTTTTCAGAGTATTCACCCTTAAGAAGATGAGGAATACCACAGGCGAATTCTACAACTTCCATGCCCCTAGTAATTGAACCTGCTGAGTCTGATAAAATCTTGCCATGCTCAGAAGTCAGCTCTAGCGCAAGCTTATCCATATCTCGCAGAATTAAATCTTTAAACCTAAAAAAAACCCTTGATCTTGTTAAGGGTGGAGTTGCAGCCCATTTTTTTCCTGCTTCAACTGCACATTCTATTGCAAGCTTTACGTCCTCAGAGTTAGCAAATGAGACTTTTTTTGTTTTTTCTCCATTCACAGGATTAAATACATCACCAAACCGTTCAGATTTACTAATATACTCTTTGCCATTAATAAAATGATTAATTACTTTCATTAAAGCTTCCTATATTTCGAAATTTTCACTAATAGCCTCGCAGCTTTTAGTCCATAGTAGATTTTTGGTCTCATCATTGTCGTAAAAAGACTCAAGCGGAAATGACTTTGCTTTACCCTTAGCTCCTTTTAAACCAGGTCCAACAATTGATCCTGAATTAATTTTAGGATCAGCAATACACCTTAATAATCCTAAGGTTCCATCCTTTTCAGACTGACCAAACTTCATCATATATTTTGTAAAAAGACTACTCAAGCCACCGTCTTCAACAGTAGTAGATTGTAAATCACTTTCTGCAAGACCAGGATGTGCGACCATTGCTCTAATTTTTGAATTTTTATTCTTTAATTTCTCATGTAGACATGCAGTAAATGCAGCATTTGCAAGTTTTGTTTGAGCATAACGTTCCCAACGACCGGTACCAAAAATCATACTGCCTTTGTCCCCACCTAAGTTACCACCTTTTTTTTCAAAAAACTTTTCCTTTAATTTTTTAGCTTGAGTACGTGCAATACTTGAATGATTGACGATTCTTGCTTCATTTCTTAATTGCGATGCTTTATCTAATAATGGCATACATAACTTAGTAAGAAGAAAATGAGAAAGATGATTTGTTTGCATCTGCACATCAAAACCATCAATTGTAGCTTTATCTTTTAGTGCCATTACACCAGCATTATTACACAAGACGTCGAGGCCATCTGGGCAAATTTCACTTACTTTTAATGATGCTGATTTAACTGATTCAAAGCTTTGAAGATCACAATCTACTTTATGAAAATCTCCATTTGAGCAGTTATCATTTAACAAAGCATAAGAAGTTTCAGCTCTGTCTGATGGACGATTTAGTAATAATACTCGTGCACCAAGCTTAGCAACTGACTCAGCAGCATAAAACCCTAATCCCGAAGTTGTACCTGTTATGGCGACTGATTTAGTTTCCATTGATGGAAGTGAATTGAATAAGTCTTCAAAATACTTGGTTTTTAAGTTAGGTTTGGTGTAAGAATTCTTCATACATAAATTATTGTAAATTAATTAAGGCTAATAGCAATGTTTGAAAATTATGAGAAAACTTGATCTCCACGGTTTTACACTAGAAGAGGCTTATCAAGAATTTACTGATTTTATTTACAGTGCGTATGAGGATAGTATTTCTAAAGTCGAAATTATTACTGGTAATAGTGGTCAAATAAAAAAAGAATTTCCCCATTGGGCAGAGAATAATCATCAAATCAGATATATAGAAAACAGCTGGCATAAGGGAAGTTTTTTAGTGAAAATTGAGAAAAAATATTGAGCATTGCATTTGTCAAGTTGGCAGTCGTATTTAGGTTCAATTATGTGTGAAGAATACTATATGTAGGATGTTGATGGACAACGCGATATTCTTTTTTCATTAATTCCCCTAATTAATAGTTGTCCATCATCCCCCCAATAAAACGGTTTTCAAGCAAACAAAGATATTTTTTAATTGATGATTATTGTTGTGCAATCATCTGCTTAATTCCAGCAATTGCTTTAGCTGGGTTAAGGCCTTTTGGACAGGCTTGAGTACAGTTCATTATGGTGTGACATCTATAGACTTTAAATGTGTCATCCAGTTCTTTAAGTCTTTCTTTTCTTTCTTCATCACGACTATCCTGCAACCACCTATAGGATTGCAGTAAGACAGCTGGTCCTAAATACTTATCACTGTTCCACCAATAACTAGGACAAGATGTAGAACAACAAGCACATAATATGCATTCATACAAGCCATCAAGTTTTTCTCGATCATTTCTTGATTGAATATTTTCTGTATCAGTCGCTTCTTGTTTTTGTTTTATTAGCCATGGCTTTATAGACTTTAGTTGTTTGTAAAGATTTTTCAGATTCGTTACCAAGTCTTTGATAACGGGCATGTGAGGTAAAGGATATATTTTAATATCACCTTTCACATCTGATATTGCTTTTGTACATGCTAGTGTATTTGTACCATCAATATTCATAGCACATGAGCCGCAAATTCCTTCTCTGCAAGATCTTCTAAAAGTTAAAGAAGTATCAACTTCATTTTTAATCTTCATAACAGCATCTAATACCATAGGACCGCAATCATCGATATCAACTTCATAAGTATCCATTCTAGGATTCTTATCATCCTCAGGAGACCATCTGTAAATTTTAAACTTTTTTACACGTTTATTTTCAGATTCTAATTTATAATAATCACCGTCAGTGAGTTTTGAGTTATCTGGAAGGTTAAATTGAACCATTAATAAACTCTTGCTTTAGGTTCTATATATTTAACTTCATTTGAAAGGGTGTATTCATGAACTGATCTGTATTCCAGCTTACATTTTTCGTCGTCAAGCCAGGATAGTGTATGTTTCATCCAATTTTTATCGTCTCTTTCCTTGAAATCTTCTCTAGCATGCGCACCTCTGCTCTCTTTTCTATTATGAGCAGAATTCATAGTGACCACAGCTTGAGCAATAAGATTTTTATATTCTAAAGACTCTAATAAATCTGTATTCCAAACAAGTGATTTATCTTTTATCTTTAAGTTTTCACTATCCAACCAAGTTTCTTCGATGAGCTTTTTTCCTTCTGACATAATTTCGTCATCTCGGAATACCGCACAATGTTTTTGCATGACTTTTTGCATTTGAGACCTCAGTTCAGCAGTTGTAACATCACCGTCAGAATTTCTGGTAGCATCAAATCTTGCTATTACATCATCAATGACTGATTTAGGAATATCTTTATTTTTTTCGCCCTTAGGAACAATATCGTCAATTCTGTCTGCAGCAGCTTTTCCAAAAACAACAAGGTCAATTAGAGAATTAGATCCTAACCTATTTGCGCCATGAACGCTCACACAAGCTGACTCCCCAACAGCCATTAGCCCAGGTACGACTGTTTCATCACCCTTGACAAGATTCATAACCTCACCGTGGAAGTTGGTTGGTATTCCGCCCATATTATAATGAACTGTAGGTATTATGGGTATTGGATCTTTAGTTACATCCACTCCAGCAAAAACTTTTGCAGACTCTGATATCCCTGGTAGTCTTTCTTCAAGAATATTGGAGTCAATATGGTCTAGATGAAGATACATGTGATCTTTATCTTTCCCAACGCCTCTTCCATCAATAATTTCTTTGGTAATAGATCGTGACACTACATCTCTTGAGGCTAAGTCCTTTGCAGATGGAGCGTACCTTTCCATAAACCTTTCTCCTTCACTATTTACCAGGTATCCTCCTTCTCCTCTAGCGCCTTCAGTTATCAAACATCCAACACCATAAATTCCTGTAGGATGAAATTGAACAAATTCCATATCTTGCAGAGGAAGACCTGCCCTTAACACCATTGCATTTCCATCTCCTGTACATGTGTGAGCAGATGTAGCAGAGAAATAAACTCTTCCATAACCACCAGATGCTAATACGGTTTGTTTTGAATTAAATACATGTAGCTTACCATCCTCTAAACACCAGGCAACAACACCTCTGCATTCTCCTTCAACCATTAGTAAATCTAAAACAAAGTACTCAATGTAATAATCCACATCGTGTTTGAGTGATTGCCCATAAAGAGTATGAATTATTGCATGGCCAGTTCTGTCTGCTGCAGCACATGTTCTTTGCGCAGTTCCATCGCCATAATTTTTTGTCATACCACCAAAAGCTCGCTGATATATTTTACCATCTTCTGTTCGACTGAATGGCACGCCATAATTTTCTAATTCTAAAACTGCTTTAGGCGCATTCTTACATAAATATTCGATTGCATCCTGGTCTCCAAGCCAATCTGACCCTTTAACTGTATCGTACATATGCCATCGCCAATCATCTTCTCCCATGTTTCCTAACGCAGCTGAGATTCCACCCTGTGCAGCAACCGTATGACTTCTTGTTGGAAACACTTTAGAGATACAAGCTGTCTTATATCCATTTTCTACAGCGCCAACTGTTGCTCTTAATCCGGAGCCTCCAGCACCTACAACAACAACGTCGTAATCATGATATTCGATTTCGTAACTCATATTAAAAAATTAAAATTAACCACATTGATAAACATACAAAGATTAAAATAAGTATAAAAAAGAATGATATTAATAAATTAATTACCTTTTTAGCAGATTCGTCATGAATATAATCTTCTAGTATCTCGTTAACTCCTAATCTCATATGAATTAGCCCTAAAACGGTAAATATCAATATAAATAAAATTGACCATAGGCTTCTTAATTCTTCCAATATCAACTGATAAGGTTCGCCAGAGAAATGAATTATTCTCACAAACAGATATATGATGAATGGAATCAATAAAATGGTAGTTAATCTATGAATTTTCCATGCATTTTTTGCTGATTCCATAATTAAAATATGCCCATCACCATCATCCAGAAAATTACCGTTAGAACAACTGTAAGAAATACTGTTAACCATCCTGTCAATTTGGCAGTATTTAAGTCCAATCCATAGCCTGAGTCCCAAAACAGATGTCTGATACAATTTGCAAAATAAAATAAATATGAAAATGTTAAACCAATAAGAATTGTTCTAACAAATAAATTGTTAGCTAATTTGATTACAGTCTCAAAAAAATCTTCACCACTACCAATAGCGAATAGTAAAAATATTATTATCAATGATCCCAGCGATGAAACAACTCCTGTAATTCTGTGAAGAATAGATAAGATGGAAGTAATTTGCCATCTATAGACTTGAAGGTGAGGTGAAAGTGGATTGCTCATTACTAATCACCTATTTATATCAAAAAGAATAGATTTAAACGACAGTAAATTAATTTTTCCTTGGTATTAATGCCCAATAATCAAGACTTAAAAGCACCGAAGGATCAAATCTATTATTTGCATCCCGATGTTGAAATTGATACGCCTGCGCATCTCCTATTCCATTACTTCTTATTCGTAATGCTCCAAGCTTATCTGAAACTTCAATCTTGTCTAAAATAGTACTCCACGCAAAAACTGTTGTTCCCGCAAAGCAAGGTGAAGCATGAGTACCTCCATTTATTGCAATAATTTTAAAAGCATTCGACAAGCCATTAAAGGTGAGAGCTCTTGTTAAGCTAATTACATGACCACCATATACAATCCGTTTACCAAATTTTCCACCTTTTTCAACGAAATGATTGAAATGAACTTTAGCATTATTTTGGTACAGTTTAGTCGCCATCATATGTTCTGCTTCTTCTACTGTCATTCCATCAATGTGATTAATTTTTTCACTAACATTATAATCTTCGTAACAAAGAGCAGATCCAGATGCTGCAAAGTCAAAATTCGAAACATCAAAATTATAATTTTTAGCAATAGATATTACTTCTTTATTTGATACTTCCTTATTTAAGTCAGGAATTGAGGGATCAACTTTTTTAAGATTTTTATTTTTCTTTCTCACCATGACCCATCTTTTATAATCAATTACAGGATCACCGTGTTGATTAGATCCGATTGAATGTACATAAACGACCCCGTTATCTCCATTTGAATTTTCTTTAATACCTATAACTTCTGACGTTGAATGAATTGTATCCCCTGGGTAAGCTGGTTTGAGAAATTTGCATTCAGCATATCCAAGATTAGCAATTGCATTTAATGAAATATCTGGAACGGTTTTTCCAAACGCAATATTGAATAAAAGAAAATCATCAACTGGAGATTCATCTAAGGACATTTTTTTTGCAAACTCTTTTGATGAATGTAAGGCATACCTAGATCCATAAAGAGCTGTATACAATGCACAGTCTCCTGAAGTGATTGTTCTGGGTGTTGCATGAATAATTTTTTGACCCATTTTGAAGTCTTCAAAAAAATTACCAATTTTATATTTACTTGTTGATGTTTGTAACTCCTCAATATGAGAGTCTTCCTCGACTTTATTGACTAGTGACTCGGCTTCTATAACTCTTTTTGCATGGGCAACATGAAGTTCTTCTATTTGACTATTCTCAAACGTTATAACACCAATGTTAGGATCCTTTTTTCGTGCCTCCTCAAAAGCTGCAACAATTCTTTTTGCTTTATCAAGCTGTTCTGGAGTTGGAGTGAAAATTTTATTGCATATTTGAATTTGCCCAGGGTGAATGAGTGTTTTGCCATCAAAACCTAATCCATGACTATAAGTACATTCTTCCTCAAAACCTTTTGAGTCTTTAATATCGTTAAATACTCCATCTAATATCGATAATTTAAATGCTTTTGAAGCCATCATACATTTTTCAAAACTAGTAACTAAGGCGGTTCTTTTTAACTCGTCTTCTAGTCCGAGTTCAGTTGAAAGATCATTAGTTCCCATAACAAAACATTTTAAATATTTTGAAGATTTGGCAATGTCATATGCGTTTACTATGGAAAGTGCTGTCTCCATCATTACCCATATTTTTATTTCCTTATTATTAATATATTTTTCACACTCTTGTATATCTTTAGCCTCATTAACTTTTGGCACTAATATTGCATCTGGAGAACAATTCTCTAAAATTTTTAAATCTTTCTGCCCTTCTTCAGAATCAAAATTATTTATTCTTATTACCTGCTCTTTGTTTTTATTCACTCCTGAATTTAAAATATCAATAATGGCTTTTCTTGCATCTTCTTTTGCGCTCAATGCTACAGAGTCCTCTAAATCGTAAATCAATGAGTCGACATCCAATGTACTGCTCTTTTTTAGTGCCTTGGCATTAGAGCCTGGAACGTAAAGCACACTCCTTCTTGGTTTTCTTATATCTTTTCTCATTATTTTAAATGGTCCTCTATCAGCATTTCAGCAATTTGAATTGTGTTTAAGGCTGCACCTTTCCTCAAATTATCAGATACTACCCAAATTGATAAACCATTTTTAGTTGAAGTGTCTTCTCTAATTCTTGAAATATAAGTATCGTCATTACCAGCACATTCTTTCGGAGTTACATACCCACCATCTTCACGTTCATCGAGTAATTTACAACCTGGCGCATTTTTAATCGCCTCTCTTGCTTGCTCTACAGACACTTTTTCATGAAATTCAATATTCACTGCCTCTGAATGACCAATGAAAACCGGTACTCTCACACATGTTGCGCTAAATTCTATTTCATTAGACAGAATCTTTTTTGTTTCTTGATTCATCTTAAGCTCTTCTTTTGTATACCCATCATCCATAAATTTATCAATATGAGGTATAACATTAAATGCAATTGGTTTTGTAAACTTAACATTGTCTTTTATTTCATCTGAGAACATGTTTTTTGTTTGGTCAAATAATTCATCCATACCAGCTTTACCTGCACCTGAAACAGATTGATAAGTTGAAACAATCACTTTTTTTATTTTAGAAATTTCATGCAATGGCTTTAATGCTACGACTAGTTGTATTGTTGAACAATTAGGATTTGCAATAATATTTTTTATTTTATAATTTTTTATTGCATCGGGATTTACTTCAGGAACAATTAAGGGTACATCTTTATCCATTCTGAATTGACTTGAATTATCGATAACAATGCAATTTTTTTCAGCAAACATGGGTGCCCATTCTTTTGATACGCTTGCTCCAGCTGAAAATAGTGCTAGATCAACTTTTGCTGGATCAAATTTGTCAATGGCTTCAACTGTGAGCTCCTTATCTCCAAATTCAACTTTCGTTCCTTCACTTTTGCTTGATGCAACAGGAAAAATGTTTGCTGAATCATACTTTTTATCTGAAAGTATATTGAGCATCTCTCTACCGACATTCCCAGTTGCTCCAACTATTGCGATATTTAAGCTCATAAATTAGAAATTCTGTTTTAATTGATTAATAATTTTTTCTCCCATTTCAACTGTCGACAAATTTTTATTATCATCACCTATTAAGTCGGCTGTCTTATAGCCATCTGAAAGTACTTTATTAACAGATTGATTAATGAGATCAGATTCCTTATCCATATTAAATGAATATTTAAGACACATTGCAAAACTTAAGATAGATGCAATAGGATTAGCTATTCCTTTGCCAGCAATATCAGGCGCTGATCCGTGAACGGGTTCATAAAGAGATTTTCTAGAGTTATTTGAATCAAAAGCGCCCAATGAAGCTGAAGGCAGCATTCCTAGAGACCCTGTTAACATAGCGGCTTCATCGGAAAGAATATCTCCAAATAAATTGTCAGTAACAATTACGTCAAATTGTTTTGGATTTCTTACAAGTTGCATAGCGCAATTGTCTGCATACATATGTGAAAGCTCAACATTTGGATATTCATTTTTATGAATGTAAGAAACTTCTTCTCTCCATAAAATACCCGACTCCATAACATTTGATTTTTCACATGAAGTTACTCTATTGTCTCTTTTGCTTGCCAGTTCAAAAGCAATTCTTGCAACTCTTCTTATTTCCTCTGTAGTGTATGACTGGGTATTAATTCCAATTCTGGTTCCATCACTTTTTTCTTCAATACCTCTTGGCTCTCCAAAATAAATACCACCTGTAAGTTCTCTGACAATTAGGATGTCTAAACCAGAAACAAGTTCAGATTTTAAAGATGATGCATCAACCATTGATTCAAAACATAAAGCGGGTCTTAAATTAGCAAATAGATCCATTTCTTTTCTAATACTTAAAAGCCCTTGCTCAGGCCTTAGAGAAAAATCAAGATTATCCCACTTTTCTCCTCCAACGGCACCAAGTAAGACTGCGTGAGAGTCTTTTGCCTTAGCTAATGTTTCATCTGATAAGGGAACACCGTATCGATCATAAGCTGCTCCACCAATATCATCTTTTTGTATTTCAAAAACAACATCACTTTTTTCTTCAACACATTTAGCAACTTTAATAACTTCATCCATTACTTCTGGACCAATACCATCTCCAGATAAAATTAATAATTTATATAATTTTCTCATATTATTTCGCTTCTAAATAACCAAGGCGTTTTCTTAGCTTGATTATTTTCAAAATCTGAAATCGAACTTGATTTATTTAAAGTCATGCCAATGTCGTCAAGTCCTTCAATTAAACATTTCTTCTTAACAGGATCGATTTCGAATGTTATTTCCTTTTGTTCATTGTTTTCTAAATAAGTTATGTTCTGCTTTTCTAGGTCAATGTTGAAATTCAATGTATTCTCAGCAGAGTCCTGTAATTTAGCTACAGTTTCTTCGTCAAGAATTATAGGTAAAATACCATTTTTGAAACAGTTATTATAAAATATATCGGCGTAACTTGGCGCAATTATACATTTAATACCATAGTCAGCAATTGACCAAGGGGCATGTTCCCGTGAAGAGCCACAACCAAAATTTTTACCCGCTATCAAGATACTCGCACCTTTATACTGATCTTGATTGAGTTCAAAAGAATCTATTTTATTACCATCCTGATCAAACTTTAACTCAAAAAATAAATATTCTCCAAGACCGGTTCTTTTAATAGTTTTCAAAAACTGTTTTGGAATTATCATATCTGTATCAACATTAGTTATCCGTAAAGGAATTGCGTTACCAGTTAGTTTATTAAATTTCTCCATTATAGATCTCTAAAATCAGTTAATTTACCTTTGATAGCTGCAGCAGCAGCCATTTGTGGACTCATTAAGTGTGTTCGCCCACCTCTTCCTTGTCTTCCTTCAAAATTTCTATTTGAAGTTGATGCACATCTTTCTTGAGGTTTAAGTTTATCTGCATTCATGGCTAAACACATTGAACATCCAGGATCCCTCCAATCGAACCCTGCTTCTATAAATATTTTGTCTAAGCCTTCTTTTTCTGCCTGTTCTTTTACAAGTCCCGAGCCTGGAACAATCATTGCATGAACATTTTTTTCAACTTTGCGACCTTTTGCAATTTTAGATACGGCCCTTAAATCTTCTATTCGTCCATTCGTGCAAGATCCGATAAAAACTTTGTTTACTTCAATTTCATTAATTGGCGTATTGGGTTCTAGACCCATATAGTCAAGCGCTCTTTCAATAGATCTCTTTTTTTCATCACTACTTGCATTTTTTGGATCAGGAACATAGCCATCGATCGAGACAACATCTTCTGGACTTGTTCCCCAAGTGACTTGGGGAATAATTTCATCAGCTTTTATTTCTACGATCTCGTCATATTGTGCGCCTTCATCAGTAGCAAGCGATTGCCAATACCTAATAGCTGTTTCAAACTCAACTCCAGAAGGAGCAAGTGGTCTGCCCTTTAAATATTCCCAAGTTTTCTCATCAGGGCTGATTAAACCAGCTCTTGCACCTGCCTCAATAGACATATTGCAAACTGTCATTCTGCCTTCCATTGATAAATTTCTAATTACGTCACCTGTATATTCAATCACATAACCTGTTCCACCAGCAGTTCCTATTTTTTTTATAATTGCTAATATTATATCTTTCGCAGTTACTCCATCCATGACCTCACCTGTAATTTTAATGCACATATTTTTAGCTTTTGTTTGAATCAGAGTTTGAGTAGCAAGAGTATGTTCAACTTCAGATGTTCCTATGCCCCACGCTAAAGCTCCAAAAGCACCATGAGTGGACGTATGACTATCTCCACAAACTATTGTCATTCCAGGTTGAGTAAATCCTTGCTCGGGGCCAACAATATGAACTATACCTTGCCGCTTATCTGACATCGGTAAGTAAGTAATATTATTTTCCCTAGCGTTCCTCTCTAATGTTTCAACTTGTAATTTAGAGTCTGGGTCTGCTATGCCCTTATCCCTATCCATAGTGGGCACATTATGGTCTGCTGTAGCCAGAGTAAATTCAGGTCTTCTAACTTTTCTACCGCTCATTCGCAATCCCTCAAAGGCTTGTGGACTTGTTACCTCGTGGACAAGATGTCGGTCAATATAAAGTATTGTAGTTCCATCATCATTAATGGAAACGATATGGTTATCCCATATTTTATCATACAAAGTTTTTGGCGCACTCATAATTCAGTTAATGATATTAAAAAGAAAAAGAATTGTTTATTCTTTTGTACTGTCTGTTTCTTCTGATTTTCCATCTTCCGCCTCAGGACTATTTTCCTCTTTTGCTTCAGGGGTATCTTCAGTTTGTGACTCTGAAGTCTCAGCTTGCATGGTAGCCTCCTCTTCAGTTGCAAGTTCTTCTGCGGCAACGATTTGTTCTTCCGCAACCTCTTCTGTTTCATCAATATAAAGACTAGCTAAATCAGGCTGCTTCTTTCTAATTCTTTCAACAATTCTTGCTTTTTTACCAGTCAGGTCTCTTAAGTAGTAAAGCTTTGCTCTTCTCACATGCCCACTTCTTACAATGGAAATGGAGTCAATAGTTGGGCTAAAAATTGGAAAAACTCTTTCAACACCTTCACCAAAAGATATTTTTCTTACCGTGAATGAAGAACTGAGGCCTCTATTCTTTTTTCTTATACAAACACCTTCGAATGCTTGGATACGTTCTCTTGTACCTTCTCTAACCTTAACATTTACTCTGACAGTATCACCTGGATGAAACTGAGGTATTTTCTTACCCTTTATAAGTGTCTTGATTTGATCTTTTTCAAACTGTTCAATAATATTCATGATTGCCTCGCACCGTCTTTTAATACTTTATTTCTTGCTTGTCTTGTTTTTTTTGTAGTTTTTCCATATGTCTGGCCTCATTTTCTTAGTTATTTTCTCAGACATATCCAAGCGCCATTTACTGATATTCTTATGATTACCAGACAGCAATACATCTGGAATAGTTATGTTTTTCCATGTTTTTGGCCTGGTATATTGTGGATACTCTAATAAGTCATTGTTAAATGATTCCATTTCACTAGATTCACTATGTCCCAAAGTCCCTGGAAGGAGTCTGACTATTGACTCAACTAAAACCTGAGCAGCTAACTCTCCACCGGCTAAAATGTAGTCTCCAATACTTAATTCTTCTATCTCGTAATAATCCAAAAGGCGTTGATCAATTCCCTCATACCTACCGCAGAGAAGATTTATTCCTTTCATTTTTGATAATTTGCTAACTTTCTTTTGCGTAAGAGGTTTTCCCCTTGGACTTAAGTAAATTAGAGGATATTTTTCTTTGGATTTAATATTTCTATAGCATGCATCAATAGCTTTACCCATGATATCTGGTTTAAAAATCATTCCTGGTCCACCACCAGCTGTTGTATCATCAATTTTTTTATGTTTATCTTTAGTATATTTCCGAGGGTCAATTGTTTTTAATGACCATATCTTTTTGCTATGAGCTTTACCTATAACACCTTGTCCGAGTATTCCAGGAAAAGAGTCAGGAAATATTGATATGATTTTAACTTTATACATTTTGTTAATTTAAATATTCACTTACATTTTGAACCAGTAATAATTTTTTCTCTAAATCCACTTTTTTTATTGTCGCTTTTGAGAATGGAATAAAAAAATCTTTTTGGTCTTTCTTTCTTACCTCTATCAAATCAGCTGATCCATAATTTTCAACTGAACATACTTTTCCGAGTGTTTTCTTATTTTCATCCTTTACTTCTAAATTAATTAATTCGTGAAAATAATATTTTTTTTGATTATTAATTTCAGGTAATTCAGAAGAATCTATTTCTATAAGGGATCCAACTATCAACTCAGATTTTTCCCTACTATCAACTTCCTTGCATGAAACTATATATCCATTAGGCAATTCTTTTATTTTATTTAGGTTTGTAGATTTATAATTGTTTCCAATCTTAAAAGACTTGAACTTAAATATATCATCAGGGTTTTCCGTGAAAGATGTTATTTTGAAAAACCCTTTTAATCCATGAACTCCTCTAACTTCGCCAACTGCTATCAACTTAGACATGATGAATTAGAATTAGAATTAGACTTTTACTTGTTCTCATCTCCTGCTTGGTCTTCCCCTTTTTTTTCCTCCTCTGCTGGAGCTTCTTCCTCTGCTGGAGCTTCCTCTGCTGGAGCTTCTTCCTCTGCTGGAGCTTCTTCTGCTGGAGCTTCTTCTGCTGCTGGAGCTTCTTCTGCTGGAGCTTCTTCTGCTGCTGCAGACGCCTCTTGAGCTGTCGCTAAACGTTCTTGAGCTTTTTTCTTTGGTT
Organism: Pelagibacteraceae bacterium AG-337-G06; assembly: GCA_003282175.1. Taxonomy (GTDB): domain Bacteria; phylum Pseudomonadota; class Alphaproteobacteria; order Pelagibacterales; family AG-422-B15; genus CACNXQ01. Next base: position 140,583 of record QBZX01000003.1, read on the forward strand.
GTGCTTTTTTTGGATTGTTTCCTTGAGCAGGCATTGGGATTAAACCCGCAGCACCCAGGATCTTTGCAACTTTGTCAGTGGGCTTTGCTCCTTTAGATAACCATTCCTTTATATTATCCTGATCCAATTGAACTCTGTCTTTATTATCTTTATTTAGAAGAGGATTAAACAATCCTACTTTCTCAATAAATCTACCGTCTCTTGGACTTCGAGAGTCAGCAACAACTACTCTATAGACAGGCCTTTTCTTGGATCCTGCTCTAGATAATCTTATTTTTAATGCCATTTTTTTCTCCTTTTGTTAAAAAAATTAAAATTTATTCTTAAAAAAATCATTTGGTATACCAGCGCCTAATTGTCCACTTAACATATTTGGATCTATAGAGCCCATTCCCTTTTTTGATAACTTCTTCATCATATCGGACATTTTTCTATGCTGTTTTAATATTTTATTGATATCCGAAATTGATGTACCAGAGCCAGCTGCAATTCTTTTCTTTCTTGATCCATTTATAATCTTTGGTTTATTTCTCTCATACTTTGTCATTGACAAAATTATTGCCTCTTGTTTTATAATGGAATTTTCAGGATTATCTTGTTGCGGGATTTTATCTTTCATATTTTTAAGACCAGGAACAAATTTCATTAAATTTGAAATCCCTCCCATTTTTTTCATCTGTCTAATTTGGCTAAGTAAATCATCAAGGTCAAACTCACCTTTTTTCAGCTTTTCAGCCATCTTTTCAGCGTCCTCTTCTTTAATATTTTCAGATGCTTTTTCAACTAATGTTACGATGTCGCCCATTCCCAGAATACGATTGGCTATTCGTTCAGGATGAAAAACTTCAATAGCATCCATTTGCTCACCCATACCCATAAATTTAATAGGACAGTTAGTTGCATATTTCATGCTTAGGGCGGCTCCACCTCTGGCATCCCCATCTATCCTCGTTAATATTGTTCCTGTTACTGTAATTGTCTTAGAGAAATCAGTCGCAACATTAACTGCTTCTTGTCCAGTTAAACTATCAAGAACCAACAACGTCTCTGTTGGGCTAATTTCTTTTTCTAATTGATTTAATTCATTCATAAGAGTCTGATCGATATTTATTCGTCCAGCTGTATCAAATAATAGACAGTCGATTTCTTGAAGTTGTGCAAATTGCAAAGCTCTCTTTGCAATATCTATAGGCAACTGATCTTCAACCTTTGGTAGAATTGAAACATTTATTTGTTCTGAGAGTTTCTTTAATTGATCAAATGCTGCAGGACGAGACGTATCAAGTGATATTAATAATACTTTTTTATTTTTCTTTTCTTTTAAATAATTACCAATTTTCCCAACTGTCGTAGTTTTACCGGAACCTTGTAGTCCAGCAAAAAGATAAATTGAATTTCCACTTTCATTTACTTTCAATTCACTAGAGTCTGAACCAAGAGTCATTATAAGTTCATCGTTGACAATTTTAGTTATCATTTGAGCTGGAGTTATTGACCTGAGTATTTCCTTGCCGATAGACTCTTTTTTAATTTTTTCTATAAAACTCTTTGCTACAGGTAAAGCTACGTCAGCTTCCAGGAGCGCTCGCCTAATATCACGCAGGGCCGCTTCCAAAGAGCTCTCGTCAATAGAGCCAGTCTTTTTTAGACCTTTAAAAATAACATCAAACCTATTACTAAGGCTTTCAAACATTTATAACTCACTTTCAGCAGGTAGCGCATCAGTGGGCGAAACTCGCTGACTGATGTCGACACCTAAATTAATAGGTACCGCAGGAATATTTTTCTTGCGGAAAACAGCTGTTTTTTATTATTTGTCTTCAAACTTGTCAAGTTTGAATTGGTACTTATTTCTGGAAAATTAGGTTTTACCTAATATAAAGGCTATATGTCGGAATTTGAATTTATAAAAATGAATGGCTTAGGGAATGATTTTGTAATCATAGATCAAAGGAGTAACGAGCTTGATCACAGCTCAACTGAAGTTCAGCATATATGTAATCGTGATAAAGGCATAGGCTGCGATCAGTTAATATATATTCGAAATTCTGAAATAAGTGACATACCACTTTTGAAATTTTACAACTCTGATGGTAGTGAGATTAGTGCTTGTGGAAACGGAACAAGATGTGTTGCAAGTTATTTAATGGAACAAGATAATAAAAAAGAAATTGAGATTATGACTAGTGAAAGAAAAATATACTGCCAAGCTAAATCTAATAGTATCGTAAGTGTTGATATGGGTGAACCAAAATTTAGTTGGAATGAAATTCCTTTATCGAAAGATATTGATCGTAAAACTGTTGAGTTCGCATGCAACGATTTAAAAGTATGTAATCCATTTTTTGTCAATCTTGGTAATCCGCATGCTATATTTTTTTTGGATGAAATTAAAAAATATAACATTAGTGACTTTGGCCCAATAATCGAATATGACAATATTTTTCCAGAGAAAATTAATGTTAGCTTTGCTGAATTAAGAGATAGAAATCATATTGTATTGGATGTTTGGGAAAGAGGTGCAGGTAGAACACTGGCATGTGGTACAGCAGCATGCGCAACTGTGGTCGCTGGTAAAGAATTGGGCTTATCAGATAATAATGTTAAAGTATCATTGCCAGGTGGAGATTTAGAAATAGATTATTTGGATAATAAAAATATAATTATGACTGGGCCAACAAAACTAGATTATAAAGACCGATACACAATATGAACAAGCAGCATTCAGAAAAAACACCAAAGGTTTACTTCAATAATTCTTGCAGTGTATGCAGAATGGAAATCAATCATTATAAAAAGTTTAATGAAAAATTAGGCTGGATTGATGTTACAAACAACAAGGAAGCTCAAAAAGAAACAGCTAAATCTTCTGCGGAATTAATTCGAAGACTTCACGTGGAGCAAGATGGTAAAATATATCAAGGAATAGATGCCTTTTTAATAGTTTGGTCAAGACTGCCAAAGTATAGATGGCTATATAAGCTTGTTAAGACACCAGGAATTTATCATGCAAGTTACGTAGCTTATGAATGCTTAGCTTATATACTTTTTATCAAAAACAAAGGTCAATTAGCTAATGAAAAATCCTGAAGTTAAAACTTACGGCTGCAGACTTAATTTTTATGAGTCTGAAGTTATTAGAAAGTTTGCTAAAGAAAATAATTTACAAGATCGCACTTTTATTAATAGTTGCGCTGTTACTAATAAAACTATTGCTGATCTAAAAACAGAAATTAGAAAGCTCAAAAAAAACGATCCAGATAATAAAATAATTTTAACAGGATGTGCAGCTCAAATTCATAAAGATGAGTTTGTCGCCATGAATGAGATAGATTCAATTATTGGCAATAAGGAAAAGCTAGAGTCTAAGACTTACAAAGAGATTAAGGAAAGCAATGATAGAATTAATAAAGTAGGGGATATATTCGAGCATGGTCAAGCTATATCACCAATTATAAAAAAAGTTGAGAATAGAATAAGAGGATTTGTTCAGATTCAAAATGGATGTGACCACAGATGTACTTTTTGCATTATTCCTTATGGACGTGGGGACTCTAGAAGTGTTGAACCTGAGAATGTAGTTAACCAAATTAATACTCTTCTTGATCAAGGTTATAAAGAGATAGTTTTAACAGGAGTGGATTTAACAAGTTACGGTCACGACTTAGAAAATAAACCAAATCTTGCAACTCTAGTCTCTCACATACTTTTCTCCATACCTAACCTTAAGCGACTAAGATTATCTTCACTCGATGTCGCCGAAATTGACAAAAATTTAATGGACCTCATTAAATATGAAAAAAGGATTCTTCCTCATATTCATCTATCGCTGCAAGCTGGTGATAATATGATTTTGAAAAGAATGAAAAGGAGACACTTGAGAGATGATGCTATTTCGGCAATTAAAGAAATTAGAAGCGTGAGATCTGAAGTTGTCTTTGGTGCAGATATAATCGCTGGATTTCCAACAGAAAATGATAAAATGTTTCAAAATACAGTAGATCTAATTGAAGATTGCAACATAACCTTTCTGCATATATTTCCATTCTCGCCTAGAGAAGGAACGCCTGCAGCAAGGATGCCCCAGGTTGATCGTTATATAATAAAAAAAAGAGCAAAAATACTAAGGGAAATCGGAAAGAAAAAGCTCTTAGAATATTATGACGGACTTAAGAATAAGAAGATTAATGTCATTGTTGAAGATAAAGGCAGAGGCAGATCGGATACTTTTGCAAAGGTACAAATTGATAACAATTTAGACAATGGACAAATAGTTAAAATGATCGTTACAGGTAGAAATCAGATTGGTTTAACCGGAAATATAGTTGTTTAATAATTTTAAATCCCAGATAAGTAAAATTTTTTCAAGCCACAGGATAGATGATGCCTCACTTGAAAAATTCGAGGATCTTTTAATCATGTCCGATATCGATTTGGAAACCTCTTCTTTTATTATTGGCAAACTTAAAAATGAAAAATTTATAGAGAACCCTTCTATAGAAAAAATACAATCCTCATTAGAGGAAATAATTAAAAATATTTTATCTAAAAATAAAAAGAATATTGATTACTCAACAAACAAAAGTCCCTATGTTATTTTAATGACAGGTGTGAATGGATCAGGCAAAACTACAACGGTTGCAAAATTAGCAAATAAATTTAAGGAAAATAATAAGAATGTCTTAATGGTTGCAGCGGATACATTTAGAGCAGCGGCAACGGAGCAACTAAGTGAATGGTCTAGTAGAATTGGGACTGACATAATTAAAGATGTTGATGGATCTGATCCGGCGAGTATAGTTTTTAAATCAATAGAACATGCAAAGCAAAATGGTAATGATGTTATTATTATTGATACAGCTGGCAGACTACAGAATAAACAAGATTTGATGAATCAACTTGGAAAAATTGATCGAGTTTTAAAAAAACTTGACGTTAGTTTTCCACATGAAACTATCATCGTTATAGATGCAACCACTGGTCAAAATGCTCTTAAGCAGATTGAAGAATTCAATAAATATACGCCTATTACAGGAGTTATTTTAACGAAGTTTGATTCAAATGCTGCAGGGGGAACAGTCGTATCATTATCAAACTCTACAGATATACCGGTATTAGCAATTGGCTCAGGCGAAGGTATTAATGATTTTGAGTCATTCGATCCAGATAAGTTTTCTAAGACTTTGGCAAATAATTAAAATAATCTAATAAGGGTAACGGTTGCACTCTCGGTTCCTGGATTTGTATCTCCTAAACTTGCATTCGAAATATGATTTAAATTAAAACCAATCCTACTTTCACCCATGGCATATGAAAATTCTACCTGACTTCTAAATTCTAAATTGTAGCCTAAATCTTTACTGTCTCCTCTATCATAATATCCTAGAGCAAAGCTTGGAGTAAAGTTCCATTTTTTAGAAATAATAAAGTCTTTCCTCAAACCAGTATAAGCGTACTTTCCACTATCACCATTCAACATGGCTCCAATGAATGGCTTTAAACCATAATTGTTTTCATAAAAATTATTTCCGTACAATAACTCTAATCTAAATTCAGAAGAGTCTATTGTGTCATTTACATCAAATTGACCAATTGATATTGACCATTTATCTTTTTGATCTGCAAACGTGAAATTTCCAAGTAAAAGAGTAATAAATAAAGTGAGGTAGATTTTCTTAAGCACTATTTATGATCCGTAACGAACATAAGTATCAGCTGTTTCACCTTCTTCTATGTACCCACCTGACCAAGTAACGCATCCTTGAGACCATTTAATAACATTTGTTTCTCCATCACATCCATCAGCTATGATTTCCTCTGACTCTTCAGACAATGGCTCCTGCGATTCTTGCAATACGGAAGTATCCTCACTGGTAGTCAATTCAACATTTTCGTAATCTTTAGATTCTCCTGCTGAGTCATCATCTTCAATGCCACCAGCAGTTGCTAAATTAAAATTTAAACTTAAAATGAAAAATAGTAGAATACTGTATATCTTTAATCTCATACGAATTACTCCTTTGTTTTTATATTATATTAAAATCATTTATTTGTTTAAAAAATATCAACAAAGTGACGAAATTTAGACTTTTTCTCTTTTTCTTCTTATAAAAATAACAATTAATCCCATAGACATTATAATAAATGGAGCAAACCAGAGAACATAAGTAAGTTTTTTGATTGGAGGAGTCATCAATATCCAATCTCCATATTTTTCAACTAAAAATCCTTTTATTTCTTTGTCTGACTTACCTTCACTAATTTTCTCACGAATGAGTGTCTTTAAATCTTCAGCCATTTCAGCATTAGACTCATGTATAGTTTGACCTTGGCATACTAAACATCTTACCTCTTTAAAAATATTGATTGCGCGTGGCTCTTCAGCCCATACTGGGAAGCACAGTAAAGCATAGGCAAATATCAAGATAGTAACAGAATTTAACTTCATTAATTATTATCCTTTAATCTTTGGTAAAATTTTTTCATCCAATTCATTCATATGTATAGGACCGATGTGCTTGTACATAATTATACCGTTTCGAATAACAAAAGTTTCCGGAACACCATAAACTCCAAGATCAATGGCTGACCTACCAGACGTATCAACCCCAATTTTTTTAAATGGATTGCCTAATCCCTCAATAAATTTTTTGGCCTCCACCTTATTATCTTTATAATTTAAGCCATAAATATCAACATCGTATAACTCTGATAAAACCATGAGTACATCATGTTCTGCTCGGCAGGGAATGCACCATGATGACCAAATATTTAAAATAATAGGTCTATCACTAATCAAATCTTTATTTGTCATTGTTTCATTACTTAATAAACGATCGACTGAAAATTCAGGCACCTCTTTTCCAACTAAAGGTGATGATAATTTTGTCGTATCATTATTAAGTGAAAAAAAGAAAAAAATACAAACTACGACTATAATAATAAGTGGCAAAAATTTAATTAATTTCATTTTCTCTATAATTATTTCTGTTCAAAATTACTGTTATTATTCCACCTAATATAATCATGACCACTCCTAACCAAAGAATATTCATAAATGGCTTAATATGTAGTCTAAGACTAATCGACTCTTGATTTTGAGGAACGTTCATTACTACGTAAACATCTGAGAAGAATTGGTGAATAATGCTTGTCTCAGAAGTTATTGTCGGTGGGTCAGAGTAAAAGCGAATCTCAGGTGTAAATTCACCTAAATCTTTTCCACTTTTAGACAAAGATAAATAGGCCTTTATTGAATTAAAATTAACTTTTTCTTCTTGTTCAATATTTTTAAAATCAAAAATGTATTCATCTAATTGAAGCTTGCTGCCAACTTTTGCATCATAAATCTTTTCTTGTGAATATACAGCATTGCTAACAACTGCTAACATAAAAATTCCAAAACCTGCATGAGCCATGCTTTGACCAAAATTTGACTTCACAATAACCTTAGTACTTTTAAAATTAAGACCCGAAGACAGTGAGGATATTATTAAAATCAAGCTCAAGAAAATGATTAATATTTCGGTAAGGTTAAATAAGTCATAGTATAAAGTTGTTAAGAAAGTAATTGTTAAACAAGAAATCAAAATGTATCTCATCTCATTTAAAATTTTTAAGAGCTTACTTTCTCCCCAGCTTAATTGTGGAGAAAGAATCATGAAGAATAAAAAAAGAATAATAATAGGCGTAATACTCATTGCATAATATTGAGGGCCTACGGTTAGGCTTTGATTATAGAGAAGGTCCGTTGCTAACGGATACATAGTGCCAAGAAATACTACGATCAAAATTGATATAAGGAGCCAATTATTTACCATTATGCCTGTATTTCTACTGGAAATATTATGTGAAGAAGGCTTATCAATCTTTTCTGATTTTAAAGCGAATAATAAAAATGAAGAGCTTAGGATAATGAATAAAAATATTAAAATGAATAGGCCTCTGCCTGGATCAGAAGCAAATGTATGGACTGAATTTAAAACTCCTGACCTAACGAGAAAGGTTCCAGCTAAACTAAGTGAAAATGTTAGAATTGCAAGAACCATTGTCCAAGACTGCATCGTATTTTTTCTCTGTAAAACAACAACACAATGTATTAAGGCTGTTGCAGAAAGCCAGGGCATTAGTGAGGCATTTTCAACGGGATCCCAAAACCAGTAACCACCCCATCCCAATTCATAATACGCCCAATAGGACCCTAGAGCGATACCTGCTGTTAGAAAAGACCATGCAGCAAACACCCATGGCTTTGCAATGGTAGCCCATTTTTTATCAACTTCACTAGTTAAGAGACCAGTAATAGATAAACTAAAAATAAGTGAAAATCCGACATAGCCTATATACAAAATTGGCGGATGAATTGCTAATAGTGGATCCTGTAGAATTGGATTAAGCCCTAACCCATCATTAAAATTTTCATTATTTATGTTAAAAGGATTTGAAAGCATTAATAAAAATAATACGAAGCCAAATATCATTAAGCTTTGAACAGCTACAGTTATTTCTTTAAACTTTTGAGAACTTGATTTTGAGAGGGAAAATAAAAAATTAAACAATACCAATATTAGTATCCAGAGCAACATACTTCCTTCATGGTTTCCCCATACACCAGACAACTTGTAGATAAATGGTTTCTCAGAATGAGAATGAAAATAGACTAAGTCGAAATTAAAATCAGAAGTTATAAATAAAAATATTAATATAACAAAAGAAACTAAAATTGATAGAAACTGGATTGCTGAAAGTTGAGATATACTAAGTAAATTATAATTCTGAATTCTAAATAGAAACCTTGATTGGATTATCGAGGTTACTAAACATAAAATTAATAATGAATTTGCAATATAATTTATAGCTAGACTCATTATTCCTGCCACTTACCAGTTTCTTTTAGTGATTTTATAACTTCAGGTGGCATATAATTTTCATCATGCTTAGCCAAAACTTTATTAGCAATAAAGCGTCCGTCGTTCATATATATCCCTTCTACAACAACCCCCTTTTCCTCAGCAAATAAATTAGGCAGTATTCCTTGGTATTTGACGCTTATTTGCTCTTGGCCATCAGTTATTTTAAAATGAAAAATACTATCTCCATCACTCATAACTGACTCAGATTCAACTAATCCACCAAGCCTGACAATTTGACTACCTGTTTGATTGTTTTCTATAATTTCTGAAGGACTATAGAAATAAACAATATTATCTCTTAAATTGTAAACTATTATTAAAATAGCTATTCCAAATATAATTAAACTTACTAAGAATTTAATTAGCCTTTTTTTTACTGTATCAGTCACGGTTGTTATTTATTTTATTTAATACTTCTTCTCTTTTTTTTAATCTCAGGAAGTTTGTGATAAATAGTATTATTATAGTAATGAAAAAGAATCCATAAGCAGACCAAATAAAGGGTGCATATCCTCCCATGCTTATAAGCTCATTCATTTTACTTCTCTTATTCTTAAGATCTTGTTATCTAATATTTCTATTCTTAATCTGATAAAGAAAACTGTTATCAAAAAAAGAAAAGTTGCAAGCGTCATTATAAAAAGTGGTACCATCATCGATATATCAATACTAGGCGAAGAAAGCTTTGAAATAGTTGCTGGTTGATGCAATGTATTCCACCAATCAACAGAAAATTTTATAATTGGAATATTCACAAAACCAACAATTGCCAAAGCTGCAGATATTTTAGACGCAAGGTCTTTATTGGTAATAGACTGCCATAAAAAAATATATGCCAAATACAAAAAGAATAATAATAACATTGATGTCAATCTTGCATCCCATACCCACCATACGCCCCAAGTAGGCTTTCCCCATATGCTTCCAGTCACAAGTGAAATTAATGTGAATATCATTCCTATTTGTGCAATCGACCTTGCAATTATACTAAAGATTGGATTTCTAGTAATAAACCAAAGAACTGAAGAACCAGCAAGTATGGTATATGCCATTAGAGCAAACCAGGCAGATGGAACATGTATATACATAATCCTCATTGAATCACCTTGAATATAATCAGGTGGAGACTGTAATAACGAAAAATATAACCCAAAGGTAAAAGCAACTATAGTTGATACTATGAGAAATGGATTTGCTTTTTCAATAATATTGATTTGCTTATTTGTTAATCTTAAATTCATTTTCTATAGATATATGTTTATTCATAATTATTTCTATTCCACATATAGACGCAGACCATATGCTGAGACATACATTGAAAGAACAAAAGACATCATGGAAAGTGCCAGCAAAATAGGCCAAGATTCAAGGTTTGTTCCAAATATAAGAAAAGGGACAAATAGCGGTATTACAATCACTGCTTTTAGAAATATGGTTCTTTTTGCACCAAGAGTCAAAGCACTAACAAATGTTACTATAAAAACCATCCCAAGAGATCCAAAAAAAAGATTCAGAAAAATTAGAAAAAAACTATCTAAACTTACATAAAATAAAAAGCTCAGTATCGGAAGTATAATGAACAACGGTAAACAATAAACTATCCAATGAGTTATAAATTTACTAATTATAATAGTTTCTAATGATGGATATCGTTGAATAATAATATCTAAATTTCCGTCTTCATAATCGGCATTAAAGATTCTTTCCATAGTTAGTAAAATTGATAATGATAATCCTATCCAAATTATACCTTTAAACAAAACCTGAAGTTGAACATCATTTGTACCAAACAAAAATGGTAAAATGATTAACACTAAAATAAAAAAAGAAGAAGTGTAAAAAAAACTTGAGCTTGAGTATAATGCTAAATATAAATCTCTCTTGAGTAATGCAAACATAATGATTATTTAAATTTTAATTTCGTTTGTAAATGTATTTTGTAAATTGATATTCGAAGTAATAATCACAATCCCATTATTAGTGTTAAAATTTTTAATTTTTTGAATTAATATTTGACTGTTTTCTTCATCTAAAAAAACAAAAGGTTCATCTAAATACCATATCTTACTTTTTGTAAAATTAAGCCTGAGAAGTGATATACACTTTTTTTGTCCATCACTTAAAGAGCCAACATCTCTTTCAACAAGGTGTGACATATTAAAATCTTCTAAAAGTTTTGAATAAGAAATATTTTTTTGATAGATAATTTCCCATAGCTTTAAATTATTTTTGACTGATAGATTATCTTTTAGAGAATTCTTTTGACCTACAAAATTGAAACAGTTTCTGTAATTAGCATCTTCAAGTACATTGTGATCATTAAAGAGTATTTTCCCATTATACGATTTTATAAAATTTGATAGCACCCGTAGAAGAGTGGTTTTACCAGATCCATTGCTGCCTCTGATTACAAGTGTTTCACCAGATTTAAGCTTTGTATTTAGATCTTTTAGGACCAAGTTATCACCTCTATAACAAGTTAAGTCCTCAATTTTTAGTTCATTCATATTAAACTTTCTATTGATAGCTGTTCAAATTAGTCTTATTAATACATCCAGTAAACCCTCTATGTACGATAGCTTTAAAACAAAAAAAACACTAAAAATCGGCAAAAAGACCTATACATACTATAGTCTTAAACATGCTGAAAAAAATGGATTGAAGAATGTATCATCTTTACCTTACTCAATTAAGGTACTTCTTGAAAATCTTATCAGATACGAAGATGATAAAACTGTCTTGAAAAGTGATATACTTGAGTTTCAAAAGTGGAAAAAGCAAAAAAAAATAGCAAAAGAAATTAATTTTAGACCAGCTAGAGTTCTTATGCAAGATTTTACTGGAGTACCCGCGGTGGTTGATCTTGCTTCGATGCGTTCTGCGATAAAAGATAAAAAAGGTGATCCCAAAAAGATTAACCCTTTATCTCCCGTCGATCTTGTAATTGATCACTCAGTTATGGTTGACAAATTTGGCTCAGCTTCTGCACATAAAACAAATGTCGATCTTGAATATAAAAGAAATATTGAACGATACGAATTTCTCAGATGGGGACAAAAATCGTTTGATAATTTTCGTGTTGTTCCACCGGGAACAGGGATATGTCATCAAGTAAATTTAGAGTATCTTGCTAAAACAATATGGTCTTCAAGTACCTTAATTAATAATAAGAAAGTAGATCTAGCATATCCTGATACAGTGGTTGGAACCGATAGTCATACTACAATGATCAATGGCTTATCAGTACTTGGTTGGGGAGTTGGTGGTATTGAAGCTGAGGCTGCAATGCTTGGTCAACCAATTTCAATGGTTGTCCCTGAGGTAATCGGTTTTGAAATTAAAGGTAAAGTTAAAGAAGGTATAACTGCTACGGATTTAGTTCTTACAATTACAGAACAATTAAGAAAAAAAGGGGTAGTTGGTAAGTTTGTAGAATTCTTTGGCGAGGGACTTAAAGAATTATCTATACCTGACAGAGCTACAATTTCAAATATGGCTCCTGAGTATGGAGCAACTTGTGGTTTTTTTCCAATTGATGAAGAAACAATCAAATTCTTAAAAGTAAGTGGTAGAGATGAAAACGGTATTCAGCTTGTGAAAAAATACGCAAAACTTCAAGGGCTATGGGAAGATTATAAAAAAAATGACAGGGTTTATACTGATAAAATGCAATTAAACTTGTCTCACATATTACCAAGTTTGGCTGGACCTAAGAGGCCTCAAGATAAAATAGTTCTATCAAAAGTTTCAGATGAATTCTTGAAGTCACTCAAAACAGAGTTCTCACAAAAAAAACTTATTAATTTATCTAAAGTTAAAGGTGCAAAATTTGAAATAGACCATGGTCATGTGGCCATAGCTGCAATTACAAGCTGCACTAACACATCAAACCCAAGTGTGATGGTAGGAGCAGGATTGCTTGCAAAAAAGGCTGCCGGGTTAGGCTTAAAAACTAAACCTTGGGTAAAGACTTCACTTGCACCTGGCTCAAAAATTGTGACTGACTATTTAACAAAATCAGGGTTACAAAAGTATTTAGATCATTTAGGATTTCATTTGGTTGGCTTTGGATGCACAACTTGCATTGGAAATTCGGGACCTCTTGATAAAAATATATCAGATACCATTAGTAAAAATAATCTTATAGTAAGTGGTGTGCTATCGGGGAATAGAAATTTTGAAGGAAGAATTAACCCGTTTGTTAAAGCAAATTATTTGGCGTCTCCACCTTTAGTTGTTGCCTATGCGCTTGCTGGTTCAACAAAAATTAATTTAAATAAAGACCCTATTGGCATTGGTAATAATGGTAAAAATATATATTTAAAAGATATATGGCCAAGCAATAAAGAGATTCAAAAAATAATAAATAAAACTATTACTTCCCAACTCTATAAGCAAAGATATAAAAATGTATTTAAAGGAGATAAAAAGTGGAATGCAGTTAAAGCCCCTGCAGGTCTGACTTATAAATGGAATAAAAATTCAACCTATGTTCAACATCCACCTTTCTTTAAAGATCTAAAATTAAATCAAAATAATATAAGTGATATTAAGGAAGCAAATATTCTTGGTATTTTTGGAGACTCAGTAACTACTGATCATATTAGTCCTGCTGGAGCGATAAAAGATGATGGACCAGCAGGTGACTATCTAAAAAATAAAAAAGTAAGTAAGAATGATTTTAATTCCTTTGGTGCCCGAAGAGGAAATCATCAAGTTATGATGAGAGGCACATTTGCTAATATTAGAATTAAAAATGAAATGTTAAATAATGTCGAAGGAGGTTATACAATTCACTATCCTTCAAAAAAACAAATGTCGATTTATGATGCTTCAATTAAATATCAGAAAGCTAAAACACCTTTGATCATTATTGCAGGAAAAGATTATGGAATGGGATCGTCAAGAGATTGGGCTGCAAAAGGAACTAAATTATTAGGTGTTAGGGCAGTTATTGCGGAGTCCTATGAAAGAATACATAGATCAAATTTAGTTGGGATGGGAGTTTTACCTTTCAAATTTGAGGGTAAAGAGGATAGGAAGTCCCTAAAATTATTAGGATCAGAAAGTATAAATATTTTAGATATTGCAGATAATTTGAAGCCACAGAGTTTATATAACGCGTCAATAAAGTACAGTAACGGAAAAACTAAAGAAATTAAAATTAGGTTATTAGTCAATACCGTTACTGAAATAGAGTACCTCGAAACTGGAGGCATACTACAATTTGTATTCAAAAATTTAGTGAATGCTTAAACTTAATAATATTTTTATCTATAGTTCTCTAAAAAATCAAAAGATGCGTTATTTCCGGTAACAGTTGATCTAATAGCATTAAACATGTTTTCAGATAGTTCACTAAAATTTGTTTCTGTCAAATTAGTATAGTTTTCTGTGAAGAGCGCAAAATTAACTTCGACACATATTTCATTACAGTCTGCATAATAGAATTGATGGTTGGCATTAAATGCTGTTCCTTCTGCTGCCATTGCAGAGCAAGTTTCTTCAAAGTTCCCTAAACCTCTGTAATCTATATTACTTGTTTTTGTGTCACTTGAAGTATAAAAACCTGCATCGCAACCGTAGAATGTTTTTCTATAATCTGTTTCTTCAGAATTAGCGCCCAATACTGCATAATTTATACCGTCTGCAAATGCGGCATTCTCATTTGAACCTAAGCTACTTGGGACTAATGTAGCATAAACATAAAAATTGCCAGAAGGTACACTTCCAGATTTTTCGAGATCATATACTTTCCAATCACCAGGAAGTAATGGAATATCAGCTTGATTGTATGCTCTTTCAACTTTTCCAGAGTATATAGAATTTGTATTAAATTCTGTTGCAGCTGCAAAAGAAACTAAAGCAAAAAAAGCTATTGAAGTTAATGTAATTGATTTTTTCATTATTTTATTCCTTATTAATGCCAATAATATAAACAAAATTTTTTAAAAAAAGAGTCTTAATTTCATCAGCATATCCACACTTTAATTTAGTGATGAATATATTGTATCTATTAGGCTTTTTGAAAATAGTGCAGGATCTGTTGGCTTTTCGCCATCTAAAATTTTGGATTGTTCGTATAACATTGTCGCAATCTTATTAATTTTATTAATTTCATCTTTTTTGGTGCACATTTTTGCTAGCTTTTTAATCAATTTGTGATTTGAGTTTATTTCTAATATTTTTAGAGACAATTCTTGATTTAGCTGATTGTGTTGCTGAAGTATCTTTTCTAACTGGGGATCCATGGCATTATCATCTCCTACAAGACATACGGCACTGTCAGTTAGTCTTGATGAAATCCTTACATCTTTAACTTTGTCTTTGAGTTGTTCCTTTAATAAAACTACCAATGGATCTATGGATTTATTTTCTTTTTTATCATCTTTTTCTTTTTTGCCATCAAATGAGTCTAAATCATCAAGACCTTTTGTTACTGACTTAAAAGACTTTTCTTTATAGAGAGGTGTAGATGATGTCCAAAAGCTATCTACTGGATCATCCAATATCAAGACATTAATATCCCTAGATTTATAGCCCTCTAAACTTGGATTATTCAGTATATTTTCATAGCTATCTCCAGTCATGAAGTAAATATCTTTTTGTTTCTTATCCATTCCTTCAACATACTCATCAAGTGAAATTAATTCTTTAGATTTAGAGTTTTTAAAAAGGGAAATTTCTAGTAAAGATTCTTTCTTTTCAAAATCTTCATAGATTCCTTCTTTTAGGACTGGACCAAAATTTAACCAAAATGACTCGAATGATTTTCTATCTTTAGAAAGTTTCTTTTTTAAGTCCGATAAAGTTCGTTTAACAAGAGATGATCTGATTTTTGCGACCACAGGATTATTTTGGAGCATTTCACGACTTATATTTAATGGAAGATCTTCAGAATCAATTACACCTCTTATAAACCTTAAATATGGTGGGACTAACTCAGGACAATTATCAGTAATGAATACTCTTTTGACGTATAATTTTAATCTATTTTCTCTTGCAGGTTCGTACAAATCAAAAGGTTTTGATGACGGAATGAAATTAAGAACTGTATATTCAATTTTTCCCTCAGCTTTATAATGTGAAATCATCCATGGATCATCAAACATCTGTCCCACATGATTATAAAATTCTTTGTATTGATCTTCTGTAATTTTATTTTTAGGGCGAGTCCATATTGCAGAGGCAGAATTAACTGATTCTGGCTTCTCATCTTTTTTTTCTGAACCATCTTTTATGAAAATTGGAATACTAATATGATCTGAATATTTACGTATGATACTTTCTATTCTTGACTTCTCCAAATACTCTTTTGCCTCTTTTATTAAAGTTAACTCAATAGTGGTTCCCCTATTTGATGGAAGGAGATCAAGATTTTCACTCTCTTCAATAGTGAAATTACTTTCACCATCTGAAACCCAAATCCATACCTTATTTTCTCCAGCTTTTCTGGTTACTACTTTTGTTTGAGATGCAACCATGAACGCTGAATAAAATCCTACTCCAAATTGTCCGATCAATGAAAGATCTTTTGTTTTAGACTCTGATAGTTCTTTTAAGAAGTGAGCTGTTCCCGATCTTGCAATAGTTCCAAGATTTGATATTAAATCTTTTTTGTTCATTCCAACCCCATTATCAGAGATTGAAATCAAATTTGATTTTTTATCTATATTAATACTTACCGAAAAATTAGGATCATCCTTCAGTAATTTTTCTTTTGTATTAGATAAGTACCTGAGCTTATCACAAGCATCAGATGCATTAGATACAAGCTCCCGAATAAAAACCTCTTTTTCAGAATACACAGAATTGATCATCAATTTAAGCAATTGACTGACTTCTGTTTGAAATTCTAATTTTTCAGATTTAGGCATATTTTAAAAATGTTATGGGTAATATTGTAATTTTTTAGATAAATGCAAGTCATTATGGCTAAGTTATATCGAAAATTTTCCCTAAAATTAGCTGTTTTTGTATAATTTTCGCGATAACATGAGATAACATGGTCATTCACTATTTAAATACCCAACCTAGAGATGAAAAGTTAGATCAGAAAACTCACATAACTAGTTTTAACAAAGTAGAACTTAATATGATTTTATCTATTTATGGGAAAAACGTAAGTAATGGAATTTGGAGAGACTATGCAATTGACCATAACGAAAATACAGCTGTCTTTTCAATTTATCGAAGTACGTTCGAAAAAGCTTTTTTACAAATTATCAAAAGTAAGAAGTCCTTGAAGAAACAAAAAAAATATCTTCTTTTGAATGCAAATAACAAAAAGTTAAAAGACTCTAACGAGCTAATAGGCATCATAGACTTCTTAGATTTTTCTCTAAAGAGAATTGTTTAAGAGTTATCTTCTTTGGCCAAAAAGTCTTAGCAACATAATAAATAAATTTATAAAGTCTAAGTAAAGGGTCAATGCACCCATGATTGCTTTTTTTGCTGCAACTTCAGCACTATCATAGGCCATATACATATTCTTAATTTTTTGAGTATCATATGCAGTAAGACCAACGAAAATTAATACACCAAGAATTGAGATTCCATAATATAGAGCTGGTGATTGCATGAATATATTTACAATTGAAGCAATTATAATTCCAATCAGTCCCATGAATAGAAAAGAACCAAATCCTGTAAGATCTCTTTTGGTTGTATAACCATATATACTCATTGCGCCAAAAGTACTTGCAGTGATAAAGAATACACGAGCAATACTAGCGCCTGTATACGTTATAAAGATTGTAGAAAGAGACAAACCCATTAGAAATGCGAAAATCCAAAACATAGTTTGTGCACGTGAAGCTGACATATTCCTCATGCCAAACGACATATACATAACAATTCCGAGAGGCGCTAAGGCAACAACCCACATCATAGGACCAGTATATAAAGTTACACCTAAGCTGGTGAGGCCAACAATATCACCTGTAGGACTGATTACAGCTGTTGCTTGGAATAACATATAAGCTACTAAACCTGTAAGGGCTAAACCAGATGCCATGTAGTTATAAACACTCATCATGTATTGTCTAAGACCTTCATCGATTGCTGGTGTTGATTGAGCTCTAGTTTGATAGTCCATATTTAAAAACCTCTTGTAATAATTGTTATATGTATTTTAATACATAAGTATAAAGGTAATCAATACAAGTAATTAATTATTTAGATTTTATTGTTTTATTTCAATAATTTAGGAGAAAAATGGAAAAAGTTTTAGTCACAGGAGCCTCAGGATATATCGCATTACACTGTATAACCGAATTACTTAAAAATGGTTACGCGGTTAAGGGATCTCTCCGAAGCATGAATAGAGAAAATGAGGTAAGAGAAGCAGTAAGAAAAGAAGTATCAGATAACAACCTTGAAATCTGTGAGCTTGATTTGCTTAATGATGAAGGATGGGATAATGCAGCTTCTGAATGTGCATATATGCTTCATTTGGCATCACCTTTTATTGTTGGCGAGCCCAAAAGTGAGGATGAACTTATACGACCTGCTAAAGAAGGAACAATGAGAGCACTTAAAGCTGCAAAAAAAGCTAGTATAAAAAAGATTGTTCTTACTTCTTCAATTGTCGCCATAGCCTATGGTCATGACAAAAAAATTTGTAGCGGCGATGACTGGACAAACGCTCAAAAAGATGTTGGTGCTTACACCAAGAGCAAAACACTTGCAGAAAAAGATGCATGGAACTTTATTAATGCTGATGAGAATAAAGAATTGAGAATGACCACAATTCATCCTGGCTTTGTAATGGGCCCCTTATTGAGTGATGATACTCAAGGAGCATCTGCAGATT
>QBZX01000004.1 GCA_003282175.1 Pelagibacteraceae bacterium AG-337-G06
TTTTAATTCATTATCCGTATCCAGTACTGTTTCAAAGTCTAGATCAGATTCCCATACTTTCATGGCATTTCGCTGAACAATTTTATAGGCCTTTTCTCGAGACAACCCTTTTTGAGTCATGGCGAGCTTGAAGCCTTCTGACATAGGTAGTTTTCTTAGCTTATCTAAATTAGCTCTCATATTTTTAGGATAAACAACAAGGTTTGCGATTACATTATTCAAACGTGCTAGTGCAAAATCAATGATGATATTAGCATCAGGAGCCATAATTCTTTCCACACTCGAGTGCGAGATATCTCTTTCATGCCATAAGGAGACATTTTCAAGGGCAGGTATTGTATAGCCTCGAATTAATCTTGAAAGGCCAGTTAAGTTTTCAGTTAATACAGGATTTCTTTTATGTGGCATGGCAGATGATCCTTTTTGACCTTTTGAAAAAAATTCTTCGACTTCAAGAACCTCTGTTCTTTGCAAATGTCTGATTTCAGTAGCAAGACGTTCAATTGAGCTGGCAATAATTCCAAGAGTACTGAAATAAACAGCGTGTCGGTCACGTGGGATAACTTGAGTAGATATAGTTTCAGCTTTCACGCCTAATTTTTTTGCAACAAACTGTTCAACGCGAGGGTCTATGTTGGCATAATTGCCTACAGCACCTGAAATTGCGCACACAGATATTTCTTCTGTTGCCCTGTTGAAACGCGCGCGATTTCGTTCAAACTCTGCATAGAAGTTAGCTATTTTTACACCAAAGGTTGTTGGTTCTGCATGAATACCATGGCTTCTTCCGATACAAGGCGTATTTTTGTATTTGAGAGCTATTTTTTTGAGTGATTTAAGAAGCTGAGCCATTTCTTTTTCAATGATTTTAGATGACTGCATGAGCTGTATATTGAATGCTGTATCTAAAATATCTGATGAGGTTAAGCCTTGATGAAGAAAACGTGCAGGCGGTCCAGCGTATTCTGATATAGACGTAAGAAATGCTATCACATCGTGTTTTACTTTCTTTTCAATAGTATCAATTCTCTTTTCATTTATTTTAGCTTTTGACCTAATTTTTTTACTTGTACCCTTTGGAACAGTTCCCAATTTTTCCATAGCTTCACAAGCATACAGTTCAATATCGAGCCAAATTTTAAATCTTGATTTAGAACTCCAGATATCAGTCATGGGAGATCTTGAATATCGAGGGATCATATAAATACTTTTTTAATCTTTAATTTATGGTTTATCAAGCCCTGCGGGAGATTTAGTAAAAATTTCAAATCCCTCTTTGGTTATTCCAATACTATGCTCAAATTGAGCAGATAAACTCTTATCTTTTGTTACAGCTGTCCATCCATCCTTCAGCATTCTTACATGATAGTTGCCGACATTAATCATGGGTTCCACAGTGAAGAACATGCCTTCTTCAATTTGATTGCCGGTATTTTTTTCGCCGTAGTGCAATATGTTTGGAAATTCATGAAAGACTTTGCCGAGTCCATGTCCACAAAAATCTCTAACAACACTATAATTCTGTTTTTCAGCATAACTCTGAATTGCATAACCAATATCGCCAAAACGGGCATTCGGACCCGATGCTTTAATTCCTTCATGCATTGACTCAAAAGTGCAATCAATTAATTTCTGTGCTTTTGCATTAATTTTGCCTACAGGAAACATCCGACTGGTATCTCCATGCCAACCATCAACGATAACAGTTACATCAATGTTAACGATATCTCCTTCCTCTAATATTCTAGAAGATGGAATTCCATGACAAATGACATGGTTAATTGATGTACAAATAGACTTTGGAAAGCCCTTATAAAATAAGGGAGCAATCAAGCCACCATTTTTTGTTATGAACTCGAAAGCGAAGTAATCAAGTTCGTCTGTCGACACTCCAGGCTTTACATGATCGACCAAAAGATCAAGAGTGGATGCAGCTAAATTGCCAGCTTTTCGCATTCCTTCAAAGTCTTTACTTTTATGCAATGTATTATTCATTAATGAGTTTTATTTTTTTATTTACACGAATTTGGTCACTTTCAAAAGAACAGTTATAACATATTATTTCTACTCCCTTTTTTATGACTGCTTTAAAGTTGTCATAGTATATCTGATCAATATCATTTGCGATTTGAAATTTTTTACAATCATCCCTTTGAATGAGAAATAACATAACTGCTCTTGTATTTTTGCTGGGCAGATGAGAGAGTTCAATCAAATGTTTGGAGCCTCTGTCAGTAATTGCATCTGGAAATTCAGCCGTTTCCTTTTTTCTTGATAAGGTTACATTTTTTACCTCTACAAAAGTTTGTTTAGCTCCATCACTCAATAGAAAATCAATTCTAGAGTTGGTTCCGTATTTAACTTCTCTTTTAAATGTATCGTATTTACCAAATTCAGGAATTAGATGCTTTTTGATTGCGTCTTCTACAATTCTATTAGCTTTATGTGTATTAATTCCTACACTTGCGCTTCCAGATTTTATAATTTCAAGCGTATATTTAAGTTTGCGCTTTGGATTATCTGCTTTTGTCACCAAAACAGGATTGCCTTTATCAAGAAGACCTTGCATGGAACCCGTATTGGGGCAATGTGCAGTTATAACTTCATTATTATTATCAAGTTGAATATCTGCAAAAAATCTCTTATACCTTTTAATCAATCTCCCTGAGATATATTGACTAGCAATTTTTGACATGGTTTTATGAAAGCATCACTTATAATTATTGGTAACGAAATTTTATCCGGACGTACGCAAGATAAGAATCTATCATATCTCGCAAATTGGTTGAATGAAATAGGAATTCAACTAGTAGAAGTAAGGGTAATTAGAGATGAGGAAGAAATAGTTGTTGAGACCGTTAACTATCTCAGATCAACTTACAATTATGTATTTACGACGGGCGGCATAGGGCCTACACACGACGATATTACTTCTTTTTGTATCGCCAAAGCTTTTGGAGTTGAATTAGAGGTCAATTCAGGAGCATTAGGTATTTTAAAGGAGTATTATAAAGACGGAGAATTGACTGATGCAAGAATGAAAATGACCAAAATGCCTGTAGGCTCTGAGCTTATTGAGAACCCAGTGAGTAGAGCGCCTGGTTTTAAAATGGACAATGTATTTGTATTGGCTGGAATCCCAAGTATCA
The DNA here is from genome assembly GCA_003282175.1 of Pelagibacteraceae bacterium AG-337-G06. Classification (GTDB taxonomy): domain Bacteria; phylum Pseudomonadota; class Alphaproteobacteria; order Pelagibacterales; family AG-422-B15; genus CACNXQ01. Next base: position 3,150 of record QBZX01000004.1, read on the forward strand.
TGCAGGGCATGCTAGAAGGGGCGAGAAAGCACCTAACTGTTGGTGAAGTAGTGAAGTCTAAGTCAATTGATGTTTTTACTCCCGAAAGCAATGTCGCTGACGCATTGACTGGTCTACAGAATAAATATTCAGAAGTTGAAATAGGTAGTTACCCATTTAACAAAGAAAATCGCTTCGGAACATCTGTGGTAATGCGTTCATCTGATGAAGTAAGGCTTGATAATTGTGAGTCAGATTTGAAGGAATTATTGAAAAATTATGATACTAAGTATTAATAATTTTTATCCACAAACATCTAAACTGCTGATTTAATTATATTTTATTAGTTTTTTCTACTTTACTTAACCCGGTTTCTCAATGATAATTGCGTAATTTTATAAAATTAAGGGGAATATAACAATGAAAGTATTAATGCTTAATCCCGGAGATCACGTAGCCATATCGTTTTGGTTAATCTCTATGGCCATGGTTGCAGCTACAGCTTTCTTCTTTCTTGAAAGAGACAGAGTAGCAGCGAGATGGAAGACGTCCCTCACAGTAGCTGGTTTGGTTACTGGTGTTGCGGCGTGGCACTACTTCTACATGAGAGGCGTATGGGTTGCTACTGGTGACTCACCAACAGTTCTTAGATATATTGACTGGTTGATCACAGTGCCTCTGCAAATTGTAGAGTTCTACGTAATTCTTGCGGCAATGACTGCTGTTGCTTCTGGTTTATTCTGGAGACTATTAATCGCATCAATAGTGATGTTAGTTGGTGGTTATCTAGGTGAAGTTGGAGCGATGAATGTAACGCTAGCCTTCGTAATAGGAATGGCTGGATGGTTATATATCATCTATGAAATTTTTGCAGGAGAAGCAAGCAAGGCAAGTGCTGGTAGTGGAAACGCTGCTGGTCAAACTGCGTTTAACGCGTTGAGATTGATCGTTACAGTAGGTTGGGCGATTTATCCAATAGGTTATGCAGTAGGTTACTTTGGTGGCGGCGTAGACGCTGGATCACTGAACTTGATCTATAACCTTGCTGACTTTGTTAACAAAATTGCATTCGGTATGGCTATTTATGTAGCTGCAGTATCAGACAGCAATTAAGTTTCTGCAAAGCAGATAATAAAAGGGGCCTTCGGGCCCCTTTTTTTTATCCGAAGTATTAAAGAACTAGTAGTTAATTAAATTAATAGTTATAAATTAAAACAATTGGCCTCATGGCGGAATTGGTAGACGCAAAGGACTTAAAATCCTTTGGGATTTATTCCCGTCCCGGTTCGAGTCCGGGTGAGGCCACCAAAACTAAAATTTAAATTGCTCGTTCAATATTCGTTCATCAAATGAGTGATCTTTATCAAATAATAATTGAATTATTTGGCTTTCATTTTGATGAACTTCGACAGATTTAACATCTCTAAATTCAGTACTATCCGCTACAGCACTTACTGGTCTTTTTTCACCTTCTATAATTTCAAATTTTACTCTGGATTTATTATTTAATATTGCCCCTTTCCATCTTCTGGGTCTAAATGCGCTAATAGGCGTGAGCGCTAAAACAGCAGCATTGATTGGGAGAATTGGCCCGTGCGCAGACAAGTTATATGCAGTGCTTCCAGAGGGTGTAGAAATCAAGACTCCATCACAAATTAATTCATCTAAACGAACTTTATCATCAATTGAGATTTTTATTTTTGATGCTTGATGAGTTTCTCTTAGAAGAGATACTTCATTTATTGCAATTGCTTCATGGCTGCTTCCATCTACGCTTCGCACCTTCATTGATAATGGTGTGATCTCAATTGATTGTGATAAGTTGATTCTTTTGATTAAGTCATCTTTATTTGAGGCATTCATCAAAAAGCCAACACTACCATAATTTAAACCAAAGAGAGGCAAATTTTGCGACATATGACTTTTTATAGCCTCAAGCATAAAACCATCACCACCCAATACAACGATAACATCTGCATTATCTAATGAGTTTGTACCGTACTGTTCTTCCAAAACCTTTTTTTGTTCAATAGCTTCATTATTACTAGACGCCAAAAAAACTGGTTTATTCAAATTCATATTAATTTGCCTACTAAAAAGTAATTCTTTATCTTAAAATACCCATTAATTGAACATCAAAATTAATAAATAAGTACATATGTCATTAAGTGGTTATATTCTCTCAATAGATCAAGGGACAACTAGTTCAAGAGCCTTAATTTTAAATGAATTAGGCCAAATACTCGCTCAAAAAAATATTGAGTTTAAGCAATTTTATCCAGAAAACGGTTGGGTTGAGCATGATCCAGTCGAAATATTTAAAACAACAACAGACGCCGTCAATAATGTTTTAGCAGAGCTTGAAATTAAAGCGCAGGATATTGCCGTGGCCGGCATAACCAATCAAAGGGAAACAATTGTGGCTTGGGATAAATCAACTGGAAAACCAATTTACAATGCCATTGTATGGCAAGATAGACGAACTGAAAATTATTGTAATGAGCTCAAAGAAAAAAATCTCACACACATCATTCAATTAAAAACGGGATTAGTCATAGATCCATATTTTTCTGCCACAAAAATTAAATGGATAATAGAAAATATTAAGGAAGCAAAAGAATGTCTCAACAAAGGGAACTTATTAATTGGAACAATCGATACATGGTTGATATGGAATTTTACCAAAGGATCAGAACATTCTACCGATGTAACAAATGCATCCAGAACAATGCTCTACAATATTTCTGATGATCAATGGGATGAAGAGTTATTAGAAATATTTGATCTACCAAAGAGTATACTTCCTGATGTTAAAAATTCAGTTGATGATTTTGGTACAATTGCATCTGAATTTTTTGGAAATGAAATTCAAATTGGAGGAGTTGCCGGAGACCAGCAAGCAGCTTCTGTTGGTCAATCTTGCTTTGAAGAAGGTATGGTAAAATCAACTTACGGTACGGGTTGTTTTTTACTTATGAATACGGGGAGTAATATTATAAATTCTCAATCAAACCTTCTTTCCACAGTAGCTTATAATATAAAGGGAAAAAAAGATTACGCAATCGAAGGCAGTATATTTAACGCTGGAACAGTTGTGCAATGGATGCGTGATGAATTAGAATTTTTTAAAAATGCTTCAGAGGTTGAAAGCTTGGCCAGTAAAAGTTCTAATGATATTTATTTCGTAACTGCATTTACTGGATTAGGGGCACCTTATTGGAGGTCGGATATTAGAGGTCAAATTTCAGGTATTACAAGAGATACCTCAAAAGCTGATATAGCCATGGCGGCTCTTAAATCTATTTGTTTTCAAACTAGAGATTTATTTGAGTGTCTCTTGAATGACTCAAATCTCTCTAGAGATAAGTTTATAATTCGTGTTGACGGAGGAATGACAAATAACAATATGATGATGCAATTTTTGTCTGATATTCTTCAGGTTAAAATAGAAAGACCTGCGAACCAAGAGTCTACTGCAATCGGAGCGGCATATTTAGCTGGTATGTATAGCGGTATTTACAAAGATGTTGCAGACATAGAAAAATTATGGAAAACTGATCGAATATTTGAGCCAAATATTGCAATTGATCAAGCTGAACAATTTTATGATGGCTGGAAAAAAACAATAGAAAGACTAATAAGCAATGGTTGACGTTAAAAGCAAAGTTTCTCAAGAAGAATGGCAAGCAAGACAAGATCTCGCTGCTTTTTATAGAACTGTCCCGTACTTTAAATGGGATGATTTAATTTTTACTCACATTTCAGCAAAAGTTCCTGGTACAGAAGATGAATTTTTAATTAATCCTTACGGATTTCTTTTTGACGAAATTACAGCATCGAATTTAGTAAAGGTCGACCTCAAAGGAAAAATTCTAAGTGATACAAATAATTTTATCAATCCTGCAGGTTTCACAATACATAGCGCAATTCACGAAGCACGAGAAGATGCTCATTGCATAGTGCATCTACATTCTAACGACGGCGTTGCGGTCGCCTCGTTAAAAGATGGGTTATTGCCATTGTCGCAAACTGGTATGCTAGTTAGAAGTCAAATTTCTTATCATGACTATGAGGGCGTTGCCTTGTTTGATGAAGAAAAAGAACGACTTGTAAAAGATTTGGGTCAAGAAAAACTAATGATCCTAAGAAATCATGGAACACTCGCCATTGGAAAAAATGTTGCCGAGGCATTTACAAATATATATTTTTTAGAAAAGGCATGTAGCTATCAAGTCAGAGCCATGTCAGGTAACCTTGAATTAAATTATCCTTCTGATGAGGCCATTGAGACAACAAAACAACAAGGTCAAGGCAGGGAAATGGCTGCTGCTTTATTGTGGCCAGCGGTCAAACGAAAGATGGAGTCATTAGATCCATCTTTTATGAATTAGAATTGGATTATAATTGACGTCTCTTCCAATAAAAGACATAGTCTCACTCGAAAAAATTAAGTATTTAAGATATACGTTATAGGAGAAAATAATGAAAATATTATGTGTTTTATATGACGACCCAAAAGGTGGAATGCCATCAAAGTATGCTTTAGATGATATTCCAAAACTAGATAAATATCCTGATGGCATGACGCTTCCTTCACCTAAATCAATTGACTTTACACCAGGCGAATTGCTTGGCTGTGTATCAGGTGAACTTGGTTTAAGAAAATTTTTAGAGGACGCCGGACATACACTTGTTGTTACATCGGACAAGGACGGTGACGGCTGTCAAGCTGATAAAGAATTAGTTGATGCAGATGTTGTAATATCTCAACCCTTCTTTCCATATTATCTAACGAGGGAAAAGATGGAAACTGCTCCAAATTTAAAAATGGCTATTACCGCGGGTATTGGATCAGACCATGTTGACTTACAAGCTGCAATGGATCGCAAAGTTGACGTTGTTGAAGTAACATTTTGCAATTCAAGATCGGTTGCTGAGCATATTGTTATGCAGATTTTATCTTTAGTTAGAGATTATCACAATCAACATAGAATTATCAATGAAGGTGGATGGAATATCGCTGATGCTGTGCAGCGCTCCTATGATCTTGAGGGAATGCATGTAGGAACTGTAGCAGCTGGCCGCATCGGTTTAGATGCTCTACGAAAATTAAAACATTTTGATGTACATATGCACTATTTTGATCGACACAAACTTCCCGATGAAGTTGAAGCAGAATTAAACCTTACTTTTCATGAGTCAGTTGAGTCCATGGTTAAGGTTTGCGATGTTGTTACAATTAATTGTCCATTGCATCCTGAGACTGAACACATGTTTAATGACGAATTAATTGGTAAGATGAAAAGAGGCGCATATATCGTAAATACTGCTAGAGGAAAAATCTGTGATAAAGATGCGATTTCTCGTGCGCTTCAGTCTGGTCAACTTAGTGGCTATGCAGGAGATGTATGGTTTCCCCAGCCAGCACCAAATGACCATGTATGGAGAACAATGCCTCATCATGGAATGACTCCACACACTTCAGGAACGTCACTTTCAGCGCAAGCAAGGTACGCAGCTGGTGTGAGAGAAATTCTTGAGTGCTTCTTTGATGGCTCACCAATAAGAGATCCATATCTTATTGTTCAAAATGGAGAATTAGCTGGTATGGGTGCCCATTCTTACAGTAAAGGTACGGCTACAGGCGGGTCTGAGGAAGCAGCAAAATACCAAAAAAAATAATTGTTTTTTCTATAGGACGGAAGAAATTCCGTCCTATATAATATGTTTATGGCCAGCGTATTTAAAAACTATTTCTCCCATTCAACCATTATTGGTTTTATCTTAATGGCAACTATTGGTGTGCTGTACATATTTAGTTCAGGACTTATATATGAGCATTTGATTTGGCTATTTATTCCAATCTTGCTAGCTCCTTTTTATGAGTGGTATGTTCATAAGTATCAGCTCCATACTGAACTCACAAAAAAAGAAGGTTGGTATCGGAGATATCAAATTATTCTTCATCATGGTCATCACAGGGATCCCGATAACATAAAACTGCAATTTGCTCCTTGGAGATATTTAATTTATACATATGGCCAGGTTTATTTGTTTTATTCATTAATTTTCTGGAGTTTTGGTACTGCGATGGTTCCATTTACAGGTCATCTTCTTTATCATCTTTGGTATGAATGGATTCATTTAGCCCATCACTCAAAAAACTATAAACCAATGACAACTATTGGAAAAAACCTTCGCGATACACATATGAGTCACCATTTTCATAACGAAAACTATAATTGGGGAATCACTAATCTATTGGGAGATTATTTTTTTGGTTCATTGAAGACCAATAAAGAAATTTCTAAATCAGATACAACTAAAAATATCTCGGGTTACCTTGATTAATTTACGTATTAGTATTTAAAATCATATATTTATTAATGATATCTAAGACTAATACTCAGAAAGATACTTCAGGCTTGAATTTCTATTATATATAAAATTTTATTTTGATATTTTTCTATAATTTTTCTAGAATATTACTTTAAATAAATTTCATACCTAAGGAATCTTATGAGGAAGTATTCAATAATCGTTATATTATTATCAACTTTATTTCTTGCAGGTTGTCTCGGCGGCTCATCTTCTTCATCGAGTTCCAGCGTTTCAGGTGTAGGCAGCACAAACTACTTAAAATAAATTAGGAAAATTGATTATGTATAAAGTGACCAAACAATTAATAGTATTTTTTTTATTGATGAACTTCTTTTATCCCACTGCGTATGCAGAAATTTGGGGCTCGCCGACAGGGCAATATAGCACTGACTTAACAGATAGAATTGATAGAATTGAACATCCTGCAGTAGATACATTTTCAACCATAGATTTCTTTATGTGCGTATTGAATGTGGCAGCTGAAAACTATCCTAATGCAGCTTGGAAAGCGCAAATTGATGAGGGCATGTGCAATGCAATCTCTGGAATGGGAGATCCAAGTGAAAGTGGACAAAGCCAAGTTGCTGAAGTTTGGCTTTCAAGTACTAGAGCTGACAATTCATCACCCCAAGTTGTCAAGGGTTGGTTTCAGGCCGCGGATGGTGACCGATATCTTGCGACTGTTACAGCAACCACAGCTCCAACAACAGCTAAACCAAACGGAGAGTTTGTTTTTAAAGCATGCAAGGCGGGCGCAATTGGAACTTCTACTGATGGAGTTTGTCCTCCTGCAGCATCCACAGAAGGACGGTCTGTCTTATCTGTAACCGTTGAAACCGTTGGCGGCAATGAAGTTACAAGATTTCAGATGATTGATGAATATAAAGATAGTGATACTGGGGCTACATTAACTGAAACCCTATACGCCGACTCATCAGATCATAAATTACAGACGATGACTGGTGGTACAATTAGTTATGACTTCTCAGGAGGAGGTACCCCTGATCAAAAAACTTATGAAATTAATTTTGACGGGGAATATGTCGCAATCAAAGAAGGAAGCAATGCGGATCAATGTGTCCCGATGTCAGGCTATACAGAATACCCTCGTGCTTATAATCTTTATTCAATTGCAGATGGATCACTTAAAACTGGTGGCGCTGGTTTTCCATTCACAGTTAAAACTTCAAGCACAGCCACAGCCGGTGCAAATGGATATTTTAATTATTATGGAGCACACGTTCACCAAAGGGACTCTCAAGGCTTGCAAGAATATTTAAAAAGTGGCGACGTGATTACTCCTGTTGTTGATAATACAACAATAGGTATAACGACGACTGATGATGTGGTATTGCAGTTATCAGGTGGAAGATTTTTTGAAAAAACCCCTTTCTCAGGAACACTATCTGCTAAAGATCAAAACTATCAACAAACTTCAATGACCAGGCATTATCCTGATGTAGGTGAGATCTCAATTTATCTTGATACATCTGCTCAGAAAATCGTATATGCAAAAGAAACGTGCAATACAGATATAAATAATTCTTCAACTGCAACAAATTTTGCAGGCAATACAGTCACGATACCTTGTGATCTGACATCTAAATTTACTTGGAACGGAGGTTCTACAGTAACTGATAATAACTTTGGAGCTCATTCTGGAATTGTTGGTGGGCATTTTGATCTTGTGGATGTGAGCGCGGCAGCGTATCGATCTAATTACCAAGTCCAAGCCACTCCGTTAACAGATACATCGGCTAATACCGGAGGACACAACTACAGTAATGATTTGTATTTAGCTTGTTATGGAAACGAATGCTTGTTTCCAACACAAGATGGTTCATCCCTTAGTGCATCAGGTTATAGTGCTGAATACTTCAGAGCGGCAACGAGCGCGGATACGTCAAATGATCCTAGTGAAAGCAACAATGACAAGTACATCGAACCAGGCACGCACAATCCTGTTTATTATAAACTTCAAGCCAGTGACATGAACCTTTATAGATGTGCAGCTTATGATAGTACCAGTAAAGTTTGTACGGGCGATAGCTACCCCGTTCTTTGTGATCCAGCAAGTAGTGGATGTTTAACTCAATTAGGGAGTGCAGAAATACATATTGGCCAAGGAAATTTAATCCAAGCAGATTATGATGTATCTAGCGGTTGGGGCCCTGCGAGCACAGCCACAACTTATGCTGCTGCACCTAAAAAATATCATTGGGGTACTGGCACTCATACAAAATATGGCAAAGGAGCATTTCCTAAAGTTGACACTACATTTAAAAGCTTAGAAGCACCTTTAGAATTTGTTTACACCCACGATGTAGTAAATCGTAGAAATGGTGCTACACCTTTGCAAACTAATTTTACGCTAAAATATGATGGTGTAGGTGAGCTGCATGGATGGGATTGGGCACCCCAAGCAGACGGCGACTATTATCCTGAGATTGCATTAAAAGATGGAACTTTAGTGGATGTTGACGGCGATGGAACAATGGATCATGCAGTACTTGCGACGCAGGTTAAACTAGTGCCAACACCTGATGCAGACATGACCGAATGTAATACACGAAGCTTATCAGTAACCCAGGGTGCAACTACATTTCCTACTATTGATTCCTTTAATATAAATTCGGAAATAACGCACACATTTGCTGAGATTTCGAGCATGACATTTCTTTCAGAGTCACCATGTGTTATTGACGGTACGGTTCAAACTGAAATATCAGCTTGTAACTAATAGTAATTTTTATTGAAATACTGATTCCTTATCAGTAAGTAAAGTCTATTTCAAAAATTATTTGTTTGTTGCTTAAATGATCAATACTTAAACGATTAATCACTAAACCGTGCCCATTATACAGTAAGTCGATTGCATCAGTCAGTTCTTGTAAATTTTCAACTTCGCCATTTATATTGTATGCATTATTTTCCTCTTTAAAACTTATAATTGTAATCTGAAACTGATTGAGTAATTCAGATATGTCCATTGTTTCAGAGTTATTTTTGAGATAGTGTCTCCATTTTCCAGGATATACATCGTCAAAACGCTTGATTATTTGTAAGGAATTGTTCAGTTGAGTTATATCATTTATTAATAACTCTTTCTTTGTATTACTTGTTATATTGATGACAAATATGATGATAGAGAAAAGCATCATTGCCGATGAAAATAATACTAATATTCTCGTATAAGAATTATTTTCAGACCAAGTTGTTAGTAATATTTGATAAAGTTTATGCATTTTTATATTTTACAGACAAATTTACGATAATTTTATTCTGATTATCATTTTGAATTGAATTGATATTGACGTCGAATATTGTACTTTCCTGAATCGCTGAATTTATTTGATTGATGACACTTTCTCCTTCAACAATAAAAACCATATTGATATCATCTGAGGCAATTTCAAGCTTTTTTAGTTTAAGGCCAGGTTGATTAAACATGTCGCCAAGCTCATTGAGTGTGACAATATAATTCTTCGCAGGTAAATTATTTGAATAGGATATTTTTGATGCTACTGTTTCTAAATCTAATATTTGATTAGTTGATTCCAAATCTCGAAAAATACTATTCAAAATATTAGATTGTCTGGTTTCTATTTGAAATGCATATTGTGATGTGCTTGTGTATTGAATAGTTAAAGCGCTGAATAGTATTAGAGAAATTGCTAGGTAGTTATAAGATTTCCAATTATTTGAATAAGAAATATCAACTTTTTTTTGATCAACAACATCTTTAATACTTAACAATCTAAAAGAATCACCTTCAATATGACCTAAATCACTCATAAGGTAATTTATCTTTTGATCAGTATCTAACATATCACTTAATATTAATTGCAGGCTTTTACTTTTTGAAGACGATTGGTCTTTATTAAATATATACTTCCAAGTGATTAAATCTGGATTTTTTTCTCTATCAGCAATGACTTGAATATCTTCTTTAAATTTTTCAATACTAGACTGTAAAACTTTATCGTTGTAGTGGATCATCAACTCATCATCATTTAAATTGATATACCACTTTTTAGAATTTGATTGGTATAGATCTCTTTCCAAAAGAACTTTATTTTTTTCTATTTTAAATTGGTTTTTTATATCTTTTAAAATTTTAGTTGTTTCATCTGAAATTACTATAAAAGGTAATTGATTTCCTTGAGGAGGTTGGATTAGTATCTTTTGACTACTGTCAGGTAAATCTTGTTTAATTATATTTTCAGCATTCTTTAAGAAAATTGATTTGTTCTTTGGCGGTAGATCAATTGTATCTTTATATGCGCAATATCTAGACAGTACAAAAGAGATAACGCTTGTATCCGTCAATTCGCTCAGTAGGTTTCTTAAATTACCTATTTTATTCTTATTAATATCGTTCTCTTGTGCGTGTATGATTGCGCAGTTATTAATATCAGGGTTAATAAAAATAAAGTTATTCATTAAATTGTTCCAAGTTTCTTAATAATTCTATTATATTTTTCAAATGTTTCATTGTCTTTTTTAAGACTAATTGATGTAGTAAATGTAATGTATGAATCTCTGTATACGACTTTTGCATTTAATAGAAAATTTTTACTTGTTGTTGATGTGATTGAGATAATTTGATTGGTAATTACTTCATTTAATTTCAGCTCATTCTTAAGAAATGCTTCAAATTCGTTCATATTTATAAATGGATTTTCTTGTATTTTTTCCTCTAAGAGCTCAAGGTATGTTGGCCCAATAATATTATGAATTGCCCGCATAACTGTCTCTCCAGTGGTGTTTATGTTGATAAAACTATCAGACGGCAATGCCGCTATGTAGGGCTCAAGTTTACTCAGGGTTTGTTGATCAAAACCTTTTACTAAAAGCAATTCATCGAGATGTTGAATATAATTATTGGCTGCGCGATATGCAGGATTTTTTTGAAGATAGAAAATATCTTCTGCACCTGATGAAGTATATCTTTCAGTATCTTTATCAATCCAATCAATAATTGAATAAATTTTATTTCTATCAATATCTAATTTATCAAATAAATTTATAAAACTTTGTAAATGAATTAAGTTTACAACATTAAGATTCTCCGTTCTTTCTTTAATTACTAAATTGTTTATATTCAGCTTTGAATCCAGATCAGTAATGTTGGCGAACACAGAATAAGGTCCTATAGAGAAGTTATTAATAGGAGTATTCCAATTTTCGTTAAGATGAGTAATCTGAGGATTTTCCATGTAGTCAGTTCTTAGTACGTCAATTGCAAAATCCTCTACGGAGTGTATTTGCATCATTAATTTTGAATTAATTTCATACCTTTGTGAATAATAATTATTTTGTTGATTTGAATTAATTATTAAAGATACAAGACTTGAAACAACGGCAAGTAATATAAGAACGGAGAAAATTGCCGAACCTTTCTGATTTTTTTTATAATAAGATAACACGTTCAAATCGTCCTAGTTCCTTATGATCAATAATCACCTTAAAAGCAGTAGGTAAATTAATATTAGTTATTGAGGATCGTGTAGATAATAATTGATATCGTAGAATATCATCCCTAGAAATATTCCTATTTTCTTTATTACTGCTTTCATCAATAAAGTTTATAGAAATGCTCATTGGCCAATATTCATGCCATTGACCTTCATCATCTGAGGCTAAAATTCTAATTTTATTTATTTGCCTATCAAAATAATGTTTTTGATATTTACTTCCTTGAATTCGGTCAATAACATTCCATAAACGTCTTTCATATCTGCCATCATCAAATGTATATGAAATCCTCACTAATTTTGTATTTTCTTGAATATCATCATAAAGAGATCTGGTGAATGAAAGTTCTGTATGATAATTATTTTTAAGTATTAGCGCTGTTTCATATTCACCCAATTCATCTCTGACTGGCCTATTGAAAATTGAAGTTAAATCCTGTTCAATTATTGACAAGGATTTTAAAACAGCATGTTGATTATCATTACGCATTTTCGTAATTGATAGATTCAAATTCAGAGCACTAACTGAATAAAATATTACACTAAATATAAAGCCAATAATTAGCGTACTTACCAATACCTCAATTAAGGTAAATCCATTGCTGACTTTATTTAATTTCACCATAAAAGTAAAAATCAGATTTAATTTCTAAATTATCTTTTTCTTTATTAAGAATAATAATAAACCTATTAATATTATTAATCACAGTTGGTTTAAAGCTTGCCATCCAACCAATAGTTTGTGAATCTTCACTGCTTTCTCCTTGATATTCGCTTTGTTGATTAATGTTGTACTTTAAATACAACTCAGCGTAAGCGTTTGAAGTAATGAAAAAATTGTTAAGAAGCTTCTTATTATAAAGTAAGGAGTTTGTTTGAGACTGCACTAAATAATATACTGAACTCAACACAATTGACACAATAACCATGGCAACAATAGATTCTATCATTGAAAATCCCGGACTACTTTTTCTTTTCATAATCTATTCCATTTAAATTTATGATACTTTTATAGATTTCGTTATTGTAAACAAAATTTAGCTTAATTGTATTATATAATGAGTTTTGATTAATTATTATTTGGTTATCAAATGTTTGTGTTTTAAAATTTAAGTTATTCAGACTATATGTTTTTGTCTTTTGACCATCGATCTTTGCAATTACATTTTGATTTTTAAATTCTAAATAAACTGTCTCACCTGAGATTAGCGTGTGATCGACATAGTAATTAATAAATTTATTTAATGTATTTAAGTCATTGTCATTATGGTTGAAAATTGAGTTATTAAAACTGCTTATGGCAAATGTTGATATAATTCCAACAATGATTAGTACAACGAGAATTTCAATTAAGGTGAAACCTTGCTGAAGATCACGTTTTACTCGTTTAAATTCCAATTGCCAATATCCTTATTCATGCCATCTCCCCCAATTTGTTGATCTGCTCCAAGTGAATAGATATCAATATTGCTATTTTTTCCAGGGTTACTAAATTGATATGGACTTCCCCAAGGATCAAGTGGAAGTCTTTTTAAATAAGTATTCATATTTTCATTTGCAAGAATTGATAGGCCTTCTGAATTAGATGGGTATCTTCCATTATCGAGTTTAAATAAGTCCAATGCTCCCTCCAAAGCCATTATATCATTTTTTACTTTTGTTGCCCTTGCTTCGTCTGGTCGACTTATAACTGATGGGACAATAAATGAAGCCATAATGGCTATTATGATCAAGACAACCATAATTTCAATAAGAGTAAAACCACTATTTGATTTGTTTTTATTTTTCATACAATTTCATTCATAGTTAAGATAGGCGATAATATTCCAAATGCGATAACCGATACAACGATACCAATTATTATTATAATAGTGGGTTCAATTAATTTACTCAATCTTTCGATACTATTGTCCACCTGTGTATTGAGTTGGGTGGAAAGTCGATCAAATATATCAACTAACTGTCCAGTCTCTTCACCAGCCGATATCATTGTGAGAGAATATGCTGGAAAGATACCTACATTCTTTAATTCTTTTGATAAAATACTACCTTTTCTTATTTCCTCAGGAATGTGTTTAAGACTCTTCTTTAGAGATATACTTGGCAGTGAGTTGATAGATAACTCTAAAGCATGATCAATTTGTAAACCCGATAATAAGTTAATACTCATTTGTCTGCAGAAAAGATTGTAATTTGTATTTATTATAAACTTGTTTAAATAAGGTATTCTTATAAAAAAATTTGATAAATAATTTTTTACAACATTTCTTTTCAGCAAGTAAAATAATCCAATAATTAACGTTCCTAAAACAATTGAACTCTCGATTCCGTAATTAGTCATGAAATAGGATAGATCGAATAAGAACTGAGTAATGCTTGGTAAATTTGCTCCTGCGTTTTGAAAAGTTAATGCAAATTGAGGAATTACCTGAGTTAGTATGATATTAACAACCAAGAGCGTAATAATAAACAAGAAGAATGGGTAGATCAAAGCATTTGTAACTCTTTGCTGTATCTTGGTTTTCATATCTAAAAGTAAATTCATATTTTTTAGAACCTTAGGCAATTTTCCATTGAGCTCAGCAGACTCAATCATTTCAATGAGTTCACTTTTTATAGTTGGTTTAGAAATTTTTATTGAGTGAGCCAAAGACTCACCGCGCCTTAAATTTTGCGATATATTAACTAACATTTTTGATATTTGTTTGTCTGTTTCTGTATCGGTAAGACTTTCAATAGCACTGCTTACAGTCAAACCAGTTGAAATCATTATTGAAAAGTTTGTAAAGAATTGTGAAGTTTGTTTTAAAGAAAGAATACTTTTTCTTGTAAAGATAAAATTTAATTGTTTTTTTTCATTTATTTTTAAAATAGTTAATTTTTGTTTTTGAATGATATTTTTAGCATCATCGATATTATTCGCCTCAATAACATCCTTAATAATGCCTCCAGAAGAGTCCATTGCATTAAAAAAGAATTTTCTCATCTTAATTATCTAATTTCTTTATTTTCTTTTTTAATTTTAATCGCTTCATTAATTGAAGTATGTTCTGTTGAAAGATATTTTTTCAAATAATTTTCTTCTGTGCTCTTACTTATTGCTTCTTTAAGTTCTTCATTCATATTAATAATCTCAAAAATACCTGATCTTTCATCACCTTCATAATTCTTTTCAAGTGTTTGTCCTACTAGGCAGATCACACTAGATGTTAGCATTTTTCGATCAATGCCCAGTTCATTGAGCCTATCAAATGATCCTAGAGGTGTATTTGTATGCAGTGTTGTAAGTACAAGATGTCCAGTGAGGCTCGCCCTTACTGCAATATCAGCAGTTTCTTCATCTCTGATTTCACCCACCAAAATAACATCTGGATCTTGTCTTAGAATTGATCGCAATCCATTTGCAAATGATAAATCAATTTTATTATTTACTTGAGTTTGACTTATCCCATCAATTTTATACTCAATTGGGTCCTCAATAGTCATTATATTTATATTTTTCTGCTTTATTTTTTCAATTGCTGCATAAAGTGTTGTTGTTTTTCCAGATCCAGTAGGACCCGTAACAAGAATTATGCCATTTCTGCTATCTAAAAAATTTTCAAACTCTGCTACTTGCTTGTCCAACATACCAAGATTATTTAATTGAAGTTTCTGACTTTTTTGGTCGAGAAGTCTCAAAACAATTCTTTCACTATCATAAGAGGGAAGTGTTGAAATCCTGAGATCAATTGGTCTTTTACCAAGATTAATTGTAACCCTTCCATCTTGAGGTTTCCTTTTCTCAGTGATGTCTAATCCACTTATAATTTTTATTCTGGTAAACAATCTTGATGCTATCTCTGCTTGTAAAGAAAATACATTATTAAATGAGCCGTGAATTCTCATTTTGATATGAAGTTTATTGTCAAAGATTTGGAGATGGATATCTGAAGCTTTTTTGGTAATGGCTTCTTTAAGAATTAAATTAAATAATTTTATAACGGGTGCATCATCCTGCGTGTCTAATATATCTTCTGTGCTCTCTATCTCTTTAATTACCTCATTAATTTTAAGTTCTTCTTCGACCTCATGGATTGCTGCACTCTCATTATTATTTATGAATTTTTCTTCAAGAATATGATTAAACTTTTCAGTGTCATACCACTTAATCTCATAAGGTTTTTTTAATCTATATGAGATCTTTTCTAGTATTTCGAGGTTAGCATTTTTATCAGCAAATATTTTTAATTTAGTATCATTATCGTCGTCAATGATAAGCTTATTTTCTTTTGAAAAATTATAGTCTGTGTAGGAGTGGGTCACTATTAATCTGCTAATTGAATATGTTCTTCAATACTTATATCAGAAATATCGGGTATGATTGTAAAACTGCCTGTATTGTCATTTAATAGCCCTTCAATTCGTGAATATTTACTATTAGTGAAATCACTCATATCTTCTGCTTGAGGGGCATCTACAATCGTAGTTTTTATAAATATAATAAGATTTCTTTTCTCCATCACCTGAGAAGTATTTCTGAAAATTCCACCTAAAATAGGGATATCACCAAGTAAAGGAACTCTATTTTCCTGTTCAACCATCTTCTCATCGATCAGGCCTCCGATTACAATTAACTCTTTATTATTGACGACCACATTTGTTTTGATTGATTTTTTACTTGTTACTGTATCATTCGATGATGTGACTGTAGGATCAATACTTGAAACTACTTGGAGTATATTAAGTCTAATTCTATCTTTATCGCTAATTTGAGGCTTAATTCTTAGAGTGACACCGACATCTTGTCTTTCCAGGGTTTGAAAAGCTGTATTATTGCTATCATTAAACTGTCCTGTTTTAAAAGGAACATTTCTTCCAACAATAATTTCTGCCTCTTCATTATCGATAGTGATTAGACTCGGTGTTGAAAGAATGTCAGAGGTTGTATTTGTTGCAAGCAAATCAATTATGCCAACTATATCACTCACAGTATTTTCTGTAAATTGAAGCAAATTGCTTGTTCCTAATTGAAGCGAAGTACTTAAATCTCCACTTAATGTTCCAGTTAAACTTGATATTCCTAAGGCAAGTGCATCACCATCAGAGATATCGGCAACGACTGCTTCAACAAGAACTTGTTTTCTTGCAATATCCAATTTATCAATAACATTCCTTAACATTTTTTGAGTTCCAAGATCTCCTCTGATTATTAAGGCATTTAAGTTCTTGTCTGCTTGAATTTTTACTTTCTGTGTCTCACCAGACTCAGTCGCTTGCTTAACCAGAGATCTTAAAGTTTCTGCCAAATACTCTGATTGCGCATGTTTTAAATAAATAACTTGGGTTTCATCTGTAATACGATTTTTTTCTTCAAGAGTATCAATGAGAGTCTTAATCTCCTGAGTATCATTTTTATGCGATTTAATAATTAGTGAGTTGGTATTTTTATCGACCATAAACATAGGAACTGAATAATTCATTCCCATTTGTTTTTTCTCATCAGCAAAAAAACGGTCCAGTACTTTTGCAACATCTATTGCATTAATGTTTTCTATTTTAATAATATTTGTATCAGTTAGGTTTGGTTCATCAATTTTGCTAATTATTCTATTTATCTTATTAATACTGAAGGCATTTGAAGTAATAATAAGTGAATTATTACTTACTAAGGGTACCAAACTAGACTCTGACGGTAATAATGGTTGCACTGATGAAATAAAATTTCCTACAGGTATATTTTTTAATCTAAATAACTGAGTGACAATTTGATCATTTGGAGATTCAGAATTTGCCTCTATAAGTAAAGATCCTTCTCGCATTATCTGATCAGGTACTATTTTGATTATATTATCTTGTTGCTGCATTACAAAACCATGAACTTTAAGAATAGAATGAATCATCGACTCCGCCTCACTAACGTTCATTTCTTCAGTTGAGATTACATTAACTTTTCCAACTACCCTAGGATCAACGATAAAGGTTTTTCCAACGAGAAGAGCAAAGCCTTCGATGACATCGACAAGATTTGCATCCTTAAAATTAAATGTAATAGCATTAGCTGGCAATGATAGTGATAACGATATCATTAAGATGATAAAAATCTTTTTCATTAATCCTCTAATCTTCTAACTACAAATTTTTGCAATTTACCATTTCGAAAGAGCGATGCTACTATATCTTTTCTTCCTTGTAACTTAATATAAGCATCATTAAGGGTTGCTAGATTAAATACATTATGACCACTTAAATTAAATAAAAAGTCATTTTTTTCTAAGTGTAATTTTTCAAGTACTTTTCCATCAACCAAATCATTTATAAAGACCCCATTAATATTGTTTATAGTTCCTTGCTCAGCTTTTAGATAAGGTAAAACTTCAATTAAAGAAACATCAAGAACTATTACACCCGTTGCTTGAGTAACAGCGCTGTTGTCAGCTAGGGACAGTTTATAAAGTTCATTATTATATCTTAACTGTATGTTGCCCTTGCTGATTTTGTGTAAAACAACATTTTCTGAAATTATATCACCTGGACGAAATAAACCTGTCTCACTCTTTGCATTCTCAGACTCAAGCATAACAAAACCCTCATCAGACTTATCGTTTACAGATATTATTCCAACGACTTTTAAACCTAAATTCTCAAAAAAAATATCTGCATTCGGGATTGAACTTAATTCTTTTTTATCATCAACAAGTGATAAAAAATTATCATTTATCATTAAGTTAAAACTTGTCACATCTGGGGAAGAATAATTATAGAGAATATTATTTTCACTACTATTTAAACTAATTGAATTATACAAATAAATTGCTGAAAGTGGCAGTAAAGCGTAACTCAAATACTTGAAAAAATTGTTAATATTAATTTCCATATGAAAAAACTGAATTTAAAAAATTACCTTATATAATTGCTGATTAATTATCACATGGTAATGATTTAGCGTCAATAATCTGCATATTTAATTATTATTAAGATTTTTATTGTATCTAAGAATTAATTCATATCTGATGATTTTGTGTTAATTATAGCGTCAATATTGTTAGGCTTAATATTTGGAAGTTTTATTGGCAGTACAGTATATAGGTTAGTACATAATAAATCTCTTTTAACACCTAGGTCATACTGTCCTCACTGCCACAGGACAATATTGTGGTATTACAATATTCCTTTTTTTTCTTACATATGGTTAAAAGCTAAAACAAAATGTTGTAAATCTTCAATTTCAAGCTTCTATCCTTTTATTGAAGTTTCAACGGTAATTATTTTTTCTATCAATATTTTCCTATTCCAAAATATTGATTTAATTTTAATGTCTTTTTTATCAGTTATTTTATTAATTATTTTCTTTACAGATTACTATTATTTCTTAATTCATGATGCATTGGTTGCATTTTTTTTATTATTTACAATTGTAGCTTTATTTTATTTTCAATTAAATCCCTTTAATGTTTCTTTTTTGAGTGCAGTACTCTGTTCATTAATTTCAATGTTTATAATTTGGTCTATCGGGAGAATACATTTATTTTTAAGAAAAACTGAAGGCTTAGGGGTAGGAGATGTAAAGCTAATTGGAGTAATTAGTTTATGGACTGGATTTGTCTATCTCCCAATATTAATAATAATTTCATCTGTACTTGCAATTTGTCATATATTGATGACTAGTAAATTATTTATTCAAAAAGAAAGATTTATGACTGTTAAATCACCGTTCGGGAGTTATCTGAGTCTAACCTTGTTAATTCTAATATATTTAAGCCAGTGGTAATTATTATACGTCTTGATGCTGCCCCCACACGGACTTGAATCGCGAACCTATTGATTACAGGTCAATTGCTCGATATAATATTTAATAATTATAAAAAAAAATATGGAGTTATAAATGTTTGTATCTTTTACCGATTGGGAATTTGACGGAAATGTTGAAAATGCAGTTGAAAATATGAAAGGTTTTTGGCCTGAGATGAAAAAGCACGGAGCAACTAATAT
Organism: Pelagibacteraceae bacterium AG-337-G06; assembly: GCA_003282175.1. Lineage (GTDB taxonomy): Bacteria > Pseudomonadota > Alphaproteobacteria > Pelagibacterales > AG-422-B15 > CACNXQ01. The sequence continues at coordinate 22,958 of QBZX01000004.1, forward strand.
GCGTGCAACAGTCACGGGAGAAAAGACACTCAGAACGATGACTATCTGGAGCAGCGAAGAACAAGTGAAAGCTAACATCGATGAAATTAGAGCGGCCGCTGGTAAAGCTGTAGGCATGACCACAACAGGTGGAATGATGGGTACAGTCGCAGTTGAGCTGGACTAATAAATTGTTATTTAAAATAATTACCTTACAAACAATTTTTTCTTTTTCTTTTGTTACTGAAAAGCTAATTGATATAAAATCTCATAAAGGATAGCATTATACTTTATGCAATCAGTTGGAAGAAGTGTGAGTGAGTTTTTGTTGGAATTCGTGGTGCCCCCACACGGACTTGAACCGCGAACCTATTGATTACAAATCAATTGCTCTACCAATTGAGCTATAGGGGCAACTTATTATCTAAATCTTTTTAAATTATAAGCTTTATTTGTCTATAATTATTTATAAAATGAAACTAATATGAAAAGATTTTTAGATTTTATTGGTGGACAGATAGCTCTTGCTTATCTTGTGGTATTTTTTATTCTTGTATTAGCGATGATTTCCCTAGCGCTATAAAATTGAGTTAGAAATACTATAAAACGTAATCGCGGCAGTATTAGAAACATTTAAACTTTCCAATTCATTATTTATATCTATTCTGATAATTTCGTCACATAATGAACTGGTTATCTTTCTTAGTCCTTTACTTTCTGATCCGAGAATGATGACCACTTTTTTTGGAAATTTCACTTCTTTTATAGATTTACCTGCCTTCATTTCTAAACCATAAATCCAATAACCAGATTCCTTTAAAAATTTAATACAAGAACTTATGTTTTTTATTTTTGTGAAGGGAACTTTATCTAGACTACTAGACGCTGCTTTTGTAAGAAAGGAATTTTCGCTTACAGAGTTATCATGAGTAAGTATTACTCCGTCAAGCTTGAATGCTAATGCAGATCTAAAAATTGCACCTACATTTTGTGAATCTTCTAATTGATCTAGTAAAACAATAATTGATCTATTCTTATTACAGTGAGCAAGAAATTCTTTTAGCTCTGGAATATTTAGTCTTTCCACTCTGAGACAAATGCCTTGGTGATTCGAAATGCCGCCTAACAAGTTTTCAATTTCCTCTCTCGTTTTTTTTCGCTTTACAAATGTAAATTGTTTAATATCAACTTCGTGAATTAGCTTTTTTTCTGCCTCTATTGTGAAGTTTAGCTCATATTTTATCCTTTTCTCATTTGTTAAGGCGCCAACAACTGCATGATGACCATAGATCCAATAGTCTGAATTTTGCCTTTTTTTAGGGAGTTTTTTATACCTATTCTTCATACATTAAAGAATTTATCATTTTTAATTTAATTAGGCTCAAAAATATTAATATTTATTGATTTAGCTTCTTTTTTTACATATAAATCACCCCTTAAGGTTCATTAGACTATGTCTAGGGAAACTTATCTTGAGATGTATAATTAAACTATCTCGGGAGGGGTGCCCGAGTGGTTAAAGGGGACGGGCTGTAAACCCGTTAGCTATGCTTACGTTGGTTCGAATCCAACCCCCTCCACCACGTAAAGGTACCTTATGGTAGCTTGAAGGAAATAGCGGGTGTAGCTTAGTGGTAAAGCTCCAGCCTTCCAAGCTGATTACGAGGGTTCGATTCCCTTCACCCGCTCCAAAATTAAAGTTGTTTAAAAACTGAGAGGACAAAAAAATGGCTAAAGAAAAATTCGATCGTAGTAAACCGCACTGTAATGTTGGAACTATTGGTCATGTGGATCACGGTAAAACTACTTTGACCGCAGCAATCACAAAAGTTTTATCTGAGTCTGGTGGCGCAGAATTCACTGCTTATGATGCAATCGATAAAGCACCGGAGGAAAAAGAACGTGGTATTACAATTTCTACAGCACACGTTGAATACACAACTGATGCAAGGCACTATGCTCACGTAGATTGTCCAGGACATGCTGATTATGTTAAGAACATGATAACGGGAGCAGCTCAAATGGATGGTGCTATCTTAGTTGTTAATGCAGCTGACGGCCCTATGCCACAAACACGTGAACACATTTTATTAGCTCGTCAAGTTGGTGTTCCAGCAATTGTTGTTTACCTAAACAAAGTTGATCAGGTTGACGACGCTGAACTTCTTGAGCTTGTTGAAGTTGAAATAAGAGATATTCTTAATGAATATGATTTTCCTGGTGATACAACTCCAATTGTTAAAGGTTCAGCATTAGCTGCAGTTGAGAGTAGAGATGAGGAGATAGGTAAGAATTCTATTGCAGAGTTAATGAAAGCTGTTGATGAATTTATTCCACAACCCGAGAGAGATAAGGATAAGCCATTCCTTATGCCAATTGAGGACGTATTTTCAATTTCTGGAAGAGGAACAGTTTGCACAGGTAGAGTTGAAAGTGGAATTGTTAAAGTTGGTGAAGAACTTGAGATTGTTGGAATTAAGGATACTCAAAAAACTACTTGCACTGGCGTAGAAATGTTCAGAAAGCTTCTAGATACTGGAGAAGCTGGAGACAACATCGGCGCACTATTAAGAGGTGTTGAGAGAGACCAAGTTGAGAGAGGTCAAGTGCTTGCTCACCCTGGAACGATTACTCCTCATACAAAGTTTAAATGTGAAGCTTATGTTCTTAAAAAAGAAGAGGGTGGAAGACATACGCCTTTCTTTACAAATTACAGACCTCAGTTTTACTTCAGAACAACTGATGTAACTGGCGTTTGTCAGCTTCCTGAGGGCACTGAAATGGTTATGCCGGGAGACAATATTTCAATGGAAGTCGAAATGATTGCTCCAATAGCAATGGATAAAGGAGTTCGCTTTGCGATAAGAGAAGGCGGTCGCACAGTAGGTTCTGGTGTTGTAACGGAAATTATTTCATAACTGGAGGAGTGTAGCTCAACTGGTAGAGCACCGGTCTCCAAAACCGGGGGTTGGGGGTTCGAGTCCCTTCGCTCCTGCCACTTGTGAGTAAAATTATGAAACCTTTGAAATTTATACAAGAAGTGAGAAGGGAAGGCGGCAAGGTAACCTGGCCTTCTTCAAGAGAGACTCTTACTGGATCAGTGATGGTAGTAATTATTACTGCGTTTGCGGCAGTGTTTTTTTTGATTATTGATCAAATTTTTAGTTTTGGTCTTGATAAACTAATTGGACTAGCAGTTTAAATGACTCATAAATGGTACATCGTACACGCTTATTCTGGTTTTGAAAAAAAGGTAGCTGCTGCTATTTTAGATAAGGCTAAAACAAAAAATATAGAGAAATCTTTTAGCGAAATTATTGTTCCTACTGAAGAGGTTATTGAGGTTAAAAAAGGAAAGAAAAAAAATGCAGAAAGAAAATTTTTTCCAGGATATGTCTTAACTAAAATGGAAATGACGGATGAAACTTATCATATGGTTAAGGCTCTGCCAAAAGTTAGCGGTTTTTTAGGCCATACTCAAGGCAAGCCCTCTGCAGTTCCTGAGAGTGAGATAAATAAGATTTTACAAGACATTGAAGAAGGTGTAACAAGTCCAAAACCATCTATTACATTTGAAGTAGGGGAACAGGTAAGAGTGAGTGACGGTCCTTTTGCATCATTTAATGGATTAGTTGAAGAAATTGATGAAGAAAGATCTAGAGTAAAAGTTTCTGTTTCAATATTTGGCAGATCAACACCAGTTGAACTTGAATATACGCAGGTAGAAAAGGCATAATATGGCAAAAGAAGTCGAAGGAAAATTAAAACTACAAGTTCCAGCTGGACAAGCAAATCCATCACCACCAGTAGGTCCAGCTCTTGGACAAAGAGGCATTAACATTATGGATTTCTGTAAGGTCTTTAACGAGAAGAGCAAAGGGGAGCAACCAGGTGTTATGTTGCCTGTGGTTGTCACATATAATACAGATAAAAGCTTCAGTATTGAGATTAAGTTACCGCCTGCATCATTTTTTATAAAAGAAGCACTGAAAATTAAAAAGGGATCTAAAGAACCTGGAAGAGACTTAATTGCGACAATTTCTATGTCTCAATGTAAAGATATAGCAGAAAAAAAGCTAAAAGATCTAAATGCCAATACTGTAGATCAGGGTGTAAAAATAATTATTGGTTCTGCGAAATCAATGGGCATTGAGGTAACAAACTAATGAGCAAAAGAATGAAAAATATTTTGAGCGAAAATGACCTAACAAAGTCATACGATATAGGTGATGCAGTCGAAATAGCTCTAAAAACCTCAACAACTAAATTTGATGAAACAATTGATATATGCATGAATTTAAATATTGATCCAAAAAATGGGGAGCAAAATGTTCGTGGTAAAATAAAATTACCTAAGAGTTTAGGCAAACAAGTTAAGGTTTGTGTATTTGTTCCTGAGGACAAGCAGCAAGAAGCAAAGGATGCTGGAGCTGACATAGTAGGCTCTGATGAGCTAGTTCAAAAAGTTGAGGGAGGTTTTACAGAATTTGACAGATGTATTGCTTCGCCAGATATGATGGCAAAAGTAGGAAAATTAGGAAAGGTTTTGGGTCCAAGAAATTTAATGCCGAATCCTAAATTAGGAACTGTGACGAATGATATTAAACAAGCAATTGATGATGCCAAGGCAGGCGAGATTGAGTATAAAAATAATGAGACTTTAATACAGGCTGGTATCGCAAAATCGAGTTTTGAAAAAGAGGATATAAAAAATAATATTAAATTTTTTGTTGATAAAATTTCAAAAGACCGACCTTCTGGTGTAAAAGGTGATTTTGTAAAAAAAATATATATAAGCCCAACAATGGGTCCTGGTATTAATATTGATATAAACTCGCTTGATGGATAGATTATGAATAGAAACCAAAAAGAAATTTTTATTAAAAATATTAAAAATATTGTAAGCGAGAATTCTCTTGTACTTGTGTTTCATTATAGGGGTATGTCTATGAATGAGATGACAGATTTACGAGTACAGTCTTTTAATAGTGGATGTAATATAAAAGTTACAAATAACAGACTGGCTAAATTAGCATTAAAAGAAACCAATAAAGTTGATCTATCCGACTTCTTTGATGGTCCAACAGCAATTGCTTACTCAAATGATCCAGTTTCACTTACAAAACTACTTGTAGAATTCGCTAAAAATAACAATAACTTAGTGGTCTTGGGTGGAATAATGGATAATGAAATTTTAAGTGTTGAAAAAATTGAAATTTTATCTAAATTGCCATCTCTCGAGGAAATAAGGGCAAAATTGATAGGTTTAATTAATTCACCTGCGCAGAAAATAGCTTCAATATTAACTGCACCATCAGGTGATTTAGTAAGAGTTTTTAACGCATACAGTTCGAAATAATATTTTAATTAAGAATTAAGAAAGGGAATAAATATGGCTGACCTCCAACAAATAGTTGATCAACTTTCTGATCTAACAGTTATCGAAGCTGCAGAGCTTTCAAAATTATTAGAAGAAAAGTGGGGTGTCTCTGCTTCTGCACCCGTGGCTGTGGCAGCTGCTGGCGCGGCACCTGCAGGTGATGCTGCAGAAGAAGAAAAAGATGAGTTTACAATAGTATTAGCTGCTGCTGGTGATAAGAAAATTAATGTAATTAAAGAAGTCAGAACGATCACTGGTTTAGGTTTAAAAGAGGCAAAAGATTTAGTAGAAGGTGCTCCAAAAGAATTAAAGACAGGGGTACCCAAAGAAGAAGCAAATGGTTTCAAGGAAAAACTTGAAGCTGCAGGCGCAACAGTAGAACTTAAATAACTTAAAACAATATTTTAGTTAATAGCTTTTATAGTGAGCTATTAACGGTGGGTGAATATACTTTAGTGGTCAATACATTATCATTTACTGAGAGAAAAAGGGTTCGCAAAAACTTTGGAAAACTCAGAGAAGTTTCAAAATTTCCTAATCTTATCGAAATACAAAAAAAATCTTATCAAGAGTTTCTTCTAGAGGAAACCCATCCTTCAAAAAGACCAGATCGAGGTCTTCAAAGAGTTTTCAAAAGTGTTTTCCCTCTGGAAGACTTTTCTGGTTCTGCGAGAATTGAGTATATTGAATATGATTTACAGGAACCAAAGTTTGACGTTGATGAATGTCGTCAAAGGGATAAGACATATGCGGCACCATTGAATGTGAAACTTCGACTTATAGTTTTTGATATTGACGAAGAAACCGAGTCAAGGACTGTGAAGGACATTAAAGAACAAGAAATATACCTCTGTGATCTTCCATTGATGACCCAAAAGGGTACATTCATTACTAACGGTACAGAGCGAGTTGTAGTAAGTCAGATGCACAGAAGCCCAGGAGTATTTTTTGATCATGATAATGGCAAAACACACTCAAGTGGAAAGCTTTTGTTTGGAGCAAGAGTGATACCTTATAGAGGCTCATGGTTGGATATTGAATTTGATCATAAGGATATTTTACATTGTAGAATTGACAGAAAGAAAAAAATACCAATTACGACTTTCTTGATGTCTATGGGCATTAAAAGAGAAGAAATTCTTGGTTTATTTTACAACACAGAAATCTATAATTTCAATGCAAAAGATAAAAAATGGAAGTTTAGCTTTAACCCAAAGAATATTAAAACAGGAAAGCTTCAAAAAAGTTTGGTTAATGCAGTCGATGGAAAGGTTGCTGTAAAACAAGGTACAAAGATAAACCCAGCGATAGCTAAAAAACTCTACAATGACGGTCTAAAAAATTTACTTATTGATGATGACGAATTAATTGGAAAGTTTGTCGCTGACGATATAATAAACGAAAAAACTGGTGAAATTTACTTAGAATCATCAGATGAAATATCCCAAGAGTCTCTTGAAAAAATTAAAGAATTAAAAATCAATAAACTGCCCATACTTGAAATAGATGGAATAAATGTTGGCTCATTCATTAGAGATACATTAAGAGTTGATAAGAATTTAAGCCCAGAAGAAGCAGTTGTTGAAATATATAAGGTACTTAGGCCAGGAGAGCCACCTAATTTAGAAACAGCGTTTGAAGTATTTAATTCTCTATTTTTTAAATCTGAAAAATACGACCTCTCGGATGTGGGACGTGTAAAAATTAACTACAGATTAAATCTTGACTGTTCAGATGCAATTACTGTTCTAAGAACTGAAGATATTATTAAAGTAGTTAAGACTGTAATGGACCTAAGAACAGGCAAAGGTGAGGTTGATGATATAGATCATCTTGGGAATAGAAGAGTAAGGTCGGTGGGCGAACTTGTTGAAAACCAGTTTAGAATGGGCCTAATAAGAATGGAAAGGTCAATCAAAGAAAGAATGAATTCACTTGAAGTTGATGCAGTTACTCCACAGGATATAATTAATGCAAAGCCATTAGTCGCATCTTTAAAAGAATTTTTCGGTACTTCTCAACTTTCTCAGTTTATGGACCAAACAAACCCACTCGCAGAGATAACTCATAAAAGAAGACTTTCGGCCCTTGGACCTGGCGGTTTAAGTAGAGAAAGAGCGGGATTTGAAGTAAGAGACGTTCATCCTACACATTATGGAAGAATTTGCCCCATTGAGACTCCCGAAGGTCCAAATATTGGACTAATTAACAGCTTGGCATCTCATGCTAGGGTTAATCAATATGGGTTCATTGAAAGCCCATATAGAAAAGTTTTGAATGGTAAAGTAACTACTGAGGTTGAATACTTACCCGCAATGGAAGAAGCTGATTATACAATTGCCCAGGCAAATAGTGAGATCGACGAAAAAGGAAGCTTTATCACAAAACTAGTTTCTTGTAGGCGTAATGGTGATTTTGTAATGACTATCCCTGATGAAATTAACTACATGGATGTATCTCCAAAGCAAGTTGTTTCTTGTGCTGCGTCTTTAATTCCATTCCTTGAAAACGATGATGCAAATAGAGCATTAATGGGGTCTAACATGATGAGACAAGCTGTTCCTCTTATTCAAGCTGAGTCTCCTCTTGTTGGAACAGGAGTAGAGAAAGTAGTTGCAATAGACTCAGGTGTGACAATTATTGCTAAAAGGCATGGCATTGTTGACAAAATAGATGGTAAGCGAATTGTCGTTAGGGTAACAGAAAAAATACAAACAAATGAATCTGGGGTTGATATTTATACATTGTTAAAGTTTCAAAGATCAAATCAAAGTACGTGTATTAATCAGAGACCATTAGTTAAGGTTGGCGATAAAGTTTCCGAAGGAGATATTATTGCTGATGGACCGTCAACACACTTAGGGGAATTGGGTCTAGGTCGAAATGTGGTAGTTGCCTTTATGCCTTGGAGAGGATACAACTTTGAGGACTCGATACTCATATCAGAAAAAATTGTCCAAGAAGATAAATTTACCTCAATTCATATTGAAGAATTTGAGGTAATGTCCAGAGATACAAAATTAGGTTCAGAAGAGATCACGAGAGATATACCCAATGCTGGTGATGAACTGTTACGCAACCTTGATGAAGCAGGTATAGTTTATGTTGGTGCGGATGTTAATCCCGGAGATATTCTTGTAGGCAAAGTGACTCCCAAAGGTGAAAGTCCGGTAACTCCTGAGGAAAAGTTACTCAGAGCAATATTTGGTGAAAAAGCAACAGACGTTAAGGATACATCTCTTAAATTGCCACCAGGGTCAAGTGGAACTGTTGTAGATGTAAAGGTTTTTAACAGGTATGGAATAGAAAAAGATGACAGAGCTCTTTCAATTGAGAGAGACGAAATAGAAAAGCTGGCAAATGACCGTGAAGCGGAATTAGGAATTCTGAATAGAAATATTAAAGAGAGGTTAAGAATTATAATCAAAGATAAAGCTATCTCAGATATACCAGAAGATATAAGTGATCATACTTCTTTTGAGGAAATTGACATTAATGCAATTAAATTAGACTCACTATGGAAAGTTAAGCTTCAAAATGATAAGGATCAAGAGGATATAAATAATCTAAAAAAACAGTATGATGTTGCGAGATCTGCAATTCAATCACGTTTTGATAACAAGGTTGATAAAGTTCAAAGAGGAGACGAATTATTGCCTGGAGTAATGAAAATGGTTAAGGTTTTTGTTGCTGTTAAAAGAAAATTACAACCTGGTGATAAAATGGCTGGTAGACACGGAAACAAGGGTGTCATAAGTAAAATTGCACCTGTAGAAGACATGCCTTATTTAGAGGACGGAAGGACTGTAGACATAGTGCTTAACCCTTTAGGCGTACCAAGTAGAATGAATGTCGGACAAATATTAGAAACACATTTAGGATGGGCGTGTGCAGGTATTGGAGAAATTATAAATAAATCAATTGCAAAGTACAATACTACAAATGATCACTCACATATTGGCAAATCTTTAGAGAAAGTTTATGGATCTGAACAGTATAAAAATGATATAGCCCCATTGAATAAGATGGAGCAAAAAGAGCTTGCTATGAATATTTCATCAGGTGTTCCTATTAAAACTCCAGTTTTTGACGGAGCATCTGAGCATGAAATATCTGAGATGTTGGAAGTCGCAGGCTTTGATAAGAGTGGTCAAACTACTTTATGGGACGGCTTAACTGGAGAGCAGTTTGAGAGAAAAGTAACTGTAGGCTATATCTACATGTTGAAGCTTCATCATTTAGTAGATGACAAAATTCATGCAAGGTCAATTGGCCCTTACAGTCTTGTTACTCAGCAACCATTGGGAGGTAAAGCACAATTTGGAGGCCAGAGATTTGGTGAGATGGAAGTCTGGGCTCTTGAGGCATATGGAGCTGCATATACTTTACAAGAAATTTTGACTGTAAAATCTGATGATGTTGCAGGAAGAACTAAAGTGTATGAAACTATAATACGAGGTGAAGACGTATTCCAATCAGGAACACCCGAGTCATTCAACGTTTTAATAAAAGAGATACGATCTCTTGGACTTAACATAGAATTATCGAACTTAAACTAGGAAATTATATATGAGTCAGTCTTTAATGAATATTTTCAATCCTGCTGCATCAAGAGATGATTTTAATCAAGTAAAAATCTCTATTGCAAGTCCTGAGAGAATTTTATCGTGGTCATATGGTGAAATAAAAAAACCTGAAACAATTAACTATCGAACATTTAAGCCAGAAAGGGACGGCCTCTTCTGCGCAAGAATATTTGGTCCAATAAAAGATTATGAGTGTTTATGCGGCAAATATAAGAGAATGAAATTCAAAGGCATAATCTGTGAGAAATGTGGTGTTGAAGTAACAAAAAAAGACGTAAGAAGAGAACGCATGGGTCATATTCAACTTGCTGCCCCTGTAGCTCATATCTGGTTTTTAAAATCATTACCAAGTCGTATTGCTCTCATGATGGATATGAAATTAAAAGATTTAGAAAAAGTTCTTTATTTCGAAAAATTTATGGTGACCGAACCTGGGTTAACACCATTGATTCAAAATCAACTCTTAGATGAAGAGGAGTTAGAAAATGCAAAAGAAGAATACGGAGTTGATTCCTTTTCGGCAGGCATTGGAGCAGAAGCAGTAAGAAAAGTTTTAGAAAGAGTTGAACTTGAGTCTGAACTTGAGTTATTGAAATCTAAACTTGCTGAAACTAAGGCAGTAGCACTTTCTGAAAAGCTTGTGAAAAGAATTAAAATATTTGAAGCTTTTATAGCTTCAGGAAATAGACCTGAATGGATGATTTTAACATCTGTACCAGTAATTCCACCAGAGCTTAGGCCACTAGTTCCTTTGGATGGAGGAAGGTTTGCTTCATCTGATTTAAATGACTTGTATAGACGAGTTATCAATAGAAATAATAGATTATCAAGGCTCATAGAATTAAGAGCTCCAGACATTATTATTAGAAATGAAAAGAGAATGCTGCAAGAGTCAGTAGATGCACTATTTGATAACGGTCGCAGGGGGAGAGTAATCACTGGAACCAATAAAAGGCCTCTTAAATCACTTGCTGAGATGCTTAAGGGTAAACAAGGCCGATTCAGGCAAAATCTCCTTGGGAAAAGGGTTGATTACTCTGGCAGATCAGTAATTGTCGTCGGACCAGAACTCAAATTACACCAGTGCGGTCTACCTAAAAAAATGGCAATAGAATTATTTAAACCATTTATATACGCACGATTGGAGTCATTGGGTCTCGCAACTACATTAAAGCAAGCCAAGAAAATGGTTGAAAAAGAAAGACCAGAGGTTTGGGATGTGCTTGATAGAGTCATAAGAGAGCATCCAATTATTTTAAATAGAGCGCCAACACTTCATAGGTTAGGTGTTCAAGCTTTTGAACCCACCTTAATTGAAGGCAAAGCAATTCAACTGCACCCTCTTGTTTGCACCGCATTTAATGCAGATTTTGATGGTGATCAAATGGCAGTCCACGTACCGCTTAGCTTAGAAGCGCAGTTAGAAGCAAGGGTTTTAATGATGTCCACAAATAATATATTAAACCCTGCAAACGGTAAGCCAGTAATTGTTCCGAGCCAGGATATAGTTTTAGGTATTTATTTTTTATCTCAGGAAAAAGATAATGAACCTGGTCAGGGAGCCGTGTACAAAGATATTTTTGAAGTTCAACAAGCTATCGAAAATGGCGTCACAACTGTTCATGCAAAAGTTGAAGCAAGAATCAAGTACATTAATTCTGATGGGAATGTTGATACTAAAAGAATTAGTACAACGCCTGGAAGAATGCTTTTATGGAACTTGATACCTCAACATAAAGATCTTAATCCAAAACTTGTAAACCGCCTTCTTGGGAAGAAAGAAGTCTCAAACTTAATTGATACTGTTTACAGATACTGTGGACAAAAAGATACAGTCATATTTGCCGATCAACTGATGGCACTTGGTTTTCATTACGCATATAAGGCTGGTATTTCTTTTGGTAAGGATGACATGATAATACCTGAAACAAAGGAAAAAATGGTTTCAGAAACATCAGTGCAAATTGAAAAATACGAAAAGCAATATAACGACGGTTTAATTACTAATAGAGAAAAATATAACAAAGTAATTGATGCCTGGGCGAAGTGTACCGATAGGGTTGCCCAAGAAATGATGAATGAAATTTCCTCTGTTAAAGTTGATGAAACAACTAAAAGAGAACTTCCGATTAACTCTATATATATGATGGCAAATTCAGGAGCAAGGGGTTCAGCTGCTCAAATGAAGCAATTATCTGGAATGCGTGGCCTTATGGCCAAACCATCTGGAGATATAATTGAGACACCTATTATATCTAATTTTAAAGAGGGGTTAAATGTACTCGAATATTTTAATTCTACTCACGGGGCAAGAAAAGGACTAGCTGATACTGCATTAAAAACAGCTAATTCTGGCTACTTGACTAGAAGATTATGTGATGTTGCACAAGATTGTACCATCTCAGATAACGATTGTGGAACTGATAATGGGGTATGGATATCTGACGTAGTCGAAGGCGGAGAAGTCATAATATCAATTGCAGATCGATTACTAGGTAGATTTTTGCAAAAAGATATTATTCATCCAGTTACTAATGAAATCATAGCAAAGAAAGATGATTATGTAGATGAGATGCTTGCTGAAAAGGTTGAAACAGCTGGTATTCAGAACGCTTATATTCGATCTCCATTAACTTGTGATAGTAAAAAAGGTATCTGTGTGAAGTGCTATGGGCGAGATCTTGCTAGAGGTTTTATGGTTAATGAGGGTGAAGCTGTAGGGATGATTGCAGCTCAATCTATTGGCGAACCTGGAACACAATTAACTATGAGAACATTCCATATTGGAGGTGCGGCTCAAATCAATGACCAATCTTTTATTGAAATTAATACTGATGGTATTTTCAAAATCCTAAACAAGAATACTGTTGAAGATAGTAATAAGAATTTAATTGTTATGGGAAGAAACTGTCAATTAGCTATTCATGATGAAAATAATAGAGAGCTTGCAAACTATAAAGTTCCTTATGGAACAAAAATACTTGTAGAAGAAGACTCAAAAGTTTCTTCCGGGACTAAAATTTGCGAATGGGATCCATTTACAAATCCTGTTATTTCTGAAAAATCAGGTACAGCTAACTATGTAGACATGGAAGAAGGTATTTCTCTAATAGAAGAAACAGAGGAAAAAACAGGATTAACATATACCAAAGTTAAGGACTGGAAGTCAGACTCAAAAGGAGCTGATCTTAAGCCAAGAATTACTTTAAGAGATAAAAAAGGTGAAGTAATACTTTTAGCAAATGGAAATGAAGCGAGATATTTCCTCCCACCAGACTCTATTTTATCAGTTACAGATGGTTCAGAAGTGCATGCAGGCGATGTTTTAGCAAGAACCCCTAAGGCCGCATCCAAAACAAAAGATATAACTGGGGGATTACCTCGAGTTGCAGAATTGTTTGAAGCTAGAAAACCTAAGGATCATGCAATTATATCTGAAGTATCAGGTATTATTTCTTTTGGGAAAGATATAAGAGGAAAGCAAAAAGTAATTATTACTCCAGAAGACAGTGAAATTGATCCTGTAGAAGTACTAATTCCAAAAGGTAAGCACATAGCTTATCAAGAAGGTGAAAGTATTGAAAAAGGAGATTATTTACTTGATGGAAATCCTGACCCACATGATATCTTGGAGATTTTAGGTATTGAAGCGTTAGCAGATTATTTAATAAATGAGGTTCAAGAAGTTTACAGACTGCAAGGAGTTTTAATTAATGATAAACATATTGAGGTGCTATGTAGACAGATGCTTCAAAAAGTCAGTATTACTGATACTGGTGAAAGTTCCTTCATTAAAGGCGAAGAGATTGACAGATACGAATTCTTAATTACAAACGAACAGCTTACCGCTGATGGGAAAAAACCAGCAGCAGGTAAACCGGTTCTTTTAGGTATAACAAAAGCTTCTTTACAAACTAGGTCATTTATTTCTGCTGCCTCATTCCAGGAGACGACGCGAATACTTACGGATGCATCGATTAAAGGAAAAGTGGATAGACTTGAGGGCCTTAAAGAGAATGTTATTGTAGGAAGATTAATACCTGCAGGAACAGGAAGAATCTTTAATCAGATTGAAAATCAAGCAAAAAATCTTGATAAAGAGGCTAAAATTGAAATTGAAGCAATGCAAGCCGCTAAAGAGAAGGAAACTGCAGAAATTAAGGAAAATTCTTAATAATATTTGTTGACCAAAGCAGACTATTAAGTATTATTCGGCATTCTTAAATAGTAGGCGGTAGAGAAATCTAAACGCTACTTTTTTTAGACTTTTTTTAATAGTTAACTTTTTATTAGTTTCTAACCGGAGATACTGCATGCCGACCATAAGTCAGTTAATAAGAAAGCCAAGAACTAAAGTTCGAAAAAGAAATAAGGTGCCAGCACTAAAAGCTAACCCTCAAAAGAGAGGTGTATGCACAAGGGTTTATACAACGACACCAAAGAAACCTAACTCAGCGCTTAGGAAAGTCGCAAGAGTAAGATTAACAAATGGCTTTGAAGTGACAAGTTATATTGGAGGAGAAGGCCACAACCTTCAAGAGCACTCGGTAATATTAATTCGTGGAGGAAGGGTTAAGGATCTTCCTGGAGTAAGATACCATACAGTTAGAGGCGTTTTAGATACCCAAGGTGTTAGTGAGAGAAAACAACGTCGATCTTTATATGGAGCTAAGAAACCAAAATAATCATGTCAAGAAGAAGAAAAGCACAAATTAGAAATATTTTACCTGATCCAGTCCACAATAGCACTGTACTTACAAAGTTTACTAACGCAATAATGCTTGATGGAAGAAAGACAGTTGCAGAGTCTATCATCACTAAGTCATTTACAAATATACAAAATACAACTGGAGAGTCCCCAATGAGTGTTTTTAATAAGGCAATCGAAAATGTAAGACCTCTGGTAGAAGTTAGATCTAGAAGAGTTGGTGGAGCAACTTACCAAGTACCTGTTGAGGTAAAAGGAAACAGATCACAAGCACTGGCTATAAGATGGTTAGTCAATGCTATTAGGAATAGAAAAGAAAAAAGTTTAATGGAAAAATTAAGCTCAGAACTAATAGATGCAGCTGGCAATAAAGGTTCTGCAATTAAGAAAAGAGAAGATACTCATAAGATGGCTGAGGCAAATAAAGCATTTGCTCACTTTAGGTGGTAACCATGACAAGGGAGTATCCATTAAACAAGTATAGAAATATTGGCATCATGGCTCACATAGATGCCGGAAAGACAACTACCACAGAACGAATACTCTATTACACAGGGAAGAGTCATAAGATTGGAGAAGTGCATGATGGTGCGGCCACAATGGACTGGATGGAACAAGAACAGGAACGTGGAATAACTATCACATCTGCAGCTACTACTTGTTTCTGGAATGACCATAGGATTAATATTATTGACACTCCTGGACACGTTGATTTTACCATCGAAGTTGAGCGTTCTTTAAGAGTGCTCGATGGGGCAGTTGCTGTATTTGATGGCGTAGCTGGTGTGGAGCCGCAAACTGAAACTGTTTGGAGACAAGCAAATAGATATAATGTACCAAGAATGTGTTTCGTTAATAAAATGGATCGCACTGGTGCTGATTTTTACAAGTGTTTGGAAATGATCAAAGATAGGCTTCAGGCTAATGCTTTAGTTTTACAGATTCCTTATGGAAGTGAATCAAATTTAAAAGGCGTGATTGATCTAGTAAAGAATAAGGCAATCGTATGGGCAAATGAAGATCTAGGAGCTAAGTACGAATATACTGATATTCCAGATGATTTAAAAGACACTGCTGAAAAATATAGATCTGAAATGGTCGAAATGGCTGTCGAACAAGTCGAAGAAGTTCTTGAAAAATATTTAGATGGAGAAGAACCAGATGAAGAAACGCTAATCAGGTGTATCAGAAAAGGAACAATTAATTTTGAGTTTGTTCCAATTTTAACTGGAAGTGCTTTCAAAAATAAAGGTGTCCAACCTTTATTAGACGCTATTGTGAATTTTATGCCTGACCCTAGTGAGGTTCAACAGGCAACTGGTAATATACCAGGAAAGGAAGAAGAGGAAGTAAGAAAAGCATCGGACAATGAACCTTTCTCTGCATTAGCATTCAAGGTAGCCAACGACCCCTTCGTAGGTTCTCTTACATTCACTCGAATATATTCTGGTAAATTAGAGGCTGGTTCAACAATTTTAAATTCTGTTAAAGGTGATAAAGAAAGAATCGGCCGTATGCTTTTAATGCACGCTAACAATAGAGAAGACATAAAAATTGCGTACGCAGGTGACATTGTTGCGATTGCTGGCTTAAAAGATACGATAACTGGCGAAACTTTATCAGATGCCCAAAAACCAATTATTCTAGAGTCTATGGATTTTCCGGATCCAGTTATTGAGATTGCTGTTGAACCAAAGACAAAAGCTGATCAGGAAAAAATGGGAGAAGCACTTGCAAGATTAGCAAAAGAAGATCCATCATTCAGGGTTACCTCAGATGAAGAATCTGGACAAACAGTAATAAAAGGAATGGGTGAACTACACTTAGATATTATTGTTGATAGGATGAAGAGAGAGTTCAACGTAGAGGCTAATGTAGGAGCCCCGCAAGTTGCTTATAGAGAAACTATTTCTAAAAATATGGAAGTAACATATACACACAAAAAACAAAGTGGTGGTGCAGGGCAATTTGCTGAAGTTAAGATAATTGTTGAAGGTTGTGAGCCAGGAACTGGAAGAGTATTTGAAGATAAAATTAAAGGTGGAAATATTCCAAAGGAATACATTCCTGGAGTAGAGAAAGGTATAGAAGGAGTGGCCGATACTGGAGTTATAGCTGGTTTCCCAATAATTGACTATAAGGTTACTCTAATAGATGGGAAATATCATGATGTAGACTCAAGCAGTCTTGCATTTGAAATAGCTGGGCGAATGGCGTTTAAGGATGCTTGTCAAAAAGCCAATCCAAAGTTATTAGAACCAATAATGAGAGTTGAAGTCGTTACACCTGAAGAATTTATGGGAGATGTAATTGGGGATTTAAGTAGTCGAAGAGGTCAAGTAAGTGGAAGTGAGGCAAGAGGTAATACAACGGCTATTAGTTCGATGGTTCCTCTCGCTAATATGTTTGGCTATGTAAACACTCTGCGTTCTATGACACAAGGAAGAGCACAATATTCTATGTTTTTTGATCATTATGAGCAGGTTCCACAGAATGTACAAGATGAGGTAAAAGCGAAATTTGCTTGATTAGAAAAATGGAAAATCAAAATATTAAAATTAGACTTAAAGCATTTGACCATGGGATTCTTGACAAATCGTCTGTTGAAATTGTGGATACAGCAAAACGTACTGGAGCAATGGTAAAAGGACCAATTCCACTTCCCACTAATAATGAAAAATTTACTGTTTTAAGGTCACCTCACGTAAATAAAAAGAGTAGAGAGCAATTTGAAATAAGAACGCATAAGCGCTTAATTGAGATTGTAGATCCAACCCCTCAAACAGTAGATGCACTTATGAAATTAGATCTAGCATCGGGAGTTGATGTAGAAATTAAGTTATAGATATGAGAACAGGAATCATCGCAAAAAAAATAGGAATGAGTAACTTGTATACACAAAGTGGTACGAATATCCCAGTGACTGTCTTGCATATTGATCAATGTCAGATAATTGAAAGAGTTGAATCTACGAACACAAATGCTGACAAAGTTTTAGTTGGAGCATGTAAATTAAAAAAGGCAAACAAGGCTCAAAAAGGATTTTTTGAAAAGAAAAAGAGTGAGGCATTTAAGTACCTCAGAGAATTTTCAATAGACAAAGATACTGAATTAAAGTCGGGTGATCAATTGAATGCAAGTCATTTTCAAGAAGGTCAGTTTATCGACGTGTCTGGTTTCACAAAGGGTAAAGGGTTTTCTGGAGTAATGAAAAGACATAACTTTTCAGGTTTGAGAGCTTCTCATGGAGTTTCTGTATCTCATAGAAGTGCTGGATCAACAGGACAGTGCCAGGATCCAGGTAAGGTCTTTAAAGGAAAAAAAATGGCAGGTCAGTACGGCGATGTTCATAAAACACTTCAAAATTTACAAGTAGTAAAAATTGATGAAGCAAAAAATATTATTTGCGTAAAGGGAGCGACACCTGGCGCGCGAGGAGCCTGGCTGGTAGTCGAAGATTCTATAAAGAGAAATGGTATTAAAGAAGTTGAAGGTAAGTCTGTACAAGCAGAAAAATCAACTAAAAAGGATAAATAGGAATGCAAGTAGAACTAAATAAAATGAATGGCAAGAGCACAGAGTCCATGGAGCTTAATGAAGCTATCTTTAATTTAAAACCTGATTTTTCAGTTATAAGTTCTCTTGTAAGATGGAATGAGTCTAATAAAAAACCCCTTCGTGCGAGAACGAAGAATCGTTCAGAGGTTGTAGGTACAACACAGAAATTAGGTAGACAAAAAGGCGGCGGCGGTGCAAGACATGGTTCTAAGAAGGCAAATATTTTCAGAAGTGGTGGCATGGCTCACAACCTTAGAGGAGTAAGGTCATTAAAAAAACTTCCAAAACGCCTAAGAAATTTGGCCGTTAAACATATATTATCTGAAAAAGTAAAATCTAATGATCTAATTTTAATTGACAAACTTAAGATTCCTGAGCCAAAAACTAAGATTTTAAAGAGTTATTTAGATAAACAAAAAATTAACTCTGCATTGTTTTTAGAAGGTGACACGCCTAACCAAAATTTATCTCTTGCGGCGAGAAATTTAAAAGACATTAAGTATTTAAGTGTTAAATCAGTGAATGCTCTTGACCTTTTGAGGTACCAGAAATTGATTATAAGTAAAGATGCACTAACTCAACTTGAAAAGAATTATAAATAAAATGCCTAGTATCAAAGATTTTAAAACAATTATTAAGCCTATTATTACTGAGAAGTCTTCTTTAGGTGCAGAATTTAATCAAGTAACATTTCAGGTTAATAAAACTAGCAATAAGAAAGAAATAAAAACTGCAATAGAAAATATATTCAAAGTAAAAGTCAAAAAAGTGAACACTTCAATCGTAAAAGGTAAGTTAAAAGCATTTAGAGGCTCACTTGGAAAAAGATCTGATTACAAAAAAGCCTTTGTAACTCTAGAAGAAGGCCAGACAATTGATATTAACGCGGGAGTATAATAAAGAATGCCTTTAAAAAAATTCAGACCAAATACTCCCGGAACACGTGGACTAACACTTGTTGATAAAAAAGGTTTATGGACCGGTAAACCAGTGAAGTCTCTAACAGCTGGACTTTCAAAAAAAGGTGGAAGAAATAATACAGGTAGAATTACAATGAGACGAAAAGGCGGTGGTCATAAAGCAAAGTATAGGATTATTGATTTTAAAAGAAATAATACTGAAAGTGCAACTGTTGATAGAATTGAATATGATCCAAATAGATCTTCTTACATTGCATTAATTACATATACTGATGGAACTAAAAGCTATATCCTGGCGCCAAAGGATTTAAAAGCTGGTGACCAAGTAATATCTGGTGAAAAAAAAGAAATTAGAATTGGCAATTGTATGCCCATGTCTGATATCCCGGTTGGAATAGATATACATAATATTGAGTTAAAAATTGGAAGCGGTGCACAATTAGCCAGATCTGCCGGGTCCTCAACGCAGATTGTTGGCAAGTCTAATGGATACGTAGCTATTAAGCTGCCCTCAGGTGAGCAAAGAAAAGTAAGAGAAGAATGCAAAGCCACAATCGGTGTTCTGTCAAATATTGACAAGAAAAACCAAAAATTAGGAAAGGCTGGAAGAAAAAGATGGCTAGGTGTTAGACCATCTGTAAGAGGTGTAGCTATGAATCCAATTGATCACCCTCATGGTGGAGGAGAAGGTAAAACATCTGGCGGTCGAGATCCTGTTACTCCATGGGGAAAACCGACTAAGGGAAAAAAGACAAGAAATAATAAAAGAACAGATAAATTTATTATCAAGAGAAAAACTGACAAAAAAGCAAGGATAGAGGTTTAAAAATGACGAGATCTGTTTGGAAAGGACCATTTGTTGATAGTCATCTATTAAAGAAAGTTAAAGCAGCAGGAAATGGTGGAAAAGGTGGTGTTATTAAAACGTGGTCAAGAAGATCTACTATATTGCCTGAGTTCGTAGGGGTTAACTTTGCTGTACATAATGGTAAGAGGTTCATTCCAGTCAACGTTACTGAGGATATGGTAGGTCATAAACTTGGCGAGTTTTCACCAACAAGAACTTTTAATAGTCATACTGGAGATAAAAAAACTAAATAATCATGAAGCACTTAGTAAGAAAAGATAATGAAGCTTATGCTATTTTAAGAAATTTGAGGGTTAGTCCCTCAAAAGCGAATATTGTTCTTGAAATGATTAGAGGAAAGAAGGCTTCTGAGGCAATTAACCTTCTAAAATTTTCCTCAAGAGGCATTGCTAAAGATATTAGTAAGGTACTAAATAGTGCGGTAGCGAATGCTGAAAACAATCATCAGCTAGATATTGACATTTTACAAGTAACAGAAGCCTATTGTGGAAAAAGTATGGTCATGAAGAGATGGAGACCAAGAGCAAAAGGTAGGCCAGGAAGAATAAACAAGCATCTAACTAATGTTACGATTAAAGTTGCAGAAGTACAAAATAAGAAATTAGAGAAAGAAGCATAGAATATGGGACAGAAAGTAAATCCTATTGGGCTTAGATTAATCCTTAATAAAAAATGGCAATCCAAATGGTATGCCAATAAGAAAGAATTTGGTTCATTTTTACAAGAAGATCTTAAAATCAGATCCTATCTTGAAACAAAACTAAAAAAATGTGCTGTGGCTAAAATACAGATAGAAAGACCAGCAAAGAAGGCTCAAGTAACTATTTATTCAGCTCGACCAGGATTAATCATTGGTAAAAAGGGTAGTGATATAGAAAAGCTAAAAAAGAAAATTTCAGAATTTACATCAGATGATGTTTCAATAAATTTAGTTGAGATAAGAAAGCCAGAGGTTGAAGCTCAACTAATAGCTGATGCAATTGCTGAACAACTAGAGAGAAGGGTTTCATTTAGAAGAGCAATGAAAAGATCTGTCCAGTCTGCAATGAGATTGGGAGCTGATGGCATAAGAGTAAACTGTGGAGGCCGTCTTGGTGGAACTGAAATTGCTAGAACAGAGTGGTATAGAGAGGGAAGAGTTCCATTGCACACATTTAGGGCAAATGTTGATTATGCAATAGCAACTGCACAAACAACATATGGTGCATGTGGTATCAAAGTATGGATATATAAAGGGGACATAGACGATAATGCCCCCCACGAAATGGAAAATAATCCAAATAAATTAGGATAAGTTATGTTACAGCCAAAAAAAACGAAATTCAGAAAAGCTCATAAAGGTAGAATTAAAGGTGTTGCAACTTCTGCAACTAGTTTGAACTATGGGACTTATGGGCTTAAGGCGTTAGAAGCTGAGAGGATTACTGCCAGACAAATAGAAGCAGCAAGGGTTGCAATGACAAGGTTTATGAAAAGAGCGGGACGTGTTTGGGTTAGAATTTTTCCAGATGTTCCAGTATCAAAGAAGCCAACAGAAGTAAGAATGGGTAAAGGAAAAGGTTCGCCAGAATTTTGGGCATGTCGGGTGAAGCCAGGAAAGATTTTATTTGAAGTTGACGGTGTATCACAATCGATAGCAAAAGAAGCTTTTGGAAGAGCTTCCTCGAAGCTACCAATTAAGACCAAGGTAGTTGGACAACTCATAAAATAAAGGAAAAAGATGAAAGTAGAAGAAATAAGAAAAAAAACAAATGATCAGCTTAAAACAGAGTTGAGCAACTTATATAAGGAGTCCTTTAACTTAAGATTCCAAAAGAGCTCAGGCCAGCTGGAAAATACTTCTCGTATATTTAAAGTTAGAAAGCTAATAGCAAGAATAAAAACTATAATGAATGAAAAATTAGGAAATTAATATGCCAAAAAAAATACTACAGGGAACAGTAATCAGCAATAAACAAGATAAGACAATTACTGTGCTAGTTGAAAGAAAGTTTAAACATCCTTTTTTAAAGAAAGTCATTAGGCGCTCAAAAAAATACAGTGCACACGATCCTGAAAATCAATTCAATACTGGTGATAAGGTAAAGATAATGGAGTCAAAACCAATTTCAAAACTTAAAAGATGGGTGGCTGTTAGTTAAATGATACAAGTTGAGTCAAGACTAAGTGTAGCAGATAATTCAGGGGCAAAAGAAGTTCTCTGTATAAAAGTATTAGGTGGATCTAAAAGAAGATTTGCATCAGTTGGCGATATAATTGTAGTAACAGTAAAAGATGCTATTCCTAAAGGAAAAGTAAAAAAAGGTACGGTACATAAAGCTGTGATAGTAAGGACTAGAAAAGAATTAAAGAGAGTTGATGGCAGTACAATAAAATTTGATACAAATGCAGCGGTTCTTATTAATACTCAGGGAGAACCAGTGGGCACGAGAATATTTGGCCCAGTTTGCAGAGAACTGAGATTGAAGAAACAAATGAAAATTATTTCACTTGCTCCAGAGGTTTTGTAATGTCTATGAGAATAAAAAAAGGCGACCAAGTAATTGTAAATACAGGTAAAGATAAAGGAAAAGAAGGCGAAGTCATTATGATATTGGGCGATAAAGCTGTAGTTAAGGGCGTCAATATGTCAAAAAAACACCAGAAGCAAGACCAAAAAAATGAAGGAGGCATTATTAATAAGGAAATGCCTATAACATTGTCAAACTTAATGTTGCTTGATATGAAAACAAAAAAAGGAACACGAGTTGGCTATTCTTTTTTGAAAGATAATAAAAAGGTAAGAATAAATGTCAAAACAGGAGAGCAACTTGATGGATAATTATACTCCAAGACTGAAAGAGCTTTATACTGAGTCAATAGTTCCTAAGTTAAAAGAAAAGCTTTCTAGGCAAAATACTCTTTCATTACCAAAATTGTCTAAAGTTTCCTTGAATATGGGATTGGGCGATGCTGTTAATGACAATAAAGTTATACAGTCAGCATCTGACCAACTTGCAGTTATTTCTGGACAACTACCATTGGTTACAAAAGCAAGAAAATCCATTGCTACATTTAAAATTAGAGATGGAATGCCACTAGGAGTAAAAGTAACTCTCAGAGGTCATAGAATGTATGAATTTATTGATAGACTTGTGACTATTGCTTTACCAAGAATCAGAGATTTTAGAGGCTTAAATAAAAATAGCTTCGATGGTCAAGGCAATTACTCTTTTGGCATTAAGGAATGCACAATATTCCCTGAAATTAATGTTGATAAAATTGATAAAACTCGTGGTTTAGATGTCGCAATCTGCACAACGGCAAAGAATGATGATGAAGCATTACTTCTTTTAAAATTTTTAAATTTTCCAATAATAGATTAGGTAAAGGTATGGCAAAAAAAAGCTCTATAGAAAAAAATAAACGTAGAATTCAAATGTCGGAAAAAGATCTAAATAAAAGATCTCAATTAAAAGAACTTATTATGAATAAATCTACTCCGATTGATGAAAGATTTCAGGCCCAATTAAAGTTGTCCAAACTTCGAAGGAATGGAGCGAGAACAAGGGTTAGAAATAGATGTGAATTGACTGGAAGGCCTAGAGGTTATCATAAAAGAGTGAGATTATCTCGTATAGCTCTTAGAGACTTAGCTTCAAAGGGTCAAATACCAGGTATGAATAAATCAAGTTGGTAGAAAGGAAAAAATATGTCACTACAAGATCCATTATCAGATTTATTTAGCAGAATAAGAAATGCACAAATGCGCAATAAGCCAATTGTTTCTTCTCCTGTTTCTAAGATGAGAGAAAGTATATTAGAGGTTTTAAAAAATGAGGGTTATATCAGAGGCTATGCACGCACTAAACACACATCAGGTAAAGAAGAGTTAGATATAGAATTGAAATATGATGATAGAGGTCCAGTAATATCTGATATTACAAGAATTTCTAAACCGGGAAGAAGGGTTTATTCTGGGGCTGAGAGAATACCTTATGTTCATAATGGTCTGGGTATATCTATCATCTCTACATCAAAAGGTGTCATGACCGATACCGATGCGCGAGAGCAAAAAGTTGGTGGTGAAATAATCTGTAAGGTCTTTTAATTATGTCAAGAGTTGGCTCAAAAGAAATAACGATACCCGATACTGTTAAAGTAAATATGCAGGATGGTATTTTCATGGCTGAGGGCCCAATGGGAAAACTTGAATCTCCTCTAAATGAAGATATTGAAATTAATATTGAGGAAAATATTATTAAAATGAAGCCCAAGAGTGAAAGCAAATCTCTTTTGCCATTCTGGGGGTTGCAGAGAAATATTGTAAACAACATTATAGTTGGCGTAAGTGAAGGATTTTCAAAAAAATTAGAAATGAATGGTGTTGGGTATAGAGCCACTCTTAAAGGTAAAGTACTTGAATTAATGCTCGGTTTTAGTCATCCAATTAATTATGACATTCCAGAGGATATTTCGGTATCTGTTGATAAGCAAAACAATATTGAAATAAAGGGTCCTAATAAACAACTAGTAGGACAAACAGCTGCAGAAATCAGATCGTTTAGAGGACCTGAACCTTATAAAGGTAAGGGAATTAAGTATGCAGACGAGTATATTAATCGAAAAGAAGGTAAGAAAAAATAATGTCTATTTCAAGTAAACAAAAAAGATCCGATAGGATAAGATACAAACTTAAGAAGAACAATAAGGGTCTTCCAAGACTTTCTGTATTTAAATCTTCAAAATGTCTCTATGTGCAAATAATTGACGATAATCAAGGCAAAACTCTTTGCAGCGCATCATCAGTAAAGTCAGCTAAACAGAAAAACGCATGTAATACTGAAAATGCTAAAATACTTGGAGCAGAAATTGCTAAGGCCGCCAAAGAGAAGGGAATTACAAACATTTATCTTGATCGTGGACCAAATATTTATCATGGAATTATTAAAAATATTGCAGATGAAGCAAGATCAAACGGCTTAAGTTTTTAAGGAAAAAACTATGAATAAAGAAAATAAAAATAGAGATAAAGATCAAAACGGAGTTGAAATTAAAGATAAGCTAGTTGCAATTAATAGAGTGACTAAGGTTGTCAAAGGAGGAAGACGCTTTGGTTTTGCAGCATTAGTAGTCGCAGGAGATGAGTCAGGAAAAGTCGGGTTTGGCCATGGAAAAGCCAAAGAGGTTCCAGAAGCAATAAAGAAGGCCACTGACTCAGCAAAAAAGTCACTTATTAAAGTGCCCCTTAGAGAGGGTAGAACGCTGCATCATGATATAGTTGGTGCACATGGTTCATCCAAAGTAGTTATGAGATCTGCTCCATCCGGTACAGGAATAATTGCTGGCGGTTCAGTGAGAGCAGTATTTGAACTACTTGGAGTTCAAGATATAGTTGCAAAATCTGTTGGAAGTACAAATCCCTACAACATTATAAGAGCTGCTGTCGATGGCTTAAAAAATCAAAAATCACCTAAAATAATAGCTGCAAGAAGAAGTAAAAAAGTTGGCAATATCACCTCAGCGAGAGAATCATCATGAGTAAGAAATTAAAAATTACTCTAACAAAAAGTATAATTGGTTCTCAAAAAGATCAGATTGCAACTGTAAGAGGTTTAGGTTTAAGAAAATTAAATAGCCACGTGATACTTGATTCTACTCCTGCAATTAGCGGAATGGTAAAAAAAGTCGAGCATTTAATTAAAACGGAAGAGCAATAAAATGAAATTAAATGAAGTAGTAAAACATAGTTCTTATAGATCAAAGAAAAGAGTTGGAAGAGGTATTGGATCAGGAAAAGGTAAGACGTCAGGAAGCGGACATAAAGGACAAAAAGCTAGGTCAGGGGTAGCAATAAATGGTTTTGAAGGTGGCCAAATGCCGCTTCATAGAAGACTTCCTAAATTTGGATTCAAAAACTTTGCAAAGAAAAATTATTATGAATTGAATTTAGACTCAATTCAAAAACTAATAGATAAGAATTCTATAAAAGAAGATCAGTCAATTAATATTCTTCTTTTAAAAAAGTTAGGAATAATAAAAAATAAAGATAAAAGATTTCTTAAAATTCTTGGTACAGGTGAGCTAAAAGCAAAAAATCCTATTGAGTGTGTGAAAGTTACAAAATCAGCTGAGGATAAGATAAAAAAGCTTGGTATAGAACTAAAAATCAATCAAGGAAAATAGTTATAATGGCATCTGCTGCTGAAAAATTAGCATCTAACTTTAATTTTAGCGTATTTTCAAAAGCTACAGAACTGAAACGAAGAATTTGGTTTACTTTAGGGGCTTTAATTATTTATAGATTCGGCACCTACATTCCACTACCTGGAATTGATATAGAGCAATTGAAATTGCTTGTGGAAACAAACCAAAGTGGAATACTTGGAATGTTTGACGTTTTTGCAGGCGGTGCAATAAGCCGTATGGCCATATTTGCATTAGGAATCATGCCATATATATCTTCTTCAATCATAATGCAGCTGATGACGAGTGTGTCGCCGCACTTAGCCAACCTTAAAAAAGAGGGCGAACCTGGAAGACGTAAAATTACTCAATATACAAGATATGGAACAGTAATATTAGCGCTTCTTCAGGGATATGGTATCTCAGTAGGCCTTGAATCAGCTGGTAAAGTTGTAACAGATCCCGGCCTATTCTTTAGATTATCGACTACGATTACCTTAACAGGTGGAACGGTATTTTTAATGTGGCTTGGTGAGCAAATTACAAGTCGTGGCATAGGAAATGGTATTTCCTTAATAATATTTTCAGGAATTGTAGCTGAAATTCCAAGCGCTCTTATTAATACCATGACCTTGGGAAGGCAGGGAACCATATCCACAATCACACTATTACTCTTATTAATAATGATTATTGCAATCGTAGTTTTCATTGTTTTTATGGAAAGAGCTCAAAGAAGGTTGATAGTTCAATACCCAAAAAGACAAATGGGTAATAAAATGTTTGCTGGTGATAGTTCTCATTTACCCTTAAAACTGAATACTGCTGGAGTAATACCTGCAATTTTTGCATCTTCAATACTATTGCTTCCAATAACCATTGCAAATTTTAATGTATCAGCTGAGCCTGGACTTTTAAATGATATTGCGGCACTTCTAGGCAGAGGCCAACCCGCTTATATGTTACTATATGCTTCAGCAATAATCTTTTTTGCTTTTTTCTATACTTCAATTGTTTTTAATCCTTCTGAAACGGCAGATAACCTAAAGAGACAAGGTGGATTTATTCCTGGAATACGTCCAGGAGAAAAAACAGCAGAGTATATCGACTTCGTGCTTTCTAGAATCACAACCATAGGTGCAATGTACCTAGCTTTTGTTTGTATATTACCAGAAATATTAATATCTCAGTACTCAATTCCTTTTTATCTTGGAGGTACATCTTTACTTATTGTTGTAGTCGTTGGCATGGACACAGTAGGACAAATACAAAGTCACTTGTTTGCCTATCAATATGAATCTCTCATCAAAAAATCACGACTGAGAGGATCACGGAGATGAATATAGTTTTGTTTGGACCCCCGGGTGCCGGCAAAGGAACTCAAGCAAAGTTGATATGTGAAAAATATTTCCTTAATCATCTCTCAACCGGTGATCTATTAAGAAAAGAAAGTAGTAAAGAAACAAGTTTAGGTATTCAAATAAAAAATACAATAAATGATGGTAAATTAGTATCGAATGAAACAACCATTGAATTGATAAAGCAATTTATAAATCAAAATAAAAATAATAAAAAAGGATTCTTGTTTGACGGCTTCCCAAGAAATAAAAAACAGGCTGAGCTACTCGACCATTTAATGGAAAGCATTAATGAAAAAATACTCTGTGTAATTTTGCTTAATGTTAAAGAAGATGTATTAAAGGAAAGAATTATGAATAGGAGTGCAACAGAAGGTCGATCTGATGATAACTTGGAAACATTATCTAAGAGACTTCATACCTACTCTTCTGAAACAGAGCCTTTAATTGAATACTATTCTTCCCAGAATCTTGTTAGAAAAGTTCATGGTACAGGAGAAATAAGTGATATAAATCAAGGGATTAGTTCTCATATAGAGGCCTCTTTAAATGCTTGACCAATTGATCAATAATCATATAATCCCGCATTCTCTCAATAACTCTTTTTTTAGGTTCTAATCATGGCAAGGATTGCTGGTATAAACATTCCAACGCAAAAGAAGCTAAAAATAGCACTTACTTATGTATACGGTATTGGCAATAAGGTTTCTAATGATATTTGTTTAAAAGCTAATGTTGACTCAAATGCAAGAGTTCAAGATTTATCTGAGTCAGAAATTAAAAATATATCAGATGTCATATCTTCCTCATTTTTAGTTGAAGGTGATTTAAGAAGAGAAGTTTCAGGTAATATTAAAAGATTAAAAGACCTAGGCACTTATAGAGGCGTAAGGCACAGAAGAAATTTACCTTGTAGAGGTCAAAGAACTCACACCAACGCTCGAACAAAAAAAGGTAAAGCAATAGCAATTGCGGGTAAGAAGAAAGTTACTAAATAATTATGGCTGAAGCTAAGGCAACTAAAAAAAAGAAACAAAGAAAAAGTATTATTTCAGGGCTTGCCTACATAAACGCGACCTTTAATAATACAATGATTACTATTACAGATGAGCAGGGCAATAGCATTGCTTGGTCTTCTGCAGGAGTTAAGGGATTTAAAGGTTCTAGAAAATCAACTCCATACGCAGCTCAAATTGCTGCGGAAGATGCTGGGACTAAAGCTAAAGAATTTGGCTTAAAGAATTTACAGGTATTCGTTAAAGGTCCTGGTGGAGGCCGTGAATCTGCTCTTCGTGCACTTCAGGCTATTGGTTTTTATATAACGTCAATAAAAGATACCACGCCTATTCCACATAATGGATGCAGGCCACCGAAGAAGAGAAGAGTTTAGTTTTTTATAAGAGGAATAACCATGAGTATAATAAACAATTGGCAAACATTAATTAAGCCATCTAAATTGAAATTAACAAACGATGAAAACTCGCAGTATAAAGCAACTTTAGTGGCAGAGCCTCTAGAAAGAGGTTTTGGATTAACTTTAGGCAATGCTTTAAGAAGAGTCCTTTTATCTTCTTTGCAAGGTACAGCAGTTACAGCTATTAAAATAGATAATGTCCTTCATGAATTTTCATCTATTGACGGTGTTCGTGAAGATGTAACTGATATTGTTTTGAATATTAAATCTTTATCTTTAAATATGCATTCAGAGGGTGTCAGAAAAATGAATCTGAATGTTACAGGTCCAGGCGAAATCACTGCAGGAATGATAAATACACCTTCAGAGATTGATATTATAAACCCGGAGTTAGTAATATGTAACCTAGACGATAATACAGAATTTAATATGGAATTGACTGTAGCCAAAGGAAAAGGCTATGTTGCAGCTGAGCATAATAAACCTGAAGACTCTGCCATAGGATTAATACCTATTGACTCAATATTTAGCCCGGTGAAGCAAGTTTCATATAGCATTGAAAATACTCGAGAAGGAAAAGTTTTGGATTATGATAAATTAATATTAACTATAGAAACAAATGGCTCAGTGACACCCGATGACTCTATAGCTTTTGCTGCACGGATTATTCAGGATCAGCTTCAGTCTTTTATTAATTTTGAAGAGCCAGAAGAAATACAAGAAGAACCAGATACTTTAGAGCCTCAATTTAATAAAAACTTACTAAGAAAAGTTGAAGAGCTTGAGTTATCTGTGAGGTCTATGAATTGTCTTCGCAATGACAATATAATCTATATAGGTGATCTTGTTCAAAAAAGCGAAATTGAAATGTTGAGAACACCAAACTTTGGCAGAAAGTCACTTAACGAAATCAAAGAAGTTTTAGGAACTATGTCTCTTTACCTTGGCATGGAAGTTCCAAATTGGCCACCTGAAAATATTGAGGAACTTGCAAGAAAGATTGAGGATCCATATAACTAATCATGAGACACGGCATAGCAAAAAGAAAACTCAATAAAACATCTACACATAGGTTAGCTATGTTGGAGAACATGGCTGTTTCATTAATTAAGCATGAGACAATCAAAACTACTTTGCCAAAGGCTAAAGAATTAAGGCCTTTTGTCGAAAAGATCATCACACTTGGAAAGAAAAATAAACAATCATCAAGAACGAATGCATTTGCGTCTCTCAGAGATAAAGAAGCTGTGACAAAGGTGTTTGGTGATCTTTCAGAGAGATTTAAGGACAGAAATGGCGGTTACTGTAGGATTGTAAAAGCTGGTTACAGAACTGGTGATAATGCTCCCATGGCGTTCATTCAGATTTTGGAACAAGGTTAGTAATTCGTTTATTTCAATCATTTCCGTTTCATTCATAAAATGTTGTGAGCCCGAAAAAATTAATCATAGTTGACAAAGATTCAGCTGGAATAAGGTTAGATAAATTTTTAAAGGAACAACTAGCAGTTCCATTTTCATTGATACAAAGAGAAATCAGAAAAAAAAATATTAAAGTAAACAAAAAAAAATCAATCAGTAACTATAGGTTAGTTGAGGGCGACCAAATCATAATATTTAAGAAGTATACAACTGATTTTGATAAGAATATAGTTATTACAGTCCCAGAAAATCTAAAATCTAAAATTAAGAAATCTATAGTTTTTAGAAATAAAAACTTTATTGTAATTAATAAGTGGAGCGGTATAGCCTGTCAAAGAGGTTCAAAAATTAATATTTCGATAGATGATTTAATTAAATTTCTTGCATCTGAAAAAGATACACCAAAATTAGTGCATCGATTAGATAAAGATACTTCTGGATTGTTAATTGTTG
Organism: Pelagibacteraceae bacterium AG-337-G06; assembly: GCA_003282175.1. Taxonomy (GTDB): domain Bacteria; phylum Pseudomonadota; class Alphaproteobacteria; order Pelagibacterales; family AG-422-B15; genus CACNXQ01. The sequence goes on from QBZX01000004.1 coordinate 53,765, forward strand.
CTTTAAATCTAAATGCGGCAAGATTTTTTCACAAATTACTATTAAGTAAAAAGATTACAAAAACATATTTTGCAATTGTAAAGAATAAACCGAAAAAGAATAAAGGTATATTTAATGACAGATTGAGTAATACTGGAAAAACTTTGGATGCAAGTACTAAGTATGAAGTTATAAAAGTACTTAAAAATAAGCTTTATTTTCTTAAGCTCCAACCATCTTCAGGAAGGAAACATCAAATTCGTCTGCATTGCTATTTAAATAAATCTCCAATACTTGGGGATCAAAAATATTATCAGTATAGTAAAGATGCTAATCTGAAAAATTTGTTTTTACATGCAGGTCAATTAAACTTTATTGATCAGGATAACCAAAAAGTAAATATCAATGCAAAATTACCTTCTCACTTTGAAGAATACTTATAAATTGATAATTAAGATATTTGATATATTATAGAAGTTCATGACAGATATAATCAAAGAATTAGAAAAAAAAAGAGAACAAGCTAAACTTGGAGGTGGTAAAAAGCGTGTAGATGCTCAGCACGCTAGAGGAAAATTAACTGCTAGAGAGAGAATAGATATTATCATAGATGATGACTCTTTTGAAGAATATGACATGTATGTAGAACACCGAACAAATGATTTTGGAATGGAAAAACAAAAATATGCTGGTGATGGTGTTGTTACAGGCAGTGGAAGAATAAATGGCAAACTTGTTTATATATTTAGTCAAGATTTTACAGTATTTGGAGGATCCCTGTCAGAAGCTCACGCAGAAAAAATATGCAAAGTTATGGATATGGCAATGAAAGTTGGCGCTCCAATTATAGGAATTAATGACTCAGGTGGAGCAAGGATACAGGAAGGTGTAGCATCACTTGCTGGCTATGCAGAAGTTTTTAAAAGAAATGTTCTTGCATCAGGAGTTGTTCCTCAAATATCTGTAATTATGGGGCCATGCGCAGGTGGCGCAGTTTATTCTCCCGCAATGACAGATTTCATCTTTATGGTCAAGAATACTTCTTTTATGTTTGTTACAGGACCAGATGTAGTTAAAACAGTCACTCAGGAAAATGTAAGTCAAGAAGAGCTTGGAGGAGCTAAAACTCATACATCAAAATCATCAGTTGCTGATGGGGCTTTTAATAATGATATTGAAACTCTTCACGAGGTAAAGAACCTTATTGATTTACTACCCTCAAGCAATAGAGAGAGATCAACGAATAATAAAAAAGATTTTCAGGACTTAAGTCCCGATTATTCCCTTGATACTCTAGTTCCTGACAATCCAAATAAACCATATGATATGAAGGAGTTGATCACAAAAGTGGTTGACAATAATTATTTTTTTGAAATTCAAAAAGATTATGCAAAAAATATTATTACTGGATTTGGAACAGTTGAAGGCAGAACAGTCGGATTTGTAGCCAACCAACCGCTAGTATTAGCAGGATGCCTTGATATCGATTCTGGTAAAAAAGGTGGAAGGTTTGTTCGATTTTGTGATTGCTTCAATATACCCATTGTAACCTTTGTTGATGTTCCGGGCTTCTTGCCAGGTGTATCTCAAGAACACAATGGAATTATAAAAAATGGCGCAAAATTATTATTTGCATATGCCGAAGCTACCGTTCCCAAGATAACAATTATCACAAGAAAAGCATATGGAGGCGCCTACGTCGTGATGTCATCAAAACATCTCAGGGGAGACATAAATTATGCATGGCCTAGTGCTGAAATTGCGGTAATGGGAGCAAAAGGAGCGACGGAGATTTTATATAGAAATGAAATTAAGGATAAAACAAAAATAGAAAAAAGAACTCAAGATTATACAGAACAATTTGCAAATCCGTTTATTGCATCAAAGAGAGGGTTTATTGATGATGTAATTAGACCACATTCCACAAGAAAGAGAATAGCAACGGCTCTTGAGAACCTAAAAGACAAAGAACTTTCTTTGCCATTAAAAAAACACGACAATATTCCACTATAAAAATGATAAGAAAAATTTTAATAGCCAATAGGGGCGAAATAGCCTGCAGAGTGATAAAAACTGCTAAGAAACTAAAAATAAAAACAGTCGCGGTATATTCTGATGCAGATAAAGATGCCCTATTTGTCAAACAAGCAGATGAATCTTATTACCTTGGAGGTTCGCAACCAAGTGAATCATATCTTGATGCAAATAAAATTATATCAATAGCTAAAAAATCAAAATCAGACGCTATTCATCCAGGCTACGGATTCCTATCTGAGAATGCACCGTTCGTTAACAGGCTAAAAAAAGAAAATATTAAGTTCATTGGACCAAATCCAATGGCAATAAAAAAAATGGGTGACAAAATTGAATCGAAGAATCTTGCCATAAAATTAAAACTTAATGTAATTCCAGGCCACACTGCGCCAGTAAAAAATGCTTTAGAAGCTCTCAAGATTTCAAAAAAAATTGGATTTCCAGTTCTATTAAAAGCCTCAGCAGGAGGTGGTGGAAAGGGAATGAGGATTGTAAGAAAAGATAGAGAACTAGAGGAGAACTTCATTGCTGCAAAGAGCGAGTCAAAGAAAAGTTTTGGAGATGATCGAGTATTTATTGAGAAATATATTGAGCAACCAAGACATATAGAAATTCAAATACTTTGTGATAAGCATGGAAATCAAATTCATTTAGGTGAAAGAGAATGTTCGATTCAACGAAGATATCAGAAAGTTATTGAGGAATGTCCGTCACCATTTGTTGACGAAGATATGAGAAGTGAAATGGCAAGTCAGGCCCTAATACTCGCTAAAGAGGTCAAGTATGACTCTGCTGGGACTGTCGAATTTGTTGTAGACTCAAAAAAAAATTTCTATTTCTTGGAGATGAATACAAGATTACAAGTTGAACATCCTGTAACAGAACTAGTTACAGGTATTGATTTGGTTGAACAAATGATCCTGAGCGCAGATAATAAGAAATTAGCTATCCGACAAGAAGATATAAAGCTAAATGGGTGGTCAGTTGAGTCCAGAATTTATGCAGAGGATCCTACGAAGGATTTTCTTCCCTCTATTGGAAGAGTCACTAGATACATCGAACCTAAAAAAATTGAAAAAGATTATGAAGTGATTAGAAATGACACAGGCATTAGTCCAGGATCTGAGGTTTCATTGTACTATGACCCCATGATTTCGAAATTAGCTGTTCATAGCAAAGACAGAATAAGCGCTATCAATCTAATGATTAATTCACTTCAAAACTACTACCTTTCAGGTTTAGAAAATAATATCGATTTCTTAATAGCTATTTTAGAAGATAAAAAATTTCAAAAAGGTGAAATAAGTACAAATTTCATTAAAGAAAAATTTAAGAAAGGCTATTCATCAAATTTGACAATGACAGATGATAAGCGTCAAAAATTTGGAATTATTGCAATGCTTATGTATGCAAAACAATCTTTTAATTTAAGTAATGTGATAAGCAAAAACTATAGTGTTAAAATTTCTGAAGACTATTTAGATATTTTCTTGAATGAGGTAGTTATTGTTGATAATTCCTTGTTTTTGTTAATTAAGATTAACAAGAAAAAGATTAAAGTAGAATCTTCATTCAATTTAAATCAAAAACTGTGTTCATTTAAAGTAAATGAAGAAATATTTTATTTTAAAATAAACGATCTTATTAATATGCATACTTCGGATGTAAGTTTTTTTGATTGTAGGATAACAACAGTTGTAGTTCAAAGTACACAAAAAGACCTTCTTAAGTTAATGCCAAAAGACGCGAAAGAAGACTTATCTAAGAAATTAATATCACCCATGCCTGGATTGATTAAATCAGTTGATGTTATTGAGGGTCAGAAGGTCAAAAACACCGATCAATTACTAATAATAGAAGCTATGAAAATGGAAAATATTCTAAAAAGTGAAAAAGATTGCGTGATTGAGAAGATACTAGTTAAGGCCGGTGACAGTGTTAGTGCTGATGAGGAACTGATCTTATTTAAGAACTAATTGCAGTTTTTAATTTGCTTTGAAATATATCTCTGTCCATATAACCTTGCCTAAAGTATCTTTTATTTTCTCGATCTTTATAACTTTTTCTTCCATGCAAAACTCTATAGTTATCAAGAATTAACATATCACCTGACATTTGCTTTATTTCGATATTGTTTTTGGAGTCTTTAATCAAGTCCCAAAACTTTCTTCTCGCTTTTATATATTCATTTAATCTTTTATTATTTTCATAAGGCATAACTTCAGTTCTATTATTATATCGTATTTGACAAATGTTATTATCATCGTCCAATTCAATAAGTTTACATTTATTTTCAAGACAAGCATTTTTATCAGCGTATCTAAAAAAAGTATTAAATGATGTAAGGGTATCAAAGTATTTTTTATGTCTTTTTCTGAGAATATTAGCAATATTAAAACCATCAGTTATAGTATTTTCCCCACCAATATTTGCATTTTCAATACAATGTAGAAAAATATAGCCTTGAGTTGGAAATCGATAGGGGTTATCTGTATGATTCTCAAGACCTCTGGTTGTCATAGTTAAATCGTAAGCCTTATTTATATTTTTAACATCTGCAATTCCACCCCAGTTTGTCTTTTTTACTGGACCAATGAGTTTCATTAATTCATTTAATCCGTTTTTCTTTTTAGGTATATTCCTCACTAAACAAAATCCTAATTTATCAACGCTAGACATTATATCAAATAGCATTTTATTATTTATGTTCTTAAAATTATACTTTGGAACCTTAAGATTTTTTTTATTCCAAAGGTACTTATCATCACTTACAGGCGCTTTTTTAAGTTGTGAATATATATAGTTTATTTTGTAATTATGTTGAGAATTATCAGAAAAAGTAATTGCCAATGTTTCCTTTTCTATTTGAGCATCAATGATTTTTAATGATGGGCTTATTTCGGCCGCTTCAATTAATAACTGATTAGTATAGGAGTCCCTTATTTCTGCATTGTCACTATGCTCATAAAGCCATTGAGAATTGACTTCATATTTTTTGCCATTTATTAAAATACAAAGTGAGTTTTTATTGTTTTTTTTAATGTTAAATGTGAAATTCATTAAAAGTATCAAAAATATTTTTAACTAGGATATCATCAAAGGATTCAATATCAATATCGAATCCTAGGTCATATAAACTGGTAACGTATTCACTATCAAGGCCACAAGGTCTTATCCCTTTATAGTGATTAAGGTTAGGATTAATATTTATTGAAAAGCCGTGATAGGTTACCCACTTTTTAAATTTAAGCCCTATGCTTGCAATTTTATAATATTTATTATCTATTTTTTTTACAAATACGCCGTGATGTTTAGTTAAGCTAATTCCTTCAATATTGAAAGTCTTTAAAGTATTTATAATGATACTTTCAATTGAAGATACAAATTTTTTTATATCCTTTGTTCTATTATTTAGATTAAGCATCAAGTATACAACTCTCTGACCAGGACCGTGGTAGGTATACTTGCCCCCTCTATTAGTTTGAAAAACTGGGAAACTCTGTGAATCAAGTAGATCATCTTTATTGTCTTTAGAACCGGAGGTATAAATAGTTGGATGATTTAGCATCCAAACTAATTCATCTGACTTATTTTCAATTATTTGATTCACCCTATTTTCCATGTTTTTAAGACATTCAAGGTAATCTTGTGGGTTAGTACTTATTTTTAATTCCATGTTTTCCTGGATAATAAACTATTTTAATATACATAAAGGAAATTATGAATGAAATCAGTAGCGATCTTACTCAAAATGAAAATATTACATTTAACAATAAACTGATCAATGCGGTCATTGCTAATTGTGATGAAGAAAACAGGGCAAACCTCGAAGGTCTTATTGAGCCTTTGCATCCTGCAGATTTAGCAGATTTACTTACTTTCCTGAATACAGATCAACGATCTTACATTCTTGGAACTCTAAAGGAAGATCGATATACAGAAGTATTAGCGGAATTAGATGACACTATTATTGACGAAACTGTTCAAAATTTAGAGGAAAAGAAAGTCGCAAGATCAATCAGTGAAATGGAAACTGATGACGCAATCAATTTGATTGAGTCCCTGGAGCCCAAATCAAAGAAAAAAATACTAGATCAAGTAAATCCGGCAGATCGTGTAATTTTTGAGGAGAGCCTTAATTACCCTGAAGATACGGCGGGAAGACGAATGCAAAAAGAATTTGTATCAATGCCTGGTTTCTGGTCTGTGGGTCAAGCAATTGACTATTTGAGAAAAGAAATAAATTTACCAGATGATTTTTTTGAATTATTTATTGTTGATCCATCAAATAAACCATTGGGTAGTGCATCAGTATCCAAAGTACTTCGCTCACAGAGAGACACAAAGCTAAGCGATATACTGGAAGACAGCCCAAAGTTCGTCAAGGCCTCTATGGATCAAGAAGAAGTAGCATTATTCTTTGAGCAATATTCATTAGTTTCAGCTGGTGTAGTTGACGATCAAAATCGATTAATTGGGAGAATTACGGCAGATGATATCGTATGGGTTCTTCAAGAGGAAGCTGAAGAAGATATTCTTAGATTAGGTGGTGTTGCTGAAAGTGAAATGAACCAATCAATTGGAAGATCAACAAAAAGAAGATTTATCTGGTTATTTATAAATTTATTAACTGCAATATTAGCCTCATATGTAATTAGCCTCTTTGACGCTAGTATCGAAAAAATGGTAGCGCTTGCTGTTTTAATGCCAATAGTTGCTTCTATGGGTGGCAACGCAGGAACTCAGACACTTACCTTAACTGTGCGTTCTCTGGCAACAAAAGAACTTGTTGAAAATAATAGAAGAAAAGTATTTATAAAGGAGATTGGAATTTCTATTTTAAACGGATTTATATTTGCTATTCTTACCGGCGTAGCTGCATTACTTTGGTTTGAAGATATGTCCCTTTCAATTATTGTAGGCGCAGCAATGATTATTAATATTTTATCAGCTGGTTTTTTTGGATTCCTTATTCCATATGTTTTCAATAGAATTAAAATTGATCCAGCCCTTGCTTCAAGTGTATTTGTTACAACAATTACAGATGTGTTTGGATTTCTGTCTTTCTTGGGATTAGCTTCGATATATTTATTCTAAATTGGAAAATTATCAATTAACCGAGTACGTCCAACTTTTGCTGCAATAAAAATTCTTGATTTTGATTTTAAAGATTTTCTTTTTTCTAAATTATCAGTAAGGATTGTTAGGTAATCAATTTTATCTATCCCGTTCATACGAAGTTTGCGCTTAGCATGAGCTAAAATCTTTGTCGTATTAAGTTTATTTTTAACTTTAGGGATTAAATATTTGCATATCTTATTGATTTTATTGGCGATTTCAATTTCATTAATTTCTAAATATTTGTTTCTTGATGAAAGTGGTAATCCATTTTTATTTCTTACAGTTTTAATAGGAATAATGTTAGTACCAAAGTTCAGCTCATCCCTCATTTTTTTTATAACAACTAATTGTTGATAATCTTTTTCTCCAAAGAAAGAATTATCAGCTTGAACAATATCAAACAATTTAATGACAATTTTCTTTACACCTGGAAAATAATTAGGCCTACTTTTTCCACATAAAATTTTTTCTATCTTAAAGTTAGGACATTTATAATATGTTTTATATTTAAGAATGTCATTTTCAATTGGAAGAAATACTATATCAACATTTTCATTTCTTAGAAGATTTAAATCATTATGAGTGTTTCTTGGGTAATTTTTAAAATCTTCATTTGGACTAAATTGAGACGGGTTAATGAAAATGCTTACAATTCTAATTGAATTTTTTTTCTTTGCCTTTTGTATCAATTTCATGTGCCCCAAGTGAAGAGCGCCCATAGTCGGTATAAAATTAATAATTAAACCATTCTTTTTTGTTTCTCCAATTATTCTTTTTAAATATTCAATGCTTTTAATAATTTTCATTTTTTTTAAATTAGTAAATTTTCAAAAATACAATTATCTGCAAACTTTTGTGATAATTTAAGCTTTTCATCATTATTAATTGTCCACGTTAAAGTTGGCAATTTATTCTTTCGAAGCTCCTGAACATCCATACTTTCTATATTATTTATATCAACTGCTATAAAATCTATATTTAATTCTTTTACTGTATTTTTCTTTATCTCGTTGTTACTTATAATAAGACCTGTGTTGTAATAGGGAGCATTATCACGAAACCATTCGCACGCCTTTAGGTCAAATGATTGAAATGCAACATCTCCTTGATATGTTCTTGTCAATTCAACTAATCTTTCTTCAATAATTGGATTAAAGTCAGACTTTATCTCTATTAAAATAGGTACACGAGAATTTACTTGATAAAACATTTCTTCTAATGTTGGAATTTTTGACTTTGTGTCTAGTAGGTTAATTTGCCTCAAATCATTGCTATACATTTCAGCAATATTTTCTTCTAAATTGCACAATCTTTTTAAGCTGTAATCATGAAATACGATTACTTCATGATCTTTAGATAAAACAACGTCACACTCTATAGCAAAATTATTTTTAATAGCATTTTCAAAAGCTTCTAAAGAATTTTCAATTATATAATTTTTCTTATGAAGTCCTCGATGAGCTATTGGCCGCTTTAGGAACTCCTTCATTTTTCAATAATTGAGAAAATTGATGAAATCTCAACACACGCATTTTTTGGCAGTGAGATACATCCAACAGCTACACGTGAATGTTTTCCATTATCTGAGAGTATTTCACAAACCACATCTGAAGCCCCATTGATTATCGTTGGATGATCTTCAAAACTACTTTCTGAATTGATATAACCTGCAATATGTAAACAACTAAAACTTTCTAGGGAATACGATGAGTATATTTGATCTAAAATAGATAGAGTATTTAGCATGCATATTTTTGCTGCTCTTTTTGCGTTCTCAATTGAATTTTCTGTAGGTACTTTACCTGTTATGAGTTGGTTTTTGATGAGAGGCAACTGTCCAGAAATATAGATTAGATTTCCTATTTTTTTCGCTGGAATATAATTACCAAGTGTTGCAACCTCAAAGTCTTCATAATTTTTATCTATTTCTAAAATCTTATCTTTTAACTTCATCTTCAATAAAATTATATATTTCTTTCCAGCTGTTTGCACGAAAATCTGCCTCTTTCGGTGTTTTTGCAAGTTTGGAGAGTCTCTCATCTGAAATATAATGAATAGTTTTTGCACGTTTCACTTCAAGTTTTGAAGAAATAATATGAGGAGCTAGGTCATCAATAAAAAAGATCTTGCCGTTATAGCTTTTCACTAACTCTTTTATAACAAGTCCTTTAGGGCCATTACCTGCAATAATCGGCAACTCAAGACCATTATCTCTAAAACATGCCTTTCTATCCTCTAGATACTTGAATGGTATATTTGTTAAAATAATTATTTGAAAATTTAATATGTTGACGAGATTATTTAACGAATTAATTGAGTCTTTGACAAAATCAATTTGTCTTGATCTATTTTTAAAAAAGTTTTCTAGGTGAAACAAAACATCTTCATTAGAGATTGACTCATTTGAAACCTTTTTTTTTATATTGCCAAAGAGTGCGTATGATTTTAAATCGTACCACATTGAATTATTTTGCAGATAATTCTCAAAACAAGGTAAAAAGTTTAAAAGAACTTCATCTGCATCTGAGATTAGCAAATGCTTATCTTGAACAATTACAGTTTTACGGATCTGGTCTATTAGACCTTCGGATAGATTAGCCTTCATTGCTAACTATTTAATTTCTATCAGTGTAAGCTTAGTTTGAGTATATTGTCCTAACGCTTCAAGTGATTTATCTCTTCCAAAACCTGATTGTTTATACCCCCCGTGAGGTAATGACATATCTCCATCACTGACACTATTTATCAATACTTTTCCACTCTTAATTCTCTTTGCAAGCTTATGAACCTTATTAAGATCGTTGGACCAAATCATTGCATTTAGTCCGTAGCTTGTATCATTAGCAATTTCTAAAGCTTCATCTTCATTTTCAAAGTCTATAGTACACAAAACTGGACCAAATATTTCTTCCTTAGCAACTTTCATTGAATTCTTAACATCTTTAAAAACTGTAGGGTTAACATAGCAACCACCTGTTTCCTGTAAAACTTGTTCACCTCCAGTAATAACATTTGCCCCTTCATTTTTGCCCGTGTCAATGTAATCCATAATTCTTTTAGTTTGAGTATGATCAACAATAGTGCCCATCAGAGTACTTGGATCAAAGGGATCACCGGGTGCCCATGGCTCCGAGTACTTTACAACCTTTTCTAAAAATTCATCTTTAATAGAATTTTCTACAAGCAGTCTTGATGGCGCATCACATACTTGACCACTATTTCCAAACATTCCGTCGGCTGCCATTTTAGCAGCATGATCTAGATCAGGAGCGTCAGCAAAAATAATATTTGGAGATTTTCCTCCACATTCAAGTGAAACTCTTTTCATGTTTGATTCACCCGCATAAGATAAAAAATATCTGCCAACTTCTGTAGAGCCAGTAAATCCTAATTTGTCAACATCCATATGCGTACCAAGAGCTTTTCCAGCAGTAGGGCCAAAACCTGGAATGACATTAAATACTCCTTCTGGTATTCCAGCTTCCATTGCTAATTCAGCAACCCTTAATGCTGATAGTGGTGATTGTTCAGCTGGTTTTAGAATAAAACTATTTCCAGTAGCTAGTGCTGGAGCAAATTTCCAGCAGGCCATAAGTAATGGGAAATTCCATGGAGTAACCGCGCCAACAACTCCCAGCGGTTCTTTAGTAATGGTTGCTATAATATTATCGCTTGTAGGAGCAACATCATCGTACAATTTATCAATAGCCTCAGCATACCATTTAGTACAATTTATACATGCTGCTATATCTCCTGTCGCTCTTGTTATTGGTTTGCCCATATTTAAAGTTTCTAACAGTCCAAGTTCTAAAATATTTTTTTTCATTAGGTCTGCGAAATTAAAAAGTATTTTTTTTCTTTTTGAGGGAGCCATTCTTGACCATGAGCCTTTTTCAAAAACTGCTCTTGCTGCCTTTACAGCATTATTGATATCTTCAACATCACACTCTGACACATTTGCAATTAATGAGCCGTCAACTGGACTTATACTTTCAAAGGTTTTACCTGTAACAGAATTAGTATAATTGCCATTGATGAATGCTTGTGTTTTAAAATCAATCGATGATTTTTTTTCGATTACATCATTTAGAGCGAGAGCCATATGGTACCTTTCAGAAACTTCTTTAAATATTTTTTATAAAGTTAATGTAAGATACAGATATTTTTATTTTTTTGAAGATTTTTTCTTCGGTATCTTCTTTTTTTTCCCCATTTTTTCCATCTTTTTCTCAATTAAATCAATAGCAACTTCAATTTCAATTTCTTCTGGATCAATGTTGTCAGGAATTGTGGCATTCACTGTCTTATATTTTATATAGGGACCAAACTTACCTTTCATAACTTTTATTGGCTTTTTATCCTCAGGATGTTCACCAAGAGTTTTGATTTCAGATGAACTTTTTAGCCTTCCTGGCTTAGCGTTTGCTAAAAGTGTTACAGCTCTATTAATTCCAATTTCAAATATCTCTGAATTATCCTCAAGGCTTGCATTTTTGTCACTGCAAGTAATGTATCCACCATAGCGACCATAATTTACGCTTATCATTTCACCATTTTCAGGATGAGTGCCAATTTCTCGAGGAAGGCTTAAAAGATAATTGGCTTTATCAAGATCAATTTCTGAAGCTGGTATTCCTTTTGGAATACTTGCCCTTTTTGGTTTTTCTTTTTGATCATTGTCACCAAGTTGTATGTAGGGTCCGAATCTGCCACTTAAAAGCTTAATTTCTTTGTTTGTTTCAGTGTCTACTCCAAGAATTGTATCTTCAACCACTTCTTTTATTTTTCTTGGAGAAATAGGTCTTGTAAATTTACATTCAGGATAATTTGAACAGCCAACGAATGCACCAAATCTGCTAACTTTTAAGCTCAGTTCACCTTCACAAGATGGGCAACAGCGTGTAATATTTTTTCCTTCTGGTTCAACAAAAATATGATTTTTAAGGCTATCATTTAAATGATCCAGAACATTTGTAATTCTTAGATCAGTTACCTCTCCTATATTTGAAGAGAAATTCTTCCAAAATTTTTCTAGAAATTCTTTCCAATCTATTTGACCAGACGTTATTTCGTCAAGCGATTCCTCCATTTCAGCAGTGAATTCATAGTCAACGTATTTTGAGAAAAAGCCCTTGAGAAAACCTGTAATGAGAATAGCTCTGTCTTCAGGTATGAAACGATTTTTCTCTACTTCAACATAATTTCTCATTTTTAAAACTGATATTATACTTGCATAGGTTGATGGCCTTCCAATTCCAAGTTCCTCAAGTTTTTTAACCAATGTTGCCTCTGAATATCTAGGAGGAGGCAGAGTAAAGTGTTGAGTACTTAAAGGATCAACATTTTCAATTTTGTCTTCCAGCTTAATGTTGGGAAGGTCCTTATCTTCCTCATTCTCATCTAAATCAGTGTCATCTGATTTTTTATTAAATTCACTATATATGTTTAAGAAACCATCAAATGTCTGGATTGAGCCATTCGCCCTAAGTTTTAATGACTCATCTTCACTTGAAATCGATATTGCAGTCCTTTCAAATGCTGCTGAATTCATTTGACTAGCCAGTGATCTTTTCCAAATTAAGTCATAAAGCTTAAAGCCATCTGCATCTAGATACTTCTTCATATCTTCTGGTTTTCTTAACACGTCAGTTGGCCTAATGCCTTCATGTGCTTCCTGAGCATTTTTTGCTTTTTTACTTTTAAAACTCCTAATTTCTTTTGGAAGGTACGCTGAATCAAAGTTATCTTTTATAAATTTTCTATATGAATCTATGGCCTCTTTTGATAAGTCAGTACTATCCGTCCTCATGTAAGTTATCAACCCAGTTGTTTCACCGTTTATTTCGACACCTTGGAAAAGACGCTGAGCAATTTGCATTGTTCTTGAGGCCCCAAATCCAAAAATACTTGAGGCAGTTTGCTGAAGAGTAGATGTACTAAATGGAGCGTCTGGGTTTCTAGAAGCAGGTTTTTTCGTAATGTCTATAAATTTAAATTTTTTTCCTTTGAAAGACTCAGTAACTTTTTTAGCTTCACTTTCATCTTTAAAAGTGAATTTATCTATTTTCTCATTATTAAAATGAGTGAGGTTTGACTCAATAGTATTTTCCAAGACATCTATATTAGCTTTTATTTTCCAGTATTCTTGAGGGTCAAAAGATTCAATTTCAACTTCCCTTTCACAAATTAGTCTTAGCGCAACTGATTGTACTCTTCCTGCAGATTTAGCTCCAGGAAGCTTTCTCCATAAAACAGGAGATAAATTAAAACCGAATAAGTAATCCAAGGCTCTTCTTGCTAAATATGCATCAACCAATGAGCGGTCAAGTTCTCTTGGATTATCAATACCGTTTTTTACGGCTGATTTGGTGATTTCACTAAATACGACCCTTTTTACAGATTTGTCTTTAATAAGCTTTTTTTTATTTAATAATTCAATGATGTGCCAGGCGATGGCTTCACCTTCTCGGTCTGGGTCAGTGGCAAGAAATATATTAGAAGAAGACTCCGCTGCTTCGTATATTTCTTTAATATGTTTTTTTGAGGTATTTGAAACCTCCCATTCGAATGAGAAATCGTTTTCTGGATCAACTGACCCATTTTTTGAAGGTAAATCTCGAACATGACCAAAGCTTGCAAGGACATTAAATTCATTGCCAAGATATTTATTAATTGTTTTGGCTTTTGCAGGACTTTCAACAATAACTAAATTCATTTTTTTAAATCACTAATTTTGCGGATTTAAATATTTATTTTTGCATTTTGTCAAATCTATGAAGAAAATAATATAAATAAACCCAGAATACTGCGGTTATTTAATTTTATTTTCTGTACCGTTTACGAGTCTTTTAATATTTTCGTAGTGGGAAATGAAGATTATTAATGTGAGTATAAAAATTAATAATTCATCTGAATTAAATAAAAAGTAAGTGAGAAAAATAGAGCTAAAACTACTTATCAATGCTGAAAGAGATGAAATTCTAATTACTAAGAAAATAAAAAACCATATTAATGCAATAAAACTAAATAAGTAAAAATTTATCATAAAGACTATGCCTAAATAAGATGCGAAACCTTTACCTCCTTTAAATCCAAGCCAAACTGGAAATATATGTCCAATAAGAATAAACAAGCTTGATAAGATAATTAATTGCTCATTAATCATTTGAGTTAAATATATAGCTAAGCAAGCTTTACTAAAATCTAGAATAAGGGTTAATGCAGCTGCACTATAATTTCCAGTTCTAAGGACATTTGTTGTACCAGTATTTCCTGATCCAAGTTTTCTTATATCATCAAGTGCAAAAAATTTAGCCAGTATTACTCCTGAGGGTATAGAGCCTAAAATATAAGAAAATAAAATTATTAAGATAACTTCTAAAATCATTTATTTAAGTAAAATTGCTAAGCAGGCCATTCTGATGGCAACACCATTTTCTACTTGTTCATTAATAACTGATTTATTTACGTCATCAGCTAATGAACTTTCTATTTCCACATCTCTATTAATAGGGCCTGGATGCATTACGAGAACATCTTCTTTAGCATTTTTCAATCTTTCTGATGTAAGACCATATTTTAAAAAGTAATCTTTTGTGCTTGGTAATTCGGTATCTAAAATTCTCTCATTTTGAATTCTGAGCATCATTACTATGTCAGAGTCATTTATTCCTTTATTTAAATCATTAAACGTCTCAACTTTATATTTATTTAAGTCACTAGGTTCAAAATATTTTGGATAAACAAATCTGACGCTAGAGCCCATTTTAGTTAACAAATAGTAATTTGATCTTGCAACACGACTATGTTCTAGGTCTCCACAGATTGAGACAGTGAGATCTTTAAGAGTTTTTTTGTGATTAAGGATCGTAAATGCATCAAGCAGTGCTTGGGTAGGGTGTTCATTTACACCCTCGCCAGCATTGATTACGGGACATTCCAAAAGATTTGAAATTTCCTCTGCAGAATTATCCTCATTGTGTCTTATTATTACAAGGTCAGGATTCATTGCTCCTATAGTTTGCGCTGTATCAAATAAAGTCTCACCTTTTCTAAGAGAGGAGCCTTGAATATTCATATTAACCACGTCAGCTCCCAACCGTTTAGCCGCAATTTCAAAGGATATTAACGTTCTTGTAGAAGGTTCAAAAAAAAGATTAATTACTGTTCTTCCAGTAAGAATAGGATAGTTTTTATTTTTTTCTTTATTCTTAAGTTTAAAAAAAATTCCAAGCTCTAAAATTTTATTAATGTCTTCAACAGTAAGATATTTTATTCCTAATAAATGTTTTTGACTTATCTCAGGTATCTTAATATCGCTAGACATTAATACTTACTTTTCATTATATAATTTATAGCACCCTCTAAGATAAATGCTGCGGCTAAGTTATCAATGTCTTTTTTAACCTGTTTTTTTTTAGATCTGCTTTTTTCATTTTTAACATAATTTCTCTCAACAGCAACTGTAGACAGTCTTTCATCCCAAAATGCATATTTGATGTTTATTTCATTACACATCTTCTCAGCTTTATCTTTTACAGACTGTGCACTTCTTCCTTCAGTTCCATCCATATTCTTAGGAAGTCCAAATATAATACCTTTTATATTATATTCTGAGATAATACTTTTTAGTATATCAATAATTTTGCTAAATTTATTCACACTAATAGTTCGTAAAGGTAAGGCACCATCTAAACTATGAGTTGAGATTGATACACCTATCCTTTTTTTGCCTAGATCTAATCCCATAATTCTATTTTGATTTAAAAGAAATGGTTTGAATTCATATAAATCATTTACTTTGTTTGTTGAATTAAGCATTTTTTATATGTATATCATAAAATGTTTAAACCTTATATATTAGAAAATATGGAATTTGATAAAGACAGTCTTTACAAATTAGGAAAGTTATCAAAAATTCAGATTGATGAGAGTAAGTTAAAGTCATTATCATCAGATCTTGGCTCAATCATAGAGTTTATCAACAGACTAAAAAGCATTGATACAGAAAATGTTGATCCAACTTCAAATTCGTTAGATCAATCATTGGTTATGAGAGACGATATTGCCTCAGACGTGAATTCAGCTAATGAAATACTAGAAAATGCTCCACAGAAAGAGCTAGACTTTTTTTCTGTTCCCAAAGTAATTGAATAAAATCATGAAAAGAAATTTAAATTTTATAGAGGCAAGCAGTCTTCTTGAAGCAAATGAAACTACATCCGTTGAACTTACAAAGATTTATCTAGATAATATTAAAGAGGCTAAAGAACTTAATTGTTTTAATACTATTACTGCAGAGCAAGCTCTAGATGATGCTGAAAAATCAGATCTAAGACGACAACAGGGAAAGTTAAAAAGCCAGTTTGATGGGATACCCATAGGAGTCAAAGACTTATTCTGTACCAAGAATATTAAAACAACAGCTTCAAGTAAAATTTTATCAAACTTTGTACCATCATATGAGTCTGCTGTTACTCAAAAGTGCATTGATGCAGGTTTAATCAGCTTAGGCAAATTAAACTGTGATGAGTTTGCAATGGGTTCAACAAATAAAACAAGTTATTATGGTCCCGTCACAAATCCATGGAAGTCTAACAAGTCAGATGCAAAACTTGTACCAGGTGGATCTTCTGGAGGATCAGCAGCAGCAGTTGCAGCTGATTTATGCATTGCATCTCTTGGAACTGATACAGGAGGTTCAATCAGACAGCCAGCTTCATTTACTGGAACAGTTGGATTAAAGCCAACTTATGGAAGAGTTTCAAGGTGGGGCATAATAGCTTTTGCATCATCACTGGATCAAGCTGGTCCAATAACCAAAACTGTTGAGGATGCGGCTGCATTATTTGAAATTATTGCAGGACACGACCCTAAAGATTCAACTTCATCTATAAAAGAAAATGAAAGCTTCTTCGATAATTTAAATAGTTCGGTTAAAGGAATGAAAATTGGTATTCCAAAAGAATTTAAAAGTGATGACCTTCCTGCAAGCACTCAAAAAGTATGGGATGATTGTAAGAAATTGCTTCAAAATAATGGTGCAGAATTGATAAACATTAGTCTCCCTCATACTATGGATGCATTGCCAACTTATTATATTATCGCTCCAGCAGAGGCTTCGTCTAATCTTGCAAGATATGATGGCGTGAAATACGGGATTAGAGAAGAAGGCGAAAACCTCATTGAAATGTATGAAAAGACGAGATCCGTTGGTTTTGGGGATGAAGTAAAAAGAAGAATTTTAATAGGAACTTATGTTTTATCTTCTGGTTACTATGATGCTTATTACATTAAGGCTCAAAAGATAAGATCATTAATAAAGAATGATTTTAATCAAGCCTTTGAAAGAGTTGATGCGATTTTAACTCCATCAACTCCATCGACAGCCTTCGAGATTGAAAATGAACCAAATGATCCTGTTCAAACATATTTAAATGATATATTCACAGTTCCTATTAATTTGGCTGGCATACCAGCAATATCAATTCCTTTTGCTAACGATGAAAATAATTTGCCAATAGGTCTTCAATTAATTACAAATTCTTTTGAGGAGCAAAAGTTATTAAATATCGCAAAAAATGTCCAAGACACTGTGAATTATGAATCTGTACCTAAAAATTGGTGGCAAAAATGATTAATGGCTGGGAGTTAGTAATTGGAATTGAAATTCATGCTCAAGTAAAATCAAAATCTAAATTGTTTTCTTCTTCGTCAACCGAATTTGGTTCAGGCCCAAACAGTCAAGTCAGCCTTGTAGATGCAGCTATGCCAGGTATGTTACCAGTTATAAATAAATTTTGTGTTGAGCAAGCTGTGCGATCAGGAATTGGATTAAATGCCAAAATTAATAATAAATCTATCTTTGATCGAAAAAATTATTTTTACCAGGATTTGCCTCAAGGATATCAAATATCGCAATTCAAAGATCCCATTGTGGGAAATGGATTTATAGAAATTGAGTCAGAAGGCCAGTCAAAAAAGATTGGCATTGAACGCTTGCACCTTGAACAAGATGCAGGAAAAAGTTTACATGATCAAGATCCAAATTTAACCTTCGTAGATTTAAATCGTTCTGGCATTGCTTTAATGGAAATTGTTTCCATGCCTGACATGAAGTCACCTGACGAGGCAGTAGAATATGTAAAGAAGGTGCGTTCTATATTGCGTTACTTAGACACTTGTGATGGAAATATGGAGCAAGGTTCATTGAGAGCTGATGTGAACGTATCTGTAAATAAACCAGGGAATGATTTGGGTACAAGGTGTGAGATCAAAAATTTGAATTCGTTTAAATATATTCATTCAGCAATTATTTATGAAGCAAAAAGACAAATTAGATTAATCGAGTCAGGTGAAAATATTATTCAAGAAACTAGGTTGTATAATATTGACTCTGGAGAAACAAGATCAATGCGATCAAAAGAGGACGCGCATGATTATAGATATTTTCCTGACCCAGATTTATTACCCCTTATTCTTGAGGATGATTGGATTAAAAAAATAAGAAGTTCCATTCCAGAACTGCCTGATCAGAAGAAAGAAAGATTTATTAGAGAATATAGTCTTAGTGAATATGACTCTAGTGTTATTGTATCTGACAAATCAACAAGTGATTATTATGAAAAGGTTGTTAAAGATCGAAATCCTAAACTTGTTACAACATGGGTAACTAGTGAACTATTTTCTGTTTTAAATAAAAAAAACCTATCTATTGATGAGAGTCCTATATCACCTAATCATTTAGGCGAATTAATTGACAATATCGATAATGGTAAAATTTCGAGTCGTCAGGCAAAAGAGATATTTGAGGAAATGTGCGAGACAGGAGAAAGTGCTAATAATATTATAAATGAAAAAGGATTGTCTCAGATAAGTGATGAAGGCGAACTAGAAAAATTAGTTGATAATGTTATATCTTCAAATCCAGAAAATGTTGAAAAGTATAAGAATGGAAAAGATAAACTGTTTGGTTTTTTTGTAGGTGAGGCTATGAAGCTGTCAAAAGGAAAAGCAAATCCAAAAGTTTTAAATGAGCTTTTAAAAAGTAAATTAAATACTTAGATTATTTAGAATATTTATAGTACTAATCTATTTATCGGAGAGATGGGTGAGTGGTTGAAACCGGCTCCCTGCTAAGGAGTTGTGCGGGCTTATACCCGTACCGAGGGTTCGAATCCCTCTCTCTCCGCCATATTTTGATTTATATTTGTTTTTTTGTTGGCTTGATAACCGTTTTACCACCTGTGTAGGCTCTATTTAAATTTAAGTTTAGAGTATACTCAACAGGTAAAAGATCATTCTCAATAAATTCATACACTTGGATATTTTCCATAACTCTTTGCACATAATTTCTTGTTTCTTTAAATGGAATTAATTCTATCCAGTCTTCGCTTGTAATGTCGTCTTTTCTTGGGTCTCCGTATTTTTTTATCCATCGCGAAACACGAGACTCGCCTGCATTATAGGCAGCAAGCGATAATATGTATGAACCATTATAATTAGATAGTAGTTTGTCTAAGTAAGCACTTCCTAAAATTACATTATATTTTGGGTCTTCAGTAAGTTTACTTTTTGTATACTCCAACTTAAGTCCTTTAGATACTCTCTTTGCTGTGTAAGGCATTAATTGCATCAAGCCCTTAGCACCTGCATAACTGCCTGCCTGGGGATCGAATTGACTTTCTTGCCTCGTGACAGAGTGTATTAAACTTTGAGGTGGAAATATAATTTTCTCAAATTTAGGTCTTTCAACTTCAGGAAAACTTAATGGGTCAAGAAGAACATGATTATAATATAAAATCTTACCAGCTTGTACTGCGAAATCTTTTCTACCTAACTCGTTTGCAATTCTAACAGACTTAATCGCAGTATTTAAATTTTCTCGATCAGCTAGATCCCATATAAATTTTTTTACGAGTTTAGATTTATCAAATTCATTTAGCAATGAAATAGCAAGGTAGATACTATTGGATATTTCTTGCTTTTCAGATGAAGCATTCTCTTTATTTGTCAGTTTGGGAGAAAATAAAATCTTATTATTCAGTTTTGATGCTGCAAGCTGGCCATAAAAAGTTAAGCTATATTGCGAAGCTTTTAAATATTCTTTTTGAGCATCAGCAGTTTTACCCAATGCATCGAGAGAGTTCCCCATCCAATAAGCAGCTCTTGCTTTTGAAATTGGTCTAGAAGATACATCCCAAATTTCTTTGAAATGTAGATATGCAGATTCGGGGTTTTCTAAAAATGTTAAACTTATCCAACCTGCCATCCATTCTGCTTCAGCTATATCTTTATTTTCTTTTAAACCATGATTTATGGATAACTTGTAAGCTGTATTATACTCATGTCTATCGATGAGTTTTCTTATCAGGAAGTTTTTCTTTCCCCAAAATTTATCTGGCCTGACTAGTTTATTTGAGTCAGTATTGTTAATTTCTAATAAGAGATTCAATGCACTATCGTATTTTCTTTTTTTAATTCTCCAATGTATCCTGTCATAAACAAGTCCTGGATCAGATTTTAATTGATCTGGTACTCTTTTGATCAAATCATCTACTCCTCCAGCAAAAGAAATTAAACCAATTCGTGCCTCAAATAATTTTTGATAATCTTTATTTACATACTTAACAAGTCTTGATGCAGTTCTATATTTGCCATTCCAAAGAAGCTGCTCGATTCTTTTTTTATGATGATTTTCATCTAAAATTGTTTTAAAATTTTTTAATATTTGAGATTGTTCTTTTCTTGAGAAGCTCCCATCAGTATAACCTTGTATAATATATTTTTTCCCTTTTTCAATTTCTCCGTTATTCAAGAGAGCGTTTCCATAATAAATATTACCCCAACCAGTCTTGGGTTCAATTTTTTTAAAATGGTTTATTATTAATTGATGATTTTCTTTGAACGATATTTTTGACTCGCTTTTAATTTTTATTTTTTCAATTTCGGGCCAATCATTATTTTGATCTATGTAATCTAGATAATTAGTAAAAGTAAGATTATTAGCTCCGTTATAATATTTTAGCCATTCAAGTGTATCCCTTGCTGTTTCATTTTTAATATTAATTTGTATTCCTATGACACGATCCCACTTATAAGCATCAGCTTTATCAAGCGCCAACTTAAATAATTCAACATCTTTATTGCTAAGAAGTTGAGATAACTCAGGCTGAGTAGGTCTTTTAGTGGGATAGGAAAAGTTGACTGACTGAAAATTAATAAAGCCTATATCTCTTTTTTGTGGAAAGATTTCAGCATTAGCAAATGAAAGGCTAAAAAAAAAGAAAGATAATAGTAAAATAAAGTTTTTTTTCACAAGAATAAGATTGTTGTTTTGAAGGCGAGTATATTTATGATTTATGTTTTTTTAAATAATTAAAAGTGTTAAAGTAAAATATGTTCAAAGGTGCCCATACTGCATTAATTACTCCTTTTAAAGGAGGTCAAATAGACGAAGAGTCATTTAGATCATTTATTGACTTTCAAATTTCTGAGGGAATACATGGACTTGTTCCTGTTGGTACGACGGGTGAATCGCCTACGCTCAGTCATGAAGAGCATAAACTCGCTGTTGAGCTGTGTGTACAACAAGCAGATAAAAGAGTTCCAATAATTGCTGGAACAGGATCAAATAATACTGAAGAAGCAATTGATTTAACGCAACATGCAGAAAGCGCGGGAGCGGATGCCGCTCTTGTTGTAACACCTTATTACAATAAGCCGACTCAAAAAGGCTTATACAGTCATTTTGAGGCTATTAGCAAAAGCACAAAGTTACCTATCATAATTTATAATATTCCAGGTAGATCAATTGTTGATATGTCCACTGAAACAATGAAGAGTTTATTTAAGATTGAAAATATAGTTGGAGTTAAAGATGCTACTTCAAATATACCTAGAGTGTATGAATCTAAAACTGTTATAGGTGAAAAATTCAACCAGCTTACTGGAGATGATGCCACAACGCTTGCTTTTATGACTTATGGTGGACATGGATCAATATCGGTCACATCAAACATTGCTCCTAAATTATGTTCCCAATTTATGCAACTTTGTCTAAGTAAAGACTTTGCAGAAGCGGCAGAGATAAATGATAAATTGATGCCTCTTCATCATGCTCTTTTTGTTGAGTCGAGCCCTGGACCAGTAAAATATGCGGCATCTAAATTAGGTCTTTGTGGTGAAGAGATACGGCTGCCTCTTACTTTAATTTCCGATGAGACAAAAGTCTTAGTTGATAAAGCACTAAAACACGCTTCGTTGATATAATCTTGCAAATAGCAGTCCAAAATAGAAAAGCTAGATACAATTACTCTTTCATTGAATTATTCGAGGCTGGTATTCAATTGCAAGGAAGCGAAATTAAATCACTTCGTAATGGCCGAGTTGAAATCGCTGAATCATACGCGCGTGAAGAAGATAACGAAATATTTTTAATCAACTCTCATTTTTCAAAGTATTCAAATGCATCATATTTAAATCATATAGAGAATCGTCCTAGAAAATTATTATTAAATAGAAAAGAAATTCAAAAAATAATTGGCAAGTTAAATAAAGAGTCTCTAACTTTAGTGCCACTAAAAATTTATTTTAACAAAAAGGGTATTGCAAAACTTGAAATTGCTCTAGCTAAAGGAAAAAAAATACATGATAAAAGGGATGCTAAGAAAAGAAAAGATTGGGTCAGAGAAAGAAAAAAATTATAATGATTTATATAATTGGTTTAGGTTCTAATATTCCATCAAAGTATGGTGATAAACTTCAGACATTAAAGTTTGCAATGTTAGAATTAGAAAAAAATAATATAAAAATATTAAAAAAATCATATTTATACTCATCTGCGCCTCAGAATTTCTTATCTGCTGCAGACAATTTTATTAATGCGGCTATCATGGTTGAAACCATTCAGAAGCCACTAATGTTACTAAATTGTCTAAAGAAGATTGAGCGAATGACAGGCCGAAATGCTTACAAGCAAAATACATCAAGAACGTGTGATTTAGATATATTAATGGCAAAACCATTTATTAATTTCTTTATTAAAGACCATATAAATTATTTAGAAATCCCACATCCTAAATTAATAGAGAGAGATTTTGTATTAAGGCCAATGAGCGATATATGTCCTAACTGGGTGCACGTTAAAAAAAACAGTACAATTAAGAGTCTTGCAAAAAGCTTAGGATCTAGCAGTAAGCTATATAAGCTCAAGGAATATCTTTAATCGCGGAATTATTTAATACTTCACTTCATGAATAATGTATGATTAAAAGTGCATTATGAGCAAAATCGAACTCCTAGATAGATCTAAAAAAAGTAGTTTTAGCTTGAATTCAAAGCTAATCGAGGAGGCTTATCAATTTGCTCTTGAATCACATAAAAGCCAAAAAAGATATTCAGGCGATCCATATATTTCTCACCCAGTAGCAGTAGCTGATATTTTGTTAAATTTAAAATTAGATACATCAACTATAATCACAGGCTTATTGCATGATACTTTAGAAGATACTCTAGCAACTGAGCATGAAATTAAAGAAAAGTTTGGAGATGAAGTAGCTGTTTTAGTAAATGGTGTTACAAAGCTATCAAAAATTGAAACTTATACTGAAAATAAATTTCAGGCTGAAAACTTTCGAAAACTTATTCTTGCAATGTCAAAAGATATAAGAGTGTTGCTCGTTAAGTTAGCAGATCGTTTGCATAACATGAGAACTATCCAATTTATTCCTCAAGAAAAAAGAAGACACAGAATAGCATCTGAAACACTTGAAATCTATGCTCCATTAGCTGGAAGATTAGGCATGCACGAATTTAAGGATGAGTTGGAAGATTTATCATTTCAAATTTTAAATCCATCAGCTTATTCATCTTTATCAACTCGTATAGAGTACCTAAAGAAAGATAAATCAAATCTTACCGATAAGATCAAATCACGAATTGGAGAATTATTAAGCAAAAACCAAATTGGCTATGAAATAATTGGACGCGAAAAAAAGTTATACTCTGTTTGGAATAAAATGCAAAATAAGCAAATCGCCTTTAGGCAACTTTCAGATATTTTTGCCTTCAGAATTGTTACCAAAAGCATTGATGATTGCTATCGAATTTTGGGAATAATACATAATCGCTGGTCTGCGGTCCCTGGTTCCTTTAAAGACTATATTTCTACACCTAAAATAAATAATTATCAGTCAATTCATTCAACAATTGTAGGCCCAGAAAGACAACGTGTTGAGTTGCAAATTAGAACTACAGAAATGGATGTTATAGCTGATAAAGGCATCGCTGCGCATTGGAGTTATAAAGAAAATTATAACCTAATTGATAATTCCTCATCAGACCCTGTAAATGTGACTTGGCTGAGAGATCTAGTCGAAATACTCGATAGTGGCGGATCATCTGAGGAGTTAATGGAAGCAACTAAATTAGAAATGTTTCAAGATCAGGTATTTTGTTTCACGCCAAAAGGAGATTTAATTCATCTTCCTTCAAATTCAAATTCAATTGATTTTGCATATGCATTGCATTCAGAAATTGGGAATAGGTGTGTGGGATGTAAGATTAATGGTAAACCAAAGCCATTATATACGAAATTACAAAATGGTGATGAAATTGAAATTTTAACATCTAAAAATCCATCTCCTTCAGAAACCTGGGAAAATATTGTTACGACTGCAAAAGCTCAATCATCAATAAAAAGATTTTTTAAAAAACAGGAAAAAGATGAGTTTGTTACTTTAGGAATGAAAATCTTACAAAAAATTTTAAAAAAGGATGCAGATATATCTATTGCAGAGCTGGAGGGTTATTCAAAGAAATTCAATAGAAAAAACCCCGACGATTTTTTAATATCCATTGGAAAGGGCAATATTAGACCCAGAGAACTTGAAAAGATAAAATCAAAATCGCGTCTATCGTTTTTCTCTCGATATAGAAAAACGAATTCACTGGATAAAACTCCCCTCGAAATAAGTGATTTTCAACCAGGTATAGCAATTCATTTTGCTGAGTGTTGTTTCCCGTTACCACATGAAAATATTATAGGAATTACATCTGAAGACTCAGGTATTTTCATTCATTCAAATCAATGCAATGCAATTGATAAAGAATATAAAAAAGAAGATTGGATTTCAGCATCCTGGAAAGACGTTGATCCAGAGCAATTTTTTTCTTCCAGAATTAAAGTTTCTGTGAAAAACGAACCAGGGTCACTTGGAACTCTCGCTACTATTGTTGGGACTGAAAAAGGTAATATTACACATTTAAATATATCAGAAAAGGGTGAAGACTTTTTTGATATGATTTTTGTAATTGAGGTACATGACTTAGTGCATCTTGATAAAATAATAAATGTTCTTGCTGAAGTAGAGAATGTGAGTTCAGTAAATAGATTGTTGCTAGACCTATGAAAAATGAAAAAGAAATAATTAGTTTTTTTGAAAATTCTGGAGCTCTACAACATGGTCACTTTATTCTTTCGTCAGGAAAAAGATCTAAAATGTATTTTCAATGTTCAAAGCTATTTGTTAACCCCAACGATGGCCTAACTGTTTGTGAGGAACTTAAAAATAAAATTCTCAAAAAGATAGAGACTAAAATTGATTGCATAGTTTCACCTGCCTTAGGAGGGGTTTTGGTTGGATATCAACTTGCCCAAACCTTAGGGTGTGATTTCATATTCTATGAGCGGTCTGAAAATGAATTTGAATTAAGAAGGGGTTTTGATTTAAAAAAAGGAAGTAATATCTTATTCGTTGAAGATGTAATAACTACTGGCAAATCAACGAAAGAGTGTCTTGATAAAATAAATTTACTGGAAGTAAACTTAAAAGGAATAGCATCAATAGTTGACAGAACTACAGAAGAAGTATTTGAAAATTTTGATATTATATCATTGTTAAAGCTTGATATCCCAATATTCGAACCCGAAAACCTTCCTAAAGAACTAGCTAATATTCCAGCAATTAAACCAGGAAGCAGAAAATTTTAATATGATGAATTTGCCAAGGCTAGGAGTAAACATCGATCATGTTGCGACTCTAAGAAATGCAAGGGGAGAGAATTATCCAAGTCCTGTTAAAGCTGCAAAAATATGTGAAGAATTTGGCGCCGATGGCATTACAGCTCATCTTCGCGAGGATAGAAGACATATAAAAGATGAAGATATTTTCGAACTTAAAGCAAATATATCATTGCCATTAAACTTTGAAATGGCCCCAACACTAGAAATGCTTGACATAGCATTAAAAGTAAAGCCAAACGCATGTTGTATTGTTCCTGAGAAGCGAGAAGAAGTAACCACAGAGGGCGGAATCGATGTTAAAAAAAATCATAATTTACTTCATACTATTATTCCAAAACTAAAACAGAGCGGTATAAAAGTGTCTTTATTTGTTGACGCTGATGAAGAGCAAATTATTGCATCAAAAGACATTCAAGCCGATATTGTAGAAATTCACGCAGGAGAGTTTTGTAGAAAAATAGAAAATTCTCACGATTTTGAAGATAATTTAGAAAGAATAAAAAAGGCCTCTCAATTAGCTGATAATTTAGGATTAGAAGTACATATAGGTCATGGGATTACCTTTGACTCAATAGTTGAATTAGCAAAAATACCTGAAGTAAAGGAATTTAATATTGGTCATTTTATAATAGCCGAAGCTATATTTTCTGGATTAGGGGAAACTGTAAGTAAACTTAAAGTTCTTATAAAAGAAAATAGAGACTCATAAATGAAAGGCATTGGTTCAGATTTAATTGATATACGCAGAATAGATAAAACTATATCCAGATTTGGTGATCGGTTTAAGAAGAGAATATTTACAGATAATGAAATTAAAAAGTGTGAACAAAGAAAACAAAGTGTCCCCTGTTACGCAAAGAGATTTGCTGCAAAAGAAGCTGCAGCTAAGGCACTAGGCACTGGTTTCCGCAAAGGTGTTTATTGGCGAGATATAGAGATTGTAAATGAACCATCGGGCAAGCCGACTCTTGAGTTTCACGGAAAATCGAAATCACATTTATTAAATTTAGTTTTAGACAATGATTATACTATCAATTTGTCAATTACTGACGAATTTCCATATGCACAAGCAATTGTAACTATTAATTAACCAATGAGTGATAAAAAAATAAATGCATCTTGGATCAAATCTAATTTGTTAACACTTTTCTATGCACTTGTAATTGCATTGATTATTAGAACCTTTTTAATACAGCCATTTTTTATACCTTCTTCATCAATGGAACCCAATTTATTAGTTGGTGACAGACTTTTTGCTTCAAAATTTGATTACGGTTACAGTAAGCATTCATTTCCTTTTAGCTTAGGTCCTATATCCAATCGAATATTTTCAAATGTTCCAGACAGGGGTGACGTGATAATATTCAAGCCTCCACATACAAATTTAGACTATATTAAAAGATTGATCGGACTACCAGGGGATCGAATTGAAGTTCGAAATGGTAATTTGATTATTAACAGTAACTTACTTGAGTATGAAAATATCCGCGAGGACTCGAAAGTTCTTAAAAATGGACGAGTAATAAAAATAAACGTTTTAAAAGAAACTTTGCCAAATGGTATTTCTTACGAAATTTATAATTATTTAGATGGATCTCCTGGTGACAATACAAAGGAATTCGTAGTGCCAGAAAACCATTATTTTTTTATGGGCGATAATAGAGATAACTCAAATGATAGTAGGTTTTGGGGCACGGTTGAATTCAACAGGTTAGTTGGCAAGGCTCAAATAATTTTTTTTTCAACAGAAGATGGATCAACTATTCTTGAATTTTGGAAATGGCCATTTGATATCCAATTTAATAGATTGCTGAAATTAATAAATTAGTTAAGCAATGGAAAAAGATTTATCATTACTTGAAAAAAAAATTAAATATAAATTTAAAGATATCAGTCTACTTAAATTAGCTTTGACTCATTCAAGCTTTGAAAAAACTCTCAATAATGAGAACCTTGAGTTTTTAGGTGATCGCGTGTTGGGTTTAGTGATAGCTGAAAAACTAATTAAAGATTACCCTAGTGCCGACGAAGGTTCTTTAGATAAGATGCTTAGTAGTTTAGTTAATAGAAATACATGTTTTATTGTTGCCAATAATCTAGCATTAGGTGATTTCATACTGCTGGGGAGCACAGAAAGATCATCTTTAGGTAATAAAAAGAAGAGCATCTTGTCTAATGCTTGTGAGTCAATTCTTGGTGCTGTATATCGAGATTCAGATTTCGTTATAGTAAAGAAATTGATACTAGAACTATGGCGTGAGCATATTCATAATATTGATCAAAATTTAATTGATCCAAAATCTTTTTTGCAAGAATGGACATTAAAGAAATACAAAAAACTTCCAGAATATAAGACTTTATCTAAAGAAGGTCCTGATCATGAGCCAATTTTTGAAATTGAATTAAAATTTATGAATTATAAAAAGGCTTTTAGTAAAGCCAGATCGATAAAAGAAGCAGAAAAACTTGCAGCTGAGTCATTCATTCAAATAAATAAAATTATTCAATAAATGAAAAGTGGGAATATAGTTTTAATAGGTCCTACTAATTCAGGAAAGTCAACCTTAGTTAATTCGATCATGGGACGAAGAGTGACATTGGTTTCTAGAAAGAAACAATCCACTACTTTCAACCAAAAATTAACAAAAAATATATCAGAATTCGAATATATTTTACAGGATACACCTGGGACTTTTGCATCTATGAAAAAAATAAGCAACAAAGTTATTTCATCTCCATTTGCAGAAATAGACAATGCAGTAATTATATATTTAGTGCTTGATATATCAAAAAAAACGAAAACAGAATTTAAAAGAATTCAATCATCTTTGAAAGATAAAATTATAGATCAGAAAATTTTCCTTATACTAAATAAAATAGATAAATGTAACGATGAAGATGTTTTAAAAAGTATTAATTTTTACTCAAAGGAAAGTTTAATTCAGGAAATTTTCCCTGTATCAAGCATTAATGGTGATGGAGTATCAAGATTGCTAGAAATATCTAATAAATATCTCAAAATTAAAGAATCTAAATATCAATCTAAAGATAAGGTTCAGATCAAGAAAGAACTTTTTTATTCAGAGGTTACAAGAGAGAAAATATTAGACAAAGTACATAAAGAGATACCTTACCAATGTGATGTTATCACAGATAAAGTCGAAAATAGAAAGAATGAAATCAAAATATTTCAAACTATAGAAGTAAGAAGAAAATCACACAAAAGTATTGTCATTGGTAAGCGAGGGTCTTTGTTGAAAGAAATAGGATTATCGTCAAGAAAAGAAATAGCTAAACATGAAAATAAAAAAATTCATTTATTTTTATTTGTAAAAGTTGTTAGCGGAAAAAAACTATGAGGTGGTCTGGTGATGGCTTTATTTTGGGATTCAGTAAATATAATGAAAAATCTTATATACTTGAAATATTTACATATGAGTATGGAAGACATAAAGGTTTAATAAGAGGAGTTCATTCTAAGAATCTTAGAGCTACAATTGAGCCAGGAAATGAGGTGCATGTTAATTGGTCAGGTAGATTAGAAAGTCACTTGGGTAATTTTACAATTGAGCCTATAAAGATGTGGTCTTCATATATTTTAAATCAAAGAGCGAAGCTTCTTGCGGTTACAACGATTTGTTCAATGATAATCTCAACTATGGCTGAGAAGCAGCAAAATATACTTATATACGAAAAAACATTAAAACTTATAAAAGATATATCTCGTGGAGAAAAGGATTGGATAAAAAATTATATATTTTGGGAATTAGATCTATTATCAGAAATTGGCTATGGTCTTGATTTATCTGAATGTGCTGTAACAGCGCAAAGAGACAAACTAAAATACGTTTCTCCTAGTAGCGGTAGAGCTGTAACAATGGAAGGCGCCGGAAGCTTTAAAGACAAATTATTTTTATTGCCAGAATTTTTTATTGATAGCTCAATTGATCTTACCTTAACTGATATTAAAAATGCCTTGGTACTTACAGAATATTTTTTCTTAAAACGTTTTTATGAACCGAATAATCTAAACTTTCCTAAAAGTAGGAATCATTTAAAGAATATACTTATAAATGAAGATAAAAAATATTAATTTTACTGAAGCATTGGAGGAGAAATACCTTGCTTATGCTTTATCCACAATTACTCATCGAGCTCTTCCAGATATAAGGGATGGCTTAAAGCCAGTTCATAGAAGGCTTCTCTACGCCATGTATCAGTTGAGATTAAGTTCTAATTCAGGCTATAAAAAATCAGCAAGAATAGTGGGAGATGTAATTGGTAAATTTCATCCTCACGGTGATCAATCTGTATATGAAGCTCTTGTTCGTTTAGCTCAGGATTTCTCAACTCGCTATCCATTAGTTGATGGACAAGGCAACTTTGGCAACATTGATGGAGATAATGCAGCGGCAATGAGATATACAGAAGCAAGACTAACAGCGCTAGCTGAATTAATGATTCAAGATATATCAGAGGAAACGATTGATTATATAAGTACTTATGACGGAGTAGATTTAGAGCCAATAGTATTACCGTCATATTTTCCTAATCTTTTAGCAAATGGAAGTTCAGGCATAGCAGTGGGTATGGCAACAAATATTCCACCACACAATATAATTGAATTATTTTCGGCTCTAACAAAATTATTAAAAAATCCAAATTACACTAGCTCACAATTAATAAATATTATACCAGGTCCTGATTTTCCAACAGGAGGTGAAATTGTCGATAGTAAGACAGCTATCAGAGAAGCTTATTTAAAAGGAAGAGGGACTATTCGTCTAAGAGCAAAATGGAAAAAAGAAGACCTAGGAAGAGGACAGTATCAATTAGTAATTTATGAAATTCCTTATCAAGTAAATAAGTCAAAGATTATTGAGAGAGTATCTGAATTAATTGATTCTAAAAAAATAAATTATCTTGAAGCGATACAAGATGAGTCTGCTGAGGACATTAGAATTGTTTTAGTGCCAAAAAATAGATCCTTTAAGCCCGAAGTAATTTTTGAGGATTTGTGTAAGAATTCGGATTTAGAAATTAGATTTGCTATTAATTTCAATGCAATAAACAGTAAGTTAGAGCCAAAACTCTTCTCACTTAAAGAGAGTTTAAAAGCATTTATTGATCATCGCTTTGTTGTTTTAAAAAAAAGAACCCAGTATCGTCTCGCGCAAACTGAAAATAGATTGGAGATCTTAAAGGGCTTCCTAATAGTTTTTAGTAATTTAAATAAGGTAATTAAGATTATAAGAACAGATACTAACCCTGAAAAAAAACTAATTACTGTATTTAAAATCAATAAAAAACAAGCTGAGGCCATACTAGCAATGCGATTAAGACAGTTAAAAAAACTTGAGGAAAAGCAAATAAAGAATGAATATCAAAATTTACTAAATTATAAAAAAGAATTAAATCAGATTCTAAAGTCAAAAAGCAACCAAAGTAAAATATTAAACAAAGAGTTCAATGAAAGTTTAGAAGTATTTAAAAAAATAAATTCTTTTGCTGAAAGAAGAACTGTAATTAATGATGTGTATCAGGAACTTGATTATTCTTTAGAGGAATTTGATTCAAAGGAACCGGTAACAGTATTGTTATCTAAAAATGGTTGGGTAAAATCAATCAAAGGTCATCAGGATGACTACTCGTCTGTTAAGTATAAAGAAGGCGATAGTGAAAAGTTTATTGTTAAGTGTAAAAGTAATAATAAATTGGTTGTATTTTCCACTTTAGGTAAGTTTTACACCATAAATTGCTCTAGAGTTTCATCTGGTAGAGGGTTTGGTGATCCAATAAGTTTGTTAATTGACAAAAATGACAACGAAGAAGTTTTATTCTTTAAAATTTATGAGCAAGATAAAGAATTTTTAATAACCAGCTCTGCTGGTAAAGGTTTTTTTGTTAATTCAAATGACTTCATTGCATCTACAAAATCAGGTAAGAAAGTCATGAACTTAAAGGATAATGATCGAGCAGTATCATGTGCAGAGAAAAAAGGAGATTTGATTGTGTCTATTAGTGGTGAAAAAAAATCATTTAAATTATTAGCTTTCAATAGTTCAGAAATACCTAATATGCAAAAGGGACGAGGTGTTACACTTCAAAAATTCAAGTCAGGAAAAACTCTTAACGCTTTTTGTGCAGACTCAAATGAAGGAATAATCAATGAAAGGTCTAAAAAAGTTTTATTATCTGCTAAAGATCTAAAGAAATGGCTTGGTAAGAGGGCTCAAGCGGGTAGAATTGAGCCAAAGAATTTACACTCTAAAATCTGAAGTTAACTTAATTGTATTTAATGTCTCAATATCCTAATAGTTATTATGCAACAAGCCTTAGTCAGCAAAAAGATGTTCTTCCAACTTTAATTGATGACCACGAATGTGACCTGTGTGTAATAGGAGGTGGTTTCTCGGGACTGTCAACTGCAATCGAATCTGCCGAGCGAGGACTTAAAGTAATTTTATTAGAGCAAAATATTATAGGTTGGGGAGCTTCAGGTAGAAATGGTGGCCAAATTTGGAATGATGTTGCATGGGGAATTAATGGTATTGAAAAAAAATATGGCCTTAAACACGCCATGCAGCTATGGAACATATCACAAGCAGCAGTTGATCTTATCGATGAAAGAATAAAAAACTTTAATATTGAATGTGATAAGAAGAGTGGTGGAATACATGCAGCTACCAGTTTGTCAAAATTCAAAGAGTATGAAAATGATCTAAGATATAAATTAAAAACTTATAATTATGATAAGCTTGAAGTTCTTGACAAAGCTACAGCCGATCATGAAATTGGCTCTACACTTTACTATGGAGGAATACTAGATAGGGGGGCGGGGCATTTGCATCCGTTAAAATACGCTATTGGATTAATGAATGCTGCACTTTCATTAGGTGTTAAGGTGTATGAGAATTCTCCAGCAAAAGTGATATTACAAAATAGTACCGACATTGAAGTATTAATAGAAAATGGAAAAGTTAATGCAAAAAAAATAGCTGTATGTTGCAACGCCTATATTGAAGGTTTAAACCTCGGTATCGAAAATAAAGTTATGCCTTGTGAAACATATATTGTTTGTACAGAACCTCTTAATAGTGATTTGCAGCAAAATATTCTGCCTAATGATTATTGTGTCAGCGATACTA
The DNA here is from genome assembly GCA_003282175.1 of Pelagibacteraceae bacterium AG-337-G06. Lineage (GTDB taxonomy): Bacteria > Pseudomonadota > Alphaproteobacteria > Pelagibacterales > AG-422-B15 > CACNXQ01. The sequence goes on from QBZX01000004.1 coordinate 87,071, forward strand.
ACTTTGATCTTAATTATTATAGACTTTCAGAAAGTAAGAGAATGATTTTTGGAGGAGCTGTAGGCTATTCTCTTAAAAATGTAGAAGGTTTAAAGAAAAGAACAAAAAAACAGTTAAACAGAGTATTTCCACAACTTAAAAATATAAAAGTCGATTATATTTGGGGTGGTTTAATTGCTATTACGGTCAACAGAGTTCCTGATATAGGAATGATAAATGAAAAGATATTTTATGCTCAAGGCTTTTCAGGGCATGGAGTTGCATTTACTGGTATCGCCGGTAAAATTTTGGCTGAGAACATTGTATCTGGTAAAACTAGTGAAATGGAAGCTTTCGAGAAGATTAAGCATAGAAATTTTCCTGGGGGCAGATTATTTAGAATGCCTTTATTGGTAACAATTAGCGCTATGCAGAGGATGATGGATATTTTTAATGTATAAAATTTTGTTTATAGGAATCGGAAAGATGGGATTTCCAATGGCTGGCTTCCTATCAGAGAAATATGAGGTTTCTGTATACAATAGATCTAAGGAAAAAATCAGCATTTGGAAAAAAAAGTATAGAGGAAATGCAGTAGAAAAACTTAATCAGCTTGATGAAAAATTTGATTTCATTATCTCATGTATCGGTAACGATTATGATCTGAGAGAGATTACTTCAAACGACACTGGATGTTTTAATGCAATTAGAAAAAATACAATTTTTATTGACCATTCCACAGTTTCACCAAAAATTGTCCAAGAGCTTGAACTTAAATTAAAAGAAAAAGAAGCTTTTTTTCTAGATGCACCTATCTCTGGTGGTCAGTTGGGAGCTGAAAAGGGACAATTAAGTATCATGGTAGGAGGAGATAAAAACGCATTTAACAAAAGTGAGAGTATTTTTGAGGTTTATGGAAAAAAAAGAAAGTACATGGGGTCATCAGGTTCAGGACAATTAACTAAAATTATTAATCAAATTTGTATAGCTGGTTTAGTGCAGGGCCTTTCAGAATCAATTTATTTTATGAAGCAAACTAAACTAAATCCAGAGGATGTTTTGGATGTTATTTCCTCTGGAGCAGCTCAATCTTGGCAAATGGATAATAGATTTATGACAATGACTGAAAATAAATTTGATTTTGGGTTTGCGGTTGATTTAATGAGAAAGGATTTGTCAATCGCATTTGATGAAGCCAAAAAATTTGGCATTGATTTAGAAATTACAAAGATTGTTGATGAATTTTACAAAGACGTACAAAATATGGGTGGTAATAATTTTGACACATCAAGTTTAGTAAAAAGATTACTCAGTTAATTTTATAAACTTTGAAACTTCAGGAGCAAAGTAAGTTATTATAGCATCAGCTCCAGCTCTTTTAAAAGAAGCAAGCTGCTCAAGGACCACCGCTTTCTCATCAACCAAACTTTTTTCTGCAGCGAGTTTAATCAAGCTATATTCACCAGATACTTGGTAGGCAAAAGTTGGAAAATTTAGCTCATGCTTAATTCTATAAATAATATCTAAATAACTTATCCCCGGCTTTACCATCAATATATCTGCGCCTTCACTAATGTCCATAGAGGCTTCTCTGATTGCCTCGTCAGAGTTATTTATATTCATTTGGTAAGTTTTTTTGTCTGATTTAAGGCTACTTGAAGAGCCTACAGCATCTCTGAATGGTGAATACATAGCAGATGCATATTTTGCGGCGTACGAAAGTATTAAGGTATCTTGAAAATCTTTTTTTTCCAGTTGATTTCGTATCATCCCTATTCTTCCGTCCATCATGTCAGATGGAGCAATAACATCAGCCCCACATTCTGCATAAAGCAGTGCTTGTTTTACAAGTAATTTATTTGTTTCATCATTAAGTATTTTTCCACTGTCATTTATTAAACCATCATGTCCATGATCAGTATAGGGATCAAGTGCCACGTCACACATCAATCCAAAACTTTTGTTTGATCTTGATAATTGATTTATAGACTTACAAACTAGATTTTCAGGATTTAATGCCTCTTTACCATCATTAGATTTGAGTTCTTCAGGGGTATAGGGAAAAAGAGCAATTAAATTAATATTTTGACTTTCCGCAATATCTTTCACTTCATTTAGATTATCTATTGAATATCTATAGACATTAGGCATAGATTTAATCTCTTCTTTTTTATTTTCCCCTTCACATATGAAAACTGGCCAAATTAGATCATTAGATGTTAATGAATGCTCTTCAACCAAATTTCTAATCCAGCTAGATTGTCTGTTCCTTCTAAGTCTAGTACTTGGAAATTTTAAGATACTCTCTTTCATCATTTTATATTTTTTTTTGGCAGTATTATAAAAGAACTAGTTGATTTAATATAGTTATCATAACCTTCTTTTTTCTTTGCAATAGTTTTTTCAAGTAAACTTACTCCAGAAACTTTTAACAATAGGTACGTCATGATAATGGGAGATATAAATATAAATAAATTGTAAGAAATACTAAAACAAAATAAAGAGATACCCCACCAAAATACACTATCGCCAAAATAATTTGGATGCCTCGAATAAAACCACAGACCTTTATCCATAAGTTTATCTTTATTATTTTTATCAGATTTAAATTTCGTTAGTTGAATATCAGAAATAGTTTCAATTGCTATACCAAGAAGTGCTATAATTATTGCAATGACACCAAATACATTCAGATCTAAGTTATTTGGGGCCATACTGAGACTTTGCATTGGGAAAGATACAATACAAATTAAAATAACTTGTATTAAATATGCTGTATAAAAAAGACCTAAATCACCTCTGTACTCTCTTATCTTAACGTATCTAATATCTTCAGACTTTCTTATATTTCTTGAGAATAAATAAATACCCAATCTTAATCCCCACAGGCCAACAAGGGACAAGGCAATAATTTTTGGAAGGGAATAATCATTATCTAAGAAATAAATAATAGCTGTTGAAAAGAAGAAACTTGGACCCCAATAAATATCAATAAAATCAGCCCGTCTTGTTTTTAACGATGATAGCCATAGAATAGTAATGACTATAAAATTGAAGCTTAATATAATAAGTAAATTTTCAATCATAAGAAAACATATATATGTCTTTTAGGTTTTTAAACAATCATAAATTTACTCCCTTTGCTCATAGAGGAGGATCATTGGAAAATAGGGAAAATACTCTTGATGCTTTTGAAAAGTGTATTTCTATTGGATATGATTATATTGAAACTGATGTTAGAGAAACAAAAGATGGAAAGCTTGTTATTTTTCACGATGAAGATTTAAGTAGGATTTGTGGTCTACAGATAAAAATTAATAAATTAGAATATGAAGAAATAAAAAAAATAAAAATATTTGAAGATCACCATGTGCCACTTTTGGATGAAGCGTTAATATCATGGCCACATTTGAATTTTAATATAGAACCAAAATCAACACTTGCTGCACATCTTTTAATAAAGTCACTTAAATCGAATAAAAAAAACTTGGATCGTTTTTGCATTGGATCATTTAGTACAAATAAAATAAATTTATTAAGAAATTCATGTGGCGACAAACTATGTACATCAATGACAAAACAAGAAACAATAATGTTTTATTTAAATAGGGTATTGCCATTTTTTAAGAACAATATTCCTTGTTTGCAAATACCAATGTTTTATTTTGGTGTTCAGATTGTATCTAAGGCTTTTGTATCTCACGCTCATAGCCTTGGAAAAAAAATACATGCCTGGACAATTAATGATGAAAGTCAGATGAACCAACTTATTGATTATGGAGTAGATGGAATTATGACAGATCGGCCACAATTACTTAAGAACGTACTTATAAAAAGATCATTATGGAAATAAGTCTATCAATTTCTATTTACAATATTTAGTATATTTTGTTTAATACTGGTCAACATGAACGAAAATATAATAATATCTATAGCTTCAGATCACGCCGGTTACGATATGAAAGATAAAGTGGTTAACTTTCTAAAGGCAAAAAATATTGAAGTTATTGATAGAGGGCCTGAACAAAATGAACCCGTAGACTATCCAGATTTTGCAGAAAAAGTTGCTTCAGATATTTCTAACCAAACTGTGAATATGGGAATACTAATTTGTGGCTCTGGCCAAGGAATGTCAATGGCAGCTAATAAAAAACCAGGAATTAGAGCGGCACTTTGCTACAATAATGAAATAACTAGACTTGCAAGAGCTCACAATGATGCAAATATTTTGACTTTAGGAGCAAGAGTGATAGATGAAAGTACAGCTATTAGCTGTGTCGACACATTTATAAATACTGAATTTGAGGGAAGTCGTCACATTACAAGGATTAACAAAATAGGATAATATACAAAATGAGCTTTTTTTCTTCACCACTTAAAGATATTGATAATGAAATTCATAAGGCGATTAACCTTGAGCTAGATAGACAGCAAAATCAGATAGAATTGATTGCTTCTGAAAATATAGTTTCCAAAGCTGTTCTTGAGGCCCAAGGTTCCATAATGACAAATAAATATGCAGAAGGCTATGCAAGTTCTCGATACTATGGAGGGTGCGAATTCGTTGATATTGCAGAAGACCTTGCAATAAAAAGACTTCAAAAATTATACAAGTGCGAATATGCAAATGTTCAACCTCATTCAGGTGCCCAGGCAAATGGAGCGGTTATGTTAGCTCTGATTAAGCCAGGTGATACTATTCTTGGAATGAGTTTAGACGCCGGTGGACATTTAACACATGGCTCTGCGCCTTCTATGTCAGGTAAGTGGTTTAATGCTGTACAATATGGCTTAGAAGATAATGGGCTAATTGACTATGATCAAGTTGAAAGGTTAGCAAAAGAACACAACCCAAAAATTATAATTGCTGGAGGAAGTGCTTACTCAAGAATTATAGATTTTAAAAAATTTAGAGAGATTTGTGATCAAGTTGGTGCATTTTTACATGTAGATATGGCTCATTTTTCAGGCCTAGTTGCTGCTGAGGAGTATCCAAATCCATTAGAATATGCTGATGTAGTAACTTCTACGACTCACAAGACTATTCGAGGAGCAAGAGGAGGTATGATTTTATCAAATAATTTAGAATTGGGTAAAAAATTTAATTCTGCAGTATTTCCTGGTTATCAAGGCGGCCCATTAATGCATGTGATTGCTGGTAAAGCCGTTGCTTTTGGCGAAGCATTAAAACCAGAATTTAAAGAATACATAAAGCAAGTAATAACAAACGCAAAAATATTAAGTGACACTCTTGTAAGTGGAGGATTAAAGATTGTTTCTGGTGGAACTGATACTCATTTAATTTTAGTTGATTTAACTCCAATGGATTTAACAGGCGATTCTGCTCAAACTAGTTTGGAAGCAGCAAATATAACATGTAATAAAAATGGAATACCAAAGGACCCTAAGCCCCCTAAAATCACATCAGGTATTAGACTTGGAACCCCAGCTGCAACAACAAGGGGTTTTAAGGAAAATGAGTTTAAGCTTGTAGGAGAATTGATACTAGAAACACTTGTTGGCTTAAAAAGTAATCCATCTGATAATAGCAATGTAGAAAAAGCTGTAAAAGAAAAAGTAATTAATTTGTGCAGTGAGTTTCCAATTTATAGTTAGGTTTTTTTATGAAATGTCCATTTTGTGGAAACGAGGATACCCAGGTAAAAGACTCTAGGTCTACAGAGGATAATTCTGCTATCAGAAGAAGAAGGTTTTGTTCCGCATGCGGAGCCAGATTTACAACATTTGAGAGAATACAGTTACGTGAATTAACTGTTATAAAAAAATCTGGTAAAAAAGTTCCTTTTGATAGAGATAAATTAGAGAGATCAGTTCAAATTGCCTTAAGGAAAAGGCCAGTGGAGTCTGAAAGAGTTGATCGCATGATAAGTGGGATAGTTAGAAGAGTTGAGAGTCTCGGTGAAGCTGAAATTGCTTCAGATGTAGTTGGTGAAATTGTCATGGAGGGCTTGCAAAGCATAGATCCTGTCGCGTATGTAAGGTTTGCATCTGTGTATAAAAATTTCAGAGAAGCTAAGGACTTTGAAGAATTTATCGGAGTGATCTCATCAAATAAAGAATAGGTATTTAATTGAAAATTGTCGACTATATGCAGCTGGCAGAAAGAATGGCTCATAGAGCTATTGGCTCTACCTACCCAAATCCACCTGTTGGGGTAATCATAGTAAAAGATAAAACCATTATTGCAAGAGGCTGGACACAAAGTAGTGGCTCTCCACATGCTGAAGTTCATGCAATTAATCAAGTTAGAAATAAGACGGAATTAGAAGGTGCATCTATATATACAACTCTAGAACCTTGCTCGCATGTTGGGAAAAACCCACCTTGCGTAGACAAAATAATAAAATACAAATTCGCAAAAGTATTTATTTCAGAAATTGACAAAAATACTTTAGTTAAAGGCAAATCTATAAAAAAGCTTAGGAAAAGAAAAATAAAAGTTATCGTCAAAAATTTTAGCAATCAAACAAGACACATAAATAAAGTCTTCTTTAATTCAATAAATAATAATTTACCTTATGTAACACTTAAAATTGCTTCATCCGCAGATGGAAAAATTGCTACTAGGTTAAAAGAAAGTAAATGGATCACAAACTCAATTTCAAGACAGCATGGTCATATGCTTCGAGCAAAAAATGATTGTATGTTAGTGGGGAAAGGAACAATAATGGAGGATAATCCTTCTTTAGACTGCAGACTAAGTGGACTTGAAAGTTTGTCACCAGATTTATTTATTCTTGATAGTAGCCTTATGGTACCAAATAATTATAAAATATTTACTAAATTTTCACGAAATGTATTTGTATTTTATTCTGATGGTAGAAACTTACCAAAATTAAATAAAAAAAATATTAAGTTTATAAAAGTAAGTAAAAAAGGCTCTGAATTATCTATAAAAGAAATATTAAATAAAATTTCAAACCTTGGATACATGAGAATTCTCGTTGAAGGAGGCTCTCATCTAAGTAGTTCATTGATTAAAAATAATTACGTTAATGAGATTCAATGGTTCAGAGCTAGTAAAATAATTGGTAAAGGTGGAGTTGATGCGGTGTCAGATATGGGAATTAGCAATATGAAGTCTACAAAGAATTTTGTTCTAAGAGAAACTAAAAATTATGAAAATGATATTCTAAATGTTTACAGAAAGGAGTGATTTAAATGTTTTCAGGAATTATTGAAAATAAAGGTTTTGTTCTTAAGTTTGAGAAAAAAAAAGATTACAGATTAGTATTGGATACAAATCTTAGATACAAAGATATAAAAAACGGTAGTTCAGTATGCTGTAACGGCATTTGTCTTACAGTGGTAAGCAAGAAAAAAAACAAAAAATATACTCAACTCTCATTTGATGTTTCTCAAGAAACAATCAACTGCTCTAACTTTAATGTAATTAAAAAAGGTGATGAAATAAATATTGAGAAATCCTTGCGTGTGGGGGATGAAATTAGTGGTCACTTTGTTTTTGGTCATGTTGATGATACTTCAAAATTGATCAGCGTTAAAAAAATCGGTGACTCTCATGAGATAAGGTTAGAAATATCAAAAAAGATTAAAAAATTTATTGCAAAAAAAGGATCTGTTTCTTTAAATGGAATTTCATTAACTGTAAATCAGGTAAAAAATAATTTTATCGTTCTCAATATTATTCCCTTCACATGGTTAAACACTAATCTAAAAGGATTGAAAATAGGTGACAGAATAAACCTTGAAGTTGATATGTTAGCAAGATATGTTACGCAAAATCAGTAAAAATAAATTTAAAAATGAATAAGGAATTTATATCTTCCATTGAGGAAATAATAGAAGACCAAAGAGGTGGAAAGATGGTGATTATGGTCGATGATGAAGACCGTGAGAATGAAGGCGATCTAATTATTCCTGCTGAAAAAACTGATGATAAAGCAGTAAATTTCATGGCAAAATACGGAAGAGGTCTTATATGTCTTTCTTTGACAGAAGAAAGAGTTAAACAATTAGATCTGCCCTTAATGTCTCAAAATAATGAAATGAGAGACTCAACGGCATTTACAGTTTCGATAGAAGCAAAAGAAGGCGTTACTACTGGTATTTCTGCTCAAGACAGAGCTATAACAATTCAAACAGCAATAAATAAAAGTATGACTAAGGATGATATTGTTAGTCCGGGTCATGTATTTCCTCTAGTAGCTCGTGATGGAGGTGTATTAGTGAGAGCAGGTCATACCGAAGCATCCGTTGATTTAGCTAAGCTAAGTGGAAATATACCTGCAGGTGTAATTTGTGAGATTATGAATGACGATGGTACAATGGCTAGGATACCAGATTTGATTGAATTTTCAAAAAAGCATAATATTAAGATTGGTCGAATTGTTGATTTAATAGCTTACAGACGCGACAAGGATAAGTTTGTAAAAAAAATCCATGATTCAAAGGTAAAAATTAAATCTAAGTACGAATTTGATATCAAAATTTATGAGTCCTTATTTGATAATACTGAGCAAATAGCTTTATCGAAGGGAAATATTGACAATGGTGATCCAGTAATGGTCAGGGTTCATGTAACAGATTATTTTGATAATCTATTTGGTGAGTATGGCAGTGATGATGCCTCATTAAATAAGAGCGTAGAGGTTATACAAGAGCATGGACGTGGTGTACTTGTTTTAATTAGAGATAGTGGAAAATCGATCATAAACAGACTCATTACCAACGCACCTTCTGTTGGCAATAAATCTCAAAATGATAAAGATGAACTGAGAATTTATGGTATGGGTGCTCAGATTCTATCTGAGTTAGGTGTGCAAGAAATGATACTTCTCACAAATACAGAATGGAAATTCATTGGTCTGGAGGCTTATGGAATTAATATAGTTGAGACAAAATTACTAAGCGAATTATAAACAATGAAAAAATATAAATTTCTTTTGGTTGCATCAAACTTTTATCCTGAAATAACTCTGAACTTACTAAAAGGGGCTCAAAAATATTTAGAAAAAAAAGGACACAGGTTTGAAACCACCTTTACAAAGGGATCCTTGGAAATACCAACAAAGATATCAATGAAATTAAAAAAAAATAAGTATGATGCTGTTGTTGCAATTGGCTGTATTATCAAAGGCAAAACTGACCACTACGAGTTCATAGCTAACGCAATCACCAAAACATTGCTTGAAATTTCAATTCGAAGTCAAATACCAATTTCTAACTCAATCCTTACTTGTAGGAACATAAAACAGGCTAAGGAGAGATCATCAAAAAAAATTAATAGAGCAAAAGAAGCCGTCGAAGCAGCCATAGTAGTTCTTCAAGATTAAAATAATGTCTAATATTAAATCATTTCAAAGACTATTAGTAGTCCAAGCCCTTTATGAATTATCAATTAATGAAAACAGAAACCAAACACCTATAAAAGAAATATTTACCAATATAATTGAGCAAACTAATTTTAAAAAAAAGATTAATAATTCAGATTTGAAATTTGCAGAAAAAATTTACGAAGGAGTTACAGAAAATCTAGATGAGATAAATAAAATTCTAAAAGTGTCAATGAGCAAAAAAATAAAAATTAATACAATGGATAGGCTGCTAATTTCAATTTTTAGGTCAGCGATCTACGAAATTTTATTCTCCAATAACGTGACAAAGAAAATTATTATTTCTGAGTATTTATTGATTGCAAACCGTTTTTTTGGAAATAATGAAACTGCGCTAATAAATGGAGTCCTTGATAATCTGCAAAATTCTTAGACTTAAAATAAAAGATTGCAAAACTATGTAAATTTTGGCATTTTCTCACAACTACAGTTTTAGAGGATCATTTATGAATATAATGAATTTAATAATTTTTTCTGGCATCTTATCAATCATCTATGGATTTTGGGCTGGTAACTCTGTTTTAAAATCAGATGCTGGAAATGAAAAAATGCAGGAAATCTCTTCAGCTATTCAAGTTGGTGCTCAGGCATATTTAAACAGGCAATATACGACAATTGCAATTGTTGGTCTTGTTATTTGTGTGCTTTTATATTTATTTTTTAGAGATTTTTGGGTGATTGGTGGTTATTTAATTGGTGCAATTCTGTCGGGGGCTGCTGGGTATATTGGCATGATTATTTCAGTAAGAGCAAATGTTAGAACTGCACAAGCTGCAAACGAAGGTCTAGGCAGAGGCTTAAATGTGGCATTTAAAGCCGGCGCCGTTACTGGAATGTTAGTAGCAGGTTTGGCTTTGTTATCAATCTCCGTTTACTATGTAATTTTAGATCAGTATTCAGTATCAGATGAAACATTAAAACATGCATTAGTAGCGCTAGGATTTGGAGCTTCTTTGATATCAATTTTTGCACGACTAGGCGGTGGAATATTTACAAAGGGAGCCGATGTTGGAGCAGATTTAGTTGGAAAGGTTGAAGCGGGTATACCTGAGGATGACCCAAGAAATCCTGCGGTTATAGCTGACAATGTTGGAGATAACGTTGGTGATTGTGCGGGTATGGCAGCAGACTTATTTGAAACATATGCTGTTACAATTGTTGCCACAATGGTTCTTGCAACAATTTTCTTTAGTGGTTCAGTTGCTGAAATGATGACAATTTATCCTATGGCCATTGGTGGTAGTTGTTTGTTGGCTTCAATCATAGGAACATTTTTTGTAAGACTTGGACGCTCACAAAGCATAATGGGCGCTCTCTATAAAGGATTTATTGCATCTGCGATATTATCACTAATTTTTATTTATCCTATTACCCAGTTAGTTTTAGGAGATATGTCAACTGAGTTTAATTTTGGAAATACAACTTTTACTGGCATGTCTCTTTATATTTGCGCTTTTGTAGGAATAATTATTACTGGCTTATTAATTTGGATAACAGAGTATTATACAGGGACTAATTATCGACCCGTTCAAAGTGTTGCTAAGGCATCAACTACTGGACACGGTACAAATGTAATTCAGGGCCTTGCAGTCTCTATGGAAGCTACAGCCTTGCCAGCAATAGTAATTGTAGTAGGAATAGTATTTACATATCAACTTGCGGGTCTTTTTGGGATCGCAATTGCTGTTACAGCTATGTTGGCCTTAGCGGGAATGGTTGTTGCCCTAGATGCATATGGTCCAGTGACTGATAATGCTGGGGGAATTGCAGAAATGGCAAATCTCGATGAAAGTGTTAGAAAAACTACAGACGCTCTTGATGCTGTCGGAAACACAACTAAAGCTGTAACCAAAGGTTACGCAATCGGATCAGCTGGATTGGGCGCATTAGTATTATTTGCAGCCTATGTTGAAGATTTAAAGCTTATACCAGAAATAAGCCCAGATTTTAGTTTAGAAAATCCTTATGTTGTCGTAGGGCTTTTAATAGGAGGTCTATTACCTTATCTATTTGCTGCGATGGGCATGATGGCTGTAGGTAGAGCTGGTGGAGCCGTTGTAGAAGAAGTAAGAAAACAATTTTCTGAGAATCCTGGAATTATGACTGGCGAGTCAAAGCCGGATTACTCTAGATCTGTAGATATGCTTACCCGCTCTGCTATAAAAGAGATGATCATTCCATCAATGTTGCCAGTATTTTCTCCATTAGTTTTATACTTTATAATATCATTTGTTGCTGATCAAAATGCGGCTGTATCGTGTGTAGGTGCAATGCTTTTGGGTGTAATTGTAACAGGAATATTTGTAGCTATTTCAATGACTGCAGGTGGAGGAGCTTGGGATAATGCTAAGAAATTTGTGGAGGATGGTAATTTTGGTGGTAAAGGCTCAGAGGCTCATAAAGCAGCAGTGACTGGTGACACAGTTGGTGATCCCTATAAGGATACTGCTGGTCCAGCGATTAATCCAATGATTAAAATAACTAATATTGTTGCGTTACTGCTTTTAGCGGCAATATAGATTTGTTATTGTCCTCTAGTAAAGGATTCATAGATTTGCTCTCCAAGACCATAATTTTCTGTAACCACTCTTGTTTTGTCGTTAGAAAAAGCTATCTCTGTAAAGGCCTGCTCATTTGTAAAATACTTCGACACTAATATGCCTTCATTATCAAACTCAAATCTGAAAATAGATTGAAATATTATATTATCACTTTCAAAAACATTTTGTTTTTTCATTGAAATTAAGTAAATCCATATATTGTTGATATCACTAATTTTTACTGACGGAGAACCAAGTGCTTCAAATATATCACTTTCTCTAGTGGTGCCTTCAATAAACTGTGACATTTCATCGTTAGAACTAATTACATCCTCTAGTAAATAACCATGTTGCTTATTTATTGGAGAACAATTATATGATATAAGAACAATAAATATTAGAGATAAAGTTATTTTCATAATTAATGTTTTTTAAAAAAAAAGATAAAAGAGTAAACTCAATTTATCAGAATATTATAGAAGTTTCGAGATCAAAATTTTTTTATTTAGATTTAAATTTAAGAGATGACTTTGAAACTCGTTTTGATTTGATTATTTTCCATGCATTTATAGTATTTTATTATTACAAGAAATTATACGGTAAAAAATCTCAAATTTCTCAAGAACTTTTTGACATCATGTTTGCGGACTTTGAAAATAATCTACGTGAGATGGGATTTGGCGATATTGCAGTCAATAAGAAAATGAAAGTATTTATAACAGCTTTTTATGGAAGAATTGCTCAATACAGTAAAGGTATCGAGGTTTATCGAGCGGATCAAGATAAATCATTGCTTCAAGAAACAATCTTAAATAATATTTATAAGGGAGACGATATATCAGATAAATATTTAAATTATTTTATTAAATATATGAATATTAATATTAATCACTTTTTAAAAAGTAATGAGCAAGAGAATCTTGAGAATAAATTTAAATATAAAAGCATTAAATACGAAAGTTAAAAATTGACTAAAAATTTTAATTTATCAGTCGACATGCTTGGAAGTGAAACCAAAATTAAAGATGTCTTAAAAGGTTTAAATCAATCTCTACTAAGAAATATAAACTATAGGTTTCAACTTTATGGACAAGAGAAAATAATAAAAAAAAATATTGAGAAATATAAAAGACTTTTACAATCCTCAGAGATAATTGACTGTGTTTCACACATTTCAATGGATGACAAGCCTTCAGAAATATTAAAAGCTAGAGAAAATTCAAGTATGTTTCTTGCAATTAAGTCGGTAAAAGAAAAGCTTTCTGATGCAGTATTGTCTTTTGGCAATACGGGAGCTCTAATGTCTTTGTCACTAATAAATATAAAAACACTAAAACATATAAAGAGACCTGCAATAGCATCGATTTGGCCCAATTTAAATGGTGAGTCAATTGTACTTGATTTAGGGGCTAATACCAAATTAGACACAAGATATTTAATTGATAACTCTATATTAGGCTCGAGCTTAGCGTCTATATTATTCAGGATTGATAATCCAAGTATTGGTCTACTAAATGTAGGAGTAGAAGACAATAAAGGTAAAGATGAAATAAGACGAGCATCTGATACGTTAAAAAATCTCTCTAAAAATTCTAAGATTAATTACTATGGATATGTAGAGGGAAGCGATATTTCTGTAGGGAGAACAAACGTAGTAGTTACGGACGGTTTCACAGGAAATATTTCTCTAAAAACTGCAGAAGGAACAGCTAAGCTTTTTCAAAGCCATCTCAATGATGCTTTTAGAAGTTCAATTTTATCTAAAATAGGCTATTTTTTATCGTCCCTGGCAATGAAATCAGTAAAAGATAGATTGGATCCAAGAGTTCATAATTGTGGAATTTTAATGGGTCTAAACTCATTAGTGATTAAATGTCATGGACAATCAGAATACAGAGGTGTTTCTTATGCGGCTGATATCACTCATTCCCTATTAGAAAACAATGTTAACAAAAAAATTCAGGATTACGTCCAGGAAATTCATAGTAAACTAGATAATTAACAGCAAAATAATAAATTAATATATTGTTATAAGTAATTATTATTAATATACTTTTTTTTGTATGGATAAAACAACAACTAGGTCAACATTGAGTGAGGCTGTTTTTAAAAATGTTGGTCTTTCAAGAAATGAGTCAGCGAACCTAGTTGACTCTGTATTTAGTGAAATATTATTAAGCTTAATAAAAGGAGATGATGTAAAAATTTCATCATTTGGAACATTTGTTGTTAGGCAAAAGAAGGAGAGAATAGGAAGAAATCCAAAAACTGGAGAGGAAGTTCCAATTACTGCAAGAAGTGTAGTGACATTTAGAGCTTCGAATGTATTAAAATCTAAAGTTAATACAAAGAGTAAAATAAATATAACGGAGTAGTTTAAAAATGAATATTAAATCACCAGAGGCTTTCCGTACAATTAGTGAAGTTTCTAAAGATCTATCATTACCACAACATGTCTTAAGATTCTGGGAAACAAAATTTGTGCAGATTAAACCCATAAAAAGAGGCGGTGGCAGAAGATATTATAGGCCGGAGGATATAAAGCTATTAAAAGGAATAAAAAGTTTGTTATACAATGATGGATATACCATAAGAGGAGTACAGAAAGTTATAAAGGAAACTGGTACTAAGAAAATATTACAAAAAGAATTTGAAAATAAAGACTTTACAGATTTAGAAAATATTAATAACTATTCAAATGAAAATAATATTTCTCAACATCACATTGGTGAAACAAAAAGAAAAAAGTTAATGAACGTGCTTAATGACTTAGTGGAGTTAAGAAAAAAAATAAAACAAGGTGAATAGATGGCCAAAAAATCAACAGTAAAAGTTAGACTAGTTCCCGAAGAGAGAGCTGATAGTAGATTTTATTATTATGCTAAGAAGCCTACGTCAGGTCTGAAAGCAAAAGATAAATTAAGAATGAAAAAGTATAATCCTGCAACAAAAAAACACGAGTGGTTCATAGAGAAAAAATTGCCACCACACAGTAAATAATTATTTTTTAAATTTCCTTTTTTCAAATTCTATAAAGTTGTCAATTATTGACAACCATATATTACTTAATAGTTTTGGATTACCACCAAGCTTTCTTGTTTTTTGAGAAATTTTTTTTGTTATCTCGCGTATCCTTTTCTGATCAACTATTTCAGAACGTTTTTCTTTTAGTTCTAACGCTTTTTCAACTAGTTGTGATCTCTTAACCATTAGTGGAAGTAATTTGCCATCAATTAGATCTATTTTATTTCTTATAAGCTTCATTTGAGGAGTATTGTTTTTTTTGGTTTTCATTTTTTTTTAAATGGTTTGAGTATATACATTGATGGAAATACCCAGAGAATTCCTAACAGAAAATATACAATAAATTCAATTAGCCAATGATTAAAGTTGATTTTAGCTAAAATAACCATAACTAATAAACAATATAGTGTGATTGCAATAATAAAAATAACCACACTCATTGCTTTTTTTAATTTTGTCATGCCAAATATGTAATAAATATGAACAGCAAAATCAATACATTTTCAATTTGGCTATTGACTTTGATGGCCTTAGTTTGCGCTATAATTTTAATAGGAGGTTATACAAGAATCTCAGATTCAGGACTTTCAATCACGGAATGGCTTCCAGTCTTAGGAATCCTATACCCTCTATCTGAGGCTGCTTGGAATATAGAGTTTGATAAATATAAATTAATAGACGAATTTATGTTAGTTAATAGTTCTATGACATTGCAAGAGTTTAAGGTCATTTATTTTTGGGAGTGGTTTCATAGGGCATTTGCAAGACTTATTGGCGCTGCTTACCTAGTTCCTCTTTGTCTACTTTTATTTTACAAAAAAATTGAAAAAAAATATTATTTAAATGTTATTTCTATAGGTGTTCTTTTATTCGCCCAGGCAGTCATTGGTTGGTACATGGTAAAAAGTGGCTTGTCAGAAAGAGTTGATGTAAGTCAATATCGCTTAGCGCTTCATTTAACAACGGCATTTATTATTCTTGGTTTAACTTTTTATACTTTAGTTTCCTACTTATTTGACAATAATCTAATTAACAACAACTCAATCTTTATTAAAAAATATAAAAGTCTATTAATTATAATTTTTATATTCATATGTTTTCAAATTTCCTATGGTGCCTTTGTTTCAGGGACACACTCAGGACTTATTTATAATACTTGGCCACTTTATAATGGAAATATACTTCCCTTTTTTGAAAATACACAAATAAGATGGCTAGTAAATTTGTTTGAAAATGGCGAATACATCATTTTTATTCATAGAACATTTGCTATGCTAATTCTTCTTATTTTAATTTATTTGAATTATTTAATAATTATTAACAAAATACAAAAAAATTACTTATCAATAATTGTCTTTTTTAATATTACTTTTATCTTGCAGATTATCTTGGGTGTTTCAATGACTTACTTAAATATACCTTGGTATCTTGCATTACTGCATCAAGGTAACTCGATATTGGTTTTTCTGCTCTCTTTTTTTATGTATATATTGTGTATAAAGTCACCTCAGTAGAGTGAACTGAGGTGACAAAATAATTACTAGGCTGCGTCTAACGCATTCTTTAGGTCTTCGATGATGTCATCAATATGTTCAATGCCAATAGACAGTCTAACATAACTTGGGTTGACACCAGCAGCTTCCATATCTTCGTCAGAAAGCTGTGAGTGCGTAGTTGAAGCTGGATGAATTGCAAGACTTCTTGCATCACCTATGTTTGCAACATGATAAAACATATTTAAATTATTAATAAACTTCTCACCACTAGCTTTACCACCTTTAAGTTCGATTCCACAAAGTGCACCATGACCACCTTTGAGATATTTATTTGCTCTATCTCCAGCTTCACCTTCGTCAAGCCCAGCATAAATTACTCTAGATACCTTATTATGACTTGAGAGGTATTCAGCAACTTTAGCTGCATTAGAACAGTGTTTTTCCATTCTCAGTGAAACTGTTTCTAGGCCTTGTATAATATTGAATGCACTTTGAGGACTCAAAGCTGCACCTATATCTCTTAATCCAACAAATCTTGCTCTAACTATATAGGCAATTGGACCAACAGCTTTTGCAAATTCTGTCCAAACCATGCCATGATAACTTGGGTCAGGATCATTTAAGGCAGGTTGTCTTTTAGGGTCCTTACCCCAATCAAACTTACCACTATCAACAATAATTCCCCCAATAGTCGTTCCATGTCCACCAATAAATTTAGTTAATGAATGAACAACAATGGTAGCCCCGTGTTCTATTGGCTTACATATTACTGGCGCTGCAGTGTTATCAACGATCAATGGAATATTATATTCGTCTCCTATATCTGCAACTTCACGAATTGGAAATACTTTTAACTTGGGATTTGGAAGGGTCTCAGCATAGTATGCCCTCGTATTATCATCAGTTAATTTCCTAAAACTCTCTGGATCTTTTGGATCAGCAAACCTAACTTCAATTCCAAGATCCTTCATTGTATTAGCGAATAAGTTCCAAGTACCTCCATATAAATCAGTAGAACTAACAATATTATCACCAGCTTTCACTAAGTTTTGGATACTAAGCATAGAAGCAGATTGTCCTGAACTCACACAGAGAGCGCCCACGCCACCTTCCATTGCAGCAACTCTTTTTTCAAGAACATCAACAGTTGGGTTCATAATTCTTGTGTAAATGTTCCCAAAGTCCTTTGCTCCAAATAAGTTAGCAGCATGTTCAGTATTATGAAATTGATACGAAGTTGTTTGATATATAGGCACTGCTACAGATGTTGTTGATGGATCACTTCTATAGTCTCCGCCATGTAAAGCTATTGTCTCAGGATTAACTGAGTCCGCTGGTACAAATTTATTTTTAGCCATTTCTTTATAATTCCCTTATTAATTTTTTAATCGATGATAATTGCTGTAAAAGTCTGCAAACTACAATTACATCGACATAAAATTTAATACCCGTTTAAAGATTATGTAAACTTATATATAAAGTACTATAGTACCATCTGTTAAAATATTGATTCAATTAAGGAAATATATAATGATTGACAAATAAATGAGTTATTATTATTAACTTCGCATATGACTACATCAAAAATATTAAAACAGACAAAGTCCCTAGCTAAGGAAGATCTTAATAAAAATTGGCTGATTGTTGACGCTGAAAATATTGTCTTAGGTAGATTGGCATCTGCAGTATCTAAAATCTTAAGAGGTAAACATAAGCCAAGTTATACACCTCATGCTGATTGTGGAGATAACGTAGTAATAGTTAATGCTGAAAAAGTTAAATTAACAGGAAATAAGCTAGAAGATAAGGTATATTATCGTCATACAGGCTATCCTGGAGGCATTAAATCTATTACAGCTAAAAAAGTTCTCGAAGGAAAGAACCCTGACAGACTAGTAAGACTTGCAGTTAAAAGAATGATACCCTCAGGTCCTTTAGGTCGTAAACAGTTATCAAATATGAAGGTATATGTTGGGAGCAATCATCCGCATGAAGCTCAAAACCCTAAATCATTAAATATAAAAGAGTTAATATAGTAATGAGTGATACTGCAAATACTGAAACTATTGTTAAAAGCGAAACTACTGAAGTTCAACCAGTTTTAGATAAGTTAGGACGATCTTACGCTACTGGTAAAAGAAAAAATGCCGTAGCAAGAGTCTGGATCAAGTCAGGATCAGGCAAAATAATTATAAACGGAAAAGAATTGGACAAATATTTTTTAAGACCAGTTCTAAGTATGCTAGTTAATCAACCATTAGTATTAACTGATAAAAAGCTTGCAGTAGATACGACCGTAACTGTTAGTGGTGGAGGTCTGTCAGGACAAGCTGGAGCAGTTAGACATGGTATTTCAAAAGCTCTTACACTTTTTGATCCAAACTTAAGACCTGCTCTAAAGACCGAAGGTCTTCTGACACGAGATTCAAGAATCGTTGAAAGAAAAAAATACGGTAGACGAAAAGCTCGAAGAAGATTTCAGTTTTCTAAACGATAGTTTCGAAGTCTTAAGCTGGATTTCATAAAGTCTATCAATTAATAATTTTAAATTTGTAAAATGAAAAATGTAGTAATATTAGGTGCTAGTGGATTTGTTGGCTATGAACTTTATAATATGTGTAAAGCCCATCCAAATATAAATCTATCAGCCTTGTCTGCTAATAAATCAGCTGGAGAATTGGTTGATGATAAAGAATTAGAGCAATCACTTAGATATCAAAAAATTGAGAATATAGACTTTGAGAATATTGATTTTATTTTCAATTGTTTACCTAATATGCAGATGCATAAATTAATTCATAATCTTAATAAAAATATAAGAATTATCGACCTTTCAATTGACTTCAGGCTGGATGAAAAGGAAGAATATAAAAATTGGTATAATTTTGATCATGAAAGTTTTGAATTAAATGAAAATTTTCAATTTGGCCTTACAGAATTTAATAGGGAGAGTATAAAAGAAAGTAAACATGTTGCTAATCCAGGGTGTTATGCAACAAGTGTATTAGTTCCATTAATAGAATTGGTTTCAAAGGATGCAATTGAGCAAGATGATATTATAATTGATGCAAAATCTGGATATTCTGGCGCAGGAAAAACAAAGCCCAAGCATGAGCTCATAAAGGAAGTAAGTGAAAATATTGCAACATATGGAGTTGGTGACCATAAGCACATAGCTGAAATAAATCAGGAGTTATCAAAAAATACTAAAAATAAAGTTGAAGTTTTTTTTGCTGCAAATCTAATACCAGTTGAAAGAGGTATCTTAAGTAATATTTATGTAAACCTTAATAATAAAACATTAAATGAACTTTATGAAATTTTAGTTGAACGATTTAAAGAAGAGAAATTTATTGAAGTACTTCCGATAGGTGATATTCCCAAAACTAAAGATGTAGTTGGTACAAATAATTTAGTAATTGGTTTAAAAAAAGGCTATAAAGAAAATAAAATCTGTATAGTTAGTGCTTTAGATAATCTCTTAAAAGGTGCAGCAGGACAGGCGATACAAAATTTTAACGTAATGAATGATTTTGATGAAGGTGAAGGGATATTAAAGTGAAAAAAATTAATTTATTAGTTATATTTTTATTATCATCTTTTCTATTTATTAGCTGTTCAAAAATTGAAAATTTTTCTTTTTATGAGTACTTCATAAATCCAGATATTTCTGACATTGATATGGGTAATGATATATCAAGTGATAAACCTGATATTGAGAGCGTTCCTGAAAAGGTAGTAATCAATGAGTAAAGTTCTGGGTATAGGCATAGCAGGATTAGGAACTGTTGGAACAGGTTTTTTGAAGCAACTAAAAGGTTTGAAAACCAAGTCAATAAGATCAGCCAATATAAAGGTTATCAAAATTGCAGTTAAAAGTCTCAAAAAGAAGAGAGATCTTCCTATTAAACAATTACCTTTGACTTCAAATACATTGAGTCTTGCAGAAGATGACTCCATTGATGTTGTTATTGAATTAATTGGTGGCTCAAAAGGGATTGCCTATAATTTAGTAAAGAAATCTCTAAAAAATAAAAAGCACGTTATTACTGCAAACAAAGCACTTATGGCAATGCATGGTAATGAATTAGCTAAGATCGCAGAAAAAAATAATGTATCACTAAATTATGAGGCTGCTATTGCTGGAGGAATTCCGATTGTTAAAGCAGTAAGAGAAAATTTACGCTTCAACAAGATTAAGAAAATATATGGAATACTTAACGGCACATGTAACTATATTTTGACTAAGATGGATAGGAATCTTGGAGATTTTAAAGATGTGCTTAGCGATGCACAAAAGAAAGGGTTTGCTGAACTTGATCCTACCTTTGATATTGAAGGGATAGATGCAGCTCATAAAATTACTCTTTTATCATGTCTGGCATTTGATGTACCAATAAGTTTTAGTTCAACATATATTGAAGGTATTTCAAAAATTGATACCAAAGATTTTAAATATGCAAGCGAATTTGGTTATGTAATCAAATTACTTGCAGTCAGCTCAAAGGTTAGCAACAAAGTTGAACAAAGAGTCCATCCATGTTTTGTTAAACAAGCGTCAGATATAGCTAAAGTAGAGAATGAGTTAAATGCAGTAATCGTTGAGGACAATGTTATCGGTAAAAACATGTTTCAAGGACCAGGTGCAGGCGCAGGTCCCACAGGAGCATCGGTAATGTCTGATTTAATGGAAATTGTAAGAGGTACAATTAATTTCCCATTAGGCTCATCAATTGATGCAAAGAAAAAAATTACTTTTCAAAAAATTGAAAATTTATCATTTCCATATTACGTAAGAATCGTGGGCAAGGATCGTGCAGGCGTTATGGCAAAAATTTCAAGAGCTTTATCTAAAAAAGGCATATCTATTAAAAGCATTATCCAAAAACCATCTAATAAGACAAAATATGCGGAAATAATTTTAATTACGCACAAAGTTAAGGAATCGTCTCTGAAAGTTGCGTTAAATCAAATTAAAAGATTACCAGAAGTTGCAGCATCTGCTAAATTCATCAGAATCGAAGATTCGTTATGACCATTATATCAACACAATATGCATCAGGAATAGTTGCGGCAACTGAAAAAGCAGCGATTGCTTCGTCTATGTTAATTGGTCTTGGAGATGAAAAAGCAGCAGATCAAAAAGCAGTGGACGCAATGAGAACTGCATTAAATCAAATTGATTTTAAGGGAAGAATAGTGATTGGTGAGGGCGAGAGAGATGAAGCGCCCATGTTATACATAGGAGAAGAAGTTGGCACAGGAAGGAATCATGAAGTTGATATAGCTTTAGATCCTCTTGAAGGGACTACAATTACTGCAAAAGGTATGCCTAATTCTTTATCCGTAATTGCAGCTGCTCAAAGGGGCGGACTTTTATATGCGCCTGATACCTATATGAATAAAATCGCGGTTGGGGGAAATCTTCCAGATGATATTATTGATTTAGACGCAACTACAAAAGAGAATATACAGAGTATTGCTGATGCCAAAAAAGTTCCAATAAATGAAGTTACAGCATGCGTTTTAGAACGATCTCGTCATGATATTATTATCGAAGATCTTAGGTCAATTGGGGCAAAAATAGTTTTAATTCCCGATGGAGATGTGGCTGGCATTATTATGACCACTCAGGAACATAGTTCTGTAGATATTTATATGGGTGTAGGAGGAGCTCCTGAAGGTGTACTTGCAGCTGCAGCATTGCAATGTATTGGTGGCCAAATGCAAACAAGACTTGTAATAAACAATGAAGATGAAAAAATCAGAGCTGAAAAGATAGGTATAAAAGACTTAAACAAAAAATACTCACTTGATGAGCTGGCTCATGGGGATATTATTTTTTCAGCAACAGGTGTAACCGAAGGAACAATGGTAAGAGGAGTAAGAACAAATCAAAATAAATATGTAACTCATTCTTTAGTGCTAAGAACGGGCGAGTCTTCGTCACAATACATAGAAACATATCACGATATTAGTTGATAGATGTCCGATAATGAATTAAGCGTCGATATACAATCATTAACAAATAAAAACTGGAAACTTAAAGAATATAACGATCGTCAAATAGATTTGATTTCACAGAAATATGGATTGAGTAGATTAGTTTCAAAGTTATTAAATATAAGAAATATATCGGAACAAGACATACCAAGTTATATAAATCCATCTTTAAAAGAAAGTTTACCTGATCCATATAATTTAGTAGATATGGAAAAATCATGTGACCGACTGTACAAAGCTATTTTAGCTAATGAAAAGATAGCAGTATTTGGAGATTATGATGTAGACGGCTCAACCTCTGCGTCATTATTAATAAATTATTTTAAGAAACTATCTATAGATCTTGATTTTCATATACCCAATAGATTTACAGAAGGCTATGGGCCCAGTAAGGAGGTATTTTCTAAATTTAAAGATAAAGGGGTCAAAGTTATTTTTACAGTTGATTGTGGAACAATGTCTCACGAAGAGATTGAATTTGCCAATCAAAACAAGCTTGATATTGTTGTGTTGGATCACCACCAGCCAGAAATTAATCTTCCCAAAGCATTTGCATTGATAAATCCAAACAGAATTGATGATACATCAGGATTAAATTATTTAGCTGCTGTAGGAGTAACGTATATGTTTATCATTGGTATGAACAGAAAACTAAGGAATGAAGAATGGTTTGAAAAAAGTCAAATAGAAGAACCTAATCTTATTTCATTTCTTGATGTTGCCGCTCTAGGAACGGTATGTGACGCTGTTCCATTAAAAGGTTTAAATCGTATTTTAGTTAATAAAGGTTTAGAGGTGATGCAGAAATTTAATAATCCAGGATTACGAGCTTTAGCAGAAAAATCTAATATAAAGCATAAGGTGTCTGTTTATGATTTGGGTTTTAAATTGGGCCCCCGTATAAACGCCGCAGGCAGACTTGGAAGGTCAAGTTTTGGGACAGATTTGTTGACAGCAAGTGAGAAACTAGAAGCTGATCAGATTTCAGAAGAATTAAATAAATTTAACTCTGAACGAAGAACTATTGAAAGTTATGTATTAGATCAGGCTATTGAACAAGTAACTAAGCAAAAACTTAATAATAAAGTTTTGATTGTCTATGGTGAGGGTTGGCATGAAGGAGTAATAGGAATTATTGCTAGTCGTTTAAAAGATAAATTTAATAAACCTACTATTGTATTTGCAATTAACGATGACATTGCTAAGGGGTCTGGTAGATCCTTAAAAGGAATTGACTTAGGAAGCTTAGTGGTCGCTGCTCAGCAAAGTCAATTAATTTTAAAGGGTGGCGGTCATGCGATGGCTGCAGGTCTAACAATGGAAAAAAATAAAATAGATGAACTAAGTCAATTTATTGAAAAGAGATTAAAGAAGGTTGACGAAATCCAATCAAACTTTTCCACCATGCTTGCTGATGACAAACTTAGTATTTCAGCAGTAAACTTGGAAGTATACAATGAGATTGAAAAAGTTGGACCATTTGGTTCAGAGAATCCTGAACCAAATTTTATATTTGAAAATATTAAACTTGCCTCTGTGGACCAGATTGGAGAAGATCATCTTAAATGTCTCATTAAATCAAATGGAAGCTCGTTCATTGAGGCAATGGCATTTAGAAGTTTAAACACAAAGCTCGGAGATGAATTAAAAAAGAATAAAGGTGAAAATATTTCAATATTTGGTAAGATAAAAATAAATGAATGGAATGGTAGAAAAACTCCTCAACTGCATATAATTGATATAGCGAATTCCCAAATAAACTAATCAGTTATTGATTTCATATTATTATTAGATATATAAATGGCATAAGGTCCCTTCGTCTAGCGGTTAGGATATCTGGTTTTCATCCAGAAGATCACGGGTTCGAATCCCGTAGGGACCGCCAAATCTGTGACAATATGTCAATAAAAATTCAAAAATACCTATTTAAAATATGCTTTTAGCCATTATCTGTGATGTATGAATAATAAGATGTTTTCTCATTATCAGCCTAGAAATTTAAGTGATAAAATTGCCCTTTTATTCACTAAAATGCTAAGGCTATTCGCCGATCTTTTTTTTAAGAAGAGATATGGGCACCGCGCTGTAATTTTAGAGACAGTTGCTGCCGTGCCCGGAATGGTTGCAGGTATGTTAAATCACTTAAAAAGTCTTAGAAAGATGCAAGAGGGTAGAGGTTGGATTAAAACTCTCCTAGATGAAGCTGAGAATGAAAGAATGCATTTAATGACATTCATCAACATTGCAAAACCATCTGCATTTGAGAGATTTTTAGTAATATTTGTTCAAGGAATATTTTTTAACTTGTACTTCATTATGTATTTAGTTTCTCCTCGTACGTGCCACCGAATCGTTGGGTACTTTGAAGAGCAAGCTATAATAAGTTATACAGAATACTTGGATGAAATTGATAGTGGCAATATTAAAAATACACCTGCACCAAAAATTGCAATAGATTATTGGAATCTATCTAAATTTGCCAAACTAAGAGATGTCATTATAGCAGTTAGAGAAGACGAAATGGGTCACAGAGATGTTAATCATGAATTTGTTTCTATTTTAGATAATGAGGTTCCAAATAAAAATTTAATTAGAACTAAGGAATTAAAATCTAAGAAGTAATTACCTATAACTCATCAATTAATCTATTATGTTACAATTTGGAATATTCTTACACTCACTAGTAGTGGGTTTTATGATTTTCTTTATGGCTGTAGTCTCACCTGTAATTTTTAAGATACTTGATGAAACTAACTCAGGAGCATTTCTAAGACAGCTTTTTCCACGCATGTTTTTGTACGGATTAATTGTAATGCTACTTGCAACTCTAAGCACCTTAAGTAGCCAGCTAGATATTTATTGGATTATTTCAGCTTTCTCATCCACATTCTTTGCAATAAATCTCTATATAATTACACCCAAAATAAACTATTATCGAGATGAAGCAAAAATAGGAAGTCCTCTGTCTGAAAAAAAATTTAAACAATTTCATTTACTTTCAGTGGTACTCTTTATTTTACAGCTATTAGGCTCATTATATTTATTATTTATTTATTTTTATTAGGAGTAACTATGAAGATTTTAAAAACATTTGATAATGCAAAACTTATTATTGTCGAACTTGAAGTTAATATGGGTGATAAAAAAAGGAGCGCACCTACATTATGTGCGTCAATTGATGACAAAATAATTCCTTTAAGTTCCGCTCATGATGGTAGGCCAATACTAATGAACCTAGATAATGCTCTGCAGCAATAATGCTTAAGTCGTAAATTTAGTGATAAATAATTCAGCTTTAGACAAAATCTTTTTCTTTCTTTCGTTTTTCATTTTATCATAAACGCTTACCATCATATTCAGTCTTGGATTGCTACTAAAAAATTTTCTATTTTTGTTAATAAATCTCCAATAAAGACCATCCACCGTCTCACACCATTCACCTTTTTTAAAATCCATCATCTTTAAATAATAACTAGAACCACATATATATGGTTTTGTTGCAAAAATTCCTCCATCACTAAAAAGACCCATTCCATAAACATTGGGCACCATTACCCATTCAGAAGAGTCAACAAACATTTCCATGAACCATTTATAAACTTCCTTTGGCTCGATCTCACATAGATTCATAAGGCTTGATAATATCATCAGTCTTTCAATGTGGTGCGTCCAACCATATTTCAAAGCATTGTTAATTGAATGATCTAGGGGCGGTATCCCAGTCTCACCTGAGTACCATTCTTTTTTTAATTTTCTTTTATGTTTAAAAAAATTTCTCTTTTCCATTTCTTCTGAGTAATTCTGATAAATGCCTCTCATAAATTCTCTCCACCCAATCACCTGTCTGATGTACCCTTCTAGCGAGTTCAAGTTTACCTTCTTTTTTAATTTTCTTAATTCATCGACAATTTGCCTAGGAGTGATTAATCCAGTATTAATTAGCGGGCTGAGGGCACTATGAAACAAAACATTATCTCTTTGGCTTACTGCATCTTCATAATCACCAAATAAATTTAACTTTTCTTTTATGAAATTATCTAGCCACATTGATGCCTCTTTATGAGTTGTAGGCAGCCAAAAATTATCAGTATTTCCCGGATGATTCTTGAAGGTTACTTCTACAAATTTTTTTAAAACTTTTGTATGTTTTGTTTCAGAAGCAATTACGCGTTTTGGTAATTTGACAGTCTGAGGTAATTTTTTTCTATTATCCTTATCAAAACTCCATTTACCTCCAACTGGCTTTTCATCCTTGACGAGCAAATCAAATTTAATGCGACTCATTTTATAATAATTGGCCATTAATGGCTTTTTTTTGTTGTCTAGGTATTTTTTGAATTCATCTTTTGTATTTAGAAACATTGGTGAGGTGACAATTACTCTTTCTAAACCAGCATTTTTTATAAATTTGTTTATTTTTTTTTCAAAAGGTTTGTCCTCAATCTCAAACGATAAAACTTTCCTTGATTTATTTTTTTTGATTGATTTTTCCAATTTATATTCGTACTGCGAGGAAAATTTATTTTTACAATCATAATAATCAACCTCAAAACCTTTATCTATCAATAAATCACTATAACTGCGCATTGATGACAAGAAATGAAGTATTTTTAACTTATGATGTTTTTCATAAGTACAAAGACTTAAGTCCTCGGCCATAAATATTTTATAATCTTTGAACTCTATTAGGTGTCGAGGGTCAAATAATTGATTACCTAAAACTATAAATATATCTTTCATACATTTATATTATTTAAAGACTTAGAGCTTTTTCAATTTCATTAATGAATTTTTTTGAATCTGGTTTAGTTAAGGCCGTAAAACCAGCAAGTGCATTTCCATTTTTATCAACAATAATTTTGTGAAAATTCCATCTGGGTACTCCTCCAATAAAACCTAATTCTTTTTTTGACCACTGAAAGAAAGGGTGAGCATTTTTTCCTTTTACAACATTTTTCTCTGTAAGTGGAAAGGTGATATTAAATGTGCTTTCACAAAATTCTTTAACTTGTGCATTATCACCAGACTCTTGATTCCCAAAATCATTAGAAGGAACTCCTATAATAATCAATCCTCTATCCGAATAAGTATTGTATAAATCTTGCAAACCTTCATATTGGTAAGTAAAGCCACACAGGCTAGCAGTATTTACAACAACAATGGTTTTCCCTTTATAGTCAGACAATTTGATTATATCTTCTTCATTAATTGATTTAAAAGAGTGGTCGTGCGCATTCTCTGTCATAGCTGTACCCATGTATAAAATAAGAGTGATTGTGATTAAAACAAAATATTTCATTAGAAATTTATTAAGATATGTACGTAAACGCTAGCAAAGTAACCGATTGCTATGATTGGCGTCCATTTCAAATGACCAAAAAAAGTATACATCCCTCTTGATTGTCCCATCAAAGCAACTCCAGCAGCAGAGCCTATTGAAAGCATACTTCCCCCTACGCCAGCAGTCAGTGTCACTAATAGCCATTGTGAGTCAGGCATTGAAGGCTCCATAGTTAGAACGGCGAACATTACCGGGATATTGTCGACAATAGCTGACAAAATTCCAACTAGTATGTTCGCATTGGTTGCCCCTAAATCTGTATACATAAATTGAGAGACATATTCCAAGTAACCTATAAAGCCAAGGCCTCCAACAGATAAAATTACGCCAAAGAAAAATAATAAAGTGTCCCATTCAACATGTGCGACATTTTCAAAAAAATCATATTTTTTTTCTTCAATGTTAGTTGTGTTAATTTTTATATAAAAACTATAAAGTTGCAGGTAAGCTAATCCGGTCATCATTCCAAATACAGGTGGTAGATGTAAGAAGTTATGAAAACTAACCGCAGTAAGTATTGTTAAAAGTCCTAATAGAATTATAACCTTTCCTCCATATTTAATTTCAACAGTTTCTTCTGCAACATTAGGTTTATGATCTGATACAAAGAAATGCATTATTCCTGCAGGGATTATGTAGTTTACAATAGAAGGAATTACTAAAGCAAAAAATTGAAGAAAATCAAGTTGGCCTGCTTGCCATACCATTAATGTTGTAATATCACCAAATGGGCTAAATGCGCCTCCAGCATTTGCTGCAACTACGATATTAACGCACGCTATCCCAACGAACTTAGGGCTTGAAGATCCAACGGCTACTACAACAGCGCATAAAACAAGTGCAGTTGTCAAATTATCGGCTAACGGTGAGAGAAAAAAAGCGAGAACTCCTGTAATCCAGAACAATTGTCTATAACTAAACTGATTTTTTATCAACCAAGCTTTTAGTGAGTTAAAGACATTTCGTTCTTCCAAAGCATTTATATAAGTCATGGCGACCAATAAGAAAAATGCTAATTCAGCATATTCAAGAAAACTGTGCCTTATCTCATGCTCAACCATTTCATAATGAGAGGTTCCTGAGTATGCGAATGCTACTATTCCCCAAATTAAACCGGCAGCAAGAACAACGGGCTTAGACTTTCTTAGATGAGTAAATTCTTCAGCCATAACTAGCGCGTAAGCAAAAACAAAAATTGCCAATGCGGAAAATCCAGCCCAGTGATAAGTTAAATCTAATGAATGTTCCATGTATTTTTCTCCAATATTTTATGAGCTAAGAAGAAATAAATAAAACAAAATATCAACAAGATTAATGATACTGAGTATGCCTCATTTATTCTATAACTTCCCATTAATCTATATATTGTTTGAGTAAGGGTTGACAAGTTATTCGTCCCAAAAAAAGAGATTACGACTAAGTCACTTGCAGACAATATTGAGGAAACACAAAAAGCTGTTATTAATGACTTTTTTAGCCCGGGAAAGTCAATCGTTAGAAATCTACTTAATCCATATAGATTTAAACTATTAGATATATCATCATTTTCTTTTATCATTCGAAAAAATGAAGGGGCTAAATAATTGTATGCAAATGGCAAAACAAAAAAAGAATTTAGAATAATTACAATAATAATATTTGGGAAATACAACAAATTCAATTTAGATGATAATATGTAATATCCAACAGCCATAACCGCAGGTGAAAAAATTATTAAACTATAGATTAAAGATTCTGATGCTTTAGTCTTCTTATTCGTCAGCACTAAAAGATTGTATGCCACTAGTATAGATATAATTCCTGAGAAAAAACAAATGATTAATGTATTGTATATTGCTTCCCAAAGATATGTGTATGTTAAAATATTAAATAACTCTCTATTCATCCCCTTTACAATTATAAATAAAATTGGTGAAAAAATAATTAATGTAATAATCAATAAAATTAGTAAACCAAGAAGATTAAGTAGAGTGAGATCGAAATATGTTTTAATCTGTCGTTTATCATCAATCAAAAAATTCTGGCTTTTAAAGTTTTTAAAAAAAATAAAATAAATGGAAAAACAAATTATAAGTTGGAAAAAAAGTAAGTTTAGAGCTGCATTAAAATCGTTAGAAAATATTACTGAATAATAAATAGATACTTCCAAAGTAGAGTACTTGGGGCCTCCCCCTAAAATTAACACAGGGGTAAAACTTACAAAACAAATAAATGTTACCAAAACAAAGAGACTAGGAATATTTTTTTTAATAATTGGCCATTCTGATGCAAGAAAAGAAGATATCTTTCTCAAGCCCATTTGCCTTGATAGCATTTTCTCATTTGGACTGATCTCACTTAATGATTGATAAATAACTCTACCCACGAGTGGAGTATTTAAAATTACGTGACCAATGAGAATGCCTGTAAGTCCATAAATTTCAAAATAATTTCCATAAAAAGATAGAATCCCAAAAATTGTTATTATTGTTGGCAGTACAAATATTATTGACTGTGATTGCGCAATAATTTTTACAATATAAAAATTATTATATGTATTTAATAAAAAGGCTAAAAGAGAACCAACAATGATCGATAATAAAGCCGATAGTAATGATTGATAGATAGTAAAAAAAATAATTGAGGATATATAATTAGAAAATTCAAAGCTTGCACTTATCTTGTAGTGAGAGAAAATACCAATTAAAGGAAGCAAAATTGGCAATGTCACGAACGCTAAACATATCCACGGAAAAAAATTTCTAGAATTAAGACGAAGCAACTTCAAGCCATATTTTTATGAGAGGATCGGCCTCTAAAAAATCATCATATTGAATCTCTTTAGGTTTCTTCAGCTTTCTCATCTTATCAGGAATATTGTTAACATTCTCTATTGCAGGGTACATTATATTCATCTGTGCTATTATTTTTTGAATGTCATCGCGAACCATAAATTCAACAAATTCTCTCCCAAGTTTTTGCTGTTCTGAGTCAGGTCTTACATAAACTATTTCTTTTGTTACAAGATGCCCGTCTGTAAATTCAATAGCTTTATATTTATATTCATCTTCATACTCTTGATGATAAAATGGCGAAGTACTATAGCTTAAAACTAAGTCAGCCTTGCCTTCAAGGAAAATACCATAAGCTTCAGACCATCCGGGAGTATAAGTTAAAACTTTATTATTAAATTCTTTGAGTATTGTAGGAAAGTTATTTGGGTGAGTAAGCTTCATCCATCGCAATAAACCCATTCCAACTGGACTAGTTCTCGGGTCTTGTACGACTACTTTTAGGTTTTCTTGGTTAATTAATTCCTTAAAGGAACTTGGAATTTTATTAAAAGTTTCACTATTATATATAAATGAGAAATAACCATAATCATAGATATTCCAATTTTCAGATGAATAGTCAAATTCATGCATCTCAACTCCAAGTATTACATCCTTATCTTTTAAAAATATTTCATTGGCGAGTGTACCTGCCTGACTTGTTGAAATATATTGAATATCGCAATCGCAAATCTTTTCAAATTCAGCCTCAATTATAGGACCAGGCCCCCATTCGGCAGAAAATGAGTCATAAGTACCTATAACTAAAACTTCCTTTGCAGATACTGGACTTATTGTTACTAAGATAAAAAATAATGATAATATTTTGTTTTTCATATTTGCCTCCGCTAGCATTATCTAGATCAGGTTAAGGGTCGTTTCCAAAGAAACCTCTCAGCAATTGCTCCCCGTGAATAATTCAACTATACATTGAAAACTTATTCAATTTCAAATATTTTTTTCAAATGCAATTTAATATTTTAAAAGATCAGTCAAATTTTATAAAAGATAAAGATCCAGGACCTTTTTCAAAAAATAATGGCTTTATATACAATATGGAATTAGATGGAACTTATTTTAAGGGCTTTAAAGTAGGGGAAGTAAACTGCAATAAAGCAGGAATAGCACATGGTGGTACTTTAATTGCCTTCGCTGATGGCATTATGGGGTACACTGCATGGAAAAAAGGTACTTTTCCATGTTTGACGGCTAAACTCAATGCAAACTACGTTGGACCGGCTCCCAAAGGTTCTTGGGTATATGGTTTTGCAGAAATTACCAGGGAAACGAAATCTATTTTATTTATAAAATGCACATTATTTATTGAAGAGAATATTATATTTACTGCAGACGGTATTTTCAAAATTATTAGAAACAGAGGAAAGAAAGATCCATCATGATAAACAAAAATATTTTTAAATCAGCACGACATACTTCAAGCTATCTGTCTAGTGGTCCAGTTGATGGTCCTTTAGTGATGTTTTTTCACGGATGGCCAGAATTATCATATAGTTGGCGTCATCAACTTAAATATTTTGGTGAAAAAGGCTTTCATGTAATTGCGCCTGATATGCGAGGATATGGTGATTCCACAGTTCATGACAATAAAGCTGATTATTCTCAAAGAGAGATTGTGAGAGATATGGTTGAACTTTTTCAAAGTTTCAACAAAGATAATGTAATAATAATCGGGCACGATTGGGGATCTGAAACCGCATGGTCAATGGCAAGACATTATCCGGGTCTTGTAAAAGCAGTTGCGTCATTGTGTGTGCCCTACGCAATGTTAGAATTAGATGTAAGCGAGTCTTCTCTAGAAAAATTAATTAATAGAAATACCTACCCTAAAGATTTATATCCCTACGGACAGTGGGATTATCAAGTTTTTTATATGAAGGATTTTGACAAAGCATGCGCAGATATGGATAGTGATCCTTATAAAATGATAAAATTTGTTTTTAGAAGTGGGGATCCAAATACTGCTGGCATGCCTTATCCAACTTCAATAATAACTAAAAATAATGGTTGGCTCCCAGAAGGTGGAGAACTTCCTGATATTCCAATAGACAACAAAATACTAAATGAGGAAGATGCTCGAAAATATGCGGGATATTTGGAAAAGAATGGATTTTTTGGACCAAACAGTTGGTATGTTAATCACCAAGATAATAGAGCATTTGCAGAGGAAGCTGACAGCATTATTGATATGCCCTCGCTGTTCATACACGCGACTTATGATTATGTATGTGATACGACTTCAACTGGTGCTGCAGATAAAATGAGAGAAAAATGTAAAAATCTCACTGAAAAAAGAATTGATAGCGGCCATTGGATGGCACAAGAAAAGCCAGAAGAATTAAATTTAATTCTGGAAAATTGGCTTAAAGAAGTATAGTGAATTCCATGTTCGGGGCGTAGCGCAGTCTGGTAGCGCATCTGGTTTGGGACCAGAGGGTCGCAAGTTCGAATCTTGCCGCCCCGACCAAAAAATATGAATACACCATCTGAATCATTATTTTACATGCCACCTGAATGGTATCCTCACGAATGTTGTTGGATGCAATGGCCATCGGAATCTTTTCCGACGAATGCAACACCTTCATGGTCTCATTTTGATTTAGATAAGGGTCGTATTGCATGGGCCAATGTTGCTAATTCAATTAGTAAATTTGAAAAATTAATGATGATTGTTAACCCAAGTGATCTTAAAAGTGCGAAGAAATTATTGAATAGCAATGTTGAAATCCTAGAGCTACCTATTAATGATGCATGGTGTAGAGATTCAGGGGCGATATTTTTACTAAACGAAAAAAATCAGTTAGGAGGAGTTGACTCAGATTTCAACTGTTGGGGTTATAAAGAAAACTATGAACTTGATGATAAAGTTGCAAAGTTCATGATTGACCATTCAAACTCTAAATATTTCAAAAATAACATGGTTTTGGAGGGTGGCTCTATACATGTGAATGGAAAAGGCACTCTAATAACTACAGAACAATGTTTGTTAAATAAAAATAGAAACCCACATCTTTCAAAAGATCAAATTGAATACAATTTAAAAAACTATTTTGGAATAGAGAATATTATTTGGTTAAAGTATGGTACGGATGAAGGGACGGATGGACATGTAGATAATGTCGCCTGCTTCTCAAATAGTGATACTATTTTGACGATGACATGCAACGACAAGAATGACTCATATTATGATCTTTTATCTGAAAATTTAGACATATTAAAAACTGCAAAAGACCAAAATGGAAAGCCGTTTAATATTATTGAATTAGAAATGTCAGATAAAAGAATTATACCTGATGATGATGAACCAAGTTCTTATATCAATTTTTATATCGCTAATGACGCAATAATATTTCCAATTTTTGGAGATAAAGAGGCTGATGAAAATGCAGAAAAAGTAATTAAATCACAGTTTCCAAACAGACAGATTGTATGTCTCGATGGTCGTGATATATTGCTCGGTGGTGGAAATATACATTGCATCACACAGCAGCAACCAAGGAGCGTGAAATGAGAGAAGTAACTTTAGCAGCAACGCAAATGACTTGTTCAAAAAACAGTTCTGAAAATATTGATAAAGCAGAAAGCATAATAAAAAAAGCAGCTGGTATGGGAGCTCAGATTATACTTATTCAAGAGTTATTTGAATCAACTTACTTCTGCATGGAT
The DNA here is from genome assembly GCA_003282175.1 of Pelagibacteraceae bacterium AG-337-G06. Classification (GTDB taxonomy): domain Bacteria; phylum Pseudomonadota; class Alphaproteobacteria; order Pelagibacterales; family AG-422-B15; genus CACNXQ01. Next base: position 121,325 of record QBZX01000004.1, read on the forward strand.
CAAAAAGATGAATTATTTGGATTATCAAAACCATTTGAAAATCACCCCACATTAAAAAGGATGTCGAAATTAGCATCTGAACTTAAAGTAGTCCTTCCAGTTAGTTTTTTTGAAAAAGCAAATAGAGCACACTACAACGCAATCGCAGTCATCAATGCAGATGGAAATATATTAGGAAAATATAGAAAATCCCATATACCCGATGGACCAGGTTATCAGGAAAAGTTTTATTTTAATCCTGGAGATACAGGTTTCAAAGTATGGGACACAGCTTTCGCAAAAATAGGAATTGGCATTTGTTGGGATCAATGGTTTCCAGAAGTTGCCAGAATAATGGCTTTGAAGGGCGCAGAGGTCCTACTCTATCCAACAGCTATAGGTGGTGAACCAGAAGATGATGGGTTTGATAGTTCAGATATGTGGCAAAGAGCAATGATTGGTCACTCTGCAGCAAATCAAATTCCAGTAGTTGCATCAAATAGAATTGGAACAGAGCAAGGTGAGGAAATATCCAATTACTTCTATGGAAGATCATTTATTACTAATCATGTCGGAGATAAGATTGCTGAGGCAGGTAGAGACAAAGAAGAAGTATTGATAGGCAAAGTTAATTTAGATGAAGCTGAAAATTTACGAAATGTTTGGGGCGTATACAGAGACAGACGCACAGATTTGTATAGCGACTTACTTAAACTAGATGGTTCAGCAAATTAATCATGAAGGCAAAAATATACAAGCCTTCCAAAACTGCTATGCAGTCAGGAAGATCAAAATTTAATAAATGGGTATTGAAAATCTCTGATAGTAAAAATCAAATCAGAGATACAATGATGGGTTGGAATGGTGGCAGCAATACATCATCTCAAATTCAATTAAATTTTAAATCAAAAGAAGACGCTATTCATTACGCTAAGTCAAATAATATAGATTATGAAGTTCTTGAAACCTCTGTGAGGAGAGTTATAAGTAAATCCTACGCAGATAATTTTAAATGAGCGCCCGTAGCTCAGCTGGATAGAGCAACAGCCTTCTAAGCTGTGGGTCAGAGGTTCGAATCCTCTCGGGCGCGCCAATAAAAAAATGAAAAAGATTATTTATTTATATTTATTTATTAATTTATTCATTCCACAAACTTATGCTTCTGACAATTTTTACGACCTATTCATGCAAGGCAATAAAGAAGAGGCAATTCTCCTTTTACAAGACCAAGCAGCTGCAGGAAGCAATGATGCTAATTATGTACTAGCATTACTTTATAACGACGCAACCACTCATAGACTATGTAAAATTCAAGATTTTTGTACAGGTGGTTATGAGACTGAAGAAAATGTTTTTGATAAAGAAAATGGCACATTCGATTATAACGATTACACATCAAACTATAAAAAGGCATATGAAATTTTCTTAAAATTATATGAAAATGAACAAGACCCCCGAGCTGCTTATGCAATTGGTGAGTACTATGATGATCATTGGGTTTTTTGGCCAAATTATAAAAAAGCTTTTAATTATTACCTGTTCGCTGCCGAACGAGGTGTTCCTGAAGCACAATATAATATAGCCAACATGTATGAGTTTGGCGATGGGGTAAAAAAAGATCTCGTACAATCAGTGCGATGGTATTTGCAATGTAATATTGCTTCTTTGTGTGGGGCTGGAGTTGAAGGGATTGATGATTTAATAAACCAGCTTACAAAAGAAGAGTATGCATTGGCTCAATCTTTAGTAAAAAAAGATATGAAAGAAGTAGACATTAGAATTACATCAGCACGACAAATTGTGTCTCAGTGAGTATTGTACACTACATATAGAGGATACATTATAGAATCTGTCGAAGGTTTTTTTTGTTTAGATTCCTGCTTGATCTATGCTTATAATTTATACATAAGTTTAATTAATTAATTAAAAAAAAAGGATTAATCATTTATGAATAATATAAAAAATACAATTCTTGGTTTAGTTTGTTCAGTATTGATGGTGCCGGCAGCTTACGCGGGCACTCTTGACACTGTTAAAGATCAAGGATTTTTCAACTGTGGTGTGAGTCAGGGAGTTCCTGGCTTTTCAAACCCAGACGAAAATGGTAACTGGAGTGGTATTGATGTAGACGTATGTCGTGCAGTTTCAGCAGCTATTTTTGGAGATGCGGACAAAGTAAAATATGTTCCTCTTACAGCTAAAGAGAGGTTCACTGCTCTTCAAGCTGGTGAAATTGACGTGCTGTCAAGAAACACGACTTGGACGTTGTCACGTGACGCTCAAATTGGTTTAGAATTTGCTGGTGTTAATTTCTATGATGGACAAGGTTTCATGGTTAGAAAAGACTCTGGTATTACAAGTGCTATGGAATTAGATGGCGCAAGTGTTTGTACTAACCTTGGTACAACTACAGAGCTAAACATGGCTGACTTCTTTAGAGCAAACAGTATGGCTTATGAACCAGTTGTTTTTGAAAAAGCAGATGAAGTTGTAAATGCTTATGACGAAGGTAGATGCGATACATATACGACAGATAAATCTGGTTTAGCCGCACAAAGAACAAAGCTTGCGGACCCAGATGCACACGTTGTATTACCTGAAACAATTTCAAAGGAGCCTTTAGGACCTGTTGTTAGAGAAGGTGATGGCGATTGGGCTGACGTTGTGAGATGGTCTTTAAATGCAATGATTGAAGCAGAAGAATTTGGCTTAACTAATTCAAATGTTAAGACAACTTGTGCTATGACTTCTAACCCAGTTGTTGCAAGACTATGTGGTAAAGAAGGTGGAACAGGTGCTGGCCTAAACTTAGGTGACAGCTGGTCTTACGACATTGTTTCAAAAGTTGGAAACTACGGCGATGTTTACGAGAAACACGTAGGGGAGAATACTCCAGTGGGTCTTGCCAGAGCAGGTTCACCTAATGCTTCTTATAAAAATGGTGGAGTTTTATACGCACCTCCAGCAAGATAATTTGCTTTTATTTTATAAGTAAGATTACTTTAAGTTAAGAAAGGAAGGTCATTAACTTGGCCTTCCTTTTTTTATGTGATTTAAATCTAAATATTGTAGAATATATTTAAATTAAGATACTTATGAGGCCTTCCAGATTTTCAAATTTTATCTTCAACAGGAATGTTCAAGGAACATTCTATCAAGCAATTACTCTGTCATTAGTAATTCTTGGTGTTTATTATATTGTTCAAAATACTGCTGAGAATATGATGTCGCGTGGTTTGGCCAGTGGTTTTCATTTCTTAGGGGTAGAGTCTCAATTTGATATTGGAATGACTCTTATAGAATATTCACCAACTTCAACTTATTTTGATGCATTTATTGTTGGCCTATTAAATACATTACTTGTAGCAGGCATCGGCATATTTTTTGCTACAATTGTTGGTTTCGCTTTTGGTATAATGCGCTTATCTTCAAATTGGCTTATTGCTAAGATTGCTGAGACTTATATTGAGGTAATAAGAAACATACCTCTCTTACTTCAAATATTTTTTTGGTATTTTGCAGTTCTCAGGGCCTTACCAAAGCCAAAACAAAGTATAGAATTTATGGATTCAATCTTTTTAAATAATAGAGGCTTATTTTTACCCGATGCAAACTTCAATGAAGGCACTTCAGTAATTTTTTATTTGTTCTGGATAACTATAATTATTTCTATTTTTATCTTTATCTGGTCAAAGCGAAGACAAAATAGGACTGGGATTACATTTCCTGCGTTCTATGTCTCACTAGCTTTAGTGGTGGGTGTATTTTTTGCAGCTTTAACTGCAACTGGCTTTCCTGTATCATTTGATATTCCAGAACTTAAAGGCTTTAATTTTAAAGGAGGCATGAGATTAATACCCGAGCTTGTAGCCTTAACTTTTGCTCTTTCTATGTATACTGCAGCATTTATTGCAGAGGTCGTGAGAGCTGGTATTATGGCTGTTTCTAAGGGCCAAACTGAAGCTGCAAGATCTGTGGGACTAAAAGAAGGCTTAGTTTTGAGGCTAATAATAATCCCACAAGCTCTAAGAGTTATTGTTCCACCTTTAACAAACCAATATTTAAACCTTACTAAAAATTCTTCACTTGCAGCCGCTATTGCCTATCCAGATTTGGTTTTAGTTTTTGCAGGAACAGCACTTATGCAAACTGGCCAAGCGATTGAAATTATTGGGATGGTAATGGGTGTGTATCTATTTCTTAGTCTCTTTACTTCAATAATCATGAATCTTTTTAATCGTATCATGAGAGTAGGCGAAAGGTAATGTCAGATATCAATAAAGATATAGCTCCGCCAGTAATAGAGATAGGCGTTCTAGGTTGGCTAAGAAAAAATCTTTTTTCGACTTGGTACAATACTGTTTTGACCTTGATTGGTTTATATTTTATTTATTTAATAATCCCACCACTTCTTTCTTGGATACTTTTTGACGCAACGTTTTCAGGTACAACACGAGAGGACTGTACAAGCGATGGGGCATGTTGGGTTTTCATTAAGCAAAATATAAAACTAATTATCTATGGTTTATATCCCTCAGATGAACTATGGAGAATAAACATTGCTTACTTTCTACTTGCTGTGAGTATAATTTATTTACTTATACCTAACCTAAAATTTAAAGGCTTAGTGGGTATATTTCTTCTTGTCATATTTCCAATTATTTGTGTTTTTCTTTTTTCAGGAGGTTTAGGTCTTGAAAATGTTGAGACTAGACTTTGGGGAGGTCTTTTTCTTACTCTTGTAATTGCAGGTGTTGGAATCGTCCTATCGTTGCCCATAGGAATTATGTTGGCATTAGGAAGAAGATCCAAATTGCCAGTTGTCTCTTTACTTTCAACAATTTTCATAGAAATTTGGAGAGGAGTTCCTCTAATCACTGTATTATTTATGGCATCAAATATGTTTCCACTTTTTATGCCCGAAGGAGTTAACTTTGACAAACTAATAAGAGCTCTCATAGGCGTAATGTTTTTTTCAGCTGCTTATTTAGCGGAAGTTGTAAGGGGGGGATTGCAAGCAATGCCTAAAGGACAATACGAGGCATCTCAAGCGGCAGGTCTAACATATTGGAAAATGATGGCCCTAATTATTCTTCCGCAATCATTGAAGATAGTTATTCCAGCTATTATAGGCAGCTTTATTGCATTATTTAAAGATACAACTCTAGTATTAATCATAGGATTGTTTGATTTTTTAGGTATTATTCAATTTGTAGGAACAAATCCTGATTGGCTTGGATTTTCTCATGAGGGATATGTTTTTGCAGCGGCTATTTTTTGGATTTTTTGTTTTGGTATGAGCCGATATAGTCAAAGACTTGAAAAGAAATTAGATACAGGAAATTAAAATATGACATCAGAAACAATGATAGAAATGAGTAGCGTTCATAAGTGGTTTGGAGAACTTCATGTTCTTAACGATATTAATTTGAAAGTAATTAAGGGAGAGAAAATTGTTATTTGTGGACCTTCAGGATCAGGTAAGTCTACTTTGATCAGATGCATAAACAGACTTGAAGAGCATCAAAGAGGAGAAATTGTAGTTGAAGGAACAGAGTTAACAAATGATAACAGAAGTGTTGAAAAAATTCGTGGAGAAGTTGGAATGGTATTTCAACAGTTTAATTTATTTCCTCATCTATCTATATTAGATAATTGCTCTTTGGCACCAATATGGGTGAGAAAGTTACCAAAAGTTGAAGCCAGAGAAAAGGCTATGAAATATTTAAAAAGAGTTCAAATTGACGATCAGGCTCACAAGTACCCAGCACAATTATCCGGTGGCCAACAACAGAGAGCGGCAATTGCTAGAGCATTATGTATGGAACCAAGAATTATGTTATTTGATGAACCGACATCAGCTTTGGATCCTGAGATGATTAAAGAGGTCCTTGATGTTATGGTCGGGCTTGCAGAAGGTGGCATGACAATGTTAGTTGTGACTCATGAAATGGGTTTTGCCAAAGAAGTTGCAGACAAAATTATATTTATGGATGAGGGACAAATAGTGGAGAGCAAAAACCCAACTGATTTCTTTTCCAATCCTGAAAGTGAGAGAACCAAGACTTTTCTGAGCCAAATCCTATAGTTTGGCTCCCCGGACTGGACTCGAACCAGTGACAAAGCGATTAACAGTCGCTTGCTCTACCAACTGAGCTACCGGGGAATAGTAACATCTTATATCAAATGTTATCTTGCATATCTAGTTTTACTTTATCTGGAAATATATTAAATAGTAAGTTGTGACTGTACAAAAAGACAATATTTATGAGTTTGGTTTTGGAAGAAGTGATGATGTTTCTAAGAACACCAACCTGCTTGACGAAGCTGTATTTAGTTTTCTTTATGGCGGGTTATTCAGGGTATTAAAATCATTATCCTTGAGTAGCATACTTGATCTAGAGATTGTATTCAGGCTTTATGTTAATTTTTTTAAGGGTCTGTCATTTTATGACATTCAGTACTTCACGCAGTCTCCCGAAAGAACACTATGGAGGCGCCTAAAATATCTAGAGGAGAATGGTGTAATAAGGAAGTCAAAAAATCAAAAAGATAAAAGAACAATAAGATTCTTATTATCTAAAAACTCTTACGATACTCTTAGTAATTCTATACCAAAAGAAGATTTAGCTATAACCATATCAAAAATAGCAATGTCTTATGCTGATAAGCTTTGGATGTTTAACGTAAGAGATCCTAATAAAGTACGAAAAACTTTACTGAACCTTGCTCGGAGCTCAGTGTCATTAAATGAGAATAATTATCTCTGTCAATTTGCATTTGGCTTGTCATATTATTACGGTGGAAATTTCGACCTATCTCTTAATCATTCATACAACTCGATAAAGCTAAATAAAAAATTTGCTCATGGCAGAAGATTGTTTGGCTCTTCCCTCTATCAAATCGGTGATAAAAAAAGGGCCACTAAAGAAATGGAAAAAGCACTTGAATTATATGAAGATGCATACGGGCAGTGGAGAACATTTTTTGAACTTTGGCGATTTAGTTTTTTGGATGAAGATAGTAACAATGCAAAAAAATATGCAGAAAAACTAATAAAACTGCAGCCTGAATACCCTCAGTCATACATAGGGTACCTTGCCACATTTGAAAAAGGGAACAATATTAAATTAATGAAAGCAAAGCTTATGGAACTTCTGCCTAATTTTAGTCCGCCTATGATTAGAAATTTTCACTCGTGGATCAGGGAAGATCAGGCAGATAAGATTATCGAAAGCTTAAGAAAGCATATAACATGAATGGAGGCCACGACCGGAATCGAACCGGTATACAAGGATTTGCAGTCCTCTGCGTAACCATTCCGCCACGTGGCCAAACAGTGAGTTTTATATCATTAATAATTAAAAACTGTGAACATTTTAATGGATATGTATATCAAATCTCAACTCTAAAAAGGTTATTATGGAAACTAACGCTAACAACTTAAGAATGGTTAATGGGCAGATCAAGCCTATAAACGGCATGACCGAAAAGTTAGTATCTATTTTTAATTCTTTGAATAGAAGCGACTTTATGCCAGAGGAATATAAAGAGAGTGCATATGTAGAAAAAAATTTAACCCTATCTAATCATAGGATAATCTTAAAACCTGAATTAGTTGCTAAAATTGCAATGTATATAGATTTAAAAGAAAATGAAAATGTATTAATTTTGGGTTCAACAACAGGGTACTTAGCAGCAATATTATCTTTGATAGCGGAAACTGTAATTGTGGTAGAAGAAGATGATAGCTATATAAAATCTTCAGAATTAGTTACAAAGGAAAATAATTTAAATAATGTTATCTACTTTAATAAAAGTATTTCAAACGGGTGTATTGAGCAAAGTCCTTTTAACGCAATTGTTATGGAAGGTGCTGTTGATCATGTTCCTCAAAAATTGCTAAATCAACTCGAAAATGGCGGAAGACTGATAGCAATTTTGTCTGAAAATAGCTTGTGTAATGCAAAGATGTTTACAAGAAAAGAGACTATGTTCCACTGCGAGCAATTGTTCCCTTGCTCACTGCCAGTATTGCCCTCTTTTAAAGATAAAAACATCTTTAGTTTTTGATATCCAATAGATATAACAACATGTGTAACCTATGAATCAAAGCACTAAAGATACTGACGATATACTCGATGCCATTAAAACGATGATGGGCAATAGTAAAATCGATAGCCATCAGTCTCTGCCAAAAGATGTCATTGAATTAACTAAACCAATTGAGGAGAAAGAAGCTCACCAAAGTGAGACAGGTATTCTTGAACTTACAGAATTGGTTGTTGAAGCTGAGTCTAATCAAAAAATTATAGCAGATGTAGAGAACACGCAAATAAGTGAAGATCAAATTCGTGACGTGGTTAGAAAATCAATAAACTCAATATCTATAGAGACAATAGACAATATCATAAATGAAGAACTCAAAAAAGTTGTAGTAGATAGGCTAAGTTCAGTAAAGATAAGTATAAGTTCTAAAGATAATAAAGAATAAATGTTAGAAAAATATTATCAACCTGATTTAGTTGAGGAAAAAATCTATAAGAAATGGGAGGAAGATGGAGACTTTGAGGCTCCAATCGACTCAAAAAACAAGCATTTCAGTATAGTCATACCGCCACCAAATGTAACTGGAAATTTACATATGGGGCATGCATTAAATAATACGTTACAAGATATTTTAATAAGGTTTTATAGAATGAGAGGGCGAGATGTATTATGGCAGCCAGGGACAGATCACGCTGGAATAGCTACTGAAATGGTAGTCGAACGAGAATTAAGGAAACAAAAAATAAAAAAGACGGATCTTACTCGAGAAGAGTTCATAGAACATGTTTGGAAATGGAAGGACTCATCAGGAAATAAGATAATAAATCAACTCAAAAGGCTTGGTTGCTCATGTGATTGGTCTAGAGAAAGATTCACACTTGATGAAGGTCTCTCTCAATCTGTACGTCATGTGTTTGTGAAACTCTATAAGGACGGCCTAGTTTATAAAGATAAAAGGCTTAGTAACTGGGATCCCAAATTAAAAACAACAATCTCAGACTTAGAAGTTATTCAGAAAGAAGTAACAGGCACTCTTTGGTATATCGATTATGAAATTGAAGATGGAAATGGTCACATAACGATTGCAACTACGAGACCAGAAACAATGCTTGGCGATACCGCAATAGCTGTTCATCCAGAAGATAAACGATTTTCAAATATGGTTGGAAAATTTGCTATACTTCCAATTGTTGAAAGAAGAATTCCAATTGTTGCTGATGAATATGTAAAAATAGATCAAGGTTCTGGTGCAGTAAAAATTACTCCTGCTCATGATTTTAATGATTATGAATTAGGAAAAAGGCATGAACTAGAAATAATAAATATTTTTAATGAAAATGCTGAACTTAATGAGAATTGTCCTGAAGAATATCAAGGGCTTGATCGTTATATAGCAAGAGACAAAATAATTAGTGAACTCAAAGAAAAAAAAATCTTAAGCAAAGAAGAAGAAAATTTACATACAGTGCCATATGGCGACCGCTCGGGAGAAGTAATAGAGCCACTACTAACTGATCAATGGTTTGTTGATGCGAAAAAATTATCTTTTGAAGCAATTAATAATGTAAAAAATGGCGATACAAAATTTATTCCGAACAATTGGAATAAAGTTTATTTTGATTGGATGGAAAGTATTCAACCTTGGTGTGTCTCAAGACAACTTATATGGGGTCATCAAATTCCCGCATGGTATGGTCCTGATGGAAATATATTTGTAGAAGAAACAACAGAAGAAGCTCTTATTTCTGCAAACAAACACTATGGTAAAGATGTAGAACTTGTCCAAGAAGAAGATGTACTGGACACCTGGTTTTCATCTGCGCTCTGGCCGTTTTCAACACTGGGTTGGCCTGAGGAAACTGCTGAACTAAAAAAATACTATCCAACCTCCGCTCTTGTTACTGGGTTTGATATTATATTTTTTTGGGTCGCTAGAATGATGATGATGGGTCTTTATTTTACTAAAAGAGTTCCATTTAATGAGGTTTATGTGCATGCATTAGTTAGAGATGAGAAGGGTCAGAAAATGTCAAAATCAAAAGGTAACGTAATCGATCCGCTCGTTTTGATGGATGAATTTGGTGCAGACGCCTTACGCATGGCATTGTGTTCGATGGCTGCTCAAGGCAGAGATATTAAATTGTCAAAACAAAGAATTGAAGGTTATAAAAATTTCATTAACAAAATTTGGAATGCAGTCAAGCTATGTGAGCTTAATAATTGTTTCTATCAAGAAATAGATGCCAAAAATGTAAAAAATATTTTCAATAATTGGATATTGTCTGAATATGAAAATTGTCGGATTAAAACACAATTGGCTATAGAAAATTATCGATTTAATGAGGCTGCAAATGAACTTTATAAATTTACTTGGAATATCTTTTGTGACTGGTATCTAGAATTCTCAAAAGTTATTTACTTATCTAAAAACGATGCAGACATTAAAGAGACGAGAAACATAACCTCATATGTATTATCAAATATACTAATAATGTTTCATCCCATCATGCCTTTTTTTACCGAACATTTATGGCATCAGGCGTCAAATATTCTAAAGAATGACACAATAAAAATAAATAAATCAGCATGGCCAGAAAGTATAAGCGTAGATGAGAAAGATAATAAAAAAATTGACTTATTACTTGAGCTTATTTCATCAATAAGATCTACCAGATCTGAAATGAATGTACCAGCAAACGCGGTAATAGATATTAACTATTCGAAAATTAGCAATGAATTAGTCACTATTTTCGATCAACAAAAGGAAACAATTCAAAGTTTGACAAGGTCTAAGTCTATAACTGAAAAAAATTTTTCAAAGGATCAAGGTATGGTTCAAGTCATATTCAATCACGGTTTGATCTATTTGTCTCTTAAGGGTATTATTGATTTTGAACAGGAGAAAAATCGCTTACAGAAAAGCTTGTCAAAAATAGAAAAAGAATTGAATAAGATTAATGAAAAGTTAGAAAGTGAAAATTTCATCCAGAATGCTCCAGATGACATTATTTGTGAACAAAAAAATAGACATAAGGAATATTTAAGTTCTAAGGAAAAAATTGAAATGGCCATTAAGAGTTTAGGATAATTATGAAATTTGATAAAAATAAATTACCAAGTCGTCACGTATCTGTTGGTCCAGAGAGAGCACCTCATAGATCATATTATTATGCCATGGGAATGAACGAAGACGACATAGGCAAACCCTTTGTGGGCGTTGTATCTACTTGGAATGAAGCGGCTCCGTGCAATATTGCTCTAATGAGACAGGCGCAATCAGTAAAAAAAGGGGTCACTGAAGCTGATGGAACTCCAAGGGAATTTTGCACAATTACAGTTACCGATGGTATTGCAATGGGGCACCAAGGCATGAAGTCATCTTTAGTTTCTCGTGAGGTAATAGCTGACTCTACTGAACTTACAGTTAGGGGACACTGCTATGATGCAATAGTTGGACTGGCAGGATGTGACAAGTCTCTCCCAGGACTTATGATGGCTATGTGTCGTTTAAACGTTCCAAGTGTTTTTATGTATGGAGGAAGTATTCTTCCAGGAAAATATAAAGGCAAAGATGTTACTGTAGTTGATGTATTTGAGGCGGTCGGGAAGTATTCGTCTGGTAATGCGACTGAAGAAGAATTGCATGAACTTGAGTGTGTTGCCTGTCCAAGTGCTGGAGCATGTGGAGGTCAGTTTACTGCGAATACTATGGCATGCGTTTCAGAAGCAATTGGATTAGCGTTACCATATTCCTCTGGAGCCCCTGCTCCTTATGAGGAAAGAGATAAATATGCATTCGAGGCTGGTAAGCAAGTCATGCAATTGATTGAAAAAAATATTAGACCTAGAGATATTGTTACAAAAAAATCGCTTGAAAATGCAGCAACAATTGTTGCTGCTACCGGCGGCTCTACTAACGCAGGACTTCACTTGCCCGCAATCGCTAATGAGTGTGGTATCAAATTTGATTTAGATGATGTAGTCGAAATATTTAAACGCACCCCATATCTTGCTGATCTAAAACCGGGTGGTCAGTACGTTGCCAAAGATGTTTATGAAGCTGGAGGTGTACCTATCATCATAAAAACTTTATATGAAGGTGGTTATATTCACGGAGACTGTATGACGGTTACCGGTAAAACAATCAAAGAAAATTTAGATAGCGTACAATTCAATAAACAGCAAAAAGTAATTCGTTCACATGACAATCCTCTAAGTCCTACGGGAGGCGTTGTAGGCTTGAAAGGAAATTTAGCACCTGATGGAGCGATAGTAAAAGTTGCGGGAATGGAAAATCTAAAGTTCAAAGGTAAAGCTATTTGTTTCGACTGCGAGGAAGATGCTTTTGAATGTGTAAAGAATGAAAATTATAAAGAAGGCGATGTCTTTGTTATTCGTTATGAGGGACCCAAAGGAGGCCCAGGTATGAGAGAAATGTTATCAACTACTGCCGCAATATATGGACAAGGCATGGGTGATAAAGTAGCACTTATAACTGATGGTCGTTTTAGCGGAGCAACAAGAGGATTTTGTGTTGGACATGTATCACCTGAAGCTGCAGTTTGTGGGACAATTGCTTTAGTTCATGATGGCGACGAAATAATACTAGATGCTGAATTAGGTGAAATTCAACTCAACGTATCAGAAAAGGTTCTGGAAGAAAGAAAGAGTGAATGGAAAGAGAGGGAAACTGACTTTAACTCAGGGACGCTTTGGAAATACTCAAAAACAGTAGGTTCTGCAACATCTGGAGCGGTTACTCATCCAGGAGCAAAGGAAGAAACACATACTTACGCTGATATCTAAGCTTCACTTTTCAATATCTTAGTAAAAATGGTAAATTAAGGCTAATTTCTTAAGAATCCCCAGAAAATGATGATTTAAATGTATCTAATTTTCTTGAAAAATTATCACTATTAACTGATACTTAATTTATTAAATTTTAATAGGGGAGATTCCTTAAGAGGAGTTATTTAACATGACTTTTATTGTTTCAATTTTAAAAAAATTTTTTGTAGTAATCACATTAGTTTTATTTACTTTTCTTAATGCTAGCGCAGAAACGTTGACAAATATGGTTAATCAAATTCTTGATAGCCATGAAGATATTATAAACGCAAAGAAAGAACTGGAAGAGGCAGATAGAGATATAACGGATGCTATTTTAGCATACGCTCCAGACTTATCAGTAAAATACGAGTCTGGACGTAATGATAAATATGGTGCTGCCTCAGATTCTAGCAATTCACAGTTGAATTTTAAAACATGGGACTGGACATGGAAGCAAAAAATTATGGACTCTGGCGCAACGCTAAATGGCATAAGAAATAAACAGCTTGAATCAGAAAAATCTGAGTTAGATTTTATAACTGCCAGAAATGACTTACTGATTGAAGCAGCTGATGCTTATCTCGGATTAATAAAAGCCGGTGAAAAATTAGATGCCTCTGTTGCTGCAGAAGAGAATACAAGAGCCACATCTGGTCAGGAAGAGATCAGAGTACAAGTTGGTTCTGGTTTGGCGTCAGATGTACTTAAAGCTAAACGTCAATTAGCAAGCGCGCAAAAAACTGTAATAACAGACGAAAAGAGTTTTAAATCAGCAGTATTTACTTTTGAAAAACTTTTTAAAATAGATGCAGTCGAAACAAGTTCTCTTGTTAAACCAAGGTTAAGCCCTGAAGCTCTAGCATTAGTTCCAAACTCAATGGATGCAACAGTAGAATTAGCACTAGCAAACAATAGAGATTTAATGAAATCTAAGATGGATGTAGATATTGCGAGAAACGATCTAAACGTTGCTCTCGCAGGTTTTGGACCATCTGTTGATGGTGAAATAAAATATTCTGACAAAAAAGATGCATCTCATACTGGTGGATCGCATTATGAGGAACAACTTAAGGTAACCGTTGAGTTCCCAATTTCTGGAATATATATGGAATTGCCAAGTTATTTGAATGATCGTTCCGCGTTAGATAGGGCAATTAATGACCTAGCTGTGAAGGAGAGAGATACAGTCAAAAAAGCAAAGGATGCCTGGATTGAATATTCAAATGCAAGAACGATGCTATCGTATAGTGAAAATGAGGCTACTATTGCACAAGAACTTTTGACAATTGCTAAAAAAGAAAGGGCCGCTGATCAAACTGATGCCGCCGCCGTTCTATCTGCTGAGGAAGCTCTAGAAAGTTCATTAAAAGATTTGTCTGATGATAGTATGTCTCTTTTGACTTCCGTTTATGAAATTCTTGATGTGATTAATTTGCTTGAACCGTCAATTATTGAAAATACAAAGATTGAAGGAACATTTAATGCTTCATCATCTTAATGAACACTTAGGTAAAGATAATTAGTAAGTTTAAATTAGAAAGGAACAATTAAATGCCAGTAACTCAAGCAGAAGCTCAAGAGTTTTTTCAAGAAGTTGCTTCTGCAGCTTCACCCGAAGAACAGCAGGCATTAATTCAAGAATACGCAGCCAATAATGATAACCCTGATGAGATGTTGGCAGCCGTGGTTCAAGCAAACCCAGCCGCTGCTTCACAAATCGCAAGCGCAACCGCTCAAGCAATACCTGAGCAAGCTGCTGAAATTGCTGGAGCAATAGCTGCCGCAGCCCCACAAACTGCAAATGCCACTGCTGCTGCAATGGCATCAGCTGCACCTGACATAGCTCAAGATGTTGCATCAGATGTTGTGAATAACGCTCCTGCCGCTGCAGGTGCTGTTGCTGCATCCCTTACACAAATAAATCCTGAAGGCGCTGCTGAAATGGCAGCTGCAATTGCTGAATCAACTCCTGCTGCTGCAGGTGCTGTTGCTGCAGCTGTTGCACAAGCCGCCCCAGAACATGCTGTAGAAACTGCTGCCTCAATGGCCGCAGCAAACCCTGCGGCTGCAAGTGGAGCTGCAAGCGCTGTAGCTGCTGCTGATCCTGAAGCCGCTTCTCAAGTCGCAACTGCAATGGCCCAAGCTGCTCCTGAAGCTGCTGCCGCTGTTGCTGCTGGAGTAGCATCCGGAGTTGCACAAGCCGCAATTGCAGAGGTAAATCAAGAAACAGCTCAAGCCAATGCTGAAATTCAAGCTGATGCTCAAGGTCAAATAGGCGATGCACAAGCTGATTTTGCTGAGGCCACAGGTGCTGGATCTGATTCTGCTCTTGCTGACGCACAAGGTGAGATAGCTGACGTTCAAGCGGCAGCTCAAGATGCACTGATTGAAAGCAATCAAGCTGGACAAGAAGCTGCTATTGCTGCTTCACAAGAAGCTACTGCCGAAATTATTTCTGAAATGATCGCGATGAATCCAGATGCTGCCGCAGAAATAATTGCTGGTACTGCTGCATCAAATCCTGAGGCTGCTGCAGAAATTGTTCAAGACATGATGGAGTCAAATCCAGAAGGTGCTGTTGAAATGTGTGCAGATATTGCTGAGGCAAACCCTGCTGCCGCCGCTCTTGCAACCGAAGCAATTATAGAGTCTAATCCTGAACTTGCAATTGAAGCTACTGCTGCTATGGCTGAAGTTGCACCTGCCGCCGCTGGAGCCGCTGCAGAAGTGATGGCTGAACTGGCTCCTGAACAAGCAGGTGAAGCTGCGATAGCAATGCAAGAAGCTGCACCTGAAGCGGCTGCTGCAATTGCTGGCGGAGTTGCTCAAGGTAATCCTGAGGTTGCTGCTGAGGTAGCAAACGAAATGGCTGTCGCTGATCCTGAAGCCGCTGCTGACATTGCAACCGGTGTTGCTGTTGCTGCTCAAGCAAACGCACAGGCTGAGGTTGCAGAGGCCCAAGCTGAAGCTCAAGCACAAGTAGCTGAGGTTCAAGCGGGACTTGCTGACGCTGTTAGTGAAGCACAAGCAAATTTAAATTCTGATGATCCAAATATTGTTGCCGATGCTCAAGCCACTCTTGCAGATGTACAAGCACAAATTGCAGACGCTCAAGCTGCTGGCCAAGAAGCTATTGCAGAAGTGCAAGGTGCTGCAGCTGAAACAGCACAAGATTTAGCAGGTGATATTGCTGGCGCTATGATGGAAGCTAACCCTGAAGCTGTCGCTGATATAGCTGAACAAGTAGCTGAGTCTGCACCAGGTACTGCTGCTGGCGTAATGAATGCTGTAGCTGAGGTTGCTCCCGAACAAGCGGTAGAAGCTGCTGCGACAATGGCTGATGCAAACCCTGCCGCTGCAGGTGCTGCCGTGGAAGCTGTCACTGAAGCTTTACCTGAATTAGCGACTGAAGCTGCTGTCGCTATGGCCGAAGCTGCGCCAGAAGCTGCAGCAAGTATTGCTGCAAGTGTCGCTCAAGCAAATCCAGATGCTGCAACTGAAATTGCAGCTGAAATGGCAAACGTTGCCGCAAACAATGAAAACTTTTCTCAAGATGAAGCTCTGGCTATGCAGACTGCAATTGCAACTCAAGTTGCAAGTGCTGCACCTGAAGCTGCCGCAGAAGTTGCGAGCGCAATGGTGGAGTCAATGACAACAGGCATTGAAGGTAATGCTAGTGAAGGTGCTTTAGCTGAAGCCGCTGCTGCGATGACAGCAAATGTTGCATCTGCTGCAACCCAAGCTGATCCAGAGGGAGCTGCTGATTTAGCAAGTACTATGATGGAACAAATGGCTGAGATACCAGGCATTGAACCTGAAGCACTAGCTGAGACGGGTGCAGGAATGACAGCTAACATGGCCGCAACTGCTGTCGCTGCTGATCCAGAGGGAGCCGCTGATTTAGCTGGTGCCATGATGGATGTTATGGCAGATATTCCAAACGTCCCTGAAGATTTTGATATGGCTGGTCAGATGGCCGAGATGACAACTAATATTGCGACTCAAGCAACAGCCGCTGCACCTGATCAAGCTGCAGAATTAGCTGGAGCAATGATGGAGCAAATGGCAGATATTCCTGGTGCTCCTGATGATTTTGATCCTGCCGCGCAAATGGCAGAAATGACAGCTAACATAGCGACTGCAGTGGCAGCTGCGGATCCTGAAGCTGCAGGTGAAATTGCTGGTCAAATGATGGAGCAAATGGCTGAGATCCCTGGTGTTTCACCAGAAGACATGGCTGAATTTAATAATGATATGGCTGCACAGGTTGCGCAAGTTGCTCCCGAAACAGCTGGTGAAGTATTAGGAGCAATGGCTGCCGCTGATCCAGGTGCTGCCGCTGAACTAGCGACTGCAATGGCAGAAGCTAATCCCGCTGCCGCAGGTGAGGCGATGGCAGGACTTGCTGAAGCTGCACCTGAACTTATTGCAGATGTTGCTGGAGCAGTTGCTGAAGCTGCACCTGAATTATCAGGAGTTCTAGCTGCTGGGGTTGCATCTGGTAATCCAGAAGTTGCCGCTGAAGCTGCTCTTGCTTTAGCAGAAGCTAATCCAGAAGCCGCTGCACAAATCGCTGCAAGTACAGCTGCTGCTAATCCAGAATTTGCTGCAGAAGTAACAGCGGCAATGGCTGACGCCAACCCTGACGCTGCAGCTGATATGGCTGCTGCTGTTGCACAATTTGCACCAGACGCTGCTGCATCTGTTGCATCTGAACTTATTTCTAATAACCCTGAAGCTGCTGGCGAACTTGCAGCTGCAATGGCTGAAGCAAACCCATCTGCTGCTGGAGATATTGCTGGCGCATTGATGGAGTCTGCTCCTGAACAAGCTGTGGCTGCCGCTACAGCAATGGCTGAAGCTAGTCCTGCCGCCGCTGCATCTGCAGCGCAAGGCATGGCTGCTGTCGTTGCCGACGCAGGTTTCTTTGACGGTGGAAGTGCTGACATAGCAACTCAAGCTGCTGCTGCTATGGCTGAAGCTGCACCAGAAGCCGCTGCCTCGGTTGCTGCTGGTATTGCAAGTGGTAACCCTGAGATGGCTGCTGACGTTGCTGTTGCAATGGCAGAAGCTGCACCTGATGCTGCTTCCGCAATCGCAGGTGGAATGGCAAGAAGCGCACCAGATGCCGTTGGCGATGTTATCGGCGCAATGGCTGATGCCAACCCAGAAGCTTTAAATGATATTGCAACAGGTGTTGCCCAAATTGCACCAGCTGCTGCTGGCGATGCAATGGCTGCTGTTGTAGAAGCAAACCCAGAAGCTGCAGTTGCTGCTGCAACTGCGATGGCTGCTGCTAATCCCGCAGCTGCTCAAGATATTACTGCCGCTATAATAGAAGTTGATCCCGGCGCTGCCGCAGATACTGCCGCTGCATTAGCAGAAGCAGTTCCTCAAGCCGCTGGAATGATTGCCGCGGGCGTTGCAGAAGCTGCACCAGAAGCTGCTGCAGATGTTGCTGGTTCGCTTGCTGAAGCTAACCCAGCCGCCGCCGCTTTAATTGCCACTTCTGTTGCACAAACTGCACCAGAACTTGCAGGTGATATTGCTGCTGACATGGCCGCCGTTAATCCTGAAGCTATGGCAGGAGCTGTTGCAAATATTGCAGCAACCGTTGCTGCTGCGAACCCAGATTTAGCTGCAGACATTGCAGGAGATATGGCTGCTATTAATCCGAATGCCGCTGGTGCAATTGCAAATGTTGTTTCAGCTCAAGCACCAGAAGCTGCTGCTGAAGCTGCAGCCGCATTAATTCAAGCTAATCCAGATGCTGCTGGAGCAATCGCTGCTGGCGTTGCCGCTCAAGCACCCGAAGCTGCCGCTGAAGCCGCTACTGCATTAGTTGAAGCTAATCCAGATGCCGCTGCCGCAATTGTTGGTGGAATGGCAAATGCAAATCCAGATGCAGTTGCTGATGTTGCTGGAGCTATGATGGAAGCTGCGCCTGAAGCTGCAGCTGCTATGGCTGGTGCTGTCGCTCAAGCTGCTCCTGAAATGGCTGGAGATATGGCAATAGCAATCGCTGAAAGTAATCCTGAACTTGCTGTTGAAGCTGCAGCCGCAATGGCTGAAGCAAATCCTGCCGCTGCACAAATGGCTGCAGAAGGTATGATGGAAGCTGCACCTGAGCTTGCTGCGGACGCTGCAAATGCAATGGCTGCTGCTGCTCCTGAAGCTGCTGCAGATATTGCTGGTGGAATGGCAATGGCTAACCCTGATGCTGCAGCGGAAATTGCTGGCGCGATGGTTGAAGCTAATCCTGAAATGGCTGGAGACATTGCAACTGGAGTTGCGATGAGTGCTCCTGCTGCAATGGAAGATGTTGCTAGTACTTTAATTGAAGCTAATCCTGAAGCGACAGCAACTATGGCTGCTGTTCTTGCTGAAACTGCACCAGGTGCCGCTGATAACATGATGAATACCGTTGCCGATATAAATCCTGAAGCTGCACTTGCTGTTGCTGGCGCAATGGCTGAAGCTAATCCAATGGCTGCTGAGGGAACTGCTGGGGCAATAGCAGATACATTACCTGAACTTGCTGCAGATGCTGCGGGCGCTATGGCCGCTGCTAATCCTGATGTAGCAGGAGATATTGCTGCAGGCATGGCTGCTGCTAACCCTGAAATTGCTGGCGACGTCGCTGGAGCTATGATGGATGCAGCCCCTGAAGCTGCACAGGGAATTGCGCAAGGAATTGCCTCCGCGGCCCCTGATCAAGCTGCAGATGTTGCTGGTGCGATGGCAGAAGCTAATCCAGAATTTGCTGGAGATATTGCTGGCGGAATGGCTGCTGGTGACCCTGGTCAAGCCGCAGATATTGCAACGGCGATGGCCGCTGCAAACCCTGACGCCGCTGGAGAAATTGCTGGTGGTGTTGCTGAATTTGCTCCTGCTGCTGCAGGAGATGTTGCTGGCGCTATGGTTGAAGCCAATCCTGAAGCTGCGATAGAGATGGCAACGGCAATGGCTGAAGCTAACCCACTTGCTGCTGGCGCTGCAATGGGAGCTATGGCTGAAGCTGCACCTGAGATCGCTACCGATGCTGCAGCCGCAATGGCTGAAGCTAATCCTGATGCTGCAGGTTTTGCTGCTCAAAGTATGGCTGACGCTGTTCCAGAATTAGCCGCTGAAGCTGCAACGGCAATGATGGAAGTTGCCCCTGACTCTGCTGGTGCAATTGCAGGAGGAGTTGCAAGAGGAGATGCCGATATTGCTGCTCAAGTTGCAACTGATATGGTTAACGCTAATCCAGAATTAATGGGAGATATTGCAGGAGGTGTTGCTCAAATGGCTCCTGGTGCTGCAGGCGATGTAGCTGGCGCAATGGTTGAAGCAAATCCAGGCGGCGCAGCCGATATGGCCGCTGCTGTTGCTGAAAATGTTCCTGGAGCAGCTGGTGCTGTTGCAGGCGCTATAGCAGAAGCTGACCCGGCACTTGCTGCTGAAGCTGCTGGTGCGATGATGGAAGCTAACCCTGCTGCTGCCTCTGCAGCTGCTGCGGGTATGGCAAATGCCGCTCCTGAAGTTGCAGGTGATGTTGCAGGTGTGATGATGGATATTGCAATGGCACCTGACTTTGCTGCTGACTTTGCTGAAAATGCTACTGCTGCGAACCCAGACATGAGTCCTGAACAACTTGATGCACTAGTAGATAATTTTGCTGGAAATGCTGTTGGTGCAATTGCTCAAGGTATGGCATTAGGTGATCCTGATATAGCTGGTGATATGGCAGGGATTATGATGGATGCTGCTATGGCCAATCCTGAAATGGCTGAAAATTTTGTAGGCGAAATTGCAGGTGGTATGGCTGCAGGCGCTCCACAACAAGCAGGTGATATTGCTGTTGGAATGATGGAAGCTAATCCTGATATGGCTGGAAATATTGCTGGAGGAGCTGCTGCAGGAAATCCACAAGTTGCAGCAGGTGTTGCAATGGAAATGGTTGGAGCAGATCCAAATTTAGTTAATGATATTGCTGGTGGAGTTGCAGAGATGGCTCCTGCCGCTGCTGGAGGTGTTGTTGGTGCAATGGTTGCCGATAATCCTGATGTTGCCGCAGGTGTAATTGATGCAGCGATGACTGCAAACCCGGCTGCCGCTGGAGCAGTTGCTGGTGGGGTATTAGCAGCCGTTCCTGATGGTGAAGCTGCAATCGGAATTATGCAGGATGTAGCAGCTGCAAATCCAGACGCTGCTGGCGCATTTGCAGGAGGAATAGCGCAAGCTAACCCTGTAGCTGCTGGTGAAATGGCTGGAGGCTTGGCAGCAATTGACCCTGCGCTTGCAGGAGATATGGCAGGTGCTATGGCAACAGCTAACCCTGCTGCTGCAACGATGGTTGCTGCGGGTGTAGCTGAATTTGCACCGGATGCTGTTGGCGCAATTGCAGGCACTATGGCTGAAGCAAACCCTGCTATTGCTGGACAGGTTGCTGCAGGTATGG
>QBZX01000005.1 GCA_003282175.1 Pelagibacteraceae bacterium AG-337-G06
TATTATAGATATGATATTTAAATGAAAAATATGAATGCAATGTGGAAAGTAAAGAACTCAAAAGTTCATGGAAGAGGAATTTTTGCAAACCAAGAAATTAAAAAGGGTCAGAAAGTAATAGAATATATAGGTGAAAAAATTACTAAAATGGAAGGTGATAAGAGGTCAAATAGAAGAATAAATAGATATCTTAATTCTAAAACAACAGGTTCTGTTTATATTTTTGAATTGAATAAAAAATATGATATTGATGGATCACCGAAATATAACAAAGCAAGGTACATAAATCATTCATGTAGTCCGAATTGTGAAGTAGAAATTAAAAAAGGTAAAATCTGGATAATATCAATAAAAAAAATTAAGGAAAACGATGAGTTGAGTTATGATTATGGTTATGAGTTTGACAAAGATGATTACAAAGATCATCCTTGTAAGTGTCGCAGTAAAAAATGCATGGGTTATATAATCTCTAAAGATGATTGGCCTAAATATAAGAGGTATATAAAAAAAAATGAGTGACGATTTAAAAGTAGATTTTCTTAGTTTAATAAATATTTTACTTAGAAATTTAAAAGTTTTAATTGTTATAACCATAATTTTTACTTTATCTGGAGTACTATTTTCACAATTAAAGAAAACTGAAATGCTAGCGACTTTAGAATTTAATACATTAAGTGAAATAGAATTATATGAATATTCCATATTAAATAAATTTGAACTACTTGATGAAATAACGCCAGAGAGTCTGTCTCAAAGAACTGTTAGTGCTATAGATAATGAACTTATTTTTAATTCAATTAAAGATTTAGGTATTATCAATGAAAACAGCTTTCCTTCTTTTGATGAATATGAAGACGCAATCTATAGGGAGGTTGGAAAATTATTTGTAGTAAAGCCCATTATAACAAAAGAAGATAGAATATTATTTCAGCAAACGCTGAACTCAAATTATCGAATAATGTATGAAACTGATTTAGTACAAAATAGTGAAATATTTCAATTACTTTTTCAAAACATATTAAATGCAGCTGAAACTAAAGTTCAGAAAAATTATAAAACAAACATTCAAAATATAATTAGAAAAGAAAAAAAGTGGATTAGTTTCGAAATTCAAGACCTACAAAAGGAGAGAAATATATTGATTGAAAATCATGTATTATCTTTAAATGAACAATTAAGAATATTAATTGAAAACTTAAAAATTGCTGAGTCTTTAGGTTTTACAGAAGATAAGGTATTGGATAGCCAGATTGAGACAGATTTGTTCAAAGTTAATCCGGTATTAAATGATAGCGATGAAGAATTCTCTATCACACTCAGCCCACATTACTATTTTGGATCAGTAGCGATCAAAGAGCAAATTGCTAATTTAAAAAGAAATATTGAGATTAGTAAAAATAAACCAAAAAATATTCGAAATAAAAAGATAAACGAAATCGATATGAAAATTCAGCAAATCCTACAAAATAGAGATATTGAACGCTTTGAAGATTTATATAATTTATCACCTTTAGTAGATGAAAGGAATTTTAAAAGCATAAAATATAATTCTCCTTCGATTGAGATAGAAAATATAGGTCTCGGAAAAATCCAAATACTTTTAATATTTATAATTTCAGGTATCATAACTAGTTTATTAACTATTTTACTTATTGAAATTAGAAGTGAGATAAGAAAAAGATATCACTAAAGTTATGATACTTGTAACAGGTGGGGCAGGTTATATTGGCTCGCATTTTATATTACATCTGATTAGATCTAATATTGAATTCATATTTATAGATAGTTTCATCAATAGCTCCCCAAAAATTATTCAGAAATTAAAGTTGATCAAAAATTCTCGTATTAATTATTTAAAAGGAGATGTCAGAAATGTAAAATTTCTTAAACAAGTATTTTCTAATTACAATATTAGTAGCGTTGTTCACTTTGCTGGTTTAAAATCAGTAAAAGAGAGCTTTGAGAAACCAAGTGAATATTTTACAACAAATGTCTCGGGGACTATCAACATAATTAAAGCGATGGAGATTGCTAATGTAAAGAAAATAATATTTTCTTCATCTGCGACAGTTTATAATGTTACTCAAACTTTACCGTGGAAAGAGAGCGGTGAATTAGATTTTTCAGGTAGCCCTTATGCTCAAACTAAAATAATGAGTGAAAAAATCTTAGAGCAGGCAGCTCTAGCAAATCCTGGATGGAGTGTAGGAATATTGAGGTATTTTAACCCCATTGGCTCAGATAAACTTGGGTTGATCGGCGAGAATATTATTAAAGAAAGTACTAATTTAATCCCTTCTTTAGTTAATGTGTTGCTTGGAAGAAAAAAATATCTTGATGTTTATGGTGCTGATTTTAAAACTGCAGATGGATCAGGAATAAGAGATTATATTCACATAGATGATCTTATTAATGGCCACATCAAAGCACATAGCTACATCAATAGACACCCGGGTTATAATATTTGGAATTTAGGAACTGGGAAAGGATATAGTGTTTTTGAAGTAATTAAAGAATTTGAGACTGCTGCTAATTGTAAGATACCAATTAAAATAAGAAAAAGAAGAAAAGGCGATTTAGCCAAGTTTTGGGCAGATGTAAAGAAGGCTAGGGACGAATTAGACTTTATTGCCAAAAAAGAATTGAATGAAATGATCAAAGATGTCATTAATTTTACTAATAATATATCTAAATAATTTTTCTTTTAAAAATTATCGCTGGTAATCTTTTTAAATGGGTGTGTAATGTTTTTATTTTCTGCTGCATAAATTTGTTGCTGTCTATTCATTGACCTTTTTTTTTGCTCTTCAGTCCTTTTATTGTAACAATACTTACATGAAACTCCTTTAATATATGTTTTTGATTTTGTTTCATTAGCTGAAATAGGACTCCTACAACCGTGACACTGAAGATATTTACCTGGTTTTAAATTACTGTCTACAGATACACGATTGTCAAATACGAAACACTCGCCATTCCATTTTGATTTAAGCTTATTATTTTTAATGAAATCTAAATAATTGAGTACTCCCCCTTCTAGCTGATATATATTTTTATATCCCTTTATAGATAGATACTTTGAAGCCTTTTCACATCTGATACCTCCAGTGCAATAAATGCCAATTTTATGATTTTTATTAAGATTCATTTCCTCAATTTTTTTTGGAAAATCCCTAAATGAATTAGTTTTTGGATCCAAGGCATTTTTAAATTTTCCTATTTTAATTTCATAAATATTCCTAAGATCTATTAATGCTAATTCTTCCTGTTCGAGAAAACTATTCCATTCAGATGGATTTATATAATTAATACTTTTTCTATCTGGCAGTATTTCTCCCTTACCCAAAGATACTATTTCTTTTTTTAACCTGACTTTAAGTCTATTAAATGGAAGAAAGCTAACTTCATTTATTTTTAAGGAAACTTTTCGAATATTAAGTGTATTTTTTATAAATCTTAATAACTTATCTAAGTCTTTTTTTTGACCCGAGATTGATCCATTTATGCCTTCGTTTGCTAAAAGTATTGTACCTCGTAATTTTTTACCTTTTATGAAATTTTCTATTTTAATTTTTATTTCTTTCTTATTCCGAACATTTACAAAACGATAATAGCTATAAATTAAAAAATTATTCATTGAATGAATCCCTTAAACTATAAGTCTTTTCTTTTAAGTATTTCGTGAGTTCTAATCGATCTTGAATATCACTTATTTCACTATATTTAATTATTTTTCCAGAATTAATTTTAATTGTCTTGCCAATCATTTTTCTTGTTTCATGTATATAGGAAGAATATTTTAGTGTCTGATTTTTAAGTTTTGTGGCAAAAAGGTGAAAAAGAAAACCATTTTTGCCATCAAAAAATATTGGTAAAACATTTGTTTTTGTCTGTTGAATTAATTTTGCTGGAAATAATTTCCAATCATCGTCCAAAGCAGTCGAACTGAGATTACTGGCCGTTGATACACCCCCTGAGGGAAAGATGATTATGACCCCATTATTACTTAATTGCTCTTTTGCCTTAATTGCAGTTTTAATATTTAAAAGTTTTGATGTTCTTGTCTGCTTGCTAAAATCTACTGGCAGTATGAATTCTTCAAGCTGGGGTAAAAATTGAAGTGTCTCGTGTGTCATTATCTTGAAATCACTTCTAACTTTAGACACTAATGAACAAAGAATTAGGCCGTCAATAATTCCAAATGGGTGATTTGAGATTATCATTAAAGATCCTTTTTTTGGAACAATCACTTTGTTTTTTGATTTATTTATTACTTTTATTTGCATTTCATCAAGTATATCTCCCCAAAAAGCATCAGGTTTGTTAGGGTTTAGAGAATAATCTTTATATAATTTTTCTAATTTTTTTTTACCTGTAAGAGTTTCGATAGTTTTAATGACTAGACGCTGCGCAAAATTATGCTCTGACTTTGAGGCATATGAAAAATCAATTTTATCCATACTAATACTCTACTGGTATTGGGTCCAAACTCCTCCAAAAGTACCACGTTGCTACCGATCTCCATGGTTGCCATTTTTTGGATATCTTCAAGGCATGATCTTTTGTAATGGGGTATTTAAGTTTATAGCAATTGCAAATACCTTTTATTAATCCTAGATCATCAACGGGGAAAATATCTGGCCTGCATAAATTAAAAATTAAAAACATTTCAGCTGTCCACCTTCCAATACCTTTTATCTGGACCAATTCATTTATTATATCTTCATTTTCTAAAGTTACCCACTTTCTTGGGTGAATCTTTTTTTCTAAAAATGCATTAGATAGTGATTTTAAATATGTAATCTTTTGTTTTGACAATCCACATGATTTGAGAGACATGTAGTGCATTTCTCTTACCTTATGAGGTTTAATTGATACAACTTTTTTTTCAAATCGATTCCATACAGCTTGAGCAGCAGTTACTGAGATTTGTTGACCAACTATAGATCTGGCAAGAGTATAAAATGGATTAGATCTCGTATAAAGAAAGTCATCCGGATAATTCTTTATAATGTTACCTAATATCTTATCTTTCTTAATAAGATCTTTCTTTGCAGTATCCCAAAAATCAGGTTTTTTCATAGTTTGCTTTCTAAAAAAATACGTATTGACATATATAAGGTAAATTGATTTATTGTCATTCTAAATTAATTTATGGAGTATATATATGGCTGACGTAGCAAGTTTATTGGCTGAATTTCAAAAAGGAATAGAGGGTAAAGATACAGGCCTTGGAGCAACTGTTAAATTTGATTTTGAAGGTGCTGGATGCATTTTTTTAGATGGAAAATCTAATCCTAATACTGTTTCTGATCAAGATCAGGAAGCAGACTGTACGCTTTCAATGTCAATGGAAACATTTGAGCAAATGAGATCAGGTGAAGTTGATGGAACTTCTGCTTTTATGCAGGGTAAATTAAAAGTATCTGGGGATATGTCTATTGCAATGAAGTTACAATCTGTAATGGATGCTCTCGCTTAAAAGATTTAAAATAGAATTAAATTAAAACCCAGTTATTTATAACTGGGTTTTTTTTTATTTAATTTTGTTTTAGTTTTTTGAAATAGCTTTTTGTTTGCTGCTGCAAGAATTCTTCCTCCATTAAATATATTATCTCCTTCCCAAGTTTTTAATATACCACCAGCATTTTTGATTATTGGCTCTAATGCTCTGATATCCCATGGTTTAAGTCCACTTTCTAATATGATATCAACATGACCATCAGCTAATAAACAATAACTGTAACAATCACCGCCAAGTCTCACTGTTTTTACATTTTTAACCACTTCCTCAAAAATTTTTTGATCATTTTTGTTAGCAAAAACGTACGGAGAAGTTGTATTTAAAATACTCTCTTCAAGTTTAACAGTATTTCTTGATTTAAGTTTACTTTTCTTACCTTTGATTATTTTATAAGATATATTTGAATGTCCAATATATCGTTCATTTAACACAGGTATATCTGCTATCCCAAGAATAATTTTTTTGTTTTTGGACAATGAAATAAGTGTGCCCCATACAGGAAACCCTTGAATAAATGACTTCGTACCGTCAATTGGATCAATGCACCATTCATAATCACTTTTTTTCTGTATACTTGCTTCCTCGCCCAGAACTGAATGTTTTGGGTAATTAATTGATATTATCTCGTTAATTTTTTTTTGAATACTGACATCAGCTATTGTAACTGGATCGAAATTCTTTAATTGTTTTGAATGGATGTTTAATTTCTTTTTAAAATACTTTAATGATATCTTTCTAGACTCATTAGCAATGTAATTTCCAATTTTCACAAAATTTTCTATATCTGTTTTCATATATATTAATAATTAGTGTTGATTTGAATTAACGAACTTCTATCATAACTATAATGATAAAAAAAATAATTATTATCTTAATAACTTTAACCTTGACATCTGGACATGCAGATACAATTTTTACGCTTGAAAATATTGGGGAAAGGGAACCAATTATGAGTCCTTTGCCTGAATTTGATCCTGAGATTGATTCATATCCGGATCCATTTTCTTTAGATCAAATACTATTTTCGATAAATTTAGATAATTATAATGAATACAAGAATAGTATTCTAACTCCTGGTCAAATTAAAATGTTTGAAACATACCCTGATACATTCAAAATGAATGTTTATCCATCACGAAGAAGTTGTGCTGTACCACCTGAGGTTTTAGAATTAACAGATAAAAATGCATTGTTGATAGATGATGGTGAAGGAATTGAAGGTGTAGTAGGTAGTATTCCATTTCCAAATCCAACTGAAGCCCTACATCACGTTTGGAATCATATTTTAAGATACAGAGGTGTTGATATATATGGTGCATCGCCATTCTATATAATTAACCCTGATGGAACACAAACTTATGGAGCTGGTGAGGCCATAGCTAAAAATTTTTGGAATCCATATGTAAGAAATGAAGAGGCAGGATTGCAAGGAATGCTGATGACAAAAGTCACACATCCACCAAGGTTGGCAGATGCTTCAACTTTAGTAATTGAGTCTCTTAATGCTTTTAAAAGTCCTCGTAAAGCATGGGTTTATAACCCAGGAACAAGACGAGTGCGCAGAGCTCCTGATATTAGTTATGACTATATGCCAAGTGCTGCTCAGGGACTGACAACTGTAGATCAGTTTGATGGATTTAACGGAGCAAAAGATAGATATAGTTGGGCATACCTTGGTGAGCAATTAAGACTTATGCCATATAATGCATACAAGTTTCATGAAACTAAAATTGAAGATATATTAACTCCTTATCATGTAAATCAGGATTTATTAAGATATGAGCTAGTAAAAGTAAACGTTATTGAAGCAAAGCTTAAAGATGATAAACGTCATATCATTCCAAAAAGAGTAATGTACTTTGATCATGATAGTCATAATATGCTATCTGAAGAAACATTTGATGATATGGGTATTATAATGGCGTATCGAGAATTCCCAATTATTAATTTTTATGATCAGCCAATGTGCCTATCAATACATTCCGCGACTTATGACTTTGCCACCAGGCGCTATCAATTACAAAGTGTTAGATCGACTGATATACCTAAAGTGCAATGGAAATTAGATAAGCCTCATGATGAAAAAATATTTACACCTGAAGGTTTAAAAAGATTTGCCCGATAAGTATGGATAGCCAATAAATAATGATATATATAGCATTATTATCAAAGGGCACGTAGCTCAGTGGTAGAGCATCACGTTGACATCGTGGGGGTTGTTGGTTCGATCCCAACCGTGCCCACCAGAGAAATAATATGTTGTTTTTTTTAACTTTTTATATAAAAGATCGCAATAGATATGAAAAAACCAAATAAAATTAGAGAAGCACGATTAAATAAAAAACGTTCTAAAAAGAATAACATTCGTAAAGAAAAGGTCAGGCTTAAAAAAATTGATGAAGCTAATGCACCTCAGGTTGAGCAGCAATCATGAAAGTAAGAAGCTCACTTAAAAATCTTAAAACGAGAGATCGCAATAATAAGCTTATAAAACGTAAAGGCCGTCTTTACGTAATTAATAAGAAAAATCCAAGAATGAAAGCTCGCCAGGGTTAAATAATTTTTGGTAAGATTCAAAGAAAATCAAATTCTAATAATTGTCGATCACGCATCTAACTTTATCCCAAAAGAAAATAATAAATTAGGGCTACCAAATTTTTTTTTAAAACAGCATATTGCATTCGATATTGGTATTAAAGAATTAAGTTTGGATTTAGCAAATCGGTTAAAGTGTAAAATTATTCAAGGCAAATATTCGAGGCTGCTTATTGATTTAAATAGAGATTTAGATGACCCAACTGTAATTCCAGAAATAGTAGATAATAAAATAATCCATGGAAACATTGGACTTAGTAAAAGTGAGATAAGATTAAGAGTTAAAAAAATATATAATAAATATCATAATGAAATAGATCGAATTGTAAGAAACAAAAAGGTAAAAATTATTTTATCTCTACATTCGTTTAATCCAATATTTAAGAATAAAAAAAGAGTATTAGAATTTGGCATTCTTTCAAATGAAGATAAGAGTCTAAGTAGTATAATAATTCATCAACTCAGATTGCAAAAACTAAAAGTTGGTGACAATAAGCCCTATAAAGGGAATTTGATTGGAGACAGTATGTATAGGCATGGTCTGAAAAATAACATTCCACATGCGCTAATAGAAGTTAGAAATGATTTACTTTCAAATGCAAGTAAGATAAAAAGAATTTCAAGGCTATTACACAAAACAATATCTAAATCGTTAGAAATACTTGCTTTATGAATACAAATGCACCTCAATGGTTTAAAGACTCAATCGCTAATAATCCAGAAATATGCTTTGTCAAAGTTAAGGGTACAAGAATTGTCTATAATACTTGGGGTGATAAAAAAAATCCTGGACTAATATTTGTTCATGGTGGAATGGCACATGCCGAATGGTGGAATTTTATTGGACCATATTTTGCAAAGTCTCATAGAGTTGTAGCAATGAATTTAGGGGGCATGGGTGAGAGTGATTGGAAAAAAAAGTACTCTATAGAGTCATGGGGAGATGAAATTGTCGGAGTTTGTAAAAAAGAGAAACTTAAAAAGCCAATTTTAGTTGGGCACAGTCTAGGAGGTATGTGCAGTGTAATTGCTGCTTCGTCTATGAAAAAAACTCTTTATGGCCTTGTTATTGTAGATACAGCAATAATGCCTCCTTCAGAAAAGCCACCTAAATTTGACTTAAAAATAAGAGCTAATAAAATTTATAAAAAACAATCGGATATAAGAAAAAGGTTTAGACTTGTCCCTTCTCAAAGTGATGCACTTGACTACGTAATGGATTACATTGCAGAAAAATCTATTAAAAAAGTTAGAGGTGGATGGACATGGAAGTTTGATCCAAACTATATGAAAATTTTTAATAGTGATAGTTTTGCTGAAAGGCAAGCAATGTATCGCAACAAGCTTAAGGGATTGAAGTGTAGGGTTGCAATATTCAGAGGTGAGAAGTCACTTCTTTTTCCTGGTCGAAGTGCAAAATATATGCACGAGCTCATGGATAAAAAATCTCCAATAATAAATATTCCGGAAGCCCATCATCATATTATGGTAGACCAACCCTTAGCATTAGTAGCAGCCTTAAGATCTCTCGTCATAGACTGGGATCATTCGAAGCCCTCTAAAGCATTGTAAAAATTAAATAAAATAAATTTTTATACTAAAAGTTATATAAAAATAATGCTGTTAAATTATAAATTAAGAAATATATTACATTGAATATTATGGACATTTCAGAACAAAAAAAAACCTACTCATTTTTTGGAAAGTTGATTGTTTGGGGATCAGTAGGTGTGGTTTTAGTCCTAGTATTTATGGCAATTTTCTTATTATAGATTCTATTCACTATGCAAGTTTATATTCTTAAAGAAAGCAATTCTGACTCTAGAGTGGCAGCCTCTCCAGACACTGTTAAGAAAATGAAGGACTGGGGTCTTAATGTAGTTATACATGACAATGCTGGATTTAACTCAAATTTTTCTAACGAAGAATATATTAAAAGTGGAGCAACAATATCGAATGAAATTTCTGACATAAGTAAATCTGATCTGATACTTAAGATTAATAAACCAAATGACGACGAAATTGCACTTATGAATGAGGGATCAGTGCTAATTGCATCTCTCGATCCATATAATAATATAGAAACACTAAATAAGTTAAAAGATAAAGGTGTAACATCTTTTGCAATGGAATTAATGCCTAGAATAACTAGAGCTCAATCTATGGATATTTTGTCGTCACAGTCAAATTTAGCAGGATACAAAGCTGTCATTGATGCTACTTATCTTTTTAATAAAGCAATGCCCATGATGATGACAGCTGCTGGAACAATAGCTCCTGCCAAAGTGATGGTATTTGGGGCCGGTGTTGCAGGACTGCAAGCTATTGCTACAGCAAAAAGATTAGGAGCAATTGTTTCGGCAACTGACGTAAGAATGGCCGCAAAAGAGCAGGTTGAAAGCTTAGGTGGCAAATTTATAATGGTTGAAGACGATGAAACTCAAGATGCTGAAACATCAGGAGGATATGCAAAAGAAATGAGTGAAGAATTCAAGTTAAAGCAGGCAAATCTAATTTCTGAAACTTTAGCATTTCAAGATATTGCTATATGTACAGCTTTAATACCAGGCAAGAAAGCACCATTATTAATTTCAAAAGAGCAAGTTAATTCTATGAAGCCAGGATCAATAATTATTGATTTAGCAGCTGAAAGTGGAGGCAATTGTGAATGCTCTACCGCTGGTGAAACAAATAATGTGAACGGGGTAACAGTCGTAGGTGTAAAAAATATTACATCAACTATTTCTCAGGATGCCTCATCCCTTTTTTCTAAAAATGTTTTAAATTTTTTAGATTTGTTGATTGATAGTGAGACAAAGGAATTAAGCATTGATTGGGAAGATGAGATTGTAAAAGGCATACTTGTCACTAAGAATAAAGAAATAACTAATGAGGAATTTATATAATGGAATTAGTTGATCCAAATATTTTCAGACTAACAATATTTGTTTTATCGATTTTTATTGGATATTACGTCGTATGGAGCGTTACACCTGCCTTACACACACCTTTGATGGCAGTCACTAACGCAATTTCATCAGTTATAATTGTTGGTGGGTTGTTTGCTCTAGTTCTCAGCAGCGATTTATCACTTTTAGGAAATCTATCTAAAGGATTCGGCTTTCTTGCTGTGCTTTTAGCTGCTGTGAATATATTTGGTGGGTTTCTTGTAACACAGAGAATGCTTGCAATGTATAAGAAAAAACCAAAAAAAGAGGATAAAGAATAAATGCTTACAAACCTAGTCGCAATTGCATATGTTGTATCTGGTGTATTTTTTATCATTGCTTTAAGGGGACTCTCATCCCCAGAAAGTTCCAGAAGAGGAAATATTTTTGGTATCTTAGGAATGGTAATTGCTATTTTAGCAACTTTGTTCTCGGTTAATTTTTTTACCTCAGATATTCAAACTATAGTATTTGTTATATTTGCAATTGCTATTGGTGGAATAGTAGGTGCTATTATTGCAAAAAGAATTGCTATGACAGATATGCCACAGTTAGTTGCAGGTTTCCATAGCCTTGTTGGTTTAGCTGCTGTATTTGTTGCTCTAGCTGCATTTTATGCACCTGAGGCATTTAAGATTGGGACTTTAGGAAATATAAAAACTCTAAGTTTAGTTGAAATGTCCTTGGGGGCAGTGATAGGTGCAATTACTTTTTCTGGCTCTGTAATTGCGTTCGGTAAACTTCAAGGAATAATGTCTGGTTCTCCGATAGTATTTAGGGGGCAACACATGCTCAATTTATTTATTGGGATCATAATCATTGCTGGCATTATATATTTTTGCTTCAATCAAGACCAAAAGATATATTTAACAATTATAGCGCTATCATTTTTAATAGGTTTTCTTATTATTATTCCGATCGGTGGAGCAGATATGCCAGTGGTTGTATCTATGCTTAATTCATATTCAGGATGGGCTGCAGCGGGCATTGGGTTTACACTTGGAAACACGGCACTGATAATTACCGGAGCTTTAGTTGGATCATCTGGTGCCATACTCTCATATATAATGTGCGCCGCAATGAATAGATCATTCATAAGTGTAATATTAGGTGGTTTTGGGGGTGAAGATATTGCAGTTAATAAAGATTTAGAGCAACGACCTGTAAAAGAGGGTGGTTTCGATGACGCAGCATTTATAATGAAAAATGCCGGATCTGTGATTATCGTACCGGGTTATGGAATGGCTGTAGCTCAAGCTCAGCATGTATTAAAAGAAATGACTGATGCCTTGAAAAAAAATGGAGTTAAAGTAACTTTTGCAATTCATCCAGTTGCAGGAAGAATGCCCGGCCATATGAATGTCTTGTTAGCAGAAGCTAATGTACCATACGACGATGTTTTTGAACTTGAAGATATAAATTCAGAATTTTCCCAGGCAGATGTAGCATTTGTGATTGGAGCGAATGACGTAACTAATCCTATAGCTAAAACTGACCCTTCATCACCAATTTATGGAATGCCAATACTTGATGTAGAAAACGCAAATACAGTTTTATTTGTTAAGAGGGGTAGGGGCTTAGGTTATGCTGGGGTAGATAATGAGTTGTTTTACAGAGACAATACAATGATGCTTTTCTCCGATGCAAAAAAAATGGTTGAGGGTATCGTTAAGGCTTTATAGCTGGCATTAGCTGTATAATTTTCTTCTAGCCATTTTTCGAGATCGACGTATATTTTCTGCTTTTTCTCTTAATTTCTTCTGACTAGGCTTTTCGAAGTAAGTTCTCATTTTCATCTCTTTAAAAATACCTTCTCTTTGCATTTTTTTCTTGAGGACGCGCAAAGCTCCTTCAACATTATTATCTTTTACACTTACTTCAACTATCGCACTGCCCTCCTTAAGAGCGTTCTAAATTTGGAGGTTTTTACCATCTTGGAATTCCTTTGTCTAGCCTAATAAAATCATATTCAATTATGAGATAAAATTAATGTGACCCATTTTTCGGCCAACTTTTACAATCTTTTTGCCATAGTCATACTTAATATTCTTATTGAAGCCTTCATATTTCTTCATGGATGTTATTCTATTTACATTTTTTATTTCATTGCCTATGAGATTTCTCATAAGTCCCTTTTTAAGTATTTTAGGTTTAGGAATCTTTTTTCCTGTAATGGCTCTTATGTGTAACTCAAATTGACTTATATTTGCATTATCAAGGGTTATATGCCCGGAATTATGAACTCTTGGAGCAATTTCATTAACGAAAATTTTATTTTCTTTATCAATGAAAAATTCAATCGTTAATAATCCAATATAATTTAGCCTTGTAATAATTTTTTTTGATATTTTTAATAATTCACCTTCAATTTCTGCATCTATAATACTTGGAGAAGTAGTTTCAGAAAGTATATGGTTTTTGTGTATATTGGTGAATAATTGATAAAAATAAATATTTCTTTTAATGTCTCTGGCACATATAACTGAAACTTCTTTTTTAAGATTAATTTTTCTCTCTATAATACATTCCTGATAGTTATTTTCTTTCCATTGTCTTTTTAGACTTTTAGTATTTTTTACTATTGCTTGTCCTTTACCATCATAGCCAAATCTGCTTGTTTTTAATATCACAGGATACTGAATTGAAGTTTCTAGTTTTTTTAAACTATTCATATTATTTAGAAGACCAATTCCTGCGTGGTTAATTTTATTTTTTGAGAAGAATTGTTTCTCTTTTTTTCTATCCTGACTAATAGTCAGTGCAGAAATAGGTGGATATATATTCTTTTGCTCTAATTTTTTAAGAGCCTTAGTTGATACATTTTCAAATTCATAGGTTATAAGATCTACTTCACTACTAAAAATTTTTAAACTTTCAACATCTTCGAAGGAGCCATAGAACATTTTGTCAGCATATTTCTCTGCAGGAACTCTTTGGCTGTCTGAGTAAACGAATACTTTAAGTCCTAACTTATTACATGAATTAGCTAAGAACATGCCCAGCTGTCCGCCACCAATGATTCCAACAGTGGAAACTTTTAAACTCATTTTTTAGGTTTTATATTTACTGACCTGGTTTGCTTTAATCGCCAACTCTTATATTTGTTTTTAAGAATTTTATCTTCACCGCTTAATATTGAGATTGCTAATAAGGCAGCATTTTTTGCACCTGACTCACCCACAGCTAGCGATCCTACAGGAACACCTGCAGGCATTTGAGCGATTGATAACAAGCTATCCAATCCTTTCAATTTTTTAGACTCAACTGGAACACCCAGCACAGGCAAATTACTTATTGATGCAGCCATGCCAGGAAGATGAGCAGCTCCTCCAGCTCCTGCAATTATTACTTTTATGCCTCTTTTGTCAGCTTCCTCAGCATATGTGAATAATCTTTTGGGAGTGCGGTGGGCTGAAATAATCTTTACCTCATGTTTAATTTTAAAAGTAGTTAGAATTTTTGATGCATACTTCATTGTTGGCCAATCAGATTGGCTTCCCATTATTATGCTAACGAGTGGCAAACTTTTCATCAATAAAACTTATTCGTCTATAGTTGTATTTGTAGAGGAGAAATTCTCTTCATTTTGAATATTCATTTCCTCTAATTTTAGCTTCTCTTCTTTTGCTTTTTTCTTTTCAGCACGCTTGATTGAACGCTCAGCTTTTTCAAGAGCTTCATCTAATTCTATTTGCCTACATAGACCAAGACCGATTGGGTCTTGAGGTCTGATATTTGCCATATTCCAATGAGTTCTCTTTCTTATTCCGTCTATAGTATTCTTTGTACTTCCTACTAAACGAGCTACCTGAGAGTCTTTTAATTCAGGGTGATTTCTAATCAACCAATAGACAGCATCTGGTCGATCTTGTCTTTTAGATAGGGGTGTATATTTCTTTTTTTTCTTTGATTGTTCTGTTTTTTCAGAGATTTCATTTTCAATGATTTGAAGCTCTTCTTCTTCGGATGCTACGCATCTATCAATTTCTTCTTTAGTTAATTGACCACTAGTAATTGGATTTAATCCCTTAATTCCTGCACCTACTTCGCCGTCAGCTATTCCTTTGATTTCAAGTTCGTGCATGCCACAGAAATCTCCAATCTGCCTGAAAGAGAGGGAAGTGTTATCTACAAGCCAAATGGCAGTAGCTTTTGGCATAAGTGGTAATTTTATTGTTTTCATAATCTATAATTAAAAAATTCTTATATGTTAGTTTATCATTTTTTCAAAGCTTTACTCAAAATTTAGCAGTAATTTGCCTATATTTTTATTATTTTCCATGTATTGGTGAGCTTTTGAGACATCACTGATACTAAATTTTTTATCAATATGAAGTTTAATATTGTTATTTTCTATCAAGGGCCAAATATTCTTTTTAAGGTTTTCAGCTATTTCACCCTTTTCTTTATTTGTCCTTGTTCTTAAAGTAGATCCCGAAATGATTAATCTCTTTAGCATAATTGGAAGAAGATTAGCTTCAATCTTTGAGCCCTGAAGATAAGCAATATTTATTAGTCTTCCAAAACGATTCATTATATTTAGATTTTTTTGGAAGTAATTCCCCCCTACCATATCCAGAATTACATCAACACCTTTATACTCGTTGAGTATTATTTTTTCAAAATCATCAGTCTTATAATTAATTACTCGTTCTATATTTAGAGAATTTAAATACTTTTCTTTCTCATCAGATCCTACTGTAACAATGCATTTTACTCCAAAAGCCATTGCCATTGATACAGCGGTTAACCCAATACCGCTAGCGCCCCCGTGAATAAGCAATGTTTCATTCCTTTTAAGTTTTGCAAGGTCAAATAAATTTGTCCATACTGTAAAAAAAGTTTCAGGAATAGTGCAAGCATCACTAAGTGAAATTCCTTTGGGAACAGGCAGTATTGTTGATGCATGGCATTTCACATATTCAGCATATCCACCACCTGTTACTAAAGCGCAAACATTTTTGTTTAGAAATTCTTTATCAATACCTTTACCACAATCTACAACATTTCCTGAAACCTCTAATCCAAGTATCTCCGATGCGCCTTTAGGAGGTGGATATTGCCCCATGCGTTGCAAAATGTCAGGTCTATTTATCCCTGCCGCATGAACTTTGATTAATACTTCTTCATCACTAACAATTGGTGTCTCTATGGTGTCAGATACATAAAGGACTTCAGGTCCTCCAAATTTGTCAAAAGTAATTGCTTTCATAGAAATGTAGAGAAGCTGCTAAATATTATTAGCAGCTCCTTATTTATCTTAATTAATTTTATTATTAATTTCTATTTTTCTTGGTTTTTGATGTTCTGGAATTTCCCTTTCAAGAAATACATGCAATAAACCATTCTCATAGTTTGCATCAGATACTTTGATAGTATCAGCTAGTCGAAATTTTCTTTCAAAGTTTCTACCAGCAATACCTTTATGCAAGAACTCAACATTACTTTTAGAATCGTTGGTCTTGCCACTGATTATTAGCTCATTTTCTTGAACAGAAATGTCTAAGTCAGGTTTTGAAAAACCAGCTACTGCAAGTGTTATAGTATAATTATTATCAGATTTCACAATATTGTAAGGCGGGTAAGCACTTCCAGTCTCATTCATGTTAAAGACAGAGTCAAAAATATTGTCAAATGCGTCAAAACCTACGCTTGAGCGCAGTAATGGTGATAAGTCAAATGTAGTCATAGTTTAATCCTCCTTAAGCGATTAAAAGTTTTAGCCCACTTAAATTAAGCTAGGCATTTTTTGCTGTTGCATTATTGCCATCAGCAAAACATATATTGTGACGATTATCTTGATTTCAAGGTTTGAAGTTTAAGTTTTAAGGTTGCTAAATCTCTTCTTAAATCTGCTTACTTGACCTTTATCTTGAATTTTTTGCTGCCCACCGGTCCATGCAGGATGAGATAAAGGATCTATGTCAAGAGACATTGTATCTCCTTCTTTTCCCCATGTGGACTTTGTTTCAAACTTCGTACCATCTGTCATTACAACGTTAATTGTATGATAATTTGGATGTTTATCTTTTTTCATTTAATTTAGTTAATTTTGAGGTTAATTAACCTATATAATAATTCTGATCAATATTTATTTAGTGAATTTCTATGAGAATAGTTAATGCAATGATGAAAAGGCTTAATATCATAAGTTTTTGGCAGTTTACATTGATAATGATCGTATTTGCAATTACCGGATCTTTATCACTTTATATAACAGTCGAATTTTTTCAAATAATCGGTTTAAAAGAGGAAAACTTTAATCCAATTATATTTTGGCCAATTAGAATTATTCTTTTATTTTTAATATATCAAATATTATTATTATTAGTTGCCCTTCCTTTTGGACAATTTCGATATTTTTGGAAAGTTGAAAAGAAAATTTTAAATAGAATTGGTATAAAAATATAATTAAATTATTTTTTGAAGTTGGTCATGAATTCTAAAGTTAGTTGCAAGAATCCTTCCTGAATTAAGATATTCCTCTCTTCCTTCAAAGTCAGTTACTTTTCCGCCTGCCTCTTTTACAATTAATGATCCTGCAGCGATATCAACGAGCTTTAAGTTTTTTTCCCAATAACCGTCATACTTGCCAGCAGCAACATATGCTAGATCCAAAGATGCAGCGCCCAATCTTCTTACACCACATACATTTTCCATTACTGTTTTAAGTCCAGGTAGATAATCTTCATGTCCTTTCATTCCTCTGTGAGGAATGCCTGTTCCAATCATGCAGTCTTCTAAGTTTTCCCTTGATGAAACTCTTAGCCTTAAGTTGTTGCAAAAAGCACCCCTGCCTTTTACAGCCCAAAAAAATTCATCTGTCAGTGGCTGATAAACTCCACCTACAATAATTTCATTATCTTTTTCTAAAGCAATTGAAATCGCAAAATGGGGGATACTAAAAACAAAATTACTCGTACCATCAATAGGATCGATTATCCATCTCATATTATCGTCTGAGTTCTTTATAGTTCCATTTTCTTCAGCAAGTATATTTATTTTAGGATAAAAATAAGTAAGTTCTTTTATTATTTGCTTCTCTGCTCGGGTATCTGCTAAAGAAACAAAATCAGAAACTCCTTTTAAAGATACCTGTAATTTTTCAACTTCTCCAAAGTCTCTTATGAGATTTTTACTTACTTTTCGAGAAGCAAGAAATATTGCATTTATATAAGGATCTGAGTAACTCATTAGTCAACTCTTTTAGAATAGGTTAAGTCCTCAGTATTGATTTCAATTTTCTCACCTTGTTCAATAAATGGGGGAACCATTACTCTTATGCCATTCTCTAATATCGCAGGTTTATTTGAAGATGCTGCTGTTTGACCCTTAACAACTGCCTCCGTTTCATTAACAATAAAGGAGAGCGTTTTTGGAAGTTGTATACCTATAGCTTTGTCATTGTACATTTCAATTGTAACTTCATCATTTTCACTAATTAAGACCATTCGATCTCCTGCAATTACCGAATCCAGTTCTATTTGTTCGTATGACTCCGTATTCATAAAAACTAGTTTATCATCTTGTTTATATAAATATTGGTACTTTTCTTCATCTACCCGTACACGCTCAACTTCCTCAGAGGCTCTGAACCTCTCATTTAGTTTTGATCCAGTTTTAATATTTTTCATTTCAACCTGGTTGAATGCTCCACCCTTGCCTGGTTTTACAGATTGTGATTTGGCAACAGTCCACAACTCACCCTTATGCTCTAAAATCATGCCTGGTTTTACAGAATTTCCATTAATTTTCATTCAATTAAGCCTCAAGTGACTCGCTCCATTCACCTAAAGAAGCTTTCATATTCATGATTGCACGATGGCCAAATGCTTTTTGTGCATGCTCAAGATTACTGTCATTACCTGACCAAGCTTTCAATGCTGCTTGCTGCAATGCTCTTCCATAAGAGAAGCTTAGTTTCCATTTAAAACCACCAATTTTATTCATCTCATCTAAGTGTGCCGTTGCATCAATATCAGATTGACCACCAGAAAGAAAAACAATGCCTGGTAATTCGTCAGGCACAGAGGAATTTAGGCAATCAAGAGTTTTTTCTGCAACTTCCCTATAATTCGCTTGATGACTATTTTCTGTTCCTGAAACTACCATGTTAGGTTTTAAAAGGGTGCCCTTAATATTTATATTTTTTTTATCAAGCATTTCAAAAAGTACAGATAATGTATTCTTAGTAACGTCATAGCATTGATCTATTGTATGCGGGCCATCCATAATGACTTCAGGTTCTACTATTGGTACCATATTATTTTCTTGAGCTATAAGGGCGTACTTGGATAAAGCTAACATATTTTCATTGATACATTTTGTAGATGGCATGCCATCGCTAATATTGATTACCGCTCTCCATTTAGTAAATTTAGCGCCCAATTCATCATATTCTCTACAACGTTCATTTAGGCCATCTAATCCAGTTGTGATTTTTTCATTAGAATTATCTTCCAGCTCTTTTACTCCTTGGTCTACCTTAATTCCAGGAAGTGACCCATGGTTTAAAATTACATCTCTTAAATATGATCCATCTTTTGCTTTTTGTCTCAGAGTCTCATCAAATAAAATTACCCCACCGATAGCCTCTGCCATAGCGGGAGATCTAAAAAGCATTTCTCTATATTTTCTTCTGTTATCTTCAGTTGACTCCACGTCAATTGACTTAAATCTTTTTTCTATCGTTCCAGTGCTTTCGTCAGCTGCTAGTATTCCTTTGCCGTCTTTTATAATATAACTTGCAATATCTTCTAAAGTTTTTGGTATCATTTTCATCTCCTATTATAAAATTCCTAACGCGACCAGGCCTGGTAATTTCTTACCTTCTATTAGCTCAAGTAATGCACCACCGCCAGTAGAAACATAAGAAAATTTATCTTTCACTCGGGCTAAGTCCAATGCAGAAATTGTATCACCTCCACCAGCAAATGACCTAATTTTATTATTTTCAGTTAGAGTGCCAATAAAATTTGCAATTTCTACAGTGCCTTTGTCAAATGGAGAAGTTTCAAATACTCCAAGTGGACCATTCCAGAAAACAGTTTTAGATTTACTAATTTCATTTTTTATTAACTTCAATGTATTTTTGCCTATATCCAGAATCATGTTTTGTTCTTCAATATTATCAATTTCAGACTCTTTAGTGTCTGCCTTGTCTGAAATTTTATCTGCTGTGACCGCGTCAATTGGCAAAACTAATCTACAATTATTTTTTGACGAAAAATCCAATATTTCTGTAATTAAGTGGTCGACATTTTCCTCATGCAATGATTTTTGGATATTATATCCATGGTATTTCAAAAAGTTATTTGCCATACCGCCAGCTATGACAATGGTATCCATTTTTTTTGATAAATTTTTAAGAACAGTAATTTTTGTGGATATTTTAGAACCTCCTATTATTGTGAGAGCAGGACTAAGAGGTTCATGTATCACTTCTTGCAAATTAATTATTTCTTCCTCAAGAAGATCACCACAATATGAAGGCATGAAATGCGATATTGCCTCAATTGACGCATGTGCGCGGTGCGCACAGGCAAATGCATCATTTATGTAAACATCAGCTAACTCAGATAACTGTTTTGCAAAGTCATGATCATTCTCTTCCTCTTCTTTATAGAATCTACAGTTTTCTAATAAAATAACTGTTCCATTTTCAAACGCACTAATTTTGTCTTTTATCTCATTTCCGATACAATCTGGTAAGAAATTTATTTTTTTTTCAAGAACTTTTTCTAGCTGAGGAACTACTTGTTGCAGTGATAGCTCATCCTTTATCTCTCCATTTGGTCTACCCAAGTGAGATAAAATAATGACTTTATGATTTTCATGCAACAGATTTAAAATAGGTTTTTTAATTCTGATTATTCTATCACTAATATATTCATCAATAGAATTTAGTGGAACGTTAAGATCAAATCTTATTAATACAGTTTTATTTTTCTCAGTAATCTTTTTTAGATTAGAGACATCCAGCATTACTATTTTGATCTTTTCATTGCTACTGCAGTATCACACATTCTATTTGAGAAACCCCACTCATTATCATACCAACTTAAAACTCTTCCAAATTTTCCATCAATGACTTGTGTTTGAGTCAGGTCAAAATTTGATGAAGCAGGATTATGATTAAAATCTGATGAAACCAGTGGCTCTGAATTAACGTTGAGTATGCCTTTCAAGCTATTGGATCGTGACGCAGCGGTCATAGCTTTATTTATGCTATCTACTTTCATTGTTTTTTTTGATACAAATTTAAAATCGATAAGTGATACATTGGGAGTTGGCACTCTTATTGCCGTTCCATCTAGTTTTCCTGATAATTCTGGCATCACTAACCCAACTGCTTTGGCGGCACCTGTTGATGTAGGTATCATTGACATTGAAGCAGCTCTAGCTCTTCTTAAATCAGGATGAAATGTATCCAAAACACTTTGGTCACCTGTAAATGCATGAATGGTAGTCATATATCCATGAACAATTCCAAATTTTTCGTGAAGAACTTTAACTACTGGCGCCAAACAGTTTGTAGTGCAAGATGCATTCGAAACAACTAGATCATTGCGAGTTATTTCTTGTTCGTTTACCCCATATACTATTGTTTTATCAGCTTCAGAGCAGGGGGCAGAGACAAGAACTTTTTTTGCTCCAGCTTTGATATGCATAG
Source organism: Pelagibacteraceae bacterium AG-337-G06 (assembly GCA_003282175.1). Lineage (GTDB taxonomy): Bacteria > Pseudomonadota > Alphaproteobacteria > Pelagibacterales > AG-422-B15 > CACNXQ01. The sequence goes on from QBZX01000005.1 coordinate 21,740, forward strand.
ATGCTTTTTCTTTCGAAGTAAATAAGCCAGTACATTCAAGAGCTACGTCAATTTTCATTTTCTTCCATGGAAGTTTTTGTGGATCTCTTTCATTAAGTACTGAAATAGTTTTCCTTCCAATGGTCATTTTATTTTTCTTTACAGAAATTTTTTCGTTTAAAGGTCCGTGCACTGTATCATTAGCTAGTAAGAATGCGTTTGTATCAACAGGCGCTAAGTCATTTATTGCAACAACATTAATATCCTTACGTTTACTCTCTATAATTGATCTGAGAACTAATCTACCGATCCTTCCAAACCCACTAATTGCAACATTTACTGACATTTTGATAACTCCTATATTTTTTTAATTACTTGCTTTAATATTTTTTTTGCTGTGAAGCCATAGTAATCATAAAGTTTTTGATAAGGAGCGCTGGCTCCAAAATCTTTCATGCATATATTCACAGTATTTCCTGCACAGATCTCACTCCATCCAAAACTTGAGCCAGCTTCAATTGATATATTCAACTTAGAATTCCCTCTGATCTTTTTTTGATATGTCTTATTTTGAATTTTAAATAGCTCCATGCATGGTACTGAAATCACTCTTACATTTTTTTTCTTCTTTTCTAGTAGACCCATTAGTTGAATCCCTATTTCTACCTCAGAACCTGAGGCATAGATTGAAATATCTGGGTTTTTAGAGTTGCTTTTAATTTCATATGCGCCCTGAGAACTAATATTTTTTGCGTAATATTTGCTTCTAAGCATAGGCAGTTTTTGTCTCGTTAGCGCAATAACAGATGGGCCTTTTTGATTTGATAAAGCCAATTCCCATGCTTCAGCTGTTTCAATAACATCAGCAGGCCGGAATACTTTTACATTTGGTGTTGCCCTTAGGGATGCCAGCTGTTCAATTGGTTGATGAGTAGGGCCATCTTCACCCAAGCCAATTGAGTCGTGTGTTAAAATATAAATAGCCCTTTGTTTCATAAGAGCCGCAAGTCTAAGAGAAGGCTTAAAGTAATCTAAAAATATTAAAAATGTTCCTCCAAATGGTATAATACCTCTATGCAATGATAAGCCATTCATAATGGCTGCCATTCCATGCTCTCTTATTCCATAATAGATATAATTACCTCTGTAATTTTTATTATTAATAACATCCACTTTGTTACCTTTAGTATTGTTTGAGCCGGTAAGATCTGCAGATCCACCAACTAGTTCTGGCATGATGGGTGCAATTTGGTTAATCACCATCTCAGAGGCTTGCCGCGTTGCTATATCAATTGGTTTCTTAATTAAGCCTTTTTTAAACTTGCTTAAAAGCAGATTAACTTTTTTTGGAATATTTCCGCTAATTCTTCTTTCAAATTCATCTCTTTTCTTTTTGGAGAGTTTTTCAAAATCTATTTTCCATTTTTTATATACATCAGCTGATCTCTTGCCGGACTTTTTCCATTCATTTAATACATCTGTTGGAACCGAAAAGGGCTTATGGGGCCACTTTAGTTTAGATCTAGTTAAGCTTACTTCTTCCTCCCCTAGTGGACTGCCATGAGAGGAAGACTTACCCTGCTTGTTAGGTGAGCCAAAGCCAATTTTTGTTTTACAAGAAATTAGAGTGGGTTTTTTTGATTTTTTAGCTTTTGTTATCGCTTTTATAATTTCATCTTTATTATGCCCATTAATTTTTATCGTGTTCCATCCGTAGGCCTTAAAACGGTCAGTTGTATTTTCGGAATTCGAGAGTTTAACAGGTCCATCAATTGAAATTCCATTATCATCAAAAAAAACAATTAACTTATTTAACTTCAAATGACCCGCAAATGAAGCGACCTCATGAGATATTCCTTCCATCAAGTCACCATCACTGACTATTACGTAAGTATAGTGATTGATAATCTTATCTCCAAATTGGCTGCTCAGTATTTTTTCAGCTAATGCCATTCCTACAGCATTTCCTATTCCTTGCCCTAGAGGGCCAGTAGTTGTTTCAATACCTTGAGCATGTCCATATTCTGGATGACCAGCACATTTACTATCAAGTTGTCTAAATCTTTTGATATCCTTTATGGTCATATCACGGTAACCAGTGAGATAAAGAAGTGAATACAGAAGCATCGAGCCGTGACCAGCAGACAATACAAATCTATCCCTATCATGCCACTTGGGGGTAGCAGAATTAAATTTCAGAAATTTAGTGAAAAGAATAGTGGCGACATCAGCCATACCCATTGGCAATCCTGGGTGCCCGCTCTTAGCCTTCTCCACAGCGTCAATCGATAAGAATCTTATGGCATTTGCCATATTATCGTGAGGGATAAAAGAAGAATTTGAGTTTTGAGACATTAATTTTAAATACCAATAATGAGCCTAATATAAGCAATAAAGTAGAAAGAGTCTTAAATTATAATATCTTATTCACAAAAAAAATTTAATTTTTTTTATGATTTTAAAAGTTGACTGGGAATAAAAAAGACAGTTAAACTCCCCCTAACGATTAAGGGTGAGACATGTCAACATATCAAGATACTAAAGATCAATTCAGTAATACCATTGCTAGTCTTGGAAGAGAAATTGAAAAATTGTCACAAGAAGCAAAAAAAATTCCATCTCTTGAAAATGAAAATGCCAAACTTCTTAACGAAAATAACCACCTTGAAAACGAAATTAAAATCTTAAAATCTGATTTTCTAGAGCTCAAAAATATTGCCGGAAATATTTCATCTCAGCTTGATGAAAATATTTATACAATTAAAGACATATTGGATTCATAATTGATGCCCGAAATAGTTGTAAATATTAATGATCAAGATTATGCGATAGTTTGCGATCCGGGAGAAGAAAATCACCTAAAGCAACTTAGTTCCCGAATTGACTTTAAAGTCAGAGAATTGACCAAAAGATTTGGAAAAATAGGTGAAACTAGGCTAATGGTAATGGCTTCATTATTGATTGCTGATGAGATACACGATCTTAATCAAAAATTAAGTTCAAATTTGACTAAGATCGAAGAGCTTCAAACAAGCATTAGTTCAAAAGAAAAAATTTTAGACCAACAACAAATGGAAAGTCAAAAATACATTGAAACTAATAATGAAAAATTAACAGATTTACTATCTAAGCTTTCACAGGCAAGTTAAGAAATTTTTCTAATCATTAATATTAATGATTAATAAAGAGCATCATCTAGAAAAAAAAATATTACGCAAATTTTTAATCAATAGAAGAAAATACCTTTCAAGAGACTATGAAGAAAAAAATATGTCTCACGTACATTTACGTCCATTATTACATAATATGAATAGTGACTACGTAGGTTCATATATCGATTATAATTCTGAATTAAGTACTAAAGCTCTAAATAAATATCTTATTGAAGAAAATATTAATATTTGCTTACCTAAAATTGATTACCAAACGAATGAAATTAATTTTTTTAAATATAGTACTGGAACTAAATTAATTAAAAATAAATATAATATTTTGGAACCTGAGATAACTAATGAAATTATTTTTCCAAAACTAGTCTTAGTGCCTTTGCTAGCATTTAATGAAAGTGGTTTTAGACTCGGATATGGGGGAGGTTTTTATGATAAATATTTTTCTTTCATAGAAGAAAAAAAAATTATTAAAGTAGGGCTGGGATTTTCTTTTCAAAATGTTTATGAAATTCCAATTGAAGGTCATGATCAAAAACTTGATTGGATTTTAACAGAAAGTTATTTATATAAAGTAATATGAAAATCTTATTCCTAGGGGATGTAATGGGTAGATCTGGTAGGCATTCTTTAAGAGATCATCTGCCACAAGCGATCACCGATAATAATATTGATTTCGTAATAGCGAATGGTGAAAACGCTGCGGGTGGTTTTGGTATTACTGAAAGTATATGTAATGAATTGTATTCTTACGGTGTAAATGTCATTACCACAGGAAATCATTTATGGGATCAAAAAGAAATAACCAATTACATCGATAAAGATCAAAATCTATTAAAACCCTATAATTTTGCAGAAGGATCTCCTGGACTAGGCTTTAATATTTATGAGCTGGACAACAAGGAAAAAATTGCAGTTATTAATATAATGGGCAACTTATTTATGCGCTCCTGTGACAATGCTTTTTTCAAAATCGAAGAGGTATTGCAAAAAATTGATGTAAAAGATTTATCATTCATTTTTGTAGATTTTCATGCTGAAGCATCCAGTGAGAAGATGGCCATGGGTCATCATCTTGATGGACGCGTAACCGCGGTAGTAGGGACGCATACACACGTTCCGACAGCTGATGCTACCATTATGGAACATGGGACGGCTTATCAAACGGATGCAGGAATGTGCGGTGATTACGACTCTGTTATTGGAACGAAAAAACAGGAATTTGTAAGAAAATTTGCAACACAAGACACTGAAAGAAAAAGAGTACCACCTGCTGATGGGGTAGGCACATTATGTGGAGTAATTATAGAGTCGCAGTATGATAATTTTCTCGCTAAAAATATTCAATCAATTCGTATTGGAGGAAAAATAGGAAATTAAATGGCAGGTCACTCTAAGTTTAAAAATATTCAATACCGAAAAGGAGCGCAAGACAAAAAAAGAGCAGGACTATTTTCCAAGTTGTCTAAGGAAATAACTGTTGCAGCAAAGTTAGGGTCTCCAGACCCTGATCAAAATGCTAGATTGAGATCGGCTATTCAGCTTGCAAAGGCATCGAGTTTTCCAAAAGAGAATATAGACCGTGCTATAAAAAAGTCTTTAGATAAAGATACTATAAATTATGACCAAATGAGATATGAAGGATTTGGTCCAGCAGGTACATCTATAATTGTTGAGGCGCTGACTGATAATAGAAACAGAACGGCATCTAATGTCAGATCAACGTTTCAAAAGTTTGGTGGATCATTAGGTGAAACGGGTTCAGTTTCCCATGCATTTAAACATTATGGATTTTTGAAATTTACCAAGGATATTACAACTGAGGATGAGTTCTTTAACTTTTCAATTGAAAATGGTGCAGAAGATTGTTTCTTAGAAGAGGATGAATATGAAACGGTATGCTTACCTGATGCATTGTCAAAGTTTTACGACTTGTTAGCTTCTAAATATGGTGAGCCAGTCTCATCTGGTTTTCAGTGGCGACCAAATATATTAGTTAAAGTTGAAGGTGATAGGTTGAAATCACTTATAAATCTTATAAACGAGCTTGAAAGTGACGAAGATGTTCAGCATATATTTTCAAATTTTGAGGCTAACGATGAAGAATTAAGCAGAATTGCTTGATTAATTAACTTTTAAAATCTTAATATATTAATTAGTCTTTAATGAATTGATAAATTTGATTCGTTTTTATGCCAGGTAGCTCTCCAAAAAGAAAAGGTGATGGATATGAAAGAGAGCTAGCTAAATATTTTAACGAAAAAGTTTTTGGTGGAGATGATCTCGTACAACGAATGCCGCTGTCTGGTGGTGGAGCAATAAAATCTTCAGGAGGAAGTGATTTAAAAAATACTCCTTATATTTATGTTGAGGCAAAGAGAACTGAAAAATTTAAAATCCATGAGTCTGTTAAGCAAGTCGAAGAAAATATTGAAACGTCTAATTCAAACTCATTTCCCGTGGTAATTACTAGAAGAAATAGGGAAACAACTGGTAATTCATTGTGTGTTTTAAGATTAGATGACTTTATGGAACTATATAAAATATTTCTTGAAAGTAAGAAGACTGATACATGATGCCCTATTTAAGACAATTTTTACTTTTAAGTTAATACCATGGAAAATGATGCTTTAATAAGTGCAAGTCAAATTAATGATGAGTTCACTTTAATGTCTCTTTTCTTTAGAGCAGATTTAGTAGTGAAATTAGTAATTTTAATATTATTCGCTGCATCAATATTTTCATGGACAATTATTATTCACAAAATAAGGCTTTTTAGATCTTTAAATAAAATCAGTAAACAATTTGAGGAAGAATTTTGGTCAGGACGTTCCATTAAAGAAATTGCATCTACTACGCACCATCTTTCAGAGAGTCCTATAAAGTATGTTTTTCTCGAGGCAGTAGATGAAATTGAAAAGTCTAATAAAGATGGTAAAAAAAATATTGAAAGCATTATTGATAGAATTAATAGAATAATGGAAGCTGCAATTGATTATCAAAATGAAAAACTCTCACTATACTTTAGCTATCTTGCAACTATAGGCGCAACCACGCCTTTTATCGGCCTTTTTGGTACCGTTTGGGGAATAATGAATTCTTTTCAGTCAATTGCAATATCAAGAAATACATCCTTAGCAGTGGTAGCGCCAGGAATAGCAGAAGCTCTTTTTGCAACAGCTCTAGGACTCTTAGCGGCAATACCAGCTGTAATTGCCTACAATATTTTCACAAGTCAGGTGAATGATGAGAATGCCCGCATGTATAGATTTAAAGAGCATTTTAATGTCATTTTTTCAAGAGGACTTAGTGCAAAATAAACACAAGATTTTTTAAGTGACCAGAAATACTCATTCAAAACCTTTTAGCGATATAAATGTTACACCTTTTGTTGATGTAATGTTAGTTCTGCTGATAATTTTTATGGTTACTGCTCCATTATTAACAGTAGGCGTGCAAGTAGATCTTCCTGAGAGTAATGCTGACTCACTTCAGTCTGATGATGAGCCAATGGAAGTAACAATCAATGAGACTGGTACAATCTATATTCAAGAAACAGAAATAGCACTGGGTGAATTAATTCCTAAAATAAAGGCAATAACTGATAATAGATTAGATACAAAGATATATGTCAGAGGAGATGAAGCAATTGATTACGGAAAAGTGATGAGAGTGCTTGGGGAGTTATCTGGATCAGGCTTTTCAAAAGTTTCTTTAATTACAAAACCTGTAAGTGATTAATTAATGGGACTCAAATATGAGAATTTCAGTTGTAGGATCAGTATTACTTCACTCATTCATCCTTTTTTTTACAGTAGTTTCACTTCCCTTATTTAATAATAACGAACTTGAGATGCCACCTATCATTCAAGTTGAACTGATAGAAATAGCAGAAAAAACAAATGTGCCTCAAATTAGTAAAAAGAAAGAGGATAAAAAACCAGAAAAAGAAAATAAAAAAGAGGAACAAAAATTAAATCAACCAATTCAAAAGCCAAAAGAAGAAAAATCAAATGAAAAAGTGAAAGATCCATCTACAGAAGAAAAAATTGAAACTAAAAAGATTGAGGAAAAAATGATTCAAAATATGCCAGTTAAGAAGCCAGAAATAAAAAAGAAAGATAAATTTGATCCTCTCAAGCTAGCTGAGTTAATTGACAAGCAAAAAGACACAAAGCAAACAAATCCAGAAGATATTGTTGAAAAGGATTATGAAGCTCTTGATTCAACGCCGAGTCTAGATAAACGACTAACTCTAAGTGAGGAAGATGCAATTAGAGCACAATTCATGCAATGTTGGAGTATACCACTTGGAATCCCATATGATGAAACTATGATTGTTAAAATTAAAATATTTTTAAATACAGATGGATCACTTTTAAAGCCACCAGAAGTTGTTCAACACGAACGGATGAATAAGCCAGGTGAAAAATATTTTAGAACACTCGCAGAGAGTGCTCTTAGGGCAGTTAGACGATGTGATCCAATCAAAGCGCCAGAAGCTGAGCGCTATGATAATTGGAAAAATTTACAGTTGAATTTTGATCCAAGAGAGATACTAAGAGGTTAATTATGAGAAAATTATTACTATACATAGTTCCTTTAATATTATTTACTAATATTTCATATGCGTTAATTGAAATTGATATCACCGAGGGTAATCGTGAACCTCTTCCTCTTGCTATAAGTGAGTTCTTTCACGATAATAGTCCTGAAATTATAGATAAGAAAATAACAGAAAATATTAGAACAGTAATTTCTGATGACCTTGAAAGAAGTGGATTGTTCTCATCAATAGATAATAAGGCATTTATTCAAAATAATCGTGCCATGCATTTAAAACCAAGATTTGCGGATTGGAGATTAATAAAAGCTCAAGGATTGCTTACAGGTGAACTTGCCATTGAAGAGGATAGGCTAAGAGTAGAATTTCGATTATGGGATACATTTGCAGAAAAAGAAATTGAGGGATTAGTTCTTATTACAACAATTGATAATTGGAGAAGAATTAGTCATATGATCGCAGACAAAATATATGAGAGACTTACTGGTGAGGAAGGTTATTTTGATACAAGGATAGTTTATGTCGCTGAAGAAGGTCCAAAAAACAAAAGAATAAAAAAACTAGCAATTATGGATCAAGATGGCGCTAACCATAAATTTTTAACGAGTGGAAAAGAATTAGTATTAACTCCTAGATTTAATCCTGTAAGACAAGAGATTACATATCTCTCATATTTTAAAAATCTGCCCAGAGTTTACTTGTTAAATATACAAACAGGAATACAAGAAGTTGTTGGTGATTTTCCAGGTATGACTTTTGCACCTCGATTTTCTCCAGATGGTGGAAAAATTATTATGAGCTTAGCAAGAGAGGGTAACTCTGACTTATATGTCATGGATTTAACAACTCGCGTTGTTGAACGACTAACTGACAGTCCAGCAATCGATACATCCCCAAGTTATTCACCTGACGGTAAAAGAATAACATTTAATTCAGATAGAGGTGGTTCCCAACAAATTTATGTAATGGACAGCAATGGAAGAAATCAAAAAAGAATTTCAAAACAAGGAGGGAACTACGCAACTCCTGTTTGGTCACCAAGAGGCGATCTTATTGCTTTTACTAAGTTTTATCAGGGTCAATATTTTATTGGAGTTATGAGAACGGATGGAAGTGGTGAAAGATTGCTAACTGAAAACTGGTATCAAGAAGCGCCATCATGGTCATCTAATGGAAGGGTATTAATATTTTATCGTGAAACAAAAGCAAATGATGCAGGGGACGGTCACTCTTCATCCATTTGGTCTATTGATCTGACCGGGTTTAATGAGAGAAAAATTATTACACCGGTTGACGCATCTGACCCATCTTGGTCAAAATTAATACAATAAGAACAATTTTGCCTGGAAATTATAGATATTTTAAGGAATATGTAATAACTTTATCCTAGACTTGTGCAAGTTAAGTTAATAGAGTACTAACGGCTTTGAAAATATTACGGGAGTTTAATAAAATGGTTTCAACCTTTCAGAATTATACCAGATATTTGGTAGTTATATTATGTGCTTTGTTTTTGGCAGCTTGTGAAACTGTGCCGAAAGAGTCTGCAACTTCAACTACATCAACATCAACCGCAGCTGTAGAAATTGTAGATGGTGTTTATGTTGGATCAGATACTGTTGAAATGTTAGCGGTCGATGTTCCTGATAGAATATTTTTTGCATACGACAGCTATTCACTTACTAAAGCTGCTCAAAATACATTAGAAAAACAGGCGAAATGGTTAAAAGCCAATGGATCAGCTACAATAGCGATTGAAGGTCATGCTGATGAAAGAGGAACTAGAGAATATAACTTAGCACTCGGAGATCGCAGAGCGAATGCTGCTAAAGATTATTTGATGACACAAGGGATTAGTTCTAGCAGAGTTACAACTATCAGCTTTGGTAAGGAAAGACCCGTGAATAGCGGCTCAAATAAAAAGGCCTGGGCACAAAACAGAAGATCAGTAACTGTAAGAACAAATTAAATAGATATTTAATTATTCACGCCTTTATTTAGACAAAAGATAAGTCTAGGCTTATGAAAAGATTTATTTTTATGATCAATAAGATTTGTCTATATACTTATGTTACTTTAATAACGCTTATAACATTTAATTCACCTCTCTATGCAGAAGAAATTCCATTAGATCAACTTATTCAAAAGTTAGAAACAATCGAAAGCAGAATTAAGGTTCTTGAAAAAGCAACTTTTAACAATACAACTTCTGGCCAAGCAAATAATTTAAGCCTTGATGATTATCAATCAATTATTGCAAAACAATCTATTCAAATAGCAGAACTTCAAAATGAAATTCAATCTCTAACAGCCCAAATTGAAGAAATGATTTTTACAATGCAATCTACTGTTAATAATTTTAACACATTTAAAGAAGATGCAGAGTATAGATTAACAGATTTAAACACTAAAGCTGAGAATATAGAAAAAGTTCAAAAAAATGCCCAACCTAATACTTTAAGTGTAATGCAAAGTGAAATGTTTATAGCCAATGAAGATAAATTAGATTTAGAACCAAAATCACTTGGAACTATAAATATGTCAAGCTTACCTAAAGAAGAAAATTCACCTTTTGAAGTAAAAATTAATAATGAAGGTGAGGAGCAACAAATTATTAATACAATATCGCAAGATAATATTGTGTCCCTTGGGGAGCAACCAACGCTTTTATCAATACTGCCGGAGGGTGATGAAAAAAGTCAGTATGAATATGCTATTAATTTACTTAAGCAAGGTGACTATGAAACAGCAGAAAAAGCGTTCACAGAATTTATTACCATTGGAGATGATAAAAATTATTTAAGCAATTCTCATTTTTGGCTAGCTGAGACTTATTATGTCAGAGAAAACTATAAAGATGCTGCTAAGAATTATTTAAGTCTCTATCAAACTTTTCCAAGTGCAAACAAGGCGCCAGATGCTCTATTGAAATTAGGAATTTCATTAGTAAACATGCAACAGAAAGAACAGGGGTGCATAACATTTATGCAACTGCAAGAGTCATACCCTGAAGCTAATCCTTCAATTATTGATAGAAGCAACTTAGAAATAAAAAGAAATGGCTGTGAAATTAGTTAAGCCAATTAATTATCAAAATATAGATAAGATCACTGATGAAGATTTTGAAAAAGAACTTAAGCTTGTTGGTATAAATACAAACTTTGCCGTCGCTCTTTCAGGTGGCCCAGATAGCTTAGCACTTTTATACCTGGCTAAAAATTTTGTAAAAAAAAATAATTTAAAATTTATAGCAATTTCAATAGACCATAGGTTGCGAGAAGACTCACCTAAAGAAATTGAATGGATAAAGAAGCTTATGAAAAAAGAAAAAGTAAGCTTTGTTTCAAAAAAAGTTATTAAAAAAATAAGTAGCTCTAATACACTTTCAACGGCTAGGAAACATCGGTACGAACTATTAACAGATGTTTGTAAAAAAAATAAATTTAAATATTTATTAACTGCTCATCATTTAGATGATGAGATTGAAACATTTTTAATGAGGTTAATAAGAGGAAGCGGAATAAAGGGTTTATCATCTTTAAAGCCAGTATCTAGGTATAAAGGAGGAAAGATAAGTATTGTTAGACCTTTATTAAAATATTCAAAGAAATGTTTGATTAAATATTTAGCAAAAATGAAGCAACCTTATATTTATGATAACACAAATCAAGATATGAAGTACGATAGGTCTCGTATAAGAGCGATTACTGAAAATTTAATTAATGAGGGGTTGGATAAAAAAAGAATTCTAGAAGTTATACAAAATTTAAAAAAAGCAGATGAAGCAATTACTGTGTCAGTTAATAATTATTTAAAAAAATGTATCTCACTGGGTAGAAATAGCACTTTAAAGTTTAATAATAAAAAATTTAAAAAAGTGCCAATTGAAATACAATATCGTATTATCAATAAACTTTGTCGTCTTGTAGGCAATAAGGATAAAGTGCCTAGATCCAGGTCTCTAAAAAGCCTTATTGACAAAATTAATACCAGAAATCTTAAAAGTCATACTTTAAATGGATGCATATTTACTGCTAAAAATGACGAAATCTTAATCTCAAAAGAAAAAAAAAGTAGCCCACTTTTGGGACAGAATTTGAAAGTAATTTTTAAAAATAAGAATTGGCCAAAATTAATAGAGCATTATTAGTGTTAAGCAATTGATATATATTGTTAAAATTTATACCTTTCTTTTCTTGCATGACGCAAAATAGTAATTACTTAATATAATGAATAATTAAAAAAAAATGAATTTCAGAAATATTACACTATGGGTATTTATTGCTCTTATCGTTTTTGGTCTATTTAATCTTTTCAGTAACACTAGCGGGGAAAGAAATGTAATTGATCTTACATATTCCCAATTCCTTGATGAAGTAGAAGCTGGGTCAGTCAAAGATGTGGTCATAAGAGGTAGCAATATTAACGGCGCGTTTGATGATGGGCGTTCTTTTAAGACCTATGCTGCAAACGATCCTACTCTTGTAGACAGGTTAAATGAAAGAGGTGTAAATATCTCTGCAGCTCCTCTTGACGATGGTTACCCTTCACTCCTGGGAGTGCTTATTTCATGGTTCCCTATGCTATTGCTTATAGGTGTATGGATTTTCTTCATGAGACAAATGCAAGGTGGTAGAGGTGGAGCAATGGGTTTTGGAAGATCCAAAGCAAAACTTTTAACTGAAAACAAAAATAAAGTCACTTTTAATGATGTAGCAGGAATAGATGAAGCAAAGGAGGAACTTGTAGAGATTGTAGACTTTTTAAAGGATCCAAGAAAATTTCAAAAGCTTGGTGGAAGAATTCCAAAAGGAGCATTGTTAATTGGTCCCCCCGGAACAGGTAAAACACTTTTAGCAAGAGCTGTTGCGGGTGAAGCTGGCGTTCCATTTTTTACAATTTCGGGTTCTGACTTTGTAGAAATGTTTGTTGGCGTGGGAGCCTCAAGAGTTAGAGACATGTTTGAGCAAGGAAGAAGAAATTCTCCATGTATAATATTTATTGATGAAATTGATGCTGTCGGAAGAAGTCGTGGTGCAGGTCTCGGTGGCGGTAATGATGAAAGAGAGCAAACGTTAAATCAAATTCTTGTAGAAATGGATGGTTTTGATACTCAAGAAGGCATTATATTGGTTGCTGCAACAAACAGACCAGATGTATTAGACCCAGCCTTATTAAGACCTGGTAGGTTTGATAGACAAGTGGTAGTTCCAAATCCAGATATTATGGGCAGAGAAGCAATTCTAAAAGTTCATATTAAGAAAATATCAGTTGCCCCTGATGTTGATATTAGAACAATCGCAAGGGGAACCCCTGGTTTCTCAGGAGCTGATTTAGCTAATATTGTTAATGAATCTGCATTACTTGCTGCCAGAAAAAATAAAAAAATTGTTACGATGGTAGATTTTGAAGAAGCAAAAGATAAAGTCATGATGGGATCAGAGAGAAGATCTCTTGTAATGAGTCAAGAAGAAAAAGAATTAACAGCTTATCACGAAGGAGGTCACGCTATTGTTGCTTTAAACCAACCCGCATCAGATCCTATTCATAAGGCTACAATCATACCACGTGGTAGAGCCCTAGGAATGGTTATGAGACTGCCTGAGCGAGATCAGTTATCAATGGCTAGAGAAAAGATGCTTGCTGATATCACTGTTGCTATGGGAGGAAGAGTAGCAGAAGAAATAATTTTTGGTGACGACAAAGTGACATCGGGTGCATCTTCTGATATCGAAATGGCAACTAAGATGGCAAGAAATATGGTTACCAAATATGGAATGAGTGAAAAGCTTGGACCACTTCAGTACAGTGAAAACGAGGAAGAAGTTTTCTTGGGTAGATCAGTTCAAAAACATCAAAATGTGTCAGAAGACACAGCGAGATTAATTGATTCTGAGATTAGAATAATTGTTGATACGTGCTATGATCTTGCAAGGAAGATCCTTACTGATAAAATAAGTGATCTGCATACTCTTGCAAAAGGCTTAATTGAATATGAAACTTTGAATGGAGAAGAAATATTGTCGTTACTCAAGGATGGAAAAATTGACAGACCAAACCCAGAAGAGGAAATTAGCAATGCTGGCCCATCCGTACCTAAAAGTGGAAAACCTTCAACAGTTGTTCCAGGTTTCAAGCCCAAACCACAGACTAGTTAAACTCAATTAAATATGACTGGCACTCGTAAACTTGTTAAGTATTACGTTAGACCAATATTAAATAATAGTAAAAATAAAGACTCTCTAAAACTTGGCTCTTCCAAACTTTATTTTGATAGAATTGAATTAATTAAGAGAAATGGTAAAAACATTTCATCAAAATATCTCCATTTAAAAGAGGTTAATGGATTATCAAGAGACATTAGTAAAATTGTACATATTCAAATAAAAAAAATAACAAAAACCAGAAAGAAAATTAAAAATTTAAAATTTAATAAACCCTTAATCATGGGAATATTAAACGTCACCCCAGATAGTTTTTCTGATGGAGGAGAATTTTTATCAGTTAAAGACGCATTCGCACAATACAAAAAGTTAAGGAAAGAGGGCGCTGCCATAGTTGACGTTGGAGGAGAGTCTACACGACCTGGGTCAAAGACAGTTCCAGCTAAAAAAGAACTTCAAAGAATAATGCCAGTTATTGATCAAATTAAAAGTAATTCAAAAAATTCTTTAGTTTCAGTTGATACAAGAAAATCTTCAGTAATGAAAGCAGTAATGGAATATAATATTGATTTTATCAATGATGTCTCGGGATTAAGGTATGACAGTAAAGTTATTAGTTTTTTAAATAATACTAAAATTCCTTTCATTATAATGCATTCAATTTCTAACCCTGCGAAAATGCAAAATTCAATTAAATACAAAGATGTTTTGCTTGATGTTTATGATTTTTTAGAAAATCAAATAAAAAAATGTAAGTCAAAAGGCATATCTGAAAACAAAATTATAATCGACCCCGGTATTGGCTTTGGTAAGACTCTGAAACAAAATTTGACACTTATAAAAAAGATTAGTTTGCTTCACTCGCTTGGTCTGCCAGTAATGTTAGGCAGTTCTCGAAAAAGTTTTATTGGAAAGATACAAAAAAATGAATTATACGATGATCGTACAGGGGGATCGATAGCTTCAGTTTTATACGGTCTGTCTCAAGGTATTCAAATATTCAGAGTGCATGACGTATATGAGACAAACCAAGCAATAAAAGTATATTCGAAATTAATATGAAAAAAAAATATTTTGGAACAGATGGAATTCGAGCAAGCTCAAACAGTGAAAAATTAAATGGACCTACCCTAATTAATCTAGGGATGGCACTTGGAAAATATTTTACCAAAGGCGATCACAGGCATAAGGTAGTTATTGGGAAAGATACAAGGCTCTCTGGTTACATGATCGAACAGGCTTTAACGTCTGGCTTACTATCAATGGGCATGGATGTTTTTTTATTTGGTCCGATCCCAACTCCTGCAGTTTCAATGCTAACAAGGTCAATGCGAGCTGACCTTGGAATTATGATTACAGCTTCTCATAATCAATATCAAGATAACGGTTTAAAGATATTTGATAGACTCGGCAACAAGCTCTCTGATGAGACAGAAATAGAAATAGAAGATCTAATGAAAAGTAAACTTGAAGAGTCTCTAGCTAAGCCTGAAGATATAGGAAGAGCTAAAAGATTAGAAGATGCAAATGGGAGGTACATTGAATATTTGAAAAACACATTTCCTAAGTCTCAACGCCTTGATGGATTAAAAATAGTTGTTGATTGCGCTCATGGCGCTTCATATATATCAGCTCCTCTTATCTTATGGGAGTTAGGAGCAGAGTTAATTCAAATTGGAACTCAGCCAAATGGTATAAATATCAATGATAAGTGCGGCTCAACTAATACAGATTTATTAGCAAAAACTGTAATAGAGGAAAAAGCTAATATAGGCATTGCACTGGATGGAGATGGAGACCGGTTAGCGATAGTCGATGAAAAAGGAAATGTTATTAATGGCGACCAAATCCTTGCGTTGTTAGCATTACATATGAGCAAAAAAAACTTACTCCAAAAAAATAAAGTTGTTGGGACTTCAATGGCCAATATAGGTTTAGAAAACCTTCTTAATGAGAATAATATAGAATTAGTTAGAGCAAATGTTGGCGATAGATATGTCAAAGAAAAAATGATTCATGAAAATCTTAATTTAGGTGGAGAGCAATCAGGTCATATTATCATGAGGGATTACACATCCTCTGGTGATGGTATCATTGTTGCCCTACAAGTACTTGCTATTATCATACAAAATAAAAAACAGGCTAGTGAAATTTTTAATTTATTTACTCCGCATCCTCAAAACCTGATTAATTTTGAAGTTAAAACTAAGAATATTTTGGAAAATGATGAAACTAAGAGTTTTATTAAAAAGTGTGAGGAAGAAGTTGCAGGTGAAGGTAGAATCGTTGTTAGAATGTCTGGTACTGAGCCACTTTTGAGAGTTATGATAGAGTGTAAAAGTCAGATTAAAAATGATGAATTAACTAAAAAAGTTACTAAATATTTTTCTTAATATCCAGGATAAAAAATGACAGGTGTTGTAGTTGTTGGATCTCAATGGGGCGATGAAGGGAAAGGAAAGATTGTGGATTGGCTTTCAAGCCAAGCTGACCTTGTAATCCGGTTTCAGGGTGGTCATAATGCTGGCCATACCCTTGTAATTAACAATGAGACATACAAGTTAAATATATTACCTTCAGGCATTTTGCGTGAAGACAAAATTTCAATTATTGGCAATGGGGTTGTTCTTGATTTATCTGCTCTTAAAAAAGAAATAACAAGTTTAGTTGATAGAGGTGTAAAAATCTCTCCACATAATCTATTTATTTCTGATAGGGCAACAATTATATTGCCCATCCATCAAAAACTAGACGCTATCAGAGAAAATAATAATCTTATAAAAATAGGAACAACTAAAAGAGGAATAGGGCCAGCTTATGAAGACAAAGTTGGAAGAAGAGCAATTAGATTGTGCGATTTATTTGATAAAGAAAAATTAATAAATAAAATTGATGTATTATTGAATCATCATAATGCAATAATGAGAGGGTTAGGTAACGAGGAGTATAAAGCTGTCGATATACTTGATGAGATTTATGAACTAGGACAATTTGCAAGACCGTTTGCAAAAACAATCAATGAAATTCTTGGCACCATTAAAGACAATAATGAAAAGATACTATTTGAGGGAGCCCAGGGATTTCTTTTAGATATTGATCATGGAACATATCCATTTGTCACATCATCTAATGTTCATGCAAGTTATGCTTCTATTGGCAGTGGCTTGAGCCCAAAAGTAGTTAATCATGTATTAGCAATAACTAAAGCTTATACTACAAGGGTAGGAAATGGGCCTTTTCCAACTGAACAAGATAATGAAGTTGGAAATAAACTGGGTGAAATTGGTCATGAATTTGGAACTGTTACAAACAGAAAGAGAAGATGTGGTTGGTTTGATGCCGTGTTGGTTCGTCAGGCACTGACTCAATCAGGTGCAACAGGCATTGCCCTTACAAAAATTGACGTTTTAGATAATTTTGAAGAAATACAGATGTGTATTGGTTATAAATTAAAAGGTGAAGAAATTGATTTTTATCCAAGTTCAGAACAAGACCAAGAAGAATTGGAGCCTATTTATGAAACTTTTAAAGGCTGGCTAAGTACGACGACAGGCATTAATAATTATGACGATCTTCCTGTTAATGCTAAGAAATATATTGAACGTATTACCGAACTCACAAATACAAAAATTGATCTGATTTCAACAAGTCCACGCCGCGAAGATACAATCTTGATAAATAAATTATTTGATTAGGCTTGGATTAACTTCGTATCTCTAGCCAGATTCAACATTTCAGATTGCAATTTTTGAAATGCTCTCTCTTCAATCTGCCTAATGCGTTCTCTGCTGATATTGTACTCTTTACTAAGTTCCTCAAGAGTTTTAGGATCTTCTGATAACTTTCTTCCCTGAATTATATATTTTTCTCTTTCATTCAGTACATCAATAGCTTTAGACAAGAGTGCTTTTCGTTTAGTTACTTCTTCTTTTTCCGCAATTTTGACTTCATGGTCTGCATCTTCGTCTACTAGCCATTCCTGCCATTCTTCTTCACCATCAGCACTGACAACTGCATTAAGTGAGTAATCATTACCTGACATTCTTCCTTCCATTTCAGAGACTTCTTTTTCTGAAACATTCAATTGACTCGCAATTTCACTTACCTGATGAGGTTTTAATGAGCCTTCATTATAATCACTGAGTTTGCCTTTTAACTTCTTAAGATTGAAAAATAACTTTTTTTGTGCTGCAGTTGTACCGATCTTAACTAGACTCCATGACTTTAAAACATATTCTTGTATAGCTGCTCTAATCCACCACATCGCATATGTTGCTAAACGAAAACCTTTGTCAGGATCATACTTCTTTACGGCCTGCATTAAGCCAATGTTGCCCTCAGAAATTAATTCTGTAACTGGAAGTCCATATCCTCTGTATCCCATAGCTATTTTTGCAACCAGCCGCAGATGACTAGTAACTAATTCATGTGCTGCACTCGTATCTCCTTTGTCTCTCCATTTCTTGGCAAGGCTAACTTCTTGCTTCTCAGTTAACATTGGGAACTTTTTAATTTGCTGAAGGTAGTGAGTTAAGCTGCCTTCATTGGACAATACAGGTAACTTGTTATTATTGGTCATATATTAAATATGGTAGTTATATGCTTATTTTCAATGCTCAGCTTTTAATAGAATTTATTAGATTGCTCAAGTAATCTGGGATAACAGACTGAAATAATTGAACTTTTTCTGTTTTTGGATGAATGAAACCAAGACTTTTTGCATGTAGGGCTTGTCCTGGCAGTCCATTAATCGCAGAAATTGCTCTATTTGATAGTTGTTTTAGTTTTCCTTGAGGCGATCTTCCATACGTCTTATCCCCTATGAGAGGATGTCCCTTATCAGTCATATGTACTCTTATTTGATGAGTTCTGCCAGTATGAAGCTTACATTCAATTACGCTTGCAATTGTATTTCCTTTACTGGTTTTTAAGTTTTCAATAGTTTTATAATTAGTTATTGCTTCTTTACCTTTTATCTTAGAGCTCATCATTTTTGTCCTATTCTTATTACTTCTTGAAATAAAAGATGATATTTTTCCATTTGCGGGTTTTATTATTCCCCAACAGACAGCAAAGTACTCCCTTCTAATGGAATGATCAGCAAATTGAAGCGAAAGGTGTTGATGACTAAAATCATTTTTTGCCACAACAACTAGCCCGCTTGTATCTTTATCTATTCGGTGAACTATCCCTGGTCTTTGCGAGTCTCCTACAAATTTTAAACTATTGCCACAATGATTAATTAAAGCATTTACAATTGTTCCTGATTTATTGCCAGCACCGGGGTGCATTACAATTCCAGCAGGTTTATCAATTACAATTAAATCTTCATCTTCATAAATAATATTAAGATCTATCTTTTCACTTTTTAAAGAAGTCTCATTTTTAATTTCTTCTGTAACTGTAATTTTATCCTTAAAAGAAATTTTATAGTCTGGATCTTGCCTTTTACCATTCACAAGTACCATTTTATTATTTATTAAAAGCTTAATTTTTGATCGACTCAGATGAGAGAGTTCTAATGAAATATATTTATCAAGTCTTAGCCCGCTATACTTGATATCATTGACTTTATATTCATAGATCATTAATAGTATTTTAAATGAACCAGAGAATTTTACTATTCATAGTTATTTTTTTAGGATTTTTAATTATCGTTGGTACAACTGTTGTTATTACAACTGTAATTGAAAGATCCAAAAATGTTGATTTTTTCGAAAACACTAATGATACTGAATTTCATAGTACATGTGGAACATCAGGCATCGAAGACGTCATTAAACTTGAAGATCAAAAAATATTGATCAAATGTTTTGATGGTCCAGTATATATTTACGACTCTAAGAAAAACCAGATTATTACCGAAATTAATTAATTATTTACAATTAAATCAGACGCTTTTTCAGCAATCATTACAGTTGATGCGTTTAAATTACCAGTAATGATATTGGGCATAATT
Organism: Pelagibacteraceae bacterium AG-337-G06; assembly: GCA_003282175.1. Taxonomy (GTDB): domain Bacteria; phylum Pseudomonadota; class Alphaproteobacteria; order Pelagibacterales; family AG-422-B15; genus CACNXQ01. Next base: position 41,573 of record QBZX01000005.1, read on the forward strand.
GATGCATCAATGACTCTTAAACTATCTATTCCGTATACTTTGAGTTCCTCGTCTACCACTGATCGATCATCCTTTCCCATTTTACACGTACATGATGGGTGGTATGCAGTATCTCCTTTATCTCTTATAAAATTATTAAGATCTTCATCATTATTTATATTGCTTCCTGGTGAGATTTCATCTCCTCTATATTCATCGAATTCCTTTTGACTAAATATCTCCCTTGCAATTTTTATTCCTTCTCGCATTTCTCTAAGATCATGTTCGGTTTGCATATAATTGAATTGGATGGAAGGTGCATCGTTTGGATTATTTGATTTTAATTTTACTGATCCTCTGCTGGTAGGTCGCATCGGTCCTACGTGGGCTTGAAAAGCATGGCAGGTAGAACTCTTTCTTCCATGATCTAAAACTAAAGATGGAAAAAAATGAAATTGTATATTTGGATAATCAGACATTTCATTGCTCTTCACAAAGCCACCTGTTTCTAGATTAGAGTGCGCAGCAACACCTGTTTTAAACAAAAACCATTCAGCACCTATCAATGCCATTTTAAAAGGGTTCTGAGCACTGTGAAGTGTTACAGGCTTTTTACATTTATATTGAACATAGGTTTCAAGATGATCTTGTAAGTTTTTACCAACTCCCTCCAAACATTCTACTGGCTCAATATTATGATTTGATAATTCTTTTTCTGGGCCAATTCCAGAAAGCATGAGCAATTGAGGTGAATTTATAGCCCCAGCAGAAAGAAGGACCTCTTTAGTTGAAAAATACTTTTTATTTTTACCATTCGCTTTGCATTCAACTCCAACAGCTTTTTTATTTTCAAACAGTATCTTATTTACAGTTACGTTTGTTAATATCTTCAAGTTAGATCTGTGCTTTATTGGATGAAGATACGTAACGCTTGTACTTTGTCTCTTTCCATTGAAAATAGTTGTATCCATTAAACCAAAACCTTCTTGTTCTTTGCCATTCATATCATTATTTATTTGATACCCAGCTTGTTGCGCAGCATTTAAATAAACTTGACTAAGAATATTGCCATTTGTGGATCTTGAAAGTTTCAGAGGTCCCGAGTCTCCTCGAAAATTTGCATCCAAACCCTCAACTGACTCAGATTTTTTAAAATAAGGCAAAATTTTATCGTAAGTCCAATCTGTTAAACCTAACTGTCCCCAGTTATCAAAATCTTTTGCATTACCTCTTACATGAACCATTCCATTGTGCGATGAACTTCCTCCCAACATCTTACCTCTGGGGCAGAACATAGTCCTATTATGCATAAATGGTTCTGGCTCAGATTCATAAAGATAATTATATTTTGGATCGTGCATTGTATAAAGTAGTGCGGCAGGCATTGCAGTTTTCCAAGTATGGTCTGAAGGCCCTGATTCTATTAGCAGGACATTAATAGAGGCATTTGATGAAAGGCGATTAGCTAGTACACAACCAGCGCTACCAGCTCCAATTATAATATAATCAAAGTTATTTAATTTCATGAAATGATTTTATCAAACATTGTATTTATAGTACAACATTAGATAATGTTAAAAAACTTAAATCCAAGCTTGGCAATAGTATTATCTACTCTGCTTTGGGGAACATGGTGGTATCCTCTTCGTTTGTTAAATGAGTACGCAAGTAATAATGCGATACCTCTAACATTAAGCTTTATGCTTGCTGGTTTTTTTCTTCTAAGTTTTTCACTACGGAACGTACATTTACTTACTAAAAAAAATATAATTCTTACAATAATTGCAGCGACTGCTGGTGCGGCGGCAATGTGTCTATATAATGAGGGACTGTTACGTGGTAACGTTGCAAGAATTTTAATATTTTTTTACCTTACAGCTGTTTGGAGCACAATTATTGAGATTGTATTTTTAAGAACCCCTTTAACCATATACAGAGCTTTTTCCATAGCAGCTGGTTTCACGGGTCTTTTTATCATAACAGGATTGGACAAAGGTAATATTTTGCCAAGTTCTCTTGCTGATATATTTGGCATAGCCTCTGGTTTTTTGTGGTCTGTTTGTGCAACAGTAATTAGAATTAATAATGAATTAGATGTTAATTTTGGGACTTCAATCTTCATTCTCATTGGTGGATTATTTGTCATCATTGCAACTCTTTTGCCAAATGGACAGGTGCTTGCAGGTTTCAATAATGAAATAATATCTAATACCTATATAATAATTTTGATATTTGCTTTTATTTGGTTACTTCCTGGATATTGGCTGATCACTTTCGGCCAAGATCAAGTAGACCCAGGTAGAGCTGGAATTTTACTGATGTTTGAAGTTGTTATAGGCATTCTATCTGCATATCTCTTAGCGAATGAAATTATTACGATGAGAGAATTTATTGGTGCGGTATTTGTTATGAGCGCTCCATTGATTGAAATATACTTTGGAAATAGATCATATAAATCAGTAGCTTAGAATTTTCCTATAAACTATTAAAATTTCTCGCTTTTTACCTAGATAGAAGGATGGATATATGTTTCAATTAAAAAATATATAAAAAAAATAAATGGGAGTTAAGAATGAGTTTATTCTCTAAGAAATCAGTTATTGCAATATTCCTTTTAGGCTTTGCGATGATCTTTACTGTCAGTTGTGACAGAAATCAGGAAGTAGCCGATTGCGGTACAATCACTGTGGCTGAGATGAATTGGGCTTCTGCGGAAATGTTTGCGCATGTAGACAAAATGGTTCTTCAAAACGGTTATGGATGTAATGTCGAGTTAGTGCCAGGCGATACAATGCCAACTGCGACATCAATGATGGAAAAAGGTGAACCAGATGTTGCGCCAGAACTATGGATTAATGCTGTTCGTTTAGCATTAGATAATGCTGTAGGAGAAGGTCGTTTGCATTATGCTGCAGAGGTATTGTCTGACACAGGTGAAGAAGGTTGGTGGATTCCTCAGTACATGGCAGACGCAAATCCAGACATTCAAACAGTTTATGATGTAATTGAACGACCAGAATTATTTCCTCACCCAGAAGGTGGAACTGGAGCAATCTATACATGTCCATCAGGGTGGAATTGCCAAATAAGTACTGGAAATTTATTTAAAGCTTATGATATGGAAGCTAAAGGCTGGAGACTTGTAGATCCAGGATCAGGCGGGGCTTTAGCTGGAGCAATTGGAGAAGCTTACAATAAGGAGGAAGGGTGGCTAGGATACTATTGGGCACCTACCGCAGTACTTGGAAAGTACCCATTGAAAAAACTCAGTTTTGGTGTTGATCACAGCAAAGAAGAATGGGATAACTGCACATCTCAAGATGGATGCGCTGATCCTCAACCAAATGCGTGGGTAGTTTCTGAAGTTTATACCGTAGTTACAGATAACTTTAAAAATAGTTCAAATCTGGGTATGGAATACATTTCTAAAAGAGCGCTTCCAAATAGCACTGTAAATGCCTTATTAGCATGGAAAGATGACAATCAAGCATCTGGTGAAGACACAGCAATATACTTCTTAAAGAATTATACTGAGTGGCATAGCTGGGTTGATAGTGATGCAAAAGCAAAAATTGAAGCAGCACTGTAATTAAATAATAATATTGCGGACTATTATGATATAGTCCGCATTATTTTATGAATTTCTCAAATTTTTTCCTTTCATTTCCAGAAATGAGCAAGGAGGGCCTTCGTCTTTTTAAGAAAACACTAGATGGGGCTTACCGAAATTTTTCCAGAGAGTACGGAGATACGATTGAAGCTGTATTTGATCCTGTACTTTACTTTCTTGTATGGTTTGAGAAAATACTACAAAATTCACCATGGCCACTTGTAATCGTTGCTTTTCTTTTACTGATTTATTACGGTAGCAGAAGTATTTCTTTGACAATTTCATCTTTATTTGCATTTCTACTAATTGGATATTTTGGGATGTGGGATGACACAATGTCTACTGTTAGCATAATAGGGGTTTGTACGATTATGTCGATAGGATTAGGAATTCCCATCGGCATACTAATGTCTGGGTCCGACAGGGCGCGTGCCGTCGTCACTCCCATCCTAGACGTGATGCAAACAATGCCAAGTTTTGTATATCTTATTCCTGTTGTGATGCTTTTAGGTATTGGAAAGATTCCTGGATTACTTGCTGTTATAATCTACGCTATACCACCGATAATTAGGTTAACAGATCTTGGTATTAGAGAAGTTAACAAAGAAGTTTTGGAAGCAGCTGATGCATTTGGAGCTAATAGAATGCAAAAATTATTTAGAGTTCAGCTCCCTCTTGCTTTACCAACAATTTTTGCTGGTATAAATCAAACTATTATGATGGCTTTAGCGATGGTCGTTATTGCATCAATGATTGGAGTGAAGGGATTAGGACAGCCAGTCCTAAAAGCAATTACTAATCAATATTTCACTATGGGCCTTTTAAATGGTCTTGCCATTGTTGCTTTAGCAATAATCTTTGACAGAGTTTCCCAATCATTTGGCAAAAGAATGCAACAATATAGAGCAGGAACAAATGAGTGAAGTTAAAATTAAAATAGAAAATTTATATAAGATATTTGGCTCAAGATCTAAAGAACTTACGCAAAAAGTTAAAGAGGGTGTTAATAAGGAGGAATTGTTATCAAAATATAATCATGTTCTTGGCTTAGATGATATCTGCCTAGATATAAAAGAGCATTCAATTCAGGTTGTAATGGGGTTATCAGGATCAGGTAAGTCAACATTAATTCGTCATATAAATAGGTTAATAGAGCCAACTGAAGGGACAGTTGCTGTTGATGGCGTTGATATAACTCAGCTAAGTAAAGCTGATTTACTAGAGTTTAGAAGAAATAAAACGGGTATGGTTTTTCAACGATTTGCTCTCTTTCCACATCAAAATATTTTAGACAATGTTCAGTTTGGATTGAGCATAAAAAATTTAGATAAAAATGACTCTGAAGATAAAGCGTTATATTGGATAGATAAGGTAGGTCTAAATGGATTTGAGAATAAATTTCCTAATCAACTCTCTGGAGGAATGCAACAAAGAGTGGGTCTTGCGAGGGCACTAGCAACTGACCCTGATATTCTATTAATGGATGAAGCATTTAGTGCTTTAGACCCATTAATCAGAACTGATATGCAAGATCAATTATTAGATTTGCAACAAAATTTAAATAAAACAATTATGTTCATTACTCATGACCTTGATGAAGCTTTAAAATTAGGGGATAGAATAGCAATTTTGAATGGTGGAAAGTTGGTACAAGATGGACATGCAGAGGAAATACTTCTCAATCCTGCCGATGAATATGTTACCAATTTTGTCAAAGATGTTAACCGTATAAAAGTTTTAAAAATAAAAACCATTTTGAATAAAGATGGTAAATCAAACGAAACAGGTCCCTCAGTTAAAATTAATGAAAGTATAGAAAATTGCTTGCCTATTATTTTAGAAAGTAATTCTGATATAAACGTATTAGATGAAGGTAATAATTTTGTTGGTATAGTTTCAAAAGAAAATGTTGCAGCTATTCTAAGAAAGTCTTAAGGGTTAACTTGGTTCAGATAGTTTAATCTTCCAATAATTTCGTCTCGATCTATATAGTATCCTTGTAAATGTCTTTCGCCTGAATTTGCATCGTATTCTTTTCGACCGTGAAGTACCCGTCTATTATTAAAACTAAAAATATCCCCAGCCTTAAGTCTGAAATTTATTTCAAATTTAGGATCGTGAAGTAAAGCGATTAGTTTTCGGTAAGCTTCGTAAAACTTATCCATTTGGTTGGGGTTACAATCCATCACTCCCATATAAGCAACACTAAACCTTATATCGTTAAAATCATTATTATGATCTAAAGAAAATAGAGGTTTATGCATTACCCTTATAGCATTTGAAGTATAATCTCTATTTACAAATTTGACAGGCGTCTCTAAAAGAGTTTCAAAATATTCTGTATAATTTGCTTTCATGTAACTAGCAACTTTGAATCCATCTACTGCAACCGACTCGCCTCCAGAAGCATTGTTGATCAGGCAATGCAAGAATTGATATCCTGGTGCTATTTCATAGTATGGAAGATCTAAATGGTTCCTTAATGCAGCTGCGGTATAAGCAGAATTGTTAGGATTAGGAATATCAATAACTTCAAAAGGTGTTTTAAAAAAGGTTTCTCTATGGTGACTAATATTAGCAATTACATCAAAACCAGATTCCTTATCCGTAGGTGCATTTTTAACAATAGAAATACCTTTGTAGTGAAGCTGCTCAAGCCACTTTTTAATTCCATCATCTCCACTAATAATTTCTTTATAGTCTATTTGAATGTCTTCAAAATTAGATTCTATACTATGGTCCCATAGAAAATATGGCGAAATGTATGTTTTTTTACTTTTAAGTGTGTAGCAATTATGTCTGAGCCAATCGCTATCATAGTAGCTTGTATGATCACCTTCACTCCATTCAATTTCAAGCGCCCCTTTATCATTTATCTTATAAGACTTTGGATGTATATCATCTGTAACCGTTAAAAGGTTGAAAGTTCTCTCTCTTGCAGTTGGATGAACTTCTGATGGGCAATTATCTCTCAGCCATAAAAAATTAAATTTACTTTGTTCACCATCGCTCCAATCAACTAGTATTGATTTACCATTCTTTTTTAACGACGATATAGATGGATTATGACTCATAAACTATTTAAAATTATTGTATTTCCTACCCCAATTTGGAAACTTATCTTTTTGATTTTTATTTAAAGTTTTCATAATTTCAATCAAAAATAAATCTCTTTGTTCCTCAAGCTCTTTGATACTAAATTTCCCAGCTTGTTTTTTCGTGCCAGAAATCATTGATTCTTTCAGTTTACTCGATAATTCAGGCGCTTTCAATTTAGTCCAAGGCAGCTTTAGAGCAGGACCAAACTGCTCTAGCATATGTTTCATTCCCGTTTCTCCACCAGCTAAATGAAATGTTAAACATACCCCCATAAAGGCCCATCTTAATCCAGGCCCATACACAATAGCGTCATCAACTTCTTCAGTTGATGCTACGCCATCATTTATTATATGTAAGGCCTCACGCCATAAAGCTTCTTGAAGTCTATCAGAAATGTATCCTTCTATCTCTTTTCGAACAACAAGGGGTCGCATTCCAATATGTTCATATATTTTTTTTAATTTTTTTACATTTGTATGACTAGTCTTTTTACCAGCTACAATCTCAACAAGTGGTAACAAGTATACTGGATTAAATGGATGTCCAATTAATACTCTTTCAGGAAATTTACATGTAGATTGAACTTTTGATGGTAATAATCCAGAGGAACTGGACGCAATTATAATATTTTTTGGAATTACATTATCAATTTTTTTTAGAATATTTTTTTTAATTTTTTCATTTTCAGGTGCGTTTTCTTGAACGAAGGTTGTTTCATGTAAAGCATCATTCAGGTTAGTAAAAACTTTAAGTTTTTTCAATGAAGCATGTTTATTTAAACCTATCTTTTTAAGACTTTTAAATGCAAAACGAATATTTTTTTTTAATTTCTCAAGTGAGTCAATATTTGGGTCATATGCTTTAACAATATAGCCTTTAGCAAGAAATCTTACCGCCCATCCAGCACCAATTACACCTGTTCCAATAATCGAAACAATTTTTTTTTTCAACGTTTTAACCCAAGATGTATTCTTGCTTCATCAGGACCCATTACATTTGAGCCTAAATTATTAATTATTGTAGCAGCTTTTTCAACAAGTGATCCATTCGTAGCATAAACGCCTTTTTCTAAATAAAGATTATCCTCAAGTCCAACTCTAACATTGCCTCCTAATAAAACAGCTTGTGCTACCATCGGCATTTGATTAATTCCGATTCCAAATGCCCCCCAGTTACTTCCTTTTGGTATCATATCAACCATATTTTTCATTGATCCAGTTGTTGCGGGCGCACCGTAGGGTATCCCTAAACAAATTTGAAACAATGATGGCTGATCTAGCAAGCCTTCTTCTAACATCTGATTTGCAAACCATAAATGACCTGTATCAAAGACTTCAAGTTCTGGTTTAACCCCTAATTCTTGAATTCTCTTAGCACCTATTCTTAGTTGTTCAGGGGTTCCAACATAGATCATATTTTCATCACCAAAATTTAGAGTACCGCAATCTAAGGAACATATATCAGGTAGAAGTTCTTCAACATGACTCAGCCTTTCAAGTGCATTTACAAAATCTGTATTAGAACCAAAGTTTAATAAATCATCTTCTGGACCAATTTCTATATCTCCTCCCATTCCACTTGTGAGATTAATTATCACATTAGTCCCACTATCTTTTATTCGGCTAACTACTTCTTTATAAAGTTCATTATCTCTGGATCCCTTTCCAGTTTCAGGATTTCGAACATGAATATGGGCTATAGCAGCTCCAGCATTAGCAGCTTCAATAGAAGCGTTTGCTATTTCCTCAGGAGTAACAGGAATATTAGGATGCTTGCCAACAGAGTCTCCTGATCCAGTAACTGCACAAGAAATTATAATATTTTTATTCATAAGATTATGAAGTTACAATATTAAAAAGAATTTACAATTTGAATAGTATAGTATGTAATAAAAAAAAAAATGGAAAATCTTCAAAAATTTTATATTAACGGTAAATGGATAATGCCCAAATCAACTAAAACAATGGCGGTTCTCAACCCTGCAACTGAAGATTTGATAGGTGAGATAATCCTTGGTAATTCTAAAGATGTAGATATTGCCGTGAGTGCTGCAAAAAATGCATTTAATAGCTTTTCTAAAACTTCAAAGAATGATCGTTTAGAATTACTTAATAAAATTAGGCAGATTTCTGAAAAAAGGTTTGAAGATCTTGCAGATGCAATGACATCTGAAATGGGAGCTCCTCATAGAATGGCTAGAGATGCGCAGGCAGATGCAGCAATAGGACATTTAGATGGTTTTATTGATGCGTTAAAGAAGCATGAAGAAAAAATTATTCTTTCTAATACAGATGTACTTTTAAAAGAGCCAATAGGAGTTTGTGGTTTAATTACTCCCTGGAACTGGCCCATTAATCAAATTACATTGAAAGTACTTCCTGTGATTGCTACAGGATGTACATGTATTTTAAAGCCATCTGAGCATACTCCTTTATCAGCGATGGTTTATGCTGAAATTCTTGATGAGGCTGGAGTTCCTGATGGTGTATTTAATTTAGTACATGGAGATGGAGAAGGGGTAGGCGTGTTGATGTCTCGGCATCCAGATATAGAAATGATGTCATTTACTGGCTCTAAAAGAGGAGGTAAGTCAGTTACCATTGAATCTGCTGAGACTGTAAAAAAAGTAACATTAGAATTAGGCGGCAAATCACCTAACATCGTATTTGCGGATTGTGACTTAGAGGAAAAAGTAAAAGCTTCAGTAAATGAATGTATGTTTAATACTGGACAATCTTGTGATGCTCCTACAAGGTTACTGGTAGAAAAAAAATGCTATGATGAGGTAATTGATATTGCAAAAAAAACTGCTGAAGAAATTAAGGTAGGTGATCCAACACTAGATGGTGACCATCTCGGGCCACTCTTTGATAGAATACAATTTGATCGAGTTCAGAATATGATTCAAGTTGGTATTGATGAGGGAGCAAAATTACTTGCAGGAGGCCTTGGAAAACCTGATGGTCATGAAAAAGGATGGTTTGTAAAGCCAACAATTTTTTCTGATGTAAAGAATAATATGAGAGTTGCTCAAGAAGAAATATTTGGTCCAGTGCTAGTGATAATTCCTTTTGATGACGAGGATGAGGCAATCAGAATAGCAAATGATACTCCTTATGGTCTTGCTGCCTATCTGCAAACGGGAGATAAAGAAAGAGCTGAACGTGTCTCAAGGCAATTAAGAGCAGGCGGTGTTCATGTTAATGGCGGTGGTTATAATTATGGTTCACCTTTTGGGGGATATAAAGAATCTGGTAATGGCCGAGAAGGTGGAGAAATGGGGCTAGAAGATTACCTAGAAACTAAAGCACTTCACATTGCTTAAGAAATAATAAAATTTTATGATATGCCAAGGTTGCTTTGGAGCCCATCTAAGGAAAGAGTAAAAAAAACAAACCTATATAATTATTTTATTTTTTTAGAAGAAAAAAACAAAATTCAATTAAGTTTTGATTATAGTAAAATCTGGTCCTGGAGCATTAGTCATCCTGCTGAATTTTGGTTAAGCTTAATAGATTATTTAGGCATACAGTACAAAGGAAGCTCTAGCCCAGTTATTGAAAAGGATAAATTTATATACAACCAAGAATTTTTTAAAAATATTAAAGTTAATTATGCCGAAAATATTTTATCTAATCTTAACTCATGCCCTATTACCTTTATCAATGAACTTGGTTTCAAGAAAAGTTATTATAAGGAAGATTTAGTATCAAAAACGTCAATATTAGCTAACTATTTTAGATCTATAGGGGTTAAAAAAGGAGATCGGATTGTGGCAGTCGCGGTAAACAGTGCTGAGACACTAATTGCATTTTTAGCAGTGAATTCTATTGGGGCGATTTGGTCATCTTGCTCGCCAGATTTTGGCGAGGCAGCTATTTTAGATCGTTTTAATCAAATAAAACCAAAAGTATTATTATATTCTAAAATTTATTTATATGGTGGAAAAAAATTTGATATTGAAAAGAAAATAAAAAATGTAATTAATAATATCAAAACACTCAAACACACTATTTGTATTAACTATCCAGACAAGAAACTGGATAAAGGAATAGATGAAATAAGTTTAAATTCAATTTTTCAAAAAGAAATTTATCAAGAAAAAATTATTTTTGAAGAAAACTCATTTAATGACCCAATGTATATTCTTTATTCTAGTGGAACAACCGGTAAACCTAAATGCATAGTTCATAATACTGGTGGACCACTTTTACAACATACAAAGGAGCAACAGCTTCATTGTGATCTAAAAATAGGTGACAAATTATTTTATTATACAACCTGTGGATGGATGATGTGGAATTGGCTTATTTCAGGTTTAGCGTCAGGAGTTTCATTAGTGCTTTATGACGGATCCCCATTTTATCCAGATAAAGAAACCCTTTTTAAAATTGCTGAAGAAGAAGAAATAACGTGCTTTGGAACAAGTGCAAAATTTATTGATGCTTTAAGAAATGATAAAGTAAATATTCTAGAAAAATATAATTTAGGTAAACTTGAATCATTGTTAAGCACAGGGTCACCACTTATAAGTGAGAGTTTTGAGTATGTGTACGAATTTATAAAAAAAGATATACATCTGGCGTCCATTAGTGGAGGGACAGACATTGTTTCTTGCTTTGTTGGCGGCAATCCAATGTTGCCAGTTTACTCTGGTGAAATACAAAGTATGTGTCTTGGGGTAGATGTGGATGTCTTTGATGAAAAAGGTCAGGCTACGCTTCAAAAAGGTGAGCTGGTATGTAAATCACCGCTTCCATCTATGCCGATTGGATTTTGGGATGACTTAAATAAAGAGAAATATATTAAATCATATTTTTCAAAATTTAAGAATGTATGGACACAAGGTGATTACGCTAAAATATCTCAAAATAATGGAATAGTCATTTATGGACGGTCAGACTCAACATTAAATCCTGGTGGAATTAGAATTGGAACTGCTGAAATATATAGGTCTGTCGAACAAATAGATGAAATTGTTGAATCCATTGTAGTTGGTCAGTCTTGGAACAATGACACAAGAATTATTTTATTTGTGAAGCTTCAAAAGGATATTGAGCTTGATCAAGTTATTATTGATAAAATTAAATATAATATTAGATCTTCTAATTCTATAAGACATGTGCCTGCAAAAATTATTAAAGTAAGTGATATACCTAGAACAAGAAGTGGCAAAATAGCAGAAATTACTGTGAGAGATATTATTAATGGCATGAATATAAAGAATTTAGAGGCCTTAGCTAATCCTGCTTGTTTATCGGAATATGAAAATATTGAAGAATTAAAAAATTAGTTTTATATTTTTTTATGGATTTTAATTATGATTCAAAAGAAATAAGGTTTTTTATTGGCGATGAGCAATATAAGCTTCATCCTTTATGGATGAGAGAACGGTCATTAGAAGAAGGTGCAGTCGATCAAAATTCACTACAACGACTATATGACCCAGAGAAAATCATTGAAAATTTAGAAATCAAAGAAGTAAATAAGTTAGACGAAGATAAACTATTAATTAAATTCTCAGATAATCATATAGCTAAGTATTGCATAAAAAACTTAATTAAAGAAATAAAGAGAGCTAAAGGACTTCCTGATAAAGTTTTTTGGAATAAAGACAGCATATCACTTAGAAAGTTTAAATTTGATTATAATACAAATGAAAATAAACAAATTTATGAGATATTAGAATATTACCATAGATATGGATTTGCAATTGTAAGCAAACTCAAACCTGAAGATGGTGAGATTATAAATTTTGCAAAAAAAATTGGATATATAAGAGAAACTAATTTTGGAAAATTATTCAACGTTAAATCTCAAAAACAACCAAACGATTTAGCATATACATCCATTGAATTAGAGTCTCATACTGATAATCCATATCGAAAACCAGTACCTTCTATTCAATTTCTTTTTTGTATTCATAATAGTTGCCAAGGAGGCGACTCAACAATTGTTGATGGGTTTAAGGTTGCAGAAGACTTAAAAAATGAAAATCCAAATGCGTTTAATACTCTTACGAATACTCTTATCAATTTTAAATTTAAAGACAAAGATGCTATATTGGAAAAAACAGGTAAGATCATCAAGTTAAGTGAGCGAGGAGAAATAAAGCAAATAAAGTATAGCAACAGATTAGATTTTGTTTTTTATCAAGACCCTAAAAAACTTGATGAATTTTATGCGTCGAAAAGAGTGATGCACAAAATGATAAATTCTTCTAAATATATATTTAAGTTTCGCTTAGAACCAGGAGATTTAATTATTATGAATAATTATCGAACACTTCATGGTAGAACAAGTTATAATACAACTGAAGGCAATAGATGGCTGCAGGGATTATATATAGACCATGATTCTGCAGAAAGTAAGTTTAAATTATTGTCAGAGGAAATATAAATGGAAAAAGTAAAATTTACTCAGATGAAAGATGGCACAAAAGAAGATTATGATCTTTTAAGTAAGTATGAAGAAAAGTTTTCAAAAGATCTTCCTGATAGAATATTAGACGCTTTGAGAAATTTAGATAGTTCAGTTGACGGTTATCAAGTAACAAGGTTAGAGCATTCACTTCAATCAGCAACTAGAGCTGAAAAAGATGGCGCAGATGAAGAAATGGTAGTGGCAACTCTTGTACACGATATTGGAGATAATCTTGCCCCATATAATCATAGTCAACTTGTTGCCTCAGTTTTAAGGCCCTATGTTTCTGAAAAAGTATATTGGATTATGCTTCATCATGGGATTTTTCAAGAATATTACTATGCTCATCACATAGGGAGAGATCGTAATGCTAGAGAAAAATTTAAAGATCATCCTTACTATCAAGATGCAGTGGATTTTTGTGAAAAGTGGGATCAAAAGTCATTTGATCCAGATTATGAATCTTATTCTCTTGAATATTTTGAACCAAAAGTAAGGAAGCTTTTCTCTAAGGAGCCAAATTTTTAAGCAATTTTTCTCACAATAACATTCCCCACGGAATAACCTGCCCCAAAAGAGCAAATAATTGCAAGATCATCTTTTTTTAGTGAGTTGTTATGTTTATGAAAAGCAATTATTGAACCTGCAGAACTTGTGTTAGCATATTCATCAAGAACAACGGGCGCTAGATCTCTAGATGCTTCTTTGCCAAGTACATATTTAGAAATAAGAATATTCATATTTTCATTTGCTTGATGCAAATACATTCCCTTTAAATCTTCGGCGGAAAGTTTATTTTCTTCTAAATGATCCTTTATTAAATTAGAAACTTTAGGGATGACTTCTTTGAATACTTTTCTTCCATTTTGATGAAACAGTTTGTCTGCCTTACCTATTCCTTCAGGAGAAGAACTATTCAGAAATCCATAATTATTTCTTATATTATTAGAAAACTCTGTAAGGAGTTTTGTCCCAAGTATTTCATAAGAATTGTTTTTATGAATTTCCCCATTCATTCTTTCTAAAACTACAGCTGTCGCAACGTCACCAAATATAAAATGACAATCCCTATCTTTGAAATTTAAGTGACCAGTACAAATTTCTGGGTTGACCATTAAGGCCGATTTAATACTCCCACTTTTTATCATGTCAAAAATGGCTTGAATGCCAAAAGTAGCTGAGGAACAAGCAACATTCATATCAAATGCAAACCCCTCGATACCTAATTCATTTTGGATTTCAATAGCTATAGCTGGGTAGGCACGTTCTAAATTTGAGCAAGCAACAATTACTGCATCTATCTCTTTGATCTCGATTTGAGAATTTTTTATAGCTTCTTTTGCTGCAATTACTCCCATTTCAGCAAGATTAGAAATTTGATTCTCAGATCTTTCAACAAGTCTCGGACGCATAAAGGATGTATCCAAAATCCCTGATTTATTTTGAACATATCTAGATTTTACACCTGATGCTTTTTCAATAAACTCTGAACTAGATTTTTCAAGTGGCTCCACACTTCCATTATTTATATCGCTAGCGTTTGATAAATTATATTCATCCACATACTTGTTATATGAGTCAACTAGTTCTTCGTTTGAAATTTTTTCTTTGGGTGTGTATAGTCCAGTTCCAGAAATTTGCACTTTAAACATTTAAATAAGTATACGTAATGGAAACTGATTTTGGCAATTAACTTTTTTAACTGATTATTACAAGGTGTAACTGACCCCATAATGAGGCCAGTTAAATATCTCTATATTCCTGGAATATAAGGAACACCGTCGCCCTTAACTGTCTCATTAATGCTTTGTAAAGTAGTACAAGCTGAAATCATGAAACTAAAAGCTAAAACTGTAAGAGTAGTACGCATGCTTATTCTCCTGTTGATTCATAGATACTATATTTATTTCAATGCCAAATACAATTAATATATCAAGAAATATGAGATTCTTTGTTTATGTCATCGGAACGAAATACCCAAAAGTACGAACATATGTAGGCTGGAGTAATGATATAAAAAAAAGACTTAAAGCACATAATGAATCTAAAGGAGCAAAGTTTACAAGAGGATCTAAATGGAAATTGTTATATCAAGAAGAGTTATTCTCTAAATCAGAAGCCATGAGAAGAGAGGCACATTTAAAAAAAGATAGACTATTAAGATCGCAGTTAAGAAATCAATTAATTTGAAATGCCATAATTGCTTCGACCTTTTTTTCTTAGTCCATATGGACCAGCAATATAAATGGTGACCGGTTTGATCCCAGGCTCTAAGTCAACTCTGTGCAGATTATCAGCACTTCTAAATCCAATATAGAATTTTCCTCTCCAGGTTTTATTTTTATTTATATCTGTTTCCCAGTATCCTCCGCTAACAATAATTGTTATATATGGAAAAGGATGATTATGAAGACCCACACCATGATCATCATCTAGAATATGATGTATTAATATATTGAAAGGAAACCAACGGGGCCTCTTTCTGAATAAGAGGTAATATCTTGCTGTCCAAGGTTTTGCTAAGCAATATTCAGGATGCGATGGACCTCTATCCATAACAACCTTTTTCCTACCTAATTTTTCTAGTATCTTAAGTAAAAGCATGTTACTTGAAATAATAATATAGATGCGTCCATAGCTCAACTGGATAGAGCATCAGACTTCGGATCTGAGGGTTGAGGGTTCGAATCCTTCTGGGCGCACCAAGAAAATATGAAGATATACAAACCATTTGGACCAACAATCGGAAAAACAAAACTGACTTTAAGTGCAGTTGCTCGCCTAAACAAATTTTCTGATCAGGTGTCTAATAATAAAAGACTTTCAAAAAGATACGATTACGACCACAGATTAGTAGGAAGCATGAAACAGCAGTTTAGGATACCCTCAAAAATCTTAAAAATTGGAATTGAAAAACAGATTATTAAGTCTGTAAAAGATTATTATGATAAAACACTTAATATTAAAGTTAAAAAAATAAGAATAGAAAAAGCTTGGATCGTCAGCCAGTTTGCTGGAGATTTTAATCCACCACATTTACATAGAGGTAATATTAGTGGAGTAGGTTATTTAAAGATACCGAGTTCAATTAAGCGTAATAAAGAAAAAGATTTAGCAGGATTAATTTCTTTCTTTGATGGTCGAGTGTCTCTTCCAAGAAATAGCCCACCGCTTGTGAAACATAGAGAGACTTTTAAGCCCAGAGTAGGAGACTTATACATATTTCCATCATTTCTAATGCATGACGTTCACCCTTTTAGAGGAGATGGAGAAAGAAGGTGCTTTTCCTTTAATGCATTTGTTGATGCATAAGTTTTAATCAAGCAACAAATTTTTTTTTAAATTACTTTCAATTGATTTTTTTGAAATAGAACCTTTTCTTAAGAGGTTTATTTTGTTTTTATTCACTTCAACCAGAGTTGATTCTGCAAAGCTCATTCTGTAGTGACTGCTTATCGCGTGCGTAACATCATCATTATGAAGTAGACTTAGATGATTGATATTATTACTATTTTTTTCTTGATGAATATTTGCACTGGTAGTTGCGAGTGGCTTATTAACGACTTTAAGTAAGTTCATAACATCTTTATTTTTTGGAATGCGAATGCCTATTTTTGAAAGTCTTTTATCACCGTTATAGATATTTCTATTTTTTTTTCTAAGTATAAGCGTAAGGGGTCCAGGCCAGTAATGTGTTGCTAAGAACTCCTCAATATCATTGAAATATGCATATTTTTTTGCTTCTTTTATGGACTTTACAAATAAAATAAGTGGATAGGTTCTTGGTCTTTTTTTAATTTTGAAAATATTTTCAACCCCTTTCTCGTTAGTTGCATCTGCTGCAATACCATAAACAGTATCTGTTGGTATAATTATTGTTTTACCATTCAGTAGACTTCTAGCAGCTAATTTAATAGAGTTTATATTGGCTTTAATTACTTTTTTTGAATTCATCTATGACACAAACTTTTGTATATTTTGACGACTGTTTTAAAGGTCACGTACAATCCTTGGATTATCCAGAGTGTTCCGATCGTGTCCAAAATATCATTGAACTAATAAATAAAGAAGAGTTTAAAAATATAATAATTAAACAACCTAATAAAATAGAGCAATCACTTATTTTTGCTGCTCATGAAGAGAAATTTGTTAGGGAAACTCTTGCAAGATTTCCATCTGATGATCAAATAGTTTTCTTAGATCAAGAAACTCCAGTTTCAAAAGGTTCTATGGATGCAACCTTAAGAGCTGCCGGAGCGGGAATAGACGCGGTAGATGCTATAATGAGTAATAATATTCATAATGCCTTTTGTATTGTCAGGCCACCTGGTCACCATGCATGTTATGATCGATCAATGGGTTTTTGTGTTTTTAACAATGTTGCAATTGCCGCACACTATTTAATTAACAAGTATAAGTTTAAAAATATAGCCATTATTGATTTTGATGTTCATCATGGAAATGGTACTCAAGATATATTCTATAATAATTCAAAAGTTACCTATTACTCAACGCACCAGTATCCCCTATATCCTGGCACAGGTGATGTAAATGAAATAGGAGTAGGTAATATTGTTAATGTTCCACTCACATCAGGAACAAATTCATATAAATATCAGCAGATATTTGATGAAAGAATTGTAAAAAAATTAGAAGAGCAAAGGCCAGATTTCCTTCTAATTTCTGCTGGGTTTGATGCGCATACAAAAGATCCTCTTGCCTCGCTGGATCTTGTAGAAAATGATTTTAGGCTAATTACAAGTAAGTTAAGAGAAATTGCAAATAAATATTGCGAAGGAAAAATAATATCGATGCTTGAAGGTGGTTATGATATAAAAGCACTTGAAAATTCAATGATTACGCATCTAAGTGAGCTGCAAAAATGAGTAAAATTCCTGCGGAAATAAATAAACTGTCTTTTGAAAAAGCAATGGAAGAACTATCTGAAATTGTAGAGAATCTTGAAAGTGGAAATATAGATTTAGAAAAGTCTATTGAGTATTATACAAGAGGGTCGCATCTTAGATCTCATTGTCAGAGGAAATTAGATGAGGCGGTCCTTAAGCTCGACGAAATTAAAGTTTTGTCTGATGGAAAAATCACAAAAAAAAAGTGAATGAGGCATCAGGCTATTAAAAGAGATTTAAGAAGTTTTAGTAAAGAATTTAATTCATTTTTAAAAGAAAAATTTATTCTAGATAATAATACCTTAAATCAATCAATAAAATATTCGATAAATTCTGGTGGTAAAAGATTTAGACCATATTTGGTTTATGTATTTGGTAAAGAATTTCAATTGCCAAAAAATATAATATTTAATTTAGGTTCTGCAATTGAAATGCTACATAACTATTCATTAGTGCATGATGATTTGCCATCTATGGACAATGATAAATATAGGAGAGGGAAGAAAACAACTCATTATAAGTATAATGAATTTACTGCTGTTCTTGCTGGTTGCGGGCTTTTGACAAAATCTTATTTAACTATAGCGAGTAAGAAATTTAATTTAAGTGAAGGTAAAAAAATAAAATTAATACAGCTATTGAGTGAATTTTCAGGAGAAAAAGGTTTGTTATTAGGACAATACATTGATTTAAGCTCTTCAAATACAAAAATAGAAGAAAGGATTCAGTTAAACCAACTCAAGACAGGAATGTTAATGTCATTTTGTTGTCAGGCAGTAGCAATATGTGCCGGAAAAAGTAAAAAAATTGAAAAATCTCTTGCTGATATAGGAATGTATATTGGTGAAATTTTTCAAATAAATGATGATTTTGAAGACTTTCCACGTATGTCAGTAAAAACTAAAAAGTTTCTTGAGAATTACAAATTAAAACTTTCTCAAAAAATCTTTTCAAATTTCAGAAAAATAAATCTTAAAAATAAGAAAACTTATTTACTTATTGAATTTTTATTAGACCTTAAAGTTTAGCCACACTGAGCTTTGTTGCGCATGATATGATCAGCTAAAACACATGCTGTCATTGCTTCAGCAATAGGAACTGCCCTTAAACCCACACATGGATCGTGCCTTCCTTTTGTGGATATGGTTGTATTCTTTAATCTATTATTAATCGTCTTTTTTGTTTTTAAGATTGAAGATGTTGGTTTCACCGCAATACTTATATTGATATCTTGACCACTTGAAATACCTCCTAAAATGCCGCCAGAATTATTCGATGAAAAGGAAATTTTCTTACCGTTAGCTCGTATTTCATCTGAATTTTCATCACCAGTGATTTCAACAGACTCATTTCCTAAACCAATCTCAACTCCTTTAATCGCGTTGATGCTCATCATTGCAGATGCTAATTCAGCATCTAATTTGCCGTATATAGGTTCACCAAGTCCTGAAGGAACATTCTTTACATTTACGAGTATTCTTGCTCCTAAAGAAGTTCCATTTTTACGTGTAACATCTAGATACTCTTCCCATGTCGATATGATCTTTTTGTCAGGACAAAAGAAACTATTTTTACGAACTTCATTCCATTTAAAATGTCTAGGGTTTATGCTCATCTTCCCAATTTGCGTTACTGCCCCTTGTATCAATATCTTTTTCTTTGAAAGATGACTGATAACTTTTCTGGCTACCGCTCCTGCTGCAACACGACTAGCTGTTTCTCGAGCTGATGAGCGACCGCCTCCGCGGTAGTCTCTCATTCCGTATTTTAGAAAGTAAGTAATGTCTGCATGGCCAGGTCTAAATTTATTCTTTATTTCAGTATAATCTCTAGATTTTTGATCCTTATTCCAGATTAGGAGTAAAATCGGTGTACCAGTTGTTTTGCCCTCAAAAACCCCAGAGAGAATAGAAACCTTATCATCTTCCTTTCTCTGAGTTACAAAACGAGAGGTTCCAGGCTTTCTCATATCCAAATATTTTTGAATATCTTTCTTATTAAGCGGAATCATTGGAGGGCATCCATCAATTACACAGCCAATAGCTTCACCGTGGGACTCTCCCCAAGTGGTAAAACGAAATAATTTTCCAAATGTATTATGTGACATGGTTTACTTTTCTCTTATCGCCAAATTATCTACCAAATTTGTAAGATACACCTTATATCTATTATCTTCAAATTTATTAATACTCGACTTTGCTTTTTCATTATATTTGAGCAGAAAATCAATCGACTTTTGATAAGAGTCAGTTTTTTCCATTAATTTTAGTATAACGGCAAGATCTTTCTTATTTCTTTTTTTCTTAAGGAATAGTTTTGCAATAATTACTTTTGATTTCTGATCAGAGTCTTTAAAGCATCGGATCACAGGATATGTAACTTTTCCTTCATAAAAATCCTTCCCAATTGATTTACCCATTTTATTTGAATGTCCAAAATAATCTAAAATATCATCTGATAACTGGAACGACATTCCAAAATAATATCCAAAGTCATTAAATATTTTTTGAATTTTTTTATTTTGATGTGTAATTACGGTTGGAAGAAAACAAGACACTCTAAACAGCTCTGCAGTTTTAGCATTAATAATTGCTAAGTATTTTTTCTCACTCAATTTAATGTTCTGGGTATTGCCAACATCTTGTATTTGACCTCTCGCCAGTACGAGTGAGGTTTGTGATAATATTTCAAGGAGCTTAAGTGATTTATTTTTGACCATGAGTTTAAATGCTTTACTTAAAAGATAGTCACCCACAAGGACACTAACTTTATTGCCCCAAATTTCGTTAGCACTTTTTTTACCTCTTCGAATTTTTCCAGTATCTATAACGTCATCATGCAATAAAGTTGCGTTATGGATGAATTCAATGCATACCGCTAGTGTTACATCAGCACCGCCCCTATATTTAAGCATTCTGGAAATAATAAGTGTTAGGAGTGGTCGAATTTTCTTTCCGTCCGAATTGAGTAAGTGCCCTGCAGTTGTAGTTATGAGTTTTTCCTCATCCTTTATATTGTCTTTAATTTCCTTATTAACTCTTTTCAAAGAAGACTTTAAGGTTTTCGAAAGGGCATTAATAGGATGACTCATTTAATAAACTAATGTTTTTGTTTTATATTTTGGTGTAGTTATAATATAGTCTCGTATTATTAAAAGTTATAGATTTCTGGTAAATAATTTCAAATATGAGTATCTTTTCAACTAAAACTCGCATTAATATTGTTGGCTTAAGAGGAGTAATTGGTGACCTTGGTAGGTTCCAAAAAGGACTAACCCTTGAGAATTGTTCAAACATACTTGATAAAACTTTTACTCACAAAAAACCAAACGTTGTTGTAATCAAAATTAATTCTCCTGGAGGTTCTCCAGTTCAATCAGAGTTGATTTATGATAGAATTAAAACTCTTTCAAACAAAAATAAAGTAAAAGTGATTACCATAGCTGAGGATGTTGCCGCTTCAGGAGGCTACATGCTAATGTGTGCAGGTGATATTCTCTTGGCAAATAAAAGTTCTATTGTAGGGTCAATAGGAGTGATTAGTGCATCTTTTGGATTTAAAAAACTTATTGATAAAGTTGGCATTAAAAGAAGAGTTTTTACTAAGGGAGATCGTAAATCATTTTTAGATCCTTTTGAGGAAGTATCAAAAAAAGATGTATCAAAATTAATAAAGGTTCAAGATAGTATTTTTGAAAATTTCAAAAACTTGGTCCTAAAAAGTAGAAAAAAGAAGATAAAGCCTGCTCAAGTTTTCAATGGTGAATTCTGGACAGGAGAACAAGGAAAAAATATTGGATTAGTCGACTCTAATGAAAATCTGAATACCTATCTTGAAAAACACTATGGAAAAAAGATAAAAATAAGACATATTGAAGAAAAAAAATCATTTATAAAAAATCTATTCAGTAGCAGATCTGGTTCTAATGATCTGATTGATCAGATTATTCAATCAATTAAGGAAAACTCTTTTTGGAGCCGTTATGGTCTCTAAAAATATGGAAGACCTTGTTTCCCTTTGTAAAAGACGAGGCTTTATATTCCAATCAAATGAGATTTACGGAGGACTTCAGGGAGTTTATGATTACGGTCCACTTGGTGTCGAATTAAAAAATAATCTTAAATTTTCCTGGTGGAAATCAATGATTTATGAAAGGGATGATGTTGAGGGCTTGGATGCATCTATCCTTACAGGAAAGCAAGTTCTTAAACATTCTGGACACGAAGATACATTTTCTGATCCACTGGTCGATTGTAAAAGTTGTAATCATAGATTTAGAGCTGACCAACATAATGCTAATAAATGTCCTCAGTGCGGTTCAACAGACTTAACTGAGCCGAGGCCTTTCAATTTGATGTTTAAAACTGCAGTTGGACCAGTTGATGATGGTAGTAACTACGCATATTTACGGCCTGAAACTGCACAACAAATATTCACTAATTTCAAAAATATTTTAGATTCTACGAATAAAGTAGTACCTTTTGGTATTGCACAGATAGGTAAAGCATTTAGAAACGAAGTCACTCCTGGAAAATTTATTTTTAGAGTTCGAGAGTTTGAGCAAATGGAGCTTGAATTTTTTGTTGAACCTGGAAAAGATGAAACGTGGCATGACTACTGGGTTGCTCAAAGGTACGACTGGTGGGTTCATCAAGGAATCGATCCAAATAATCTAAAAAAACTTAATGTGGAAATTAGTGATTTATCTCATTACTCAAAAGCAACGGTAGATTTGATGTATGAATTCCCTCATGGCTTAGAAGAATTAGAGGGAATAGCCAATAGAACAGATTTTGATTTAGGCTCACATACAAAAAATCAAAGTGAATTTAAAATTTCTGCAGAAGTTATGGAAAATAAAAATTCAACAACAAAACTTGCTGTTCAAAACTCTGAAAGTAAAGATTGGTTTATACCTTACGTAATTGAGCCGTCAGCAGGGGTTGACAGGGGGGTTTTAGCATTATTAAACGAAGCTTACAGAGAAGAAAAGTTAGATAATGATAATACGCGTATTGTATTAGCACTTAAACCACATCTATCTCCTATTAAGGCTGCTGTAATTCCACTTAAAAGAAACAATGAAGAGCTAGTCAACAAAGCTAGAATAATAAAAAAAGATTTGCAATCACTTGGATTGGGTCGAGTAATTTTAGAAAACTCAGGTAATATTGGTAAAGGCTATAGAAGGCATGATGAAATTGGTACTCCAATATGTATAACTGTTGACTTTGAAACCTTGGAAAATGAGACTGTAACAATTAGAGACCGTGATACAATGCAACAAAAAAGAGTCTCAATAAAAGAACTTATAGCTGAGTACCAAAAGATTTTTGAATAATTAAATATTTCTGCCTGGAAAATCAAATCTTTTGAAGGGCCAGGATTCCTTTAGCCAACTTTTAATTGTAATACCCAATTCAGACTCAAGTCCTTCTTTCAAAAGATTTTCTTTTATCCAGTAGAATACTTGAACATCATACTGAGGATTTGCTGATGGATAAATGTAACAGCAACCTATAATTTTATTACTTTCTGGGGATAAAACAGTATATGCAAAAGAATGACCTAAGGTAAATTCCCTTTGATGCCAGCCGAGGTCAATTAAATTTTCCTCTAAAGTAAGACCCTTTGGCCATTCACTATTATCCATCAGTTTATAAAGATGATCCACGCTACTCATTACTACTTCATAGTCTTCATCTACATAGTCTATTGTGAGTGGGCGTAAAACAAATTTTTTAGTTATGTATTCAATTGGAGTATCAAATCCATTGGGGATGATCGATCTACTGTACATTTAGATATCTAATCCAAAATCTACATTATTAATGCTATGAGTAAGTTGGCCTATAGAAATACGGTTCACTTTAGTTTTTGCGTAAGACAAAAGGTTCTTTAAATTTATTTTTCCCGACGCTTCACATTCAAATCTACCATTAACTATTTTAAGACTAGTCTTTACCTGGGCTGGGGTCATGTTATCTAATAAAACTACATCAACCTTTTCATTAATTATTTCTTTAAGTTGATTTAGATTATCAACTTCTACTGTAATTTTTTTATTTCGACTCATGAGCCTTAGTTTACGTATGCACTCTTTAATGTCAGAATTTGTCCTCAAATGATTGTCTTTAATGAAAAAGAAATCATCAAGCGTTTCTCTATTAATATAAGCCCCTCCAATTGTTAGTGCATATTTTTCAAGTTTACGAATGCCAGGAATAGTTTTACGTGTAGAATATATTTTTGAGCCATATGGATTGGCTATATCAGAAAATTCTTTCGCTTTGGATGCAAGGCCAGACATTAAGCCTAAAAAGTTAAGAGCAGTTCTTTCTGCGGTTAAGATGTTTTGCGTCTTTCCTGAAATTGTAATTATTTTATCTCCCTTGTTTGCTAGCTCACCATCTTTTTTCAGGGTCCTAATTGTGACTGACTTATCTAACTTTTTAAAGGCTTGCTTCGCGAATTCGGTACCACATATAACAGCCTTTTCTTTAACGACAATGGTTGCTTTTGACAGAGAGGATTTAGATATTAATACTTTTGATGTTATATCACCTTCTCTTCCTATATCTTCTAAGAGAGCAGAGTGTACTAGCTGATTTATGTATTTTTTAGTTAACAATTTGTTTAAGATTTTTGTAATCTGCCAAATTTAAGATTTCATTTATTTTGTCATCTATATCTGAGAACTTCATATCAAAATGCAATACATAATTATCATCTGTATTTTGATAGTCAGATCTTAAGTGACATCCTCTACTTTCTTTTCTGAAATAAGCACCAATAATAATAAACTTACTTACGAGTATCATATCATTTAGTTTTGCGGAAAGCCCCTTCGACTCTCTTTCGATCTTAAGAATATCATGAAGTCCTCTTACAATTGAGCTATGGCTTCTTACTATACCAACATTCCTCATCATTGAAGAGCGAAGTTGCCAAATATATTTCTTCGCTCTGATCTTATTCCTAGTTTTTTCTTTATACATTCTAATAAAATCACGATTAATCTTATTTATTTTTTTAATTGGTGAACTATTAATATTTTTTGCAACAATTCTTCCAAATACCATTGATTCAAGTAATGAATTAGAAGCCAAACGATTTGCACCATGTATGCCTGTTGCCGCAACTTCACCACAACACCAAAGCCCTTTAACTGAAGTTTTTCCATCCAGGTCTGTTTTAACTCCTCCTATATGATAATGAGCAACTGGAAGTATTGGCAATAAATCTATTTTTGGATTAAGCCCTGCCGCTTGACAATATGAGGCAACTTGTGGGTATTTTGTTTCAAATTTACCACTCACTTTACGGCAATCAAGAAAGACAGAGTTTCCTTGCTCTATTTGCTTAAATAAATTTTGAGCAACCAAGTCTCTAGGCGCTAACTCATTTTCTGGATGAACTCCGAGCATAAACCTTTCTTCATTTTGATTTACCAGATAAGCACCATCACCTCTAATTGCTTCGGTAGCAAGTGGAGTAGGGTCCAAACCGAAATCAAGTCCTGTTGGATGGAATTGAATAAATTCCATATCAGTCAACACTGCACCTGCTTGTGCAGCAAGAGCTATTCCCTCACCATAAGAACTTCTTGGGTTAGTCGTATTAGCAAATATTCCTCCAAGTCCCCCAGTAGCAAGCACAACATTTGAACTTTCGATAACGACATGATTATCTGGAACATTTTCTTGTACCAATCTTCCAATAACACCATGTATGGTATTATTTTCTGACATAATCCTATCAATTGAGACGTTTTCTAAAACCGTAATATTATCACTTTCACACACTTTTTTTATTAAGCCTCTCATAATTTCAATACCAGAACTATCACCTTTTGATCTTACTATACGGTTTCTACTATGAGCAGCTTCTAGGCCCAAATCAAAAGATCCATCATTATTTTTATCAAAATTTACACCGAAGTTCTCAAGATCATTTATAATACTCTTTGCCTCACTGACGACTTTCAGAATGACATTCTTGTCAGCAAGACCTTTTGCAGTTGAAACAGTATCTTCAACATGACTTTCAATACTGTCGTTAATTCCCACTGCTGCAGCAATGCCACCTTGTGCCCACATACTAGAGGTATTCATTCCTAAAGTACTTTTTGATATAATGCAGACTTTTCGTGGTGCCAGGTTAAGTGCTACGGTTAGTCCAGCAACACCGCCACCCACAATAACCACATCTGGTCTATAAATAGAGTCAGCCATAATTAGCTTCTTCCAATTTCCAACATGCGATCTATTGATAAGCGGGCTCGATTAATAATATCTTTATCTACTTCTATTTGAAATTGATTAAAACGAATTGCGTCGTATATTTTTTTTAAAGAGATTCTTTTCATATGTGGACATAGATTGCAAGGTCTTACAAACTCAACATCAGGATTTTCGATGGCTACATTATCACTCATAGAGCATTCAGTGACCATTATGACTTTTTGTGGCTGATTATCTTTTACATAATTGCTCATGCCAGCTGTAGATCCTGCAAAATCACTGACAGCTACTACTTCTGGAGAGCACTCAGGATGAGCTAGCACAACAATGTCTTTATGTTGTTTTTTATAGGCCAATATTTCTTGAGCTGTGAATCTTTCATGCACTTCACATCGTCCTTTCCATGAAATAATTTTCACTTTTGTTTGCGCAGCAACATTTTTGGCTAAAAACTCGTCAGGCAAAAATATTACACTCTCAGTTCCTAATGCTTCTACTACCTTTTTTGCGTTACCAGATGTACAACAAACATCTGTTTCAGCTTTTACTTCTGCAGACGTATTGACGTATGTAACCACTGGAACCCCAGGGTATTTTTGCTTTAATAATTTAATATCATCGGCCGTAATTGAGTCAGCAAGTGAACATCCCGCTCTCATATCTGGTATTAAAACATTTTTGTCAGGACTTAAAATTTTTGCAGTTTCGGCCATAAAATGGACACCACAAACTATTATTGTTTCAGCTTTTGAATCTCTTGCTTCATAAGCAAGCTTTAATGAATCTCCTACAATATCGGAAACACAATGAAATATTTCAGGTGTTTGATAGTTGTGGGTCAGAATAGCAATATTTTTTTCTCTTTTAAGTTTATTAATTTCGTGAATCAGCGGCGCGTGAAATGGCCATTCTACAGCAGGGATTACTTTTTCTACACCTTTATAGAGTTCAGCAGTCGCATTTTGAACTTCAGGAGTAAAATTTGAGGGATATTTTAATTCTTCGCTTAACATATATTATTATTTTATTATCTATTATTACAATTATAGTTAAATGTATATATTTCAACAATACTACTTATCCCTAAAAAATAGGGAATTTTGCCGTCGTGCTGGAATTGGTAGACAGGCTGGTTTGAGGGATCAGTGAACATAGTTCGTGAGAGTTCGAGTCTCTCCGACGGCACCAAAGTAAGGATATGATATAAATTAACCTAAATTATGAACATTTTATTTATTGGACCATCAAGAATTGGAGATACCATCTTAGCATCATCAATTATAAACTTTTTAATTGATCAAGATAAAAAATCTAAATTCACTGTTGTTACCAGTCCATTCTCAAAAGATCTGTATGAAAAAATGCCTAATCTTGAAAAAATTATTGTAATAAATAAAAAAAAATACGGTCTGCATTGGCTAAATATTTGGCAGTCTTGCATATTTAAAAAATGGGATTTAGTTGTTGATTTAAGATCATCGATTATAGCTTATTTATTATTTGCAAAATCTCGAAAAATTTTCAATGGCAATGATAGTTTTCACAAAATTATTCAATTTACAAATTTTCTCAAGACTTCAAAAAAAATATCACCTTTTATTTGGTCTGACTCTTTGGATGAAGCTGAAAGTAATGACAAAATAAAAACTGAAGGTCCTTTTATAGCAGTAGCACCGTATTCAAATTGGAGGCAGAAAGACTGGTCTATTGAAAAATATTTAGAATTATTTAAAGATGAATTCTTCAAGGACTATACTTTAATATTTACAGGAATATCTAAAGATATTTCAAATATGGAAAAGTTTAATAAATTAATGAACGATCCATCACTAAATATTATTAATTTATTTGATTGGGGTAATTTACGACATATGATTCCTATTTTCAAAAAATGTAATTTCTTTATAGGAAGTGACAGTGGGCTTATGCATCTCGCTGCTTCAGCAAAATGCAAAACTTTCGCTCTTTTTGGACCAACAAACGAGATTGTTTACGGCCCATGGGGGGATCACAAAATTATCAAATCATATGATTATCCAGCGATCGATGATCCTCTTAATTTATCAGTTGAAAATGTTCTCAATATAATTAAGAAGGAGATAGAATGATTGATCTCATAATTGAAAACGGAAAAGTCGTATCGCACAATAAAGTTAGCAACACTGACATAGCAATTAAAAATGGAAAAATATTCAACATTGGCAACTTGAGTAAAGAAAAGTCAAAAGAAAGATTTAACGCCTCAGGACTTCACATTCTCCCAGGTGTTTTTGATACCCAAGTACATTTTAGGGAGCCAGGAAATACTAAAAAAGAAGACTTAAAATCAGGCAGCTATGCGGCAGTTACCGGGGGTGTTACGTCTGTATTTGATATGCCCAACAATAAGCCGAGTATTACAACAAAGTCATTATTTATAAAAAAATTAGGAATGGCAAAAAATAGAATGGTTTGCAATTACGCTTTTTACTTTGGTGCAGAGAAAGACAATATTGCTGAAATTAAAAAAGTTGAAAAGCTCAGAGGATGCTGTGGTGTAAAAGTATTTGTAGGATCATCCACAGGTACTTTATTAGTATCAAATCATAAAGACATACAAAATATAATGAAAAATACTAAAAAAATGATTTCGTTCCATTCAGAAGATGAAGATCTTTTAAACATAAGAAAGAAATATATTAAAAACAATCAACCTAAGTCACATGAAGTGTGGAGAAATGTTGAAACTGCAATTAAATCGACAAAAAACCTTATTAAGTCTGCAAATTTAACAAAAAAGAATATTCATATTTTACATATTACAACTGCTGATGAAGTAAAATTACTTTTAAGAAATAGAAAATATGTAACTTTTGAGGTGACTCCCCAACACTTAGTTTTGTCATCACCTGATTGTTATAAAAAAATAGGCACTTACGCTCAAATGAATCCGCCAATAAGGGGAAATAAGCATAGGGCATATCTTAGAAAGACTCTTAAAGAGGGTAAAATTGATGTTATTGGATCTGATCATGCTCCTCATTTAAAGTCTGAAAAAAATAAACCTTATCCAAATAGTCCCTCAGGAATGCCAGGTGTACAAACATTACTGCCTATTTTATTAAATGAAGTTTCAAAAAAAATGATTTCCATTATGGATGTTGTAAAATTGACTAGTTTCAACCCTAGAAGAATTTTCAAAATTAAGAATAAAGGTTTAATTAAGGTTGGTTTCGATGCAGATATTACTATTGTTGATTTAAAAAAAGTAAAGAAAGTACTTAATAGGGACATGAAAAGCAAATGTGGCTGGTCGCCATTTCACGGAGAAAAATTAACGGGTTGGCCTATTGGTACAATTGTTAATGGAAAAAAAGTTTTTTGGAATAATAAAATTGTAAAGAATGCTTATGGAAAGCCAATTGAGTTTAACTAACTTTTGGCAATAAACGATGTATTTTTAAAACCAGGCTTACCATACTTCATTATTTTTCTGTCTAATGTTTTGATACGACCACCAGCATATCTTAAGATCGCATCCCCTGCAGCAATATCCCATTCCATTGTCTTGCCATGCCTTGGATAAATATTTGCAGTACCATCAGCTATATAACATAATTTAATTGAACTGCCTGTTCTAATAATCTTATTAGCATTAAATTTCTTAAATACAGCCCTTTTAGCTTCTAATATCTTTTCTTTTGACAGACCATGGGAGCGACTAAACACCAAAATATTTTTCTTTCTTTTTTTAACTTTAATAACTTTTATATTTTTTAATTTTCCTTTTTGATCAAATTTAGCAAAATATGATTTTTTGCCGTTTGTATAATAAAACTTATTCTTAGCTGGCATATAAATTAAACCATAAATAGGTCTTTTATTAATAATAAGAGCAATATTAACTGTAAATTCACCATTGCCCTTTAGAAATTCTTTGGTTCCATCTAGTGGGTCAACAAGCCAAAATATTTTTTTATTTTTAATATGACTATTATCTAATTCTTCTGAAACTATAGGAACTTTTGGAAAATATTTTCTTAATCCTTTGCATATTATAGAGTTTGCTTTTAAATCCGCGTTAGTCACAGGACTATTGTCTGATTTAAGCTTTTTAGTAACTTTTTTATCATAGATTCTTACAATTTCTTGTCCCGCATTAAATGCCAATGTAATTAATTTTTGGGATTTATCGTCGTCTATAATCATTTTCTAGTTAGTTTTTGTAGATTAGACAATATGACAAATATATTATACATACCAGTTGAATTTAATAACTATTATGCAAAGTACAACATCTGAAATAAGAAACAAAAAACCTACAGTTGTAGCGATGTCAGGAGGTGTAGACTCTTCTGTTGCTGCAGCCTTGATGAAGAAAGAAAATGAAAATGTAATTGGAGTTACATTAAGGCTATATGATGAGAAGAAAATTTCTAAATCAAAATCCTGTTGCTCTGGCGCAGATATAATGGATGCTAAGAAGATTGCTAGCGACATAACTATCCCGCATTATGTTTTAGACTATGAGGAAATATTCAAAAAAAATGTAATACAGCCTTTTATCAATGACTACGAAAAGGGTCGTACCCCTATACCATGTATTAATTGCAATGAAAAAGTAAAATTTTTGGATCTCATTGAATTTGCAAAGAGTTTAAATGCAAAGAGTTTAGTAACTGGTCACTATATAAAAAAAATTAAGGTGAACAATGAGTGGAGATTGTATATTCCAGAGGATACTGACCGCGATCAATCTTATTTTTTATTTACAACAAAAAAGAAGGATCTCGATTTTTTAGATTTTCCCCTTGGTTATCACAAGAAAGATGAAATAAGAAATATAGCGAAGAATCTGGATTTTCATTTACATAATAAAAAAGACAGTCAGGATATTTGTTTTATTCCAGATGGCAATTATAAAGATTTTATTAAAGAGAGTGTTAAGAATTCAAAAGGAGACATTGTTGATACTGAAGGGAGAGTACTTAATTCACATGAAGGTATTCACAATTTTACAGTTGGGCAAAGAAGAGGGTTAGGAGTTTCAGAGAAAAATCCTTTATATGTTAAAGAAATAATTTCAGAGAGAAATCGGGTTATAGTTGCTGAAAAAGAGAAAGTAAAATCTTCAACTATAATTGTTGATAGATTAAATCTTCTCACGGACATATCTGATCTCAATATATTAGTAAGAGTAAGGTCTACTGGAAACTTATTAAAATCAGTAATTGAAATACAATCAGATAATAAAGCCATAGTTAATTTGTCAAAACCAGAAAGTAGTGTCTCACCTGGTCAAGCATGTGTTTTTTATTCTAAAGATGAATACGGAACACGTCTCTTGGGCGGCGGGTGGATCCAGTCGACAAACTAATTAATTTGTATATGATGGCATTCTTTGGCGGGGTAGCTCAGTTGGTTAGAGCGGAGGAATCATAATCCTTAGGTCGGGGGTTCAAATCCCTCTCCCGCTACCAAAGTAATTAATTAGAAAGTCTATTATATATTAAGGTATTCAGAAATTTTTGCATTCCAAGAGTATTCTTTTCTTGCTCTTTCTCTTCCATTTTTTCCCAATTCAACTCTCAATTCTTTATTACTAAGTAATTTATCAATATTTTTAGTAATGCTAGCTTGATTACCCTCTTCGCATAATAATCCCGTTTTGTTATCGACAACCGCATCTGATATGCCTCCACTTAGAGTTCCAATACTAGCAATTCCATGAAAGGCAGCATCAATAAACACCATACCAAATCCTTCAATAGACTCTCCAACCTTACTTGGAGTCATTATAAATAAGTCAGAACTTTGTAAAACTAATGACTTTTCTGGTTCAGTAATCCAACCAAGAAACACAACATTCTTTTCAAGTTTCAGCATTCTTACATATTTTTTAATTTCATCCAAGTATGGCCCTTTACCTGCAACCAGATATAGCATATTAGGAAATTTTGATTTTAATTTTGATATTGCGTTTATGACAAATTTGTGACCTTTTCTTTTTTCCACTCTAGCAAGAGTTGTAATAATAGGAGATGCATCTCTAATAATTTTTTTAACATTACCCCTATCTTCATCACTAATAAAATCTTCATAGACATCAATTCCTGGATGAATAATTTTAATTTTATCAGAACTTATTTTTAATGATGCTATCATTAGATCTCTTGTATAGGCAGAATTAGCAGCAATTTTATTACAATTTGCATAAGATTTAATTATCCGTCTTTTTTTAATATTTAAATAAGCATAAAAGTTATCGAAATATTTTTTTGGTATTTCAGTGCCATGCGCTAGTACAATTATTTTTACCTTTACTTTTTTTAAATATTCAACGCTTTTCCATGAGTCTGCATAAATAGCTTCGATATTATTACTAGCTATAATTTTTTTTAAATAAATTGCTTTACGTCTTCGTCTATATGGCTTCCAACCAGAGAACCGTTTTATTTTATATTTTTTATTCTTATCATCTAAAGTTTTTTTTCCATCAGACAAAACTAGCACGTCCTTACCTGCAGTACTCATAGCTTCAGCCATGCCTGTCATCAAGGACTCAATCCCTCCAATTTTAGGAAAAAAACATTGCGTTGTGATAATAATCACAGATAAAAATCTATTCTTTCCATTTGATGGAACAACCAATGCTTGGTATTTGATCTTTTGGGCCAATTCCTGTCTCTGCTATCTGTAACATTGCCTCAAGAAGTTCTTTTTTTGCATTTGGTATTAATTGTTGCTGCGAAGCCTCAAGCCTGCCTCGATATTGAAGTTCATTTTTATTATTGAAACCAAAAAAATCAGGAGTGCAGACTGCATCATACGTTCTGCCAGTATTTTGCGTTTCGTCATAAACGTAAGGAAAAGTGAATTTATTATTTTTCGCAAAAAGTTTCATATTTTCAAATGAATCTTCTGCTCCATATTTAGGATCATTGACGTCATTAGACATGATAGCAATTATGCCAATACCTCTATTTTTAATTAAATTACAATCTTCAACTATTCTTCCAATTACTGATTTCACGTAAGGACAATGATTGCAGATGAACATAATTAAGGTGCCGTTAGTTCCTTTAATATCATCAAATCGGTAATTTTTACCGTCTGTGCCAAGTAAATTAAAGTCAGGTGCGTTCCAACCAAAATCACAAATAGGTGTTTTTAATGCAACCATAATTCTCTTCAGTTTTTGTCGATAAAAGATACTATATATTTAAACAATATTTTATTAAATAAAAACATATGATTTACTCACTTGGCGATAAACAATTAAACAGAGACAATTTAGATTTTTGGGTTGCGCCCAATGCAGCGATAATTGGTGATGTAACATTTAAAAAAAGTGCGAGCGTATGGTTTGGCGCTATATTAAGAGGTGACAATGATCCAATTATTTTAGGTGAAAATTCTAATATTCAAGATAATTCTGTTTGCCACACAGACGATGGAATGCCTCTTACAATTGGTGATAATGTTACTGTTGGCCATAAAGTCATTCTACATAGTTGTACTGTTGGAAATAACTCACTTATAGGAATGGGATCCACTATTTTGAATAAAGCTAAAATTGGAAATAATTGTTTGGTTGGCGCAAATTCACTTGTAACTGAGGGAAAAGAGTTCCCAGATAATTCACTAATTGTTGGTTCGCCTGCAAAAGTAAAACGAGAGTTGACAGATAT
This sequence comes from Pelagibacteraceae bacterium AG-337-G06, assembly GCA_003282175.1. Taxonomy (GTDB): domain Bacteria; phylum Pseudomonadota; class Alphaproteobacteria; order Pelagibacterales; family AG-422-B15; genus CACNXQ01. The sequence goes on from QBZX01000005.1 coordinate 75,504, forward strand.
GGAAAAAAAGATAATTGAATTAAGTGCTTTGCACTACGTTGAAAATATGAAAAAATTTAGAGATACTTTAAAAGAAGACAATATTGAATGAATACTTTTGACTATATAATTGCTGGTGCAGGTTCAGCTGGTTGCGTTTTAGCGAATAGACTTTCTAAAGATCCTAATACAAAGGTTCTTTTAATCGAGGCAGGGGGAACCACATGGCATCCATTTGTCAAAATGCCAGCAGGCGTACTTGAGCTAATTTCTGGCGAAGGTGCTGGTAAATTTTACAATTATGGATACTGGACAGAGGGTCAACCACATCTAAATAATAGAAAACTTTTTTTCCCACGAGGTAAGGGCCTGGGGGGTTCAAGCAATATAAATGGAATGCTGTATGTAAGAGGTCACTCACGTGATTATGATATTTGGAGACAGCTTGGCAATGAAGGATGGTCATATGAGGAAGTGTTACCCTATTTTAAAAGAGCTGAAAAAAATGAAAATGGATCATCAGAATTCCATGGAAGTGATGGAGAGTTAAGTGTACAAAACCCAGTGTTTGAAAATAATCCTCTACATAGATGTTTTTTAAATGCTGGCAAAGAAGCAGGCTATAAATATATTGAAGACATTAACGAATATGATAATGAAGGTTTTGGACCATGTCCTCAGACGATTTCAAAAGGCTACAGAGCAAGTACTAGCTTTTCATTTTTAAATCCTATTAAAGATAGAAAAAATTTAACGATTGCAACTAATTCAACAACTAACAAATTATTATTTGAAGGCACGAAATGTGTTGGACTTGAGTATTTAAAAGGAAAAGAAGTTATAAAAGCTTATGCAGAAAGAGAAGTAATTGTATGTGGAGGTGCCATTAACTCACCTCAAATACTACAACTCTCAGGAATAGGTAAAGGGGACTACTTAAAAAAATGGGGGTTAAAAGTTGTAGCAGATCTTCCTGGAGTAGGTGAAAACTTACAAGATCATTTAGATGTATTATCTCATTATGAGTGTACGCAGCCAGTAACGGAAGCGAAATATACTGCTGGTGGGCTTGCAGTGTTTAGAATGGCTTCAATTTTAGCTCAATGGATGATAACTAAAAAAGGACCAGGAAATGATATTGGTTTATCAGGTGTATCATTTTTAAAAACGGATGACACACTCGACCTTCCAGATATTCAAATGCATTTTATTGGATCACTTTTAAAAGATCATGGAAAAACAAGACCTGACTCACATGCGTTTAGTAATCACGTATGCATGCTAAGACCAGAAAGTAGGGGCTATATTGCTCTAAAATCCCTTGACCCAACAGTTCCTCCAATTATACAGCCAAATTATTTTGCAACTCAAAAAGATCGAGACACTCTTATAAAAGGAGTAAAAATGTCTCGAGAAATAATGAATCAGCCTGCTTTTGACGAATACCGTGGAAAAGAAATGACGCCTGGTGTTCATGTTCAAACAGATGCTGAAATTGAAGAATTTATAAGAAATGCCGCAGAAACAATTTATCATCCAGTTGGCACCTGTAAAATGGGTAGTGATGAATTTGCAGTTGTAGACGATAAATTAAGAGTTAGAGGAGTAGAAAATTTAAGAGTCATTGATGCGTCTGTAATGCCAACACTAATTGGTGGAAATACAAATGCACCAACTATAATGATAGCTGATAAAATATCTGACCATATTCTTGGAAATGAGTTTCTACCACCACAGCACGTAAGTTACAAAGAAAATAACGCTGCATAATTTTGAATAAATTATTATTTTCAATACTTGGAATAGCACTAGTATTTGTTTTAACACTGATATTTGTTAATCAATATAATACTAGAAATTTTGCACAAACTAGTTTTATAGAAATAGAAAAAAAATATATTTATAAGATTGAAAGAGATCAATTCGGAGTTCCTCATGTTTATGGGGATACTGACAAAGACGCTGCATTCGCATTTGCTTATGCACAAGCAGAGGATGATTTAGAGCATGTAGAGATGATGATTAAAATGTCTCGTGGCGAGCTTTCAAATTTAAATTTCAATTCGAAGACATTCTCAGCCATTTACTCACTTATTACTGGCGATGGTGATATAATGGAAAATATAGATGCAATTCAAGGAGTAGAATTAGATTTTTTATTTAAGTTTTTTAATATTCATGAAACTGTTAATAAAAAAATTACAGAAATTCCAGAGGAGACGATTAACTATATAAGAGGTTATGCAGATGGACTTAACTATTATGCTGCAAAAAATCCTAACTTAGTTGATCAATCTTTATATCCGGCTACTGTAAGTGATTTAGTTGCTGGAATGACATTTCGAATGCCGTTGTTTTATGGCATAGATCATTCAATCGCTGAACTTATTAATTTAATGGATGATCAAGAGGAAGAAGTTGCAACAAACATGAACGCATTATCCGATAATCCAATAGTTGCAAGCATAAATACTTACTTTAAACCATCAGGTTCAAACGCATTTGCTGTTTCCAAAAATAGATCACAAGATAATGAGACAATGCTTGTTATTAATTCACACCAGCCATTGACGGGCCCAGTTGCTTGGTATGAAATACATATAAAAAGTGGAGAAGGCTTAAACATCATGGGCGGTACTTTTCCAGGATCACCATTTGTGCATGTTGGCTTTAATGAATTTCTCGGGTGGGGAGCTACAGTAAATCAGCCAGATTTATCTGATATTTATGAAATAAAACTTAATCCAGAGAACAAAAATCAGTATGAATTAGATGGCAAGTGGGTAAACTTCACCGAAACGGATCAAACTTTTAAAGTTAAATTGTTTGGCCCCTTCAGTATTACATATTCTACTAAAATGTACCATTCGAAACATGGACCGGTTTTGAAAGACGATAACAAAGCCTTTGCACTTCGGTTTGTAGGAATGAATGATGTCAACCACTCAACGGCATGGCTTAAAATGAATAAATCAAAAAATATTGATGAATGGCTTAATGCATTAAGAATGGAACAGCTAGCTAGTTTGAATTTAGTTTACGCTGATAAGGATGATAATATCTTTTTTGTTCATAATGCCAAGTCGCCGGTAAGAGACCCAAACTATGATTGGAAGCAAGTGGTTCCTGGAAATAAAAGTGAATTAATCTGGACAGATTTTCATCCCTTTGAAAGTGTGCCTCAGATCTTGAACCCAAGCTCCGGCTATATTTTTAGTACCAATCAAAATCCTTTTTTTGTTACAGCTAAGGAAGATAACTTATCTTTATCTAACTTCAATCCAACCATGGGCTTTCAAACACGAACAACAAATAGAGCGTATAGAGCATATGAACTCCTTGATGCCGACAAATCAATATCATTCAGTGAACTTGATAAATACAAACATGACAATAAGTTCTCCTATAACTCAAGACAATACAAATTCATGGAAGAAATTTTCAATCATGAATTTTCAGAAAATAAATTAAAAAATGCTCAAGAATTTTTAAGAGATTGGGATTTAGGCACTGACACAAATAACTTACATGCTGCTTTTGGGGTTTGCATTTTGTCTCCTGAATGGTTAGCAGAAATAACAAGAAAGCTACGTCCTGATCCAATCGAAATCTTTATAAATTGCGTTGATGAATTTGAAAAAAACTTTGGGACATTAAGTGTAAAATGGAGTGATGTTAATTTCTTAGAAAGAGGTTCAAACTTAGTTCATGTTCAAGGAGGGCCGGACGTTTTAAGGGCAATTTATGCTCCTCGAAGCGAAGATGGTATACTTAAAGCTGTTGCTGGAGATGGACTTTATATCTATGTAAAATGGGATGAAAATAAAAAACAGGTTTCGAAAAGTATTCATCAATTTGGAAGCGCTACAGTGAACATGGGTTCCCCGCACTATGATGATCAAATTAATTTATTTGCAAGTGAAAAGCTTAAAGATACGTTCTTTAATTGAGCTTGTAGAAAAAAAATAATTATATAAAATTTTCTCATGTTATTACATGAGCATTTAGAAAATGGAGCCAATAAAAATCCTAATTTTCCTTTCTCCGAATTTGAAGGAAATTCACTTTCTTATCAAGAAGCAAATTTATTAAGCAATCAATTAGCTAATAAATTAGTTTCAGAGGGTTTGGAAGTTGGAGATAGATTTGCATTTCTTGCAAAAAATTGTACTGAAATGGCAATTATGTACTACGCTGCATCAAAAGTTGGCGTTGTTCCTGTTCCGTTAAATTATCGTTTAGCAGATCAAGAATGGGCATATATAATAAATGATTCTGAAGCAAAACTTATAATAGTCAAAGGAAATGAGTATTCGGATAGAATAAATCAGATTTCATCAGAATTAAAAAATATAAAAAAATATATTTCAGTATCGATTGATAACAGTATTGAAAAATTTCATGATTTTTATAATTGGCTTTCTGATAGTTCGAATGAAAAACCAACGTTAAAAATCCATGAAAATGATGACGTATATCAAATGTATACGAGTGGTACTACGGGTCATCCAAAAGGCGCTGTTCTTTTACAGAGAAATGTTGCAGCTAATATCAGACAGTACTTAAATAGTTTAACTTTACCTAGGCCATCAAGAACTCTTTTAGTGGCACCGATGTATCATGCTGCTGCAATGATTAATATGTGTGGGTGCATTGCAATAGGTGGAACAATTGTTATTCAAGAAGATTTTATTCCTCAAGATGTAGTAGATTGTTTAGCAAATGAAAAAATCACACATACAGTGCTTGTCCCTGCGATGATCCAAGCTTGCTTAGTGTCAGTGCCAAATGTTGCAAGCAATGAATATAAAGATTTAGATCAGATACATTATGGCGCCTCGCCAATCGCTCCAGAAACGCTCAAAAAGGCAATGGATGTTTTTAAGTGTAAATTTGGACAAGGTTTTGGAATGACAGAGACAGTAGCTGTAATCTGCTTAATGACTCCTGAAGAACACATCCGTGCTATCGAAGAAAAACCTGATCTTTTGAAATCTTGTGGAAGACCAGCTATAGATACTCAAGTTGAAATTAGAGATGAAAATGAAAATCCACTGCCTGTTGGAAAGATAGGGCAGATTTGTGCTAAAGGTCCTCAGATTATGAAAGGGTACTGGAATAAAAAAGAAGAAACAGAAAAGGCATTATTGGGAGGATGGATGCACACAGGCGATGCTGGACGAATGGATGAAGAGGGATTTGTCTATATCCAAGATAGAATTAAAGACATGATAGTATCGGGTGGTGAGAATATTTATTCAACAGAAGTAGAAGCAGCCTTGTTTGCTCATCCAGATATTATTGATGCTGCCGTCATTGGTGTTCCTAATGAAAAATATGGTGAAGTTGTTAAAGCTTGTATTGTAAAAAAAGAAGGTTCTGATTTAACCGAGGAAGATGTAATCAATTTTTGTAAAGACAGAATTGCAAGCTATAAAAAACCTCAGTCAATTGATTTTATCGATGAAGTTCCTAGAAATGCGAGTGGTAAAGTTCTTAAAAAAGTATTACGTGAACCGTATTGGAAAGATCAGGATCGACAAGTAAGTTAAGCAGTAGCAGTACCACCGACAGTTAAGTTTTCAATTAACATAGTTGGCTGACCAACACCTACAGGAACACTCTGGCCATCTTTACCGCAAGTTCCTATACCACTATCCATTTTTGAATCGTTGCCGACCATCTTTACTCTTTTAAGCACGTCTGGTCCATTACCTATCAACGTAGCTCCCTTGACAGGATTTGTAACAACCCCATTTTCAATTTTATAAGCTTCTGTGCAAGTGAATACAAACTTTCCACTGGTAATATCTACTTGACCACCACCAAAATCTACTGCGTACAATCCGTTTTTTACTGATTTAAGAATTTCTTTTGGATCTCTGTTTCCAGATAACATGTGAGTATTGGTCATTCTCGGCATTGGTAAATGTGCGTAACTTTCTCTTCGTCCATTTCCTGTTGGACTAACTCCCATCAATCTTGAATTGAGTCGGTCTTGCATATATCCTGTCAAAATTCCATTCTGAATTAAAGTAGTACAACTCGTGGGTGTTCCCTCATCATCTACACTTAGAGATCCTCTTCTTGAGTCAATAGTACCATCATCAACTACAGTTACTGCTTCATCAGCAATTTTCTCTCCAAGTAAATTGGAGAATGCAGATGTTTTTTTTCTATTAAAATCTCCTTCAAGTCCATGTCCAATCGCTTCATGAAGAAGTACTCCCGGATATCCTGGACCAAGTACCACATCCATTTCACCTGCAGGAGTATCTACCGAAGTTAAGTTTATCTCTGCTTGATTAATGGCGTCGTCTACTTGTTGTTTCCAATGACTTGGATCTAGAAAAGATGAATAATCGACTCTGCCACCTGAACCCCTGCTTCCATTTTCTTGTCTACCATCTTTTTCTAATACAATTGAAATATATAATCTGACTAATGGCCTTAGATCTTCTATGACAATTCCTCCCGGTCTGTAGATACGAACTGCTTGCCACTCACCATTTAAAGATGCGGAGACTTGTTTTACCTGAGAATTTTTTGAACGTGCATATTCATCGATATCTTTTAATACATTAACTTTTTCAGAAAATTCTGTTTCATTAATAGGGTTTGCTTCTTTGTATAGTTTTCTATTAGTCTGGGAAAACGCAGCATTAAAATTTGCGTTGTTGTCTTTAGTAACAAAATTTACTGTATCAGATGCTTTTTTAAGAGACTTTTCATCTATGTCAGATGAATGAGCATAGCCAGAACTTTCACCTGCAACAGCTCTTAAACCAAAACCCTTCGATGTATCAAAAGAGGCACTTTTTAATCTTTGATCATCGTAGACAAAGCTCTCACTCTCACAAAATTCCATAAATAGTTCACCATCATCGGCCTTGTGAAGGGCGTTTGAAACTATTTTATCAACACTCCTATTGTCCAGATTGCTTCTAGAGAAGAATAGGCTATCAATTGATTGATTCTTTATGTTTTTACTCATATTCAAATGCTCAGTGAAATTACTCTAATTTTTAAAATTTATACTAAAAAAACCCTAAAAACTAATAAAAATTGCGTCAAACTGTCGCAAAATTACTCATAGTTTCTAAGAATTTAAACAGTATATATTAGAAGATAATGATAATACCCATATTTTCAATATTTAGACAAACAATGAGCATGTTCTTAAAAGTTTCTATTTTAGTTTTTTTGCCTTTTGCTTCATTTGCTAAAGAGGGTAAATCAGAAAACTGGCAACTTAGCTTTCAGGAGCCAGCAACTGATTTGATGTCAGATATTATTTCATTCCATAGTTATATCCTCATGCCAATTATAACTGGTATTTCTTTGCTTGTCTTAGGTTTGCTTCTTTACATAATGTTCAGGTTTAACAGTAAGAGAAATATAGTTGCATCTACGACAACTCATAATACAACCATCGAAATATTATGGACTGTAATTCCAGTAATTCTTTTAATAATAATAGCCATTCCATCTTTTAGATTGCTGTATGTTTCAGAAACAATTCCAAAAGCTGACTTGACCATCAAGGCAATAGGTAATCAATGGTATTGGACCTACGAATATCCAGATTACGAAGACATCGCTTTCGACGCAAATATGCTTTTAGAAAACGAGTTATCAGACCCTAAGTTGAGACTCTTAGAGACAGATACCCAGATTGTTGTACCTGTAAATAAGGTAGTCAAACTTCAAATCACATCTGCAGATGTCCTTCATGCATGGACCATTCCTGCATTTGGAGTAAAAATGGATGCGGTACCCGGTAGACTAAATGAAACATGGTTTAAGGCTAATAAAGAAGGTATTTATTACGGTCAATGTTCAGAGTTGTGTGGGGCTAAGCACGCATTCATGCCTATTAATGTTAAGGTTGTATCAGAAAGTGAATTTGACGATTGGCTAGACTTCGCAAAAGAAGAATATGCATCTTCTGGAACAGATTATTCGAGTGAAACGTTTGAAATCGCAAAGAACTAGGTAATTTTTTTTATTAAAAGGAGTAAATAAAAATGGCGGACATAACAGCAGATCAAGTAGGGAGTCATGACCATCATCCAACGGGATGGAGAAGGTATCTATATTCTACAAATCATAAAGATATAGGAACCTTATACTTAATTTTTGCAATTATTGCGGGCTTAGTCGGAACTGGTATGTCAGTTTTAATGCGAATGGAGCTAATGTATCCTGGTGATGGAATATTAGGCGGTGATCATAATCTTTATAACGTTCTGGTTACCAGTCATGGTTTGTTAATGATATTTTTTATGGTAATGCCAGCTATGATTGGAGGATTTGGCAACTGGATAGTTCCTCTAATGATCGGTGCGCCAGATATGGCTTTTCCTAGAATGAATAATATTTCATTTTGGTTGTTGCCAGCATCCCTAATTCTACTAATTGCTTCACTTTTTGTTGATGGTACATCCGGCGGCCCAGGTGTTGGAGGTGGTTGGACAATTTACCCTCCCCTTTCTGCAAATTTAGGCTCGCCAGGTCCTGCTGTTGACTTAGCAATTTTTTCTCTTCACTTAGCTGGGGCTTCCTCAATACTTGGTGCGATAAATTTTATAACGACAATCTTGAATATGAGAGCGCCAGGCATGACTTTACACAAGATGCCCCTCTTTGTTTGGTCAATTCTTGTCACAGCTGTTCTATTACTATTATCTCTTCCTGTATTGGCTGGAGCTATAACAATGCTTCTAACTGATAGAAATTTTGGCACGGCATTTTTCAGTGCTGCCGATGGTGGAGATCCTGTTTTATTCCAGCACTTATTCTGGTTTTTTGGACATCCTGAAGTCTACATTCTTATTTTACCTGGCTTTGGGATCGTGAGTCATGTTGTAGCAACATTTTCTAAGAAACCTGTGTTTGGTTATCTTGGTATGGCTTATGCGATGGTTTCAATTGGTTTCCTAGGCTTTATTGTTTGGGCTCACCATATGTATACTGTTGGAATGGATGCAGATGTTAAGGCTTACTATATTTTTGCAACTATGGTGATTGCAGTCCCTACTGGCATAAAGGTATTTTCATGGATTGCGACAATGTGGGGTGGTTCAGTAGAGCTTAAGACTCCTATGTTATGGGCAATAGGATTTATTTTCCTATTTACTGTGGGTGGAGTTACCGGAGTTGTTCTGGCTAATGCAGGCATAGATCACTCTTTACATGATACGTACTATGTTGTCGCTCATTTCCATTACGTACTATCAATGGGTGCGGTGTTTGCAATCTTCAGTGGTTTTTATTACTGGTTTGGTAAAATGTTTGGAAGTGATTATTCTGAAGTATTGGGTAAATTACACTTTTGGTTAACATTTGTAGGGGTTAATTTAATCTTCTTCCCTCAGCATTTCTTGGGTCTTGCAGGCATGCCTAGGAGGTATGTAGATTATCCTGATGCTTACGCTGGTTGGAACTATATATCTTCAATTGGCTCATTTGTTACTTTGATTGGATTAGCTGTATTCTTCATAATGCTTGTTCATGCTTTTGTGAGACAGAAACAAACAGCTGACAATCCTTGGGGTGAAGGAGCAACTACTTTAGAATGGACGTTATCATCTCCACCACCTTTCCATCAATTTGAGGAGCTACCAGAAGTAAAGTAGTTAGGTCGCATGGTAAATATATCTTCAGTTTCTGATAAACAAGAAATTGGAATTAACTCATTTTTTTCAAAGGTTGGTTTTTATATTTCCTTATTAAAACCAAGAGTAATGTCTCTCTCTATCTTTACTAGCTTTGTTGGCATGATTATTGCTCCAGGATTTATAACAATCTATGAAGGAGCTTTAATAATTCTAGCTATCTCGATTGGATCAGGTGCATCTGGTGCATTAAACATGTGGTATGAACGAAAGACAGACCTGTTAATGGAGAGAACTAAGAATAGAGTGTTACCTATGGGGCTTGTCAGTGCGAATGGAGCTCTTATTTATGGAATTATTTTGTCAGTATTTTCAATTTATCTTTTATACTATGTTGCAAATTTACTATCAGCTTCAATTCTTCTTCTAACAATACTTTATTACATTTTTGTCTATACAATATGGTTAAAGAAAAGAACTCCACAAAATATTGTTATCGGTGGAGCCGCTGGAGCGTTCCCTCCAATTATTGGATGGACAGCTGTTACTGGCAGTGTATCTCCTGAAATCAGCCTGCTTTTTATTTTAATCTTTCTATGGACCCCGCCACATTTTTGGGCACTCGCACTCTATAAATCTGATGACTACAAAAGGGCAGGTATTCCAATGATGCCACTGGTTGTCGGAAATAAGAAAACAGTTAGTTTAATTATTGCTTATTCATTAACACTCTTACCTGTAACACTTCTAATGAGTTACTACTATTCATTATTCTTTGGAACTTTGTCATCTATTATGGGTATCTGCTTTATATATTTAGCCTTAGATCTTAGAAAATATGTGAATCACACCAAGTTATTAGAAAAAAAAGCACAAACTTTATTCTTCTTTTCCATTATTTATCTTTTTAATATTTTCGCAATCCTCCTTATTGATAATTTGCTATGGAACATATTATGATTAATAAAAAAATAAAAAAAAGGAACATAATTACAGCATTAATACTTGTTTTTTTTGTCGCCTCATTTTTCACATACACAATTTATAAGTTAAGTCTCGTATAAATGAATTTTTTTAATTTAAAATATAGTTCAAATACTTCTCTAGCAGTAGGCCTGCTTGGTATTGTTATATCCATGGTAATATTAGCCTATGCATCTGTGCCACTATATAATTACTTTTGTAAAGTCACAGGTTTTGGAGGCACCCCAAAAATTTACTCCCAAGAAAGTGTTTACATAACTGATTCTCTAATAGATGTAAGACTTGACTCAAACGTTGGATCAACTCTGAACTGGGACTTTTTCCCTGAGCAAAGAACACATCAAATTCAAATTGGTGAAAATAAATTAATCAACTACGTTATAATCAATAATACAGATCAAGCACTGAATGGAACTGCGGTATATAATGTTTCCCCAGCTGAGGCAGCAAAATACTTTAACAAAATAGAATGTTTTTGTTTTCAAAATACTGAATTAAAAGCTAATGAGAAAAAGATTATGCCAGTATCTTTTTATATCGACCCTGAAATTAAAAATGATCAATACGTGGCAGATCTATCCGAAGTTACTTTGTCCTATACCTTTTACGAAAACAGTGATACATAATTCCTATGAGTTCACGTAATCCAAATTCTCATGAGTATCATTTAGTAGAACCAAGTCCTTGGCCACTTTTGGCCTCAATTGGTGCTCTCATCTTGTGTATTGGGGCTGTAATTTATTTTAGAACTGATGACTTATGGTTAATGCTTATTGGATTAGCTATTGTAATTTATGTTACATATATGTGGTTTAGAGACATTATTATTGAAGGAGAACACCAGGGCCATCATACGCCCGTAGTTCAGATTGGTCTGAGATATGGCATGACCTTGTTTATCGCTTCAGAAGTTATGTTCTTTGTTGCCTGGTTTTGGGCTTATTTCAATGCAAGTTTATTCCCTACTGAACAAATAGGATCTGTTTGGCCTCCAGCAGAAATACATTTAATGGATCCTTGGCATATACCATTGATAAATACACTTATACTTTTGCTATCAGGTACAACCGTGACGTGGGCGCACCACGCGTTAACGGAGGGAAATAGAAAAGAGCTGATCCAAGGTCTCTGGTGTACAGTAGGACTTGGTATTATTTTTACGGGCTTCCAGGTTTATGAGTATATGCATGCTGACTTCGCTTTTTCGGGACATATTTATGGAGCAACTTTCTATATGGCAACCGGTTTCCATGGTTTTCATGTATTAATGGGAACAGTTATGCTCATTGTTTGCTTAGGAAGATCAATTGCGGGACACTTTAAGGCTGATCATCACTTTGGTTTTGAAGCAGCTGCTTGGTACTGGCACTTTGTAGATGTTGTGTGGCTGTTTCTGTTCGCTGCAATATATGTCTGGGGCTACTATTAAACTTAATCTATCTATTGATTAAAAATTTCTCTTTCCATTTTATTTTTCTTGTTACGATTTGCTTTCTTTTATTGCTTGGTTATTGGCAAACTCAAAGATTAGAGTGGAAGATGAATATGATTAATTCAGTTGAAAAGAATTATGCGCTCAAGCTGGATAAATTTCCTTTTGAAGGTGGCATAGATAAAGAGTTTGAATTTATGCAAGTAGAGTTAAAAGGTTCTTTTGTAAAAGAAAAACTTATGTATTTTTTCAAATCAAATTTAAGTGGTATGTCTGGGTTTGAAATTGTAATGCCTTTAAAAACTGAAAATACAAAATATGTTTACGTGATCTTGGGATGGATACCTTATGATTTAAAGGAAAGTTTTAATCTCGATTTTATAGACTCAAACAAAGAGTTCATTGTCAATGGAGCCCTAATATATTCTAAAGATAGAAAACCTCTAATTCCTGAGAATGAATATTCAGCAAGTATATGGTACCTCCTAAATACTGATGAGATGGATAATTTTCATAAAATTAAGTCAAGCACATACATTCTTAAAATTACCGATCCAAATAAATTTGAGAATCTTTTAATTGAATTTGAGCCTTCAAACATAACAAATAATCATTTGCAATATGCAGTTACATGGTTCTTGCTATCAATTGTTATATTGATCATGTATATCTATTATATAAGGCAAGGAAGTACTAAAAAATGAAGTATAGAAGCACAAGAGGTACTAATGAGGAGACGTTCAAGAAAGTTCTTTTTGCTGGTTTAGCAGAGGATGGCGGACTTTACATACCAATGAATTGGCCTCAAATAGACGTTAATAAAATAGATAAGAATATTAGCTACAAAGAACTTACAAAATTAATACTTTATCCATTTGTTAAGGATTTTATTTCTATAGTTGAACTGGAAAACATTATTAATATTTCCTATTCAAAGCAGTTCTCATCGGAAAACCTTGTATCATTTAAAGAATTGAGTGATAACGAAATACTGGTTGAATTATTTAATGGTCCTACATTTGCTTTCAAAGATTTTGCAATGCAATTACTTGTTCCTTTATTTGATCATTTTTTAGAAAAAGAAAATAAGAAAATAAATTTGATTGTTGCTACTTCTGGTGACACTGGATCTGCAGCAATTAATGCAGTAAAGCAAAGTAAAAACATAAGTATATTTTGTTTATATCCTAGTAAGAGAATTTCAGATTTTCAAAGACGTCAAATGTCGACTGTGGAAGAAAGTAACATCTTTCTGTGTGAAATTGACGGTACATTTGATGACTGTCAAAAAATTGTAAAAGATATCCTAAAGGATACTCAGTACAGTTTTGAAAACAATATATCTGCAGTCAATTCGATTAATTGGGCGCGAATATTAATTCAATGTGTGTACTATTATTATACATATATAAATTATTTTGATGCATCTAGACCAACAGTTAACTTCTCTGTTCCCACAGGTAATTTTGGTGATATTTATGCCGGATATGTAGCCTATAAGATGGGACTACCAATAAATAAATTAATAATTGCTACAAATGAAAATGATATCTTACACAGATTTATAAATACAGGAATCTATCAGACAGAAAGTGTAAAAAAAACAACAAGTCCAAGTATGGATATACAAATAGCAAGTAATTTTGAAAGACTGTTGTTTGATATCATGTGTCAGTCAAATGAAAAAACAGCATCAGCAATGCATTTATTTGAAGAAAAGGGAAAATTAAAAGTAGAGCAACAGGACTTAAATATTATTTCAAATATCTTCACATCTGAAAGCACACATCAAGAAGATGTTAACAAAATAATATCAAATGTTCATGAAGTTCATTCGTACCTCATTGATCCTCATACAGCTACCGGCATAAATGCCTCAAGAAAGACAAATGATAGTGATCGTATCAATTTCACATTATCAACTGCTCATCCTGTAAAGTTTTCAGAGACAGTTGAAATGGCTGTTGGGAAAAATCTTGATTTATTAAGCAATCACAAGGATTTATTTAGTAAAGATGAAAAAATTCACTTCATCCAAAACAATACGGATGAAGTGAAAAAATTTATTTTAGAGAATAAAAATTGAATGTCCTTTTTAACTACATATTACCCAAAGAGAATTGAATTTGAGCTAAAAGGTAAAAATGTTTTTTTAAGACCTCCCGAGTATAAGGATTGGAAAGATTGGTCATCATTAAAAGAAAAAAATAAATTTTATCTCAAACCCTGGGAACCCCTTTGGTCACCATCTGAACTTGAAAGAAGTTCATTTGTAAAAAGAGTCAGATTTTTTGAAAAGCTTGCATTAGATGATAGTGCTTACTCTTTTTTAATTTTTGAAAGCAAAACTAAAAATTTAATAGGTGAAATAAATATCAACAATGTTCAAAGAAGCGTTGTGCAGTCATGTTCAATAGGATATTGGATTTGTGAAGAAAAAATGGGTCAAGGTCTAATGAGTGAAGCAATAAATTTAATTAAAAAGTTCACATTTGATGAATTAGATCTACATCGTCTAGAGGCAGCATGTTTACCAGTCAATAAGCGATCTCTTAGAACACTTAAAAATAATGAATTTGTTATTGAAGGACTCGTAAGAAAGTATTTGAAGATAAACGGTAATTGGGAAGATCACCTCCTTTTATCTTGTATTAAAGATGAAAATAAATAGTATGCGCCCATGGTAGATCTTATAGGAAACAAAATTCCAGATATTAAGCTTGTAAAAATGGATAGTGAAAAAGGCCCACAACCTCTATCTGTGTTAGACTATTGTAAAGACAAGAGAGTAGTAATGTTTGGTGTTCCTGGTGCTTTCACACCGACTTGCTCTAGGAATCATTTGCCTGGATTCATAGATAAAGCTGATGAAATGAAAGCTAGAGGAATCGATGAAGTTATTTGCTTTGCTACAAATGATATATTCACATTGTCTGCATGGGAAGAAATGTCAGGCTCCATTGGAAAGATTCTATTTTTATCAGACAGCAAGGCAAAATTTTCAAAATCTATTGGAACTGATTTTCCTGATAGCTTTGGTACATCAACAAAAACTCAAAGATGCTCGATATTAATCAATGACGGCACGGTAGAGAAATTTTTTGTTGAAGACGAAGATGGACAAGTAAGCGTCAGTAGCGCGGATAATATGCTCGAAAATATTTAATTTAATATTGCTGAAGTAGCTAATTTATCAGCAATTTCATTTCCAAAGTCACCGGAATGACCCTTAACCCATATCCAGTCGATATTATGTAGCTCAACAAGTTCATCAAGATCCATCCAAAGATCTTTATTTTTAACATCTTTTTTGTTTACAGTTTTCCAATCATTTGTTTTCCATTTTAAGATCCATTCTTGGATACCTTGCATCACATATTTTGAATCTGTAAAAAGTTTTATTTTTGAATTCTGATCAACGTACCGAAGAGCTTGAATAACAGCTACTAATTCCATTCTATTATTGGTCGTATTTTCATCAGATCCATTTAACTCAACTTTCTCAATACCTTTTTCAATATAAACCCCCCAACCACCTCGTCCGGGATTTCCAGAACAAGCTCCATCTGTGTATATATGTATAATTTCAGAGTCCATATTCACTGGCTTTTCTTACTGACTGGTGAAACTTCAACTTAGAAATATATTCGTTTGGATCTTTTTTTAAAATTAAATCACTGTCTTCATGAGAATAAAAATCAAGAAGTCTTGTTAGCAAATATCTTAATGCGGATGCTCTGGCCAACAGAGGTAGGGCTTCAACTTCTTCATTAGAAAATTTTCTTTCTTTGTTATAACTTCCTAATAGGTACTTAGCTTTGGTTGGATTAAATTCATTATTACTATCCTCAAAGCACCAGGCATTGAGACAAATAGCAATCTCATATGCATAAAAATCATTACACGAAAAATAAAAGTCAATAATACCTGTTAGATTATTTTCTTCAAAAAAAATATTATCTGGAAATAAGTCTGCATGAATTATACCTGATGGTAAGTCTTTATTTATTTCTCTTGATAAAAATAAGAATTCATCTTCTATGAATTTTAGTTTTTCATCATCAATATGCTTTTTATAAGTCTTTAACTTTTCAATAATAATACCAAGTTTATCGAAACCCAGCTCATTTTCTCTTTTTATATTTAGTTTTTCAGAGGCATTATGCATTTTGGCAATGGTTAGGCCTAGATTAGAACAATGAATAGGTTTTATTTTTTCTAATGAGCTGCCTGTTAGGAATGAAGTAATAACAGCATGCTTTTGTTTAATAGAATTTGAGAAATTACCCTGTTTATCCTTAATGACCTCAGGACATTTGATATCATGGGCATTGAGATGATTCATTAAATCAAAAAAAAACGGTAGATTCTCTTGATTTGTCCTTTCCTCAAAAATAGTTAGGATAAATTTTTTATTATCTGCAGTGAGTAAGTAGTTTGAATTTGAGGTTCCACCTTTGATACCACTAAACTCATTTATATTATCAATGTTATATTTGCTCAAAAAAACATTGAGTTCATCAGTTGATATTTGTGTATATACAGCCATTAACTATATTTATAGCTCAGAATAAGTTAATTAAGTAATGATTTATGTCTTGAGTTTATTTATCTGGCTTATTGATTGCTCAACTAATTTTTTTGAGCTTTGTTCATTAATATTTTCAATGATAATTTTTTCAGCAATATTGACCGAATTCGCTACAATCTCCTCATTTACTTTAGAAATCGCTACTTTTTGTGCTCTTGATATTTTATCGATTGCTTGCTGCTCAGCCCTTTTGATAAATTCTTCTGCTTTAGCTTTAGAGGTTGCTTCATGATTCTTTGCAATTTCTTTAGCCTGATTAATGATGTTGTTTGCTTCTTCATCTGCTGACTGAACTTTTCTTTCGTATTCAGCAACGAGAGAATTCGCTTCTTCCTTTAGTTTTCTTGCATTATCTAATTCAGATTTAATATTTTCTATTTCACCATCAAGAAGCTTTGCTATCATTGACGGCGCTTTTATGAAAAGTGCGGTTGCTATAAAAATAAGAAACGCTACAAACACCCAAAACGAAGGATCAGAAAATAAATGTGACATTAGTTATAAATTTCCATATCAATTAAGCTTTTTTGAGATCTCATCATCACTGGGAACAGTCTCAACATACTTAGAAACGATAGATTTAATAGTGTCTATAGTAGCTTTTTTAATTTCTTGTTCAGACTGTTGTTTTTGTTGATGAATTTTCTTTTCGGATTCTGTAATCATTGCATTAATCTTGATTTCATTATCTTTTTTTAATTTATCTAAGTATTCATTCATAGTGGCTTTTGAACTTGAGACTATTTCATTTGACTCAAGAGATGCAGAATTCATTTTATCGTCATAATTTTTTAAAATTTTACTTGCTTCAGAATTAAGATTTTCCGCATCGTTAATATCATTAGAAATTTTATCTTTTCTTTCTTCTATTGTTGTGCTCAGCTTTGGAATCACAAATTTCCACATGAATAAATACAAAGCCGTAAAAGTAATTATCAACCAGAATAATTGTGATGGGAAAGTTGAAATATCCATTTGCGGAAGGCCAGCAGATTTCTGACCTTCAGCATAAGCTTCAGATAAAGGCAAAACAAAAATAAAAATTTTAAGAAAAAATTTCACTAGGTTTTAACCAAAAAGAATCAGGAATGCTATTACAAGAGCAAATAATGCAATTGCTTCAACGAGTGCAAATCCTAAAAGTACTTGTCCAAATGCTTGCGGTGCTGCTGATGGGTTTCTAAATATACCTGAAACGTATGCTCCAAATACAGTTCCTATACCAGCTCCAGATCCTGCAACACCAATTGTTGCTAATCCTGCTCCTATAAGTTTTGCTGCTTCTACTTCCATTTTTGTTTTCCTTTCTTTGTTTATTAAAATTTAATGATCCGGATGAAGGGCATCATTTAAATAGATACAAGTTAAAATAGTAAATATGTATGCTTGAAGAGCTGCAATTAATGTTTCAAGCGCATACAACACTACAAGAAAAATTAATGGAGCAAAGCCAAGAAAACCAAGCATCACGATAAATCCTGCAAAGATTTTTAATATACTGTGACCCGCAAGCATGTTTGCGCACAATCTTACGGATAAACTGATTGGTTTAGATAAATAAGATATGATTTCTATTGGAACAATTAAAGGCGCTAGAAATATTGGAATACCTGATGGATAGAATATTCTAAGATAACCAAGGCCGTTCTTCATGAAACCAATTATGGTTACCGCTAGAAAAATTAAACCAGCAAATGCAAAGGTAACAATAAGATGACTTGTTACTGTGAACGTATATGGAATAAGGCCTATAAAATTACAAAAGAAAATAAACATGAACAAAGAAAAAATAAATGGGAAATAAGCTCTCCCTTGATCTCCGACCTGATCACGCAACATGTTGGCAATAAAATTGTATGATAACTCAGATAGCATTTGCATTCTATTTGGAATGATAGACCGTTTTGATAAGCTCAACATAAAAAGAGTCATCGTGGCTGCTATTGCGAAGACCATGAATAGAGATGAATTGGTAAATGAAATATCTACGCCTGCTATTTGCATCTCAGCAATTTTAGAGATTTCAAACTGATGTATTGGATCTATAGGATTATCTGCGGCCATTGAATTATTTTTTAGTTATTTTGAAGGCTTTTTGCAACCCTAAAAACATTAAGAATTCCCGCTGCGCTGCCCAACAGGAAGAAGATAATTATAAACAAGGGTCGCGTCTCAAAATAATTGTCTGCCAAGATCCCTATACCAAGGCCAACAGCCATTGCTGCGACAATTTCTACCACCACTTTCATGATTTTTCCTATGGGTTTAGGAGTATTTGGAGCGTCTGGTGAGGATGACTTTTTAGCTGCTTGAATTTTTTCTTGCAGGTTACGAATGTCATTCTGATCAGATGACATTTAAGCAACAGCCCCAATTTCCTCAGCTTTCTTAAGATCTACGGAGACTATTTGACTAACTCCTCGCTCAGCCATTGTAACGCCAAAGAGTCTGTCCATTCTAGACATGGTCAGGGCGTGGTGTGTTATTATTAAAAACTTAGTATTGGTCTTGTCTGTTATGCTGTCTAACAGGCCACAGAATCTCTCTACATTAGCATCATCCAGTGGAGCATCGACCTCATCAAGTACACAAATCGGTGATGGGTTGGTGAGAAAAACCGCAAATATTAATGATAGCGCAGTAAGAGCTTGCTCTCCACCTGAAAGAAGAGACATCGATTGCAATTTCTTACCTGGCGGACTGACCATCATTTCTAATCCAGCTTCTAACGGATCATCCGAGTCAATAAGCTCAAGATGAGCCTTACCTCCATTGAATAATTTTACGAATACATCTTTAAAGTGACTATTTACAGTATCAAAAGCTTTCAATAACCTTGTTCTGCCTTCCTTATTTAAATCCTCAATTGAGTCCCTCATTTTTTTAATTGCACTTTCGAGATCTTCTTTTTCTTTTGTCATGTTCTCTAATTCATCATCGATTTCTTTTGTTTCTAAATCAGCTCTTAAATTTACGGCACCCATTGTTTCACGTTGTTGCTTTAATCTGTCTAATCTCATTTCAGTCCTGTCTGCATTGGCTTTCATCGTATCTAGATCCTCGGCAATATTTAAAACACTTACGATGTCATGCGGTACACAATTAAACTTTTCTTTTGACTCATCTTCTAGCTCTTTCAATCTGGATTCTGCTAATTCTTTTGTGGCTTCTGTTCTTCCTTTTGACTCTCTAATATTAGCCAAATCATTTTGTGCTTTTCGAAGTTTGGCCTCGATTTTTTTGAGCTCATTATCCGCTTCAGCAAGTCTGTCGGCAGCAAACTGCCTTTCTGTTTCTGCAAACCCTTTTGTTTCAATCAATTGCCCTCTTCGTTGAGCAATTTCTTCAGGCCTATTTGAAATTTTTTTCAATTCTTCTTCAGATTTTATTTTTCTTGATGCTAATTTTTCTATTTGCTCTTTGGACGATCTAATTGTTTTACTTAACCTTTGATATTCGTAGGTCCAATCACTTTGCTTTTGTTCAACATCTTTTTGTCTGAGTTGTTCTCTCAGTTCCAATGATAAGGTTGCAGCTTTTTTAGCTTCATTACTCGACCTATCGTAGACATTTCTTGCTTCTTGAGATGCCTGATTTGCGCTTATTACCTTTTCGGTTATCTCTTTTAAGTGGAAGTAGAATTTTTCCTTAAACTTAGTTGTCCAATTATGCGGATCATCATAGCCTTCAACCTCTTTAAGAGTTGACTCTCGTGATTTCAAGTTTTCTGAAGTTATGAGTGTAACTTGCCATTCGTCTCTTTTAGAATTTTTTATTTGATTGTACTGTTCTATCTCTTGATCGAGATCTAGAATTTTTGCTTCTAATTTTTCTTTTTCTACTTTTAGCTGGTCTATTGTCTCGTTGCTTATTTCATCTGCATTTTGACCATTATCTTCTGTATCCCTTCTAGATTTTAATGCCTCAAGATCTTTAATCGCATCCTCAAGCTGAAATTGCTCTCTTTCATTGTCACTAATTATTTGTTGTATCGAATTTTCGAGGTTTTTCTTTTCATCTTTTATTCTTTCCTCTTCTTGATCTAGAGTGTCTCTTTCTAGATTAATTCGATTAAGCTTAGCAGCGGCTTCAATCTCTTTTTCTCTTAGAGGCTTTATCTTCTCATTAGATTTTAGTTGCTCGTTAGTTGCTTGGGTAACCTCTAGAGTAAATTTTTGAATTTGTGATTCACTTGTTTTCAAATCCTTATCAGACTTTTCGAAAGATTCCTTTAATGACGTCCATTTTAAAAACAGCATTATGCCCTCTAATTTACTGATTTCAGAGGAGATGGATCTGTAAGTTTCAGCTTGTTCTGCTTGTTTTTTCAGATTTTTTATTTGAGTATTCAGTTGTTTCATCAAGTCTTTAACTCGCTGGAGATTATTTTCAGCACCTTTGAGTTTTAGTTCTGCCTCATGTCTTCTTGAGTGAAGGCCAGAAATCCCAGCCGCTTCTTCCAATACTGATCTTCTGTCTATTGGTTTTGCATTTATTAGAGCCCCAACTCGTCCTTGGCTAATAAGAGAAGGTGAGTGAGCTCCGGTAGAAAGGTCTGCAAACAGCCTCTGCACGTCTCTTGCTCTAACATCTTTGCC
>QBZX01000006.1 GCA_003282175.1 Pelagibacteraceae bacterium AG-337-G06
ATTTGGAAAAAACTGTTCCAAAAAGTACCTACTGAATTCGAACTATGAACCCAGGCCTAAAAAAAAATAATTTGGATAATTAAAATGATTATTTTTAATTAAATAAATTTAGCTTTATTAAAATTGAATCGCAATAAAAAATATTATTTACTTGGTGCTAAAATTTAATATGAAATTAAACTCCGTTGTTTCCAGATAACATCCATTGAGGGCCTTAACATACGGAAAAAGTTTGATGAATCTATTTTAGTGATTTTATCTTATTCGATAGTCGAGAAATTTTTCTTGCTGCAGTGTTTTTATGAACAATCTTTTTCGACACGGCAGACATCATTTCAGACTCAGCTGATCTTAGAGCAGTTTTTGCTGCCGATTTATCACCACTCACAATATTTAGTTCAACTTTTTTAATAAAGGTACGATATCTATTTCTCACTGATTTATTTACATCAGTTTTCTTGGATATTTCTCTTATTTTTGCTTTTGCAGATTTAGTATTAGCCATATTCTTTCGTGTTTACTATTTTTGACAGCTACTACAGTAGAATGTCGATCGCTGGGCTATTACTATGCGTATTATGGGCAACTGACAAGATTTATTTCTACATTTTTGCCCATCACGTCCGTATACTTGAAGTTTATTCTGATAATGGCCTAACTTGCCAGAAATCATCGTATGATCATTGATGCTTGATCCTCCCATTTGAATTGATTTTTTCAGTACTCTCTTAATCGAACGTACTAGTCGATCACTTTCAGATATTGTAAGTTTGTTGCCCATTTTAAAAGGACTTATTCTTGATAAATATAGAGATTCAGATGCATAGATATTCCCAACGCCTACAATATACTTTTGGTTCATAATTATTGACTTAATTGACGATGCTTTATTGCTAGCAATTTCATACAAATAATTTTGATTAAAAGATTTGCCAAGTGGCTCAACGCCCAAATGTTTAAGAAGCTTTTCTTCTAATAGCTTGCTGGTTTCTCTCAGCAATATGCAGCCAAACCTTCGCGGATCTATAAATTGCAATACTAAATCATTGGAAAAATATAACTGAAAATGTGTGTGTTTAATCGATTTTAGTTCTTTTTTTTTACCAATAATTATTCTTCCGGACATGCCGAGGTGAATAATAAGAGAATAGTCATTCGATAACCTTAAAATTATGTATTTTGCTCGCCTCTCTACATCTAATAGTGAGCTTTTGTTAATTTTATTTTTTAGGTTTATCGGTACAGGATATCTCAGTTTTTTGACAAATACCTCTGTGTCTTTGATCTTTAATCCAATAAGTTTACTTTTTATCCCATTAACTACAGTTTGAACTTCAGGCAACTCAGGCATATATTTTTATATATTAATTATTAGTTATAAAATAAAAGATACTTAATTTATCAAATATTTATTAGATGGAAACAAAAGAAGTCTTTAATTCAGTTGCGAGTAAATACGATATTATGAACGATGTAATGTCAATGGGCGTTCATAGGTATTGGAAAGAGTTAATGATTGATTGGCTTTCGCCTCGTGAAGAAATGAAAATAATTGATGTCGCTGGTGGCACAGGAGATATTTCAAGGCGCTTCCTTAAAAGAGTTAATGGAAAAGGTAAGGCTATAGTCTGTGATCCAAATGAAAATATGGTTGAAGCAGGAAAAAGAATAAAACAGTATTCAAATGATATTGAGTGGGTAGTCGCACCAGCTGAGGAACTGCCTTTTGAAGATAATACTTTTGATGCTTATTTAGTTTCTTTTGGTGTTAGAAATTTTAGTGATCTTAAAAAGTCCTTGCAGGAAGCAAAAAGAGTTTTGAAACCCGGTGGTAGATTTCTTTGTCTTGAATTTTCTAAGGTTAAAAATGAATCTTTATCTAAGGTATACAACTTATATTCTTCATTAATTCCGATATTTGGAAAAGTTATTGTTGGGGATGAAGAGCCTTATAAATATTTAACTAGAACAATTAAAGAATTTCCATCACAAGAAGAGTTTCTAGAAATAATTAAAAGTTCAGATTTTGTAACAGTTAATTTCCGCAATATTTTAAATGGAGTAGTTGCAATACATTCAGCAGAGAAGAAGGAATTATGATAAATAATTTTTTTTTTCTATTGAAGATAATCAGAATATTTAAAGCACACGACATATTACGACTAATAGGTCAAAATGTGAGATACAAAACTATTTACACAATAATCACTCAACTTTTGTCTATAGGAGTTTCTAAAAATAAAGAACTAATGAATGACTCAGACGGAGTTAGGGTTGCTAAAGCATTAAATGAGCTAGGCCCCTCTTTTGTCAAATTGGGCCAGCTAATTTCAACACGACCAGACATTGTTGGAAATACTATTGCAGATGACTTGTCTATTTTAAGAGATAATTTACCACCTTTTTCAAAAGATATTGCAATTAAAATTGTAGAAAGTGAGTTTGGAACAACTATAGATAAGGTATTTACTTATTTTAGCGAACCAATTGCTGCAGCATCTATAGCTCAAGTTCACTTTGCAAAAATAAATAATAATGGGGTTGAAACTGAAGTAGCGGTTAAAATACTCAGACCTCAAATTGAAAAAATCATAGAACAGGAAATGTCACGCCTAGAATGGCTAACTTCTTTTATGGAGAATTTTAAGGAATTTGAGAGATTAAGGCCTAATTCAATTATAAAAAAAGCAAAAGAAGTGATCAAGTTTGAACTGGACTTAAGATATGAGGCAGCAGCTGCATCAGAACTTAGAGAGAATACTCAATTAGACGGGAGTTTTTATGTCCCATTAGTTTATTGGGAAAAAATTACTCAAAAAATACTTACAATGGAGAAAATTAATGGAATCCCAGCAGATAAAATCGAAAAACTTAATGAAAATAATTATGATATCAAAAAATCAGCTGAGAATTTAATAGTAAATTTTTTAAGACAGTCGATCAGAGACGGCTATTTCCATGCAGATCTTCATCAAGGTAATTTATTTTTAAATAAAAATGGAAATTTACTTGCAGTAGACTTTGGAATTATGGGAAGGCTTGATAAGAAGAATAGATCTTACCTAGCAGAAATTATTTACGGATTTATAAAGCAAGATTATTATTTGATAGCTAAAATTCATCAAGAAGCTGGACTAATTGATAAAAGCCAATCTACAGAAGACTTTTCACAAGCTTTGAGGTCAATTGGAGAGCCTATAATTAATCAAAAAGCAAAAAATATTTCTATGGGCAATGTATTAATTCAGCTTTTTGATATAACAGAACAATTTAATATGTTTTTACAACCTCAACTTCTCTTACTGCAAAAGACTATGATTACTGTTGAGGGCGTAGCAAGAAAACTGGATCCTGAAATAAATTTCTGGGAAGTTTCTAAACCTGAAATAGAAACTTGGCTTAAAGATGAGCTGGGAATAAAAAATAGATTAAAACAAACACAGGAAACACTTCAGAGTATTGCACGTAAAATGCCAGATATTCCTGACTTTATTTCAAGAGCCGATCGAGCTTTTAATATCATCGCTGAAAGAAATTTAGATAATACACCCCAAAAGACTAATAGAAAGTACTTTATAATTGGCGCAACAGTATTAATTTCAAGCTTGGCTTTAATTATATCATTGATATAGAATACTTTTTTATAATTGTATTTACTTTTCAAGACAAACAAAAAAGTATAATTCTACGGAATGAATAAAACAAAAAAAGTATTATTAATCATTACTGGTGGTATAGCCGCTTATAAATCGCTTGAAATAATAAGGGGTCTTAAAGCCAATAACATTGATGTTACTTGTATTCTAACAAAATCAGGTTCAGAATTTGTAACGCCCTTATCCGTTGAGAGCTTATCAGAAAATAAGGTTTATACAGATCTGTTTAACTTAACTGATGAACATGAAATGGGTCATATACAACTTTCCAGACAAGCTGACGTAATTCTTGTTGCACCTGCAACTGCAAATATTATGTCTAAAATTGCATATGGAAATACAGACGATTTAGCGTCAACTGTTTTGGTGGCTACAAACAAACCCATAATTGTTGCACCAGCAATGAATGTAAGAATGTGGCTTAATAATGCGACACAAAGAAATATTCAAACTCTTAGAAATGATGGCATAAAATTTGTTGGACCAGAAAATGGTGAAATGGCTTGCGGTGAATATGGTGAAGGCCGAATGAGTGAACCGAGTGAAATTATAAAATATACACATGATTTTATTAATAGTTTAGATTTTAAGCCACTTAGCGATTTCTCAGCTCTTGTTACATCTGGGCCAACGAAAGAAATGATAGATCCTGTGAGATTTATTTCCAACGAATCCTCTGGAAAGCAAGGCTACACAATTGCAGAAAAATTATCATCATTAGGTGCCCATACAACTTTAATCTCTGGACCAACTAAATTACCTGATCCCAATGTTGATAAGGTTGTTCATGTGTCATCAGCTGATGAAATGATGTTTGAATGCGATAAAGCGTTACCTGTAAACATTGCAATCTGTGCTGCTGCAGTTGCTGATTATAAAGTTATAAAACAAAGTGAAGCCAAAATTAAGAAAAATGGTTCAAGGTTAGACATCACATTAGAAGAGAATCCAGATATTTTATCTAGATTAAGTAAACGCAATGATAAGAGACCAGAGCTTGTAATTGGCTTTGCAGCTGAAACTGAGAATCTAGAGGAAAATTCAAAAATTAAATTGGAAAAAAAGGGTTGTGATTGGATTCTCGGTAATAATGTTTCAAACGGACAAGTTATTGGTAAAGATACGAATGAGATTCATTTTATTTCTAAATCTGAAAACGAAAATTGGAAACAGATGCGAAAAGAGGAAGTTGCTGAGAAATTATCTCATAAGATAGTTCAGCATCTAAAAAGTTAGAAGCTTGTCTACTAAAAATAATTCTATATTCATTAAAAAAATATCTGATATTGAAGACTTTAAATTGCCTAAGTATCAGTCAAAAGGGGCTTCAGGAGTTGATTTATGCGCCTCAATAAAAAGTGATATTACAATACACCCATGGGAAAAAGAAATAATTGCATGTGGAATTTCAGTTTCAATGCCGACAGGCATGGAAGCTCAGGTAAGACCAAGGTCTGGACTTGCTTTTAAACACGGAATAACTGTTTTGAATACACCAGGTACCATTGATAGTGATTACAGAGGAGAAATAAAAGTAATACTAATAAATTTAAGTAAAGAAAAATTTATTGTTCGGCCTCTGGAAAGAATTGCTCAAATGGTTTTCTCAAATGTCACTAAAGTAGAATTTAAAGAAGTTGACAATCTAGATGAGACTAATCGAGGTCAAGGTGGATTTGGATCTACCGGTAAATAAGAATTACTTGAAATCTTTTGCCAGGGCTTCTTTAACTTCTTTAGACAGTACAGTGGTATGAAGATAGTTATCGTGATCTGTACCAATCTCAATTCTGCTATTCGGATTTTTAAATTCCTCAACTTGCTTATCACTAAATTTAAAATGAATGAAATGAACAGAAGAAGTCTTTCCTGAATTATCTGTACGATCTACATCTTCCTCAGGTATCGCGTATAGCTTTGTCCCGTTAATACTTATAAATAATTTATTCTCAACATTTCCTAAAGAAGATAAAACTTTTTTTCTTGTATTTGGATTGTCAATTTCAAACATATAAGTCGCTACAAGTTCTGAGCCTTGTGGTACAAGAGGATTATAAGCCTCTAACTCATCTTTGAGTTGTTCATCGCCACCCTTTTCGATGTAAAGCATCTCTTGAATTTGAGCTTTCATAGTAAAGAAGTTCTCGAAATAAAACGTAGAATGTGGTCCGAGTTCCACTCTCCTATTTTTTTTCATCTGAACTACCTCTTTTCTTATGCTCCTTCTTTCTTTAGCATAAGCGCTGTACTCAAGCAAATCAGAGGACTCAATTTTTCTATTTTCTACAGTCATAAAGATTTATGTAGTGTCTAACTTAACAAAATCAAGAGAGATTATACGCTTGAGCTACTACTTCTATTGGATGCATTGAAATATAATTAGAGTCTTTGTCTTCGTTTAAAAACTCATTAAGGTGTTTGCAAGCGAGTGGGCAATCTGAAACCATTAACTTATTTTTCTTATTTTTAATTTGTCTAGCTGTTGCTTTGCCGTACTTGTTTGCAGACTTTCGAGTTTTCTTCATAACTCCAAAAGTTCCTCCATGCCCTGCGCACTTTTCTACAACATCAACTTTTGTATCAGGTAATTTCTTTAACATTTCCATAGCTTTATTGCCCATGTTCTGAGCTCTTGCGTGACACGCATTGTGAACAGTCACTCCTCCATCAAGAGAACTAAGACCTTCAACTAATCCCTCTTTTTTACTTATATCAACAATAAACTCATCAATATCAAAAACATTTTTTGATAGTTTTTTTACATTTTCGTTATTAGGATTGAGAAGTCGCCACTCAAATTTAAGCATGAGTCCACAACTCGCAGTTAGAGTAACAATTTGATATCCCCGGTCTATTAAGCCGCAGAGTTCTTCAGATACAATTTCTGACTGTTTAATTACTTTTTCATGCTGAGCTTGCTCTAAATGTGGCATGCCGCAGCATCCGGGATATGAAGAGATAGTTTCAACGCCATTATGGTTTAGTACTTTTTGAGCAGCGATTCCAACCTTTGAATTATTGAAATTTACATAGCATGTTGAGTAAATTGCAACTTTTCTTCCAAAAGCAGGCGCACTTGCGTTTACTTTAATATCAATTTTCTCTGATAATTCATGAAATGTCTTTTTTTCGAATTTAGGTAACTCAGCGTCTTTATCAATGCCACTTACCATCTCCAGTGGACGCCGTGTTAGACTATTTTTTTTATCAGAACTCCAGTTTGCAAGAGCGGGAGAAATTTTGGCTAGATTGGCATTGCGATCTATTTTAGCTAACTCTCTAGGAATTTTTGGTAACTTATTTTGCTTATCCTGAAGAGTTCTATATCGCAACATAAGGTGAGGGAAATCAATGTTAAACTCATGTGGTGGAACGTATGGACATTTAGTCATGAAGCACATATCACACAATGTACATTTGTCTGTAATGTCTTCGAAATCTTTCTTAGTGAGATCATCAACTGACTCATTTGGAGAGTCATCTATCAAATCAAATAAAGTTGGAAAACTATCACAGAGGTTAAAACATCTTCTACAGCTATGACAAACTTCAAACTGCCTTTTCATCTCAGCGTTTAATTCTTCTTCGTTTGTGTAGCTTTCAGAATCCCAATCTACTAGATCCCTAGTAGGAGCAGCAAGGCTTCCTTCTTTTTTATAATCCATTACTTAAGTTAGGGGCTGTCAATTACAGCCCCAAATAACTTAATCGATTGAGTCTAATGTTTTTTGGAATTTGCCTGCGTGAGATTTTTCAGCCTTTGCTAAAGTTTCAAACCAGTCAGCAATTTCATCAAAACCTTCTTCACGTGCTGTCTTTGCCATCCCAGGATACATATCTGTGTACTCATGCGTTTCACCTGCGATTGCAGCTTTTAAATTGTCTTCAGTTGATCCAATTGGTTCACCAGTCGCTGGATCACCAACTTCCTCCATGAATTCTAAATGACCATGAGCATGGCCAGTTTCACCTTCAGCAGTCGATCTAAATACTGCAGCTACATCATTATGGCCTTCAACATCTGCCTTCTGAGCAAAATATAAATATCTTCTGTTTGCTTGACTTTCTCCAGCGAATGCCGCCTTCAAGTTATCAAGAGTTTTACTTTCTTTTAATTCAGTCATGTTCTCTTCCTCAACATTAATTAATTAACAATAAATCATGATATAAAGTTGATTCAAAATTTGTCAACACTTTAGAATCATTCTAAACTGATATTGATAACTATTATCAATTACTTATCGAGGTGTACAATAACCTCGATCTTATTAATTTTTTTATTTTTTGGAGTCTTAGGCAGACCATTTACTTTTATGTTCTTATTAATATCAATTAAAAATTGATCTTTTTCAGAATAGAAATGATGATGATCATTCGTATTGGTATCAAAATAAACCCTATCAGAGCTGAGAATGAGTTTTTTCAAAAGTCCGTTTTCGTAAAAGTCATGAAGTGTATTATAAATTGTAGCGAGCGATATAATGTGCTTTCTTTTTGCAAGCTCCGTAGATAAGCTTTCAGCAGTTACATGCTTATTGGTACCATCAAATAAGTAGCCTGCTATAACTATTCTTTGCTTTGTTGGCCTCAAAGAATTAGATCTTAAAAACTGCTTAATATCATTCATAATTTTATTATTTATTAAAATTTAATGTATTTTACAATAATAATACATTAGTCTAATTAAACTTCATATAAAACAATGGGATAAATAACCTTAGTGGAAAAAAAATCAAGCTTTACAAAAGAAGAATTACTGGAATGCGCTCATGGAACCATGTTTGGTATTGGCAATGCAAGGCTTCCCTTACCACCAATGTTAATGTTTGACCGCATTACCAAAATCACAGATGACAGTGGGAAATACGAAAAGGGTGAAATACTGGCTGAGTTAGATATTAGTCCAGATCTATGGTTTTTTGATTGTCATTTTGAAATGGACCCTGTGATGCCTGGATGCTTGGGATTAGATGCAATGTGGCAACTCGTAGGTTTTTATTTAGGTTGGATAGGTAACCCTGGACGAGGCAGAGCTTTGGGCTCTTCAAGCGTAAAATTTGGTGGAGAAATATTAAAAGAGTCTAAGCTTGTTGAGTATAAGATTAACATGAAGAAAATAATAAAAAGAGGGGTCATTGTTGGTGTTGGCGATGGTTCTGTTTTAGTGGATGGTAAAGAAATATATACAGCAGAGGGGCTCAAAGTTGGCCTAATCAAATAATGAGAAGAGTTGTAGTTACAGGAATAGGAATAGTCTCATCTTTAGGAAATAATAAAAGTGAAGTAAATGACTCACTTTTTAATACTAAATCTGGTATCACTTTTGACGAGTCTCAAAAAGATATGGGATTTAGAAGTCAAGTTAGTGGGCAAATCAATTTAAATTTAGAAGACTCAATCGAAAGAAAATTTTTGAGGTTCATGGGTGATGGAGCAAGCTATAATTATTTAGCGATGAATGAAGCTATAAGTGACTCAAATTTAAGTGAAGATGAAATTTCTAACAATCAAACAGGATTGATCATGGGGTCTGGCGGCCCTTCAACTAAAAGTCTATTAAGAGCGTTTGATATTACAAGGGAAAAAGGCCCAAAAAAAATTGGACCAACCAGTGTTCCAAAAGTTATGTGCAGTACAAACTCCGCAACATTATCGACATATTTTAAGATTAAAGGAGTCAACTATTCTATCAGTTCTGCTTGTTCAACGAGCGCTCACTGCATAGGTAATGCATATGAGCTTATTCAATTGGGTAAGCAAGATAGAATTTTTGCGGGTGGTGGTGAAGAACTTGACTGGACTTTATCTGCTTTATTTGACGCAATGCCTGCTCTTTCATCAAAATATAATGATAATCCAACTAAAGCTTCAAGGGCTTTTGACTCTCAAAGAGATGGTTTTGTAATTGCTGGTGGAGGAGGTGTGGTCGTTCTTGAAGAGCTAGAAACTGCAATAAAAAGAAATGCAAAAATATACGCTGAAATCGTAGGCTATGGAGCAACTTCAGATGGCTATGATATGGTTCAACCTTCTGGAGAAGGTGCAGCAAGGTGCATGCTTATGGCAACTAAAGATATAGAAAAGGTTGACTATATAAATGCGCATGGAACCTCAACTCCTGTAGGTGATAAAGCAGAATTGAGAGCTATTAAAGAAGTTTTTAAAGGTGAAATTCCATTTATAAGCTCGACTAAATCTTTAAGTGGACATTCACTAGGAGCAGCTGGAGTACATGAGTCAATTTATACTTTACTCATGATGAATAACAACTTTTTATCAGAGTCAGCAAATATTGAAGAATTAGATGAAGATGCCAATGGAATGAATATATTGACTTCTCGAATCGATAAAAAAATTAATACAGCAATGAGTAATAGTTTTGGTTTTGGTGGAACTAACGCTTCTTTAGTTTTCAGGAGGTATGAGTCATGAAGTCACTTAGTGGTAAAAAAGGGATTATAATGGGAGTTGCAAATGACCATTCGATCGCTTGGGGAATATCAAAACAACTTGCTAACGAAGGAGCCGAACTCTGTTTTACTTACCAAGGGGAATCTTTAGAAAGAAGAGTAAAGCCGTTAGCAGAATCAATCAATAACGATTTTTTAATTGAGTGTGATGTCTTAAAAGATGGTTCTATAAAAGACTCTTTTAAACTCATTGAAGAAAGATGGGGAACTATAGATTTTATTTTACATTCTATTGCTTTTTCAAATAAAGACGAGTTAAAGGGTAAGTATCTAAATACCTCTAGAGAAAACTTTTCAAACACTATGTTGATTTCATGTTTTTCTTTTACTGAAGTTGCTCTTGAGGCTGAAAAACTTATGAAAAATGGAGGGTCAATGGTTACCTTAACTTATGACGGCTCCCAGAAATATATTAGAAATTACAATGTTATGGGAGTTGCAAAAGCTGCTTTGGAGTCAAGTGTAAGATATTTAGCGGCTGATCTAGGACCATCAAATATAAGAGTTAATGCTCTCTCTGCGGGTCCGATGAAAACGCTTGCAATGGCAGGAATTTCAGGTGGTAAAGATATGATGAAATGGTCAGAGAAAAACTCACTCATGAATAGAAATATAAATCTCGAAGATGTTGGCAAATCAGGTCTATATTTATTGAGTGATATGTCTTCAGGAGTTACAGGTGAAGTTCATTACGTTGATTGCGGGTATAATAAGGTAGGAGTTCCAAAAGATATTTAATTTTTCTCAGACAAAAGTGAAAATTGTTTTGATACTGTTCCCTTTTCTCTATCCAATAGACTCGTTGGGTAATCACCTGTGAAACAATGATCTGTAAATTGGGGTATTTCATTATCTCTTTTTCCATAACCCATTGCTTTATAAGTTCCCTCTAGAGAAAGAAAAAATATTGATTTCGAACCAATGATATTATTAATTTCTTCTAATGAGGATTTTGACGCTATTAGCTCATTGTAATCTGGTGTATCAATTCCATAGAAATCTGGATGTTTAATAGGAGGACAAGCAATTCCAAGATGTACTTCTTTAGCGCCGGCATCATAAACCATCTTTATTATTTTGTTTGCTGTCGTACCTCTTACTATTGAGTCATCAATCAGTACAACTTTCTTATCTTTTATATAAGAAGAGTTTGCATTATGTTTTAATTTAACACCAAATTGCCTAATAGATTGTGATGGCTCAATAAATGTGCGGCCTACATAGTGATTTCTTATAATACCTAATTCAAATGGGATTTTAGATTCCTGAGAGTATCCAAGTGCTGCGGGCACACCAGAATCAGGAACTGGAATAATGACATCAGCATCAATATTAGTTTCTTTTGCAAGTTCTTGCCCTAGATTTTTTCTATAAGTATAAACTGTTTTACCCCCCACAATACTATCTGGCCTCGAAAAATATATTCTCTCAAAAATACATGGCCTTTCTTGAACTTTAGGAAATGGCTTTACACTTTCCATGCCATCTTCAGATATAATAATTATTTCACCATGCTCAACATCTCTAACATATTTTGCACCTATGATATCTAATGCACAAGTTTCTGAAGTCAGTACGGGTGCTCCATTTAGATCGCCAAGAACAAGAGGGCGAATACCATATGGATCTCTTACTCCAATTAATTTCTTATTTGTTAATATTACTAATGAGTAAGCTCCTTGAATTTTGAATAAAGCATCTATTAATTTATCAACTGTTTGCTGCCTATTTGATTTAGCTACAAGCTGAAGAATTGTTTCTGTATCAGATGTCGACTGAAATATAGCACCTTCTTTAACAAGAGAATCCCTTAAAATAGAAGCATTAGTTAAATTTCCATTATGCGCGCATGCAAAACCGCCTGAGGATAGATCCGCATAGAGTGGCTGGATATTTTTTAGTATTGAGTTTCCAGTTGTGGAATATCTTACATGACCTATAGCGTTGCTACCTAAGAGCCTGTCTATAACTTCTGATTTATTAAAGTGATCACCTACTAGGCCAGGTCTTCTAACGCCATGAAATTTTTCACCATCAAAAGTTACGATACCAGCACCCTCTTGTCCTCTATGCTGAAGTGCATGTAGCCCTAAAGCTGTTAAAGTTGCTGCGTCTGGACTTCCGAATATACCAAATACGCCACACTCTTCATGAAGTTTATCTTCAGAAGTATCTATTTGGATCATTTCAAATTTTAAAAATTATTCTTCAGTATCCTTAATTGATAACTTAACTTTACCCTTATCAAAACCAAGAACCTTTACTTTGACTATATCACCCTCATTTACTACGTCAGTAACTTTTTCAACTCTTTCATTTGAGAGTTGAGAAATGTGAACAAGGCCATCTCTTTTTCCAAAGAAGTTAACAAAAGCACCAAATTCCATAATCTTAACAACTTTGCCTTCATAAACTTGTCCTACTTCAGGCTCTTCAATTATAGAATTGATTAGTTCTTTAGCTGCCTCAATACTTTCGTTATTAGTTCCAGCAATTTTTACATTTCCATTATCACTTATATCAATCTTTGCCCCAGATTTTTCTATTATATCTTTGATTGTAGAACCGCCTTTACCAATTATTTCACCAATATTGTCTCTTTTAACTTTTATTGTCTCACTACGAGGGGTGTACGGGCCCAGTTCTGTTCTAGCTTCAGAAAGTTCTTTGTTCATCTCATTAAGAATATAGTCTCTGCCGCCTTTTGCCTGTTCAAGAGCTTTCTCCATAATTTCATAGGTGATACCTGTGATCTTAATGTCCATTTGTAGAGATGTTACGCCCTCCTTGGTTCCAGCTACTTTAAAGTCCATATCACCAAGGTGGTCTTCATCTCCCAAAATATCTGACAGTACAGCGAAGTCATCACCTTCTTTAATTAATCCCATTGCTATACCTGAAACAGAATTTTTTATTGGAACTCCTGCATCCATCAAGGCTAGCGATGAACCGCACACAGTTGCCATTGAAGATGATCCATTTGATTCAGTAATATCTGAGACTAATCTAATAGTATAATCAAAATCATCTTTTGATGGTAAAACCGCCTTGAGAGCTCTCCATGCAAGTTTTCCATGACCAATTTCACGCCTACCTGTTGCTCCTAGTCTTCCTACTTCACCAACTGAATATGGTGGAAAATTATAATGAAGCATGAAATTTTCTTTGTATGACCCTTGCAAGGCCTCAATTCTTTGTTCATCTTCGCCAAATCCTAAAGTTGCCACAACAATTGCTTGTGTCTCACCTCTTGTAAATAAAGCTGATCCATGCGTTCTAGGTAGCCACGATACTTCCGATGAAATATTTCGTACTTCATCTAACTTACGACCATCAATTCTAGATTGATTGTTTAATATTTGAGATCTTACAACATTTTTTTCTATTTTTTTAAAATATCCCATCACTTCGTTGATGCTGTATTCCTCATTCTCTTTATATTGATCTTCTAAACTTGACTTAATCTCAGAAAGTGAGTTTTGTCTTTCCATCTTATCAACAATTGAGTAGCTCTTTGCGATTCTATCTTCGCAAGTTTTTTTAATTTCATCTAACAAAGGCTCATTGATTGTGTGGCTGAACTCCCAAGGATCATTTGCGCATTCCTCAGCAAGATTGATTATGATTTTTATCACTTCTTGCATTGACTCGTGACCAAACTTTACCGCTCCTAGCATTATTTCCTCTGATAGCTGTTTCGCTTCAGATTCAACCATTAGTACAGCATTGCTAGTACCCGCAACGACTAGATCAAGATCGCCATCATCGTTTATTTTTGGATTCAATGTATAATTTGATCCATCGTAGCCCACTCTGCAACCACCAATTGGACCCATAAAAGGAACTCCAGACAAGGTTAATGCACTGGAGGCTGCTATCATTGCAACAATGTCAGGGTTGGTTTCTCCATCATGTGAAAGTACAGTTAATATAACTTGAGTTTCGTTTTTGAAACCCTCTGGAAAAAGCGGCCTGATAGGACGATCAATTAATCTTGAGGTAAGGGTTTCAAACTCTGTTGGCCTTCCCTCTCTCTTAAAAAAACCTCCTGGAATTTTACCAGCAGCATAGAACTTTTCCTGGTAACTTACTGTTAGTGGAAAGAAATCCAAATCTGGTTTTGGCTCTCTAGCTGCTACGACGTTTGCCATAACAACTGTATCACCATAGCTAACAATTGTTGATGATGTTGCCTGTTTTGCTACTTTTCCTGTTTCTATTTTTAGTTTCTGGTCGCCCCAGTTCATTTCTCTTGAAATCACTTCTTTCATATTCATCCATTCCTTTAAATTTAATATAGTTCATTATTATTTTCTAATTCCTAATTTATCGATTAACTTGTCATAAGAATCTTTATTGCTTTTCTTTAAATACGCTAGCAAGCTGCGTCTTTGATTTATCAACCTCATTAATCCTGTTCTAGAATGATTGTCTTTTTTATGAGATTGAAAATGTTCAGTCAGATTAGTAATTCTCTCAGTAAGAATCGCTATTTGTACTTCTGGAGAACCTGTATCCTTTTCTGATCTTGAATACTCGTTTATGAGTCTACTTTTGTTTTCACTTTTTATCGACATCTCTTTTCCTTTTACAAATTGAAAACCCTTACAGGTTTTATTTTTCCTTCTACAATCTTACCAATGCCTAAAAGTTTTTCGTCAGATATTGTTAACAAAGTATCTTCGAATGTTTCTTTATTAAAATAATCAAAGTTTAGGCCATTTTGAAATTTCTTACTCAAATCACTATCCAGCAGCACTGCCGGGATGTCGTCCAGTACATCTTGGATAGGATGTATTATTTCAAAATGATCGCCAATATGTACTAATTCGGCTAAATTATCTAGTAAAATAATATTATTTTCACCAAATTTTCCAATTTTAATCCTTCTTAACTCAGAAACATGAGCAAATGTATTAAGGATTTTACCTAAATCTCTTGCAAATGATCTTACATAGGTTCCGCTAGAACATTCCATAGTAAATCTAAATTCTTCTTTTTTTTGCGTAGCTGAACACTTGAGATTATAAATATTTACTTGTTTAGATTTAATTTCAAAGGTTTTGTTTTCTCTTGCTAATTTATAAGCTCTTTTGCCATTTATTTTTACCGCTGAATATTTGGGAGGAACTTGATGTTGAAAACCAATGAAATGTTTTAAACATATATCGATGTCTTTCTTTGATGGAATAGTATCTGAGGTCTGCAGAGTTTTGCCTGTGTAGTCATCAGTATCTTTTGATATTCCAAACAAAACTCGAAATTGATAGAACTTACGAGCATTAAAATACGATATACTTTTCGTTGCTTCGCCTAATGCTACTGCTAGTACTCCAGTTGCAAAAGGATCAAGAGTTCCCGCATGACCAATTTTTTTAATGTTAAGAATTTTTCTTAGTTTTCTTATAACTTCAAATGAACTTATATCTTTAGGCTTGTCTATAAAGATCCAACCATCTTTCATCTTAATCTACATTATTGTCTTTAATAAATTTTTCAGAGTTTAATAGATTGTTAATATGATTTAATTGGTCAACTGTCTCATCATTTCGAAATACTAACTTGGGAATAAATTTAAGTTCTACCAACTTATTAATTTCTTGGGAAATGTATTTTTTACAACTCTTTAATCTTTCTATAATTTCATCCTTATTTATTTCTTCATGAGTTAATACATATACATATGCAATTTTTAAATCTTTGTTCATTTCAACATTAACAACACTTAACGGAAAATTGAATGATGGATTAATTGGAAATTCATTTCTCACAAGAACTTCACTTACTGCTTTTCTAATTATTTCAGAAACTTTAAGCGATCTATCAGTGGTTTCGTATTTTCTTTTTAGGATCACAGTGATTGTGCTATTTCCTCAACACTAAATACTTCTAAATTATCACCTATTTGGAAATCGTTAAATTCTTTAACACTAATTCCACATTCTGTCCCGGCTTTCACTTCATTTGCTTCATTTTTTTCTCGTTTTAAACTAAGAATATCGCCATCATATATGGTTTCAGAATTTCTTATCACTCTTACTTTAGCATTTTTATTAACAGAACCTTCAACAACAATACAACCAGCAATTGAACCAATTTTTGAAACTTTGAAAATTTGTAGTACTTCTGCCTTACCAATAAAACTCTCTTCAAGAGTAGGCTTAAGTTTGCCACTTGCAAAATCAGAAACATATTCAAGAAGTTCATAAATAATATTAAAATTTTGAATACTTAGATTACTTAACTTAGCTTTTGATTTTGCCTCCTTTGTTGCAGTTGTATTAAATGAAATGAGTAATGCATCAGATGCTGACGCAAGGGCAACATCACTTTCATTTATAAATCCTACACCTGAATGAATTACTTTTATGTTTATCTTATCACTTTCAATGCCTTCAATTTGATGAACTATGGCTTCTGAAGATCCTCGAGTATCAGATTTCACCACAACTTCCAAAATTTCCTTCGTCACATTTAATGAGCCAAATGTTGAATCCCCATCTAGATTTTTGATCTTCTTAGGTAAAGCTTTATTAATTTTAATTTCGCTTCTAATTTCACATAACTCTCTTGCTTTTTCGTCACTTTCAACCGTAACAAAACTGTCTCCAGCCTCGGGAGGATTATTTAATCCTAAAACCTGTACAGGCATAGATGAAGTTGCCTCTTTTAAATTTTTTCCCTTATCATTTAGTATTGCTCTTACCTTACCGTATTCACTTCCCGCAACAGCAATATCTCCAACAGATAGTTTTCCATTTGTAATAATTATATTACATATTGGCCCTCTACCTTTATCAACATTAGCCTCGATTACAGTGGCTTCAGCAAAAGTTTGATTATTTGTTTTTAGCTCCGACATCTCTGCCTGCACATTTATTGAGTCAAGAAGTTTGTCAAGGTTATGTCCTGTTTCTGCTGATACTTCAATACATTGTACATCTCCTGATAAATCCTCAACTATTAATTCTTCAGACAATAATTGTTCTTTGATTTTTTGAGGTTGAGCTTCCTCTTTATCACACTTATTGATTGCAACTATAATTGGGGCATTTGCAGATTTAGCATGGGCTATAGCTTCTTTTGTCTGAGGCATTACTCCATCATCGGCGGCGACAATTAAAATTACAATATCAGTTACATTTGCACCTCTTGCTCGCATATCTGTAAATGCTGCATGTCCAGGAGTATCTATAAAAGTAATTTTGCTACCTTTATGCTCTACTTCGTAAGCACCTATATGCTGAGTAATACCACCACTCTCTCCCGAAACGACATTTGCATTCCTGATTTTGTCTAATATAGAAGTTTTCCCATGATCAACATGGCCCATTATTGTAACAATAGGTGATCTAAGGTCCTCTTTTATTGCCTCAATATCCTTAGAGATTAAATCTTTCTCTATTTCCTCAATATTTTCTCTTTTAAAGTTATGACCAAATTCAGTTACTAATAATTCAGCCGTATCTGCATCAAGAGATTCATTTATAGTAGCCATCATTCCCATTTTCATTAAAGATTTAATTAAATCTCCTGATTTTTCTGCCATTCGATTGGCGAGTTCTTTTACTGTTATATGTTCGGGAATGTAAACATCCCTTACAATTTTTTTAGCGGGTTCTTGGTCTGATTGGTTTTTTCTTGTCTTTTGCTTAGCTCTTTTGTAAGCAGCTAAACTTCTCGTTCTTTCGTCTACATCACTCAAGGCAGTGACAATAGTTACTTTTCTCTCTCTAATTTTTTTTCTTCCAAAAGTGCTGGATGGTTTCTTTTTTTCTAGAAAATCTGTTTCTTTATCTTGGGCAGCTCTCTTTTTATCAGTATCTTTTTTATTTTCTTTTAATTCGATACTTAATTCTGTATTGTCCTCAACTTTTGTATCTTTTTCACTTGTGGACTTTTCAGCTAAATTACCTTTTCTTATTTTATCAATAGCGTCATTTTTTTCTTCTTTGCTGTCAGCTTGTAAGATCTTTTTTTGTTCATCCTTAGAAAGTGGTTTTAAAATTACACCAGCTCTTGATTTCTTATCTGTAATTATTTTTTCTGATACATTGGATGCACTGGTAACTTCTTCTTTATTTGAAGCTACTTGTTCAGGCTTCTGGTCTGTATTAGTATTTCTTTTATACCTTTTTTTTTCTACAATTACTGTCTTTCCTGCCTCAATCCCTCTTTTATTAGAGATGATAGGTTTTGAACCCAGCTTAAGACTCAAGGTTTTTTTTCCTTTTTTTATCTCTTTATTTTCAGTCATAAAAAATCTTTATATATATATGACTAATCAAGCCATATTTTTCTTGCCTCCATAATTAACTGGTCACCTTCATCTTTATTAATATTAAATTCTTCAAATAAACCTGTAACCCTAGAATTTTTATCACTCCTATCTTCAAGATATCCAATTAGATCATCAGTTGTTAGACCTGCAAAATCTTCTAATGTCTTTATATTATTCTCAGCAAGTTTTACCAACATTGCTTTAGATAAAAAACTGAAGTCAATTAAATCTTTTGAAACCTTATACTCTTCAAGTTTCTTATTATTTTTTTCATCCATCTCAGTCATATATTTCTTTGATCTCTCAACTAACTCAGTTGCAATTTCTTGATCAAATCCTTCAATTGCTAAAAGTTCGCTTTCTTCCGCATCTATTACCTCTTCAATGCTTCCAAATCCCTCACTTACTAAAAGTTGTGCGAGGGTTTCATCAACATCCAATGAGTCAATAAATACATTTGTTTTAGTTGAAAAGTCCTCTTGTCTTTTTGATGACTCCTCATCCTCAGTTAAGATATCTATTTCATAGCCTGTCAGCTCAGTAGCGAGTTTTACATTTTGTCCTCTTCTTCCAATTGCAAGACTTAAGTGTTCTTCAGAGACTACAACTTCGATTTTGTTTTGATCTTCATCTAAAACTACTTTAAGAACTTCGGCTGGAGAAAGAGATGAAATAGCAAGATTTGCGACGTTTTCTGACCAATTAATTATATCAATTTTTTCACCTTGTAATTCATTTACTACTGCTTGAACTCTACTTCCTCTCATTCCAACGCAGGCTCCTACAGGATCTATTGAGCCATCTTCAGTATATACTGCTATTTTAGCTCTACTTCCTGGATCTCTTGCAACACTTTTTATAGAAATAATTCCATCATAAATTTCTGGCACTTCCTGCATAAATAACTTCGCCATAAATTGCGGGTGAGATCTAGACATAAAAATCTGTGGACCTTTAAGTTCAGATCTAACGTCATATATATATGCTCTTACCCTATCACCATTTCTAAGATTTTCTCTTGGTATAGTTTGATCTTTTCTAACAACTCCTTCAGCTTTACCCAGGTCAAGTACAATATTTCCAAATTCAGACCTTTTTACAATACCGTTTACTATCTCTCCAACTCTATCTTTATATTCATTGTATTGTCTTTCTCTTTCAGCCTCTCGAACTTTGGAGTTGATCACTTGCTTTGCTGCTTGAGCTCCAATTCTGTCAAAGTCAATTGTAGGTAATGGATCAAGTAAGACGTCGCCTAACTGAGCAGCTCCATTAATTTTTTTTGCGGATTTTAAAGTAATTTCAAGAAATTTATTCTTTACCTCTTCAACAACTGACATTTTTCTTGATATAGATATATCGCCACTTTCTTGATTTATTTCAACAACAACTTCATTTTCTTCGCCATAATTGCTTTTTGCTGCTTTTTCAATTGCTTCTTCCAATGCTGAAATTACAATTGATTTGTCAATCATTTTTTCCTGAGCAACAGTCTCAGCTATTCTTAAAATTTCAATTTTATTTGCACTAACCATGTTTTGTTCCTCTTAGCGTAAAAAAAAAGTGGGCTTAACCCACTTTTGCTCGGTTTAGCTGTATTTTGAAAGATCTATACACTGCTAATTCTCATAAATCAAGTATCTAAATATGCAATGATATCAAAAAGTTATCTGGTATATTTTCTTTCCATTTTTAATGGCTTTTCTCTGATATCTTGAAACACCGTATAGTGTATCATTTTTCGATAAAATCTTATTTTTATTTTCATGAATTATCTTTGAATTTGAACTAAATATTTCATTGATGTGATTAAAGTAATTTTCGGAGTCTGTTGTAATGTAGGAAGAATATTTATTTTTTACTATTCTACTTATCTTAATAATATTTTCTAAATTAACTAATCTTCGTTTGAAATGGCGTTTTTTGTGCCATGGATCAGGGTTAATAATTTTCAATTCATCAATGCTATTTTGATTAAGTGTATTAAGCAAGTGTATAAAATTCATACCACACAAACGAATATTTTTAATATCGTGCTCTAGTATTTGTTTTAATACTTTAGCAACTCCATTAACATATACTTCTGAGCCAACAAATAAAATATTTGGGTTAGAAAGAGCGCTTTCAATAAGATATTCTCCATTGCCAAAACCGACTTCTATTATTATTTTTCTGAATAAGCTAGAGTCTAGCAACTGCTCTGTATTTATTTTAGAAGAAATATTTAATATTTTTTTATCTAATGAAAAATTACTATAGCTATCGTTTAAAATTCTTACGTTAGATAATGAAAGCTTCTTAGTAATATTTCTTCCATAATACTGATAATAATCTGGAAATTTTGATCTTAAGTCTAACAATAAATTATAATTTTTCCGCTAGATCCAATTTTTCCCAGGAAAAAGAACCATCTGCCATAGGTTCTCTACCAAAATGTCCGTATGCAGCACTTTTTTTATAGATTGGCTTATGCAAACTTAAATGATCTCTTATACCTCTAGGGGATAAGTCAATATTATCCGTTATTTTTTTTATCAAATCATCATCACTTATTTGAGATGTTCCATGAGTATCTACATAAATTGATAATGGTTCAGAAACACCAATAGCATATGCTAGCTGAAGCGTGCATCTATCAGCTAATCCAGCTGCAACTACATTTTTTGCTATGTATCTTGAAATATAGGCAGCAGATCTATCAACTTTTGTTGGATCTTTTCCAGAAAAAGCTCCTCCACCATGAGGTGCAGCACCGCCGTAGGTATCAACAATGATTTTTCTTCCTGTTAATCCAGTATCACCATCAGGGCCACCAATCACAAATTTTCCAGTTGGATTTATTAGTATTTCAGTATTATTATTCAACCATTCTTGAGGCAT
Organism: Pelagibacteraceae bacterium AG-337-G06; assembly: GCA_003282175.1. Lineage (GTDB taxonomy): Bacteria > Pseudomonadota > Alphaproteobacteria > Pelagibacterales > AG-422-B15 > CACNXQ01. Next base: position 21,288 of record QBZX01000006.1, read on the forward strand.
TACAGTTTTAATTATTGGTATTAATAAATCACTAACAGCTTGCTGATCGAGTTCAGCATCGTGTTGACTAGAAACAACGATTTTAGTACATATTTCAGGCTCACCATTTTGATACTTTAATGTAACCTGACTTTTAGAGTCAGGTTGTATTCCGATAGTATTTCCAGATTTTCGCTCTGATGCCATCAACTCAAGTATCTTATGAGAATAATATATTGGTGCTGGCATTAAAGATGGTGTTTCTTTACATGCATACCCAAACATTATTCCTTGATCCCCCGCACCTTGATCTTTATTTCCAGATGCATCAACACCCATTGCTATATCTGCAGATTGACTATGAACCCCTGAAGAATCAAATGACAAATTTTTCCAATGAAATCCATCTTGTTCGTATCCAATTTCTTTAACTGCATTTCTTGCTAGCTCTTCGTAATTACAATTGTATCCTTCAGGACCACGAACTTCACCAGCAATAACGACTTTATTCGTAGTTACCAGTGTTTCCATTGCAACCCTTGCATTCTCTGGATTTTCCTGTGATAAAAAATCATCCACGATTGAGTCTGAAATAATATCACATACTTTGTCAGGATGACCTTCTGACACTGATTCACTTGTAAATAAATATTCTTTAGTCATTTTTTTTCCTCAAAAATAATTGATCAATAGCATAGCCAATAATAAAAAATAAAACTATTAAAAAATACACCGATAATTCACCATACTGCCGATAAATAGTCGTTTTAATTTTTTTGGGTATTTCTACATCTAAAAAGGAAATTTTATCTGGAATGACTATTCCATCTACAGTGCCAATGGGGTTAATCAATGCAGATATACCCCTATTAGATGATCTCGCGAGAGGTATCCCTAATTCAACTGATCTGTATAGTACGTGTATAAAATGTTGTTTTGGACCACTAAAAGTACCAAACCATGCATCATTGGTAATATTTACTAATAATTCAGTTTCATTATTAATTCTATTACGGACAAAATTAGGAAATATAGCCTCATAACAAATGAGTGGTGTGATGTTTTTTTCAAAGAATTGATCATCATTGCCGCTCGTCATTGAGTTTAAAAATAGAGAGTTTTTAGGAAAAAATATTTTTAGAAAATTAGAGAATGGTATTTTTTCACCAAAGGGCACTAGTTTAATTTTGTCGTATTGGTGATCATTGAAAGATAATGAATTATAATATACTCCTTCTTCATTACGAATAAAGCCAATGATCCAATTTGATGGACCTATGCCTTCCGTTCCAAAAGCAGTTTCAGGGAATACTGTTATCAAATCCTGAGAGCCTATCTTAGCTATCTTCTCGTGTGATTCCTTTTTCCACTTTTCATTTTGATCAAAATTAGTGTGAACAATCCTTATACTACTACCAGACTTTTTTCCTTCATAGTTACTTACTCGATTGTAACCGTATAAAAATATTGTGAGCAATACTGTGATGGCAATTAGAGGTAACATAAAATTGTTTTGTTTTGTTCTAAAAGAAAAAAAACTAGCTGCACAAAAAACAGTGATTAGGCTGAGACCAAATACACCAAATATAGATAAAGATTGCATAAAATATATGGACCATGACCAGGTGTGGGCAATTAGATTCCATGGAAAACCTGTGAATATATAACTTCTTAATAATTCAAATATTACCCAATTAGCTGAGAAATATAAAATACGTGAAGTGGACTGAGACCATGAAATGTAATTGAAAATTTGCATAAGTGCGTAAAACAGTGACAAAACAAGTGGGAGGATTAACAGTGGTACTGGAATTAAGTAATATAAATCTGTATTAAACTGTAAAATTGAATTTGAAATCCAATTAATGCTTGATATAAAAAATCCAAACCCAAAAATTAGTCCTGTGAGAAAAAATATTTTCTTTTTATTTTCTAAATTTTGATAAATATAATCATTCGCTAAAAAAAATGTGCCTATTACAAAAATTGACATAAAAGGCAATTTAAAAGGCTCAAAGCTGAGGGATAAGAGTATTCCAAGTAAAAAGAAGAAGGAATAAATAAAAAGTTTTTTATTTTTAAAAAAAACTTTTGAATCCATATACTATTATATGAGTTTTATTTTGACTGATTTTATTTTCATTGGGTCAGCATCATTGATTTCAAAGGTTACTCCTGAACTATGTTTAATAATTTCCCCTCTTTGGGGAACTCTCCCAGCTATTGAAAAAATTAAACCACCTAAAGTATCAATATCATCACTATTTTCACTCGATAAGAAATTTATATTTGTTATTTTCTGAAGTTCATCTATTTCAACTCTTGCACTTGCTTCAATTGTATTTGTGGAAGTTTTAATTAACATTGGCAAATTCTTTTCGTCATGTTCATCTTCAATTTCTCCAATTACTTCTTCTATTACATCCTCAATTGTGACTAAACCGTCAGTACAACCATACTCGTCAATTACTATTCCCATATGTAGTCGTGTGATTTGCATTTTTAACAGAAGATCTAAAGCTGGCATTGAGGGAGGAATTTCCAAAACATCCCTTTTAATCAAATCCAAAAATTTATCTTTTTTTCGACCCTCATTTTGATATTTAACTAAGTCTTTTATATGTATCATCCCAATAATATTATCTAAATTTTTTTCATATACTGGAACTCTGGAATGCGACTCTTTAATAAATATTTCTAATACTTTTTCAAAACTATCATTAACCTCAACTGCTCCAATGTCGGCTCTTGGAATCATAATGTCTATTGTTCGTATTTCGTCAATTTTGAGTATATTTAAAAGCATCAGTCTCTCTTGTCTTGAAATGCTTTCGGTACCTTTTTGAGAGGACTCTAAAACTGTTTCAATACTTTCCTTGAGAGATTCACTGTTGATATTTTTAGTTGGAAATATTTTATTTATTAAGTCTTTAAACATATTTATTTATAAATTTCTTTTAGTATTTTTTTTTCAATTGTATTCATTTTGTTAAATTGGCTATCAGTATCATGTTTATATCCTAACAAGTGAAGTACACCATGTATGGTCATTTTTGACAAATATTCATACTTTTTTATATTTTGCTCAGAAGATTCATCAATAATTTTTTCATATGCAATAACAACATCTCCCAAATAATTTTTATTTTCAATCTGCTCATGCATTGGAAATGATAAGACATTCGTAGGTTTATTTTTATTTCTGTATCTTTGATTTAAAAGTTTGATTTCACTATTCGATGTAAGAAGAAAACTAATGGACATTTCATTATTTGAAGAAAATTTTACTTTTTTAAATATCTGACTAACAGAATTAGATATACATTTTTTGTATGAAGGAAAATTCTTGTTCCATTCTAAGCTTTCTATTTTATAACTAATATCCACCATTAATGTTAAGATGATTTGTCAAAAAGATCTTTTATTTGGTCATCATATGAATCATATGCGTTTATGATTTTTGTGACCATTTCATCTCTAACAATGTCTTTAGAGCCTAGCTCAACGACTTCAATATTATCAATTTTATCTAAAATTTTAACTGATTTTAATAATCCTGAATCACTTTTTCTATTAAGGTCTATTTGAGATGGGTCACCTGTAACAACCATTCTAGAATTTTTACCGCACCTGGTTAAGAACATTTTGATTTGAGTATGTGTTGCATTCTGGGCTTCATCTAAGATAACAAATGAATTATTTAATGTCCTACCTCTCATAAAAGCTAAAGGAGCAATTTCTATTTCAGCGGACTCAATCTTTCTTATTGCTATATCCGACGGCATAAGATCATAAAGACTGTCATATAAAGGTCTAAGGTAAGGGTCTACCTTTTCTTTTAAATCACCAGGTAAGAAACCAAGTTTTTCTCCTGCTTCTACTGCTGGTCTAGATAGAATTATTCTATCAAACTTATTATCTAATAATTGAGAAACTGCTGCTGCAACTGCTAAGAATGTTTTACCCGTTCCAGCTGGACCAACCGCAAAGATAATTTTCTTTTTTTGAAGAATATCTAAATAATGGTTTTGCATTTTACTTTTACCAATGACATCAAGTTTTGCTGTCTTTGTGACTGTCAAGTTTCTTATTTTGTCATTTTCATTTAAAGATTGCATTTTTAGATTCTCCTGCATTAAATTAATATTGCTTTCTTTTCTGTTAGATTTTAATTCCTGTTGTGTTTTTAAAATTGCATTCCGCAAAATATTCCTGTATTTTTTTTCACCTTTAATATTTAGTTGATTTCCTTTTTGAAAAACCTTAATTGGCAGCTGGTCTTCAAAAAAAATTAAATTTTCATTGTTAATTCCAAAAATCTCTACAACATCTAAGTTATCAATATTTATGATGGAGGACCCTGATGTCAGGTTCTTTTGATTTTCGGATATGGTTTTTATTTGTTTATTTTTCAAATTCTGCAGATAATCAATTTCTAACAAGTACCATATAAACTCTTATGGTTGCAAGATGTAATATCAATATCTTTTTCATGGCCTGGCACTAGATCATTGGACTTAATATAAACTGATTGCATAAAGGGAGTTCTTCCAAAGAAATACTCAGGATTACTTGAGCTTTGATTCTCAATTAGAACTTTTACGGTATTATTACAAAACTCTTTATTAAAGGAGTATTGAATTTTCTTTAATTTTTCTTGTAGAACTAAGAGTCTTTCTTTTTTCACTGAAATTGGAGTATCGTCAACTTCTGTCGATGACTTAGTTCCTGGTCTTGAACTATAAATAAATGAATAAGATTGGGTAAACTGAATATCATCAATTATTTTTAATGTATCATCGAAATCTTGGTCTGTCTCACCTGGATAACCAACAATAAAATCCGAAGATATTTCTATATCTGGTTTTGCTTTCTTTAATTTATCGATAGTTCTTCGATAAAAATCAGGGTCATATTTTCTGTTCATTTTTTTTAAAATTGATTCTGAACCAGATTGAATAGGTAAATGTAAAAAAGGCATTAGCTTAGTATTGTTTTTATGTTCCAGAACTAATTCTTCATGCATATTTATTGGATGAGATGTTGTATACCTTATTCTTTGAACGCTATCATAGTCACTAATTTCTCTAATCAAATCTGATAGTTTGGCATCATTATTATTTGATTTATCATTATATGCATTAACGTTCTGACCGAGAAATACAATCTCTCTTGCTCCTTTTTGAGATAATAATTTTACTTCATCACTAATTGATTTTATAGATCGCGAATATTCAGGTCCTCTTGTGTACGGAACAACACAGAAAGAACAAAATTTATCACATCCTTCCTGGATTGTTACTATTGAAGACACTCCTTGCGGTCTCATTTGCTCAGACAAATAATCAAATTTTTCATTCACTATGAAGTCAGTATTAATTTGTTTGAAATTATTTTCTAAATCATCCAGCATTTTTGGAAGAAGATGATAGCTTTGCGGCCCAAGGACAATATCGATTGATTTGCTTTTTCGAAACATTTCAAAGTTTTCAGCCTGAGCCACACATCCTACGACTGCTATTGTTTTTTTTAATCCCAGTTTATTTACTCTTCCAATATCAGAATATAATTTATGTGCTGCCTTTTCTCGAATATTACAAGTATTAAAAATTACTAAATCAGCTGATTTAGGGTCTAATTCGTTTTTTAACCCCTTACTTTCAAGCATTGAAGTTATTTTTTGACTATCATAGATATTCATCTGGCAGCCATACGATTTTATATAAAACGATCCGTGCTGCATTTTAGCTAATTTTGAGAGTTTGATTTATGCCCTGAAGTATCTGGTTTTCACAATAATAGGTCAAATCTTTTCTATTATTAAAGCTACTTGCATTAAGCTCATTATGAAATACTAGCTCAACTGTAACAGGCCCAGAGCTTAAAAAATTAAACATTGCATTCACCATTGAAGTATCACCGACCCAAGAAATATGTCTTCTCAAAAAGAGCCCCATGGGTAAGTTATTTTTTCTTGAATAACATATAGAAATAGGCTGAACATGTATAAAGTTTTTATCATCAAATGCACATTCTAACATTGATGATTTAAATTGCTTAATTCCATTTCCATCAGAAGTCGTTCCTTCTGGAAAGATTATAAAATTTTCGCCCTGACTTAGTTTTTGATTAATTATATGATTGTATTCAATAATTTTGTTTTTATCAGAATTATCAATAAAAAAAGTATTACTCAGCTTTGCTAAAAAGCCAAATATTCCCATTTTAGAAACCTCTTTTTTTGCAATAAATCTCGCATTCAGCAACGTACCTAAGCAAATAATATCAAACCATGAAACATGGTTTGCTACATAGAGAGTTCCTTTTTTATTGCGGTTATGATTTTTCTTATCATAAGTAATTTTAATTCCGGTAATAAGTTTAATTATTTTATAAAAATATATTGCGTAAATATTCTTAAATTTATAAGCGAATATATTTAGTATAATTTGAATCGGAATTGATAAAATTATGAAAAATGACAGAAGTAGTAATGTATAAATAAGTCTTATGATTGACATCTAATTTTTGTTTTTTTTCTTAACTCCATAAAGCTCTAGACGATGATCAACAAGTTTGAATCCAAGTTCGTTAGCAACTCTTGCCTGTATAGTTTCTATTTCATCATTTGTAAATTCGTGAATTTCACCAGTTTCTATATCAATGAGATGGTCATGATGAGCTTCTTCAATTGCTTCATAACGTGACCTGCCATCTTTGAATTCTAGTTTTTCGACAGCTCCATATTCTTCAAATAGTTTAACAGTTCTATACACTGTAGCAATACTGATATTTTTATCTTTTTTATTCGCATTTAAGAAGATTTCATTTACATCAGGGTGTCCTTCAATGCTCATCTCGGTTATGACATCCGCTATGGTATTTCTTTGCTCGGTCATTCTTAAACCTTTTTCCCTGCACATCTTTTTTACATCTATCATAAGAAATAAAATTTAATAGTTATTACTGATATAAACTGGTCTTGGATCATTTGTAAGTTTATTTTTTTTATTGATTAACATCTTCAATTTTTTATTATTATAATCGACAAAGTGTATATTTTTACTAATTAATCTAAAATATTTTTTGTCAATAAAACTAGTTAATATATTATTATCACAAATAATACTTGTACTTTTATTAAATATTTTTTTATTTACTTCAAAATTAATTATTTTAGGTTTAGAAATAGATAAATTTCCTTTAAAATTCTGAGAGAAAAATTGCATTTTTCTATGAAAGATTAGTATTGTTCTTAAATCAAATAATTTCTTGTCGTTAGTAATTAAATTCAAATACTCAAATTTTGAGATTCCTCTTATGTCAGTATTATTAGTAAGTTGAATTGTTTTTGCAAAGGTTAAAGCAGATCTAATTCCAGTAAAACTACCTGGTCCTGTAATAACAAAAATTGAGTCAAGTTTCTTTATATTTATTTTTGCTTTATTAAAAATTTTCTCTATTTCTATTACCAAAATTTCTGAAATATTTTTATGAGACTTAATCTTTTTACTTAAAAAAAAATGCCTTCCAATTAAAGTCAATGACATATCAGTTGTGAAGTCTAAAAAAAGAAACATATAGTTGATATTTTAACCATATAGATTAAAAAATGAATTTGATGAATAAGTTTCTGTTATTTTCTCCTAAATACCTGATTAAATTATTCCTTATAATTAGCTTTGTAAGTATTCCTAGTTTTTCCTTTGCAGAAAATGAAATGGGAGTATCAACTTTTATGTATCATAGATTTGGCGAAGATAGATATCCATCGACAAGTGTTACAAAGGAACAGTTTCAGTCGCATATAAAATATATAATTGAAAATAATATTGATGTAATAAGTTTAGAAGAAATTATTAGTAAATTAGAAAATGACGAAAAGTTTAATGAAAAAAGTATAGCTTTTTCAGTTGATGATGCTTACTTATCTTTTTTCGAGTATGCCTGGCCAATATTTAAAAAATACAAAATACCTGTCACTCTATTTGTTTCTACCGATATTATAGATATTAATACCGCTGGGTATATGAGTTGGCCTCAAATAAAGCAATTTGTTGATGAAGGGGGCTCTATTGGTCAACATACTTCTACACACCTTCATATGCCATTAAACAGTAAGAAGTATGTGAAGGAAGACTTATTGAATTCACATAAAAGCTTTATGAAGAATATTGGTTTTGTGCCTAAGCTTTTCGCATATCCGTACGGTGAAACGAGCTTAACTATTATAGAACTTTTAAAAGAACTCAATATTAGCCACGCATTTGGTCAGCATTCTGGTGTAATTTCAAGTTATGAAAGTCATTACTATTTACCTAGATTTTCTCTTAACGAAAATTTTGGTACATCAGACCGTTTTGAGTTTGCTGTAAATTCTTTTCCCTTACAGATAGATAAATTTAGTCCTGCTGATATGTTCTTAAAAAACAATAAACGTCCGATAATTGAACTCACATTAATTAATAATTTAAAAAATAATAAATTAGATTGCTATTCTAATCCTGGTGGTAATTGGAATACACAAAAAATAATCAAAATAACTCCGTATAAGTTTCAAATAAAATTAGAAGAGGATTTTTTATCTGGAAGAAGCAAACTAAACTGCACTTCAAAGATTGATGGTAATTGGCACTGGTTTGGGTATCAATTCTTAGTTAAATAATTTCAGTTAATTTGATTTTATTTTGGTCTTCCATTTTTAGATACTCGAAGTCTTCAAATTTGTTTGTTTTAATTATATTCTTTATTTTCTCTGAATAATCGTCTTCAATTGAATAGTTATATAAATAATTAGAAAGTGTAACCCCATTTAAAGGAAGATTATTGTTTCTCATATTATATCTGTTTAATCTAAACTCTAAATAATGATGATTAGTATTTAAATTTTTCATGTATGATGAAACAGAGTCACTTAAGGTATTAAATGATTTAATTTTATAATTTTCACCTAGATCTCGATTTTCGGGAACAATCCCATCCTTATTTTTGTCCCATATATATTGTCCAAATAAAGCATTTCCCTCGATAGCAAAACGAGAAGTTCCCCATCCACTCTCAATAGCCGCTTGAGCGAGGGCGAGCGAAACTGGAATTTTGTCAACTTTTTGTAATAATTTTTCAATGGAATATTCTTTTAATTTGTATTCTTTCATTTTGCTTGACAACCACTTAGCATCACTACGAGAGATAAAGTCAATTCTATTTGCTAAATTTCTAATTTTATTATTTGTGAGTAATAGCTTTTCATTTTCTTTAATGATTATAGGCAGAGCTATTTTTATAAAAAGGGTTTTTCTTTTTTCCGATGATTTTAGTGTTTTTATATTGGATGGTAGTTTAGAAATAATGATATTTGGTACCATATTTGTTTCCAGAATCGAGTCTAAATTAACATCTTTGCTTATATAAATTTCTTCAGTAAGCTTAGCAGCATAAAGTTTATCTAAAGTTTGATCAAAGTTTTCATATTTAAAATTATTATTTGAATATAATACTTTCATTTGTTTGTCATAAACATTTTGACTTAAAACTAAAGAAGTTAAAATTGTGAGAACAAATAATAATGCTATTGAGTAATAAATCCTAAATAAGATAATTAAAGAATTATTTTTAGTAACTAATAAGTTTAAGAAATTCATATCATCTATATGATTTGTTCAACTTTTTTAACTTCAGGAATATGATGTTTAAGCATATTTTCGACACCATTTTTAAGAGTTAGTGTTGCGCTAGGACAACCAGCGCAACTTCCTTGAAGGGCCAATGAAACAATACCCTCATCATATTTCTTAAATTTTATATCTCCACCATCTTGCATAACAGCAGGTCTAATTTTTGATACTAAAATATTATGAATATTCTTAACAACGTCTATATCTGCATCGTCGAATTCAACTGTGTTAATTTCATCAGCCTCATTCTCGGTATCTAATATTGGAATGCCTGAGCCGATGAAGTCAGATATCTCGTGTAAGATTGTTGCTTTTAATTGATCCCATGTAAATTTGCTTTTATTTATTGAAATAAAATTTTTATTAAATAAAATTTTATCAATACCATCAATATTAAGTAACTTTTGTGCAAGCTTTGAATTTATATTTTCTTCACCAGCATTGTATTCAACTGGCTCAGAACAAATTTCATGATTATCTAAAATAAACTTCAATGAGTTTGGGTTAGGTGTTGATTCAGTTTGTATAAACATAATATTAGTTCAATTTATATAATTAGATTCTATTTTTTTTAAAGAATTCATGTGATAATTTTGTAAGTATCTGAATTTAAGGATAATTTTTAATTAGCTCTTGATGCCAAATCATCAATAACATCATCTTCTAAACCTTGTGGTATTACAACAATTGGAACTGGAAGTTTACCTGATTTTTGGCCAGCTAATAATGTAACCAATGGACCTGGTTGATCAGCTTCAGCAGCAGCTAAAACTAGAAACCTTATTGCATCATCAGACTCAAGTGTTTCAATAATTTTTTCGCTTGGAATGCCCTCTTTAATTATAACTTCTGGAACTATGTCTACGAGATCATGAATAACTTTAGACCATTTTTGTAATTTTTCTTGAGCTTTATCAGTTGCCTCCTGGCGAATAATCTCTTCAACAGACTGCCATTGTTGAGGGTCAAATTGTTCAATGATATTTAATAGAATAATACCTCCCCTTGTATTTTTAGCTCTTTGTGCAGCAAATCTAATAGCAACACTTAACTCAATGGAATCATCTACTATAACTAAAAATTTTGATCTATGTCTCATTTCTAACAAATCCAACTATATCATATACTTCTTTAATTGTAACATTCGCTTTCTCTGAAGCTTTTTCAGCTCCATTTGAAATTATTTGATTCAAATAAGCTTTATCACTCATTAATTTATCTATTTCTTTTGATATAGGTTTAATATGTTCAATTATTACTTCAGTAAGATTATTTTTAAAATTTGAAAAGTTCTGTCCTTTATATTTCTCAATTAGTTCAGATTTATCTATACCTGAAAAACCTGAAAATATATTTAATAAGTTATTAACTTCAAGTAATTTTGATACATCCTTATTGTTGTCTGGCATAGGTGTGTCAGCTGTTTTAGCCTTTTTTATTTTTTTTTCTATCTGATCTGTACTATCAGTTAAACTGATTCTTGAATAATCTGATGGATCAGACTTACTCATTTTTTGTTCTCCATTTTTGAGAGACATTATTCTGGAGATATTTTTGTCTATTATTGGTTCAGGAACTGGAAAAAATCCATCACATTCATAGTCACGATTAAATTTTTGAGCTATGTCTCTTGTTAGTTCTAAGTGCTGCTTTTGATCATCCCCAACTGGAACATGGGTCGCTTTGTAAAGTAATATATCAGCAGCCATTAAATTAGGATATATAAAAAGTCCTGAGCTAGCATTCTCTTTATCTTTGCCCGCCTTATCTTTAAATTGCGTCATTCTGTTGAGCCAGCCCATTCTTGTGATGCAATTAAATATCCAAGCCAGTTCTGAATGAGATGAAACATTACTCTGATTAAAAATTGTACTTTTGATAGGATCAATTCCTGAGGCCAAATAAGTTGCTACTACTTCGTAAGTGTTATTTTTAAGAAGCTTTGGATCTTGTTTTACTGTAATCGCATGAAGATCAACTACACAAAAAAAACAATCATATTCAGTCTGCATTGATACAAAATTTTTTATTGCGCCTAGATAATTACCAATATGTAAGCCTCCAGTTGGTTGAACTCCGGAGAGTACTGTTTTGTTTATATTTTTCATTTATTAAAAACTTTTTTAATTTCAGTATACGAAAAAGGCTTGTAAAAAGATATTACAAATAAGTAAAGTAGTATTGAAGAAAAGACTAAAAATAAAAGGAAAAAAATCTCACCAAAATAAAAGCTAGTAAATATCTCATCAAAATAATCATTAAAGAAATAAATATATATTCCTATAATAAAAGAAGCTAACAAGACTAAAATTAATGGTTTTAATATTTTTGAACTAAAAACAAAATAACAATTTTTTTGAAGATAATAATAAAGAACAAATACACTTATCCACGCTGAAATACTTGTTGCAATTGCAATTCCTACAAAACCTAAATAAATAAAGAGAATTATGCTTAATACTGTATTCAAAACTAAATTAAAAAAAGTTACATAAAGTGTTGGCTTAACATTTTCATATGCGAAAAAAATTGGTGTAAATATTTTCATTAATATAAATGCAACCAAGCCTAGACTATAAAATTGTAGTGCCTGAGCCGTAAGCACTGTAGACTCAATATTAAATTCACCTCGCTCAAAAAGTATACGAACTATTAGTTCTGGCAGAATAAAAATACCAACAGCTGCAGGAAATGATAATAATATGGCAAATTTTGTAGTCCCCTCGATTGTGTTATAAACCTCAGTTTTTGAATTCTTCTGAATTTTTTTTGAAATTGATGGAAGTAATACAATTCCTAGCGCAATCCCAATCAAGGCTAAAGGTAGTTGATATATTCTGTCTGCATAATATAAATAAGAAATTGCACCTGTTTCATATGAAGCGATTATAGTTCCTATAAAAATATTTATTTGAAGTAAGCCTGAGGAAAAAAAACTTGCAGAGAATAAACTAAGGAAACGCTTTGTGTTTCTTGTGATCAGTGCTGAAAAATAAGTAATCTTTATTTTGTTATTTTTAAGTGAAACTACTAAAAAAATTATTTGAACTATGCCTCCAAAGATTACAGACCACGATAAAAAAAGTAAAAAATTATTGTCAGTTAGATAAGCATACAATATGCCCAATATCATAAAAAGATTTAAAATTATTGGAAGCGAGGCTGATAATGCAAATTTATTATTTGCATTAAGAATAGACGAATAAATTGATCCAACACTGATTATAACAAGAAAAGGAAATATAATTCTTGATGTATTGATTAATTCATTCAGCTTTTCCTCATTCAAGGCAAAACCTGGTGCCAAGAATAAAATAAAAGTTGGCATAAATATTTCAATAATTACAACAATAATTACTGTTACGGTTGTAAAAATAACAATGATGTTTCCAGCGAATTTTTTCGCTTCTTCAAAAAAATTTTCACTTATCAGCTTAGCATAAACTGGTACGAATGCAGAGTTTAATGCCCCTTCCGAAAATATCCTACGGAATGTGTTTGGAAAACGAAAGGCAACAAAAAATATATCTGCAAATATTCCTGTACCCAAAAAATTTGCAATCAAGATATCTCTTAGGAAACCAAATACTCGGCTTACGGATGTAAAAAAAGAATAAATAAATGATGATCTTATTACATTCATATAATTGTTGTTTATTAATCTATTTTCATCTAAATATCGTCAAAATTAAGTATACAATCCCATTTTATAGTTTTTGAATTTGAAACACAGATAAAAACCTATATAAATGGCGAAAAAAGGATTTATGAAGAAAAAAGACAGAGCTGAACATTTTAGTGAGAAGGAAGCTTTAGTTTTTCATGCTCAGGGAAAGCCAGGAAAGATTGAAATTAAAGCAACCAAACCACTTGAGACACAAAGGGACTTGTCTCTAGCTTATTCACCTGGAGTTGCGGCACCAGTTAATGCGATTGCAGAGGACACCAGTGCAGTCTATGACTATACGAGTAAAGGCAATATTGTTGCTGTGGTATCAAATGGAACCGCTATACTTGGTCTTGGTAATTTAGGCGCACATGCCTCAAAACCAGTGATGGAAGGTAAATCTGTTTTGTTTAAAAGATTTTCTGACATTGACTCAATTGATCTTGAAATTGATACGGAAAATGCTGACGAGTTTATTAATTCTGTTAAATATTTAGGCCCATCTTTTGGAGGAATAAATTTAGAAGATATCAAAGCACCTGAGTGTTTCATTATTGAAGACACATTAAGAGAGCTAATGGATATCCCGATATTTCATGATGACCAGCATGGAACTGCCATAATATCTACAGCAGCTCTTCTAAATGCATTAGATCTCAGTGGGAAAAAAATAAGCGAAGCTAAAATTGTTGTTAATGGTGCAGGAGCTGCTGGTATTGCCTGTTTAGAGCTTCTTAAGGCAATGGGTATGCCCAACAATAATGCAATTCTCTGTGATACAAAGGGCGTTATTCACTCAGAAAGAAAAGAAAATATGAATCAGTGGAAATCTGCACATGCAATAAAAACTGATTGTAGAACACTAGAGGATGCACTAGTTGGTGCAGATATTTTTTTTGGTTTATCAGTTGGGAATATAATCAGTCAAAAAATGGCTTTATCAATGGCTGATAGTCCAATTATTTTTGCGATGGCAAATCCCGAGCCTGAAATTACTCCCGAAGATGTGAAAGAATGTAGATCTGATGCAATTATTGCAACGGGAAGATCTGATTATCCTAACCAGGTGAATAATGTTTTAGGTTTTCCTTATATATTTAGAGGTGCATTAGATGTTAGGGCTACAACAATTAATTTAGAAATGAAGATAGCTGCTGCAAGAGCGATAGCTGACTTAGCTAAAGAGGATGTACCTGACGAAGTTGCAAATGCTTACCCTGGAAAGCGCCCGCAGTATGGTCCCGATTATATAATACCATCTCCATTTGATCCTCGATTGATAAGTAAAGTTCCACCTGCAGTTGCCAAAGCTGCTATGGATACTGGGGTAGCACGTAAAGCAATTGTTGATATGGACAGATATTCTAATGAGTTATCAGCAAGACTTAATCCTTCAGCCGGGCTATTACAAAAAATATTCCAAGAAGTAAAAGAAAATCCAAAACGTGTAATCTTTACAGAAGGTGAGGAAGAAGACATGATTAGAGCTGCTGTTATATTCCTTAATAATGCAATGGGGACGCCAATACTTATCGGAAGGGAAGAAATAATAAAAAATAAGATGAAAGAGATGGGACTTGATTTCTTTGATAAGCTAGAAATTCATAGTACGAGGAATAAAACTGAACATGATAGATTCGCAGAACATATATATGATCGACTTCAAAGAAAGGGTTTTTTAAGAAAAGATTGCTTAGATTTACTTACTAAAGAAAGAAATGTATTTGCCGCATGCATGGTATCTCTCAATGAGGCTGATGCCATGGTTTGTGGTTTGACAAGAAGTTTTGCTGCTTCGCTTGAGAGTATAGAATATGTATTAGATCCCATTCCAAATAAAACTATTTTAGGTATGACTGTTATGTTATGTAATGGAAGAACAATATTTGTTGCAGACTCAAACGTTCATGATATGCCAAACGCTGCACAACTTGCAAATATCACTCAAGAAAGTGCAGAAGTTGTAAAGGAGATTTTTGGAATTGAACCAAAAGCAGCTTTAGTTTCTTACTCCAACTTTGGGAAGCCGTTCACAGAACGTTCAGTTTATATGAGAGATGCAATCAAGATACTTGACGAGAGGAAAGTTGATTTTGAATATGATGGTGAAATGGGGGCAAACACAGCTCTTAATGAAAATTTAATGAACTTATATCCATTTTGTAAACTTTCTGGCCCTGCTAATCTATTGATTATGCCAGCGATTCACAGTGCTAGTATTTCTACAAAAATGTTACAAGAATTGGGAGGTGGGAACCTGGTGGGTCCTTATCTTGTAGGATTTAAAGAAAGTATTCAAATAGCACCCTTGGGAGCAAATGTTTCCGACATTGTTAATCTCGCAGCCCTTGCAGCGTTTAAAAATTAGTCTTTTAGGAAATTTGAAATTTCTGTAACTGCCTTTTTTGACTCTGGTAAGAATTCAAAGATTTGCCAAACATGAGGTAAATTTTTATAAATACTTAACGTCACTCCATTATTCCCACTTTTAAGATGTTTTGAAATTGTAATGGAGTCACTAAGCAGTATTTCAATATTACTTACTTGTATAAGTGTTTGGGGAAAGTTTTTAAAATTTGCGAATACAGGCGATATCAGTGGATTGGTATAGTCTTGATTTGGAGCATACCACTCCTCAACATTTTTTTTCATAGATTTAGATGTGCTAAGCCAATCGTCATAAGACAAATATGGGTCAGATAATGAATTCTCTTTAATGCTACTTCCTTCTCCTGTTAGGTCGGCCCATGGAGAAAGTAGAAAAACTTTAGAGGGTAGAGGTTTATTAGTTTCTTGAAGTTTTAAAATAGTAACAATTGATAAATTTCCACCGGCAGAGTCTCCCCCTATAAATATATTTTGACTCTTATACCCCATTCTTAGTAAACACTTGAAGCTTTCAACAGCATCATTTATTGCAGCAGGAAAAGGCTTCTCAGGGGCAAGAGAATAATCTATGGCATAAACTTTCAAATTAGATTTTTCGGCTATACTTATTAAAAGATTTTGATGTGTTTCAGGCGAACCTGCAACATAACCTCCTCCATGGAAATAAAGTATACATTTATCATCCTTAAATTCATCATAATCGAAAGAAAGCGTTCTGATATTTTCTAAATATATTTCCTCTATTTTTATTTTAGAATTTTTTTTGCTAAATATTAA
The DNA here is from genome assembly GCA_003282175.1 of Pelagibacteraceae bacterium AG-337-G06. Classification (GTDB taxonomy): domain Bacteria; phylum Pseudomonadota; class Alphaproteobacteria; order Pelagibacterales; family AG-422-B15; genus CACNXQ01. The sequence goes on from QBZX01000006.1 coordinate 37,773, forward strand.
TTTTTGAAGGCTAGTATTTACAATTGAACTTGTCTTATCCTCGAAACCTTTTTGATTCATCATTTTTCTCGCCTCAAGATAGGAGCGCTTTTCGACAGATGGTTGTACTTTCTTTACATATTTTTTTAGTACATAATTTAATATTTTTGACCTTATACTCATAAAAGATTTTAATAACTTGTATTAATCTAATCTATCAAATATTATTTTAGCAACATCAATCTTATGAGCTTTTTTTATTTCTTGGATACAAGTTGGTGAAGTAACATTAATTTCTGTAAGATAGTTTCCTATTATATCAATACCCACGAAGAATAACTTTTCACTTATCAATGTTTCCTTGATAATACTGCAGATTTTTCTGTCATTTCTTGATAATTCAACTGCCTTGGTACTTCCCCCAACATGAATATTTGATCTAAACTCATTTTTTTTCGGGATTCTTTTTAGTGCTGCGACAGGCTCACCGTTAATAAGTATTATTCTCTTGTCGCCCTTAATTATTTCAGGGAGAAACTTTTGCACTATAAAAGGGGTATTATCTTCATCAATAAACTTTTCGATAATTTGATTATAGTTTTTATCGTTCTTATCTAATAAAAAAATGCCTTGCCCCCCATTACCATATAAAGGCTTAATTACAGATTTCTTGTAACTATTCATGAAACGATCTATTTCCTTTTTAGATCTAGTAATTAAAGTTGGTGGAATAATATTATTGAATTTTAGCATCAATATTTTTTCTGGTGCATTTCTTATTCCCGATGGACTATTTACTACCTTAGTATTTCTACTTAATTGCTCAAGTAAGTGCATTGAAGATATGTATTCCATATCATAAGGCGGGTCTTGACGTATAAATATATAATTAAAAGAATTTAAATTTAATTTTTTCTCTCTACTTAATGTATAACTATTCAATTTATCATTTTTAAATTTTATTTCTTTTGCCTGTGCGTACAAAGAACTTTTTTTAAATGTAAGAGAACTCGGAGAGAATATATAATTTCGATTTTTTCTCCTTTGAGATTCTAAAATCATTGGCAAAGTACTATCAGTAGTATAGTTCAGTGTATGTACTGGGTCCATTTGAAAACCAAATTTCATAAATCTAACTCCTAATCAGAATTTATAGTTATATAGTCAACTACTTCCTCAACTCCAAAAACTTCTTTTGAAAGATCTATAACCTTTTGTTTTTCATCACTTGAGCCTGAAATCCCTATGATATAAACGATTTTATTAACAGTTTCGATGTTATAATTTAAAGAATTCACATCTTCATCAAGCATTATTTTAGCCATGACTTTTGTACTAATAACTAAATCATCTGCAAAATTTAATATGCTATCACTTTCACTTATTTGAATTTCATTAATCACAGTCTGTACTCCTTTTACTCCCCATGCAATGCGCGTAGCTTCTATTCTTAAATCTATATTATCAACAGTCCCAGTTAATAATACTCTTCCTTGGGAAACCTCTACATCAACATTGAAAAATATTTTTTCACTTTGATCAAAATAAGAATTTTTTAGAACAGCTTTTATTAATACATCATCAACAAACTCTCCAATACTACGGTCAGAATTTGAAACTGTCACTGCCTTCGTAGCCACTCCCGTAGCTACAGGTATAGAGCAATTTGTAAGTATAATGATAAGTACTGACAAAATTGAAAATCTTAATAATTTATTAAGTGTCATAAGTTGAAATTATATTAATTTTATATTATTTCCTATTTTTTATTAATAACTGATAAATATCCCTTTTTGATATACTCAAATCTTTAGATATAAGTCGAGATACTTCAGAGATATTCAACCCTTGAGCGAGTAAACTGTTGCCAAATTTGATGATTTCTACTTCTGAGAGATTATCAGCATGACTCGCTATAGGCTCTATAATGAATGTTATTTCGCCTAATATTTTTTCTTTCAAGTTTATTTTATCAATAAGGTCTGAAATGTTAGTGTTAATTATTTCTTCGTGTTTTTTACTTAATTCCCTTACAAATGTTATTTTACAGTCACCACATAAATCTAAAATTGTATTTAGTGTTTTAAGAATTCTCTTGGGTGACTCAAAATATATTTCTGGGCAGTCGCTTCCGTTAAATCTTGTTAACTGACTTTCTATTTTCTTCTTTTGTCTTGGGAAAAACCCTCTAAAAGTAAAATTCTCTGATAAAAAAGCTGATAGAGCAATGCTTGCTATTGGGGCCGATGGACCTGGCAGGGAAAATACATTCAGATTATTTACAAAACATTCTTTTACAAGGTCAGCCCCAGGATCTGAAATAAGCGGAGTTCCAGAGTCTGTTGTTATAGCAATGGAGAAATTAGAGCTTATTTTTTTTATAATCCCAGGAATTTTATTTTTAGAATTAAATTTATGGAATGGCTGCGTTTTACATTTTATTCCATATTTCGCAGTAAGTTTTTTTGTAACTCTAGTATCTTCACATATTATTAAGTCAACTGAAGACAGTATTTTCAATGACCTTATCGTAATATCAGATAAATTTCCTATTGGTGTGGGAACTATATAAAGGCCACTTTGAGGTTTCTCATATTCCAATAACTTTGTAATATAAGAAAGATTAATATTTGATTGCATGTGTTATTTTAAAGACAAGTTCATTATTTTCTTAACTTTTTATTTAAGTTTATTATTTTATGGCTGTGAAACAACCCAATTAGTCCCAAAGGAAACACTAACATACAATCAAACACAATTACTAGAAACTATAGTAAAGGATGAAGATCCAATAACTGAGGGAAACAATTTAATAGATAAAAAAGATAAAATTTTCAGGATAGGCTTGCTTTTACCGTTGTCTGGAGAATTTTATCAAATAGGCAAATCGCTACTCGACTCAGCACAACTTGCATTAGAAAAAACTGGTAACCAAAATTTAAAATTTTACATAGTAGACACCGGAAAAGAAGACCAACTATTTAAAAATCTTTCATATTTAATGAGTAATGATGTTGATTTGATTCTCGGTCCAGTTTTTACCAATACAGTTTTAAGGGTAAAAGAGTACCTAGATAATCAAAGTATTCCGATTATTACATTTTCTAATAATTCTGAAGTAAGTGATCGCAATGTCTACGTTTTTGGATTAACTATTGAAGATGAATTAAACAGTATCTATGCATATTCAGTTGATAGAGGAATTAAAAAATTTGCAGTTATAGTCCCTGAAAATAAATATGGCAATAAGGTAAAAAATGAAATTGATAAATTCCATAATATAAATAATAATTCATCATCACAATTTATTTTTTATCCAACAGAAAATCCCGACTATTACAAAATAGCTAGGGAAGTTTCAAATTATGATGAAAGAAAATTAGAATTAGATAATCGAGTAAGACTTCTAAAGGAATTGCAATCTGAGTCTTCATTAAAAGAATTAAAATTATTAAAAAATAAGGATACTTTGGGCGAGGTAGATTTTGAAGCTATTATTATTATTGCTCGCTCATTTAGTGAATTAACAAATTTTATTTCAATACTGCCTTATTATGATGTTGATCCAAAAAAAGTAAAATTCATTGGAAATTCTATTTGGGGAAAAGAATTAATTCTTAAGGAGCCCTCAATGAAGAACTCATATTTTTCATCCTTAGACTTAAATGCTAGAAAAAAATTTGAAGAAGAATATAAAAAAATATACACAAATAATCCTCACTCATTAGCTGCTTTAGCTTATGATTTAGTAGGTTTAATCAATAGCTTGAGTATGGAACATAAAAAAATTACAAAGGAAATTCTTCATTCTAATTCAGGATACGTGGGAATTAATGGATGGTTTCGTTTTTATGAAAGTGGGAAAGTAGAACGTAGACCTACAATATTCCATGTAGGTAGTGAAAAGTTTGTAATTAAAAATTAATTTTTATATTTTATATAAAAAATTTGAGAGTTTTTTAAAGGCAATTGCCCTATGACTTATTCTTTCTTTATAGTTAAAATTCATTTCACCAAACGTTTTTTTATAGCCTTTAGGAACAAAAATTGGATCATACCCAAACCCATTCTTGCCTTTTGGAGGAAATTGCACGTGTCCATAAATCCTACCTTCAAAGACTCTGCATACATTGTTTGGAAAGTAGATTGATAAAGCACAACAAAAGAAAGCTTTTCTGTTAGATTTATTAAAATAATTATTTTTTTCCATTTTCTTTTCTATTTTTTCCATGGCAATGCTGAAATCTTTGTTCTTACCCGCCCATCTTGCAGAATAAATGCCAGGTTCATTATTTAATGATGAAATACAGAGGCCGCTATCATCAGCTATAGCCGGCAATTTAGATTTTAATGCAGCATTTTTTGATTTGATAAGGGAGTTTTCTCCAAATGTGAGACCATTTTCAATCGGTTCGTTAATTTTAAGTTTTTTGGCAGAAATAATATTATAACCCAACGGTTTTAATAAAGATTTTATTTCCGACACTTTCCCGGAATTATGACTTGCTATTACAATATCCTTTAACAGCTTACTTACCCTCAAGAAGTATTTTTTGATACTGAATTATTTGACCAATACCTGATTTTGCCAATTCAAGCATAGAGTTAAATTCGTTTTCTGTACAAAGTTTTTTTTCAGATGTCATTTGTATCTCAACTATTTTATTTGCTTCTGTAATTACAAAATTAGCATCAACATCAGCATTTTGATCCTCAATAAAATCTAGGTCAAGCAATGGAACATTATCGACTATGCCACAACTTATAGCCGCAAGATTTTCCTTTATTGGATTAGTTTTAATAATCTTTTTCTCAATCATGCTATGAATACATAACTGCAATGCTACAAAGGCACCTGAGATTGAAGCGGTTCGTGTTCCACCATCAGCTTGTATGACATCACAATCAATTAGAATTTGCATATCTTTTAATAAACTAAGATCTGTTACCGCTCTCAGCGATCTGCCAATCAAACGTTGTATTTCTTGTGTTCTTCCTGATTGTTTGCCTCTGACGGCTTCTCTGGACATCCTTTCAGATGTTGATCTAGGAAGCATTCCATATTCAGCTGTTACCCAACCTTGCTGTGAATTTTTAAGCCATCTTGGAATATTTTGATCTAAAGACGCGTTACATAATACATGAGTTTCACCAAATTTGATCATACAAGAACCCTCAGGATATGAGGAGAAATTTGGAATAATATCAAATTTACGTAGATCGCTAATTTTTCTTGTATTTCTCATATTGATAATTTCACTATACTATGTATTGACGAAAATAATATAGATCATTACATAATCGAAAAAGATATGGCAAAAGATAAAAAAAAGAATATTTCTGAAAAAAAATCTGACGAGAAAGTTGAAGAAGTTCAGGTAAAAGACGATATCGACTATTCAGAACTCAAAGAAAAGTTAAAAGAAGCGGAAAATCAAATTTTGCTTTCACTCGCAGATAACGATAATCTAAGAAAAAGATTTGACAGAGAAAAAGAAGATCTTAGTAATTATGTTATTTCTAGTTTCGCAAAGGAAATCCTATCTGTATTGGATAATTTGGAGAGAGCATTAAAATCTATAGATCTAGATGAATTAAAAAAATCAGATCAAAACATTTCACAGTTTATTGAAGGCATTGAATTGACAGAAAAACAAATAATAACAATTTTTGAAAAATTCAAAATTGAAAAAATTAGTTCTTTAGATCAAAATTTTGATCCAAACTTACATCAAGCTATGTTTGAAGTAGAAAATCCTGATAAGCAACCTGGTATTATTACTGAGGTAGTACAAGAGGGATACCGCATTGGGGATAGACTTTTAAGACCTGCTATGGTTGGAGTAGTAAAGAAAAAAACCTAATAATATCAATATCATAAATCTATAAAAGATTAGTGAATTAAGTAAAAATACTTTCTATTGGGGGGGTTGCACACAAAAATGAACTACCTATATATAAGTCAAATCAAATAAAGAGAATTTTATGGGTAAAGTAATAGGAATAGATTTAGGAACAACTAACAGTTGTATCTCAATAATGGATGGTAAGGATCCAAAGGTAATTGAAAATGCAGAAGGCTCTCGTACAACGCCATCTATCATAAGCTTTGGTGCTGAAAGTGAAAAACTGGTTGGTCAGCCAGCTAAGAGGCAAGGTGTAACAAACCCTGAAAATACTTTTTTTGCCATTAAAAGACTTATGGGACGTTCTTTTGAAGACCCAATGGTTAAGAAAGACTCGGACATGGTACCATTTAAAATTATAAAATCTGAAAATGGTGATGCATGGGTAGAATCTGGAAATGAAAAATATTCCCCATCACAGATTTCTGCTTTTGTATTGCAAAAACTAAAAGAAGATGCAGAAAGATATTTAGGAGAAACTGTTGAGAAAGCAGTAATTACCGTACCAGCTTATTTTAACGATGCACAAAGACAGGCTACCAAAGACGCAGGTAAAATAGCTGGACTAGAAGTTGAAAGAATTGTTAATGAGCCCACAGCCGCTGCACTAGCATATGGTCTAGATAAAAAAGATGGCAAAACAATTGCTGTTTATGATTTAGGTGGAGGAACTTTTGATATTTCAATATTAGAAATTGGTGATGGAGTTTTTGAGGTTAAATCAACTAATGGTGATACATTCCTTGGTGGAGAAGATTTTGACTCAAGACTTCTCAGTTATTTAGCTGATGAGTTTAAAAAAGAAAATAATATTGATCTAACTCAAGATAAATTGGCTTTACAGAGACTTAAAGAGTCAGCGGAGAAAGCTAAAATAGAATTATCATCTACTTCTCAAACAGAAATCAATCTTCCGTTTATTACTGCGGATCAATCTGGTCCAAAGCACTTAAACATTAAAGTTACAAGAGCTAAACTTGAAACATTAGTCGATGATTTAATTGAAAAAACTATTAAACCATGTGACGCTGCATTAAAGGATGCAGGTTTGAGCGCAGGTGAAATTGATGAAGTTGTTCTTGTTGGCGGTATGACAAGAATGCCTAAAGTAATTGAAACAGTTAAAAACTTCTTTGGTAAGGAACCTAATAAAGGAGTTAATCCTGACGAAGTAGTAGCTCAAGGAGCTGCTATTCAAGCAGGGATACTCCAGGGTGATGTTAAAGATGTATTATTGTTAGATGTCACTCCTCTCTCTCTTGGAATTGAAACATTAGGAGGAGTATTCACAAAACTAATTGATAAAAATACGACAATACCTACAAAGAAAAGCCAGGTCTTCTCTACAGCAGATGATAATCAAACAGCGGTGACAATACGTGTATGCCAAGGCGAAAGAGAGATGGCATCGGATAATAAGCTTCTAGGCAATTTTGATCTTGTTGGCATTCCCCCAGCACCAAGAGGAGTACCTCAGGTTGAAGTGACTTTTGATATTGATGCTAATGGAATTGTGAATGTGTCTGCCAAAGATAAAGGAACTGGAAAAGAACAACAGATTAAAATTCAAGCTTCTGGTGGCTTAAGTGAGGAAGAAATAGAAAAAATGGTCAAAGAAGCTGAGGCAAATGCAGAGACAGATAAAAAGAAAAGAGAAACCGTCGATGTTAAAAATCAAGCTGATACAATGGTACACTCAGCAGAAAAAAATCTTAAAGAATTTGGTGACAAGGTTTCAGATCAAGAAAAAAATGCAATCGAGAGTGATATTAAGACTTTGAAAGAAGCAATTGCCTCTGATGATATAGAAAAAATTAAAAGTGGCCTGGAAGCATTAACTCAATCTTCCATGAAACTAGGTGAAGCTATGTATAAAGCTCAACAACAAGATGCTCCTTCACCAGAAGGTGGACCAGCAGGCGGTGAACCTAATGATGCAAAAGAAAACAATGAAAAAGTTGTTGATGCAGAATTTGAAGAAGTTAAAGAAGACAATAAAGAATCGTAAGCGGGTAAGCTTATGTCAAAAAGAGACTATTATGAAGTTCTTGGTGTGTCCAAGACTGCTGACGATTCAGAGATAAAAAAATCCTATAGAAAACTTGCGATGAAATATCATCCTGATCGAAATCAGGGAGATGCGGAAGCTGAAGTAAAATTCAAAGAAGCTAGTGAGGCATACGCTGTTCTTCAAGATAAAGAAAAAAGATCTGCTTATGATCAGTTTGGCCATGCAGCTGTCGATGGAAGCTCTGGTCAAGGTGGTGGTGGATTTGATTTTTCTTCATCAGCCTTTCAGGATATTTTTGAGGATTTTTTTGGTGGTGACTCATCTTTTTTTGGTGGAGGTGGAAACAGAAGGAGAAAGTCAAACAATCGTGGATCTGATTTAAGATATGATATTACAGTCTCACTTGAAGAAGCATATAATGGAAAAAAATTCAAAGTAAAAATACCTACACAGGTTCAATGTGAGATATGTTCTGGTTCAGGAGCATCTAAAGGAAGTCAACCCATCACGTGTCAATCATGTGGGGGAAGAGGACAAATTAGATCGCAACAAGGTTTCTTTTCGATACAACAAACTTGTCCTACCTGTCAGGGAACAGGTTCAACAATATCTGATCCTTGTAATCCATGTCGCGGTTCCGGCCGAACTCAAAAAACAAAAAGTCTAATGGTTAAAATACCAAAAGGAGTTGATGATGGATCAAGAATAAGACTAAGTGGTGAGGGTGAAGCTGGTACAAATGGCGGTCAACAAGGCGATTTGTATATTTTTGTTAATGTCAACGAACACAGTATATTCGCCAGAGAAGATGAAAATCTTTTTGCCGAGGTACCTATTTCAATGATTGATGCTGCCGTTGGCGGGTCTATTGATGTGCCAATTATAGATGGAGGTAAAGCAAGATTAAAAATACCTCAGGGAACACAAACAGGAGATCAATTTAGACTTAAATCGAAAGGAATGCCTAACGTAAGAAGTGGATATCTTGGTGATTTATATATACAAACCAAAGTTGAAACTCCTGTGAATTTAAACAAAAAACAAATTGAGATTCTAAAGTCCTTTCAAGAAGTCAGTAATAATGAAGAAAATCCTCTTAGCTCGGCTTTTTTTAAAAAAGCCAGAGATTTCTGGAAAACAAAAAATTAAATACCATTACTTTTTTCTTTATTTGAATTATCTTTAAACAATGAAAAAAATTAAAGTAATTGTAACGGGTGCTTCAGGTCGCATGGGCACGCAAATAGCAAAAAGAATTGTTCAAGATAAATCTTTTACATTGTTTGGAGCAACCGAGAGCATTGGTCATCCTTCAATAGGAAAGGATATAGGTCAAGTTTTAAAAACAAAAAAAACAGGTATTTTAATTACAGATAACATTATTGAACTGTTTGCAAAAGCTGATGCAGTTATTGATTTTACAGTTCCAAAAGCAACATTAGAGCATGCAAAATATTCTGCACAAGCAAGAATTGTTCACGTGATTGGAACAACTGGGTTCAGCAAAAGCCAATTACGTAAAATAGATTTTGCTGCACAGCACGCTACAATTATTAAATCTGGCAATATGAGTTTGGGAATAAATTTATTAGAGAGTATTGTAAAAATTGCTTCCTCAAAATTAGATAGCTCTTTTGATATAAAAATAAATGAAACTCATCATAAATATAAAATTGATGCACCATCAGGAACAGCAATAATGCTTGGTAAATCTGCTGCTAGTGGGAAAAATAAAAAATTGGAAAATGTACTGAAGATTAATCGCACTAATACAATTGGTAAAAATGTAAAAAATAAAATTGTAATGTCGTCCTTTAGAAAAGGTGAAACCATTGGAGAGCATGAAATAATATTCACATCAGATGATGAAACGATTAGAATTCAGCATATAGCTGAAAATAGGGGCATTTTCGCCAATGGAGCACTTCAAGCTGTAAAATGGGGAATGAATAAAGGACCAGGACTTTTTTCAATGACCGACGTTTTGAATATTTAGAACCGTAAGAAATAGCTTATGCAAAGAGCTGAACGTGCAACAAAAATAATGGGTATACTAAATAAAATATATCCTAAAACTCCTATACCCCTAAATCACAAGAACAAATTTGAACTTTTAATCTCTGTTCTTTTAAGTGCACAATGTACTGATAAAAGAGTGAATGAAATTACACCAATACTTTTTAAAGAAGCAAATAATGCAAAAAAAATGCAAACGTTATCTAAAAATAAAATATACAAGATTATAAGACCATGTGGCCTTGCCCCCCAAAAGTCTAGCGCAATCCATAGATTATCTAAAATATTAGTTAATAATTTTAATGGCAAGGTACCAGAAAGTTTTGAAGAACTTGAAAAGCTTCCTGGTGTTGGCCATAAAACAGCCAGTGTAGTAATGTCACAAGGTTTTGGTCATCCAGCTTTTCCTGTTGACACACATATTCATCGATTAGCGCAAAGATGGGGACTTACTAATGGAAAAAATGTAACTCAAACAGAAAAAGATTTAAAAAAAATCTTTCCAATGAGTAGTTGGAACAAGCTTCATTTACAAATCATTTTTTATGGAAGAGAGTATTGTGAAGCAAGAAAATGTTTTGGCTTAGAATGTAACATTTGCAAGACCTGTTTTCCTGATAGAAAAAAGCCAGTACAAACAAAAAAACCTTAATAGATATTTTTACAATAGGGAGTTGATAGTTTGACGGTAACTGCTAGAGTTCTTTCGATATGACAAATAAAGTAGCATTGATAATTGGCGCTGGCGATAGTCTAGGTTCGTCAATAGCAAGAGTTTTTGCAAATGATGGGTTTACTGTTGTAGTTGCAAGAAGAAATGGTGACAAGTTATCTAAGTTAGCTGAAGAAATTAAAAAAAATGGTGGCGAATGTTTCTTTTATTCACTTGATGCAAGAAAAGAGGATGACGTCATTGGTTTAATTAATAAAATTGAAAACGAAATCGGAGAGATCTTGGTTGCAGTATACAACATAGGGGCAAATATCAGGTACGGCATATTAGAAACAACATCAAGAAAGTATTATAAAGTTTGGGAAATGGCTGCATTCGGTGCATTTCTTATGGGAAGAGAAGTTGCAAAAAAAATGGTTCCTAGAAAAAAAGGAACTATAATTTTTACTGGTGCATCGGCAAGCGTTAGGGGTAAAGAAGGTTTTGCCGCTTTTTCGGGAGCAAAGCATGCAAAGCGGGCTCTATCACAGAGTATGGCAAGAGAGTTGGGACCTAAAGGAATTCATGTTGCGCATGTTGTTATTGATGGGGCAATTGATACCCCATGGGTCAATGAATTATTTCCCGATTATGTGAAAGAAAAGAAAAAAGTTGATGGACTAATGAATCCAGATGATATTGCACAGAACTACTTAATGATACATAATCAACCAAAAAACGCGTGGACTTATGAAATAGATCTGCGTCCTTGGGTGGAGACATGGTAGATAATAAATATGACATCGTAGGTATTGGCAATTCTATTGTTGACGTGATTACAGACGTAGAAGATCAATTTTTGAATGAGCACGAATTGAGAAAAGGCCTCATGTCTTTAGTGGACTTAGATGGCATTAAAAATATCTCAGAGAAAATTGATATTAAAAAAACTGTGTCTGGTGGATCAGTTGCAAACTCAATAGTTGCTCTAGCTCAAAATAATATGAAAACAGCTTTTATTGGAAAAGTTGGAATAGATGAAGTAGGGAACGCATTTGTTGATGGATTAAATAAAGAAAATGTATTTTTTGCGAATGTCCCTCAGTCTGACGATAGTGAAACAGGACGTTGCTTAGTTATGGTAACCCCTGATGCTCAAAGGACAATGAGTACGTATTTAGGAATTTCCCAAAAGCTAAATTCTGATGATGTTAATGAAGATGTTATTTCACAATCAAAAATCACTTATCTAGAGGGATATCTTTGGGACCTAGATGATGCCCAAGTTGCAATCAAAAAAGCGACAAAGGTGGCTAAGGAAAATAATAAAATTGTAGCCTTCAGTGTATCTGACGTATTTTGTATTGAACGTTTTAAAGAGAGTTTTTTAAGTTTAATTAATGAAGAAGCTGATATTATTTTTGCAAACGAAGAGGAGATTAAATCTCTATTAGGAACATCAGACTTGGATGATAGCATAAACATTATCAAAGATAAAAATAAGATATTCGCAATAACACTTGGTGAAAATGGGGCAATGATTATAAATAACGAAGAAGTAATTAAAATTGAACCCCAAAAAATAGATAACCTTATTGATACAACGGGAGCTGGTGATCTATTTGCAGCAGGATTTTTGTTAAAATATATTCAGGGACAGCCCCTTGAAGTGTGTGGCAAAGAAGGAGTTAGATTTGCTTCTAAGGTAATACAAATCTACGGGGCTAGATTATAAAATTTAACTATCTAAAATTTTATCAATTTCATTAATTACTGCATCTGAAGTTATTAAATCTATATCATCTCCACCAAAACTCTGTGATGCAATAAAATTAATGTTTGTGAATTGGTCATTTAAAAATTTGACTGCACTTGTTGGACCACAGATTTTTAACAAAGGACACATATTAGTTGAGAGCATTTGACCAGTTCCGCTGTCATTGGTTATAGCAATATCTAAATAATTTGTTGATGCCATTACCACTTCAATTCCTGGATAATTTGCAACTTCTTCTTCAGGAAAAAGAGGATTATCTATAACATCAATTATTTCTTTACGAAGATTTTGTTCCTGTGGTCCAAGAAAAAAAACAATATTGAAATCTTTTTTTTCATAAAATTTAGCTACTTCTAAGTATTTATCAAATGACCAAATCCTTGTTGGAGTATTTGAACCAGGCGCAATACCAATATACTTTTTACTGGGGTCAAACAATTTATTTAAGGTCTCTGTTATTGCTTGAGGAATATCTAATTCAAATTGTTTTTTATCTTTATAATCAGAAACTAGGTCAAGCATTTCAATAATACTTTTTATATAAAATTTTCTTTCTTTACTAAAAGCTTTAGGTTTTAAGTTGGAAAAAAACCAATTAGTCGCAGATGAAATAAAAATTTTTGTTTTTAGCCTCTTTAAGGCAATGGTTCTGGACACAGCTTTTTGTGTATCAATAATAATATCAAATTCTTCGTTATTTAAATTATAAACATTTGAGATTTTTTTCCAAAAGAAGGGATTTAGTTTTGCTTTTTCCCATATTTTGTCGATATAGTTTGAGGTAAACTTTTTTAGTCTTTTATTATACTCCGTATAGATTGTGTCAGTCATCCAATGAATTTCATAATTTGGAAATCTATCTTTTAATTGATAAACAATTGGCAATTTTAAAATGCCATCTCCAATTTGCTCCCCATTGCTGAAGATTAAAACTTTTTTCATTGGTTTAATTTTGAGTCGTGTCTTCTGAAACTTTTATTATTAATTTCCCCTCATTTTCTCCTGAAAATAACTTTTTAATAGAGTTTTCTGCATTCTCTAAACCAGGAACTATATGGTTTTTATATTTAATTTTTCCCTCTTTGATCCAAGTTGTAAGGTCTTGGTAAGCCTCTATGTATCTTTTAAAATAGTCAAAAACAATGAAACCTTTAAGCATTATTCTTTTGATCAATAGGTTTCCCCATGCTGGTCCAGGCACTAATGATTCAGCGTTATAGCCAGATATTAAGCCGCATAAACTTATTCTTCCATTTATATTCATTCTTGTAAGGACAGCATCCGTAATGGTTCCTCCAACATTTTCAAAATATATATCAACTCCATCAGAACAAAGATCTTTAAGTCTTTTTCTAATATTTTCTGTTTTGTAATTTATTGCTCCATCTATGCCAAGATCATTTACTAACCACTGACACTTCTCATCAGAACCAGCGATACCGATAACTTTGCATCCTTTTATTTTTCCAATTTGGCAAACTATAGAACCTACAGCACCCGCTGCAGCTGAAACAACTAATGTTTCACCTGGTTGAGGTTTTGTAATATCTAGTAAACCAAAATAAGCTGTCATCCCTGTCATTCCCAAAATGCTCATGTAACTATCTAATGGAAAACCGGTGCCTTGTGGTATTTGTCTAACACCTTTACCGTTGGTGATAAAATATTCTTGCCATCCACCCATACAATTAACAATCTCACCTTCTTTAAATTTCTGGTTTTTTGATTTCTCAACTATGCCTATTGTTCCACCTCTCATAACGTCTCCAGTTTGCATTGCATCAACATAGGAGGCACGCCCACTCATCCATCCTCTGTTAGCAGGATCAAGAGATAAATAAATATTCCTTATCAAAACGTCATTTTCATTTAATTCTGGAACAGAAGTTTCTTCCATAACTAAATCTCCTTCTTTGATATCTCCTACAGGGAAATTTTTTAGTATCCATTGTTTATTAATCATTTTTTTCTCCCATCATTTTTTTTAAATTTACTTGAGGCATATCTACAATTACACAAGTAGATGTGGCTGTAACAACAGTTCTGTTGTTTTGTTCAAGTCTTCCTTCTAGGAAAGCAATATTTTTTCCTGATTTAACTACTTGGCCATATCCAATTACTTTTCCTGGTTTTGTAGGATATAAAAAATTAGTTTTTAGTTCTATAGTTGGCGGTCTTTTCTTAAAATGGTTTTGAAAGATAAAAGCAAGAGCAGTAGCATCATCAACCATCCCACTTACGATACCTCCTTGAACGTCACCTGCAGGATTACAATATTTTTGCTCTACTTCAAATTCCATTTTAATACTTCCAGCATCAGTATTCACTTCAAGAACTGTCATGTTGAATAGGTTAAATAATTTATTTTTATTAAATAATCTTACCAATTCTTCGTCTGAAATCTTACTTGTCATTATAAGTTACTCTTAATTTGGTTTTTCTGGAAAAACCATAGGACCTAAAGGTCTTCCAGCTAATAAATGAAAGTGAAGATGTGGTACTTCTTGATGTGCATCATTTCCAGCATTTGCTATAACTCTATAACCATTTCCTCCTGAATTTTCACTAATACCCAACATATCCGCAACCTTCGCAATAGCCCTATTAAACCCTATAATTTCATTATCACTGGCGTTTAAACTAAAGTCATTAATGTCTAGATAGTTGCCTTTAGGAATAATTAATGCGTGGGAAGGTGCTTGAGGCCTTATATCTTTAAAAGAAAGTACAAAGTCATCTTCATAAATTTTATCACAGGGAATCTCACCTCTTATTATTTTTGCAAATATATTATCTTTGTTGTAACTCATTATTTACGTAACCCTGTTTTACCTTCCCTGCTTTCCAGCTCTGCGTATATTTGATCAGCTGAAATATCAAATTTTTTCCAGAGTACAAGCAGATGATATATGAGATCGGCAGATTCATATATTATTTGTTCTGCGTTATCTTGCTCTGCAGCTTCAACTGTTTCAAGAGACTCTTCTTTTAATTTTTCTATGCATTTAGCTTTACCTTCAGATAAGAGCTTGGCTGTGTATGATTTAGAGGGATCTTCTTTTGAGCGTTTTTCAATAGTCTCAAATAATCGAACAAGAACATCAACTTTATTAACCATTATTCATAACCTTCAACAATTGCAAAAAGTCTATCCTTATCTTCACCAAGCAATTTTTTTGCCTCTTGATATTCTTTACTATTATAAGCTTTTTTTGCATTATCGAATGAGGAGTATTCTACTACGACATTTCGTTCGTACTCTTTTCCCTCTGCAATAACTTGACTTCCTCCACGCACTAAAAACTTACCATCGTATTTTTGCACTGCCTTAGATGCAAGTTCAGCATACATCTTTTGTTTATCGGGATTAAGTATATTTACTTTCGCAATCCAATAACCTTTCATGATTAGATCCTAACCGGAATATTATTATCAGCAAGATATCTTTTAACTTCACCTATGCTGTATTGACCAAAGTGAAAAATAGAAGCAGCAAGTAATGCACTTGCCTCCCCTTCAAGAATGCCATCGAGAAGATGACTCAAGTTGCCAACCCCACCTGACGCAATAACTGGTACATTAACTTTTGAAGTAACAGCTTTTAATAGTTTATTATCAAACCCACTTTTTGTTCCATCTCTATCCATTGATGTAAGCAATATTTCTCCTGCACCTAGTTTTGCGACTTCATTGCAGTACGTAACAACATCAATGTTGGTTTCTTTTCTCCCACCATGAGTGAATACTTTCCATTGATTTTCAGCGGTTTCTTTTGCGTCTACAGCTATCACGATTGTTGATGAACCATACTTGTTTGCAGCCTCAGCTACTAAATCAATATTATCAACTGCTGCTGTATTTATTGAAACTTTATCTGCTCCAAAATGAAGTAAACGTGAAATATCATCCAAATTCCTGACACCTCCACCTACAGTAAGTGGTATGAAACAATTCTCAGCTGTTTTTTTCACCACCTCTAGCAATGTGTCTCTGTTATCACTTGACGCAGTAATATCTAAAAAACAAAGCTCATCAGCTCCTTCAGCATTATAGATTATAGCTTGTTCGACTGGATCTCCTGCATCAACTAGATCGATAAAATTAACCCCTTTAACAACTCTGCCATTATCAACATCTAAACAGGGTATAATTCTTTTTTTTAACATTATTTACTTAATATCTTTAATGCGTCTTTAATATCAATGTTTTTGTCATAAATTGCTTTACCAACAATGACACCTTTCATTTGAGAGTAGTTTTTACCTTTGATATTTTTTATATCATCAATTGACGACACGCCGCCTGAAGCAACGCACAAAAAGCTCGTCAATTTCATGACATTCTCCAGCATATCAAAGTTAATTCCTTTTTTCATTCCATCTCTCATCACGTCTGTACATATAATTGAATTTATTTTTAAACCTTCAATCGATAGTAAAAATTTCTCGAGATTAATTGGCTTAACTTCTCTCCAACCTCGAAGAGCGACTTGCTCATTTTTAATGTCTAGTGCAATAGACATTTTGTTTGGATATTTCTGAATAGCAGTTTGAAATAATTCATAATCTTCAAATGCTGCTGTTCCAAGTATTACATTTTGTATGCCAATGTTGATTAAGGTTTCAACTGATTTTATATTTCGAATACCTCCACCAAATTGCAATTTCAAATTTGTTTTTGACGCAATCTCTTCAATTGACTTTACATTTTCTGATTGACCCGCCAAAGCTCCATCTAAATCTACACAATGAAGCCAACTTATCCCTAGATCTTCAAATAACTTAGCCTGATCTAAGGGTGTATCATTATAAGTAGTAGATTTATTAAAATCGCCCTGGACAAGGCGTACACATTTACCATCTTTCAAATCAATAGCGGGAAATAAGATCATTATGGCTTCCACTCTAAAAAGTTATGAATTATTTTTTTTCCATTTATATGGCTTTTTTCAGGATGGAATTGTGTACCACATATATTTTCCTTGCAAACTGCCGCCGTAATTTGATCAGGGTATTTAGTCGTAGCTATAGAATGTTCATTTTTTTGATTCTGAAAATAAAAACTGTGAACAAAATAAAAATCTGACCCTTGCTCACAATTATCAAATAACTTGTGGTCTGAAAACGTAATCTCATTCCATCCCATGTGGGGGATCTTATATTCTTTAGGAGATGTAATTCTTCTTACTTCACCTGGTATCCAGCCAAAGCCTGAGTGTGTACCAAACTCATATGATAGATCAGCCAGCAACTGCATACCCAAACAAATCCCCATAAAAGGGACTTTGTTTTTTATAACCGAAGCTTCAAGTGATGCATGCAAACCTTCTATGTTTAAAATTGCATTTTTACAATCACCGAAAGCACCTACTCCAGGCAACACAATCTTATCGGCTGACTGAATCTCTTTAGGATCATTGGTCACAATAATATTGTAAGGATTGCTTAAATCTGAGCTTACGCTTTCAAAAGCTTTATGAACAGAATGTAAATTTCCTGAACCGAAATTTATTATCGCTAGATTCATTTACTGAATTCTTTAATGGTATCTAAAACTTCCTCGACATGATTATTAACTTTTACTTTTCGCCATATTTTTAGGATCTTGCCATTTTTGCCCACAAGAAAAGTTGATCTTTCAATTCCCTTATAGGTTCGTCCATACATACTTTTATTAACCCAAACTCCAAATTTTTCGCAAATTTTTTCACTCTCGTCAGAAAGAAGATTAAATTTTAATTTATATTTTTCAGCGAATTTACTTTGACGTTGAACAGAGTCTTTTGAAATTCCAAAAACCGTGGTGTCAAACTTGTTGAATTTTTTTAAATTACTTTGGAATTCACAAGATTCCTTTGTGCAGCCTGGAGTATCGGCTTTTGGATAAAAATAAATAAGGGTCATATCTTTAGCTGGTAATTTAACAACATCACCCTTTTGGTTATTAAGCTTAAAGGATGGAAGTTTTTGACCTTCTTTAAGCATAATTATAGTTGACCTTTTGTAGAAGGTACTATGTTGCCCTCACGTTCATTTACTTGAACTGCTAATCTTAAGCTTCGCGCAAGGGCTTTAAAGCATGACTCAATGATGTGGTGATTATTTTCTCCATAAATATTCTCAACATGTAGGGTCGTTCCACTTGCCTGCGCAAATGCCTGAAACCATTCTTTAAAAAGCTCTGTATCAAAATCACCTTGTGAAGAAGTAATTTTAGGAGCACTAAATTTTACATTCCATATTAAGTAAGGACGATTTGAAAGATCAAGGGCAACTCTTGAAAGTGTTTCATCCATTGGTATGTAAGAGTGGGCGTAACGATTAATGCCTTGTCTATTACCTAACGCTTTTGACAAGCATTCCCCTATTGCAATACCAGTGTCTTCTGTTGTGTGGTGGTAATCAATATGTGTATCACCTGTAGCCTTAATGTTCATATCGATTAACGAATGCTTTGAAAATTGTTCCAACATGTGATCAAGGAAACCTATTCCAGTTTTCACATTATACAAACCTGTGCCATCAATATTGATTTCAACGTTAATGGAAGTTTCTTTTGTCTCTCTTTTATAATTTGCAGTTCTCATATCAAAATCCATTCGGTTTTTATCAATAAATTACTGATTTATCTATAAAAAATATAATTTTTGAGCAATAAATAGCCTTGAAGTTATCGAATAAATAGCCACATATCATGAATAATGGATAATCAACAAAGTACATCATGGCACGGGACTACAATCATCAGTGTTCGAAAGGGCAATCAAGTAGTCGTTGCTGGAGATGGGCAGGTAAGTTTAGGCAATACTGTAATTAAAGGTACAGCCCAAAAAGTGAGAAAAATTGGAGACGGAAGTGTCATTGCTGGCTTCGCAGGAGCCACCGCCGACGCATTTACCTTATTTGAAAGACTAGAAGCAAAATTAGAAAAGCACCCAAAACAATTAACAAGAGCGTGTGTTGAGCTTGCTAAAGATTGGAGAACTGACAAATATCTTAGAAGGCTAGAAGCACTACTGACTGTTGCTGACTCATCTACCTCATTGCTTATTACTGGGATGGGTGACGTATTAGACCCTGAAGGATCTGTCATTGGCATCGGAAGTGGCGGTAACTATGCATTGTCTGCAGCAAAAGCACTTATCGATAGTGATTTAACTGCTGAGGAAATTGCTATGAAGTCACTTAAGATTGCAGGAGAAATTTGTGTTTTCACTAATAACAATATTACTCTAGAAAAAATAGAATATTAATCATGCAAGCGTTTTCACCTCGAGAAATAGTTTCCGAATTGGATAGATATATTATTGGCCAGGATGATGCTAAGAAGTCAGTTGCCATTGCGCTAAGAAACCGATGGAGACGACAACAGCTTCCGGAAGATATGAGAGAAGAAGTTCTTCCAAAAAATATTTTAATGATTGGGCCAACTGGTATAGGTAAAACAGAAATCTCTAGAAGACTCTCAAAACTGGCTCAGGCCCCTTTTATGAAAGTTGAGGCAACAAAATTTACCGAAGTTGGTTACGTTGGAAGAGATGTTGAGTCTATCATTCGTGATTTGATTGAAATTGCCATCACTATGGTACGTGAAATTAAGAGAAAGGAAGTTAAAGCAAAAGCGCAACTAGCGGCTGAGGAACGAGTGTTAGATTCATTAGTTGGTCCCGGAGCTGGACCTACTACGCGTGAAAGTTTTAGAAAAAAATTAAGGAACGGAGAGCTTGAAGAAAAAGAAATAGAAGTGTCAGTTCAAGATACTGGATCCTTTCCAACAATTGATTTGCAAGGAGGACAGGGAGCTGGTGTTGGAATGATTAATCTCAATGACATGTTAGGTAAAGCAATGGGTCCAAAGATGAAAAAGAAAAAGATGACTGTAGGAAGCTCATACGAAACACTTGTAAATGAGGAATCGGATAAACTTATTGATACAGACCAAATCGTGAATGAGGCAAAAAAAGCAGTCGAAGATAATGGCATAGTGTTCATTGACGAAATAGATAAAGTATGTGCGCGTAGTGAAAGAGTGGGTGGTGATGTATCTCGAGAAGGCGTTCAGAGAGATCTTCTTCCACTTATTGAAGGCACAACTGTAAATACAAAACACGGAACTATAAAAACAGATCATATATTATTTATCGCTTCAGGAGCTTTTCAACTATCAAAACCATCTGATTTACTACCCGAACTGCAAGGTAGGCTTCCTATAAGAGTAAGCTTAAAGGCATTAACACAAGAAGACTTTAAACGCATACTCACTGAGCCAAAGTATAGTTTAATTAAGCAGTATGAAGCCTTGATGGGAACTGAGAATGTCAAAATTAACTTTAGTAAGGATGGAATTGACGCCATTGCAACTCTTGCTGTTGATATAAATTCAACAATTGAAAATATTGGAGCACGAAGACTACATACAATTCTTGAGCGTGTTTTAGAGGATATTAGTTTTTCTGCAGCTGATAAAGGTGGAGAAAAGATCACAATAGACGCGGAGTATGTGAAAAGTAATGTTAGCGAACTATCTAAAGATACAGATTTATCTAAATTCATTCTTTAAGCGATGTCTTTAAAAGAAAAAAAAACATATATTAGTAAATTGAAAATACGCTATTCAGAAGTTGATAGACAAAATATAGTTTATAACTCTCACTACTTAACTTATTATGACATCTCCTTAAGTGAGATGCTTGATAGTTTATTTGACCAAGAAGAATATATTAAAGAAACCAATAATGAATTTCATACAGTTGCGGCTCAATTAAATTTTAAAAATCCAGCAAGACTAAATGATGAAGTAAGCATTTATACAGCAATTAAAAAAATCGGGAATTCAAGCATTACGTTTGCGCAAGAAATATATAGAGATGGGTCTAATGAATTGATAAATGAAGCTGAAATTATCTGGGTTAATACTAATCAAGATGAAATGAAGCCTGCATCTATTCCAAAAGATTTAAAAAATAAGTTTAATAAATATATATTAGATTAGTCAGTAGTTGCAGCTAAAAGCCAGTTAGAACCTTTTGATTTTTGATTTTTTTCGAAAGTCCAGACATCAGTTATTTTTTGGACTTGATTCAAGCTTCCTGAAATAACTTCATCTTTACTGTTCTTAATGCATGTAATCATTTCAGAAATAAATCTCACACTAACTTCCATAGGATTTTTCTTTAAATCTTTATGAACAATCTCAGACTTTTCAATACCGATAAAATTAAATTCCACGGACTCACTTTTACTATTACGTTCATCAATGACAGATGAAAAGCTATCCATTACATCGCTTGATAAGAGAGGCTTTAAAGCTTCTTTATTACCGTTTTCGAAATTAGTTACAATTGTCTCATAAGCATTAGATGCCCCTTTAAGGAAGTCATCCTTATCAAACCAGCCGTCTTCTCTGCTGTGTGTATCATTTTCAGGTTTGATTTCTATGACCTTCTCAGTTTGAGTTTGTTGTGGAGTTTCATAATTAAATGAAGACTTGTCAGTTTTTTCATGGCCTGTTCGTCTTCCCAATACACTCCTTAAACGCAATAAGACTATACCAGCTATGATAGCTAGAATTAATATATCTAAGTATTGAAATGCTTCACTCATATGTACAAATATTATAAGATGCTTATTTAGGTATTAAAACTAAAGTTTCAACATTTATAGCTATTTTGTTTCTATTATTACTCATTATATTGATCGTAATCCCAGTCATAGAGATTAGTCTTTTCATTGAAATCGGCAGTTTTATTGGTTCATTTAACACAATATTGCTAATTTTTACAACCGCATTGGTGGGAGTTTATTTTGTAAGGCAACAAGGCATCAGTACCTATTATAAGTTATATAATCAACTTCAGAATCAAGAGACCCCAATTCAGACTATGTTTGAAGGGTTGGTGATATTGATATCTGGAATTTTACTAATCACTCCAGGCTTTTTCACAGACGCATTAGGGTTCCTTGGACTCATTCCCCTTACAAGAGTTATTTTCATAAAGATTGTGGCAAACTCCGTTCTTTCTAGATATGGTATGAAAAATCAAAATCCAGATGATGTATCAATTGAAGGGGACTTTGAAGAAATAAATGACGATGAGGATAGAATAAAATAATGGATGTATCTGCAAAAATAATAACACAATTTGTGAAGGACTTATCATTTGAAAACCCTATGGGACCCGGTGCATTTCAGCAAGGAAGTGAAAGACCTGCTATCAATGCAAATGTTGATGTAAAGGCTGCTAATAGAAAAGACACTGATATTTATGAGGTTGAGTTGAATATCAATATAAGCGCTAAGCGTGAGGATAAAAATATTTATATTATTGATTTAAAATATGTTGGTTTATTTGAAATTAAAAATCTTACAGAAGATATAAAGGAAGCTTATCTATTAGTTGAGTGTCCACGGCAATTGTTTCCATTCGCAAGACGGATTGTATACGATATGCATGCAGATGGATCATTACCGCCTTTAATGCTTGACCCTGTTAATTTTGCTGATCTTTATGAAAAAAGAAAAAAGACAAATTAATAACTTATAAGTTTAGGTTTACCATCCACAACATCAAACACAGGTTCGACTTTTGGGATGTCAGTAATCGATTTATCATTCATTGAAAGTAGAAGTGTTTGCGTATTTTGAAAGTCTTTAATCAATTCAAGATTTTTTATTGTTGGCATAATCATTGGAAACTCTCCAGCCTTGTATAAATCAAGTGCAACTTTGGGCTCCAGCCAACGACTTTCAACCCCCTCTACACCATCATGACTAGCAAGTTGGTTGGGACAGCGAGCAATAAAAAATCTTGTACTGTATCTTCTTTTTTCAATCTTTGGCGTAACCCAATGAGAAATATAAGCTATTTCATTGGTAGATAATGTTAAATCAAATTTTTCAATTAATTCTAAGAAGACATCTTTTCCATTGAGCAATTTCTTTTTGTATTGATTGATATTATCTAATTCAGTTACGGTGAGACTGCCTAGACTTATTTTTCTTTTTTCGTTGTCAGCAAGAAGTATACCACTCTCTTCAAAACATTCTCGTATGCAAGCAATCCAATAAATTAATCCACCAGATTTTGTACCAAGTCTTCTAGAGGCCTCTTCGTCATTTAATAATGGGCTGTACTTGCTTATATTTTTAATATCATCACTGCTATCTACTTTTCCTCCAGGAAATACCCATGCTCCCCCAAAGTTTGTTTTCATAGCACGTTTGATCATAAAAACTTCTATTTTAGAATTATGATCTCTAACCAGTAAAACAGTTGCTGCTGGTATTAATGGTTGCTTGCTTTCATTCGTATTTGATAATGTGTGATTAATTTTATAGTTTTGATAATCATTCATTATTATATTGCTCTTTTTTCTTCCAAATGGAGTTTTCACCAAGTGTCTCAACAAAAGCTTTGTGCAATTCTTTATCGTCGTCTGTTAGTCTTGTAGCGAGTTCTCTATTTTGAATCTTTTGAATATCAAAATTTGACTCAGAACTAGCATGTTGATTGTTAACGTTTAGATCAAGACTCAGCTCACGGGCATCCATGAGTTCTATGTAAACTCTTGCAAGTAGTTCCGTGTCAATTGTAGCTGAGTGTATTTCTCTCTCTTTATTATCGATGGAAAATCTCTTACATAAAGCATCTAGCGACACGCTTTGACCAGGAAACTTTTCTCTTGCAATAGAAACAGTATCCACTTTTTTATTTTTGATGCTTTCTTTCCCGCATGCGCTAAGTTCATGGTTTAAAAAGCCGATGTCAAAATCAACATTGTGCGCAATGATCGTATCTTGTCCAACAAAGTCGAGAAAATCGTCAGCAATTTTTTCAAACAACGGCTTATCTTTTAAAAACTCATAACTCAGTCCATGAACTTTAAAAGAGGCTTCTGGAACGTCCCTCATTGGGTTGATATATTGTTGATAAACCCTACCTGTCGGCAAAAAATCAACCAATTCAATGGCTGCAATTTCAATCACTCTATGGCCCTCAGAAGGTCTCAGACCTGTAGTTTCTGTATCTAGAACGATTTCTCTCATTTCTTATAGAAGGCTTTCCATGCCTTAGGATTAATCAATTTTATTTTAGATACAACATCTTTTACTTCGAGTTTTGTCTCATCTAAAGTTTGATCTGTTGAGATTATGTAGTCTGCTTTCTTTAATTTCTCTCGGTCTGGCATTTGTTGATTCTTTATCGAGTTAAAAATTTCTAAAGGCACCTTTCTTTCTGCGACCACTCTTTCTTTTTGCTTATCTTCGGATGCTGTCACCACAACTGAAACATCGATATACTTTTCTCCACCTGTTTCAAATAATAAAGGAATATCCAGAATACATCCTGGGCTATCTTCGCTTATTAATTTCTCAATGTATACGATTTGATACCGTCTAGTAGCTGGATGAACAATTTTTTCAAGATCTCTAAACTTCTCAGGTTCTTTATTAAGTATGTCTCTAAGCGCAATTCGATTTACTTTTCCCTCTGATTTAGTTCCAGGAAAAGACTCTTCAATTTTATTAATTACTTCTTCATCGTTTTCATAAATATAGTGAACAGTGTCATCTGCATTGTAGAGACCAAAACCATACTCGGTAAACATCTTAGCGACTGTAGACTTTCCCATGCCAATGGATCCTGTTACACCTATTAACAACATTACACACTCTCCAATAGTGACATTAATTCGTCACTAACACCCACTTTAATTTCATGCCATATCTGAAAAGAGCAAGCTGCTTGTTCAATTAACATGCGTAATCCATTTTGAACTTTTAAACCTTTTGCTTCCGCTTGTTCTAAAAAACTGGATCGCTTAGGGTTATAAATTAAATCATAAATAAATGTTTCCATTCCTATATTTTCAAAACTCAAAATATTATTACGCTCTCCTTTTTTTTGCCCAAGGCTAGTTGTGTTAACAATGAATGATGAGGAGTTAGCGTAATCATCGAGCTCTTCTGTACTTACGGGACTCGAGTTTATTGATAAATCATCAAGCAAAATCGCTGCTTTTTCAGGTGTTCTGTTAAACAATCTCACCTGGCTTCCCAATTCGTTTAACGCATGAACGACGGACCTGGCGGAGCCCCCGGCGCCAAGAACAAGTGTCTTTTTGTTAGTAATATTTTCTTCTATTGTTTTCTTATCTAAAGAATTAATAAAACCAACGGCGTCAGTATTGTCAGCATTTATTTTGTCAGAACTTAGGGTAAGAGTATTGGCTGACCTGAGTTTTTTTGAAACGTTAGATGTTTCATCGCTAATATTGAACGCAAGCTCTTTGAGTGGGACTGTAACATTTATTCCCCCAAAGCCTTCAGCCTTTAAGTTATTCATCTGCTCTACAAACGTGTTTGGATCTACATTAAGTTTTTCATATGGCTTTATGTCCAGCGCCAGTTCTTTAATCCAGTGGTTGTGAATAGTTGGTGAAAGGCTGTGATCGACTGGGAATCCTATAACTGCCGTTTTATCAATGGCCATTATTTTTAAACAACAGCCCGTTGTCCCATAAAAATTGAGTTAATGGTATCATTGATATTCCTTGTATTGAAAACAAATCACTGCCGACGTACTCAAATAGTTTTATGCCTTCCTCTTCAATTGCATAAACGCCGACTAAGCCAAGTGTCTTTTCATCAACACTCTCTAGGTATTCTTTAATGACTTTTTCATCAAGTGCTCTCATTTTCATTTTTCCTCTATCAACATATTTCCACATTATATTGTTTTCTTTAGCTACTACCGTGGTTGTTATAAGGGTGTGTTCCTTTCCACTCATGCTCTTTAGTTGTTCGTGAGCTTCATCAAAGTTTTTTGCCTTATTAACCAGCTTCCCGTTTAGGTCTAATCCTTGATCGGATCCTATGACCAAACCATCATTTGATATAGATGCCTTTAAAGCTTTCATCTCAGCCAGCTTTGTAACAATCTCTTCTGGCGAACTTTCTGACATGGATAGTTTAATTTCATCCTCATCAACACCATGATCAACTGTTTTAAATTTTATTTTGGCATTTGTTAAAAGTCTTGAGCGTGTTTGACTTTTAGACGCTAATGTTATTTGTGTGTTCATAAGCTATTAACAACCTGAGTAATCAGTGTGGATATATATTATATGTTTACTGTTTTTAAACATTTACAATATTTTGGCCTTTTTATCCTATATTTTCTTGCTTTTCATCCACCTGTGGATAATGCCTCAACCATTGTTCTACCTTGTGGGTAATATCACAAATGCTCTAAATATCCCTGTTAAAGACATGTATTGATTTGTGGGCAAGTAAGCGGTTTTTATATATACACATCATCACAGGTACATAAACTAATACTACCTTATATATATATTATATGAGTATTCTTATAGAAACACTAAAAGGCAAGAAAACAAAAACTCCCATTTGGTTAATGAGGCAAGCGGGGAGGCATTTACCTGAATATATTAAAATAAGACAAAAATATAAAGACCTCATGGAAATGTTCCTTGATCCTGAGGTAATAACAGAGATTTCTCTTCAACCGGTTAAAAGATACGGATTAGATGCCTGTATAGTGTTTTCTGATATATTAATGATCCCCTATGCGTCTGGATGTGATGTTGGCTTTAAAGAGGGAATGGGGCCTCAAGTTAAATTCAATGAGAAATTCAAATTTGAATCGCACAAACTAGATCCAGTTACAAAGGGTATAGAAAACATAAAAACAATATCAAAAATTCCTCTGATAGGCTTTGTAGGCGGGCCTTGGACAACTTTATCATATTGTTTGTTTGATAAAGAGGAAAGATCACAGATGAACAAAGACCTCATTTATAAAAATGAAAAAAGAATAGACAATTACATCGATGATCTAACTGACATAATTTCTAATTACGCAATGCAACAAGTAAACGCCGGCATAGATGCGTTTCAAATATTTGAATCTGCTGCTGGTGATCTTGACGATTACCTTTTTGAAAAATGGGTTGTAAATCCAACTCTGAAAATATTAAAAGAAATCAAAAGTAAATCCGATATACCAATAATTGGATTTCCTAGAAACGCTAGCACAAGCGGCTATAGAAATTACTCATTTATTAACCAACTCGATTGTATTTGTTTAGATTATAATTTTAATCTACAACAACTAGACTTATTAAATCCAAATATTTCATATCAAGGAAATCTACATCCAAAACTTCTCTTAAATGGAGGCGATGAAATGGATAAAGAGCTAGAAGAAATTTTACTTGCCTTTCGAGATTATCCACATATTTTTAATCTAGGTCATGGTGTTCTTCCTGAGACGCCAATAAAAAATGTGGAGAGACTTGTACAAAAGGTAAGAAATAACTAAAAGAAAAAAATGAAATTTATTGGTACACAAGACTATGAACATGGAAGACGAAAAAAAATTGGAGTTCTTATTTGTAACTTGGGGACACCAGAAAGTTATAAAACTCGCGACGTAAGAATTTTTTTAAAAGAATTTTTATCCGATGGCAGAGTCATTGAAATTCCAAAGTTTATTTGGTGGTTCATTTTAAATGGAATAATCCTTACTTTTCGTCCAGCAAAATCAGCAAAGCTTTACAAGTCA
This sequence comes from Pelagibacteraceae bacterium AG-337-G06, assembly GCA_003282175.1. Classification (GTDB taxonomy): domain Bacteria; phylum Pseudomonadota; class Alphaproteobacteria; order Pelagibacterales; family AG-422-B15; genus CACNXQ01. Next base: position 65,700 of record QBZX01000006.1, read on the forward strand.
GTATGGACAGACAAGGGATCACCACTTCTTGTTTACTCCGAGAGAATATTAGAAAAGCTAAAAAGAACTGTTTCAGAAAATATAGAAATTGAACTAGCAATGCGCTACGGGAAGCCCAATATGGAAAAAGCACTTCTTTCACTTAAGGATAAGAATTGTCAAAGTCTTATAGTTCTCCCCTTGTTTCCTCAGTATTCAGGAACAACAACGGGTAGTGTTTTTGACGAGGTAACCCGAGCTCTTTCCAAGTGGAGATGGGTTCCTGCCCTTAATTTCATAAACAGCTACCACGATCATGACAGTTACATATCTGGCTTGGTCGCAACAATAAAAAATAAAATCTCTAATCACATGCCACAAAAAATAATCTTTACGTACCACGGTATACCTAAGAGAAATTTTACATTAGGCGATCCCTATCAATGCTTTTGTCAAAAAACTACTCGCCTGGTTGCCGAAAAATTAAATTTGAAAGAAGAAGAATACATTACAACTTTTCAATCCCGTTTTGGACCAGCAGAGTGGCTGAAGCCTTACACAAGTGAGACTATGGAACGACTTCCTTCTGAAGGCATAAAGGACATCATGGTAATTGCTCCTGCCTTTAGTGTTGATTGCCTAGAAACAATTGAAGAAATTGACGAGGAAAATAAAGAAATATTTTTAAAAGCAGGTGGTAATAAATTTCATTATATACCATGTCTAAATGACTCAGATGAGCAAATTAATTTTATTAATACACTGCTGAGCGAACATATTTCAGTTATGTAAAATACCATGGAAAAGTGCTTAGTTATATATTCAACAACAGACGGTCATACAAAAAAAATTTGTGACCACATTGCCAGCATCCTAAATGATTCATCTCATACTAAACTCATAAGTTTAAATCAGGCATTTGATGAAAATCTCATGATGTTTGATATGATAGTTATAGGCGCGAGCATTAGATACGGAAAACATAAAAAGGAACTATACAAATTCATAAAAAAAAATATTTCAGTACTCGAAGCTAAAAAGAACGCCTTCTTCAGCGTGAACGCTGTAGCAAGAAATTCAGAGAAGGATTCACCATTGACAAACCCCTACACAAAAAAATTTTTAGAGCTTTCTCAATGGAACCCAAAGGAAATATCTGTGTTTGCTGGAAAAATCGATTATCCAAGATACGGTTTTTTTGACAAGCATATAATCCGTTTTATTATGTGGCTTACTTCAGGCCCTACCGACTTGTCTAACACATATGACTTTACAAATTGGAAAAAAGTAGAGCAATTTGCTAAAAAGGTATCAGAAATTTGATAGTTAGAATTTAAATATTGTTATACTTTATTTAATAATTTCAATTATTTAAGTTAATTGTACCAACATATCTCTCTTATTTAACAGATTTATTCCTTGCTATAATAAAAAATTAAAGTTAATAAACGATCTCTTTTGCACTTTCCAAAAAAAAACTTATCCAAAATTTAAAACAGTATGAGCTTAAAATTAAGAGAACTTAAGAAAAAAACTCCACAAGAACTATTAAAATACGCTGAAGAAACAGGTGTTGAAAACGCAAGTTCTATGCGTACACAAGATATGTTGTTTGAGATATTAAGGTCTCTTGCATCAAATAAGAAGGACATAGACGGAGAAGGTGTACTTGAAGTTTTACAAGACGGCTTTGGTTTCCTCAGATCAATGGAGGCAAATTATTTGCCAGGTCCAGATGATATTTATGTTAGTCCCAGCCAGATTAAAAGGTTCGGATTAAGATCGGGAGATACAGTTGAAGGGCCTATCAGAGCCCCTAAGGAAGGTGAACGATATTTTGCGTTATTAAAAATTGACACAATCAATTATGAAGCAACTGAAAAAAGTAGAAATAAAATTAACTTTGACAACTTAACACCTCTATATCCCGATGAACAAATTAAACTTGAAACAGAAAAGCCCGACAAAGATCAAAGCGCACGAGTTATTGATTTGGTTTCACCAATCGGTAAAGGCCAAAGAGCTCTTATAGTTTCACCTCCAAGAACAGGTAAAACAGTACTACTACAAAACATTGCACACTCTATTACAGACAATCATCCTGAGTGTTACTTGATGGTATTGTTAATTGATGAACGACCTGAGGAAGTGACAGACATGCAACGTTCTGTGAAGGGCGAGGTAGTTAGCTCAACATTTGATGAGCCGGCATCACGTCACGTACAAGTTGCTGAAATGGTTATTAACAAAGCGAAAAGATTAGTAGAGCATAAAAAAGATGTTGTGATCTTGCTCGATTCTATCACAAGACTAGGCCGCGCATACAACACGGTTGTTCCAAGTTCAGGAAAAGTTTTAACAGGTGGTGTTGATGCCAATGCACTTCAAAGACCAAAGAGATTTTTCGGAGCCGCAAGAAACATTGAAGATGGTGGATCATTAACGATTATTTCTACAGCGTTGATTGACACAGGAAGTAGAATGGATGAAGTTATTTTTGAGGAATTTAAAGGAACAGGTAACTCAGAAATTATATTGGATAGAAAGGTCGCTGATAAGAGAATCTATCCAGCGATTGATATAACCAAGTCTGGTACTCGAAAAGAGGAGATCCTTCTTGATAATGACGAACTACAAAAAATGTATGTTCTGAGACGTATTCTTAACCCAATGGGAACCATGGACTCCATTGAATTCTTACTTGGAAAACTGAAAGAAACTAAAGATAACGCCGATTTCTTTCAATCAATGAATAAGTAATCGTTCCAACAATTACCCTTCAGCCTCTAAAATTGAAAAGCTGGTTGATCATTTGTATGACAATGTATTCCACCTCCAGCTGCCCAAGAGCTTAACATTTCAACTAGATACACATCACGATTTGGAAAATATTTCTCTATACGAGATTTCGCTGGGATGTCTGTATCTGGATTTCCAAAACCAGGCACAATTACAAATCCATTTCCTACTAACCAATTCATGTAATTGGTGTCAAATGTTTGTCCGCTGTACTGAACATAGCCTTCGATAGGTTCTCTTATTACATTAAACCCCGATTTCTCAATTATTTCAGCTGCCTTGTCATAAATCTCAGCGTCCTTACTATCTGGCTGACACAATGACCGGGTTGTACACTGAACAACAACTGCAGTTCTTTGATCAATAAATCGAGCTATACCATCAATGTGCCCTTTGGTGAGATCTCCATTTGGAATACCTTCAATAAAAATGACTTTTGATACGCCGAAGTATTTTTTTAGATCAAGTTGCGCCTGCTGTTTATTGTAGTTTAAGTTTCTGCTGGGGTCACCAATGGTGCTCCAATTTAATATAACTGTATCTAATCCATTAAATTCTAAATTACCTCGTTCGTGTACTATGTCTATATGATCAACAGGTAAATCTAAAATCTCACCAATCTTATTTGGGACTTCATTATCTAAATTAAAAGAGACATCTGAACCAAAAGCACCACCCCATGCATCAAAATTCCAATTTTGAATTCTTAGTTCATTATCATTAAAAACATAAACAGGTCCATTGTCTCTCATCCAAGCATTATCATTGGGTACGTTGTGCCAATGAATATTGTTTTGCAGTGGGTCTGAATCTATATCTAAAATTGATTTTTGTGCTTCTGCATAAATCTGATCTGAATGATAGAGAATATGTAATTTTTCGTATCGTGAAATGATGTCAGCCATCTGCGCAAAAGTTGGTTCATAACTTTTTTCCCAAAAACCAGGCCATTGCATCCAGATTGCCTCTTGTGGTTCCCATTCAGCTGGAACACGCGTAGCCCCATGTGTTGTTTCTTCAGCAGCTTGAATACCAATGTTCATCATAAAAAATATCAATGTGAGGAAGAGAGTCCAAATTTTATTTTTCAATTTTACCCAATTACCCTTCAGCCTCTAAAATTGAAGACAGTTTAAATTTCTTTGCTAATTTTTGTGAACCACCAACATTTTTAAGATCAATTATAAAATAAAATTCAATATTTTTTACCTTACACTTTGAAATAAGTTTTGCTGAAGCTACAGCGGTACCGCCGGTTGCAATTAAGTCGTCAATTATTAGAACTCTATCTCGTGAAGTGATGGCATTACTATGAATTTGAATTTCATCATTGCCGTACTCAAGCGAATATTTTTGTTTTAGAACTTTTCCAGGCAGTTTCCCCTTTTTTCTTATTGGAACGAAAGGAAGACCTAGTTTAAAAGCAACAGCAGCACCAAAGATGAAGCCTCTGGCCTCAACACCTGCAATTTTAGTAAATTTTTTCTTTCTGGCATACGTTGATATTTCGTTAACAACTTCAGTAAACAATTTTTTGTTATCGGTAATTGAAGTAATGTCTTGAAAAAGTATTCCTTTCTTTGGAAAGTCAGGAATTACTCGAATATTTTTTTTTAATTTATTTACGAGTTTTTTGTTCAACGTTTAATAATTTCTTTTTCGTTTTGATACCACCGACTGATGTGAACCCTGTGAGCTTACCATCTTTGGATACAACTCGGTGGCATGGAACTGACATCATTAAGTTATTTCGTCCTAGTGCTCCACCAACTGCTCGCGGAGATGTTCTTAACTTTTTTGCTATCTGACCATAGCTTGTGGTACGACCATAAGGAACACGTCTTAAATGGTTCCAAACTCGATTTTGAAAACGAGTTCCCATCTGTCTTGTAGGAAAGGATAATGATCTACGCTTGCGTGCTAGATAGGCATTAATTTGAAAAGCTGCTCTTAGTAAGAGCTTATCTTTAGTGCTGGTTATGCCTTTTCGAGTTCGGCTTATACCAGTAATTTTATTGTTACCAGAGATAACCTCTATATTGCCAATCAATGATTTGAAAACATAAGAACTCATGTATACATTAAGATATATTATATGGATGCATTAGAAAATATTATTTCAAGAAATTCGCCAAGAGTACTCTCAGAGCCTCTTCCATCAGATGAACAGATGCAACTTGTATACAAAGCAGCCTTACGAGCACCAGACCATGCTTGGTTGAGGCCATCGAGGTTTATTGAGGTTACAGGTGACGGAATTAGAAAATTGTCTGAAATATTCTCTCAATTTGCTAATGATCATATTGCAGGAGGTGATCAGCAAAAAGTTGAAAAGTATAAAAACGCACCTTTCCGTGCACCAATGATAATAATCTTAATATCTCATATAAAAGAACATCCAAAGGTGCCTGAGATAGAACAAATTATGTCAACAGCAGCTGCAGCACAAAATATTCTATTGGCTCTCAGTGCTCTTAAATTTGGAGGAATGTGGAGAACGGGTGCTGTAGCCCTCAATGAAAAAATCTCCTCTTACTTAGGACTTCGAGAAAATGAGAAAGTCCTTGGTTATTTGTACGTCGGTACACCAGAAGGATCTGTAAAAAGGATACCTGAATTAGAATTAAGTGACTTTGTGACTAAATGGGATTAATCGTTTAGATTAAACGGCAATCACATAGTTTATTATGACAATATTTGCACTATCAACAGCAAGCGGAGTTGCAGGTCTGGCTGTAGTTCGTGTATCTGGTCACCTAGCACTGACTGCACTTAAAACAATCTCTCGCAAGAGTCACTTTGATCCCAATGTATTAACAAGGACAAGTTTTTATGATTCCGAAAATGGAAACTTAATCGACCGTGGATTAGCTGTTTACTTCGCTAAGCCAAAAAGTTTCACAGGAGAGGACGTGGTTGAATTTCATATTCATGGTGGAAGAGCAACAGTTGATCTCCTCTTAAAAACTTTATCAGGAATTAATCAGCTGCGACTTGCGGAACCTGGAGAGTTTTCAAAAAGAGCATTTATAAATAATAAGATGGATCTTACAGCCATTGAAGCAATGGGAGATTTAATCAACGCTCAAACAGAACTGCAACACAATCAGGCTTTAAGTCAGATGGACGGCTCATTGAATAAGTTATACCTGTCTTGGAGAAAATCTCTGATTGAACTGGTCGCGTACCTTGAAGCTGATATTGATTTTGCAGAAGAGGATATTCCCGATGATGTTTTAAAAAATATAAATGAAAAAATTGAAAAACTTTTAGTTGAGATGAATGAGCATATCAATCAACGCAATCAAGGAGAGATTCTAAGGGACGGATACCGTGTAGCAATCGTGGGCACGCCGAATGTAGGAAAATCAAGTCTCATAAATTTATTAGCCAACCGCGATGTTGCGATTGTATCTGATAGAGAAGGGACTACGAGAGATGCACTTGAAGTAAGGCTAAATATTGCTGGATTTCCTGTAGTTTTTACAGATACAGCAGGACTGAGACAGACAAGTGATGAGATTGAAAAAAAGGGAATCGAAATCACACAAAAGAAAATTGATGAAGCAAATCTGGTTATTGAATTATTTGACGATCCAACCAAATTAAATTTTCACGATGAGCGCCTAACTATTTTAAACAAATGTGATCTCCATAATCAGGAAAACAAGAAATATGATAGGGCCATTAATATCTCAGTTACAACAGGGGACGGTATTGATCATTTAATCAAACAAATTTCGGATAAGGTATCGAATAATTTTGGAAGCTATTCAGATACTATTCCAACTAAAACAAGGTACATCTTAGGAGTTCAAAATTCTATTCAGAGTTTAATGAATGCAAAAACAATTGATTTGAAAAATAATTCAGAGCTCATGGTCGAAGAGTTGAGATTAGCAATTCAGGAAATTGGAAAAATAACAGGTCACGTTGATGTAGAAGAGTATCTTGAAGTCATTTTCAAAGATTTTTGCATCGGCAAATAACAAAAATTATTTATTGCAATTAAGCTGAGTTAATTTATTTAATTTAGTCATGTCTAACTTTGATGTCGTTGTAATTGGTGGTGGTCACGCGGGTTGTGAAGCAGCAACAACAGCCGCACGAGTAGGCGCTAAAACCCTTTTAATCAGCCATAAATTTGAGACCATTGGTGAAATGTCCTGTAATCCAGCCATTGGCGGACTGGGTAAAGGCCACTTAGTTAGAGAAATTGATGCTTTAGATGGCATCATGGGAAGAATTGCAGATCTCTCAAGTATTCAATATCGGCTCTTAAACCGTACAAAAGGTCCTGCTGTGCGAGGGCCGCGCGCTCAATCGGATCGGAAATTGTACAAAAAATATATGCAAGAGGAGATCGTTCAAACTAAAAATTTAGAATGTTTATTTGATCCCGTTGAAGATTTAATTTTTGACCAGGATAAACAAATAGCTGGTGTCTTATGCGAAAGTGGAGAGAAGGTTTCAACAAAAAAAGTGATCATTACGACTGGCACATTTTTAAATGGCCTTATTCATTTGGGTGAAAAAACAATACCTGCAGGAAGGCATGGTGACGCTCCATCAATCGGCTTAGCAAAATCTTTATATAAAACAGGCTTTAATATTGGAAGATTGAAGACTGGCACTCCTGCAAGAATTGATAAAAATACTATTGATTTTGATCGGCTTGAAAAACAGGATGCAGATGAAAAGCACTCATATTTTTCATTCTTAACGAACAAAACTTATAACGAGCAACTGCCTTGTCACATCACTCATACAAATGAATCAGTTCATGACATTATTCAAAAAAATATAGCAAAATCAGCTATTTACTCGGGTCAAATCAGTGGAACAGGACCTCGATATTGCCCCTCTGTTGAAGATAAAGTTGTAAAGTTTGCCGATAAATTAAGACATCAAATTTTCCTTGAGCCAGAAGGTTTAGATAGTGATTTGATATATCCAAATGGAATATCAACCTCATTACCTGCAGACGTTCAAGACGAATTTATCAGCAAAATCAATGGTTTAGAGAAGGCAAAGATTATAAGACATGGTTATGCTATCGAATATGATTTTATTGATCCACAAGAGCTTTATCAAACCTTAGAGACTAAAAGAATAAAAGGCCTTTATCTAGCTGGTCAAATTAATGGCACAACTGGATATGAAGAAGCTGCAGCTCAAGGATTGGTTGCAGGCTTAAACGCTGCAATTTCTATTAAAAATAAAGAACACATTTTTTCTAGAAATGATTCTTATATTGGAGTGATGATTGATGATTTGACTCTTAAAGGAGTGACAGAGCCTTATAGAATGTTTACATCAAGGGCAGAATACCGTTTATTATTAAGAGCTGACAATGCTGATTTGAGACTTACAGAAACCGCTAATACATTAGGACTTGTTTCAAAGAACAGATACGAGCATTTTACCAATAAACAAACTAAAATGAATGCGTTGTTAAATATTGTTAAAAATCAATATGTTACACCAAATAAAGCTGAAAAAATGGGTGTCAAAATTAATAAAGATGGTAAAAAAAGGTCTGCATTTGATTTATTGGCCTACCCAGATATTGATATCAACACTGTAGGAGATATGTTTAAGATAAATTTAAATGATTTTTCAGAAGAGGTATTAGAGCAAGTCTCAATTGAAGCTCACTATAAAGGTTATCTTAAAAAGCAAGAAAGTGAGATCATTTCAATAAATAAAGAAGAAAAAATAAAGATACCTGAAAGAATGAACTATGATGATTTGTTAAGTTTATCCAATGAAATTAGGGAAAAATTATCAAAAATTAAGCCAAAAAGCATTGCCCAGGCGTCAAGAATTGACGGTGTCACTCCTGCCGCTTTAGGGATAATATTGGCTCATATAAAAACTCAAGCAAAATTAAAAAAACTGGCTTAATATCCTCATTATGGAGGATTCGCCAGAAGCTCTTATGGAGCTAAAAAGTAATGTTTCACGTGAAACAATCAATAAACTCGATCTTTACAGATCATTGATACTGGCCGAAAAGCAAAGCCTTATATCAAAAAAGGACAAAAACCTTCTTTGGATTAGGCATTTTTATGATTCGCTCCGAATAAGTGATTTGATTCGCGAAAATAAACAAAACATTATCGATATTGGCAGTGGTCCAGGTCTTCCTGGAATCCCATTATCATTGTTTTATAATGGCGAAAATTCGATATTTTTGTGCGAAAATCGAAGGAAAAGAGCAGAATTTTTAGACTATTGTATCGATGCTTTAAAATTAAAAAATACTTATGTGATTCCTCATAAAGCTGAGAAAGCAACAAATCAAAAATTTGATATTATTTTAGCCAGAGCAGTTGGACGATTAAATGATCTATTATCAATAAGTTATAATATATCGAAAAAAAGTACTACATTCCTTTTTCATAAAGGTATACATATAGATAATGAGATTGATGAAGCCACTAAATGTTGGGAATTTGATCATAAATTGCATGAAAACAGTGTTGAAAAGGGATCTTTTATTTTGGAACTAAATAATGTAATAAAATCAAGTACTTAACATGAAAATGAAAATAATTGCTATTTCTAATCAAAAAGGAGGGGTCGGAAAGACGACTACAGCAATAAACTTATCCACAGCCCTCGCGGCGATAGGCCAAAAGGTGTTAATCATTGATCTAGATCCTCAGGGCAATGCAAGCACTGGTTTAGGGGTTGATTATGGTCAGAGGGAAAATTCTATTTACGAAGTATTAGCGGGACAAGCAAATATTTTAGACTCCATTCGAAAAACCGAAATTGATAATCTTTTTTTAATTCCCTCAACAGTTGATTTGTCTGGAATTGAACCTGAGCTTGCTGATGTTAACGATCGAGCTTTCACATTAAAAAATATTTTTAATGCAAATGAAAAATTAAATGAGTTTGATTTTATTTTTATTGATTGCCCACCCGCGTTAAGCTTGTTGACGGTGATGGCCATGACGACGGCAAATGCAATTATTGTTCCGTTGCAATGTGAATTTTTTGCACTCGAAGGCCTCAGTCAGTTAATTAAAACAATTGAACGTGTAAAACAGAATCTAAATCCTGGGTTATCTATTGATGGGATTGTGTTGACGATGTACGACAGCAGAAACAAACTATCTTCCCAAGTTGCGACAGACGTTAGAAATCATTTAAGGGAACAAGTTTATGAAACCATTATACCTCGAAACGTTAGAGTTTCAGAAGCTCCATCTTTCGGGATGCCTGCATTAATTTATGATCAAAGAGCGTCAGGCAGTCAGGCTTATTTAAGTCTTGCAAACGAAGTCATTAAACAAAACAAAGAGCAAGAGGCAGCATAGTGGTTACAAACACAACAAAAAAAGGTTTAGGTCGTGGTCTTTCATCTTTAATGGGAGATACAGAAACTACACAAACAAAAAATATCAACATTGGTCAAGAAACCAAAATACCAATTGCGAATTTAAAACCAAGTCCTTCTCAACCAAGAAGATTATTTAATAAAAATAGTATTAACGAATTGGCAGACTCAATAAAAGCAAAGGGGTTAGTGCAACCATTAGTCGTCAGGCCATCACCATCTGATGCCAACAATTATGAAATTATTGCGGGTGAAAGAAGATGGCGCGCAGCGCAAATTGCACAACTGCATGAGGTGCCCGTTGTTATAAGAAACTTTAATGATACTGAAGCACTTGAAATTGCTATCATTGAAAACGTTCAACGATCGGATCTTTCACCAATTGAAGAAGCTGCAGGTTATAAAAGACTGATTGAAAATCATGGACATACCCAAGAAGATTTGTCAGGAATTGTAGGTAAAAGCAGGAGTCATATAGCAAATATCATTCGATTATTATCCTTACCACAATCCATCCAAGATATGATTACTGAAGGAAAGATATCATCAGGTCATGCGCGCGCAATTATGAACAGCGCATTTCCAGAGCAACTAGCAGAAAAAATTATTAACGAAAATTTAAGCGTAAGGGATGCAGAAAATTTAGCAAAAGATAAGAAAAGTATTATTAAAAAACTAAAACTAAAAGACCCTGATACAATTGATCTTGAAAATAAAATCTCAGAAAAACTTGGTTTGACCATCAATATTAATCATAAAGGTAAAAAAGGTGGCAGTATAAAAATTGATTACAAAACGCTTGATCAATTAGAGATGATTACACAAAAGCTTAAAAACTAATTTTGAAAGTGCCGTTTGCCCTCGTGACAAATCGTTAGTATCGAACGCTCACAAAGAATACTGGACAATTTACTATTGGTTTTACAATCAATTTCAGTATCAAGAAGTTGAGACAGATTTTTTTCAATTGTATTTAATGGCCAACGAAGGCAATGCTGCTGAAAATTGTCTTTATCTTTCCAAAATATGGGAGGTCTTAAAAATTTTATTGCGGTATCAAAATTACTTCCCTTTTTCATTTCCACTTTTACTTTTTGAACCCTTTTAAGATAATTGATAAGACTGCGTAAGA
>QBZX01000007.1 GCA_003282175.1 Pelagibacteraceae bacterium AG-337-G06
CACTTCAAAAATAAAATATATTTTAGCTGTTGCCTCTGGAAAAGGTGGGGTAGGCAAGTCAACTGTCGCTGTGAACCTTGCTTGCGCTTTCAAATCTCTAGGACTTAAAACATGTCTTTTGGATGCTGACATTTATGGGCCTTCAATTCCCAAAATGATTGGCGTGAATGAAAAGCCTTCCTCTGATGGAGAAAAGATAGAAACTATAGATCGATATGGTATTTCCACCATGTCTATGGGCTACATGGTGAATGATGAAAATCCAATTATTTGGCGTGGTCTTATGGTCATGAAAGCAATTAATGAAATGATAGATAAAGTCAATTGGGGAGATGCTGACATAATGGTTATTGATTTGCCTCCGGGTACTGGAGATGTTCAATTATCACTTATTCAAAAAATTAATATCTCAGGTAGTATTATTGTAACGACACCTCAGGATATTGCTTTGATCGATGTTGTACGCGGTTTAAAAATGTTTGAAAAAACTAAAGTCCCTATTCTGGGCATAGTTGAGAATATGAGTTATTTTTTAGCGCCAGATACTGGAAAAGAGTACAGCCTATATGGTGAAAGCAAAACCAAAGATATAGCTGAAAAATATGATTATGAAATTTTAGCTAATTTACCTCATGATCCATTGCTTATGGAACAAAGTGATATAGGTCATCCTTTAACCGATTTGGTGCCGGACCACAAAGTGAGTAAAATATTTAATGATTTAGCAGAGACTTTAATAAAAAGGCTTAAATTAGAAAAACTATCGAGTACTAGTTAAGATCAAATTTCCTTTGAAGCTCGCTCCACTCTCTTTTAGACAAACCTTCTTCTTCAAATGAAACTTTTTCTCCCTTAAGAAGTTTACGCATTAATTTAATTTCTTTAGCAGACAACTCAGTTCCGCCCATGCGGTAATCCTCAAATGCCTCATAGGTTAAAGGAACCCATTTTTTTACTAAATCGAGCATCACATCTGCGTAAACTCTGATCTCATATTGAGCATGATCATCGGCTCTTAATGCTAAAAAATGGAGCAAATTGTTAAGGTCTATTTTCCAGTACCATTGTGTATACGTATTTAACGTGAGATTCATTCTAGCAAGTTCACGGGCGATACCTGACTTGCCCTCATCCAAAACTCCACCTGAGGAATTCTCATTTAAAAGTGTCTCATAATTTGCGTACGTTTGCTCTGCATCATTTTTTAAAATTTGAATAACATTTGATGCTTCGTCATCGGTTAGCGCATCCCCCCGACCCTGGTTATTAATCTGTGATTGGGCCGCTAAATTTTCAGCAGAAGGTATATAAAATTCTTTGTCAAGTATGGAGTATCGAGCTGAATATTCATTTACATTAGCAGTCCTATGTCTAATCCACTGACGGGCAATAAAAATTGGCAACTTTATATGAAACTTAATCTCACACATTTCAAATGGGGTTGAGTGTCGATGTCTCATCAAGTATTTAATTAGACCCTTATCATTTGAAATTTTCTTTGTACCTTTACCATAAGAAACTCTTGCTGATTGAACAACGGAACTATCATCACCCATATAGTCAATAACGCGAACGAAGCCATGGTCAAGAACTTCAATGGGCTGGTACAAAACAGCCTCTAACTCTGGAGCAGTAACTCTGGCAGTCTCAGTTTTTTCAGAGCGTAAAGCTTCTATCTCTTCAAGTTGTTCTTTATTTACAGGCATTTTGTGACTCAAATATTTATGGCATATTATAATAAGAATAGCCTCTTTAAAAAGATTCAATATCAATCTATATTCAGATTGCTGGGGATATCCTAGCTATAGAGATAAACGGCTTACATAATACCCATTACGGACCCGGGGGCGGTACCCGGCACCTCCACCACATTTTAGGGGGTGATATAGGATCGACGAATGTTTAAAGGTAAGTTTTTCTCTCGGCATTGTACCGCCGTTATCGGGCTAACTTTTAAATGCTAACAATAAATTAGCGCTCGCTGCTTAATATAATTAGGTAAGCGCGGTTCGGGAGGCACCGGGCAACAGAAGTCTCCCACTTAATAATATGAATGATAACAAAAAAATAATAACTATTTTACTAATATTCTTGTTTTGTAGTGGGTGTACTGCGGTAAAAACTGCTGATACAATTGCTTCAACAGTAACAGATACTGCTAGCTCAATATTTCATTACTCAACATGTGCATTTACCGCAGCTGAATGCTTTGATTAAAATACTTGCTTATTGATTTGGAATATTAGTCGGCAAAGCTGTATGTAGCATGGTTGCGACTAGCTTTTCATTTTGATCAAATAACTTTCCCTCGATAGTCGTGACTGTTTTACCATATTTAATTATTTTAGTTTGCATAGAAGCCTTACCTAAGGGCATAGGCCTATGAAATAAAACATGATGATCAGTAGTAAGTGGAAGTTTTTCTTCTTTAAAAGCAATATATGCTGTCATAGATGTGGCCTCGTCTAAAGCGGCATCGATCATTCCGCCTTGAACTAAATTGAGTGGACTTGCCGTCTCGGGTGGAAAAATTATTTCAAAAAAGAAAATCCCGTTCTCTTCTTTTATAAATTCAAAATTTAAAAATTTTCCTGACGGACTTTCCTGTCGTTTTTTAAACATAAAAGTTAAGCTTAATTTACTTATTCACTTTTAAAATGTCTAAAAATTACTAGTTTTAAAAATTACGGACTCTGATAATTCAAATTTATGATTCCCTACTACCTAGCAGCACTCACACTAATTTTCTTGTTATTACTGGCATTTCATTTCGGATTTGCAGTAGTATAATAAAATTATCATTGAAAAAGCTTAATCGCTTACCATATGTAATATATTAAGGTACTATAGTACATTCATCATGAGTCAAAAAACGAGACTAGAACAAGATAGTTTAGGCAAGATTAAAGTTGCAAACACTGACCTATGGGGGGCACAGACTCAAAGGTCATTAAAAAATTTTAGAATTGGCAATAATAAAATGCCAATTGAGATAATTCATGCCTTGGCAATTATTAAGATGTCATGTGCAAAAGCCAACCAAAAACAAAAGCTTCTAAGTCCTAAATTAGCTCGTGCAATTATTGATGCTGCAAAACAAGTTTCTTTAGGAAAGCACGACAAACATTTCCCTCTTTCTGTATGGCAGACTGGATCTGGAACTCAAACAAATATGAATGTAAACGAGGTTATTGCCAATATAGCAAACAGGAAAATATTACAAAAACTTGGCACAAATTCCCCTGTTCATCCAAATGATCACGTTAACAAAAGTCAGTCCACTAATGATAGCTTTCCTTCGGCTATAAATATTGCATCTAAATTAAAAATTATAAGTAAACTTCTCCCAGCACTAAGAAGTATGGAAAAAGTATTAAAATCCCAATCTCAGAAATGGAAAAGTATTATAAAGATTGGAAGAACTCACTTACAGGATGCAACTCCACTTTCACTGGGGCAAGAATTTTCTGGATATCAGGCGCAAATCAATTCAAATATACGAAGAGTTAAAGGAGCTTTAACCAACTTGAGTTACCTTGCTCAAGGAGGAACCGCCGTAGGCACAGGACTTAATACAAAGCGGGGTTTTGACCAAATAGTAATTTCAGAAATAAATAAAATAACTAATGCAAAATTCAAACCTGCTGCAAATAAATTTCAAGCACTGGCATCTCATGACTCAATAGTAGAGCTATCTGGGGCACTTAATGTGATTGCCACTGACTTATTTAAAATCGGAAATGATATTCGCCTTTTGGCGTCAGGTCCTCGCTCAGGTTTGGGTGAACTCAGTCTGCCAGAGAATGAGCCTGGGTCGTCTATCATGCCAGGTAAGGTAAATCCTACTCAAAGTGAAGCTTTAACAATGGTATGTTTACAAGTCATGGGTTTTCATAATGTTATCTCAATGGCAGGTTCACAAGGTCATTTTGAACTTAATGCATTTAAACCACTCATTGGCCTAAATATAATTAATTCAATTAATTTACTTGCTTCAGCGATAACTAATTTTAATGATAAATGCCTTAAAGGGATCAAGCCTAATGTCAAAAATATTAAGCAAGGAGTTGAAAATTCACTAATGCTTGTAACGGCTTTAGCCCCAGAGATTGGCTACACTAAAGCTGCTGAGTTGGCAAAATTAGCCCATAAAAAAAATATATCACTTGTAGAGGCAAATAAAATTTTGAAATATTTAGAAACTAAGAAAATTAAATTACTTCTCAGTCCTAGCAAGATGATCTCTTCATATTGATTGGCTCAATGCAGAACTCTAAAAAGCGTACAGTCAATCTAGATGGTCATATTACCAGTGTATTTTTAGAAAAAGAATTTTGGGAAGAAATAGTTTCTTTAAGTAAACAAAACAATACTACGCCCGATCGACTTATTTCTGACATTGATCAGAAAAAGACAACTTCAAATTTATCAAGTGCCATTAGACTATACGTCTTGAATCACTTAAAAAATCGAACATGAGCAATACCCAATACCTAGACAATTTAAATAAGTTACAGCACGAGTCAGTTTGCAGTACTAAAGGTCCAAACCTAATTATTGCAGGAGCAGGAACAGGAAAAACAAGAGTTTTGACAACACGTGTGGCGCATATTTTAGAAACTAACCTCGCCTTTCCATCTCAAGTACTTTGCGTTACATTTACTAATAAAGCTGCTCGTGAAATGGCTGATAGGGTTCAGCAGCTTGTAAATCAAAGTATGGATAGAATTCCCTGGATCGGCACATTTCACTCAATTGGAGCAAAAATTATTAGAAATCACGCCGAGGTATTAGGTCTCAAGTCAAGTTTTACAATATTGGATAAGGATGATCAGCTTTCTCTCATAAAACAAATTATTAAAGCTGAAAACCTTGATCAATCTCAATTCTCGCCCAAACTTATTCTATTAAAAATTGACCAATGGAAGAATAAGGCATTGAACCCTGATGATGTTAAAGCTGAGAGTCTTGATAGTCTTATTGATGAAAAAAGTTCAACAATTTACAAAATCTATCAGCAACGATTATTTGAAATTAATTGCTTAGATTTTGGAGATTTACTGTTGCAATGTATAAATTTATTCAAGAGAGATGATATTTTAAAAAGATATGCATCTAATTTTAAATATATACATGTTGATGAATATCAAGATACGAATGCAGCACAATATATATGGCTAAAACTTCTCGCATCTGAACACCTTAACATATGCTGCGTAGGTGATGATGATCAATCCATTTATAGTTGGCGCGGAGCTGAAGTAGATAACATGCTAAAATTTGAAAAAGAATTCGATAACGCAAAAGTAATAAGATTAAAACAAAATTATAGATCAACAAACAATATCTTAAAATCTGCATCATCCCTCATAAGTTATAACGAAATGAGGCTTGGAAAAGAATTAATATCTGACCAAGGAACCGGTGAACCAATCTATCTGCATTTAGTTAATTCAAGCCGTGACGAAGCTAACCTCGTTGCACAAGAAATTTTAGATTATAAAAAAGATAATCCTGATTTAAATAACATTTCCATCTTAGTTAGAGCTGTTTTTCAATCCAGAGAAATAGAGGAATCTCTAATAAAGTATTCTATTCCATATCGAATTATTGGTGGAATTAAATTCTATGAGAGATCTGAAATAAAAGATGCTGTTTCGTACTTAAGATTAGTCTATGAAAGTCAGGACGATGTCGCTTTTGAAAGAGCACTCACAGTTCCAAAAAGAGGCATAGGTGAAAAGTCCTTTAATCATATCCTATCACTTGCAAATCGAAATAAAATTTCCCTATACCAAGCTTCTAAAAATATGATTGATACTGATGAACTAACAAAAAAAATTTCTGAAAGTTTAAAATCATTTATTGGAGTTATAGACAGAGGCAAGTCAATGATCGAGAATGTTCCATTCTACGATATTTTGAAAGTATTATTAGATGAGTCTGGATATATGAATATGCTTAAGAATGATAAAAATGTATCTGCTCAAACAAAAATTGAAAACATAAAAGAACTTATAGTTGCAATGCAGGACTACAATAGTATTGAGGAATTTTTAGAGCATATATCATTAGTAACAGCGGTAGATGAAAATAATGCAGATAATAAAGTAAGTATAATGACATTGCATGCTGCAAAAGGACTTGAGTATGACTTTGTTTTTCTGCCAGGGTGGGAAGAAGGATTGTTTCCGCATCAAAAAACAATCGATGAAAGTGGCAATAAGGGTATAGAAGAGGAAAGAAGACTGGCTTATGTAGGAATAACTAGAGCTAAGAAAAAAATTAATATTATAACGTCTATGACGAGGCGTTTTCAAAATAATTGGATGCCTTCACTTCAATCAAGGTTCATTGATGAATTAGATCAAGAAATCATAAAGACAATCAACCACGCTTCTGATCATTTGAATTCTTTTCAGGAACCTCATTTTGACGAATACAACCAAGATTATGGTTTAAGACCAAAAAAGATTTCATTTCAAAATAATGAAGTATCTAGCTACAGAACTGTCGTAGATATGGAGATTGAAAATGTAAGAGATATAAATGATGACCTTATCCTGCAAATTGGACAAACTGTTGAGCACAAAAAATTTGGCATAGGGACAATACAGGACATAGATGGAACAAAAGCTATTGTTGATTTTGACAAACACGGTAAAAAAAAGCTAATTTCTGATTTCTTAAAGCCATGCTAAGCAACGACAATAAATTATCAAAAATAAGATCGTTACTAAAAAAAAACGATATTCAGTATTATATTCTTCCACATTCAGATGAATATCAAAATGAATTTCTACCAGAGTACAGTAAACGACTAGAATGGATCAGTAATTTTAGTGGTTCTGCTGGGGATATTATTATCGGCAATAAGGAAGCGTTTCTTTTTGTTGACGGCCGATATACAATTCAAGCATCTCAAGAAGTAAATAGGAAACACTTTAAGATTTATAATTATTCAGATTTATCTCCTATTGATTTACTAAAAAATAAACAACCAAAAGCAATAGGTATTGATGGGAATACAATAACTTATCAGAGGGTAGCTCATATTAAAAAAAATATAGACAAAAGTGTGAAGATTAAGAATATCGATAAAAATTTAATAGATCAAATCTGGCTTGATAAACCCAAAAAAAAGAAATCTAAACCATTTGCAGTAGGTGGCAAAAGTACTTCGGGAAAAGTCAATTACATTAAAAAGTATTTGTACAATTCTAAAGCAGACTACTATTTAATTACCGCTTGTGACTCGATTGCGTGGATATTCAATATAAGAGCAAAAGATATAAAATATTCGCCTTTGTTCCTATCAAAAGCTTTAATTCATAAATCTGGAAAATGTTATATTTTTTCTGATTTTGATAATTCTAAAAATATAAAATTTAAAGTTGATATAGAATTTAGAAATACTTTTGAAATTAACAATTTTGTAAATAATTTGGACAAAAAAGAAACAATAATATGTGATGTAAATACTGTGTCATTTAGTCTA
Source organism: Pelagibacteraceae bacterium AG-337-G06 (assembly GCA_003282175.1). Lineage (GTDB taxonomy): Bacteria > Pseudomonadota > Alphaproteobacteria > Pelagibacterales > AG-422-B15 > CACNXQ01. Next base: position 7,499 of record QBZX01000007.1, read on the forward strand.
GCTAACCAGATTAAAAATAAATCAAAATTAAAAATTGAAGGCGATCTAATCCAATTATTAAAATCAAAGAAAAATAGATTGGAAAAAAATGGAATGATAGAATGTCATAAACGAGATGGCATAGCTCTTACAAAATTTATTTATTGGATAAAAAATAACATAAAAAAAAAGAAAATATCAGAATTAGATGCAATTAAGTACTTGAATAATAAAAGAAAGAAAAATGAAAAGTTCTTTTCATTAAGTTTTCCTACTATAGCAGGAACTGGATCTAACGGTGCAATCGTACATTATAGAGCTAATGAAAAAACAAACAAAACAATTAAGACTTCGGATTTATTTTTAGTTGACTCAGGAGCTCAGTATTTAGACGGTACAACAGATGTTACCAGAACAATTTGCTTCGACACGCCTTCACCAGAGCAAATTGAAATGTATACAAGGGTCTTAAAAGGACACATTGCAGTTGCAACAAGTAAAATAAAGTATGGTGAAACAGGTAAAAAACTTGACTACCTAGCAAGGAAACCATTGAAGGAAATTAATTGTAATTTTGATCACGGAACTGGACATGGGGTCGGCTGCTTTCTTAATGTTCATGAAAATCCTCCATCAATTTCTAAAAATTCAAAAATTAAATTTGAAGATGGTATGATTGTTTCAAATGAGCCAGGTTATTACAAAGAAAATCATTACGGCATTAGGATCGAAAATTTAATTCTATCAAAATTGTCAAACGGAACGATAACTTTTAAAACCATAACAATAGCCCCATTTGAAAGATTATTAATAGACCAATCCTTATTAACAACAAATGAAATTAATTGGGTAAATAGATATCATAAAAGAGTTAGAAATATATTAACACCATCAATGAACTCTAATGAGAGAGATTGGCTTATTAATCAGACTGCGCCTTTACAACAAAGATAACTTTCTCCAGCTCTCTTCATTCATAATCTCTATTCCGAGTTCATTAGCTTTTTTTAATTTTGAGCCAGATTTTTCTCCTGCAATTAATATGTCAGTAGATTTATTAATGCTGGAAACAACTTTAGCGCCTAGTTTCTCTGCCATAGATTTTGCTTCAGCCCTGGACATAGAATTTAAAGTACCCGTAAAGATTATTTTTTTTCCTGTAATTGGAGATTTGACTATTTTTAATGAACTTATGACTAGGTTAACTTCTTCTATAAGTGACAATATTTGATTTCTATTATCTTTATAATCTGAATATTCTTTAAAAGACTCTATTGCTTTGGGACCAAGTCCATCAGTATTTTCTAAAATATTAAATATATCTTTTTTGACGTCTTGGTCATTATTGTAAAACCTAGTAAATATATCTGTATTCTTAAAAGCTTGTGCAATTATTTGAGCATTCTTTTCACCAATAAATCTAATTCCAATTGAATATATAAATTTTGAAAGCTCAATTTTCCTTTTATCATTAATGGCTTCAACTAAATTTTTAAAAGAAAGCTCCCCCCACCCTTCCATATTCACAATTTGGCTTCTATTTTTTTCAAGTTTAAAAATATCGCCATAATTTTTGATAATTTTTTTATTATAAAATAAGTTTATTTGTTTATCTCCTAATCCTTCAATATCTAAGGCACTTCGAGATACAAAATGCTTTAATCTTCCAACAATCTGTGCTTCGCAAATGTATGTACCTGAACATCTAACTACTACTTCGTCAGGATCAATGATGATACTGGAGCCACATACAGGACACTTTTTGGGTGGCTTAAATAACTTCGTTCGTTTTTTATTTTTATCTAATACAACATTTAAAATATGCGGTATTACATCACCAGCTCTTTCAATAACAACTGTATCGCCTTCTCTTATGTCTTTTTTTTCAATCTCCTCAAAATTATGTAGAGTTGCATTTGAGACTAAAACACCGCCTATATTTATTGACTCAAGTCTTGCTACAGGTGTAACCGAACCTGTTCGGCCAATCTGAATATCTATTTTTTTGATACTTGTCTTGGCTGTTTCTGAAGCAAATTTATGTGCTATTGCCCATCTTGGCGTCTTCCCAACCGTTCCTAACCTACTTTGATACAATGTGCCATTAACCTTGTATACTAGTCCATCAATATCATATGGAATTTCTGATCTTTTATCATTTATATAATTATAATTATTTAATAAGTCATCAATATCATTTGCAACTTTCAAGTAAGGACTGATCGGTATTCCCCAAGTTTTAAATTCCATCATTTGATCATAGTAAGTTTTTTTTCCTTCATCATATATTCCAAAGCCATGAGCTAAAAATTTTAATGGTCTACTTGCAGTTATTTTTACATCTAATTGTCTTAAACTCCCCGCGGCAGCATTTCGAGGGTTTGCGAATTGATTTTTAGATCTCTCGTTTAAATCTAAGAAGTCTTTTTTTGTAATAAAGATCTCCCCTCTTATCTCTAGCTTTTTAGGTGGGAATTTAGCTTTAAGTTTTTGAGGTATTTCTTTGATTGTTGATACATTACTCGTAATAATTTCACCACTTAACCCATCACCCCTTGTTGCAGCAACTGTTAACTGACCATTTTCATATATAAGGTTAACAGATAAACCGTCAATCTTTGGTTCAATTGAAAATGGGATATTAATATCTTTCAAAGATAGAAATCTAATTATCTTTTTTATAAAATTTTCTAAATCTTCTCTAGTCATTGCGTTGTCTAAAGAAAGCATTCTTGTGGGGTGATTAAATTTTGTAAACTCATCCGATGATTTTCCACCAATTTTAATAAGTGGGTTGTCCTCATCTTTTAAGTTGGCTAAATCTCTATGGGTTTTCTTGAATTCAACAATCAAACGATCGTATTCTGCATCGCTGATTACAGGCTTATCTTTATTGTAGTAAAGATCATTATGATAATTAATTTTATCAATTAAATCTTTAATTTTTTTTTCTTTAGCGCTTGTCACTTAGATTAATTATGTAAGATCTTTTACAAGTTCATAACTCTTTAAAAACCAGTCACTTTCAGGGAAATTAAATTGAAGAGTTGCTGCGTATCTCTTCGCTTCTTCATTAAGACCAAGTGAATAATATATTTCTACTAGCCTATGTAGTGCTTCCTCAGTATAAATTGATGTTTTATATTCATCTAAAATATTATTGTATCTGTTTATTGCCGATATCCATTGATGATTAAATTGATAATATCTTGCAATCTCCATTTCTTTTGCAGCAAGCCTGTCATTTATAATATCTATTCTAATTAATGCATCACTCGCAAATTCTGATTCTGGAAACTTATTTATAACTTCATTAAAAGCTCTTTTAGCTTTAGTTGTAGTTGTTTGATCTCTTTCTACATCGCTTATCTGCTCAAAATAATTTAATGCTCTTAGGTAGTAGGCGTAAGAGATTTTTTTGCTACCTGGGTATAATGCTATAAATCTCTCAAGCGCATCCAAACTATCATTATACATGTTTGATTTGTAATAACAAAACCCAGACATTAATTGAGCTTGGTTTGACCATTTTGAGTAGGGGTATTGTCTTTCAATGTCTTCAAATAAAATAGCAGCATCAACGAAGTCCCTTTTTTTTACAAGTTCCATTGCATTGTTATATAGAACTTGCAGCTTTTCACCCTCTGTTTCTGGCATCATGAGTTTAGTATCTGAGCACGCAGTGAAAATTAGTAAAAACGCTATTAAAGAAGCATGAGCTTTTAGATTAAACATCAAATTTGATTTTAATGGAAATTTATTAAGATTAAAGTGTAAATCTAATGATTTAAATTGACGCTGAAAGCACTTTTTTATGGTTTGTGGTCGAGAACGAGAATTTATCATAATCATCATTCTCATCAACAAGTTTCCAATTAGATTTGTCAGACATAATTAATTTAGCAAGTTCGTGAGTAAGCCTATGCCCCCCTTTAAATATTTCAAAGGAACCTTGCACCCTATGCCCCAATAGGTATATGTCGCCAATGAAATCCAAAACCTTGTGTCTTACAAACTCGTTATCATATCTAAGTGCTGACTTATTCATAATTCCTTCATTATCAAGGACTATCGCATTTTCAAGAGACCCACCAGCTATAAGTCCTTTATCCTTAAGTAAATCAACTTCGTCTTTGAATCCAAATGTTCTGCTATTACTAATAATAGTTGTATAATTATATTCTGTATCTAACTCAAAATTAAATTTTTGCTCTTTGATCAGTTTATGTTCATAAACTATAGTATAATTAATTAACGTATTATATGCTGGTGTAACTTTAATATAACTATCGTCATCTCTAAAAATAATTGGACGATTAATCTTCATAATTTTTCGTTTTGAATTTAAATTCTTAATTCCTACACTTTTAATTTTCATCACGTAATCTAAAGAGCTACCATCTAGGATTGGAAGCTCTGAATTATCTATCTCAACAATTGCGTTATCTATTCCTAATCCATAGAAAGCCGACATTAGATGCTCTATGGTTGATACAGAATGACCAAATTCATTTGATATTTTTGTACACAACTCAGAAATTTCAACATATTCAATATTTGCTTTTACAATACTTTCATTGTGTGGCACTTTTAAGTCTGTGCGTTTGAAAAGTATCCCTGTATTTGGGGGTGCAGGATTAACTTTCATACTACTCGTCTCTCCACTATGCAAAGTGATACCAGATAATTTAAAATACTTTTTGAGAGTTTTTTGCATCTTGATGCAACTTTATAAATTGATCACTAATGATCTGACAGACAAAGATTATTACTTTTTGTTACTATTTATAAGTTTTGAAAAAATTTATAAATTATTGATAATATTGAATTTTTTTTCTTTTTGCTATCACTTATCTCACCCTCTAAATCATGGTTTGTTGCGTAAGCAAGTAATCCAAAGCTTGAAGTCAGTGAAGGATTGTCAATAAATGTCTTAGAGCCATTTATTTTTCTGGTAGATCCTAATCTAAATGATGAATTAGCAAATTTAGCTCTTATTAGTTTTTGAATAGTAATTGATTTTGCTCCATATCCTGTAAGTAATACTGAATTTAAAACTAATGAATTAAATCGTGTCTCAGTTGCTGTCATTGATACCAATTTAGCTAGTTCTTCAGCACGAGATAAATAAATTTCATAATATTTTTCAAGTTCTTTGTCGCGCTTCTTATCTCTATCAAAAATGTCAATCTTCTTTCTAATATTTTCAGCTTCTTCAAGAGTAAGACACTTTATTTGAGATATATCATTAGTAAAATGAAAAGTTCCAATTTTTATAATATCAAATCCAATCAATTGACCATCAAACGTATAAGACAAAACAGTTTTATTTTTCCGCACTTCAATGGTTATTGCGCCTAGGTCCGACTCTTCTTCACTTAAAACTGCTAAACTTGTTGAATAATTACTAGAGACGATTTGCTTTAAATTTAGACCCATTTCTTGAAATGTTTTATATATTGTTTCAAGATAATTTTTAGAAACTGATATTACATGCCATTTTGTAAGAAGATTATCGGCCTTCATTCCTATTGGATCTGATACACTTTTTCTGTTGTCAATGCGATAGCTAATTGGAAAAGAATGTAATGGTTCTTTAAGTTTTGTATATAAACTTGTAAATAATTTAGAATTAAAGAAGGCTTTTATATCAGTTTCTAAAATTACGTTGTCCTTGCTCATAATATTAAAATCAATATATTCTGATGACATATTTTCAGAAATACTAACAAAAACATCTGATATTTTTACGCTAGCCTCATATTCAGCCTTCGAAATTGCGCTTTCAATATAATTACTGATTTGTGCATGAGGCAGAGAGAGTGGCTTAGTGCAATCAATTGGCATTTTTGAAATGCCGATACCTATTAATTGAAGAATTTTTTTCCTATTTATAATTTCTAATTCTTGAGCAATTAAACAAATTATCTTATCAGAGCGTATGTCAATTGCACTTAAAATATTTCTTTGTGACATCAGATATCGTTTATACCATAATTAATCTTTCCTTCATCTACTCTTAAAGATGCCCTTCCTTCAATTCTTAAGTCAATTTCAATTATATTGCTCTGTAATACTTTTTCTTCGATAAATAAGTTCTTAAGGTTTTTAAGTGCATTATCTACTTTTGAATCAGGTAGTTTTATTAATAAATTATTTTTTAAAGTTAAATTCCATCTTCTTTTCTCAACAAAATCTAATTTACTTAATTGTGAAATAAGCTCATGAAAATGAATATTTAACTCCTTAATAAGGCCTTTAAGGGCCGATGGAGATTCGTCGCCTGAAATAATAATAAAGTTTTCAAGTTCATAGTCTTTATTTTTTTCAGTAATGATTGTTCCGTCAATATCTAAAAGATAATATTTATCTTTATCTCTTAAAATTGCATATGGTTCATTTTCAATAATATCTAATACTAATGAGGATGGATAAATTTTTTTTAAATTTACTCTCTTGATCCATTTTTCTTGCTCAATAATCTCTTTAATCTTATGTAAATCCAAAGATAATAAATCAGAAGTATGATTATATATTTCTTCTTTAATTATACTTATATTTGATTTTTCTGAACCATTAATCTTTATGTGATTTAACAAAAAATATTTTGAGGCTAAGCTTGGAAAGTAATATATTGATACTGATATTGATAAAAGAAATATAATTAATATTGCACACACAATATTTATATATTTAACGGTTTGTTCCTGCATCCTCTAAGATCCAATTAATAAGTTCATCAAATTCTGTCCCCTTATATTTTGCTATCTCTGGCACTAATGAAGTTGGTGTCATTCCAGGCTGTGTATTAAGTTCAAGAATATAAAACTGATTGCTATTATTTTCTAAAATAAACTCTGTCCTGGAAATTCCTTTACATCCTAGAATTTTATGTGCCTTTAAAGCTAGATTCTCTACCTCTTCCAGTTGATTTTTATCTATTTTTGGTGGGATTATATGCTTAGTTTTACCGTTATCAAAATACTTTGACTCATAGTCATAGAATTCGTTTTTTGGATCAATTTCTATAGAGCCAGTCCTATCGTTTCCAATTACGGCAACATTAATTTCTTGGCCGTCAATGTACTCTTGAACTAGAACCTCATTTCTATGTGAGTTATTCTTTAAGTATCTTTTTTTTTCTTCTTGGTTCCTGATTATTCCAACGCCTACACTGGAGCCTTCGTTTCTTGGTTTTATAACAAATGGATACTCAGGAAAATTGTATTCATTAATGATATTAATATTCGCGAGGTTTGTTATTGGGTAATTAAAATTATTTTTAATAAATAGTTCTGCAGACTTATGTTTGTCCATTGCTAATTGAGATGCTTCAATGCCTGAATGCGTATAGGGAACATTATTTGCTTCAAGAATTTTTTGAACTTCTCCATCTTCTCCCCATGTACCATGCAAGCCATTAAAAATTACATCAGGTTTGTGTTCTGATATGTGATCTGAAAGATCTAAATTTGCATCAATTTCGATTACCTCATAGCCTAATCTTACAAGCGCCCTAGATATTTCTTTGGAAGTTATGATACTTATTTCTCTTTCTGCCGATATGCCTCCATAAAGTAACATAACTTTATTGAATATTCTCATCTATTACCCAAAATTTTAATTTCCCACTCTAGTTCAATGCCTAATCTACTCTTGACTTCTTTTTTTATATTTTCACCAAAATCTTCAATTAAATTAGCAGAGTCTTTCTGTCTGTTGACTATAAAATTCGCATGTTTTTCTGAAAATGAAACTCCATTTAATTCATATTTTCTTAATCCAGCTTTATCGATTAGTTGCCAGGCTTTAAGCTGGCCACTATCGAACGGATTTTTGAATGTACTTCCAGCAGTCATCACTTTTTGAGGCTGAGTGTCTTTTCTTTGATTATTGATTTCAACGATTTTTTTATTAATTACTAATGGATCTCCAATTTCTTTATTAAATTGAACCTCGCAGACTATGTATTTATCTAAAAAATTATTTTTTCTGTAAGAAAATAATTCTTCAGAATAATTCAGTTCCATGGGCTCTCCCTGATTACTTAAGCATTTTGCTTTAATGAAAATATCTTTAGTCTCAGATCCGAAGCACCCTGCATTCATGCGTGTAGCCCCTCCTACAGTGCCAGGTATTCCTGAATAAAATTCAAATCCAATTATTGAATTCTTCAAGCAATATTTTGATAAAACTTTATCTTGAACGGCCGCTCCTGCAAAAACTATATTCTTATCATGATAAATATTACTAAATTTATTACCTAATCTGATGACGAGGCCTGGTATGCCTCCATCTCTAATAATTATATTTGATCCTAAACCAATAACTGTGACATCTATATCCTCTCCTTTGGTAGATAATACCAATTGTAATTCTTCTAAACTTGAAGGAATGTAAAAGATTTCGGCATTACCACCAATTCCAAACCAACTATGTTTAGACAAATTATAATTAAATTTGTATTTACCTTTTACTTTATTTCTTAAAAATATTTCATTAAGAATTTGCTGATTCTTATTCATATATTTTTTTTAGGTTTTTAGTAAATTCTGAAGCCCATTGAGTCACTGTTCCAGCACCCAGAAATAAAAAAGTAAGTTTGTCATTACTAGACTTAATTAATTTCAGCAACTGCTCATCATTTTTATAGGCCTCTGCATTAACTTTGGAATTTTTTTTAATACTTTTTATTAGTGATCGTAGATTAAAATTATTTGGTATCTTTTCTCCTGCTGAATAAACACGCGATACAAAGACCTGGTCACATTTAATGAAACATTTGCTGAATTCTTTTTTTAAATTTATCAGTCGTGAATATCGATGAGGCTGAAAAATTATAATAAGTTTTCTTTTTGGATTTGAATGATTCAGTCCCTCGATAACATTCTTAATTTCTGTTGGATGATGCGCATAATCGTCTATGATCGTGATATTTTTTTTATTCCAGAGTTGCGTAAGTCTTCTTTGTACGCCACTGAATTTAGATAAGGCTTTCTTTATTGTTCCATGATTTACATTGAGTTCTGAAGCGAGTGCTATAGCAGCTAAGGCATTACTAATGTTATAATTGCCATGCATGGGTAAACTTATATTTTTAATTGTTTTACCAATTTTTTTTAACTCAACATTAAAAACTACTCCATTACTATTGTACCTTATTTTTTTACTCTGTATGTCACTGTTTTCAGCCTCTCCGTATGTAATTATATTTGCTGTAGTGATTTTATTTACTATTTTTCTTATTGAGGGGTCATCTAAGCATACTATGGCAAATCCATAAAATGGAACTTGCGTAATAAATTTTTTAAATTGAAATAGTAAATTATTATAATTTTTATAGAAATCTAGATGTTCTTTATCAATATTAGTTACTATAGCAATCGTAGAAGGTAGTTTTACAAAAGTACCATCCGACTCATCCGCTTCAACAACCATCCATTTTCCTGAACCTAGTCTAGTATTTGTACCGAACTGATTGATAATACCTCCGTTGATGATCGTTGGGTTCATTTTTGCGGCATTCAAAATTGAAGAAACAAGAGACGTAGTTGTTGTTTTTCCATGAGATCCTGAAACAGCAATTGAATTTTTTAGTTTTACAATTTGAGATAGTATTTCCGCTCTTGTTATTGACGGAATTTTATTTTTTTTTGCAAATTTTAATTCAACATTGCTTTTCTTTACAGCTGTAGAATATACAATTAAGTTAACATTTTTTAAGTTTTCTTTCTTATGTCCCTTGAAAGTCTTAATGTTTTTTTTGTTTAAGCGAAGTATGTTTGAATTAATATTTATATCACTGCCCTGAACATGATATCGCATATCTGATAAAATTTCGGCAATACCGCTCATACCAATTCCACCAATTCCAATTATATGTATCAATATATCTTTGTTAATTTTCACGAATTGCTCTCTAAATAATCTATTATTTTTTTAGATGGATTACTTATGCGTCTTGCTTTCAAGCGGTTTTTGATTAAATTCACTTTTTCATTATCATTAATTATTTCATTGATTGAATTCAGAATATTTTCTAGATTTACAGCTTCATTGGAAATAATTTTTGTACATTCTGATGTATTCAAGTTTTTTGCATTGTAATATTGATGATTATCTGACGCATGTGGATAAGGTATCAGTATTGAAGGAATACAATAATATATAATTTCATTAACTGTTGATGAACCTGACCTTGAAATTACTAAATCAGATCTTGATAGCACTTGTGCCATTTCATCAAAAAATACTCTTACATCATTCTTGATATTATGAGTCTTATAATAAGCTTGTAAACTCTCTAAGTCCTCTGATCTACACTGGTGAAAAACTATAATCCTCTTTTCACTGTTATCCTGAACTCTCTTAATGGACTCGGCGATATTAATAGATAAATTACGTGCTCCCTGGCTACCACCTATTATACATATCACAAAATTATTACTCGAATTATTCTTCAATACTTTATCCTCTTTATTTATTCTTATAGGAAGGCCAACCATTTTATTATTAATATCTATTTTCTTTCCAGGGATTAAAGTATTTTCAAAACTTGTTAATAGATCCTTAGTAAAGTTTAACAAAAATCTATTTGCTTTGCCGATAATCGCATTGCCTTCGTGTAAAAAGATTTTAAACCGCATTAACCATCCTGCAATTATGACAGGGACAGTAAAATAGCCACCAAAGCCTAAAACAAAATCCGGTCTTAATTTTAAGTAATATGGAATTGACTGAATAAAAATATATGGAAGATTAATTAAATTAGAGATTTTGCCTTGCTTATTAATTAGACTCTTTATTAATATTTTTTTCTTAATTGCAATATCTTTAAAGTATTTTAGCCCTCTTTCGTCTGTTAAAATATAGCATTCATTTTTTTTGATTATCTCAGAATACAATACACTCATGGGTATGCAATGACCACCCGTTCCGCCACCAACAAGGAAGAATTTTTTCATGCTATTTCCTACTCATTAACTATGTCTATTTTTAGATAATAATAATATTAAGCCACATGTGATTGACATGCCTATAACAGATGAGCCCCCATAACTAATAAAAGGAAGTGTTATACCAGTTGTTGGAAGCAATCTAATATTTACTCCAATATGAATAAGAGCTTGAAGGCAAAAATATATTATTAAAGTAAATAAACTTATTTGTATAAAGTGATTGTTGCTATTGTATATTTTTCTGAATCCTTGATAAGAAATTATAAAGATTATTGTTAAAATTATTAGGCATCCTAATAAACCATACTCCTCCGCAATAACAGAAAATATATAATCTGAATTCGCTTCAGGAATTTTATTTTTTAATACACCATTTCCTGGACCTACACCTATGAGACCACCTTGTTTGATCGCCTGAAGTGATAATTCAGTCTGTGTTACATCATAATCATTAGGCGCTAGAAATGAATTAATTCTATTTTGTACATTGAAATTAAATAAATAAATAAAAACAAAAAATATACCACCAATAAAAATTATTGATGCAAGGACAATTATGCTAAATCCACTCATAAATATGGATGAAAAGTATATTGCTGAAATAAGAAATAATTGACTAATGTCTGGCTGAAAAACCAATATTGCAGCCATCAATGCATAAATACTGAAACTAAGTGCATAATTTCTAAAACTATTTTTTAAACTTGGATTATTTAAAATAGCTGCAAGTACGATACAGTAAAATGGCTTAATTAATTCAATAGGCATGATTGTAATATATTTTAAATTAATCCATCTCTTCGATCCTTTTATCTCCACTCCGTAAATTAATGTTAAAAATAGAATGACTATTAGAATTACAAATACAATTATTGATATATTTGGTATTCGTTCGTGATTAATAAACGAAAATAAAATGAATATAATAAAACCAGACAGTAAATAAAGTGCCTGAATATTAAAGTATGAAAAGAGATTATTGTTTATATACCTTGATGTACCGGGATTAATTGTAAGACTTATAAATAGTCCAACTGCAATAAGTACAAGCACACAAAAAAATATTGGTTTATTAATTTCATAAATCCAATCAGTTATAATAGATTTTTCTTTTTGAGTCGCTGTCATTTTAGAATCTCAGCTTTAATTTTTCTTCTAAAATCATCTCCTCTTTCTTCAAAATTATTGTATTGATCAAACGATGCAGCTCCAGGACTAAATAAAATAGTGCAATGTTCGTTCACAATATTTGCTATTGATAATGACATTTTAACTGCCTTATTTAGGTTTTTTACATATGAGGTATCCACATACTTATTAAAATAATTGAAAAAAATATTTTTAGTTTCACCTATTACAATGGCCTTAATAACATTGTGTCGATTTTTATTTAATATATTGATTTTATTACTTTTAATTTGCCCTCCACAAATCAAAATTATATTCTTGTAGTTGTTTAATGCTGGCACTAAAGATTCCAAATTTGTTGATTTAGAGTCATTTATTACAATTAAATTCTTTCTTTTTACAAGAATCTCTTGTCTGTGAGGTAGTCCACTAAATGAAGAGAAAGATTTATAAATATCTGACGACTTTAAACCTAATTTTTTTAATATTAAAAAAGAAAAATATAAGTTCTGCATATTGTGTTTTTTTAATATCAAGCTAATTTTCTTATTATTTTTAAAACTGCTACTAATTTTTTTTACAGGAATTAGCCGTTTAAGTTTTTTCTTATCTAAATTCGTAGTAGCGATTTTTTTTATATTTTTATTGGAATCATAATAACAAATATTTCTAGCACTTATATTCTGAAATATATTACACTTAGCAGTAGCATACTTATGCATAGTAATGTGACGATCTAAATGATCTGGTGTTAGGTTTAATATACAAGATATATCTGGCTTAAATATTTTTGCTAGCTCCAGCTGATATGATGAAAGCTCTAAAATATAGACACCATGATTTAACTTTTTTGAGGAAAATATAGGCTTTCCAATATTACCTATCAAAACTGAGTTAATATTATTTTTTTTTAATGAATGATGAATCATGGAAACAGTTGTAGATTTTCCGTTAGTTCCAGTGATGCCGATAATCTTAATTTTTTTTAATTTATTTATACTATTTATATAAAGTTGAAACAAATCAAGTTCACTAATTATCTTACATTTTTTAGATTTTAATCTTTTAATGTATTTATGTGCATTTTTTCCTGCAGTGACAATACTAGGACTTGGCATTATATATTCTATATTAGTTATATTCTTATCGTTAATTAGATGATAACCTTTTTTTCTTAATGCTTTTCTTTTATTAAGATCATCATCCCAGAAATAAACATTTGCACCACCTTTAAGCAGTGAATTGGAAACAGAAATACCTGTAATTCCCATTCCAATAATAAGAAAATGTTTATTTTTAAATGATTTTAGTTTAATCATCCATTTATCTGATTTTAAGTGTTGCTAACCCAATTAGTGCTAAAATTATTGCAACTATCCAAAAACGAATTACTATTTTTGATTCAGGTAGACCATTTTTTTCAAAATGATGATGTAATGGGGCCATTTTAAAAATTCTTTTTCCAGTTAATTTAAAAGATGAGACTTGCAGTATTACAGATATTGCTTCAGCAACAAAAATACCTCCAACAATGGCTAAAACTATCTCCTGTTTTAATAAAATACTAATCGACCCTAATGCTGCTCCTAATGAAAGCGAGCCTGTATCTCCCATAAACACCATTGCAGGAGGAGCATTATACCATAAAAAGCCAAGCGCTGATCCTATTATTGCTGCACACAAAACAGTAAGCTCACCCGCCCCTGGCAAATAATTTATAAATAAATATTCAGCAAAAATTATATTGCCAGCCAAATAACAAATTACAGCGAATGTTCCTGCAACAATCATTACAGGAACAATTGCTAGCCCGTCTAGACCATCGGTTAAATTTACTGCATTTGCTGATCCCAATATAACGATTAGAATAAAAGGTACTGCAAACAAACCTAAATTAATGAAAATATCTTTAAAAAAAGGTAATGATAAAAGCTTAATATCAATGTGATGATATTTAGTTATCCAATATATAAAAATTAGTGAAACAATGATTTGAAGAAATATTCTTATTTTGGCTGAAATACCTTTGCTTGAGTTATTTTTAACTTTATTGAAATCGTCTGCAAATCCAATTAAACCGAAAGAAACTAGTATAAATATAACTGGCCAAGATATAAAACTTTCTGGGTTTACCCAAAGCAAAATAGATCCAATAATGGAAAGCAATATGATGATTCCACCCATGGTAGGCGTTCCCTTTTTAGCTATTATATGAGACTCTGGCCCGTCTTCCCTAATAGGCTGTCCGATAGACTGATAAGCACTAATCTTATTAATCAATGCAGGTCCAAATAGCAATATAAAGAAGAAAGAAGTAAAAAGAGCGAAGCCAGTTCTTACAGTCAGATAATTGAAGAAATTATATAAGCCTGGGATATTTAAGTATTCTAAAATATATAATATCATAAATTTTCTTGTTTAAGATGACTGATTAATCTTCTTATATTAATTGAATTAGATCCTTTAGCAAAAATTGTATAATTACTCTCTATTATTTCATCAAGATTGTCGATAATCTGATCGATGTCTCTAAAAAAAGATATCTTATTATTTCGAATTTTGTTTTCTAACTTTTTGAAATGCTTTCCGATAAATAAACATTTTTCAAATTTTTTCTTACTTAAAAACTTAATTAGATTACTATGATAGTAACTAGCCTTTTGACCCAGTTCATTCATATCACCAATCAAATAAACAATATTCTTCTCTTTTAAGCTATCAAATATATCAATTGTTTGCTTCATTGAAATTGGGCTTGCATTATAGGAATGATCATAAAGCTTAAGTCTGTGACTATTATACTTACATCTAATCATATTTCCTCGCCCACTGGTGAATGGTACGTTTTTAAACTTTTTAATAAATCTATATTCAATGTTAAGTGCGTGTAAGCAAGTAAGAATTGCTAAGCAGTTATCGATTAGATTTTCCTGATCACTTCTAACGCCAAAACTAATTAATTTGTCTGTTGGAAGACTAACTTTAAGCTGTATATTTTTTTTTGTTAACTTACTTTCTTTTATATAGACATTTGCATTATTTTTTTTGCTATAATTATAAATATTTTTTATCTTGGTATTTTTATAGTATCTATGTAACAGATTATAATAATTAGTGTCTTTGTTAAGAATTAGTGAGTCAATATTTTCTGAAGATGTAAATATTTCACTTTTCGCTACAGCAATCTCTTTTAAAGATTTAAAATTACCTAAGTGTACGTTTTCAATATTTAAAATAATGGAAATATTTGGTTTAAGTATTTTTACTAATCTTCTTATCTCTCCAGAATGATTCATGCCTAATTCGAAAAAACCAAATTTTGTTTTTCTTTGCATATTTAAAATTTCTAATGGCATTCCATATTTATTGTTATAAGACTGTCTCGAGCAAAAAATATTTCTATGCTCTTTTAAAATAAACGAAATTGCATCCTTAGTTCCAGTTTTCCCTACACTACCTGTAATTCCAATAATTTGAGTATTGAGTAAGGACCTGTAATATCTAGCAAGAGATGATAATGCAGATAGAGTATTTTTTACCTTAATTTGCTTAAGGTTAGATTTAGAATTAATTTTTTGAACAAATGCTATAGATGCACCCTTTTTTTCTGCTTGATTAATAAATTTATGGCCATCATTATTTTTTCCTTTAATTGCAAAAAAAATATTTCCTTTCTTTAAGGTTCTTGTATCAAGTGATGCACCTGTAATTTTTATTTCGCTGTGCTTAGTATTAAATAGATCATTAATCTCTAAAATTGAAATATGACTTGATCTCATAATTTTAGGAAACCTTTAGATATTTTCACATCATCAAAGGGGTAAACTTTGCCATTAATAATTTGATTTTTTTCATGCCCCTTGCCTGCAATAATTAATAAATCTCCTTTTCTTAGTTGCTTGATTGTATGTTTTATTGCCTTTCTTCTATCTGAGATTTCCAAAAAGTTTTTGCAATCATCAATGATTTCTTTTCTAATTTTTTTTGCATTCTCAAAGCGCGGATTATCATCAGTTATAACAACATTATCTGCGTATTTAGAAGCAATTTTTCCCATCATTGGACGTTTTGAGTAATCTCTGTTTCCACCACATCCAAAAACTACATACAGCTCTGATTTACAAAGATTGCCGCCTTCTATTAAAGCATTTTCAAGAGCGTCGGGTGTGTGCGCAAAATCGATATATACAGAGGCACTGTTTCTTGTATTCCCCACAAATTCCATGCGACCTGGTACTGAAGGACATTTTAGACTTAATTTTTGAATCTTAGTTAAATTATGACCCATAGAATAAAGCGTCAATGTTGCCAGTAAGAAGTTGTGTATTTGAAATAATGGAAAGTTAGCAAACTTAAATTTTTTAAGCTCTTTACCAAATTTTACATCGACTATTGTTGAGTTGTACTTGTTTTTTTTTATCTTGACTATTTTAAATTTATTATTTTTCTGAAAATATATTGGACTAATATTACTTTCTTTCTTTAAATAATTTTTAATTATATCAATATATTTAGTTTCAGTGTTAACTATGATTTTACTATCCTTTTTTACATAATCAGAAAATAATTTGAGCTTACTCATTATGTAATGTGACATAGTTTTATGGTAATCTAAGTGATCTTGTGAAATGTTCGTAAGTACACAAGCATCAAATTTTAATCCATAAAACCTTTTTTGATGCAAGCCATGACTTGATGCTTCCATTACAAGATACTTAATTTTATTTTTACTTAATTTTCTTAACTGTTTTGATAAGTCAATTGGCTCAGGAGAAGTTAGATTTTCAGTATTAAGTTTTTTTATCTGAGAATTGCCCAAAGTACCTATTGTTGCCGTTTTTACTCCTAAATTTGATAATATATAATTTAAAAAATAAGTTACTGATGTTTTTCCATTTGTTCCTGTTACAGCGATTTTTTTTTCTATTGTTTCACTATTGACCACGAATGCTGCTAAAGAAATTTCTTTTCGAATATCTTTTACCCTATAAATTGGGATATTTGACGAAATCTTTATTTTTTTTCTGATTGGAATAACTATTGCAGAGGCACCTTTAGCTACTGCGTCATTAACATACTTCATCCCATCAACATTACTTCCTGGGATTGCAAAGAAGATGTCCCCTTTCTTTATTATTCTCGAGTCAGAGCAAATATCTTTGTACTTAACCTTGTCTGAATTTATTTTTTTTAGGAGACGACTATTTGTCATTTATTGCAGTGATGTATTAATTAATAAGTTATCACTTGGTAAATATTTACTTTTTGTGTCTAAAATAGGACTAATCCTGTCTATAATTTGTCGCGAAACTCTTGCTGCATTCCAACCGGCATCTGTATAACCCCACGTATTAAAAGGCGTATCATATTCTCCAACTATTCCTTTCGGATCATCTAGTGAAATAAGTACAAGATATTTTGGTTTATTGATTGGAAAAGCTGAGATAAACGTCGTCATTTTTTCATTAGCATAAGACTTATTGTTTATTTTCCTAGCTGTTCCTGTTTTGCCTCCAACTAGATATTTATAATCACTATAGTTCCCAGTATACTTCTTATTGGAATCTTTTCCAAAAGCGTCTTTTGCAGTTCCCTCATCTACAACACGATTGAGTAAGTATCTCATAATCTCACTCGTTTGCTCTGAAAATATTCGATTTTTGAATAATTTATTATCTTTTTTTATTAATGACGGCTCTATAATGTAACCGCCATTTAATACTGTCGCAGTAGCTAAAGCTAAATGTAGAGGAGAAATTGATAGCCCATAACCATAAGAAATGGACTCGGTATTAACCATTCTCCAAGGATCTGGAATAAGTGGCTCTGCTCGTTCAGGTAAGTTTACAATAACTTGATCAAAAAAACCTAAATCATATAAATAATTCTTCTGTAATTCTGGTCCAATATCTCTAATCATATTAATAGTTCCAACATTAGATGAGTACACAAATATTTCTTCAACTGTGCATTTTTTGGTTTCACAGGGGCGATGAACATCGTGTACTTTATGTTTACCTACATAAATGTGATCATCAATTTCATAAAGGGTATTTGGCTTAAATATATTTTCTTCAATTCCAATTGCTGTTGTAAATATTTTCATGACTGATCCAAATTCGTATACACCTAAAGTGTTTTTATTAAATGTAGAATTTTCATCAAAATTTTTGTTATTAGGGTCAAAGTCAGGAAGCGATACCATGGATAATATCTCTCCAGTATTTACCTCCATAACAAGTCCTGATCCACCAGTTGCTTTATATAATTTAATAGAGTCCAATATTTCATCTCTTACTATGTGTTGTATTCTTATATCTACTGAGGAAATAATATCGTTTTCATTTTGATTATTTAATAATGTATTAAAAGATTTTTCCATTCCTGAGATACCATCGTTATCAATATCTACTTTTCCTATGAGATGGCTAAATAACTCCTTATGAAGATACTTTCTTTTATAAATATCTCTTATCTCTATACCAGTTTCTCCAAGGTCAATAACTTTCTGAAGTTCATTGGGACTTATATTACGTTTCAAGTAAAACCATTTACCAGAATTAATTCTATTTTCTAAATCATTTGCTGATATGTTGTAATGCAATGATGAGACTTTCTTAATGAATGCCTCATGATCATAAATTTTTTTAGGATCAATACCAACATCAGACATTTGTAAGTTAGCTGTTATAGAAATATTGTTTCTATCTAATATGTTACGCCTTTTCTCATCTATTGATGATATAAAATAACGATTTTTTTCAACATAAAAGAGATTAATTTCAATCATTTTGATTGTAATTGCAATAAACAAAGTACTGAATATTATTGCTGACAAAATTAAACGATTATTAATCTTAAGTGCAAAGTTTTGCTTTATTGAATTTAATTTATCAATAGCAAATTTTTCAGCATTGTATCGATGAGTAAATGAGAAACTTTTTTGATAAATATCTATTTTCTTTTTGCCAGAATTTTTTCTCTTTCTCACAAAATTCTAACGTGCAGGGCTTATAATTTTCTTAGAAGGTATATCAACTGCAATGATATCTTGAAATACTTGATTTTCTTTACCTAGATCATCTTTATCTAAAACTACAAAGTATTTAGTATAATCATTGGAAATAACCATTTCGGATATTTTTTTTAAATTTGTAGGAGAGATCATATGATCCCATTCTATTTTATACAGTTCACTCTTTTTCTGCTCCTCTCTCAAAGTAATTTCTAATTCGTTGATATAATTTTGCTTTTCAGCTGATATATTTTTTATGATCATTATTGCAAGTAATCCTATCAGTAAGATGATCACTGATAAAATTTTAAATAAATAGCTAATCATGATTGTTTAAATCCCAAATCTTCAATTGGTATATAACTAAATTCTAAATTATTCTTCTCATAGAATCTTAACTTAGCTGATCTAGATCTTGAATTATGTTCTATCTCTTCTTTGCTAGGTTTGAGAACTTTATTCAATTTATTGTTTTGACTTACTATTTTTAAAAACTTTTTCACTAGTCTATCTTCAAGAGAATGAAAGGTAACTACATGCAAATTTCCATTTTTTTCTAAATATTTTAGTGCGTGATTAAGTCCGGAATGTAATTCTTCAATTTCGTTATTGATATAGATTCTTAAAGCTTGAAAAGTTTTAGTCGCAGGGTGTTTTTTATAATATTTATTTGGAAAAGATTTCCTTACTACTTCTGCCAATTCTAAAGTTGTTTCAATATTTTTTGATTTGCGATAATTTTCAATTTCTCGAGCAATCCTCCTTGAGTTTCGCTCATCACCATAATAATAAATAATATCAGCTAATTCTGCGTGACTTTTTGAATTTACTACATCATAGGCAGTTGTACCTTTTTGACCCATTCGCATGTCTAACGGACCCTCTTTAATAAAAGAAAAGCCTCTTTCTGGAAAATCTAACTGCATTGATGAAACTCCTATATCAAATAAGAAACCGTTAATTTTTTTTTCCTTGGTTTTCTCCATAACTTCGTTAATTTGGCTAAATTTAGAATGGAAAAAATTGAACCTTTTGCCGTATTTTTTTTTAAATTCTCTAGCAATCTGTTTAGCATATGGATCCCTGTCAATTGCAATAATATTGCAGTTACTGACCTCAAGAAATTCTTTCGAGTACCCTCCATTTCCAAATGTTGCATCGAAGTAAGTCTCATTATCTTTAGGCCCAGTTAGTTTTATTATCTCCTTTATAAGAACTGGCTTATGAGCCAATTCTTTTTTTGTCATTTACTCTGTCTTCTAAGGAATGAAGGAATTTCTAACAGATCCTGATCAGTTTCATTTTCTTCAGTCAATTCTTCATCTTTAGGATCGTTCATATCGTCTAATTGATGAATATTTGGACCGCTAAATAGATCAGGTGCATCTAACTCATCATTTTCTCTATTAGCATTTATCAGATCCATAATGCTATTAGGAGCTTCTTCCTCAGTGACCATCTCAGGCTCAGTAATTGGCTCTGGCTCAACTTCTTCTGCAGCCACCATTTCTGGTTCTGATATTTCTGGCTCAGTAATTGGCTCTGGCTCAGCTTCTTCTGAAGCCACCATTTCTGGTTCTATCATAACTGCCGTATCTTCAAGATCAGTTTCAGAGTGAATATCAGAGTCTTCTCCATCCATGAACATATATGGATCAGAATTCTCTTTTACTTCTTCATTCGTATCTTCGTTACTAATTGAAGCTTGTATTGAATTTGAAGTTGCTGCTGGTGTAGCGGCAATTGATGATGCTGCTGAATTTCTTGTAATTTGTAAATCTACAATTGATTTAGTTGGCTTTGGATGTGAGTCTAGTCCCGTAGCTACAACAGAAACTCTTGCCTTACCCTCAAGTTTATCATCAAAAATTGATCCTACTATTACATCTGCATCTGGATGAACCTGCTCGCGTATCTCATTTGTAATTTTATCAACTTCATGAAGTGTAAGATCAGTCCCACCTGTTATATTAATAAGGAGTCCTTTAGCTCCATCAAGTGAATAGTCATCCAGTAATGGATTCGTTACAGCATTATGGGCACATTCAATAGCTCTATTTTCACCAGAAGCTTCTCCTGTTCCCATCATTGCGCGACCCATATTGTTCATGATAGTTTTAACATCTGCAAAATCTAAATTTATTAGACCAGGAACTACCATTAAATCTGTAATACTTCTTACTCCTGCATGTAAAACATCATCCGCCATTGAAAAAGCATCTGCAAAAGTTGTTTTTTCATCAGCAACTTTGAATAAGTTTTGGTTTGGTATAACAATTGTCGTATCAACTAGATGCTCTAACTCTTTAAGACCTTGCTCAGCAATACGCATTCTTCCAGCGCCTTCAAATTGAAATGGTTTTGTAACAACTGCGACAGTTAGGATTCCCAATTCTTTAGCTACTCTTGCTATTACTGGTGCAGCACCAGTCCCGGTACCACCGCCCATGCCTGCTGTGATGAAAAGCATATTTGTTCCCTCTAAACGTTCCATGATTTCATGCTTAGTTTCATCAGCTGAAGATTTTCCAATATCAGGATGTGATCCTGCGCCTAGACCTTTTGTTACTTGAACTCCTAGTTGCATCTTTGAGTCACTTAATGATTTTGAAAGAGCTTGTGCATCCGTATTTGCCGCCACAAACTCAACACCTGACAAACCTGAGTCAATCATATTGTTAATTGCATTACCGCCTGCACCACCGACTCCAAATACAGTTATCTTAGGTTTAAGTTCTTTTAGTTCTGGAACGCTTAAATTTAAAACCATGAAATTATCCTCCTATTTTCATTAGTTATTGATTACTCCATTTGAGATTTGCTAAATTATTCTTTGCACTATTTGTTATATCTTTTTTATAGTCCTCATATGAAGTCGGATTCCACATTTGAAATGTCTCGCCCATGCCTACAAATGAAACTTGATCAATAATTCCCGCTGATACAATTAATTCACCAGGTATTATTACTCTACCGTCTTGATCAAAATGAATTTGATGACTATCTGCAAATATAGAAGATGAAAAAGTATTTCTTTCTTCACTGAAAGGTCCAGCAGATTCAATTGCATCACTTATTTTTTGCATTCTATTAATTGCACACCCTTCAATTGATTGAAGAGTTGGTGAAGGGTAACAAATCATCCCCTTAAGGCCATTTTGTTCAAGTACACTTCTGAATGATGAAGGTACTGAAACACGACCTTTCTTGTCTATGCGATTAATATAGGTAGATAGAAACAGCGCCATGTTATAAAAAAAGTTAGTTATTAAAATAATCAACAAATTACCTCGTTTGGGTTAAATTGGGATTACATGGGATAGTATGGGATCAGATGGGCAATGTCTATAGCTTTTTTTCGAATTGTTATATTTTTCAGCAGCTTATAGGATAATTCACTTTAAGCAAATTTAATAAGTTATTGAAAATAAATAGATATAAAATTGCCAGATAATCTATAAGCCGGGTTCTGTGATTTAATAAAAATCAATGACTATTCATCTAGTTCGAGTGTTACCACACGAATCATGCGATCAACCCAGTTACAGCCAAGACTAACTATTGTAACTCTATTTGATCTTGCTCCTGGTGGGGTTTACCGTGCCTTTTTTGTTACCAAAAAAGCGGTGAGCTCTTACCTCACCTTTTCACCCTTACCTTATAAATTTCAATTAAGGCGGTTTATTTTCTGCGGCACTTTCCCTGGGGTCACCCCCGCCGGGTATTACCCGGCACCATTGTCTTGTGGAGCCCGGACTTTCCTCTTTACAAGTAAAGCAGTCATCCAATTATCTGGCAAATACCATTTATAGTCTTAGTCTTTTTTGGTCAAGCTTCTGTTTTTGGATTTTATTAAATTTCGCAGATATTCCATCAATTTATGTTTAACAGAAAATTCTTCTAGTTCTTCTGGACAATAGTGGCTCTCAAAGGCATGAATAACTTGAAGGGTTTCTTTATCCATTAATCCATTAATTGAAATTTTGTAACCAAAATCGCTCAATAAAAGCTGTAAATTTTTTATATTTGATGGGTTTAGTTCTTTTTTAGAGTTATTTTTTTTTGGAAGTAATCCAATACCTTTTTTATTTAATAATTTCCAAGGGAAAAAATAACCTGGGTCTATTTTTCTCAATGGAGCTATATCTGAGTGTCCTAGTATAAACGCATCATTAATTTGATATTTATTTTTTAAATATATTATTAATTCTATTATTGCATCTACTTGAGACTTATTGAATTTGTGATAGCCAAATTCTTGACCTTTATTCTGTAATTCTATTCCAATTGATTTTGAATTAAGATTTTTGTCTGATCCCCAAAATGAGATACCTGCATGCCAAGCAATATTGTGATCTCTCACGAGCTGAAAGGTTTTCCCGTATTCATTAATAAAATAATGTGAGCTAACTTTATATTTTTTTGATTGCAATCTTTTTAAAGATTCTGCTGATGACTTCATTCCCGTATAATGAACTATAATATATTTTATTTTTCTTTTTTTTCTTTTTTCAAAATTAGGAGAATCTAAGAATAGAAATTTCATGGAGAATTGGGAACCTTTTTCTCTTCTGGTTCACGTACCATCACTATTGCAACTCCTACTAAAGTAGTCAATGCGCCAAAAATGATTTTTACAGTAATTACCTCATCAAAACCCTCATACAATGAATATAAAGAAATTATAAATGCGTTTATTATGGCTAATACAGGAGCCATTAGAGTTAGAGGTGTTACTTTGGATAGTTCATACTTTGTAATAAGATAATAAAATCCTGCATGACCTATTAATGTTGCTGCAAAAGCTGTAAATAAAACAGCATACCAACCAATTAAATTAGCATTTATTATCACTTCAACATGATTATCTTCAAAAATTAACGAAACAATTGCGAGAAAAATAAAGCTTATAAAAGCGATCCATGCCTGTAGATCAAATACCTTTATATTTTCTAATTTTTTCATAAACAATAGACTTACAGCTATAGAGAAAGCTGCAAGAAGAGCAAAATAAACACCACCTAAGTCAGAAAAAATTGTTGGCTCGAAGACAAGTATTACAACACCTCCAAAAGACAAAGTGATACCTAATATTCTTCTCCATCGAATAACTTCCTCAAGAAAGATTACGGACAATATGGTAGCAATTGGTACCCCCAATTGAAGTATGATTGCAACAGATGAAATATACTGAGAATTATCAAGGGCTAAATAAAAAAATGCAAAATGAATGCCCCCTCCTAGGATTGAAACGACCAAAATATTACTCATTTGACCTTTATGAATCTTCAGGAATGGAATTAAAACAAGAGCTATAAGCAAAAAGCGCATTGTTGTAAAAAGAAATGGGGGAAACTCTGTTACACCAATCTTTGCTGAAATAAAGGCTAAACTAAAAGCAAAATTTATCATTAATACCAAAATGATGTCTTTGGTTCTCAAAATAGTTCCATTTATTGTCTAAAATGCCTCATAAATTTAAAGTCAATTAAAGTATTAATTTGATTACAAAATTTATATAGAATAGCATCAATCTAATGAATTTGAGAATACTATTAGTGCTTATTATTGGATCAATCCTTATCTTTCAGGGTTGTGCGTCAAAGGGTACAGAATTGAATAATTCTCTATCACAACAAGAGGTGTCAAAGGCTAATGATCCATTTGAAAAAGTAAATAGAGCTGTATTCTCTTTTAATATTATTTTTGATAAAATTATTTTAAGACCAATTGCTATAACTTACAAAGCAGTTGTTCCGAGCTTTGTAAGAAATAGAATTACATATTCCTTAAATAATTTAAGTATGCCAATAACTGCGGTTAACAATCTTCTACAGGGAGAACTCAGAAAAGCCGGGGTATCGACATCAAGGTTTATTATTAATTCAACCGTTGGATTATTAGGTTTCTTTGATCCAGCTTCCAGCATGGGATTAGTTACAGAAACCGAAGATTTTGGACAAACACTATCGGTTTGGGGCGTTTCCTCAGGACCGTACTTAGTGTTGCCTTTCTTGGGACCATCCAATCCTCGAGATTTTGCAGGTCTCCTGTCCACATCTCTTCTAGATCCAATGTATCAGATAGGAGGAGGAAGTGCTCCTGACTCTCTTAGAACATATAGATTAGGGACAGGTGCTGTTGATTTTAGATCACAAAATATTGAAATACTTGATGACCTACAGAATAATTCAATTGATTATTATGCAGCCATCAGAAGTTTTTATTCACAGGGAAGGGAGAGTCAAGCAGCTAGTAATCTAGAAATTGACTCTTCTGAACAAGAGAATGATATTTTTGATGACTTTGAGATAGATGAGAGCTATGTAGGACCAGATATAGAGATTTCATATGACTAAAATTATATTTCATATATACGTACTTCTTCTTTGCTTTAGTTTCAATCTAACAGTTCTTGCATCAAACTTTACAGAAGAAGAAAATTTCGTAACTTCATTTGCAGACTCAGCTATATCTATCTTAAGTAATGACTCACTTTCTGATGATGAAAGAACGTCAAGTTTTACAGAATTAGTCATGTCATCAATTGATCTAAATTTAATTTCAAAATTTGTTTTATCTAAAGCATGGAAAAATGCTTCAGATGAACAAAAAGAAGCATATCTAATCGCATTCAAGGACTACTTTGTAAGTTCGTACGCAAATAGGCTTGATCAATACGCGGGTGAAAAAGTTGATGTAGTTGGATCACAAGAAGCTGGTAAATACGTGATTGTTGAAAGCAATATTATTAGGGAGGGAACTGACACGCTTAAGATCAATCTAAAGTGGAGACTTCTAAATAAAGACAATCAAATAAAAATCATTGATTTAAATATTGAAGGCATCAGTCTTGTGATTGCGCAGCGAGAAGAATTTCAGTCATTCCTGTCTAACAATGATTACGATTTGGATAAGCTGATTGAAAAAATTGTTTCAGTCTCAGATTAATATTCTGCTGATGGGAGACCTTTGGGTTTCCAACCTAGAGTAAAACCATCTTCAACATTAAATAAACTTTTGTAACCTTCATTCGCAACCATGTTGGCCGCCAAATTAGAACGCCCTCCTGATTTACAAATGAAATAAATATTTGAGTCCTTAGGTATTTCAAGAGAGTTAAATTCCTCAATAAAATTGAGATTTTCTGTTCCTTCCTCATTTCTTATAGCTAATTTAAAGAGAATGCCCTCAAAAGATTCTTCATCGGGGATACCATCAACATTCCACTCGGTTGGACTTCTTACGTCAATTAAGTAAGAATTCTGATCTTCGTTTAGTTTTTTAAAGCAGTCTTCAGATAAAATATTTTGTACTGAGCTCATATTATTATGTCTTTTGATTAGAGGATTTAAATCGACTCGAAATTGGATTAATTTTTGTTTTTCGTCCCCTCACTCTTTGTCTCCATTTCAGAAAAGAATTACGTTTAAGATTATCTTTCATAATCTTTATCACTTCTTTTTCTTTAAGTCCAAATTGATTATTAATATCAGTAAAGGTTGTTCGATCTTCCCAAGCCATTTCAATAATACGGTTAGTATCTGCCTGGGATAGTTTGTTCTCCATATTACTTTGATATCTTTATAGCTTGAAAATTACCAGGGCGATGTTCTCCTTTTTCAACTACACCAAGTAATTTTTCCCAAATCTCAAGCGCTCCATCTGCTTCTTCTTTTCCAATCAGCTTTATCACCTCATCATAAAGGGGGCCTTTTATATCTGATATTTCTGTCTTAACTTTTTCTAAGTACCATTTATTACGATCATTTAGTGATAGGACTTTAAATCCTGTTTCTTTTAAGAGACTTTTGTACTTCTCGAGTGAACACATGAACATATCTAAGCCTTCCGCTGCAATATAGTCCTTCATCTGCGCCGATGGTTCGTTATCATCATTGCGCATCCAGTCTCCAACAGAGAGAATTCCGTCATCAACTAATATATCATTTATCTCTTGGAGTAATTTTTTTTTGTCAATGATATGCAAAAAGGCTTCCTTGCTAAAAACAACCTGAAAGGTTTTATCTTCAAATTTATGTTCACCAGGCTTAGTGCATATAAATTTCACTTTATTAGATATGCCTTTCTTTATAGATAAATTATTTGCAGTTTCGATAACTAATGGTTCTGGATCTATTCCAATTGCTTCTTTGGCGCCATATTTTTCTATCATATGAAAAACTGCACCTCCTGTGCCACAACCAATATCCAAAACTTTTTTGCCTTTTAAGTCTATTCCTTTTAAAATTTGATCAATTTCACCAGTACCTCCCGGTGACAAAAATCCTTCACCCCAGATGGTTTTAAGCATATTTAATTGTTTGGGACCGTAATGTCCTTCGTCGGTTAAGCTCATATAGTTAATGATATGTTTTAGATGATCTAATGGTTTTGTTTAAGTCAATAAAACTTAGATTGCATTTTCTTTTGATGACTAGCTTAATTACAGGAGGTAATAAATTTTTAAACGTTACCCGCCTTACTAAAATATCCTGCTGCTTCATCATATGACCTGTTTGCATATAATTTAGAAATACACAAAAGTGTTAAATGTAATGGAATGCCAAATAACAACTCAGGTAGATCTAGATTCATATCAAGATACTAACCTGATTTACCCCTCATAATCAAGAACAACTGTACCTGAAACAGGATCAGTTACACCTAATTCAGGTGATAGTTCTTCTAGGACATGCCTCATCTTGTCTAAATTTGCAATCATTGCATCTCTCTGTGCAGCAATTGCCTCTTCTGACTCCCAAATACCGATATAGCAATAAGTTCTATCTCCTGTTTTGAAAAGACGACTAATCTTTTGGCCAGGTAAATTTTCAAAACTTTTATTGATTTCCAAATACTCTTCTTCGCAACCTTCTTTGACTTTAGCCCTAACAGCATTACAAAATTCCATATGATTTCTCCTTTAATATTAATTTAATCGATTATGCATAAACTTCTTTTTCAAAAGCTACGACCATGTCGTGCCATTCTTTATCATTATAGGGATAGAAATTTGAAAAAATCAAGGCTCCCTTTTGTTTTTCTAAATTAAAGCTAAAGAATGTGCAAGCAGCACCACCGTGAGCAATTGATCCTACAGGCCGAGAGTCATTAGGATCAAAAGATATGGTTAAACCTAACCCATATCTATTCATCTTGTTTTTTATTCTACCATTTTCGCCCATTAAAAAATTATAGTTGTCATCTCTCTCAAACATTTGATCAAAATCCCCTGGTTTTACCATTTCGTTGAAACTTAATTCGGAGATAATTTGATGACCATTAAAACTTCCTTTATTCATTAGACATTGTACAAACTTTGCGAAGTCATTGGGCGAACTAAAGATTTCAGTCCCTCCATAGTGTGATTTTCTCCAAAATCGCAAGTAGGGCTGACCTATAAAGGGCATTTTTCTAATCACTTTAGATTTTTTTCCCTGTCTAATACCTAAGGGTACAATTTTATGTTTTTTTTCTTTGGGAATAGTAAAAAAAGTATTTGTCATATTTAAAGGATTAAAAATATTTTCTTTACAATATTCCTCTAATGATTGACCTGAAACCTTTTCAATCATCATACCTACAAATCCAAGTCCAGTACCATATTTAAAATTAGTTCCAGCCTCAAATAGTCTTGGTCCTTTTGAAAATGGATAAATGTATGTAACTATTCCTTTAATAAATAAATATAATTTCATAAAGTTAGACAACCCTCTAAATTTCTTGGAAGTAATCATCATTAGTGAATTATATGCAAATCCTGATGTATGTGACATTAAGTGCCTTAATGTGATTGATTTAGTCTGTTTGACTAGCCTATTATCATCAGTCAATACTGGGATATTTGCTAATTCAGGAAGAATTTCCTCAGCCGGTGAATCCAAATTTAATTTACCCATTTCAACTAACTGCATTGCTGCCAGAGCAGTTATTGGTTTGCTCATAGACATTAATCTAAATATATGATCACCATTTAGATCATCTTCATTATTCCAGTGAGATTTGCCAAAAGAAATAGAATTACTCACAAAATTATCATCATTTTTTTTTAAATAAATAAAATGACAATTTTTTACCGAATTCTCATTAAATAATTTTTTAATTTTTTCAAACACACTAGAATTTTACAAAAGGAGGCAAATTTAGAAAGATTAAAAATTAATCATATCTTATTCCCATGAAACTCGAGCAAAGGTTCTTGTTGAGCAGTAGATGATATCATTATTTAAACCGGGGGTTAAAAACATACCATTTGCTAACGGCGACTTAAGAGAAACTTTGCTTAAAATGTTGCCATTAGTAAAATCAATCACTACTAATCTATCGTCATTTTCTTCAAAACTATTAATAACAAGTTCTTTGCTTTCAGGAAACACAACAGGCTGCATTGTTGGACGGATATCATCAATTTTCCAGGAGAGATTTAATGCTTTTGCTGAGGTGTCAATGCCTGCTAAGCCTCCATTTATACTATCCCAACAAATACATACGTTATGTTCTGGTATGTTTACAGGTGGTGCTATAATGCCTCCTCCAGATTTTTCAAATGGCTCTATAAACTGAAACTCATTAGAATAAAGATCAAACTTATACAGTCTCTGTTTGCAACTCCATGGTGCACTTCTTCTCCAACTTAATTCCTTAGGCGCTTCATTAAACCTACCATTAGGATGGGCTGAATATATTGCTCTTAATGAGTCTATATCACCATTATTCATTAGCCACATCGATCCATCTGAAATACACCCATCCCAAGATAGACCCTGATTATCATCGGTTGAACGATAGGTTGGTGACCAGCTCTCATCCACTGAGAGCTTTTCTTCAACCCTGATTTTCCATATTTTTTCTATTCCAGGAATATAGATAAATTCACCATCATCATTTTTATCTGAGGCAATCCTTCCCATTGAACCTTCAGGCAATAAAAATGGTTCATGCATTAATTCCAGTTTGTCATTCAAACGCGTAATGGTTGATCTGCCCTGCCCCTCAAGGCGAAGGTCTTTGGTTACAATAGAACCATCAGACAAGACCAATAAACCGTTATGTGCTTGGTCAATTGGAAGTTTTTTTTCAATGTCGACTTCACAATGACTGGTAATACTATGCATGTAATTGCCATTAACTTTAATAATTTTACCGTTTTGATGGGCAGCAATCGCTCCGCACCAAACATGCTCGCCGCAGGGAAGTCGAGGTGTCTCATTAATAACTTCGAGAGTTTGAGGGTCAATTTTTTGAACCCAACCAAAAGGAGGTGGTCCAGTAAAACTTGGCATAGTGCCTCCAAGAAAAAGTTCTTCGCGCTCTCGAAAAATGGTCATAACATTCCATCTTTCGTTACGAATACTTTGTACACGTGCTTGTTTATTTTTTACATCCAATCTTCCATTGACAGCTTTTTGTCTTCGGTTACCTCCACATTCTACTGGCCAATGAGATTTGTAATATCCTTCAAGTTTAACGTCACGATCTTTGCTCATTATTTTGGCATTAATGCCTTTATTGACCTTCCGTTAAGCGCTGTTGTTATTTTTGCATATTGCCTAATTAATTTTAGAATCAAAGGGTCGTTTACTTCCTTATTAAATTCATTTCGTGAATAAAGATCATGAAACCAAGTTGATACAAGTGGATATAATCTACGAAAAGGAAATCCAGATATATAAAGCCGGTAAGAGTAAATAAACCATGCAAGGTCTAGCAACGAAAGCTTATCGCCCATTAAATATTTTTGGTTAGTTAGACGGCTTTCAAATTTGTCGTAACGCTCACAAAATTTAACCAATGACTGTTTTACAGCCTCATTTGTGATTCCTTCTTTATCGTAGGTTTCATAAAATTTAACCTCTTTCATCTTTAGTTTATCAAGTTCAGAATTAGATGATTTATAATTTTTGAATACTTCGAGTCCCTTCGAGCTCTTCTTGCCTAGGCCGCCGAACATATAACGATAAGCAATGTTTCTAATATCTTCATGAAGAACATCTTCATCTTTAAGAAGGGTATTCATATTTTCCTCTTCATGCTTGTCAAGTAAAGGATTTTGAGGGTATTTTTTTTCGAGATACATTAGTATGTCATTGCTTTCAATTTCAACATGTCCATCATCCACAAGTACTGGGATAAGCCCTTTAGGATTGATACCTAAAAACCATTCAGTATAATTTTTTCCTGTTGCTAGATTTACACTGTGCGAAGTCCAACTTATTTTTTTTAAATTAAGGTATATTCGAAGTTTCTGCGAACAAGAAGATGTTCTAAAATTGAGTAAGTGTAAACCCTTCCAGTCTAATATTTCTTTTGTTTTAATCTGCTCGCTTGGAATAGTTGTCATTTATTTCTTCCCCTTGTTATTTTGTTTCGTAACTAAATAAGCTAGAATCAATATCACAGCTGTACCTGCCATCATCGATACATCGACTGATAAACCAAAACCCATGAGTATGAAGCCTATTAATGCACCAATGAAAAATACTCCAAGTATTTGCAGCACATTCTTCATAAATTAATATTACTCATTTGTTTTTAATTTTGTTCTCTGAATAATTATAACAGAAATTATTGGGACCAAAAGGGTGAGTAGTGTTACCACAATAAGTAAAATGCCTAATTCAGAATAATCTGCAACTGAAAGAATTTCATTTGTAATTTTATCCTTTACTTCTCTCGTGACCTCATAAGTTTGATTGAGGTATTTAGTGAGTAATGAACTTGCAGATAGAGCAAGATTGGTAAAGGAAGCGAATACTGCAAAAAATGTAGCTTTGAGATGAGTGGGTGCATTTCTTGCGATCCAAGCAAGTAAGGGTATCATCGACACTTGTCCCAAAGGTGACTCAAGTGCAGTATTAAAAATAGCTATGAATCTTGCATCAACCACATCATTGGTTAAAGAAGCTGTCCATTGATGAAATCCATAGTACATACCCACACTTGGCAAAAATAGAACTGCGCCAGCAATAGACAGAATGACTATAATTTTTGCAATCGAATTATTTACCATAAACGGTCTTAAAACAATAATTCCCAACAAAGTTAGAAATGATGCAAGTAATGAAAGAACTGAAAAAAATTGCTCATCAAAACCTAGATTGTCTATTTCAAACCAAGTTAAACCTGCCCCAGGACCTGGCATAGCTCTAAAAATAAATATAATGATTGCAGTGCCTAAAATAGTTAGTCGCATAGTCTCGGGGAGCTCATGCATAAGCTTAGCCATCAAAAAGAAAATAATACTAACAGATCCAATAAAGACGATTTCTTGAGCAAAGGGTAGGTTAAATCCACCTACACCTAGGGTGAATATGACAAAAACAAATGAACCCCCAAGTATCCACCAATCAACTTTTGTTTTCTCACTTTCTATCTTCTCTTCAACACCTACATTTGATAATTTATTTTTTCGAATATTTTTAAGATAAATTGATAGAAATACACCAAGTACTGAGATTAAAGGGATAATCAATGCAAAGAGATATATATTTGCATAGAGCAGTATTTTTTCTTGCTCAGTTTCAGCTTCAACACTACTGAAAATGATTACATTAATCAGAGCAACAACAACTGTTCCTCCAATAATTGCAAATCTTCCCAATGTTTGCATTGTGGTATGCATATTTTTTATTAATTCAGGTGAATAAAGTTTACCTTCTTCATCAAAACTTGGAACCGCTTCAACAGTCATAGCATCAGCTACAACGTCTTGTACAACATATCCAATAGGCGCTAGCAATACACTGATCACATACCAGGTTTCAATATGGAGGAATTCCGACATAAAGCTTGTATGGGCAATAAGGCCATACATAATAGCCAAGCTTATGGCAATTAATGAAGCCCCTATGTATACAAGGTAATTTTTTCGATCCCAAATCAAATCAACTAAATGACCTAATGGCATTTTTAAAGCCCATGGAATTCCGGCCCAGAAGCCAAGGCCTGCAAGAAATGCAGCAGATAAATTGAGATAGTCTTTGACAAAAAAAGTTCCAACTATTCCCGTCAATCCTGCAACACCGGCAGCTAAGTAAATCATGAGTGGTGGCAAGTAACTTAGTTTAAACTGTCTTCCTAAATCTATAAATGTACTGTCTATGAAATGATATAACTTACTCATGATAGAATTATATATTTTAAATTTTTTCTAACAACTGACTGTTATTATTTTTTGGACTGTTTATTTGTTTAGATATCTCATAAAAATCAACTTGATTATCTTTTTTTCTTTCTATTTGATGCACACCTGACAGCCATTCACCTATCTGTTTTTCCTCTAACAATAGTGGCTGACGATGATGAACTTCGGTAATCTTTTGAGATGATTGACAAGTTACCACCGCACATCCACTTGTTAAATTATAAATTCCAGCAAAAAAAATGAGCTCATTTTTTATTAAGTGAAAAAAAGGTTTTTTTTCGTTTTCTAATCTTTGCCATTCAATCCATCCATTCGCTATAAAAACACATCTCATAGAACCTTTAAAAGATGGCTTTTCAAGTAATGTTTCATGGCGACAATTAATAAGGTTCATATCTTCTTTCCATTTTGGAGAATAAGACCACTTAATCATTTCAGGATTTGGTTTTAGTACCAGAACATCTTGTGATGGTGTAATATTGTATGATGCTGATACTTTAGTTTTAAATTTTTTTTCAACTGCTTCAGTATCTGAAAGTACGTAACGTCCACACATCAGACTAACAAGTCATTGATTAATTTTAATCTGTCTTGAGATTTTTTACTTGAGGGGATAATTTCTAAAATTCGTTTATAAGTTGCTGCGGCACTGATAAGGTCATCTTTAATTAAGTAAATTTCAGCTAAACCGTCAAGTGCGCCAAAATGACGAGGCTCTAGATATAACGTTTTTTCAATATCTGATATCGATTTATTTAATTCACCTTTTAAAAAATAAACAGTGGCTCTCTTGTTCCACCCTTCGGCAAATTCTGGGCTTTGATCAACAACTTTTGAAAATAATTCAATTGCACTATCTAATTCTCCAACATCCATGAATTGATTAGCTTCATCAAATAAAATCTGCGTTTCTTGATTATCGGCTATAGACCATATATCCCATATACTAAACAGAAGCTTACTGGCTTCCATATTATTAGTACTTAAAAATAATTTATCAAAAAGCTCAATCAAGCGATCATCTTTTTGATCTGCATGAGCAAAATTTGAAAAGAGAATTATAAGAATGATTAATCTCTTCAATTTAGATCACTCCAATATTCTTGGTATTTTTTACTTTTGGCAGAATCTTCTCTAAAATGATCAAATAAAGCTTTTGTTAAACTAAGCTTATTATCAACTTCTTCACCGTTAGCCATTTTCAAAATTTGTCGATAGCACCAATATACTTGAGCTGCTTTATTATTAGACCTCATCAATGCAATCGGACTGTTGAGGCCAAATATCCAAGGTCCAAATTGAAGAATATTCTCATAAAGTGTAGCTGACTTTTTTTCTCCACTTATCAATTCATTAATAATTTCAGGTTCGGAGCATAAAGGTCTCCCAAGACCTATAACATCACAGGCTCCACTGTTTAGTGCGCTATTCATTCCATCAGTAGTGCGAAAACCTCCGGTTACGGCAAGAGGAATTGAAAGAAACTTTTTGATTTCCTCTGCATATTTTAAAAAATAAGCCTCTCTTACAACTGTACTTCTTTGAGGTTTTATTGTTTTCATTTTTTTTAGGTTAAAAGAATCAATCTCTAAAGCTGCAAAATTTTCATATGTACCTCCAGAAATCTCAAGCAAATCCAATGAGGTTAAATTAAGTAGTTTGGCAACTTCAATACTTTCTTCATGGGTAAAACCACCTTTTTGAAAATCTGATGAATTTAATTTTATAGATATTGGAAAGCTATTTCCAACTTTTGCCCTTATCCCATCAATAATACTAATCAATAATCTTGACCTATTTTCTATACTTCCACCCCATTGATCAGTTCTATTATTTATATTTGGTGACAAAAATTCTGATAATAAATATCCATGCGCTGAATGTAGTTGCACTCCAGTAAAACCAGTTTGTTTTGCAATTTCGGCAGCATTAATAAATCTATCAATGATATCTAGAATTTGAGTATGTGAGAGTTCCTCAGGTACCCCAAACTTCAAAACTCCACCTAAAGTCGGCATAGGTTTGACTGAAGGTGCTACTGATTTTTTATTGATAGAAAATGGAGTTTGACGCCCTGCGTGACTGAGCTGCATCCATAACTGGGTATTATTCTGTTTTCCAGCCTGAGACCAATTTGCTAATGCTGCTAAGCTTTCATTCGTTTGTGTCCCTTCTATAACAACATTTCCAGCACGCTCAATGTACCGATGGTCTATTTGTACATTGCCAGTAATTGAAATTCCTGTACCCCCTTTTGCCCAGCGTTCATATAGTTTTATATGACGTTTGTTTGATAACGCATCACTATTTGCAATGCCCTCAGTCATTGCAGATTTTAAAAATCTATTTTTTATCTCTACACCGCAAGGAAGTTGCAATTTTTTATCAATTTTCATAATTTCTTAAGTACAACTTTATATAATTTTCTCGGAAACTTTCCCTCAATAAAATCATCAATTTTTATTAATTCGAACCCATTTAGAAGCATCTTTATTTTTTCTATCGAAAAAAAATGTACAATAAATCCATCATTTTCATATAAATCCTCATCTCTATGAATGCCATTTTTGTAATCACCGTCCAATGTATTACGTACAGTAAAAATATTTATACCTCCTTTTTTTAATATTCTTAAAACTTCGTTATTTAAAGATATAATCTCATTCATCGAAAATGCCATGCAGTAAAGCATGTGTGAATAACATGCTTCAAAGGATTCATTATTGTAAGGTAAGGGCAATCTCATATCATGAACCTTAGGTGTAATAAGATTTTCTAAACGATTCATTCTACTTTTTTCACTTATGTCATTAATTGCTTTTTTACTGTAATCTAAAGAGTCAATTTTGAAACCTTGTTTAGCGAAATATAAAGTATCACGGCCCTGGCCAGCTCCTATTTCTAAAACTTTATTAATTTTATGGGATTTGAATATTTTTGAAGATTTGATAGCAGCTATACTGGGATCTATTCCAAACATCTCAGGCTTATTTAGGAAATTATTCTCCCAATGCTGAGATTGTTTGGATAAGAGTTTACTATCCAATTTATTTCGAAGGATCAGGTACCTTGCGTAAATAAGGTTTTACAGTTTCCCATCCATCAGGGTATATTTTTTCTGCATCCTCATTTTTAACTGCTGGAAGTATTACAACATCTTCACCTTTTTTCCAGTTAGCTGGAGTTGCAACTTTATGATTAGCGGTAAGCTGCATAGAATCAATTGCACGCAAAATTTCATGAAAATTTCTTCCTGTAGCCATTGGATATGTTAGATATAGGCCAATTCTTTTGTCTGGCCTTACAACAAATATTGTCCGAACAGTTTCATTGTCTACGGCAGTTCTTCCCATTGATGATGTGCCAGCATCGCCTTCAAGCATATTAAAAAGCTTAGCAACTTTTAAATCTTCATCAGCAATTATTGGATAAGTTGGCCTTATACCTGAAACATCCTTAATATCATCTAACCATTTTATATGGTCTTCAACACCATCGACGCTCAGTCCAATCACTTTTACATTTCTTTTATCAAATTCATCTTTCATTCCAGCTAATACTCCTAGTTCCGTAGTACAAACAGGTGTGAAATCTTTAGGATGAGAAAATAATACTCCCCAACTATCACCTAGCCATTCATGAAAAGATATATCTCCTTCTGAAGTCTTAGCTTCAAAATCTGGACACATACTATTAATTTTTAAAGTCATTTAATTCCCCTTTATTAATTTAGAATTATTATAAACAAGATTGCTTTCTGTTCAAATTTTTATAAGATGTTGATTCAAAATGATTTTTAAACAACTTTTTGACGAGAAATCATCTACCTACACGTATATCGTTGCCAGTGGTAAGGGCCGCGAGGCTTTAATCATTGATCCAGTAATTGAACATACTTACATTTATACTGATTTATTAAATGATTTAGACTTAAGGCTCGTGACAGTTATCGATACCCATATTCATGCTGATCATATTTCTGCGATGGCGGAATTAAAAGAAAGAACAAATTGCCAAACAGTTATGGGAGAATATTCAAAATCAGAGGTGGTTAACTTAAAAGTAAAGGACAATGATAAAATAATTATTGATGGAATTAATTTAGAAGCTCTTTATACACCAGGACATACGGATGACTCATATTGCTTTTTAATGAACGACCGTATTTTTACTGGTGATACACTTTTAATAAATGGCACCGGTAGAACTGATTTCCAAAATGGAAGTGCTAGCGAAGCTTATGACTCGCTCTTTAATAAAGTTTTAAAATTACCTGAAGAGACCTTAGTTTACCCAGCACACGATTATAAGGGTAAGCAATTTTCAACAATCGGTAGAGAAAAGAAAAATAATCCAAGACTTCAAGTGAATTCAGCAGCTGAATATGCCGAAATTATGGATAATCTTAATTTAGCTAATCCAAAAATGATGGATGTTGCAGTTCCAGCAAACTTAAAAGGTCAAATCCTCAAAACTTGAAAGATTATAATTTATCTATTTTTATAAAGTCATTGATTTCTTTAACGACGCCAATGGGGTCTTCGATCATTGGCATATGACCCATATTAGTGAAAATTTTTATTTTTAAATTATTTATATTATTCTCAAATGGTTTTGTTGCCCACAAACCAATGATATTATCTTTATCACCGTGTATCATCAAAGATGGTGCTTTAATTTGTTTTAATAAATTTTCATCATCTAACAACAAATCTTTTACCTCATTCATCAATGCCATATCAGCTAATGCCTGCCTTGAACCCTCAAGCAGAGGTAAATCATAATACTGATCAACCATTTCATCTGTAACTAAGTTTTGGTCATAAACCGAAACCTTCGCCCCTTGTTTTGCAAAAAATTTTGGTGTGAAGTAAACAAATTTTTCTTTAAAAGGAAAATTAGCACCGATATATCTAAATGCTTTAGGAATATTTTGCCTTTCAAACCTCTCAAGATCGCCTTCATTAAGAAGAACTCCTGATCCAACAAGTATTAATTTTCTTACCTGATCTGGATATTTAATGGCATAACGCCACGCAACTCTGCCGCCCATCGAATGACCTAAAAGGTAAAATTTATCTATACTTAATTTTTTAAGTACTTGATTTACTGTCTCAATAAAAGACTCAACTGAATAATCCTTATTTGGTACTGCTCCAGTCAAACCAAATGCTGGAAAGTCTAAGCAGACTACTTTATATTTTTTAGATAGCTGAGGTACAACTTTATCAAATGTGAACAATGAAGCTAAGTAGCCATGAAGTAAGACTAATACGGGTCCATCTGGATTTCCTTTAACTATAGTATGTATTCTTGAACCATTATCTAGTGTAATAAATTTAGACTCAGATTTTGCATATTTCGCTTCTATTATATTTCTTGGAACATCATTCTTAAAAGATTTTAAAAAAGAATAAATTAACCCAAGGATAATAAGCAATCCGATGATTAAGAAAATTAATGAATAAGACATATCTATTTATTTGTTGTTGAAAATTATTATTATAATTTAGAGTAACACTTGTATCCTACTTAATCTATTATTTAAGTTGGAAAAAAATTTTAGGAGCAATACAATATGGAAAATACAGAAATAAATCCCGAAACACTAAAAAAGCTGCAACTTAAAATCATGCAGGATGTTTCTGCTTCAGCGATAATTCCATTGATGAGAATTGGTGATCAGCTTGGTATATTTAAGAAACTAAGTGAAATAGGAGAAGTCAGTTCAAATGAGTTAGCAAAAGCAACAGCACTTGATGAAAGATATCTAAGAGAGTGGCTGTATGCAGTTTCAGCTGCTGGGTTTGTTACATACAATGAAGAAACACAAAAATTTTTATTAACTCCTGAACAAATTGCAGTTTTTGCAGATGATGATAGCCCTGCATCAATGATGGGAGCATATGATATGCTTACTGGAGCAATACATAATGAGGATAAGGTCAAAGAAGCATTTAAAACTGGTGAAGGTGTTGATTATAAGGATTCATGTCCAATTTGTTTTCAAGGAACTGCCAGATTCTTTAAACCATCTTATGAAAAAAATTTAGTAACAAGCTGGCTTCCAAAAATTGAAAATCTTGAAGAACGAATGAATGCAGGAGCCAGTTTTGCCGATATTGGGTGTGGTTATGGATTGTCAACTATGATAATCGCTCAGACTTTTCCAAACGCAAAAGTATGTGGCTATGATATACATGAGCCTTCAATTAAGGAAGCTGAGAAACTAGCTAAAGAAGCTGGGCTAGATGAAAGAATAAAATACATTACAGCAGATGCAAAAAGTTATCACGGTAAGCATGACTACATTGCTTTTTTCGATTGTTTACATGATATGGGAGACCCTGTAGGTGCTGCTAAATATGCATATAATCAACTAGAAGATGATGGCTCTGTAATATTAATTGAACCCACTGCAAATGATAAACCTCAAGATAACTTTAATCTTTTCGGACAAATGTATTACTCATTTTCAACAATTGGTTGCATTCCTACATCAAAATCTCAAGAAGTTGGCTTGGCATTAGGAGCACAGGCTGGACCCTCGAAATTAATAGGTGTATTAAACGAGGCAGGCTTTAAAAATTGCAAAGTGGTAAAAAAGAATGCAAGCAATATGGTAATTGAAGCTCGAAAAAATTAGATTATAAGCTTATTCTTCATAAGCAGCTATTGTAGTTCGATGCAAGAGTCTTTCTTGGCCCTCATAACCTCCTGTAGCTCTATGTAAAACACTTCTATTATCCCACATAATTAACATATCTTTTTTCCATTTGTGCTTATAGATAAATTCTTCCTGGCACTGCCACGCACTTAACTCCATAAGTAATTTCATCGCATCTTGGTTATCCATGCCATCAATGCCGATGGTGTAACCTATTGTGCCATAAATGCCTTCCCTTTTTGTTTCAGGATGCTCCTTTATTATAGGATGCAATTGTTTTAAAAATGCTTCATCGGAGGCTCGTATGTCCATACTTCGTCCCATTTCTCTATCTTTATCTCCATATCCTCCTCCAGGCGAGTAGGGAATCAAGGCTGAATGGATTGCTTGCTTACCCTCTAGTTTTTTTCTAAGTGATGATGGCATCTTTTCTAATGCCAAATGCTGATTAGCGAATAAAGTATCACCACCTTGATTTGGAATAATCTTACCAAATAGGCAAGTACCGGCTGGTGGGTTTTCTTGAAAACTCCAGTCTGTATGCCAATTATCTGCAAAAATTGGAACATTTTCATTGGCTGTTCTTTTAACTGCAATAATATTTTCTCTTCCTGGAATTGGCGCTATGAAAGGATCATCTCCAAACGAGCCAAAGCAAAGAGTGAAACGTTCAAGATCGTCATCATTTAAATGTTGATTTGGAAAACTCAGCACATGATGCTCAAGCCATAAATCTCTTATCTCTGAAACCTGACTATCTGATAGGTCGTTGGTTAAATCAATTCCAATGATTTCAGCTCCACAAGCTTGATCAGATAAATTCACATTCAAACTCATAGTTAACTAGACTAATCAATAAGCTTTGTTTTGTAAATGTACTGAATTTGGTGGGCCCACTAGGACTCGAACCTAGGACAACTCCGTTATGAGCGGAGGGCTCTAACCAACTGAGCTATGGGCCCCAACATGATTGTTATATACAATTAATAAAAGTATTATAGACCAATAAATTAGTTTTTATCCAAAAAACTTTTAAGTAGTTTGGCTCTAGTCGGGTGCTTTAACTTGCGTAATGCTTTAGCTTCAATTTGTCTAATTCGCTCTCTTGTAACTGAAAATTGCTGACCTACTTCCTCTAATGTATGATCTGAATTCATTCCAATTCCGAACCTCATTCTAAGCACCCGCTCCTCCCTTGGAGTTAGAGAAGATAGTATTTTTGTTGTTGTTTGCCTTAAATTAGAATTAATTGCAGCATCAATTGGAATAACGGCATTTTCATCATGTATAAAATCACCTAAGTGACTGTCTTCTTCATCACCCACTGGTGTTTCAAGACTTACTGGTTCTTTTGCTATTTTTAAAACCTTTCTTACTTTTTCGAGAGGCATATTTAATTTAATTGAAATTTCTTCTGGAGTTGGCTCTCTGCCAATCTCATTTAATAGTAGTCTTTGTGTTCTAACAATCTTGTTAATAGTCTCGATCATGTGCACGGGGATCCTGATTGTTCTTGCCTGGTCTGCTATGGAGCGTGTTATAGCTTGCCTAATCCACCAAGTTGCATAGGTCGAGAACTTATATCCTCTTCGATACTCAAACTTATCAACTGCCTTCATAAGGCCAATATTGCCTTCTTGTATGAGATCAAGAAATTGTAAACCTCTATTTGTATATTTTTTAGCAATTGAAATAACTAATCTAAGATTTGCTTCTATCATCTCTTTTTTTGCTATACTAGATTCTCGCTCACCTTTTTGAACATTACTAACTATTCTTTTAAATTCATTTAAGGTTAATCCAATATTACTTGCTGATGCTCTTACTTCATTCATTATATTTTTAATGCTATTTTTTTCTGATTTAACAAATTTTTCCCACCCCGTTAGTCTAGTAATTTTTCTTAGCCAATATGGATTATTTTCATTGCCCACATATTTATCTAAAAATTCTTCTCGTGAAATTTTATACTGCATTGCTAGACGTAAAAGCTTTCCTTCTAGAGAAACTACCTCTTTATTAATAAAATATAATTTGTTAATTAATTCTTCAATTTTATTTGTATTAATTTGCAAGCCTTTAATCAAAGCCACTACAGCAACTTTTGATAGTTGATAATTTTTTTCAGATTTTGCTGGAAACGCTTTTCCTTTTTCTTGAAATACAATTTTGTCCTGTTGAAGTTTTTGTAATTTTTTAAAACTTTTATGTAATTTTTTAAATGTTTCTAGAATTGTAGGCTTTAACTCTTCTTCCATTATTGCAATAGAGACGTTCAATTCATCATCAGAATCTTCATATTCCTCAGCAGTCTGATCTGATTTGGTTTCTATCATCGTCTCGGTATCATCTCCATAAATTGAGGACTTTTTCTCAGCTTCTTTTCGTTTTCTTATTTCTTCCTTTTCTTCCTGTTCTTTTCTTTTTTTTGCCTCTTTTATTTTTTTACTAAGCTCTTTTTTGTTTGGAGACTCTTCGAATAAAGACTCCAAATCTATTACTTCCCTTAAAGTAATTTTTTCATCAATTATTTCATCCCTCCAATCAAGTATTGCTTTTAATGTCAATGGACTTTCACATAATCCAGAAATCATTGCTTCTTGACCAGCTTCTATTCTTTTTGCGATTGCAATTTCACCCTCACGAGAAAGAAGATCAACTGTACCCATTTCTCTTAAATAAAGTTTTACAGGGTCATCTGTTTTTTCAGTTCCCGTTTTAGTTCCTGCAGTTTCATCATCCTTATCATCATCATTATCTGAATCGTCTGAGTCAATAATATCAAAACCTACTTGTGATAACTTTGAAGTATAATGCTCAATTTGCTCTGAAGTGAATTTATCTTCTGGAAATGATTTTTTTATCAATTCATTTGTTAGATATCCATCTTTCTTACCCTGCTTGATTAGCTTTTTTATAATAGACTTTTCTAAATCTAAAACAGGTCCATCCTGATCATTTGCTTGAGATTCATTTATTTCAGGTGATTGCTTTACTTGCTTCTTTTTTCTGCCACGTTTTTTCATATCAATTTTTTGCTAAACTCTCTTTTTTTATTTTTAAAAAATTTTCATAACTTTTCTGATCCATATTCTTCTCTAAATCTCTAAAAGCTTGCGACAAATCTTTTTTTTCAAGTAGCTGATTGTGTAAATCAAGTAGTCCTAAAAAACTTTTTTCAACTATTTCGAAATCACTTTTTATGACTGATCTGTAAGTTTTAAGCAGATTAGATTTGTATATGAGTGCAATTTCTAGTGAAAACCCCTTTTCTAGTAAATATGACTTAAAGTCAAAGTTTTCAAGATATTTATCTGAATTTGTTGATCCAAATTCAATGATTTCTAATACTAATTTTGCTAATTTAAGGTCATTAAATCTAATTTTTCCCAATTCCTCGATGTACTTAAATAAAAGTGATGGATTCTCAATTATGTGCATCAAAATAATTTTTTCTCTAATGACTGAGTCGTGACTTGATTGATTAACCCTATCACTATTATAAATCTCTTTTGAAACTTTATTATCAATACGACGCGAGTACGAAGAACTATTTTGAAACTGCGATCTTTTAAGAAAATTAATTTTATCATTAAATTCTTTGAAATAATAATCCCTTACTGTTTGGTTATCAATTTTACTTATGATTGACTTAATTCTTTTTTCAAATCCAGCTTTTTTTTCTGGAGTTGAAATATCATCTTTTTCTAATTCTACTTTCCAAATAAATTCTGATAGAGAATATGAGTTGTTCAAAAGCCTCTTAAATTCTTCGGGACTATTTTTTAATAGAAAATCATCTGGGTCATAATCACTTGGCAATATGCAAAACCTTGCTGATAAGTCTGGCGATATATTACTTAATGCCAAAACTGCTGCACGCTCAGCTGCTTTTTGACCAGCTTCATCACCATCAAACATAATAATTGGACTATTGCATACTTTCCAGGCTCTTTGTAGTTGATAACTTGTGAGTGCAGTGCCTAAAGGAGCAACGGTGGTCTTAAAGTTATTCTGATATAAGGATATTACATCCATATAACCTTCAACTATGATTAAATTTTCAACTTTTCTATTCTCTTCAATTGCTAAATTAAGATTAAATAGGTTGAAACTTTTTTTAAAAATTGGACTGTCAGAAGAATTGATATATTTAATATTTGAGTCATCTAAAGCTCTTCCTCCAAATGCAATTAAGTTTGACTTATAATCTTTAATCGGAAACATCAGTCTGTTTCTAAAGAAATCGTAGTATTTATTTTCTTTATGTTTTGAATTTTTTATAAGTCCCAATGATAAAGCATCCTCGATATTTACTCCAATCTTCTTAAAATGCAGATAAAGCTGATTACTTTGGGATCCTGCAAATCCCAAATCAAATTTTTCCCACATGTCACTGTTGACTTGTCTTTTCTCTAAATATTTCTTGATCCCCTCACTCTGTTTCAACATTGACGAGTAAAATTTATTGGCCTCAATCATAATACTTCTTAGACTTGCATAGTTTTTTTCTACATAGTTTGAGTCCTTTATAATTCCGGATTCAGGATTGAGACCTGCTTGCTTAGCAAGGTACTCTATTGAATCAGGATAAGACATATTTTTATGCTTCATAAGAAATGAAAATATATCTCCATGTTCTGCGCTACTAAAACAATGAAAAAACTCTTTCTCATCATTAACTGTAAATGATGGTGTCTTCTCATTCTTAAATGGACTTAATCCTACAAATTCATTGCCGCGCGGTGTTAGCTTTACAAATTTACCTACAACCTCAGAAACCC
This sequence comes from Pelagibacteraceae bacterium AG-337-G06, assembly GCA_003282175.1. Taxonomy (GTDB): domain Bacteria; phylum Pseudomonadota; class Alphaproteobacteria; order Pelagibacterales; family AG-422-B15; genus CACNXQ01. Next base: position 52,176 of record QBZX01000007.1, read on the forward strand.
TAAGTCTTGACTTGATTTCAGTAATAAATTCTTTTGAGTATCTGGGCATCAATGAAGTATAGTACCTAATTTTAGGAAAAAATAGTTAGCAAATTACAACTATTTTTGTAGCTTTTCCTTTATTATTTTGCTTGCAAGTGACATGTCTAAAGAAGAAGAACTGTTATCTTTTAGATATTTTATTACTTTACCGATTTCTTTAAGGTTTGAAGCTTCAGTTATGTGGATTGCCTTATCACATATTTTTGCCGTTTCTTCTTCACTCAGCTGTTTTGGTAAAAATTCACTGATAATTGTAATTTCTAATTTCTCTTTTTCTGCAAGCTCAATACGATTTGCTTTTTCAAACATTTCAATCGAATCGTTTCGTTGCTTTACCATCTTTTTTAAAAGTTGTATAATAGCCTCTTCTAATATTTCAGAGTCCTCTCCAGAAGAGCGACTAGCAATCTCTTTATCTTTTATTGCCGCTATTATTAACCTTAATGTATGGATTCTCTCTTTATCACCATTTTTCAGTGCCTTTGACAATTCATTTGTAATTATATCTTTCATACGGGACAAATAAGAAAACTATATCAACTAATCTTAAGTATCAATAAAAGTTAAAATAATTATTATCTTACTATTGCATCAAGCATTCATTTGCCCTAGATTCCTATAAATCTAGAATCATATTTATGTTCAAGTCGAATAGGTTGAAAAAAGATCGCAAATCCGCTCGATCTAAACCTATTTTAGGAAAGCTTATCTTAGAAGACGGAACTTCTTTCCATGGTATAAAAATTGGATCAGACATTAATTCTATTGGTGAAGTTTGTTTCAATACATCAATGACCGGTTATCAAGAGATTATTACTGATCCATCATACGCGGGTCAAATAATTAATTTTACATTTCCTCATATTGGAAATGTAGGTACTAATTTCCTAGATAATGAGTCGTCAATATCCTATGCAAAAGGCATAATAATTAATTGTGATATTTCTGATCCATCTAACTTTAGATCTATACAGCATTTAGATACATGGCTTGTAAAAAAAGGCATTCCTGGATTATGCAATATAGATACAAGATCAATTACCAATAGAATAAGATCTAAAGGGGCTCCAAAAGGAGGGATAGTTAAAAAACTAACAAATAAAAAATATGAGAAAAATTTTCTTATAGAGATTAAAAAGTGGCAGGGACTTAATAATCTTGATCTTGCAATTGACGTAACACGTAAAAAAATTGAGAAATTTAAAAGTAAATCAAAATCAAATTTAAATATAGTAGCCATTGATTATGGTATGAAACAAAATATTTTAAATTGCCTACTAGAATTAAATATAAATATAATTGTTGTTCCTGCAAACACTGCAACAGATGAAATATTAAAGTATAACCCTGATGGAATTTTTTTATCTAATGGTCCTGGAGACCCAAAAGCAACAGGCAGATATGCTATACCAACTATAAAAGAATTAATTGATCAAAAAATTCCTATATTTGGGATCTGTTTAGGGCATCAATTAATATCTCTTGCGCTAGGAGCTAAGACAAAAAAAATGTTTCAAGGCCATCGAGGCGCAAATCACCCTGTTCAAAATCTAGAAAATAATAAAGTAGAGATAACATCTCAAAATCATGGCTTTGTAGTTACTGAAAAGTCTATTCCTAAAAATGTAAAGATCACTCATAAATCTTTATTTGATGGAAGTGTTGAGGGAATAGAGCATAAGCATAAAAAGATTTTTGCAGTTCAATACCATCCAGAAGCAAGTCCTGGACCTCACGATAGTCAGTATCTTTTTCAAAAATTTAAAAGGATGATTAGAAGTAGTGCCTAAAAGAAATGATATTAAATCAATACTGGTAGTAGGCGCTGGACCAATTGTCATAGGCCAAGCGTGTGAATTTGATTATTCAGGTACGCAGGCCTGTAAGGCGTTAAGGGAAGAAGGGTATAGAGTAATTTTAATTAATTCAAACCCTGCTACTATTATGACTGACCCTGACACAGCTGATGCAGTTTATATTGAACCAATTACTCCTGATATTGTAACTAAGATAATAACCAAAGAAAGGCCGGATGTAATGTTGCCTACTATGGGAGGACAGACAGCATTAAATATTGCTATTGATCTTTCTAATAATGGAATCCTTAAAAAGTATAAAGTTGAACTAATAGGAGCAAATCTTAAAGCAATAAAAAAAGCAGAAGAAAGAGAGAGGTTTTATAAGGCAATGTTAAAAATTGGCCTTGAATGTCCTCGAGCAGAGATAGCTAGAAATTATAAAGATGCAAAGAGGGCCTTAAAAAAAATTGGACTCCCAGTAATTATTAGACCCTCATTTACCCTGGGAGGTACAGGAGGAGGAATCGCGACTACAGAAAAACAATTTGATGAAATAGCTAATTCAGGTCTCCACAGTTCTCCAATTAGTGAAATTTTAATTGAAGAATCGGTTGCTGGTTGGAAAGAATATGAAATGGAGGTTGTCAGAGATCGAAATGATAATTGTATTATAATTTGCTCAATTGAAAATATAGATCCAATGGGAATTCATACTGGTGACTCCATTACGATTGCGCCTGCACTTACATTAACAGATAAAGAATTCCAAATAATGAGGAATGCCTCTATCGCCTGTCTAAGAGAAATTGGAGTTGAAACTGGTGGTTCAAATGTTCAATTTGCTGTAAATCCAAAAAATGGTCGTCTTGTTATCATTGAAATGAACCCAAGAGTATCAAGATCATCAGCATTGGCTTCTAAGGCTACAGGGTTTCCAATTGCTAAAATTGCTGCAAAACTTGCAGTAGGATATACTTTAGATGAGTTAAGAAATGAAATTACAAAAGTAACACCCGCTTCCTTTGAACCAACAATTGACTATGTAGTAACAAAGATACCAAGATTTACGTTTGAAAAATTCCAACTAACAAAACCGCTTCTTTCTAGTTCGATGAAATCTGTTGGTGAGGTCATGGCCATAGGCAGATCATTTCCCGAGTCACTCCAAAAAGCAATGAGATCCCTTGAAATTGGTTTAGAGGGACTTGATGAAGTAAAAACAAATATAAATAATAAAAAACTAAATAAAAAAAATATAATCGGTGAACTTAAGAAACCTTTAGCGGATCGTCTCTTACTTATTGCGCAAGCTCTGCGTCTCGGTAATTCGGTCAAAGATATTTATAATGCTTCAAAAGTTGATAAATGGTTTATTGAACAAATTAAGCAAATTATAGATAAAGAGATTGAACTTAAATCAAAAGGTTTTCCAAAAAAGCCTGGTGAGATTTTAAAAATTAAAGCTTTAGGGTTTTCAGACAAAAAAATATCCCAACTATGCGGGTTGAGTGAGAAAAAAGTATTTGACTTAAGGAAAAAAAATAAAATATTTCCAGATTTTAAAAGAATTGATACGTGTGCAGCTGAATTTAAATCAATGACTCCTTACATGTATTCAACATATTCAAAAAATTATCTCGATAGAGATACCTGCGAGTCGAATCCATCAGCCAAGAAGAAAGTAATCATATTGGGGAGTGGTCCAAACAGAATCGGTCAAGGAGTTGAATTTGATTATTGTTGCTGTCACGCATCATTTGCACTTAAAGAACTTAAATATGAGACAATTATGATAAATTGTAACCCTGAAACTGTATCAACAGATCCAGATACAAGTGATCGACTGTATTTTGAGCCGCTAGCTGAAGAGAATGTTTACGACATAATATTAAAAGAAAAAACTAAAGGTAAATTGCTGGGTGTCATCGTACAGTTTGGAGGTCAAACCCCTCTGAAACTAGCATCATTTTTAAACAAAATGAGAATTCCAATTCTTGGAACATCAAAGAAGTCTATTGATGCTGCTGAAGATCGAGAGAAATTTAAAAAAATATCAGAAGACTTAAATCTTTTACAGCCTGCAAACGGTATAGCCTTTTCAGAAAAGCAAGCTTTCGAGGTGATTAATAAAATTGGTTTCCCTGCTGTCATCCGGCCATCATATGTTTTAGGTGGAAGAGCAATGGAAATTGTTCATAATAAAGATGAGCTCAAGAAATATTTTAAAGAAGCGGTAATTGTATCTGGCGATAGTCCGGTACTGATAGATCATTATTTGAAAGACTCAATTGAGGTTGATGTAGACGCTGTGTCTGATGGAAAAAAGGTAATTATTGCAGGTATTATGGAGCATATTGAAGAAGCGGGAATTCATTCAGGCGATTCAACCTGTACACTTCCTCCATATTCATTATCAGAAAAAATTATAAAAAATATTGAGAAACAAACAAAAAAACTTGCAATGGCCCTTCATGTAAAAGGTCTTTTGAATATTCAATTTGCGATACAAAATAATAATATCTTTCTTTTAGAAGTTAACCCTAGAAGTAGTAGAACAGTTCCTTTTGTCGCAAAAGCAACAGGAAATCCAGTTGTTAAGATTGCACTAAATGTTGCAATGGGTAAAAAATTAAGTACGAGAGATTTTAAAGAAAATAAAAAAAAATATATTTCAATTAAAGAACCAGTCTTTCCTTTCAAAAGATTTCCTAATGTTGACACAATATTAGGACCCGAAATGAAGTCGACTGGAGAAGTCATGGCAATTGATACATCATTTGAGGCAGCATTTATCAAATGTCAATTAGCTTCATCAAACCCCCTTCCAAAAAAAGGTAATTTATTTGTTTCCGTTAAGAATTCTGATAAGCCAAAAATAGTACCGATTGTTAGGTCCTTTCAAAAACTTGGATTTAAAATTAAGGCTACTCATGGGACGGCTTCATATTTAATGGATCAAGGAATTAATGTTAGTAAAATTAATAAAGTGTCTCAAGGTTCACCCCACATAGTGGAAGATTTATTAAATGAGAAAATAGACATACTGATCAACACAACAGAGGGCAGAAAATCAATAAATGACTCCTTTAGCGTGAGAAGAACAGCATTAATGAAAAGTTTACCCTACTTTCTCACTATATCAGGGGCAAGAGCAGCCATAAATTCAATTAAGGAATTACGAAACAACGATCTTGAAGTAAATCAAATAACGAGTTTTCACTAATCTAAAGGAACGTTTCCCAGTTTTTTAGTGTTCTTTATTACAAATGCTGTTTTAACACTTGAAATATTTTCATTAGGTGTGATGTTGTGTGTCAAAAAATCATTAAATTCGTTCATATTTTTAACGACACATTTTAAAATAAAATCAATTTCACCATTAAGCATAAAGCACTCTCTTATTGCTTCCCATCCCCATATTTGTTTTTCAAAAGCGCTCAAGCTCTCTTCATTCTGGTTCTTCAGACTAACAAAAATCCATGCAGTTAAGTCATATCCTAACTTTGTTGGATCAAGATTAGCCCTAAACCCATCAATATAACCATTATCTTCTAAGTCACGTACTCGTCTAAGAGTTGGAGGCGGCGACATACTAATTTTTTTTGAAAGATCTAGATTAGATATTCTTCCTTGATCTTGAAGAATTCTTAGTATTTTTAAATCTATACTATCAAGTGGTTTTTTTACCATACTTAAACTGACCAAATACTCACAAAGATTATGAGATGAATAAATCTAGAATGAAGCATATTTTTTATTATATCGTTCAATTATGTTTCTGACTACTTCATTAGTTTCATCGTTATAAGGATTTGAGTAATCATTTAAATTACCTTTCAGGATTCTTGCATAATTTTTTTTTAAAATTGTTAATATAAAATTTTCAATTCTATTATTTTTTTTTAAACTAGGTAGTTTAAATATATAAACTGATTTATGTGCTGAAATACTTTCTGAGATCATTGAGACTGAGTCAGATGTACAAATTATAAATTTAGAATAATGTAAAAGAGCGAGATAAGGATTCTCTTTTCCTTGCCAAATGTAGTTTTTGTCTGAGTACTTATTTATTAGATATTCTTTTATAAATTTGTCAGTTCGTCTTGAAAATAAAATAAATAATCGAACATCATTATTTTTTATAACTTTGTCGATGCTTTCCCCTAGGTTCATAAGTGTGGAATAATCAAATTTATAATTTCTACTGTGCCCTCCAATTAATATCGTGCAGATTGGTTTTTGAATAGACGCAAATTTTTCACTCATTTGTTGAGCGTGTTTATCTAATAATTTTTGGGTAACATGATTTATGGCAAGATCAGTTACTATTACATTATTACCTGCGATTTTATCATGAGATGGCGCTACAATAACATCAAAATTGTTAGTTTTTATCTTGGGATTTTGTATGTGAATAGAAAAAATTTTATTTGGAGTATTTTTTTTAATGAACAAAGATGCATATATACTCCGTTTTCCACACGAGATTATAATATCTGGTAATTTTGACTTTAAATAAAAGTCATCAAAGTTTTTAAACATCATTTTTGTTATAGGCAATAATCCTACTGGTAACTTATTCCAAGGAAAAATGAGTTTTACTTCCTTTAGTTTATAATTTAAATCTAGAGCTTCCGCAAGTCCTCGAACTTGACTGATCGTACCAGCTGAGCCATCTGTTAAACACCATGCTAGTTTATTGGTCTTGAAATTATTCATTTAGATATTATTTAGAATCTGAATATAAATATTCTTTTAATTAGTTTGATAATATATAGATTATACTAAAAGCCAAATGCATTCAAAAGTTCTCATAATAGGTTCAGGGCCCGCAGGGTATACAGCTGCAATCTATGCAGCGCGCGCCATGCTGGAACCAACTATTGTGCAGGGAATTCAGCCAGGAGGTCAACTAACAATTACTACTGATGTCGAAAATTACCCCGGTTACGGAGATGTGATACAAGGTCCTTGGCTTATGGAACAAATGGAAGCTCAGGCAAAGAATGTTGGGACAAAAATTATTAGTGATATTATTGAAAGCGTAGATTTTAAATCAACCCCTTTTAGGGCCATGAGCGAGTCTGGCAAGACTTACACTGCTGACTCAGTAATCATTTCAACAGGTGCTCAAGCAAGATGGTTAGGTCTAGAATCTGAAAAAAAATTTCAAGGGTATGGGGTTTCTGCTTGTGCTACATGTGATGGCTTTTTCTTTAAAGAAAAAAAAGTTGCTGTTATTGGTGGTGGCAATTCAGCTGTAGAGGAAGCCTTGTATTTAACTAATTTTGCATCAACGGTATATTTAATACATCGAAGAGATGAATTAAGAGCTGAAAAAATACTTCAAGATAGACTTTTTAATAATAAAAAAATTAAGTGTATTTGGGACCATCAACTGCAGGATATTCTAGGTGATGAAGATCCTCTCAATGTAAAAGGTATTAAAGTCAAAAATGTTAAAACTAATGAGATACAAGATATTGAATTAGACGGAGTGTTTATAGCAATAGGACACGATCCTGCTACACAAATCTTCAGAAATCAAGTTGAGATGGATAATGAAGGCTACATTATTACAAAACCGGACTCAACTCTAACAAATGTTAATGGTGTTTATGCTGCTGGTGATGTAAAAGATAAAACTTACCGTCAAGCTGTGACCGCAGCTGGCATGGGATGCATGGCTGCGCTTGAGGCAGAAAAGTTTCTAGCAGAGAAATCTTAAACTATTTTAAATTTTCCAAGTAGGTCCGCATGCGAGAACATGCTTCTTCTAAATTTTCATCTGAAGTAGCATAAGAAATTCTAAAATATCCCTCAAGTCCAAACGCTGATCCTTGAACTACAGCAACCCCAGCTTGCTCCAATAAAGAGGTGACAAATTCTTGATCGTTGCTAATTATTTTGCCCGAATTATCTGTCTTACCAATAATGTCCTGACATGAAGGAAATACGTAAAAAGCACCCTCAGGTTTTCTGCATGAAATACCATTCATACTATTCAATTCAGAAATCAGTTTGTCTCTTCTTTTCTTAAACACTTCAGATCTCTCAGCGATAAAAGAGTTATCACCATTTAAGGCCTCAACTGCAGCTGCCTGGCTTATAGAAGTAGGGTTACTCGTTGATTGCGATTGCAATTTACCCATTGCTTTAATCAAATCCTTGTTTCCCCCAGCATACCCTATTCTCCACCCTGTCATAGCATAAGCCTTACTCACGCCATTCAGAGTTAGAGTACGATCTTTGAGCAAAGGAGCAATGCTTACGAGTGTATGAAACTGAACGTCATCATAAATAAGATGTTCGTATAAATCATCAGTCATTATATTAACGTGAGGATGATTTTCTAGGACCTTAGATAAGGCAATAAGCTCACCTTCCGTATAGCAGGAGCCAGTAGGATTTGAAGGTGAATTTAAAATAAACCACTTCGTTGATTTATTAATTGCTTTTTCAAGTTGATCAGGTGTAATTTTAAAGCCTGCTTCTTCTCCACAAGTAATGATGATTGGCTTTGCGTCAAAATAATTTACTACATCAGGATAAGTTACCCAATAAGGTGCTGGAATTATAACTTCATCTAAAGCATCCAGTGTTACGGCCATTGCATTAAAAATAATTTGCTTCCCGCCTGTGCCTACAGATATTTCATCTAATCCATATTCTAAATTATTTTCTCTTTTGAATTTTGCCTGAATAGCCTCTTTAAGTACGGGTGTTCCATCAACCGCAGTATATTTTGTATCGCCGTCTTTGATTGCATCAATAGCTGCTTTCTTAATGTTATCAGGAGTGTCAAAGTCTGGTTCTCCTGCTCCTAATCCAATTATATCTTTACCTTGAGCCTTTAACTCCCGAGCTTTCTGAGTAACCGCCATAGTAGCTGAAGGCTTTATTCGTTTGATACTTTTTGATAGAGTTATCAATGTTTTTTCTCCAATAATTGTTATTTGATTAATCAGCAATTATATTAGAAATTAAGTATACTCAACTAAAATTGAAAAAATACATAATTAATGCCTAATACTGAGCTACTAAAAGTCACATCTGAATATAGCCCTGCAGGAGACCAGCCTCAGGCCATCGAAGAAATTGTGAAAAGCATTAACGGCAATGAAATGGAACAAGTTTTACTTGGTGTAACAGGATCAGGTAAAACATTCACAATGGCCAAAATCATTGAAAGAGTTCAAAGACCAACATTGATTCTTGCTCCAAATAAAACTTTAGCTGCTCAGCTTTATGGTGAGATGAAATCATTTTTTCCAGATAACGCAGTTGAATATTTTGTCTCGTATTACGATTATTATATTCCAGAAGCTTATGTGCCGAGATCAAATACTTATATTGAAAAAGAAGCGTCGATTAATGAGCAAATTGATCGAATGCGACACTCGGCAACGCAGTCATTGCTTGAAAGAAAAGATGTTATTATTGTTGCGAGTGTATCATGTATTTATGGAATTGGCTCTGTTGAAACATATCGGTCCATGACTATAAAGCTTGAAAAAAATCAAAAAATTGGACGTAATGAAATTATACAAAAACTTATTACACTTCAATACACACGCAATGATACAGATTTTCACAGAGGCACCTTCAGAGTTAGAGGAGACCTCATAGAAATATTTCCCTCTCATTATGAAGACAGAGCATGGAAACTATCACTTTTCGGTGATGAGCTCGAAACAATAAGTGAATTTGATCCATTGACAGGTAAAAAAACGGATGAACTAGAAACGATAAAGATATATGCAAATAGTCACTATGTTACTCCAAGACCTACATTGCAAACTGCAATTAAACAAATCCGAAAAGATTTAGAACTCAGAGTTCCAGAATTTAAAAAAGAAAATAAATTAATTGAAGCTCAACGAATAGAGGAGAGAACGCGTTTTGATCTAGAAATGATTGAAGCAACTGGAAGCTGTCCAGGAATTGAAAATTATTCGAGATATTTATCTGGTCGTAAACCGGGTGAAGCGCCGCCAACATTATTTGAGTACTTGCCTGAAAATTCATTATTATTTGTAGACGAAAGTCATGTAACAGTACCTCAGCTTGAAGGCATGTATAAAGGTGACAGAAGTAGAAAAACAACACTTTCCGAGTATGGATTTAGACTTCCATCTTGCCTCGATAATAGGCCATTAAAATTTGAAGAATGGGAAGCAATGAGACCTCAAAGTCTTTTTATTTCTGCTACGCCAGGGCCTTGGGAAATGCAGAAAACTCAAGGTGTATTTACTGAACAAATCATTAGGCCAACTGGACTGATAGACCCAGATATTGAGATTCGGCCTGCTAAAACACAAGTTGAAGATCTTATTTCCGAATGTAAGAAAATCATTGATATGAAATATAGAGTTTTGGTTACAACTTTGACCAAACGGATGGCTGAAGATTTATCAGAGTATATGCACGAGAATGGAATAAAAGTTAAGTATATGCACTCAGACATCGATACTTTAGAAAGAATTGAAATAATTAGAGATTTAAGAAAAGGTATGTTCGATGTTCTGGTTGGAATTAATTTACTTAGAGAAGGACTCGATATACCTGAGTGCGCGTTAGTGGCTATTCTTGATGCTGATAAAGAGGGGTTCTTAAGATCTGAAAGATCGCTTGTTCAAACTATTGGAAGAGCAGCTCGAAATGTCGATGGCCGGGTGATACTTTATGCTGATAAAGAGACGGAGAGTATTAAAAAAGCAATAAAAGAGACTGATAGAAGAAGAGAGATTCAAAAACAATTTAATCTCAAAAATAATATCACTCCTGAAACTATTAAAAGAGATATTAGCGATATTTTAGAGAGTATTTATGAAAACGATAGGGTTAACGTTGAATTAGAGGGTGAGAATAAGAATCTTGTAGGAGACAATTTGCAAAAGCACATCAAAGGGCTTAGAAAGAACATGATTGATCTAGCCGATGACTTAAATTTCGAGGAAGCTGCTAAGTTAAGAGATGAAATAAAAAGGCTTGAAAATAATCAATTAGAATTGCCACCTAATAATCTCAGACAATATAAAAAGAATAGAAGAAGTAAGAGGAAGTATTTCACATAAATGTTTGTAGATATTTTAATACTATTGATTGGACTTGCATTGTTACTTTATAGCGCTGACGTGATGATAAATTCCTCAGATTTAATTGCAAAAAAATTTCAACTGTCACCTATTCTTATAGGACTAACAATTGTTGCATTCGGAACATCTGCTCCCGAATTAGTTATTACCTTATTCGCAGCTTTTAGAGATATCCCAGCGACAGACGCAATAATTGGTAACATTATTGGTTCAAACATTGCAAATATTCTACTTATTTTAGGCACTGCCTCACTTTTTTTTAAAATAGATTTAAGCAGCATTGGACTTAAAGATAATATTTTTTTGTTAATACTGACATCCTATTTTGTTGCAATGTTCTATTTTGCGAACTCTCTAAACTTTACAATTATTATTGGATTAATAGTTTTTGTAATACTCTTTTTAAATTTACTTAAAAATTATGAGTCTGACTATGAGGAAGAAGAATTCAAAGAATTTGGCAATAGAACTTTCTTAATTCTTTTATTTTCATTTATTGGCATCTTTATAGGTGGAAAAATATTTTTAGACAGTTCGCTTAATATATTTACAACTTTTGGATTAGAGGAGTCAATAATAGGAATATCTATTTTAGCCATTGGAACTTCACTTCCTGAACTAGCAACTGTAGTAATTTCTTACATAAGACAAAAAGGCTCTATTGGTATTGGTAATATTATTGGAAGCAATATAATGAATATTCTTTTTGTTTTTTTACCAGGGGCAATAATTGTTAAATCAAGAAACTTGGATTTTCCACTAGAAAATATTGAAATTGTACATATTAATGTCTTGTTATTAGTAACATTAATTATAACAGTAATGTCATTATTAAAACTGAAACTAAATATAATATTTGCTTTGGGTTTTCTTACGTCGTATGCGATATATATAGGATATTTACTATCATGAAAAAACAAACCATTTTAATTACAGGAGGTGCTCAAAGAATTGGTAAGGCAATTGCTTTAAGTTTAAAGAATAATAACCTAAATTTTATAATTCATTATAATAACTCGATTAAAGAGGCAAAAGATTTAAAAAATAGTCTCGTAAAATCTGGAAATCAATGTGAAATAATTAAGTGCGATTTAAATAAACCAGGTCAAGTTTCAAAAATAATATCGAAATCAAAAAGAATTTTTGGATCAGTCGATTTTCTTGTTAACAATGCTTCACTATTTTTAAATGACAATATTGAAACGCTCAGTGATCGCTTGTGGTACGATCATATGAATATAAATTTATATGCGCCTTTATTACTATCCAAAGAATTTAAAAAGTACTTACCAAAAAAGTCCAATGGACATATCATAAATATTTTAGATCAAAATGTAGTCAACGCTGACACTTCATTTCTTTCTTACTCAATTGCAAAGGCTGCTCTATATGCGGCAACACCAATATTAGCTAAATCTTTTGCTCCAAATATAAGAGTTAATTCTATTGGTCCCGGACCAACTTTAAAAAATATTCATCAATCAAAGAAACACTTTGATAAGTCGTTGAAAAATACAATTTTAAAGATTGGTTCGCCTCCAGAAGAAATAGCAAAATCAGTTAAATTTCTGCTTGAATCAAAGTCAATTACAGGCCAATTTATAGCCGTTGACGGGGGGGAGCATTTATCATGAACCATAAAAATGTACTAAAAATTAGCGATTTAAAATCAAATACGGATTTAGTAGATCCGTTGTCAGGATATGATTTGATATTTTTAAATGATTTTATAATTGATGCAAACATTGGTGTCTACAAACATGAAAAATTAAAACGGCAACCACTTCGAATAAATGTTATTGCCAAAGTTAAAAATCCTAAAACAATTAACGACAGCAAATTGCAAAGTGTTGTTTGCTATAATCAAATATCAAAAAAAATTAAAAAAATTATAGGTGCTGGCCACACAGTTCTTCTTGAGAAATTGGCTGAAAAGATATTTCAGGAATGTTTCAAAAATAAAAGAATTGAGACAATGAAAATTAGGCTAGAAAAATTGGACGCAATAAAAGAGGCTGCGAGTGCTGGTATTGAAATTGAGCGCTCACGCGCTTAAAAATGAATAGTACAGAAAATCTAAAAGAAATTATAAATCAATCTCCTACTTCTGCAGGTATTTATAAAATGCTGAATGAAAAAGATGAAATACTCTACGTAGGAAAAGCCAAGAATATACAAAATCGTCTTAAAAGTTACCTGAATGGTAACAATTTATCAAACCGCATAAAAAGAATGGTTAGTAAAATATCAACTATTGACGTTGTGATTACACAAACTGAAAAGGAAGCATTACTTTTAGAGGCAAATTTAATCAAGAAACTAAAACCACCATTTAATATACTTCTTCGTGATGACAAATCTTTTCCTTATATCTTTATTAACCATGAACAAGAATATCCTCAAATTACAAAACATAGAGGTAAGCAAAAATTTAAAGGAAAGTATTTCGGTCCTTTTGCAACAATCAACTCTCTTAATTATACATTAAAAATATTACAGAAAGTTTTCTTACTGCGTTCATGTGACGATACAATATTTGAAAACAGATCAAAACCTTGTCTTCTTTATCAAATTGAACGCTGCAGCGGTCCTTGTGTGAATGATACAATTAATAAGAAAGACTACAATTCAACAGTAAAAAATGCTGAAAATTTTCTTTCAGGCCATCACAGCACTCTACAGGCAGAACTCTCAAAAAAGATGGATAGAGAAAGTGAAATTTTGAATTATGAAAAAGCTGCAAGCTATAGAGATAAAATTGAAGCTTTAACTCAAATACAAAGTCAACAAAATATAAACTTGCATGACATTAAAAATACTGACGTGATATCTATTTCAAGAAAAGGAAACAAATCTTGCGTGCAGGTATTCATATACAGATCAGGTCAGAATTGGGGAAATAGATCATACTTTCCCAAACATGGAGAAGAAGTCGAAACTTATGAAATATTAGAGAGGTTTATAGTTGATTTTTATACAAAGTATTCACCTCCAAAAAATGTGCTTATAAATACCCCCATTAATAATTCTAAGCTCATTAAAAATTCTCTAAAATCGATTTATTCTTATCAAACAAATTTTTCAATCCCAAAAAAGGGTAAAAAATTAGAAATTATTAATTATGCGATAAGGAATTCCGAATTATCATTAAAAAATCATATTACTCAGTCGTTCTCTGATAAAGAAAATTTAAAAGCCTTAAAGAAAGATCTTGGAATTGCCCTTGATATTAATCGAATAGAAGCTTTTGATAACAGTCACTTATTTGGCAAAAATGCTGTTGGTGCCATGATTGTATTTTCAAAAGAAGGTTTTGATAAAAAGTCTTATAGAAAATTTAATATTGATTCAAACAAGGTTAAACCTGGAGATGATTATGGTATGATGCGGCATGTTCTCGAGAGAAGGTTTTCTTCTGAAGCAATAAAAAATCAAAAAAAATATCAAAATTTACCTGAGCTTCTCATAATAGATGGTGGCAAAGGCCACTATGATTTGGCTAAAAAAATATTAGAAGAGAAAAATTTAAGTGAAATTAAATTAGCATCAATTTTTAAGGGCGAAGGAAGAAAGGAAAGCCTTGATCAGATTATTTTCAATGATAAGAAAAATTATATAAAAAAAGATACACCTTCATTTTTCTTTATGCAAAGGCTCAGAGATGAATCACATAGATATGCTATTGGTGCTCATAGAGACAAAAGAAAAAAAGAAATGCATACATCAGAATTGGAACCCATTGAAGGTTTGGGAAGAGTTAGAAAAAAGCTACTACTGAATCATTTTGGGTCAGTTAAAAATATTAAAACTGCATCATCTCAAGATATTATGAAGGTTAAGGGAATAAGCAGGTTGCTATCAGAAAAAATATATGCTTACTTTAATGATTGATGTCCAAATTGCCAAACATATTAACAATTTCAAGAATATTACTGCTTCCAGTCCTTATAATTTTAATTTTCTCTGATTCAAATTTAATAAATTTCTTATCAATAGTTTTATTTATTGTGATGTCGATTACCGATTATCTTGATGGTTTAATTGCTAGAAAGACAAAAAACACTTCAAATTTTGGAAAAATGCTTGATCCCATCGCTGATAAACTCTTCGTAGTTCTTATCTTAGTTACTTTTATTTCAGATGGGATGTTGTTAGGAATACATCTGATACCTGCATATCTAATTATAGCTAGAGAAATATTTATTTCTGGCTTGAGAGAATATGCATCAAGTGATGTTAATAAAAAAGAAATACCTGTATCAAATTTAGGTAAATATAAAACTGCAGCTCAAATGGGCAGCTTATTTTTGATACTCTTAGCTGATGTTTACAGCAGCTTATTATTAATTAACAATTTTGGTATAGCACTTTTATGGATTGCCATGATCGCATCGGTATATAGTGGATATCAATACTATAGAAATATTTTTTGACTATGATCTCACTAGATCGTGATAGTCTTGCATGAACTGAAAATTTTGACTTTCATCGCCAGTCTTAAATTTAATGCTATCAATTGATTGTATAGGAGTGATTTCAGCGGCCGTCCCAGTTAAAAAAGCCTCGTCATAGTTAGTTATTTCATCCGGCATTATATGTTTTTCCTCAACTGAAAATCCTTTTTTTGTCACCATCTCAATAACTGTTTGCCTAGTGATGCCATTTAGAAAACAATCTGGTATAGGTGTATGTATTGTTTCATCTTTTATAAAGAATATGTTCGCTCCGGTTCCTTCCGCTATATAACCTCTGTAATCAAGCATAAGAGCGTCATTGTAACCATTGCTCTCTGCATATTCCTTTGACATTGTGCAAATAACATAAGGACCTGACGCTTTAGCTTCACATGGAGCTGTATCAGGTGCTGGTCGTTTCCAGGGTGATGTGATCAATCTTAGACCCGCTTTTCTATCTTCTATTTTGAAATATGATGCCCAATCATCCCAGACTGCGATGGCAACATTTATATCAGCATTAGAAGTAGATAATCCCATCTGTTGACTTCCACGCCAGGCAATTGGACGAACATAACAATCTTGATAACCCATCTTACTTATTAGTTCATCTTTGGCCTGATTAATTTCTTCCTGAGTATAGGGGATTTTTATACCAACCGTTTCAGCTGACTTAAACAGTCTTTTCGTATGTTCTTCAGATTTAAATATTTTTCCTTTATAAGCCCTCTCACCTTCAAATACAGAACTTGCATAATGAAGTCCTTGTGTAATGACATGACATTTAGCATCATTCCAAGGAACAAATTTGCCATTCATCCATATAAAGCCATCTCTGTTGTCAAATGGTGGTATTTCCATAAATATTTTATTTAGTTTAAGAATAGATTACATAACAGAAAAACTCCTTGATTAATATATATTTTTATCGTAACTATGTCATAGTGGCTGACTTAAATACATCCAATAGCAAAGCATCGTCTCTGCTCTATCTTCGTGAAGACCGCATCAAAATTTCATTAAATAATTTTTTTGAGGCTAATAGAATATTTGAAAAAGAAATATTTAATAATTTAGACGATGAAGAGCTTGGCATAGCTGATATTAGGTGTCTTTTAATAATAAACCTAAATCCTGGGATAATATTTAATGAACTGTTAAATATTCTTGATATCAGAAAACAAAGTTTGAATAGAGTTTTAAGAATTTTGTTAAAAGAAAAATTTATTATTCAAAAAATTAATTCTGATGATGGCAGAAAAAAGAATTTATATCTCACCGATGTTGCTAAAGAAAAATTAAATGACGTTATTAAACCTTTAATAGACAAACTCTCAAAATCTTATGTTAAATCTGGG
>QBZX01000008.1 GCA_003282175.1 Pelagibacteraceae bacterium AG-337-G06
CAATACGCCATTATAACTCATTCTTTTTCTATCTTTAATATGACTACTGTTATAATCAACTAGTCGGTTTCCATCTAGATACTGCCTTCCAGATTTACATTGATCATATATGTAAGGTGAACCTGGTGCGAGCTGTAGAATATCACCATTAGATATTTGCATTGGAAACTGAACACCAAGTTCTTTTGCTAGAGAAGAGTGTCTTTTTAAATGTCTAAACTCTCCATGCACAGGAACAGATATTTTTGGCTTTACATGTTCATACATATCTACCATTTCATCAAGACATGGATGTCCTGACACATGAATATCTTCATCATATTCGGTGATTACTTCAGCACCAAGTTCAGAAAGGCGATTAAATAGTTTAAATATTTTTTTCTCGTTGCCAGGAATAATTTTGGATGAAAAAATTACACAATCATCTTGATCAATATCAATGTGTGGGAAATCTTGATTTGATATCCTCATCATTGCACCTCTTGGTTCCCCTTGACTACCAGTGCATAGGTAGAGAACCTCATGCTTTTTCTTTTTTGCAGCATCCTTTTCAGATAAGATAACATCTATATCTTTTAAAATTCCGTTTTGCCGTGCAACAGATATCATTCTATGCATTGATCGACCTAAAACAACCAGCGACCTCCCAGACTCTTTAGCGGCCGCAGCAATTGTTTCTAATCGCGCAACATTTGAAGCGAATGAAGTAACGAAAACTCTATTTTTTAACTTTTTAATAACACCAGCAAGATTTCCTCGAACCGTCGATTCTGATCCCGAACGTCCACTTGTTAATACATTCGTTGAATCGCAAACCATTGCAAGCACTTCCTCACTATTTTCTTTTAATTGATTAAAATCAATTGACTCTCCTACAATAGGATTGTCATCAATTTTCCAATCACCAGTGTGATAAATGGTACCCAATTTTGTCTTAATGAATAAGGAATTTGGCTCTGGTATAGAATGTGTCAGTGTTTGAAATTTAATATCGAATGGTTTGATTTGAATTTCAGATGATAGATCAACTATATTTAATTTATCTTCAATATTTATACCCCTCTCCTCAAACTTTAATCTTATAATTGATGCAGTAAATGCAGTTGCATATATCGGACACTTCAAGTCTGGCCATAAATAAGCTAATCCACCGACATGGTCTTCATGGGCGTGAGTAATAATTATTCCTTGAAGATTTTCTTTTCTTTCTTTTATGAATTCATGGTCTGGTAGTATCACATCAACCCCAGGAGTTGTATCGTCTCCGAAAGTAATGCCTACATCGACAATTAGCCATTTCATATCATCAATCTCATTGCCATAACCATAGAGATTCATGTTCATACCTATTTCTCCAGTTCCACCTAAAGGCAGAAAAACTAGTCTGCTATTTTTACTCATATATTTTTTTGCTTATTATGATCAGGCCGTTCAAAGTAAGATCATTTTCAAAGTAATTAATGCAATTTAAATCTTTTGCAAATAGTTTCGACAAACCGCCTGTAGCAATGGTTTTTGCATTCAAACAGTCATTTTCCTTTTTTAACTTATCAACCAACCCCTCAATAAGACTGATATAGCCCCAATAGATACCTGATTCCATGGCATGGATTGTATCTTTACCGATAAGTTGGGCTGGTCTTTTAAAATCAATTTGTGGCAATAGAGCGGTACCTTCAGAGAGAGATTTGATAGATAAGTTAACTCCAGGACATATTAACCCTCCTGCATAACTGGCATTTTTATCTACTACATCTAAGGTTGTTGCGGTTCCAAAATCAACAATAATTAAAGGAGGCTCGTATTGTTTTACTGCAGCAATAGCATTAATTATTCTATCATCACCAACCTCGCTTGGTTTATCTAAGGTAAAAGATATAAATTTTTCAAGATCAGATGTTCTCAGTTCAACAATTTTCAAATCATCTCTAATACTTTTTATAAAATTAGTTAATTTATATTGAGCGTTTGGCACTACACCAGAAATAATGACTGATTTGCTATCTGATAAAAAATTTTTCAATTCAACTAAATCAGTGCTCATATTATTTTTTTGAGCATTCACTATGACAGATGTTTCTATTCTCATTTGGGAAATAAGCTCACCTTTAACAATGTTTCCAAATAAGATATTTGTATTACCTATATCTACAATTGTTCTCACATTAATAGTCAAATGACAATTCTCCTGCATTTAATTTAATATTTTTATTATTTGCGTTTATAATAATTTCAAAGTCTTTAGATATATCAATTAATATTCCTTCTAAGACTCTATCATTTATCATAAATTTTACTGTCTTATTGTAATTCCAGCATTTACTTTTGTATTCATCTATTAAAAGAGCGTCTGAGTTATTTATTAATTTTTCTAAATACTCATTAAGAATGATTTCCAGGGATTTAATTAAATCCATGGTTTTCATATTCTTCTGCACTATAGCATTTAAAGATGTAGTGTTTTTTCGCTCTATAATTGGATGGTGTGCAACGTTGATTCCTATACCAATAATTGAAAAGTTTTTACTTTGAGAGAGAGAGTTTTCAATTAGTACTCCTGCCAATTTAGCGTCATCATAGAGAATATCATTTGGCCATTTTATTTTTAAAGGTTTATTATCCGTAATCACTTTTGAAATACATTGATGTAAAGATAATGCAACAATACATGATAAAAATGGAAGTCTATCCAGGGAAAAATCAATAGGTAGAATTAAAGAAGCAAGCAGATTTCCCTCTTGAGATACCCATTTTTTATCACCTCGCCCTCTTCCTGCAGTTTGCTTACTTGCTATAATCCAAGTAGGAGAGAAAATTTTTTCTTTATCAATAAGTCTCTTGCTTTCAAGATTTGTGCTGTCGATAACATCATAATGGATGATTGCTGATTTAGATAACATGTCTATTAATAAAAAGATTTTATAGCATATTCTGAAAGCTGTATAATTGGTGCAGGATATATGAAAAACAAAATGACTAAAAAAGAAGATGGATAGAACAGAACTTGAAGTGATCGGATATTCACTCCATCAAACTCTTCTTTTGGTTCATCAAAATACATTATCTTTACAATACGAAGATAATAGAAAGCGCTAATAACACTTGCAATGATACCTATAACCGCAAGAAACACCATATTACTTTCTAAAGCTGCAACGAAAATATAAAATTTACCAAAAAAACCGGCTAAAGGAGGTATACCCGCTAATGAAAACATCATTAACGCAACCAAGATAGTAGTAAATGGGTGATTTTTATACATACCTGAAAGGTCAGATATATTTTCAAAGTATGCATCATTCCTCTTTAAACTAAGTATAACTGTGAATACAGATATATTCATGACCAAGTAAATCATAAGATAAATCAAAAGTGATCTTAATCCTTCACTAGAAACACAAGCAACACCAATTAACGCGTAACCTATATGGCCTATTGAACTATATGCCATTAGTCTTTTAATATTTGTTTGGGCAATTGCAGCAAACGCAGCAAGCATCATAGATGCAATTGAAATAAAAAATATTATTTGCTGCCAATCCAAATACAGCTCTCCAAAAGAATTAAATAAAAACCTTACCAATAAGCCCATTGCAGCAATTTTTGGGGCGAGAGCAAAGAAAGCGGTTATCGGTGTCGGAGCGCCTTGATATACATCTGGAGTCCACATATGGAAAGGAACCGCAGAAACTTTAAATGCAAGACCTGCTAACACAAAAACTATGCCAATTAAAAGGCCTAGACTCTCAGAGTTATAATTGACGGCGATCAAATTGAAATTTGTATTTCCTGAAAAACCATAAATGTAGGAAATTCCAAATAATAATAAACCCGATGAAAGAGCCCCTAATATAAAATACTTAATACCAGCCTCTGATGACAAAAGACTATTTCTATTAAGCGCGGCTAGCACATAAAGACTCAGTGATTGAAGTTCTAGACCAATAAACATAGCAAGCAAATCGTTTGCGGACACCATGACCATCATCCCCAGAGTTGAAAATAGAATTAGTATGGGAAATTCATATAAATTTATGTGCAAGTCTTCTCTACTTGATACAAACATTACCAATGTAACAATCGACCCTATAAAGATCATGATTTTAAATAAAGACGAGAACTCATCAATGACGTAACTATTTAAATATATAGACTGATAAGGTTGATTAATAACAAGTGCTACTGCTATGAGTAATGATAAAATGGCAAGATTATTAATAAGTTTAATATTTTTTATAAATAATCCAAGAATGAGTAATATTAATGCAGAACAAAAAATAAAGATTTCTGGTATTATGTGTAAAATATTCTCCATTAAATTAATTTAATTTACCGTTAACTTGACTCACAATTTTTTTTGCTGAAGGCTCGATAATATCTATAACTGGTTTTGGATATATGCCAATAAATATTGTCAGAGTAATAAGTGGAACGAATATTATTATTTCTCTTCGGGTTAAATCTAACATCTCTGACAAATCATCTTTAATTAAGGCACCGAAAATCATTCTACGATAAAGCCATAGAGAATATGTTGCCGCTAATACAACGCCAGTGGTAGCAAATACAGCAAAATAAGTATTTATACTAAATATTGAAAGTAATACTAAAAATTCTCCAACGAAACCGCTTGTTCCTGGTAAACCAAGACTAGCCAAAATGAAAATCATAAAAGTAAATGCATACATTGGCATTTTACTTACCAATCCACCATACCTGGAAATTTCCCTTGTGTGTAATCGATCATAAACCACGCCGACACATAAAAATAATGCTGCAGAAACAATACCGTGACTTATCATTTGAATGACACTTCCTTCAATTCCTTGAACTGTAAATGTAAAAATTCCTAAAGTTACAAATCCCATATGTGCAACAGAGGAATACGCTATTAACTTTTTCATATCCTCCTGAACTAATGCTATCAACGATGTAACGATTATAGCTACAATACTAAGTACAAAGATGAGTGGAGCAAAAAGCTCTGAGGCTTCAGGGAAAAAGCCAATTGAGAAACGAATAAAACCATATCCTGCCATTTTTAATAAAACTCCAGCTAATATTACTGAGCCCGCTGTAGGAGCTTCAACGTGGGCATCTGGCAGCCAAGTATGAAATGGCCACATTGGGATTTTAACCATAAATGACGCAAAAAAAGCAAGCCACAACACAATCTGTTCATTGCGTGTAAAATTATAATCCAATAGGTATGATACATCTGTAGTACCGGCTGTAATAAATATGTATATGATAGCTAGTAACATAAAAACTGAACCAGCAAGTGTGTATAAGAAAAATTTGAATGTTGAGTAAACTCTTCTTTCTCCTCCCCAAATGCCAATAATAAGAAACATGGGTATCAAACCACCCTCAAAGAATAAATAGAATAAAACAAGATCAAGGGAACAAAAGACGCCTATCATGAAAGTTTCAAGAGCTAAAAACGCAATTAAATATTCTTTTACAGAAAATTTAATACTGTCATAACTAGCTAAGATGCAAATTGGAACAAGCATTGTTGTGAGGACAATGAATAGAATTGAAATTCCATCAACGCCTAAATGGTAAGATATTCCATATTCAATCCAAAAATATCGTTCCTCAAACTGAAAGTCTGCATCTTGCTGATTAAATGAAAATAGTAAGTATAGAGAAATTAAAAAATTTAAAAAAGATATCCACAAGGCTGTATGTTTTAGATTATTTGAACTTTGATCATTATTATTTCTGATCAAAGTCATGAAAAATATCCCAACTATTGGAAGTAAAATTAAAATACTTAAGATTGGCAATTCATTCATTAATTAAAACCTAAAAATTATAAGTGTTATAATCAAAGATAAGCCAATCAGAATTGCAAATGCATAATGATAAATAAATCCAGATTGAATTTGCCTAGTTCTTGATGAGATACGGCTGACTAAAGAAGCGAGGCCATTTGGTCCAAAGCCATCAATAATATAACCGTCAATTAGTTTCCAAAACAATTTGCCAACTCCTATTGCTGGCTTAACAAGAACCATGTTGTAAAGTTCATCAAAATACCATTTGTTCAGTAAAAAATTGTATAAAGGCTTATTTAATTCAGCGATATTTTTAGCAATATTTGACTTTCGTAGATACATCATCCAAGCAATGAAAAATCCAACGACCCCTAAAATTGCTGGAAGGTAATAAATTAATAATGGGATATTATGATGATCTTCATGATGTAGAACAATAGATCCATTCCAGAATTCGTCACTGTTGAAACCTATAAAGTAACTTTTAAATATAAATCCAAAAAAGAGAGCTCCAATAGCTAAAATCATTAGAGGTATAAGCATGATCGATGATGACTCATGAACTTTTCTATAATCCTCTTCAGCCATTCTAGTTTTTCCATTGAAAACAAGGAACATTAAGCGCCATGAATAAAACGAAGTCATTACAACTCCAATAGTAAGTAGAATGTAAGCATAATCAGCAAAATTTGAATTTGATAGATATGCTGTTTCAATAATAGCGTCTTTTGAATAATAGCCAGATGTGAATGGAAAGCCCATTAATGATATGGTTCCAATAATCATCATGACTTGAGTGATTGGTATAAAATTACTTATCCCTCCCATTCTTCTAATGTCCTGCTCTTCATGTACGGCATGAATAACTGAGCCTGCTCCAAGGAAAAGAAGTGCCTTAAAAAATGCATGAGTGAACAAATGGAACATTGCTACCCCGTAAGCGCCTAAACCTGCAGCAACAAACATGTAACCGAGTTGACTGCATGTTGAATAAGCAATTACTCTTTTAATATCGTTTTGAACAAGGCCAATGGTTGCTGCAAAAAATGCAGTACTTGCCCCAATAACTACAACAAAATCCATCGCAATTGGCGCTAAATCAAAAAGCGGTGAACATCTTACTACTAGAAAAACCCCAGCAGTAACCATAGTTGCCGCATGAATTAATGCTGAAACAGGTGTAGGGCCCTCCATAGCATCAGGCAGCCATGTGTGTAAAAAAAGTTGGGCTGATTTTCCCATCGCACCTATAAATAAAAAGATACAAATTAGTGTTAATGCATGGATCTCGTATCCAATAAAAGCAAATTGAGCATCTGAAAATTTGGCCGCGCTGTTGAAAACATTTTCATACTCAATACTTCCAAAGACGATAAAAATTGTAAAAATTCCAAGTGCCAACCCAAAGTCACCAACGCGGTTGACTATGAAGGCTTTTATGGCAGCTGCGTTTGCTGTGGGTTTCTTGTACCAAAAGCCAATTAATAAATATGAAGCTAAGCCAACTCCTTCCCACCCAAAAAATAATTGCAAAAAATTATCTGCTGTAACGAGCATGATCATAGCAAATGTAAACAATGACAAATAACCCATAAATCTAGGCTTACTATCATCATGTGACATGTATCCAATTGAATAAACATGTACCAAAGCAGAAACACTTGTGATAACCACTAACATTACGCTGGTTACCGAGTCTAAATAAATAGACCAATCAGCAGAAAAAGAGCCTGATTCAATCCATGTAAATAACTTTAAAGAAACAACACTGGGGCTACCTATATTGACAATGAAAATATAAAAAGAAAAGAACGCCGCTAGAACAATAAAAGTACACGTAATAACTTCAGCTAAACGATCTATAAAAGCATTTCTTTTAAAAAAAGATAATGTGCACGCAATGAGAAACCCCAATAAGGGTAAAATTACAATGCTGTGAATCATAATATTATCCTTTTAAGGTATTTATTTTCTCAATCTCAATGCTACCTGCATTCCGGTTATAGATTACCAAAATTGCCAATCCAATTGCGGCTTCTGCAGCAGCAACCGTTAATACAAACAATGAGAATATCTGGCCTGTTAGATCGTTTAAAAAATAAGAAAATGAAACTAAATTAATATTGACTGCCAATAAAATAATCTCAATTGACATTAGAATGATAATTACATTTTTTCGATTCAAGAATATGCCAATAACACCTATTGAGAAAAGTAAAGCTGATAAAATTAGAAATTGATTAAGTTCAATCATTATATATCAATACCCTCACCTGATTTTACATCTACAAGCTCAATTTTTCCTTTTCTATCAACTTGCTCTGATACAATTTGACGTTTAACGCCTTCTCTATCTCTTAAGGTCAATACAATTGATCCGACCATGGCAACTAGTAAAATTACTCCTGATAACTGAAAATATAAAACATAGTTAGTGTAAAGAATTGATCCTATAGCTTCAGTATTAGATTGGTCTGAGAAATTATCCAATGGGTTAGATAATATTTGAATATTGGATAAATCTAAACGCGTGTTGATTAATACAATAACAAGTTCAGCAATAAATACTAATCCAATTAAGAGACCTATTGGCATGTATTGTAGAATATTATCTTTTTCAAGAGATGTTTTAAAATCAAGCATCATAACGACAAATAAAAATAAGACAGCTACAGCGCCAACATAAACAATGATTAATATCATGGCTAAAAATTCTGCATGAAGAATAACAAATATACCTGCAGCATTAAGAAAAGCTAAAATTAAAAATAAAACAGAATGAACAGGATTTTTTGTTGAAATCACCATTAAAGATGAGAGCAGGAGAATTGCGGAAAAAAGATAAAAGGTAATTAGTGACATTGACATGAAATTTACCTGTATTTAGCGTCAGCTTCTAAATTTTCAGCGATTACTGTTTCCCACCTATCACCATTTTCTAAAAGTTTATCTTTAGTATAGTAAAGTTCTTTTCTAGTTTCTGTCGTGAATTCAAAATTTGGCCCCTGAACTATTGCATCAACAGGACACGACTCCTCACATAAACCACAATAGATACATTTAACCATATCAATATCATATCTTGTGGTTCTTCTTGTTCCATCATCTCTTGGCTCAGTTTCAATTGTAATTGCCTGGGCTGGACATACTGCCTCACATAGCTTACATCCAATGCACCTTTCTTCTCCACTTGGATAGCGCCTAAGAGCATGTTCACCTCTAAAGCGTGGACTAAGTTTTCCTTTTTCAAAGGGATAGTTAATCGTTGCTTTCTTCTTAAAAAAATATTTCTGAGCTAGTAAGTAAGCTTTAATGAAATCAATTAATAGAAATGATTTTATAAAATTTAAAAATCTCATGACATACCTGGAGCAAGTTTAAAAAAGAATAATATTGACGATGTAAGTACTACAGCAAGTAATGATAAAGGAAGGAATACTTTCCAACCTAATCGCATTAGCTGATCATATCGATATCGAGGGACAAACGCTTTAACCATAGCAAACATATAAAAAACTAGTGTTACTTTGAGAATGAACCACACAAATCCAGGTATAGCATTTAATGGATATACATCAATGGGAGGCAACCATCCACCTAAGAAGAGAATAGTTGTCATTGCACACATTAATAAAATATTTATATATTCACCAAATAAAAATAGAACAAAAGGCATTCCCGAATATTCAGTTTGATAACCTGCAACCAGTTCTGACTCAGCTTCAGGCAAATCAAATGGAGGCCTATTCGTTTCAGCTAGCGCAGAAATAAAAAAGACTATAAACATCGGAAATAGTGGTATGAAAAACCAAATATTTTTTTGAGCAAGTACGATTTCACTCAAGTTTAATGAGCCTACGCACATTAAAACTGTTACGATCACAAAACCTATTGATACTTCATAAGATACCATTTGGGCAGCGGATCTTAATGCGCCAAAAAAAGGGTATTTGCTGTTTGAAGCCCAACCAGCCATCAGTATTCCATAAACTCCAAGAGAACTAATTGCAAAAATATATAATATGCCAACATTTATATTTGCTAATACAACCCCCGCTTGAACAGGGATTACAGCCCACGCAGCAATGGATAAAGCTAGGGTAATAATTGGAGCAATTAAAAAAACAGTTTTGTCGGCACTGTCAGGGAGAATGATTTCTTTAAATATAAATTTTAATCCATCTGCAGGCACTTGAAATAAGCCAAATGGTCCAACTACATTAGGTCCTCTTCTTTTTTGAACAGCGGCCCATATTTTTCTATCAGCATATAAGGCTAAAACAACGCCAACAAGAAGTGGTACAAATATTAAAATACAATAAAATATTATTGTTATTAATTCAAAAAAATTTGACTGTAACACATTCATATTTAGGAAGCTTTCTCTTTAATTGAGCTTCTCATTTCTTTTCTTGCCCTACTGCATTCTGCCATCGTACTTGAGTGGCGTGAAATGGTATCTGTAACGTAAAAGTCATTTATACTTGGAATTAATTTTTTATTTTCAAAATAAATTTCTTTTGGCTTTGCGTAATAAGCTTCTTGGTTATCGTTTATGACCACAATTCCTTCAGGAGTAAAATTGGCATCATCTGCTAAACCAATCAGGTTGTTTTTATTTCTCTTTGTGTAGGCCCATTTCTTTTGATTATACGATAAATCATCCCAAACCTTACCTAAACTTTTTGCATATTGTACTTCGTATGGCAGAACTACGTTATTTTTCTTTTTAATGTCATTAACTACCTTGAACCCATAATGTTCGGTAAATTCTGACCAAGTTTCTGGATAATTATATTTTCTTAAATACTCTCTTTGACGATCACTGAGATCTTTCCATGGTAAATTATATATTTTATGAGCAGAGTTATTTTCAAAATCTTTAATATTCTCATTAAAAGTGTCTGATTTTTTTTCTTTTGCAGTTCTTGTATCTTTAGGCGTAATTTCAATTTCATCTTTTGATTTATTTTCTAAAAGTTTTATATATTCACATGTTTGATCATTAAAATTTTCATTAAGATGGGGATAATCATCAAAAATTGCAGATCTTACGTCTCCTTGATCAATGAAAGGCCAGTCTAAAGACATAAGTTTGCTAATTTGGTTAATTATCTTCCAGTCCTCTTTTGCATCTCCAGGGGGATAACTGGCTTTATTGGCGAATTGAGTTCTTCCTTCTGTATTGATGTAGATGCCATCTTTTTCCGTATATGCAGCAGAAGGCAAAATGATATCAGCTGCATTTGCGCCTCTGTCACCATGGGTACCCATGTAAATAATCTTACTATTTTCAAAATGTTGGTAATTTATTTCGTCTGCACCAAATGACATTACCAGTCTAACTTTGTTGTTGTGCGCATCATCTATGATGTCGTCTAAATTTTTGTTTTTCTGGTAACATCCGACTTCTAATGATCCTGCTCTAGAGGCACTTAATTGTAGAACATTAAACCCGTTCCATTCGTCGTTTGCCATATTAAATTTTTCAATGAAGGATTCGAGTAGAGAATAAATTTGAATTGAATCATCCCTATTTAACAAAGATTGTCCTACTATAAGCATTGGTTTTTTTGCTTCCAAAAGCTTTTTGGAGAATTCATTTTTATCGTACAAAATATCAGTTAAAATATTTACATCATTTCCTAGGTGTTCATATTTGTATGTTAAGTCAAAATTTTCTCCAATGAGTGCTGCAGGCAAATCTCTTGATATTACTTGTTTTCTAATTCGTGCATTTATAATTGGAGCTTCTTCTCTTACATTGCTACCAACTATTAATAGGCAGTCAGTTTCATCTAAACCATTAATCTTTGAGTTGAATAAGAATTGTGACCTATGGTTGAAGGGGATCTTGCAACTGTCTTGCCGACATTCAACTGACTTTATGTTTAATGTGTCAGCTAATTTTTTTATTAAATATGCAGTTTCTAAATCAATAAAGTCACCTAATAAAAAAACAATTTCTTCTGGATTATTTGACTTTAAAAGTTCTGTAACTTTTGAAAGTGACTCATTCCAATCACTTTCTACAAACTTTCCATTATTTTTAATTAAAGGTGTGTCAATGCGTTGTGTTAATAGTCCATCGCAAGCATAGCGAGTCTTATCAGAGATCCATTCTTCATTAATGTCTTCATTTAATACTGGCAGGATCCTTTTAACTTTCCACCCATACGTATCTACTCTTATGTTTGAACCTACAGCATCCATTACATCAATGGACTCTGTTTTCTTTAGCTCCCATGGTCTTGCTTCAAATTGATAAGGTTTAGAAGTTAACGCTCCTACGGGACAGAGGTCCACAATGTTTGCAGATAATTCAGAATCGAGTGTTTGTTCGAGGTAAGTCGTTATCTCCATACTCTCGCCCCTATTAAGCGCACCCAATTGATTAACACCGGCAACCTCATCGCCAAATCGAATACATCTCGTACAATGTATACAACGGGTCATGTATGTTTTAATAAGAGGACCCATGTGCTTTTCATCTACTGATCTTTTATTTTCATTAAATCTTGAGTTTTCAGGTCCAAATGCAACTGTCTGATCTTGTAAGTCACATTCACCTCCCTGATCACAAACCGGACAGTCAAGTGGGTGGTTTATGAGAAGAAACTCCATAACTCCTTCTCGAGCTTTTTTAACTGTTTGGGTATTTGTATGGATAGACATGCCTTCATTTATTGGCATTGCACAGGATGCAACCGGTTTTGGAGCACCTTCAACGTCTACAAGGCACATCCGACAATTACCAGCTATAGACAATCGATCATGATAACAAAATCTGGGTATTTCAAGGCCAGCTTCCTCACAGGCCTGAAGGATTGTTACTCCCTCTTGAACATCATTTTCTATACCATTTATTTTGACCTTAACCATTATGCAGCTCGGATTTTAGTTAAACTTTCTTCTATTTCTTCTCTAAAGTGCCTGAACAAACCTTGAATTGGCCATGCCGCTGCATCGCCAAGAGCACAAATCGTGTGTCCTTCAATTTGTTTGGTAACATCAAGTAATTTATCGATATCAGTAGAAGTTGCATTTCCTTCTCCAATTTTTTCCATCATTCTCCACAACCACCCAGTGCCTTCACGACATGGGGTACATTGACCGCAACTTTCATGTTTATAAAAATGAGATAATTTTGATATGGCCTTTACCAGATCAGTACTTTTATCCATAACAATAACAGCTGCAGTTCCTAACCCACTTTTAACTTCTGCAAGAGAGTCAAAGTCCATTAAAACACTATCACATATATTTCTTGGTATTAGTGGAACTGAAGACCCTCCAGGTATAATAGCTTTTAAATTATCCCATCCTCCCATAACTCCACCAGCATGTTTTTCTATCAATTCACGAAGAGGTATGCCCATTTCTTCTTCAATATTACATGGGTTGTTGACGTGTCCTGAAATGCAAAAAACCTTTGTCCCTGTATTTTTCTTTCTACCAAATGAAGAAAACCAATCTCCTCCTCTTCTTAGTATTGTAGGGACTACAGCAATAGTCTCAACATTATTGACAGTTGTTGGGGCTCCATACAGGCCCTTATTCGCAGGGAATGGTGGTTTAAGTCGAGGGAATCCTTTTTTACCCTCAAGACTCTCAAGAAGCGCCGTCTCCTCTCCACATATATAGGCGCCTGCTCCTCGGTGAAGATATACATCAAAATCCCAACCAGACTTAGCAGCATTCTTCCCAACCAGACCTGCTTCGTAAGCCTCATCAATTGCATTCTGAAGAACAACAGCTTCATTAAAATATTCACCTCTTATGTAAATATAACAAGTATGTGCGTTCATGGCGAAAGAAGCCAGCAGGCATCCTTCGATAAGCTTATGGGGTTCATTTCTTATCATATCACGGTCTTTACAAGTCCCTGGTTCGGACTCATCAGCATTAACAACAAGATAGTTGTTCAGTGCAGGGTCTTTAGGCATGAAAGACCATTTCAATCCTGTCGGAAAACCAGCACCGCCGCGCCCTCTTAACTCAGATTTTTTCATTTCATCAATGATCCAATCGCGTCCTTTTTTTATGAGTGTTTTCGTATTGTCCCAATCACCTCTTTTTTTAGCACTCTTTAAACTGTATGCATCATCTCCAAAGAGATTTGTAAATATTTTATCCTTTTCTTTTAACATTATGAAACCGCCTTCGAACTAGTTCGACCATTTTGTGATCCAACTTTAATTTCTTTGCCATCCATCAATGACTGCAGTATATTTTTTGTTGTGTCGTATGTTAGATCTTCATAGTAATCATCATTAATTTGAACTAAAGGAGCGTTGACACATGCACCCAGACACTCAACTTGCATCCAAGAAAAAAGGCCATCTTTTGATAGAGTATTTTGATCAGGTGAAATCATTTCTTTACATGCTTTAGCAACTTGGTCTGATCCTCTAAGCCAACATGGTGTTGTTCCACATACTTGAACTAAATATTTGCCGTTGTACTTTGTGTAATACATTGAGTAAAAAGTAACAACTTCCCAGGCCTTGATAAAAGGTATTTCTAAAAAGTTGGCCACATACTCTACGACATCTCTGCTCAACCAATTATCATTTTGTCTTTGGGCTAAATCTAATAATGGCATTATTGCGCTTTGTTTTCTATCTGTGGGATATTTAGCGAGTATCTTTTCTGCTTCCCGTTCATTTGTTTCGTTGAAAGAAAAATTGTCATTAAGATTGCTCATCTATCCACCTCTCCAAAGACAATAGCAATAGATCCAAGTATTGCTGGTACGTCTGCTAGCAAGTGTCCTTTTGATAATAGATCAAAAGCTTGAAGGTGAGCAAACCCAGGAGCCCTAATTTTACATCTATAAGGCCGACTGGATCCATCAGCTATGAGATAAACTCCAAACTCACCTTTTGGTGCCTCAACAGCAGAATATATTTCACCTTCTGGCACATGAAAACCCTCTGTAAAAAATTTAAAATGATGAATAATAGATTCCATTGAATTCTTCATATCCATTCTTTTTGGGGCTGCAATTTTAGAGTCTCTGTTTATAACTTCACCATTTGGCATTTTATCGAGGCACTGAAGCATAATCTTAATGCTTTCCCTCATCTCATCAATTTGACATAAATAACGATCGTAACAGTCGCCGTTTGATCCAACTGGTATTTTGAAATCAAGTTTATCGTAACAATCGTAAGGTTGAGATTTCCTTAAATCCCATGGAACGCCACATGCTCTTAAAACAAATCCACTAAACCCTCTATCAACAGCATCTTCTTTGGATACCTTTCCTATATTCACATTTCTTTGCTTGAATATTCTATTTTCAGTCAACAAACTTTCAATATCATCAAGTGCTTTTGGGAAGTTATTACAAAAATCAAAGATCTTATCAGTTAAGCCATCTGGTAGATCTTGATGAACCCCACCTGCTCTGAAATATGCAGCATGAAATCTTGAACCAGAAACTTCCTCATAAAAATCGAGTAATTTTTCTCTTTCATCAAAACCCCATGTAATTGGTGTCATTGCACCAACATCCATGGCTGTTGTAGTTACATTTAAAAGATGACTAAGTAATCGACCAATTTCAGAAAATAAAACTCTTATATATTGCCCTCTTTCAGGAACCTCAACATCAAGCAACTTTTCAATTGCTAATGCAAAAGCATGTTCTTGGTTCATCGGCGCGACGTAATCCAGCCGGTCAAAATACGGCAACGCTTGTAAATAGGTTTTGTGTTCAATTAATTTCTCAGTACCGCGATGCAATAATCCTATATGTGGATCAGCTCTTTCTACAATTTCGCCATCAAGATCTAAAATTAGTCTCAAGACACCGTGCGCAGCGGGATGCACCGGTCCAAAATTTACAGTAACTGTTTTACTACTACTCATTATTTTTCTTTTCTTCTTTCAAATAATTTGTTCTCTCCCAGGGACTCTGAATGTCAAAACTTCTGAAATCTTGTTGTAAATTTACTGGCTCATGAATTATTTTTTTATCAATTTCGTCATATCTAATTTCAACATTACCACTAAGTGGAAAATCCTTTCTTAATGGATATCCCTCAAAACCGTAATCTGTAAGAATTCTTCTTAAGTCAGGATGATCCTTAAATTGAATGCCATACATATCAAATGCTTCGCGTTCAAACCAATTTGCAGCAGGAAAGATAGATGTAATACTGGGGATTATTTCATCTTCACCAATAATTATTTTTATTCTTAAACGACTATTATGTTTAAAACTTAAGAAGTGGTAGATAACCTCAAATCTTTTTTGTCGATCAGGGAAATCAACTCCGGCAATATCAGTAATCTGCCTAAATTCACAAGCTTCATCATTTTTTATAAAATCAACTACATCTAAAATTTGATTAGTGGAAATGGATATTTGTAGTTGATTGAAATCATCTGAAATTTCAATGGGGTTACATTTCTTTTTTATAGCCTCTTTAGCTACTTCAATGCTCTTTGACATTATCTTTTTATATTACCCTCGCGCCTAATTTTCTTTTGAAGTTGTAGAAGTCCGTATAACAATCCTTCTGCAGTTGGTGGGCATCCAGGCACATAAACATCTACTGGAATAATTCGATCACACCCTCTTACAACGGAATAAGAATAATGATAATAACCACCACCATTTGCACAACTTCCCATTGAAATAACGTACCTAGGTTCAGGCATTTGGTCATATGCTTTTCGTAATGCCGATGCCATTTTATTCGTTAGCGTTCCAGCAACTATTAAAACGTCTGCATGTCTTGGTGATGCTCTTGGTGCGGCTCCAAACCTTTCAACATCATAACGTGGCGTACCGACGTGCATCATTTCTACTGCACAACAGGCTAAGCCAAACGTCATCCAATGCAGTGAGCCTGTTCTTGCCCAATTTATAAGATTGTTGATGCTTGTTACAACAAAGCCTTTATCTGCGTAGAGTTCTTTTAGCCTTTCTAATTCAGGGCTTGTTTCTTGAATGTCAGTATTTATTGCCATTCTAAGGCGCCCTTCTTCCACTCATAAATAAATCCTATCGTAAGTACTCCGAGAAAAATCATCATTGAGATAAAACCGAATAATCCAAGCGTTCCAAAAGTTACTGCCCATGGGAAAAGAAATGCAACTTCAAGATCAAAAATGATGAATAATAGTGTTACCAGATAAAAACGAACGTCAAACTTCATTCTGGAATCTCCAAATTGTTCAAAGCCACATTCATACGCTGAATTTTTTTCAGAATCCGGATTGCTTACAGCAGCTAAATAATTGGCGAGTACGAACAGGCAGCTAATCGCAAGTGCTACGAAGATAAAAATTAAAATAGGCATATATTCACTAAGTGCGTAGTTCATATCTGTTTATTGAGTCGTATTAGTATCATGCTGAAATATATATTTTAATCTCTTAAATTCAAGCGAATCATGGAAAAATTAAGCATTCCTTCCGTTAGCGATTGTAATATCCACAAAAACTGTACTTTATATGATGTGGCGTATTACCCTAATATACAGATATATAGGTATTTCTTTGCTATTTAATAAAAAATGACTGATTTTAGGGAAATACTTACCAGTCATTGGAGACTTAAGTCAATTAATATGCTTACTCTTTATCAATAATTTCAAATAAATTAAAACTCTGATTGGTTTTTTTCATCAATCCCAAAAAACGATAGTTTAAGTTAAAATCACAATTATAATTACCTGATGTTTACTTTATTAGCTGAAA
Organism: Pelagibacteraceae bacterium AG-337-G06; assembly: GCA_003282175.1. Classification (GTDB taxonomy): domain Bacteria; phylum Pseudomonadota; class Alphaproteobacteria; order Pelagibacterales; family AG-422-B15; genus CACNXQ01. The sequence goes on from QBZX01000008.1 coordinate 17,499, forward strand.
ATCTTCATTTTGGGGAAGGACCTAGGTGGCACAATAATAAATTATGGTTTTCAGACTTTTACCAACATTCAGTAATGACGTTGGATCTTAGTGGTAAAATTGAAAAAATAGTTGAAATCCCTAATCAACCTTCTGGGTTAGGATGGTTGCCTAATGGGGACTTGCTCATTGTTTCGATGCTTGATCGAAAAATAATGAAATACAGCAACAATGAACTCTCACTTCACTCAGACTTATCTAAGCTAACGCCATTCAGATGCAATGACATGGTAGTGGATAAAGATGGAGATGCTTATGTTGGAAACTTTGGCTCTTTGCATCATGCAAGAGATGTAAAACCAACTTGCCTTATTCATGTTGATCCACAAGGCAATGCAAAAGTTGCTGCAAAAAAATTAGATTTTCCAAATGGAACTGTAATTACACCTGATGGGAAGAAAATGATTATTGGAGAGACCTATGCAGGAAGACTCACATCATTTGATATTGGCCTAGATAAACGGCTGAGTAATAGAAAAATATGGGCTAAAATGATGCCTACCTGGTATTACATTGGTGTGAGATTTGCATTAGCAACTATTTATAAACTATTAAATTTGCAGGTTAAAGAGGGTTCCATTACACCTTTTCCAGTACCTGATGGTATTTGCCTTGATGAAGGTAATGGAGTGTGGGTTGCTTCCCCTACCACATCTGAAGTTATAAGGTTTGAGGAAGGGGGTGTCATTACAGATAGATTAGCTACCCCAGACAGAGCCTATGCATGCATGCTTGGTGGAGATGATGGGAAAACATTATTTGTCATTACTGGTAAATCATCAATCCCTGAAGAAGCTCAAAGTGAAAAGAATGGGAAAATTTATACAACTCTCGTAAAGTTTGCACGCGCTGGTTATCCATAGTGTCTAATTATGTCTTATACGGTAGATCAGAAACTGGCTCTGATGTTGTTGAGTATTTATTTCACGAGTTTAACATTGATTACAATTTTATTCATGTGGATGAAATAAATGTAAAAACAAACCAAGAAATTCTTAAGCATAACCCGTTAGGTCGGGTTCCAATGATTAAATTATCTAATGGTCAATATATGATCGAAAGTATGAATATAGTTTACCATTTAGTAAATAAAGGTGGACGACTTGTCCCAAAATCAAATTCAATTGAGCGTGATAAATTTAATCAATTCATGTCTTTTTTATCATCATCTGTCTATCCAATAATACTGTTAATATACCACCCAGATCACTACACATCTAAAAATAGTGAGTCTGACTTAATACGTAAAGCTGAAGAAATTATAAATACCTATCTTAAATTTATTGATACAAGTATGAATACATATCTATGTGGAAATTATATCACTGCTGCAGATTACTATTTATACATGCTTCTTGCTTGGTTAGAAGAAGATGGATATTTGAATGGCTATGAAAAAATAAATAGTTTTTTCAACAAAATGTCTAAGAATCAGACAATACTAGCTGTGAAGAGGTTACAAAGTGAGAGAGAAAAAAAGTAGACGTTTTTTTATTGTTTATGGGCATTACGACGATAACTCGTTCAATGCTGCCATTAAAAATACATTTATTGAAAGTGCTGAAAAAGCAGGACATAGCGTTGATATAGTCGACCTTTATAAAGATAAATTTGACCCTGTTTATGCGGGTGGTAATCCAGGGCCAGATGTTCTTGACCACAGAAGTCGAATTGATGCAAGTGATACCATCGTTCTTATTGCACCAATTTGGAATTTTAGAATGCCAGCAATTCTGGAAGGCTGGATTGATAAGGTATTAGCTCCACCATGGGCATTTACCTTTAAACAACTGGTTGGTAATTACGGATATCCTCAAGGCAATCTGGGTGACAAGAAAGCAATTATTTTTTGTACGTATGGATCACCAAGATTGGCGATAACGACTTTCTTTTTAAATCTACCGATAAGGCGTCTAAAAAGAGGCGTTTTTCATATATGTGGCATTAAAAATATACTCTATAAACGATATTTTGCTGTCCCTTTTGTATCGGAAAAAATAAGAAAAAAGTTTCTCAAAGACGTTCAAGATACGGCAACATTATTTCAATAGACTTGCTTTTTAATAACAATGAAACTATTTACTTAATATGAATTTTATAAAAAAAATATGGTCCTCTATAATGGATCCAAACGTTAATCCCCTTAGTAACATTACTAATCTAAAAGTTAGACATATGGTTATGCAGATACTCGCTTTTATGTGGAGTGGTGTGTTTTCTTTATACATAGTTGACAGTATTTTTGTCTTTGGGATAACATCCATTGCTCACGTACTATTTATTGCCGCAATTTTTATTACTGCTTTTGTATTTAATACTGCAAAAAACAGACCTCAGATTTACGATCTAAAATCCTTTAGAGGAAAAGATGGTGAGCATGACTAGATATGATGCGAATTGCAAGCTTACTGCCTAGTGCTAGTGAAATAGTTTGTGACATTGGTCTTAAAGATAATTTAGTTGCCATTAGTCATGAATGCAATTATCCCAAAAGCTTAGAAGGACTTAAGGTAGTTACCAATTCCTCAATTGATTCAAATCAAGAACAACGAGAAATTGATACACAGGTTCGAAAAAAGGTTCAAAGTAAACTACCTTTGTATGAAATAAATGCTCAGTTACTCAATGAATTAAAGCCTGACGTTATTATAACCCAAGGTCTCTGTGATGTGTGTGCAATTTCAAGTAGTGAGATAGAGGTGGTTCTCAAAGGTACATTGTGTACTTTGCCGTCATCAACTCAAATCATTTCATTAAATGGAAAATCGTTTGAAGAAATATGTTCTGAGATACTCAAGCTAGGAGAGCATTTAGATGCAGAAAAGGAAGCTAAACAACATGTTGATAAAGCAGTAGCGAGAAGAGATAAACTGGATAGGTTGCCAAAGTACTCTCGCAAAATTCTATCGCTTGAGTGGATTGATCCCTATTTTTCGGCAGGACATTGGGTACCTGAACAAATTGAAATTGCTGGTTTTCGATCTGCTATTGGTCAAAAAGGTCAGCATTCGCGAGTTATTAGTATCGAAGAAATAATTGAGTCAGATCCAGACGATATAGCGGTAATCTGTTGTGGGTATAAGTTGCATGAAAATAAATTGTTTGCTGAAAAATTAAAAAATAATAAGGAAATTAATTTTTTAAAACCCTTTAAGTCAGATAATATTTATCACTTTGATTCTGATGCCTATTTCAGTCGTCCTACAACTAGAATCATAGAGGGTGCTGAACAACTTAGAAAGTCAATTTTAGATTAATTAAGTTAAAATAGTTATTTTAGATATATATCTTATCGGATAGACCTATGATTAATATTATAGATGCCACTAGAGTAAACGCGCCGATAATAAGATCAGTAATTGAATTCTTTGCGCCTATTTCTGTATCTATTCCTTTTAGAAAAAAAGCCGTATCATATATAGATAAAATTAAACCCAATAAGAATATTAGATTATAATAAGCCCAAGCACCTTCAGGACCGTTCGGTCTAAATATTAAATAAATACCTATAAGAAAAAAAGGTGTTATAAATGCGCCTAATACTCGAATAATATAAATGCTGCTTTTATCCATATTAAACTCTTTAGCCATACCGTCTGGTGCAAAAAGAGCTCTAAAGGAAAAAACACCAAACAATGCTGTCATCAATAAATGCAGAATAAGAAGGTAAATATTATTAAAATTTTCAATCACTCTATGAGCATAATACTAGAGTCAAATAAAGGCAAATAAGCAATTTTATGTGGCGGGAGTGACGGGACTCGAACCCGCGACCTCCTGCGTGACAGGCAGGCGCTCTAACCAGCTGAGCTACACCCCCACAAAAAGTGGTGGGCGATGACAGGTTCGAACTGCCGACATTCACGGTGTAAACGTGACGCTCTTCCAGCTGAGCTAATCGCCCGGAAAGACTGTTATATATCTATTTTATAGAAGGTAAAATGTAATTTATTAAAAAAAAATCCGACCATACAAAAAAATGTACGATCGGATTTTAAAATAATTTCACAGTTAAGTGGAACTTACATTCCTCCACCTGCGTTATTAACAGCCTCTTTCAAACCTTTACCTGCTGTAAATTTAGGTCTGGTTGATTGAGGTATTTGAATGACTTCATTGGTACGTGGATTTCGCCCTTGAGAAGCCTTTCTGATAGAAGTTTTGAATGTACCAAAGCCTACCAATCTTACTTCGCCCCTTGCTTTTAGAACGTCAGTAATTTGGTCAAAAACGGCATTAACTGCCTTTTCTGAATCTGATTTCTGCATACCAGTAACTTCAGCTACTTTTCCTATTAAGTCTTGTTTATTCATAATCCCCACCTTTTCTAGGAGTTATTGATTCGTAATATAACCATGAGATCTGAAGTACTATATATAGTCAAGAAAAAGCCTTGAAAAACTGGTAAAAATCAAATATTGATACTTAAAAACTTAGAATTACCCAATTAATCAATGAGTTATTGGATTATCCACATCCTGCTCACTCTCTTCATCTTTTATCTCACTGGAGGACTTAGGCGATTCATCCTCATTCCACTCAATTGGAAGCAAAGGCTTAGTTAAGGCAATTTTTAATACTTCATCTACATTATCGACAAAGATCAGCTCAAGATCACTTTTAACATTATCAGGTATATCAGCCATATCTTTTTCATTTTCTTTTGGTATTATTACTGTTTTTGTCCCAGCTCTAAGTGCAGCTAATAATTTTTCTTTAAGCCCTCCAATGCCAAGAGCTTTTCCACGTAAAGTTACCTCACCTGTCATTGCAATATCTTTTCTAACAGGGATACCAGTTAAAACAGAAACAATTGAAGTCACCATGCCAAGGCCAGCAGATGGTCCGTCTTTAGGTATAGCACCTTCTGGAACGTGAATATGAATATCTCTTAGTGGAAAAATAGTAGGCTTAATCCCAAACTCTATGCATCTTGAGCGAACATATGACTTAGCTGCCTGAATTGACTCTTTCATTACATCGCCTAACTTTCCAGTTATGGTCATCCTGCCCTTACCCGGCATGATAACAGACTCAATTGGCAATATATCCCCACCAACCTCTGTCCAAGCAAGACCAGTCACAATTCCAACTTGATCATCATTATCAATTTCGCCGTACTTGAACTTACGAACACCAGCAAAGTCATTCAAATTATTTTCATCAATTTTTATTGATGCGACTTCACCGGCTACAATTTTCTTTACAGTTTTACGCGCAAGATTTGACAGCTCTCTCTCGAGACTTCTCACTCCAGCTTCACGTGTATAATATCTAATTAAACCTAAAATCGCTGAGTCATCTAAAAGAAGCTCATCTTTTTTTAGACCATGTTTTTCAAGCATCTGGGGTGCAAGGTGTTGCTTCACAATTTCCAATTTTTCATTTTCTGTGTAACCCGCAATTCTGATAATTTCCATCCTGTCCAATAATGCTGGCGGCATTCTCAATGTATTAGCAGTTGTAATAAACATGGTATCAGACAAGTCATAATCAACTTCAAGATAATGATCATTGAAAGAGTTATTTTGCTCTGGATCTAACACTTCAAGTAAAGCCGATGAAGGATCACCCCTGTAGTCAGCCCCAAGTTTATCGATCTCATCTAGTAAGAACAAAGGATTAGAGGAACCTGCTTTTTTCATCATTTGTAAAACCTTACCAGGCAAGGATCCAATATAAGTTCTTCTGTGACCTCTAATCTCTGCCTCATCACGCACACCACCAAGTGACATACGAACGAACTTTCTTCCAGTAGAGCGAGCAATAGATTTACCTAATGATGTCTTTCCGACACCTGGAGCGCCAACTAAACAAAGGATTGGCCCTTTCATTTTTTTTATTCTTTGCTGAACTGCTAAGTATTCAAGAATTCTTTCTTTTACTTTTTCTAAGCCATAATGATCTTCATTAAGAACTTTCTCCGCAAAATTAATATCTTTTTTAACTTTTGTCTTCTTGTTCCAAGGTATGGTTAAAATCCAATCAAGGTAGTTACGTATCACGCTTGATTCGGCCGACATAGGACTCATCGACTTCAATTTTTTCATCTCAGCGTAACACTTTTCTCGAGCTTCTTTGGACAATTTTGTTGTCTCAATTTTTTCCTCATATTCCTGAACATCATCCTTGCCATCTTCACCTTCACCAAGTTCTTTCTGGATCGCTTTCATTTGCTCATTCAAATAATACTCTCTTTGAGTTTTCTCCATTTGGTTTTTTACCCGTCCTCTGATCTTCTTTTCTACTTGCATCACATCAAGTTCAGCTTGAATAAAATTCATAATCTTATGAAAACGATCTGACAGATCTATCGCTTCTAATATTTCTTGTTTGTCAGAAAGTTTGATAGATAAGTGAGATGCAATCGTATCACTTAACTTGGATAGGTCATCTATCTCATTTATTGTTCCTATTACTTCTGGAGGAATTTTTTTATTTAAGCTTACATATTTATCAAACGACTCAGTAATTGATTTAGATTGTGCTCTTATTTTTTTATCTGTAGTGTCTATATTCTCATCAATTAAATCAATATTAGACTCAAGATAAGTTTCCTTATCAGTAAACATATTAATTGTAGCGCGTTGTAATCCCTCTACTAAAACCTTAACTGTGCCATCAGGAAGCTTCAATAACTGCAAAACATTTGCTACTGTTCCAAAATCAAATAAATCATCCTTTTTAGGATCATCGACAGATGCTTTTTTTTGCGTAATTAACATAATACGCTTGTCACCAGCCATTACCTTTTCAAGTGCTTTTACAGATTTATCTCTGCCAACAAAAAGGGGAACTACCATGTGAGGAAACACAACAATGTCTCTAAGGGGCAAAACTGGAATATTATTTTCAGTCATAAATGAATCGTTTCCGTTATTATTAATAAGAAATTTAAAGCACTCGTTAGTAAAGTTAATTATTAAGGAGCCATCTATTAAATGTGCATAAAAAAATGATTTTCAAGAAGGTAGGCGTTTTGGACAGCTAAGCGCTTGTTTCAGAAGACTTTTTAGTATCTGAATAAATGTACAAAGGTCTTGCTCTTCCTTCAGCCACTTCCGCATTAATCACAACTTCTTCAACGCCCTCAAGAGATGGAAGTTCAAACATTGTGTCCAAAAGAATATTTTCAAGAATTGACCTTAGCCCCCTTGCTCCAGTTTTTCTATCAATCGCTTTATTTGCAATCACGCTTAAAGCATCTTTTGATAAAATTAGTTTAACATCCTCCATTCCAAATAATGTTTGATATTGTTTAACAAGTGCATTTTTAGGTTCTTGAAGAATTTTCATCAATGATTCCTCATCAAGATCTGTTAATGTTGTCACAATTGGCAATCTTCCCACAAACTCTGGTATTAGACCATAATTCAACAAGTCTTCTGGCTCTAAGTCCATAAGGCTATTGCCTCCAGATTTCTCTTCATATTTTTTTACATTAGCTTGAAATCCGATACCGGTACCTTTAGATCTTTTATTAATCAATTTATCAAGACCTGAGAACGCACCTCCACAGATGAAAAGTATATTTGTAGTATCAACTTGAAGGAATTCTTGCTGGGGATGTTTTCTTCCACCTTGTGGCGGCACACTTGCAACAGTGCCTTCCATTATTTTTAAAAGAGCTTGCTGAACGCCTTCACCTGAAACATCTCTTGTAATTGAAGGGTTTTCAGATTTTCGACTTACCTTGTCAATTTCATCAATGTATACAATACCTCTTTGTGCTCTTTCTACATTGTAATCTGAAGCTTGAAGAAGCTTTAAAATTATATTTTCTACATCCTCTCCTACATAACCGGCTTCAGTAAGAGTAGTGGCATCAGCCATTGTGAAAGGGACATCTAAAATTCGAGCCAAAGTTTGAGCTAGTAGAGTCTTTCCGCATCCCGTTGGGCCAATTAACAAAATGTTTGACTTAGAAAGTTCTACATCAGATTTAAAACTTGAATGCTCAATTCTTTTATAATGATTGTGTACCGCAACTGAAAGATTGTATTTAGCATCCTTTTGACCGATTACAAAATCGTCAAGAGTCTCACAAATCTCTTTTGGAGTAGGAATTCGACTTGACGACTTGGCTTTTGTCTCTTTATTTTCTTCTTGTATAATATCGTTACATAATTCAACACACTCATCACAAATAAATACTGTAGGACCCGCAATGAGCTTTTTTACCTCATGCTGACTTTTGCCGCAAAAAGAGCAATAAAGTGTGTTCTTACTTTTATTATTGTTACTATTTTCAACCATCTTTATTCAAATTTTCGAATCAATAATTCACTAAGAAACCATTATTAGAAGCAAAAAACAATTAAATTTGGTTATTCTAATAAAAAAATTGTTTATAAACAGTTAATTAACCACTCTATTTGAGGCTATTTCTCAATTTTTGGTGTAATACGTTTTTCTTGTATGCTGTCAATTATGCCAAAGTTTTGAGCTTCAATTGGCGACATGAAATTATCTCTCTCTAACGCTTCTTCGATAGCTTCAACTGATTGTCCTGTATGCATTGAGTAAATTTTATTAAGATTAGATTTCTGTGCTAAAACTTCCTTTGCATGTATTTCTATATCAGTAGCCTGTCCCTGAAAACCTGCCGAAGGCTGGTGTACCATAATTCTGCTATTTGGAAGAGCAAATCTTTTATCTTTTTCTCCCGCAGCAAGTAAAAATGATCCCATAGAAGCAGCTTGCCCAAAACAAAGAGTTGAAACAGGTGATTGAATGAATTGCATTGTATCATAAATTGCTAACCCATCACTGACAACGCCGCCAGGTGAATTTATGTATAAAGATATTTCTTTCTCAGGGTTTTCTGACTCTAAAAATAAAAGCTGAGCAGAAACCAACGATGCCATGCTATCATTTACTGGACCAACTAAAAAAATAATTCTTTCCTTGAGAAGCCTAGAGTAAATATCAAAAGCCCTTTCTCCTCTTCCAGTTTGCTCTACCACCATAGGCACTAGCTGACTAAATATTTTATTACTATCCATTTTATTATTTAGATTTTTTCTTAACTGTTTTCTTTTTAGCAGTCTTCTTTTTCGGAGGTGATTTTTTTACCTCATTAACGTTATTGTAAAGCTTAATAAAAGAATCAACGTCAACTTCTTTTATCTTCAATTTAACCTTAGATAAAATAAAGTCTACAATTTTGTTTTCATATAATGGCGCTTGTAGTTGCATTGAGGCTTCTTGATTATTTCTATAATAATCAATTACTTTTTGCTCTTGCCCTTTAAAGTTGCTAGCATACTCAAATAAAGCCTTATTCATTTCTTCAGGAGTTACGGATATTTTATTTACCTTACCTATTTCCTGTAAGATAAGACCCATTTCAATTCTATTTATTGCATCCTCCTTGAATTTTTTTTCGTTTTCAGATGAAAGTTTATTTTCTTTTATTTCCTTTTGATGGTCAATTGAAGAAGGGTTTTGAGATTGTAGATAATTAGCTGATAAATTTTTAAATTCAGCTTCGATCAAATCTTGTGGCAATTCAAAATTGTGAATTTTTTGAAGTTTCTCAAATAAGTTTTTCTTATCTAAGTTTTTAGTTAAATCGCTGTACTCAGTTTTCATCTGAGTTTCTACTTTGGATTTTAAATCCTTTAAATCTTCGGCGCCCATTGATTTTGCTAAAGCATCATTAACTTTAGACTCTTCAGGTGAACTTACTTTCTTAATTTCGCATTGAAATACTGCATCTGCATTCTGCAGTTCTTTTGCATTATAATCAGCAGGAAACTTAACTTTGACATTTTTTTTATCACCTTTTTTGCATCCTACTAATCCATCTTCAAGATCTTTTATGTATCTGCCTGAGCCTAGAACTATTGTTTGATTCTCAGCCTTACCTCCGTCAAAATTTTTTCCATCAATTGTACCTTCGTAATCAAGTAAGATAGAATCATCTTTTTTTGACTTATAATCATCCGGTTTTTCTTTATAAATTCTTTGAGATTTTGCAATCATCTCTATTCGTTTATCGATTTCTTTTTTATCAAGTTTTACTGTGGTAGATTCAATTTCGATCTTTTCAAAACTAGCTATCTCTATTTCAGGAAAAAGTTCAAATTCAATTTTGAAAACTTTGTCATTATCAGGCTTATCATCTTTTTCGTTTTTAAAATCCACTTTTGGTTGCGACACTGGTCTATATTTATTTTCTTGAATAATTTTTGAAACATTTTCATTAACTACAGCATTGAGTACCTCTGCATTAATTGCTTCACCATGTTTTTGCATGATAATATTATTTGGAACTTTACCAGGTCTGAATCCATCAACCTTAATAGTTTTTTTTATTTCCTCAATTTTTGCATTGAGACTTTTATTGTATACATCTGCAGCAACAGTGAATTCGTATCCTCTTTTAAGTCCTTTATTTAATGTTTCTTTATAATTCATACTCATTTTTTGGTGCGGATAGAGGGACTCGAACCCCCATGAGTTGCCTCACTGGTACCTAAAACCAGCGTGTCTACCAATTCCACCATATCCGCGATTAATAGAAAATGCAAAATAGACTATTTCTCAACAGTTTACATCTATTTTTTTATCTAGCTAAGGTTTTGGTTTAAGAGGTTTTTATTTATAATGATAGAGATATCTAGGAAATTTAGCGACATTTCAGTTGGGTCATTAATATAAATTTCTTAATTAAAAATAATTAAAAATTTAATGAATATATTCCATACAAAATAGTATCGTTATCAAGATTTTTATTATGGTTGGGATTAATTATATGTTGAGTTCCTAATCTTATAGCTGCATTGTTACCTACCAACTGACTCTCATAGCTTAAGTCAAAATTTAGCTCTCTAGCGTTAGGCTCTAAGCTTATATTGTGGCTCTCTACAGTGTGTTGGCCATTTACAATTATGCTGGGCAAGTGTAATGTTGCTGATCCACTTTCAGTTCTTAATGGTTGGCTAAAATTCAAAGAAAGTAGATCATTTTTATTGTATAACTTTGATTTAACAATGCCTAAATTATACTGCGTAGCAGTGACATTTTGTATATTTGCCAGCATTCCCTCATTTGCGTTAGTGTCGATAAACCCATAGCTAAAAAGCCCGGCGATATGATAATTATTACCTAAATAATTATTAAAAGATGCGCCTGTATGGAATGTTTTGCTTGTTAATGAACCAAATGCACCTTTAGCAGTTGTTCTTAAAAAACCCTCATCTTCATAATTTTGTCCGAAAAAAATAGTTACATCATCAGAATCATTTAAGCGGTGATTGAACGAGAGCATTACACCTCTCTCGTCGACTCCATAGTCTTTATGTTCACCCTGATAAGAAATAAAGTTAATAGTCGCATTATTATTTACCGGAAATTCAGTACCAAGAGTTTGTCCACTTGCTGCAGCCTCTGTTAAGCTTAATAAGCTGCCTTCATTTTTATGTGAACTTAATACTGAAATGGCATTTCCAGCATCTCGCAAATTTAATGCTTGATCTATTGAATAATTATTTCCGAGATATACCTTCCCATATGGATTTTCTTGCGACAAATACAACCCAAAATCATCATCTAAACCATTTTGATTGGAGTCTTTATGTGCTGCATTGGAAAAAGCTAGAGTAAAGTCTTCATTTCTAACAACTGTTGACCATTTATCATAATCTAATTTATTTAATTTTTTACTAAGTGAATTCGCTTCTACCGACTCCACTATTTCCCCGATATTAAATGAAAAGCCTCCATCGAGTTGATCCCTAAAAAGTGCATTAAAATTAAAATTTGATCCATTTCCAAAGTATGAAGATAAGGCCAGAAATGAACCCGCTAGTAAGTATTCACGATCTCTAAAAGGTATTTTTTGAGTGCCGATTGGCGACAACGCCCTATCCATGTCTATTGTTCCATGGCCATATAGTTCTGAATAAGCATGCGTTATGCCATTATAAGTTAAATTTCCTTGAGACCCTCCACATGGATTATCAAATTTATTTCCATCAGTGTCTGTATCTAAATAACATGTGTTTGTGTCAAACCACTCGTTATTTGCGGTCAGTAAAAGTCGCTTTGCAATTGTTTCAGGTGTATTGTCAGGAAATGCTTCAGATAGCAAGGCAATCGAGCCCGATACTTGAGGAGTTGCCATTGAGGTACCTGTCATAGGAACCCAGAAGCTTCCTGGTTGAGCACCACTTTGCCAATCTTCAGCCCCAGCAAGAATATTGTAGCCATCATGAGAAATGCACCAAGACGCATTAACCGCGCACGGTGCTGAAAGTAATATTTTTCCACCTGAATACTCGCTCACATTAGCAACTGAGATCCATGCTTCAGCCAATTCAGGAAAAAGGTAAGGCATTGAAGCATTAAGGTCAGCATAGTTTCTTGCATTTCCATAAACTGTTGACATTCCATAAGAGCCATCGTTTGAAAGCGCATATACTATTACACCCTGATTTTGAAATGCATTCATTGCTTCCACATATTCTTGAAATTGGTTGGCCGTCCATGTGACCTGAGCTGAACCAGCTGCGGTATTACCAACATCATAAATTGTATCTGAATCGGTATCAATTGCTGTGTGTGCTTCAAGTGATTGATAATTAGTCACATTATTATTCGCTGCATAAGTTTCAAAGACTAAAACATCAGTAGTATCATCTCCATGATACCAAGAGTTACTCATTACATCGACGCCATTAAGCAAAGCGTCTTCATATGATAGCTCCCAATGTTGAGGACCAAAGCAATCTGTTGCACTATCTCCATCACAAACTTGATAAGAATTTGTAGGTGGATCAATGTCTGCAAACCATAAACGAGATTTATATGCTACGCCCATCATTGAATTTATTGGACTTGTCGTTGTCATATAATCGCCCGTTGTATAATCGTAAATACCTGAGCTATTAGTATTAGATGATTGATCAACATTGCCATGATAAACACCAACTGCCGTTGTAGCGACGTGACACCCATGAAGACTGTAATTACTTGTATCAGCCCAGTACGACTCATCATAGCTTCCATATGTTGTCACATTTTTATTCCGCAAATCTAAATGTGTGGTACCGCCTGTAGTATTTAATGGGTCATAACACAAATCTATATCCATCACCCCAACAGTTCGAAGATATCCTGAGAGTCCACGACCATAAGCCTTGTGTATATTTGCTTTTACATATGGATGCTCAACGTCAACGGTCGGGTAACCGACACCTGAAATACCAGTAGTTGTATCCCTCGCGTAATTTATAAACTTAAATTCATCATTGGTGAGCCAAGAGGTAGCCACATTGTCATCATAAGCAAGTGTACTACCATCTATAACAGGTTTTTTATCATAACTAGTTCCGTATATTGCGCTTCCAATACCTGCAGCAGGTATAATCATGTCACTTGCAGTCGTTGTCTTATTTTCAGCTGAACAGCCAACTTCTGCATTTTCATTTTCGCATGACCCACTATCAGCGCACAAGCATGTCATTTCAAAATTGTCAATTATTTCTTGATTTATAGCGATCTGTTTTTGTTCACTGCCGAATAAAGAAATAAACAATCCATCAAGCATTTCTTGATTTCTTAAATAATCTTCTGAAATTTTATTTAATTGATTGAGAGAAAGAACATAGTGTGTGTAGACAAATTGAGGATTATCAATTGATTTCTCTCTAAATAACTGAAGTACTGAAAGTTCTGTTTTTCTATTTTGTAAAAGATCGAGGTAATTTAAATAATATTCATTGCTTGCTTGATCCAGTTTATCTATAGAGAAATTTTGCTCGTAAATAAAAATTTTAAAATTTTCTATACTGTTTGAGTGCTCCTTTATTGAAACAAATGAAAAAGCATTATTAATAAAAAAAAGAGATAGAACAGTAATTATTTTAAATAATTTATACATATAATTATCTTACTTTTATTGCCATATTTTTAGATAATATCAGTGTAACATGTACACTGCATGATTATAGTATTAAAATCTGATAGTTATTGGGGACTTACTTAAATAATTTCATATTAAAAAAAATGATAAGGTAAAGAATGTGACAATTGTCGAGAAAAAAGAAATCGTATTTTTAGATAGGTCCACTTTTCCAAAAAATATTAAATTTTCAAAAATTGATTTTAATCATACTTGGAAAAAATATAATTTCACCAAACAAAGTGATGTAAGTAAAAGAATCAAAAATGCCAACATCATCGTCACCAACAAAGTAAATTTAAATAAAAAAAATTTAATTGGTGCAAAGAATTTAGAGTTAATCGCCATAACCGCGACTGGCACGAATATCATTGACTTAAATTATTGTAAGAAAAACAGTATTTCTGTATGCAATCTTAGAAACTACGCATCAATTTCTGTTGCTGAACACGTAATAACATTACTTCTTGCGCTGTCAAAAAACATTAAGGGCCTAGAAAGGGATATTAATAATAAGATTTGGCAAAAGAGGAAGGTATTTGCATTGCTAAGTAGAGAAATAAATGACTTGAACGGTAAGACATTAGGAATAATCGGTAAAGGGTCTATAGGTATAAAAGTTGGAAAATTAGCAAAAGCTTTTGGAATGAAAATTAAATTTTTTTCAGTTAGAAAATACAAAAAAACTGAATTTAAAAAATTTATTTCATCGCTTGATTATATTTCAATACATTGTCCATTAAATCATAATACAGAGAATCTAATTACAATTAATGAACTTAAGCTTATGAAGAAAAGCTTAATTTTAATAAATACTGCTAGAGGTGGCATTGTAAATGAGGTCGATTTAACAAAGGCATTAAAAAGAAAGATCATTGCTGGTGCAGGAATAGACGTAACAAGCATTGAGCCTCCCAACCCATCACACGCTTACTATAGCATTTTAAATAAATCTAATTTTATTTGGACACCTCATACTGCATGGGCGTCACAGGAAACACTTCAAGATGCAATTAATCAATTAATAGAAAATATAAATTCTTTTTATAAAGGTAAAAAAAGAAATATAGTTTAATCTTTTTTACTTCCAGAACATTTTTTCGAACAGTATACAACTCGATCCCAGTTCAATCTCCATTTTTTTCTCCAGTTAAAAGGTCTATTGCATACAGGACATATTTTAGATGGTAAGTTTTCTTTTTTCATGATCTAATTATTAAATAGTATGAAATTATTTCAAGTCCATACAGGTTTCTATGATCCTAATATTTCAGATGGCTTTTACGAGGGTCATACCAATATTTTTGTTTGTGCCAAAGATGAAAAAGACGCTCGAAAAAAAGTAAAAGAAAAAGAAGAATATAAAAAATTGAAAATGCACGTTGATGGTATTCAAGAAATAACTACTGTAGACAACTATAAAGTCGAGCTAACTAAAGTTTAAGCTCTAGCACATTTGCCACTCATAAATGTTCTGTAAATTTCATCAACTTCCTCATTTGTGAGCGTTGTTCTGTTGAACATTTTATCTATAATGTAGCATTTCTGATTAACAGTTATATTCTCGCTTGCTATTCCTTGTAGTATTGAATCTTCTGATAGAGTATTGTTAAACATTTTAATGCCTTTATCATTTACTGTATCAAAAACCATGAATCTCTCATTTTGATTATTGGCATCCCAGGGCATCCATTCTGTTTCTACATTATAAGGTAATGAGTTTGGATTCCCATCATATGCGAAATTGACCCAGTACTTGCCCATTTTTGTTGCCAAATCTAAATCGGTATCTCTATTATTTTCATCATACATAACATCATTAATTGCATCAAAACTCTCACCTAATAAACCGCCTGATTTAAATACAAAAGCTAATTCCATCGCATGTCCAGCACCCAATAATCTTGGAAGATCAAGGTTTAAATTTATACCTGGAATATTAATGCCAATTATTTGATCAAGTCCTAAATCTCTATTTTGCTCATCCCAATCAAATCTATATGCATATACATTTGACTCTTTGTTTTGAGACGTAAAATCTGAAGGCAAATCTACAGCTCCATATTTCCATGACTCAGCCATATACCTTGCATATATATCGTAAAATTTCGGATCTTTGGGCTTTACATATAAATCAAAATACTCAGAGATAGGCCTTAGAAATGCGAGTGGTCTATCTACAAATTCATCATTTGCAAACATAAAAAGTTTATCCTCATCCCTTGTCGATCCAAATATCATAGGCTTATCGTGCATTTCACCGTCACGATATACTCCGTATATACCTTTCATTGGGATAACGACTCCATCTGGAATAACGTTTGGTACATCTATCAATCCTCCACTATCGTTTCTAACGCGATAATAAGAAATAATATCTTTTGCACTTGCTGATCTTAAAAATTCTGTAGACATCATTTTATTACTCATAAAATTAGATAGTTCTTCATCTAAAATATTTGGATTTTCCGCCTTGATAAGATGCTTTAACAAACTCAAAGAGCCTGCTCTATCGTTATTTTCAGAATATTCTAGCGAGTCTGATCCTAAGTAGCCGCTCTGTGAAATACCTCTTTGAAACAAGTCCTTACTTAAATGCGAAGACATAAGCGAAATAACATTTCGAGCTCCAGCTGATTCACCAAAAATAGTTATGTTATCTGGGTCTCCATTAAAATGTGAAATATACTCATTAACCCATTCAAGAGATTTTATAATATCTAGTGTCCCAAAATTAGCTGTATTATCTAGTGAGTGATCTGAGTCTTCATTTAGTCCACTATAAGCAAACCATCCAAAGGGTCCTAATCTATAGTTTGTAGTAACCAATATTACATCGTGTTCTAAAATAAAATCTCCCGATGTAAATATATTTGAGGCTGAATACCCCCATGTATTTCCGCCGCCATGTATCCAAAAAACAACTGGGAGTTTTTCTTTGCTGTTATAAGCTTTTTCAGAGAGGTAAATATTTAAATACAGACAATCTTCTGAACCTATAATTGACCCTCCTTCTATACCATCCATTTCATCATAAAAATTACTTACTTGCATGCATCTATTTGGTAAAGTAGTTGCTTGAAACGTGTCAGGATATTTACCAATTTCCCGTGGGGCTTTCCATCTTAAATCACCTACTGGAGGCTCTGCAAAAGGAATTCCTACAAACGAAATTGTTTTCTTGCCTCCCTTTTCTTTTTCTACTGAACCAATAAATTCTGTGTTTTTAAAATTAAATGTATAAGAAGATTCTGCATGCAATGAGCCAACTTGCAGAAATATGAAGAAGACTAAGACAACAACTATTTTATTTGATATTCTTGGCATACGAATGGAGTTTTTTAATCATCAATGGAATGTTGTCAATAAGATCCTCAGCAATTAGTCCTGGACCAATCATTTCCCCAAGTTTTGAGTGTATATATGCACCAGCACAAGCTGCATCAAAGGCATTCATTTTATTTTCTCCAACAAGAGAAGCAATAATTCCAGCAAGAACATCTCCTGATCCTGCTGTTGCTAAGTAGGGAGCTTCGCTAGAATTTATTACAACATTGCCGTCAGGGTTGGCTATAACTGTATCTGCACCTTTTAGTAAAACGATGCTTCCAGCTAACTTTGCTGCTTCAATGCATCTAAGAACTTTATCATTCATTGATGCAATATCTTCACCAAATAGTCTTTTAAATTCTCCCTCATGGGGAGTTAGTATTGTATGTGGATAGGTATCAATAAACAATTCAGTTGGCTTATTTTCAAAGCATGTAATTGCATCTGCATCTATCACACAGTAATCAACAAAAGCTAATGCCATTAAAGTTCTAGCTTTTGTTTCGTCATTCACACCGTTTCCAGGCCCTATGAGCACGCTTGAGACTCTTTTATCTTTCAAGAGTTTTTGAAAATCATTTTTTTCTTTTATTACAGATAACAATTCTACTGAGATTTGTGGTTCTAATATTTCTGCTGTTTCCTCATCACATACCATAGTTACTGCTCCGGCGCCAACTCTCAAAGCAGACCGACCAGCTAATCGAGCTGCTCCAGTTTGATATTTTGGACCAGTATTAATAACTAACATACCTCTTGAATACTTATGGTCACTTGAAATGGGAAAAGGAAATTGATCAATCCATAGTGACGGTTCATTTTTTTTTATTTTAGGCATAATTTTTTTTATGACATCTTTCGATATACCAATATCCTCAACTATTATTTCTCCACAGTACTGCCTTCCAGGCAATAAATAATGGCATAATTTTTTATTAAAAAAGGTTATGGTCCTTTTACATTTAAATGCTGTTCCATGAATTTCGCCTGTATTACTATTTATGCCGGTTGGAACATCAATGGAATAAACGTCTATATCAGACGAATTAATACTATCTATAAGATCATTTACTTCATCAGATAAATTCCTAGAAAGTCCTATACCAAATAATGCATCAACTACAAATCCATATTCAGAAAAATCATTTGGTTTTTTTTTTAATATCAGTCGATCTAAGTTATTTTTATAAAACTGATTATCTTTGGAGGGGATTTTACCAAACTCTAAAGATAAGACGTCTACTGTAATTCCTAGCTTAGAAAGGAGTCCAGCAACTACGTATCCATCTCCACCATTATTGCCAGGCCCGCAAATGATTAAAATTTTGCCTTCATGACCAAGGGGAAGATTTCTAAGAACAGCCTCGCCAGCTTTATTCATCAAACTTTTACTGGAAATGCCATTATTAATAGTAAGTTGATCAGCTGCTGACATCTCGTTGCTTGTAAATATGTATTCAGTCATACTTTAAGAAAAATATATAAGTTGATGAATCACATAAATAATCGTAATTAACTTCATAAGCAGTCTTGTTGTTCTTTGTCATTCTGGCATATGATCAATATGTATATAATCTATCATTAATTTTAATTTCCTTCTGGAAATTAATAATATAAAACAATCTGGTTAAAATACACCAATGAAAAAAATCGAAGCGATAATAAAACCCTTTAAGATTGATGAGGTTAAAGAAGCTCTTGAAAAGGTTGGTGTACGTGGAGTTACAATGACTGAAGCCAAAGGCTTAGGTAGGCAACGTGGTTTTACAGAGGTTAATACTGGTGTTGAGTATGGAGATTTCCTTCCAAAAATTAAGTTAGAAATAATTTTACAAGATGATCTTGTTGATACAGCTGTAGATGCCATAAGAACAGCTGCTAATACCAATAGAATTGGGGACGGTAAAATTTTTGTATCAAATATAGATACTGTTCTAAGGATTAGAACTGGCGAAACTGGTTCTGATGCATTGTAAAATCAAACAGAGAAAGGAAAATTAATATGTCAGATATAAAAACTTATGAATATATATGGTTGGATGGTTATAAACCTGAACCATTCATGAGAAGTAAAGTTAAAGCGACAACAGAAACAACAGCACCCGACTGGTCATTTGACGGTTCATCGACGCAACAGGCAGAAGGTGGAAGTTCAGACTGCTTACTTCTTCCAGTTCAAACATATACAAATCCAAATGGTCATGATTTGGTAATGACTCAAGTTCAAGCAGCAGATCATACAACTCACCCTTCAAACTTCCGAGCTGCAGCGGCTGATTTAGTAACTGATGAATGGTGGTTTGGTTTTGAACAGGAGTTCTTTTTTACAGATTCTAAAACAGGTGAACCTCTTGGATGGGAGGATGGTACACCAAGAGAGCAAGGAGAATACTATTGTGGAGTTGGAGCTGGAAATGTTGTTGGAAGAAAAATTTCTGATGCTCATTTAAAAGCATGTACCGACCTAGGAATTACTTTAACAGGTACGAACGCGGAAGTAGCGCTTGGACAATGGGAGTATCAATGTTTTGGTAAAGGCATTAAAGCAGCTGATGATTTATGGGTAAGTCGATATCTTTTATTCAAGATCGCTGAAGAACATGGCGTTGGTGTGAATATTCATCCAAAACCAAAAACAGGTGATTGGAATGGTTCAGGTATGCATACCAATTTCTCAAACGAACAAATGCGTACTGGCGGTTCAGAAGAACTATTTTCATCTATGTGTGATAAATTAGGTAAGGTTCATGAAGAAGGTATTGCTGCCTATGGACCAGACAATGATATGAGACTTACCGGTCTGCATGAAACTCAGAGTATTGACCAATTTTCATATGGCATAAGTGACAGGGGGGCAAGTATAAGAATTCCTGTTTATACTGTTGAGCATAATTGGAATGGATATCTAGAAGACAGGAGACCAGCTTCTAATGCAGATCCATACAAAATACTTGCTCATATTGTAGGAACATTAACCAAGTAGTCATTAACTAACTAGACATTAGCTCAGTAAATGTGTTAACTCATTTACTGGCTAAACGTATTAGGGAATATTTTAATGACAACAGTTAATGACGTATTAAAAAAAATCAAAGATGGCGGCGTTAAGTACTTAGACCTTAGGTTTACAGACCCGAGAGGTAAACTTCAACATTTGACGATGGATTGTTCTGTTGTAGATGAAAGTTTATTAAAAGATGGTGTTTTTTTTGATGGTTCTTCAATAGCGGGTTGGAAAGCAATTAATGAGTCTGACATGGTGCTTAGGCCTGACTTATCAACCACAGTGATGGATCCATTCACAGCTCAACCTACAATGATGGTGTTCTGTGATATCCTCGATGCCGTAACCAAAGAGTCTTACGAAAGAGACCCGAGGGGTACTGCAAGAAAAGCTGAGGAATTTGTAAAAAGCAGTGGTGTTGGTGATACTGTTTATATTGGACCAGAGGCTGAATTTTTTGTGTTTGATGATGTTAAATTTCAGGTTGATATGAATAAATCAATGTTTGAAATTGATAGCGCTGAAGGACCTTATAACTCTGGAAAGAATTATGAAAGTGGTAATTTGGCTCATAGACCAGGCATAAAAGGGGGTTACTTTCCTGTTCCTCCTGTAGATAGTGCGCAAGACATAAGAACTGAGTTTCTAGAAGAGTTAAAAAATTTAGGTTTAAAAATGGAGAAACATCACCACGAGGTTGCTCCAAGTCAACATGAATTAGGTCTTTTGTTTGATACTTTGTTGAAACAGGGTGATGCAATGCAACTTTATAAGTACGGTGTCCATATGGTTGCGAATGCTTTTGGTAAAACTGCAACCTTTATGCCAAAACCTGTTAAAGGTGATAATGGTACAGGCATGCATACACACCAATCTATTTGGAAAAATGGAGAACCTTTGTTTGCAGGCGAGAAGTATGCGGGCCTATCAGATATGGCTTTAAACTATATTGGTGGAATAATAAAGCATGGTAAAGCCCTTAATGCTTTTACAAATGCAAGTACAAACAGTTACAAAAGATTGATACCAGGTTTTGAAGCTCCTGTAATACTTGTTTACTCTGCAAGAAACAGATCTGCATCATGCAGAATACCTGTATCTGATAGCCCTAAAGGCAAAAGAGTAGAAGTAAGGTTTCCTGATCCTTCAGCAAATCCATATTTAGCTTTCTCAGCAATGCTGATGGCTGGACTGGATGGCATAAAAAATAAAATTGATCCAGGAAAAGCAGCAGATGAGGATCTCTATGAACTTTCAGATGCTGAAGTGAAAAAATTACCAACTGTATGTGGCTCTTTAAGAGAAGCTCTAGACAGCGTTGATGGAGATAGAGGATTCTTAACTGAAGGTGGCGTGTTCACTGATGATCAAATTGATGGATATATTGACTTAAAAATGGAGGAAGTATACGACCTGGAGCATTCCCCTCACCCAATTGAGTTTAAAAACTATTTTAGCGTTTGATTATGTACGTAATTATTGAAATTTTCTTAAATAAAGCTAGTTTAAACTATCTATAGGAATAAAAAATGGAATTAACTACAGAACATGAGGAATTAAAAAGATCTGCGCTTAGGTTCATTGAAGAAGAAATCAACCCGCATGTAGATGAATGGGAAGAGAATGAGATATTTCCTGCGCACGAACTTTTCAAGAAACTTGGTGATCAGGGATTTCTTGGCGTCACAAAACCTGAAAAATATGGCGGTGCTGGCCTAGATTATTCATACGGCGCAGTTTTAAATGAAGCCATGGCTCATATAAAATGCGGTGGTGTACCAATGGCAATAGGTGTGCAAACTGACATGTCGACGCCCGCTCTTGCAAGGTTTGGCAGTGAGGAAGTTTGTGATCAATTTCTAAAGCCTTCAATTTCTGGCGACTTTGTATCTTGCCTAGGAGTGTCAGAGCCAAGCGCTGGTTCAGATGTCGCAGCAATCAAAACGCATGCAGTAAAAGATGGCGATGACTATGTTATTAATGGGTCTAAAATGTGGATAACAAATGGAACTCAGGCTGACTGGATGTGTATGCTCGCTAATACTGATAATGTGGCAAAAAATAAACACTTAAATAAGTCCTTAATTTGCGTGCCTCTCAAAGAAAACGGGAAACGTGCTAAAGGGGTAACTATAAATAGAAAACTAAAAAAAATGGGAATGCATTCCTCTGATACAGCGGAAATATTTTTTGAAGATGTTAGGGTCCCTCAAAGCTATTTAGTAGGAGAAGAAGGAAAAGGGTTCATGTATCAAATGATGCAATTTCAAGAAGAAAGATTATATGCCGCTATCGCAAACTATACGTCATGCGAACTCGCTATTAATCAAACAATTGATTACACAAGACAAAGAAAAACATTTGGCAAACCTATCCTCGATAACCAAGTTGTTCACTTTAAATTATCTGAACTCATGACGGAAGTAGAAGCCCTTAAGGCTTTAACATGGAAAGGAATAGACATTCATGTAAACGGAGGCGACTGCACAAAACTTGCTTCTATGTCAAAATTAAAATCAACTCGGCTTGCACGAAAAGTAAATGATGAATGTCTTCAGTTTTGGGGAGGAATGGGCTTTATGGATGAAACCCCTATCTCTCGAGCATACAGGGATGGTCGTCTTGGATCAATCGGAGGTGGTTCCGATGAAGTAATGCTTGGAATTATTTCAAAGTATTTAGATATATTGCCAGGAAAAAACTAATTACATTCTCGCTACGCCAAATGTATTTGGCTTTAATTCTCTTTTATCTCCGTCACTAATAATGTTTAGACATTCACCCAATATTTTTCTTGTATCTCTTGGATCAATTATTCCATCATCCCAGAGTCTAGCTGAACAAAAAATAGCCTCGCCCTCCTCACGGTATTGATCAATTATTTTTTTCTTCATGCCTTCTAACATTTCAAGGTTTTCTCCGTAGATTTTTTTAGGATCCATTCCTTTTTTTTCAGCGCCCTCCATAGCAACCTGAGCCATTGTTCTTGCAGCTTGCTCGCCGCCCATTACACTCATTTTTGCATTTGGCCACGAAAACAAAAATCTTGGGTCATAAGACCTTCCAGCCATTCCATATTCACCTGCACCGAAAGATGCCCCTATTCTTAGAGTTATCTTTGGAACCGTGCAATTTGTAACTGCTTGTATCATTTTTGATCCGTGTCTAATCATTCCTTTTGCCTCTTCCTTTGTCCCAACCATAAAACCAGTAATATTTTGTAAAAAGATAAGTGGGGTATTTGACTGAGAGCATATCTGTATAAATTGAGTAGCCTTGTTTGCACTTTCAGAAAATATAGGACCATTATTTGCAAGTATACCGACTTTATAGCCATGGATGCTAGCATGACCCGTAATCAGAGTTTTACCCCATCCCTCTTTGAACTCTAGAAATTCAGACCCATCAGTTATTCTTGCTATTACTTCTCGACAATCATAAGGCAACTTATAATCAACCGGGACAACTCCTGTAAGTTCATCGGGCGAATAGATCGGTTCTTTGTAATCATTCTTTTGTGTTGTCTCAAAATCATTATCCCATCCAATATTTTTCATAACATCACGGGCTATCTCAATTGCGTGAGCATCGTCTTTAGCCATATACTCTGCTAGGCCAGACACCGCATAATGCAAATCTGCTCCACCAATTTCTTCATCGGTTGCTATTTCACCTAATGAAGCTCTAAGAAGAGGTGGGCCCGCAAGAAATATTTTAGATCTTTCTTTAACAACTATTATGTAATCAGATAATCCAGTTTGGTATGCGCCACCGGCAGTTGACGATCCATGCACAACACCTATCGTTGGGATTCCCATAGCAGACATTTTTGCTAAATTTGCAAAACTTCTTCCACCTTTAATAAACATATCTGTTTGACGGAGCAAATTGGCACCCGCGCTCTCAATTAGTTGAATAAAAGGCAATTTATTTTCAAAAATCATTTGTGCGCCTCTAAGTCCTTTTTCAACGCCCATTGCTGAACTGCTTCCCCCTTTGATACCTGCATCTGATACACCAATCATGCATCGTACTCCTGAAACGTAACCTATACCTCCAATGCCATTACCCCAGCCAATGCTCTTTTCTCCGTCATCGTCACCAATCTTGTACCCAGCTAAAGTTGACAGTGGAAGCCAAAAGCTACCGGGATCGAGAAGCTTTTTAAGTCTATCTCGTGGTAATAGTTGGCCTCTTTTTTCAAACTTTTCTTTTGATCTGGCTGAGTTATCAGCAATTTTTTTCTCTAAAGTTCTGACTTCTTCTATTAATTTTGCATGATCCTGCTGGTTCTTCTTGAAAGATTTTGAATTGATCATGATTTTTGATTCAATGACTGGCATGGTAAAACTCTAATAATTTCATGCCGTTAGACTAATAAAATATTACACAAAGTAAAGAATCTTGTTTAGTAATAGAACTGTTGATGAGAAAAAAAAATATCAAGAAAAAGTCGCCCAAAAAAGGAAAGCTAAAAAACAAAATAGTTAGTAAACCAAGCAAAAGTTATACAGCAAAGGATATTGAGGTCCTTGAGGGGTTAGAGCCGGTCAGAAAAAGACCGGGCATGTATATTGGTGGCACTGACATTTTAGCAATGCATCACCTGGTTAGTGAGGTGCTCGATAACTCAATGGATGAAGTAGTAGCTGGTCACGCAAATAAAGTAGAAATAAACCTAAAAAATAACACAACTATTGAAATATCCGACAATGGTAGAGGAATTCCAGTTGACAAGCATCCTAAATTCAAGATACCTGCTGCTGAAGTAATCATGACTACACTTCATTCAGGAGGAAAATTTTCTAATAATAGCTATAAAACATCCGGCGGATTGCATGGCGTTGGCATTTCAGTAGTTAATGCTCTTTCGAAAAAATTAACACTTGAAATTGCGAGGGATAAAAAATATTTCTCGCAGGTTTACCAACAAGGTAATCCTAAAACAAAATTAAAATCTTTCTCAAAAGGTTCATTGAAAAAAGGCACAAGAATAGTTTTTTCACCAGACACTGAAATCTTTGGTGATGACGCCTATTTCGATTCTTCGATTATTTATAATATGGCCAAAGCAAAAGCTTACTTAATACCAGATGTTGAGATTCATTGGTCTTGTGATAAATCTGTTTCAAAAAAGAATGTTCCCATTAAGGAAAAACTGCACTATTCAGATGGGATAAAGGATTATCTTCATAGTCTGTGTTCACCGCAAGATCCAATCTTTGAAGACCCCTTTTATTTTAACACAAAAATTAGCGGAGAAGATGGAAAGATAGAAGGAATTATTAATTGGTTTGATACTATAGAACCAATAAACGAGTCATACTGTAATACAATAAAAACACCTATGGGAGGAACACATGAAAGTGGGTTCAAATCAGGTGTATTTAAAGCATTTAAAGAATTTTCAAAATTAAAGTACGAAAAAAAATCATCTCAAATAAATCAAGAAGACTTATTTGGATCTTCAGCTTCTATTCTATCTGTATTTCTCGAAAATCCAGAATTTCAAGGACAGACGAAGGAAAAACTATCAAGTATTGAGCCGGGAAGAAAGATAGAAAGCAAAGTTAAAATTTTATTTGAACAATGGCTTACTTCAAAAACTAAATCTGCTGAGGAGTTATTTCTATATGCTTTCAATAGATCTCAATTACGACTTCAAGACAGATCAAATCAAATAATTGATAAAAATATAAAAAGAAAAAAAACAACATTACCGGGTAAACTGGCGGACTGCTCAATAGATGGAAACAAAGGAACAGAAATATTTTTAGTAGAAGGAGACTCAGCTGGAGGGTCAGCGAAACAAGCAAGAGATCGTAAAACTCAAGCGATTTTACCATTGAGAGGAAAAATATTGAACGTAGTAAGTGCGGGAAGAGAAAAAATTAACGCCAATCAAGAAATTATTGATTTAGTGCAAGCCATTGGCTGCAAGAGAGGTGAAAAATTTAATTCAAAAGATATCAGGTATGAGAAAATAATTATAATGACAGATGCTGATGTTGATGGTGCCCACATATCAACATTATTAATGTCTTTCTTTTATAAAGAATTCCCTAAATTGATTGATGAGGGTTATTTATATCTTTCTGTACCTCCACTATTTAAAATATCTAAGGGTTCTAAGATATTATACGCCGTAGATGAAAAACATCGGGACCAAATCATAAAGTCTGAGTTTAAGAGTGGTGAAATTATGATAAATAGATTTAAAGGCTTAGGAGAAATGATGCCCGCACAATTAAAGGAAACAACAATGTCACCAGAGAACAGAACTTTATTAAAAGTCCAAATTGCATCAAAAGATAAAAATAAAACAAAAAAATCTGTAGAGGCACTCATGGGAAAAAAGCCAGAGCTTAGATTCAAATTTATAATAGATAATTCTAAAAGTATTTCTGCAGAAAATATTCTTTAAGTAAGATTTCTAATATTTTTTTCAGTTTTTTCGTTGAAGGGTGCTGTTATAAGTTTTGCAGCATCGAGCAAGTTTTGACCCTTAAGTACCGCTCTTTTGTGACTGAAATTTTTAAATCCATCATATCCATGGTAAGAGCCCATTCCACTGGGGCCAACACCACCAAATGGTAAATCATGCATTGCAAATTGTGAAATAAGGTCATTTATAGCAATTTGACCTGAACTTGTTTTGTTTAATAGCTCATCAATCTCACTTTTTTCATTACCAAAATAATATAATGCAAGTGCTTTCGGCAATTTATTTACGTATGATATTACTTCAGTAAACTTATCATATGTCTTTACAGGCAAGAGTGGTCCAAATATTTCCTCTTGCATTATTTTCATGTCGTCAGTGGGATTAAGAACCAAAGTAGGAGCAATTTTGTGATATTGCTGTTGTGATAGATCCTCATTTGCTGGATTAATTTCAATAATTTCAGCCCCCTTCTCCCTTGCATCATTAATAAGGTTATTCAGGCGATCATAATGATTCAGATGAATGATTGATGTATAATCAGGATTATTTTTAATTGTCGGATACCTCTCACTTACATGGTTTTTTGCATGTTCAACAAACTCTGAAACCTTATCAGAAGGTGCAAAAACATAATCAGGGGATATACAAATTTGTCCTGAGTTCAAAAGTTTACCAGTCATTATTTGATCAACTGTTTTTTTTATTTTTGCATTTTGACTAATAATTGATGGGGACTTGCCGCCCAGCTCCAATGTAAGAGGCACTAAATTCTCAGCTGCACTTAGTGCAACTTTTCTTGCAACAGCTGTTGATCCTGTAAAAAGAAGATGATCAAATGGCAAGCCTGAAAATTCCTGTGATGTTTTAGGTCCACCATTTATAACCACTACTTCTTTTTCATTAAAATATTTTGAAATTAGTTCTTCAGTTAATTCTGAGGTTGCAGGAACAAATTCTGATAGCTTCATCATAGCATTATTGCCTGCAGCTAAAACTTCAACTAATGGAGCTATACTTAAAATTAACGGAAAGTTCCAGGGAGAAATTATGCCTACCACTCCATATGGCTGAAACTGGATATATGCTTTTGCACCTAAGAGTCCAAGTGGAAAGTTAGGTTTTCTTTTTTCTGGCTTCATCCATTTATGAATATTTTTTAATGCATCTTTTGCATTATTAATTACTGGTAAAGTATCAGATAACAAGCTCATTTGCTCATGTCTACTGCCAAAATCAGATTGAAGAGCTTTATGAAAAGAGTCCATATTTTCTTCGACTAATAATTGAAGTCTTTTAATTCTGTCTACTCTAACGTTGATATCTGGATTATAGTTTTCTATAAATTGATCTTTTAATACACTTAATTTAGAAAGCATTAAGTCCTTACTTACTTCTGGATACGTTCCATCAATTCCTACTCCACCAAGTCCCATAAAAAATCCTCTTTGAGATCTTATATCAATTAATCTAAAAAAATATACTTTTTTGTATTGTCTTATAGGTCTATACTATTTTCATGACAAAAATGATAAGATATGAAGTTGAAAAAAATGTTGCTGTTTTGTCTCTTAACGATCCAGATAGGCTTAATGCATTATCATTAGATATGATCTCTCAATTGCATGAGAAAATTAAACTTATAAACGAAGGAAAAACAGACGTAAGATGTCTTGTTATTACTGGATCAGGAAGGGGTTTTTGCGCTGGCGCGAATTTGGTGGAAGGTGCAGGAAAATCTAGTTTTGACGATGTTGACCCTGGAAAAGCACTTGAGGAATATTACCATCCTTTTTTAATTGATTTAAAGAATTTAAAGATACCACTTATAACTGCTGTTAACGGAGTAGCTGCTGGTGCAGGATGCTCTCTTGGTATTTTTGGGGATATAGTTTATGCGGCTAAGTCTTCATATTTTTATCAAGCATTTAAATTTATTGGACTGGTGCCAGATGCTAGCTCAACATTTGTCATACCAAGAAAAATAGGCATGGCTCGAGCATTAGAATTTTCATTGATAGGTGAAAAAGTTGCAGCTGAAAAAGCCTTAGATTGGGGATTGATTAATCATGTCGTTGAAGACAATAAATTAATGCCAACAGTAATGAATGCTGCGATTAATCTTGCAGAAGGGCCTACAGTTGCACTAGGGTTAATGAAACAACTATACTGGGATAGCTTTGCAAATACATTTGAAGAGCAGATTTCAGCTGAAAGTAAGGCACAAACTATTGCTGGAAAAACTGAAGATAGTAAAATTGGGGTAATGTCATTTATCCAAAAACAGAAAGCAAAATTTAAGGGGAAGTAACTTAATCTAAGTATTTTGACAAAAAATCATCTTTAAATTTTTTAAATTCATTATTTTCAATCGCAAACCTTATATTGCTCATCATTTCTTGGTAAAAATATATATTATGTAATGATAAGAGCATGCCTCCTAACATTTCTTTTGCGTTAAATAAATGATGGATATAGCCAGCAGAGTAATCTCTACAAATAGGATTATTACTTTCCGGATCAATTGGTTCATCTAAACTTTTATATTTAGCATTTCTTATATTAATTGGTCCTGATTTCGTAAAAGCTTGTCCATTTCGTCCATTGCGCGTCGGTAATACACAATCAAACATATCAATACCACGAGCAACACTTCCAATAATATCATCAGGCTTGCCTACCCCCATTAAGTAATGGGGTTTTTCGATCGGTAGCTTTGAAACCGTATAATCGAGCACATCAAACATTTGAGTTTGAGTTTCTCCAACTGCCAAACCTCCGACTGCGTAACCGTCAAATCCGATATCACTTAATAAACTAGCAGACTGATGCCTTAGATCTTCGTAAGTACTTCCTTGAACAATGCCAAACAATTTATTTGTATTATGATCTTTAAAATACTCCTTACACCTACATGCCCACCTCATTGACAATTCCATTGATTTTTTTGCTTCGTTATACTCAGCTGGATAAGGAGTACACTCATCAAATGCCATAACTATATCTGAGTTTAAATCAGTTTGTATCTCAATAGATTTTTCAGGTGAGACAAATATTTTCGTTCCATCAATGTGTGATGAGAATTCAACGCCCTCTTCTGATAACTTTCTAAGATTTGACAATGAGTATACTTGATAACCGCCAGAGTCAGTTAAAATGGGTTTATTCCAATTCATAAATTTATGAAGACCTCCAAATTCTTTAATTTGAGCGGATCCAGGTCTTAGCATTAAGTGATACGTGTTTCCTAATATTATTTCTGAGTTCGTTTCGTATAAATCTTTAGTAAATATAGCTTTTACTGTTGCCGCAGTTCCAACGGGCATGAACGCAGGTGTGTTAATAACGCCATTTTTTGTATTGAGTTTACCTCTACGGGCATTGCCATCTTTATGGGTAATCTGAAAATCAGTCATTTTTATATAGTAAACTTACGTCTCCATATGAAAAAAAACGATAATTATTTTTTATTGCATGGTTGTACATATTTTTTATCTCTTTGGTTCCACTGAATGCAGAAATAAGTAATAGCAATGTTGATTTAGGTAAATGAAAATTTGTTAATAATATATCTACAACTTTAAATTTATAACCTGGTTTAATAAATATATCCGTTTCTCCCATAAATTGATTAATTTCACTATTTACAACTGCGCTTTCTAAGAGTCTTAATGTTGTGGTACCTACAGATATAATCTTTCCTCCATTTAATTTACATTCTCTTATTCGATAAGCGCTTTTTTGGCTAATTGTTCCATATTCTGAATGCATTTTATGCAAACTTAAATCATCATTCCTTATGGGTAAGAATGTACCCGCCCCTACATGAAGAGTTACTTCAATTAGTTGATTGTTTTGTTTAAGATGATTAATCATAGCTTCATTGAAATGCAGTCCTGCAGTGGGAGCAGCAATTGAGCCCTTTTCAGTTGCATAGACAGTTTGATAATCATTAAAATCCTTAGAGTCACTTTGTCTTTTTTTTTGTATATAGGGTGGTAAGGGCATGCTTCCCTCATCTTCTATAAATTTGTCAAATTCTTTCTTTGAACAATCAAATTCTACTTCAATTTCTCCATATGTAAGTTTTTTAGTAACAGCACATGTGATGTTTTTATTAAATTGAATGTTTTGCCCAACGCTTATTTTTTTTCCTGGTTTTGCAAACGCAAACCACTTCGTGTCCCCTATATTTTTGTGTAATGTTATAAGAAAATTTATTCCATTGCTTTGCCCTTTGAGAAGTATTGGAATTACTCTTGTATTGTTTATGACAACTAGGTCTTTTACCCCAACATAATCTAAAAAATTAGAGAAACTTGTATCAATATATGGATTATTGCAAACAAGCATCTTCGACTCTTGTCTAGGACTGCAAGGCCTATCCGCAATCAACTCATCTGGTAGATCAAAGTCATAATGACTTAGCTTCATTGCTTAAAGATCAGCAAGAACCTTTACTGAAACCATTACATCAGGATCATCTACGGTCCCAGATCCAGGCGCACCTCTTTTCAAGCCATCAACAAACTCCATTCCTTCGATTACTTGCCCGAATACAGTGTATTGTCCGTCTAAGTGAGGAGCCGCATCAAAACAAATGAAAAATTGGCTATTAGCAGAGTCAGGATCAGCAGTTCTTGCCATTGAAACAGTACCTCTTAAATGAGAAGTATTGCTAAATTCATTTTTTAAATCAGGTTTATCGGAACCGCCTGTTCCATTTCTATTTTCTCCATCACCTGTTTGCGCCATAAAACCTTCAATTACCCTATGAAAGGGAACTCCATCATAAAAACCTTCTCTTGCAAGTTCTTTAATCCTTGTTGAATGGTTGGGTGCAATGTCTGGCATTAACTCTATTATTACGTTTCCACTTTTTAGTTCAATCTGAATAGTATTTTCAGGATCTTTAGACATGTATTCTCCTTCTGCATTAACTGCTGTTATTAAAAAAAATAAAGAAAAAATAATCTTTATGAAATTCATTCTTACTTATATTTATCTTTAAGTTTGCTCTCTACAAACTTATTAGTAAAATTGCTAATGTCCCCACCTAAGCGCGCAATTTCTTTTACAAAGTTTGACGAAATGGATTGTCGCTGTGCATCGGCCATTAAAAATACTGTTTCAATCTTTGAGTCAAGTTGTCTATTCATACCTAGCATCTGAAATTCATATTCGAAATCTGAAACTACTCTTAAACCTCTAATAAGAATTTCAGCATTTAATGAATTAGCAAGATCAATTAAAAGATTATCAAATGCAATTACCTCTATACTGCTATTGCTCGAAAACTCCTCATCGATCATTTCTTTTCTTTCATCTAAATTGAATAAAGGTTTTTTATGTGGGTTATCCGCAACTGCAATATAAAGCTTATCCACGAGCTTTGTGGCTCTATTAATGATATCTATATGTCCCTTGTGAATAGGGTCAAAACTTCCAGGGTATATGCCGGTTCTGTTCATGACTGGACTATATATCGAATATTATTATAGCTCTAGTAATTTATTAATTATCTATCTCAACTCTCGATGCTGAAACAACTTTTTCATTATCATTTGTTTTAAATATACTCACGCCCTGCGTATTTCTTCCTGCTACCCTAACGTCTTTGACAGGACAGCGAATAACTTGTCCTGATTTAGTAATTAGCATTATGTCATCGTCATTATTGACAGGAAATGATGCCAGTACATTTCCGTTTCTATCAGATGTAGCAATGCACATAATACCTGATCCACCCCTGTTTGATATTCTGAATTGATAAGAAGATGAGCGTTTTCCAAAACCATTTTCTGTGAGAGTTAAAATAAACTGTTCTTGTGCCTTCATTTCATCGTATCTTTCATTACTTAACTTTACATCTGCTTCGGAAATATCACTCTCACTGTCTTCGCTATCGATATGATCATCGTTATTTTTTTCTTTAGAACGCATTTTCAAATAAGCCTTGGACTCACCTGATGTAGTATCAGTGTGTGATATGACTGAAATTGAAATAATTTCATCTCCCTTGACTAATTTTATTCCTCTTACACCTGTTGATGTTCTACTTTTTGTCGTTCTAAGTTTTGCAACAGGTGTTCTTATGCACTTTCCAAATTTTGTTGTAAGAAGAATATCGTCGGCATTAGTGCATAATTTTACTCCAACTATACTATTGTCATCGGCAAGCTTCATCGCAATTTTACCGTTTGCTTGTATGCGTTTAAAATCTTCTAGACTATTCTTCCTTACACTACCGTCCGATGTGGCGAAAACAAGAAAATCGCTATCGTCATCCATTTTCATTTCTGGCAGAACCAAGATACTCGAGAGCCTATCTTTTTCTTTAAGGTTCAACAAATTAACAATCGCTTTCCCTTTTGCTTGGGGAGAAGATTCTGGTATTTTCCAAGTTTTGAGTTTGAATGCTATTCCACTGGAAGTAAAGAAAAGCATATTGTCATGAGTGCTTGCTGTAAAAACTTGAGTCACAAAATCTTCATCGTTTGTCTTCATCCCAGCTCTACCCTTGCCACCTCTTTTCTGAGCTCTATACATGTTTAATGGAACTCTTTTTATATACCCAGAGTTAGTAACACTTACGACCATATCGCTTCGTTGAACTAAATCTTCTTGATCAATTTCTGATGCCCCTCCCTCATTAATTTCAGTGCGACGTGGAATATCAAACTGTTCTTTAATTGAGTCTAATTCATCATTGATTACCTTTTTCAATACACTGTTGTCTTTGAGAACAGATAAAAAATAACTAATTTTTTTTGACAATTCTGATAATTCGCCTTTGATTTCATCTTTTCCCAATGCAGTAAGACGTTGAAGTCTTAGCTCTAAGATTGCTTTAGCTTGTTCCTCTGTGAGGTAAACTTCTTTATCATTTTTTACTTGTCTAGGATCGTCTACAATTTTAAGTAGATCGATTATATCTTCTGTCTTCCATTTAGTTTTTAATAAAGATGTTTTGGCTTCATTTGGGTCTTTTGAAGATTTAATTATGTCTATTACGCTATCAACATTTGCAACAGCTATTGCTAGCCCAATTAATGTATGGGCACGATCTCTAGCCTTAGATAAATCGTACCTTGTTCTATTAGAAATGATATCTTTCCTAAATTGTACAAAGTGATGGATGAACTCTTTTATGTTCATTAATTTTGGCTTGCCATTTGTTAAGGCTAAAGAATTAACCCCATAAGAACTCTGCAATGAAGTAAACTTGTACAGCTTATTAAGTATAACCTGAGCAATGACACCTTTTTTTAACTCAACAACAACACGAACTCCTTGGCGATCTGACTCATCTCGCAAATCACTAATCCCTTCTATTTTTTTATCTCTTACTAGTTCAGCTATTTTTTCTAATAAGACTGATTTATTTACTTGATAAGGAATTTCAGTAAAAATAATTGCTTCACGATCATTTTTAAATTCTTCAATCGATGACTTAGCTTGGACCACAACAGAACCTCTCCCTGTAGATTGAGATGCTTTAATGCCACTAGTTCCTATAATTGTACCACCAGTTGGGAAATCAGGCCCCTTAATGATTTGATTTATTTCTTCAAAGGAAATTTGATTGTCTTCTAAAAATGCCTTGCAGGCGTCAACTACTTCTCCTAGATTGTGAGGAAGGATATTTGTAGCCATGCCTACAGCTATACCGCCAGCGCCGTTAACTAATAAATTTGGATATTTTGCAGGTAGAACTGTTGGCTCACTCTCTGTCTCATCATAATTTGGCCTGAACTCTACAGTATTTTTTTCGATGTCTTCTAAAAGAAAACTTGAGATCTTTGCCATGCGGACTTCTGTATAACGCATAGCCGCTGCCTTATCTCCATCCATTGAACCAAAGTTACCCTGACCATCAATAAGTGTGGCGCTCATAGAAAAATCCTGTGCCAATCTAACAAGTGCATCGTAAACCGCTTGATCCCCATGAGGGTGATACTTACCGATCACATCTC
Source organism: Pelagibacteraceae bacterium AG-337-G06 (assembly GCA_003282175.1). Classification (GTDB taxonomy): domain Bacteria; phylum Pseudomonadota; class Alphaproteobacteria; order Pelagibacterales; family AG-422-B15; genus CACNXQ01. Next base: position 52,199 of record QBZX01000008.1, read on the forward strand.
CTACAACTCTGGCACTTTTCCTGTGCTGCTTATTCCATTCGTAGCCTGACTCATGCATGGCATATAATATTCTTCGATGAACGGGCTTTAGTCCGTCTCTCACATCAGGTAATGCCCTACTGACAATCACACTCATTGCATAATCCAGATATGAATTCTGCATTTCAGTATCAATTAGTATGGGAATAATTGATTGCTCTTCAGGCGTTTTCAGATCTTCATTTTGATCTTTAGAATCACTCAAATTTAAAACCTATAGGAAGGATATATTCCCCAGAAAACTAGGAAAAATAGCCATTAAATTGTTACAAAAATATATGAAATTATAACAGAAAAAAGTATGTTTTTCGAATTAAAAATTATACTTAAAAGGGAATTTCATCGTCAATATCAATGTCTGCTGGGGATGAATCTATAGCCTCTTGATTCATATCGGAAGACATATCAGAAATTGATTCTGGGCTGACAGAACCACGTGAATCTAGCATGGTTAACGTACCATTATAGTTGCCCAAGATTACTTCAGTCGTATATTTTTCATTACCGTTTTGATCTGTAAATTTTCTTGTCTGCAATTGTCCCTCTATGTACAGCTTCGAGCCTTTCTTAACGTAACTCTCAACAACACCCGCTAAACCATCGTTAAATATGACTATTCTGTGCCAGCTGGTTTTTTCTTTTTTCTCACCAGTTGATTTATCTTTCCAAGACTCTGAAGTTGCTAGACTTAATTGGGCTAATCTTTTTCCATCCTGTGTTTGTCTGATTACAGGATCTGCTCCTATGTTGCCAATAAGCATTACTTTATTAAGACTGGAAGCCATAAAAACTAATTTAACTAGTTAATAAGTAAGTGTATATAAAAAAAGGCTATTCTATAACTTTATACACAGGATATCTTTAAATAGTTACCATAAGGATTAATTGAAGAATATGAACAAAAATATTTCAGTTCAAGGAGCAAGAGAACACAATCTCAAAAATATTAACGTAAAAATACCAAGAGAAAAACTTACTATTATCACAGGACTTTCTGGTTCAGGTAAATCATCTTTAGCCTTCGATACGATTTATGCGGAAGGTCAAAGAAGATATGTAGAAAGTCTTTCCGCATATGCAAGACAGTTTCTTCAAATGATGCAAAAGCCTAATGTTGATTTGATTGAGGGACTAAGTCCCGCCATCTCAATTGAGCAAAAAACAACTTCTAAAAACCCAAGATCCACCGTGGGTACTGTTACAGAAGTTTACGATTATTTAAGACTATTATTTGCACGCATCGGCGTGCCCTATTCACCAGCAACTGGACTTCCAATTAAGAGTCAAACAGTTACTCAGATTGTAGATCAAATTAAAAATAGAAAAATCGGCTCAAGATTTTTAATTTTATCTCCAATTATTAGAGGTAGAAAAGGTGAATATCGAAAAGAATTACAAGAATTACAAAAAAAAGGATTTCAAAGAATAAAAATAGATGGAGAAATATATGAGTTTGATTCCCTCCCTAATTTGGATAAAAAAAAGAAGCATAATATTGAAGTTGTTGTAGATAGAATTGTTCTAAGCGACGACATTGGAAACAGGTTAGCAGATAGTGTTGAGACAGCTCTAAATCTATCAGATGGTCTTGTTGTTGTTGAGGACGTTAATGAGAAATCTGAGAAACCCAATCAAGATCTATTTTCATCAAAATTTGCATGTCCTGTTTCTGGTTTCACTATAGATGAAATTGAACCAAGACTTTTTTCATTTAATAATCCCTTTGGTGCATGTGCTGAGTGTGATGGGATTGGAACCGATCTTTCAATCGATCCAAATCTAGTTGTCCCAAATAAAAACTTATCAATCAATGAAGATGCTTTGGCTCCCTGGCCAGTTTCAAAATATGGCTATTTTAGAAATATACTTGAAACTGTATCAAGAAAATACAAATTCTCACTTAATACCCCATGGAAAAATCTTGGTAAGAAAATTCAAAACATTGTTCTCTACGGAACAGGTGATACAGAACTTACGTTTACATACGACGACGGTTATGAATATGAGAGATCTTTTGAGGGTGTCATAAATAATCTGGAACGAAGATTTCTTGAAACTGAAAGTGATTGGATGAGAGGAAGAATTGAGAGGTATCAGGGTGAAGTAAAATGCGAACCTTGTTCAGGATTTAGGCTAAAAGAAGAAGCGCTTGCCGTAAAGATTGATAAACTTCATATTGGCGAAGTCTGTGATAAATCAATAAAAGAATTACTCTTGTGGTTTGGAAACCTTGAGAAAAAACTAACAAAAAAAGAAAAAGAAATATCCTATCGAATACTTAAAGAATTGAATGAAAGAATATTATTCTTAAACAATGTTGGTCTTGAATACCTAACTCTTTCACGTGGATCTGGAAGTTTGTCAGGTGGTGAGTCGCAAAGAATAAGATTGGCATCACAAATAGGATCTGGATTAACTGGAGTGTTGTATGTATTAGACGAGCCCTCAATTGGACTTCATCAAAGAGATAATGAAAGATTAATAAAAACTCTGAAAAGGCTTCGAGATCTTGGAAATACTGTAATTGTTGTAGAGCACGATGAGGAAGCAATCACAACAGCTGATCATATTGTCGATCTTGGTCCAGCAGCCGGGGTTAATGGTGGAAAAGTTGTAGCTGAAGGTGATGTAAAACAAATAAGGAAAAATAAAAATAGTATCACTGGTCAGTATCTATCAGGCAAACTTAAGATTGAAATACCAAAAATACGAAGGACGGCCCTTAAGGATAAATATTTAAAAATTGTAGATGCGAGTGGAAACAATCTAAAAAATGTAAGCTGCGAAATACCTCTGGGCACACTTACATGCATTACAGGAGTATCAGGAAGTGGGAAATCCACTCTTACAATAAACACTCTATATAAGTCAGTTGCTCAAAGTCTAAATGGATCTCGACACACAGTTGCTAAGCATAAAGAAATAAAAGGCCTTAGTGAGTTAGATAAGGTAATAGACATTGATCAATCACCTATTGGAAGAACGCCAAGATCTAACCCAGCAACTTATACCGGAGCTTTTACATTTATCAGGGACTGGTTCACAGGTTTGCCTGAATCTAAAGCCAGAGGATACAAGCCCGGCCGATTTTCTTTCAATGTTAAGGGAGGACGCTGTGAAGCATGTGAAGGTGATGGCGTTATAAAAATTGAAATGCATTTTTTGCCTGATGTATATGTCACTTGCGATGAGTGTGAAGGCAAACGATATAATCGAGAAACTCTTGAAATTAAATATAAAGATAAAAGTATAGCTGACATTTTAAGCATGACAGTTGAAGAAGGTTGCAAGTTCTTTGAAGCAATACCGATGATCAAAAATAAATTAGTAACTCTTCAAAATGTAGGTCTTGGCTATATTAAGATTGGCCAACAGGCCACTACTCTGTCAGGAGGTGAAGCTCAAAGAATCAAGTTATCAAAAGAGCTTTCAAAGAGAGCTACAGGTAAAACTTTGTATGTATTAGATGAGCCCACTACAGGACTACATGTTCATGATATCAAAAAACTTTTAGAAGTATTACAAATATTGGTAGAACAGGGAAATACAGTTGTTGTTATTGAACATAACCTAGACGTAATTAAAACAGCTGACTGGATCATAGATTTGGGTCCAGAAGGTGGAGATGGTGGTGGTGAAATTATAGGATCAGGATCGCCAGAAATAATAGCTAAAATAAAGAAAAGTTATACAGGTCAATACTTAAAACAAATCTTAAAATAAAAAATATTTGCCTGTAATAAAATTCGTGTTAAATATCTATTAATGGCTTCAATATTACAATCTCTTTCAAAGACAGTTCTTGCGGGTTCACTTCTTGCAATAGCTTTGCTAATAATGATAACTGGCCATTATGGTGGATTTGACCAACTCTATTGGGCTTCTTTATCTAGATTTCTTCATGTTATATCGGGGGTTATGTGGATAGGCTTACTCTACTATTTCAATTTTGTTCAAATTCCAAATATGCCAAATATTCCTGACGAACAAAAGCCAGCTATTGGAAAAGTGATAGCTCCTGCTGCATTGTTTTGGTTCAGATGGGCAGCTATGGCAACTCTCATTACGGGGCTGACAACTTTAGGCTTATACTATGGTCATGAAGGATCTGTTAACGCACTAACATTCACCTTGGCGTATGGATTTGATGGCAAGCAACTTACAATCGGTATAGGAATGTGGCTTGCAATAATTATGGCGTACAATGTCTGGATGGTCATATGGCCTAACCAGAAGAAAGCGCTTGGCATTGTCGAAGTTGATGCCGACACAAAAGCAAAATCTGCCAGAACTGCAATGCTATTTTCAAGAACGAATACTTTATTATCAATACCAATGCTGTTATCGATGGTCGCAGCTCAAAATTTATATTAAATCTAACGAGTTGAGTCGACTGCAGAAGTTGTATTCCATTCTCTTTTAACATCTAAATAGTTTAGGAGTGGCGCAGCTACGAAAATTGATGAATATGTTCCAACCACTACGCCCCATATCATTGCAAATGTAAAGCCCTTAATTACCTCACCACCAAAAATAAATAGTGATAGCAAGGCGAGTAATGTTGTAACAGATGTTACAATTGTGCGTGATAATGTCTCATTAATTGAGAGATTTAGTAGATCAATAATATTTTTGGATCTGTGCTTACGTAAGTTTTCTCTGACTCTATCATAAACAACAACGGTATCATTCATTGAGTAACCAACTATTGTCAGAATTGCTGCAATGATTGGAAGATTGAATTCTAACTGAGTGATACTGAATACACCTATAGTTAAAATTACATCGTGAATTAAGGCAACAACAGCTCCAAGGGAAAATTGCCACTCAAATCTAAACCAAATATAGATAAGCATTGCAAAAACTGCAGCTAATATAGCAATAGCACCTGATCGTATTAATTCACCACTGACTTTTGGCCCTACAACTTCTGTTCTTCTAAAATTTACTTCAGAAGAAAGGTATGAGTCCAAACTGTTTTTTACAATTTCAACTACATTTTGTTGAATTTGGTCACCACCTGATTGCTGTTCAACTCTAATTAATAAATTATTTTTTGATCCAAATTCCTGAACCTGAACATCACCTAAACTTAAAGTATTGAGATTATCTCTTAGTCCTGCGATTTCTATTTCATTCTCAGTTTCAATTTCGATTAAAGTTCCACCCTTAAAATCAATACCAAAGTTTAATCCGCTTACAAAAAAAGCACCAAAAGATAAAACTACTAATATAGATGAAAATATAAAAGTAATGATTCTTGATTTTAAGAAATTAATTTTTGTATTTGCGATATCAATCATTTATTTTCATTCCGACTAATGAAGGCTTAAGGCTTTTTGCATAAATTGAAATCAATAACCTGGTAAAAGTAAATGCAGTAAATACTGAAGTAAAAATTCCAATAGCTAGTGTAATTGAAAATCCTCTTACTGGTCCTGATGCCATGAAAAAAAGTATTACAGCAGCGATTAAAGTTGTAATATTTGCATCTAATATAGTTGAAAGTGCCCTTTTATATCCATTTTCAACAGCATTAATCATTTTAGATCCGCTTCTAATCTCTTCTTTAACTCGCTCAAAGATCAACACGTTAGCATCAACAGCCATACCTATTGTTAAAATAATACCGGCAATACCAGGTAAAGTTAAAGTTGCTTGAAATAACGAGAGAATACCTAGCACCATAAATAAATTTATGATCAACGCAATGTCGGCCAAGAAGCCAAAATATCTATAAACAAACATCATGAATATTATGACTGCTAAAAAGCCTATTATAGCTGCATACTGACCTGCCTCAATTGAATCTGCCCCAAGATCAGGCCCTACTGATCTTTCCTCTAAAATGATTAAAGGAGCTGGCAGTGCCCCCGCTCTTAGGAGTATAGCCAAATCATTTGCTTCTTCTGAGTCAAAACCCCCTGAGATTTGTCCTGATCCTCCTAGTATTGCCTCTCTTATAACCGGAGCGCTAATAACAGTATCATCTAAAATTATTGCAAACGGTTTGCCCACATTTTGCTGTGTAACTCTTCCAAATTTACTGGCACCAAGTCTATCAAATCGAAATGAAACGATTGGTTCATTTGTTTGAGGATCGAAACCAGGCTGAGCATCAACTAAGTTCTCTCCTCCGACCATTACTCTTTTTTTCACAATATATTTAAAACTGCCATCAGTATCTGATGGTAAAATTTCAGATCCTACAGGTGCTTTCTTTGGATTTAGTGGGTCATAATTAGTAGAGGTGTCTACTAGCTGAAAAGTAAGCTTAGCTGTTTGTCCTAATAATGCTTTAATTCGATCAGGATCATCGATTCCTGGCAGTTGGATAATAATTCTTGAAGACCCTTGCCTTTGTATAGACGGCTCTCTTGTTCCAAGTTCATCTATTCTTCTGCGAACTATCTCAAGAGATTGAGCAACAGCATTTGTAACAGCTAATTTAATAAATTCGTCTGTAAAGGAGATAGACACTTGATTCTCATCTCTTGTGATTACTAAGTTAGTTTGATCCCCCATTTGTAATATATTTTGAGAATTACTAACTGATATTTCTAAAATTTCTTTTTGAATTTCTGCAGGAAATTCATCAACCACAAATTTTAAGTCATCCTCAGTATTCTTAAAATTGCTATATTGGATATTATTTTTCTTTAGCACTCTTCTTACGTCAGAATTTAAATTCTCTAATCTTTCTTTTATAATCTCAACTGTATCAACTTCTAATAATAAGTGCGATCCACCTTGTAAATCTAATCCAAGGTTGACCTGTTGCTTAGGAATAAAACTTGGAAAACTATTTAACTGATCTTTACTGAAGAAATTAGGAACGGCGAACATCAAAGCTATAAAGATGACCAATAAGATTGATAAAATCTTAGTATTTGAAAAATAAATCATTAATTAATTATTTATTTAGGAGCGCTCTCTTTGACTACTTCTGCGATTGTTGATTTAACTAAAGTAACATTAACTCCCTGTGATATCTCAACCTCGACATCAAATTCACCAACTACCTTAACAACTTTACCTCTTATTCCCCCAGAGCTAACAATCTTGTCGCCTCTCTGGACTCCTGCTACCATTTCTTTATGTTCCTTGGCTCTTCTTTGCTGTGGTCTAATTAATAGGAAATAAAATATCGCAAAAATTAAGAATAGTGGCATTAATTGAATCAGCATCTGTTCCATTACGAATCTCCTTTAAATAATTAAGGCAATATACATACTTAGAATATATATTTGAACTAAATAATTAGTTAATATCTGACTTAATTGATGCTTTTAAGTGATTTAGACTGCTGTGATGGGTCAGATCTAAATGAAACGGGGTAATTGAAATATGTTGATTAGCAATTGCTTCTACATCAGACATAAACCCGTCAACCGCCATATTTAATGGTGGAAGTGTTAATTTTGCATTTTCTTCAAGTCTTCTTCTAAGCCCAAATCTAAAAAAATTATTTTCAACCTCATTTATAATCAAATCATCAGTATCTCTATTGCCTTGAGTTGTAATTTGTATACTTTTCACTTTATCAGATTGGCAATAAGGAAAATTAATGTTCATGAAAACATTACTGTCCCATCCCAGATTAGTTATATCAGTGAGTATATCTTTCAAAAAATGTTTTGAAGAGTCCCATGAGATTACATTTTTCTTACCTGCTTCGTAATTTTGACTGATTGCAATAGACGGTATCCTTCTTATCAAACCCTCCATAGCTGCAGCAATAGTTCCAGAATAGGTTACATCCTCTCCAACGTTACATCCACTATTAATTCCTGAAAGAATTAAATCTGGTCTCTTATCCTTTAAAACATGGCTAATGCCGATGGCTATACAATCGCTGGGTGTACCATCTATAGAATAAACTTTTTGAGCTTGTTCTTTTAAATTTAAAGCGTTTTGAAAAGATAGAGCGTGCGAGGCTCCACTCTTTTCATGTTCAGGGGCAACCACCCATACATCGTCTGAAAACTCTTTTGCAATAGTAGTTAATATTTTTATTCCTTCTGCAGAATAACCATCATCATTGGTTATAAGTATTCTTGCATTTTCAAGTTTTACTGAAGGCATATAAATATATTTAGTTTGAAATTTTTGTTATTCCACTCATGTAGGGAATTAATACTTCTGGCACATCAATAGAACCATCTTCGTTTTGATAATTTTCCATAACTGCGATTAAAGTTCTACCTACAGCCAAACCTGATCCATTAAGTGTGTGTAGATATTTAATTGTATCATTTTCTTTGTACCTCGAATTCATTCTTCTTGCTTGAAAATCTCCACAATTAGAGCAACTAGAAATTTCTCTATATGAGTTTTGCCCTGGAAGCCAAACCTCAATATCATATGTTTTCTGAGCAGAAAAACCCATGTCTTGTGTAGATAAAATTACAACTCGATAGTGTAAGCCTAATCTTTTTAGCACCTCCTCAGCACAACTCAACATTCTTTCATGTTCATCAGCTGAATTTTCTTCAGAAGCTAAACTTACCAATTCAACTTTGTAGAACTGATGTTGGCGCATTATTCCTCGAGTATCTTTCCCGGCAGCTCCTGCTTCCGATCTGAAACAAGGTGTATGAGAAACATATCGTTTAGGTAGTTCAGCTGCATCCACTACACTCTCCCTTGTCATATTTGTTAACGGAACTTCAGCTGTTGGTATTAACCAATAATCATCTGTCGTTTTGAATAAGTCATCCTTAAACTTTGGTAGTTGACCTGTCCCAAAGGCTGCCTGATCTCTTACAAGAATGGGGACATTAATTTCTTCATACCCGAATTCATTAGTGTGTAAATCAAGCATAAAATTCGCAATAGCCCTCTCAAGTCTTGCTAGCTCAGCTTTTTGGATGACAAATCTTGCTCCAGATATTTTTGCAGCTTGATCAAAACTCATTTTATTAAGATCCTCACCTAAATCAAAATGTTCTTTTGGTGAAAATGAAAATTCTTTCTTTTTACCTTCGATCTTTATTTCTTTATTAACACTTTCATCTCCAACAGGGACTGAAGCGTCTGGCATATTTGGCAATGACTGAAGTAAGGAATTTAATTCTTCTTTTGCGATACGTTGGTTATTTTCAATCTCCTGCATTTTATTTTTTATTGAACTAACTTCACTTTTAAGCGATTCAGCTTCGTCTTTCTTACCATTTGAGGCATGTTCTCCTATCAATTTAGATTTAGCATTTCTTTCCTCCTGAAGTGCCTGTAATTCACCAATTAAATCTCGATTTTTCTTATCAAGCTCTATTATTAATGAAGAAGACGGCTCATGTTTTCTACTTGCTAAAGCCTCATCAAGCTGCTTTCCATCATCTCTAATTTTCTTTATGTCTAACATCTTATAATTTTATTTATTCTCTCTTTTTCGCTCTATAAATCGTACTGCATATATTGAAATTTCATACAATATTAATATGGGAACACCAAGACCTATTTGTGAAATGGGATCAGGAGGTGTGAGTATCGCAGCAACAGCAAAAACGCCCACGATTACATATTTTCTATTTTTTCTAAGTCCTTCAGAGCTCACAAATCCAACTCTTGCTAATAACGTGAGTAGGACAGGCAATTGAAAACTTAAGCCAAAAGCAAAAATCAGTCTCATAATTAAACTAAGATATTCATTAACTTTAGCTTCTAATTGAATTGGCAATGTTCCTTGGCCTCCAATTGACTCAAATGATAAAAAAAACTTTATAGCAAGAGGCATGATAAAGAAATATACAAGTGAAGCCCCTAAAATGAATAAAATTGGAGTAGCTGCCAAGTAAGGAATAACAACTGTTTTCTCATTTTTGTACAAACCTGGTGCAACAAATATCCATATTTGAATTAGTATAAAAGGCAACGCAATAAATAGTGATGCAAATAACGCGACCTTTAAATATGTAAAAAATGTTTCGTGTAATGCTGTAAAAATAAGTCTTCTTCCTGCTTCCCCTGCAACTGCGTCTGCATAAGGCTGAACTAAGAAATTGTATATAGAATCTGCATATATGTACGCAATCACAAACAAAATTGAAATCAAAATGATTGATTTAATTAGACGGCTTCTTAACTCAATTAAATGTTGAATTAAAGGTTGCTTGGTGTCATTGAGTGTTTCTTTTTGGTCACTCATCTTCAGTCTTTTTGTCTTCTGATTTCATGATCGTTTCATTTATTGAGTCACGCATTTCATCAGTAAAATTTTTAGGACTTGCATTCTCAACTGATGACTTAATATCAGCAACGCCAGCCTCAGAGGCAATTTGATTAACACTTGATTTAAACTCTCTAGAAAAGTTTCTGATTTTACCCCACCATCTTCCTAAGCCTCTCAACACAGCTGGCAAATCTTTAGGGCCAACAAAAATTATTATTAATGCTGCGATGACAAGATACTCTACTCCACCAATTCCAGGTAACATCAGATAATACTATTGCTGTTACTCTTTAGTAGAGTTATCTTCTGATTTGTTGATTGACTTTTGCTCATCGTCATCATTGATGCCCTTTTTAAAACTCTTTACTCCTTTAGCAACATCTCCCATTAATTCAGAAATTTTGCCACGTCCAAAAAGTATTACTAGAAGTGCAACAACAATTAAAATTTGCCAAAAACTAATTCCCATTCGGTCCTCTTAAAATATTAACTTGTAGAACTATTATATATAAAAAACTTATATTTAAAGAATATAATTAAGTATTGGCTTTAATACTACTGAATTTTACTGATTTTTCTCTAGATAAATGGGTAATATCTTTTGCTGAGCCACTCTGTATAACTGTTCCATCTTCAATAACGATGACCTTATCTGACATCGAAAGCGCATCATCAAAATCATGAGAGACGATAATTGCCGTTATATTGTTGTCTTTTAAAATTTTTCTTGTTTCAACACGCAGCTGATTTGTAAGCGATTGATCTAAAGTGCCAAATGGCTCATCCATCAAAAGTATTTTAGGATTTGGAGCCATTGCTCTTGCAATTGCAACCCGTTGCTGCTCCCCACTGGAGATCTCGTTTGGATAATTATAAGCATATCGGTCAACTCTAAATAGCTTAAGAAGTCTCATAGCGGTGGAATATCTTTCAGTTTTACTGCCACTCACTCCAAACATTACGTTACTTATTATTGTCAAATGAGGAAATAAAGCTCTTTCTTGAACAACTAATCCAATATTTCTATTTTCTGTCAATACTGTATGATAATGGTCTGAAATAATTTGATCATTCATATGAACACTTCCACTAGTTTCTTTCTCTAGGCCTGCAATTATTCTTAACAATGTAGTTTTTCCACATCCGGATGGACCAAGGATTGATAATATTTCACCTTTATCAAGTTCTAGACTTACATCATTTAGAACGTTCTTGCCTTTAACATAGTAGTGACTTAAATCTTTTATTTCTAAAGCTGTCATTTAATACCTACTAGCCGGTCTAGATGTTCTGATCATTCTAGTCAATATAATAATAGGTATCAAACCCACCATAACTATTGCTATTGAGGGAGCTGCGGCATCATACATTCTTTCTTCTGCAGCATAAATGTAGGTATATACCGCAAGAGTATCAAAATTGAAGGGCCTTAATATTAATGTTGCTGGAAGCTCCTTAATAACCTCTGAAACAACTAATAGCATGCTGGTTAAAAAACTAGTCTTAAGTAAAGGGAGGTGAACTTGAGCTAATAGTGCCCATCCTGATGTCTTTAGAGTTCGAGCTACATCATCTACTCTTGAATTAATTCTTTGGTACCCTGCCTCGATTGTTGAGCTTGATAGTGCATAAGATTTAATTACATAAGCGAGTACCAAGCCTATTATACTGCCAGTTAAAACAAAATTAGAAAACTCTGATACAAAACTTTGATCAAAGTAAGTTAACATTTGCATTACACCTATAGCAAGAATTAAACCTGGAACTGCATACCCAACAGTGAGAAAAGAACTCATTACCTTTAAATAATTGTTGCTTTTGTATCTAATTGAAAAATTAATGATAACAGCAAGTAATGAACATAAGAATGCAGCAATCAAGGCTAGATAAAAAGTATTCCATGCGGTGGTGATAAATTTATCATTAAAGAAATCTAACTTATAGTTTAGAGCCCAATATAAAAGTTCCATTACAGGAAGTAAGAAACCTATAAAAATTGGAGTAAAGCAAATTAAGAAAGCAAGAGTATTGGGGATTCCTTTTAGTTTTGTGAGGTAAAGTGGTTTATATAGCGACATAGCGTTGGAATAGCTGGCATTTCTTCGAGAATATCTCTCGATTAAGATTAGTGTGACCGCAAATATTAAAAGCAATGATGCTAATTGTTTTGCAGTTTCAATATCATACATTCCATACCAAGTTCTAAATACACCAGTTGTAAAAGTTGATATTGCAAAATGATCTACAGCTCCAAAGTCAGAAATTGTTTCCATTACCACCAACATTAAGCCTCCAATTATTGCAGGCCTTATCATTGGGACTCCAAGCTTATAGAAAGTCTGAAATTTATTTAATCCAAGAGTTCGTCCTGCCTCGAGCATCGTTCTTGATTGGTTTATAAAAGCCATTCTACTGACCAAATAAACATAAGGATAAAGAGTGAATGAAAATACAACTATTGCACCAGGAACATTGCGAACTTTAGGAAAAAAAGTGAATTCTCGTCCCAAATCAAATACATCACGTATCAGATTATTTGCTGTTCCAAAAGTATCGAATAAACCTGTAAATGTATATGCAAGAATATATGGTGGCACAGCCAAAGGAAGTATTAAGGCCCATTCAAAAATATTTTTTCCTGTAAAGTTATAATTTGTTACGAGCCATGCGGTACCTACCCCAACAACTGTTACTAAAATGGAAACTCCAGCTACTAAATATGCAGTATTAAGTATGTATCGAGTTAAAACATATTGATATAAATGAGACCAGTTATCTGAATAGTCTCCAGTCAAACTGAAAAGAACAATTGCAACAGGTGCAATAAATATAATAAATAACGCTAAAGGAGTTATTTCCCAAAAACTAAATCTCATAATAAAGGCCTAATTAAACCAATTACTTTAAAAACTCTATAATATTATCGGGATTTGTCTCTATATATGGATCGTCGTCAGTACCACTATCATTTAAACCGTCTTCCACGAAGGATTGTTCAATTTCCATATTATTTGCAATTACAGCGTACCTCCAAGAACGCATACCAAAGCCGTTATGGTCTTTATTCACAAGCATTCCCATCATTCGAGTAAATTGCCCTGTTCCATCTGGGATCATTTGTACATTTTTAACACCCATATAATTACTCCATGCATTCATTACGTAGGAGTCGTTAACAGAAATACAAAAAATCTCATCAATCCCCAGTTTTTTGAAATCATTAAATCTTTCATCAAACGCAGGTAGTTGTTGCGAAGAACATGTTGGCGTAAATGCGCCCGGTAGTGAAAATATTAATACTCGTTTATCAGCAAAAAGATCAGTTGATGAAATTGTCATCCAAGCCTTATCACCCTCAAGATAGCACATTTCTCCTGTCTCAAATTCATTTTGAGATCTAATTTTAAAATTAACAATTGGCAATTTATTCATAATCTTTCCTTATTTAGAATGGTTCTAATTTACAACTTAAATATATTTATATGAGTATAAATCAATGCCTCTTCAAAATTTTTTAAAGAGGCAATTTGTCTTGATACTAATGAGAAGAAGAGACGGTAGACAAATTACCTCTTAATGGATGGGAGGATTATTCCCAACCAACTCTATCCATCAACTTAACAGCATCTGGATTGAATTCGCCATAGCTTGCTACTGATGTCTGGTCTTCCTTAAAACCAGAACCAAATTGAGCTATTAAATCACTTGCAGCAACACCCTCACGCATTGGAAATTCGTAAGTGTTGTTCACAATGTGAGTTTGAGCTTCTTCGCTTAAAAGAAACTCAATAAATTTCACTGCATTATCAGCATTTGGAGCATTTTTCATAAGACCGGCTCCACTTACATTAATGTGAGCTCCACGACCATCTTGGCCAGGAAAATGTAGTTCAACTTTTCTTGCAGCAGCTTGTTGTTCTTCACCTTTTTTGCCTGAGAGCATTAAACCAATATAGTAACTATTAGAGATTGCAATGTCAGCTTCACCATTAGCTACAGCCATGATTTGTGCTCTATCATTACCTTCAGGTTTTCTTGCAAAGTTACCAACAAAACGATGGGCCCAGTCTTCAGTAGCTGAGATACCATTGTTTGCAATTAAAGATGAAACCAATGATTGGTTATACATATTTCCAGAACTTCTGATTGCGATTCTCCCTTTCCACTTTGGATTAGATAGGTCTTCATAAGTAAGACCTTCCATCTCTTCAGCAGATACATTTACTGGATTGTAATACATAACTCTAGAACGCTTAGCTATTCCTACCCACTCATTGTTTGGGCCTCTTAAATTCTCTGGTACAATAGAATCTATCGTACTTGAGTTAATACTTTGGAACATACCATCTTTTTGAACTTTCCAAAGATTTCCAGCATCAACTGTAATAAAAACATCAGCTGGAGAGCTTGATCCCTCAGAAGCAAGTCTTTCCATCAAAGCTTTACCTTTACCAGAAATAACGTTCACTTTAATTCCAGTTGCATCAGTAAACTTTGAATACAAAGCGTCATCAGAATCATAATGTCTTGATGTATATAGATTAACTTCACTTGCGAAAGAGCTTGCAATAGTAATAAAGCTAACCGCTAAGATTGTTAAAAGTTTAGTAATAAAATTCATAGTTCCCCATTTCTATTAATTAGAATGATTATAATTAGCAATTATATAATCTTATTGAGAATGATTATCAATAGCAAATTTGACGCATGGGTATGAATAAAAAGTTATAATGAGTTAATGAAACTAAGTAATTGATTCACTTCATTTTTTTTAAGTTTTTTATAATTTTGTATGATTTCTTTTGCCTCTCCTCCATGCCATAGAATGGCCTCTTCGATTGTTCGAGCTCTGCCATCATGAAGATATCCGTATTCATCAGAAACTATATTTGTTAAACCGATACCCCATAATGGAGGAGTTCGCCACTCGTTTCCCTGCGCAAGAAATTCTGAAACACCATCAGATAACCTTTCTCCCATGTCATGTAAAAGAAAATCTGAGTATGGATATATGATCTGATTATTCAAATTTGCATGAAATCCCTTGTCATCTGTCGTAAAACTTTCTACATGGCATGAGTTACAATTTAACGCGAAAAAAATCTCTTTTCCTTTTTTTACATTCTCTGCAGTCATGTTCCTTCGCGCCGGTACCCCTAATTGAGAGGAATAAAAAGTCACCAAGTCTAATTGATCATTGGATACCTCGAGATCATCGTATTCTTCACTATTGCCGCTAACAGCTTTAGTACACTCTTCTTGCTTGCTGGTACAGTTAAATGGATTGCTATAAAGTTTATTTGATAACCCCATATCATGATAGAAGGCATCAGCTGTTTGTTGGTAAACAGAAGGTTGTGCTGATTTCCATCCAAATCTTCCAATTGCTAACTTTTCATTTTCTATATCCCAAACTTTATTTGCCTT
>QBZX01000009.1 GCA_003282175.1 Pelagibacteraceae bacterium AG-337-G06
AATCCTTCACAAAAAAACAAATATGAAAATTTACTCTTCATCAAACATAAGAGCTTTAATTCAAAAAGGAGAGGTGAAACTTGCCAACAAATTTCTTGGGGTGCCGTTTACAATTGTCTCTAGAGTAATGAAAGGTGATCAAAGGGGGCGAACAATAGGAGTTCCAACAGCAAACCTTAAAATTGATGAATATATTCAGCCTAACCATGGGGTTTATGCTGTTCGTGCAAAAGTAATGAATAAGAGTGCAAAGGGAAAGAATTATAAGGGAATTGCCAATTTTGGAGTCAGACCGACTTTTGATAAAAATAAGCCCTTATTAGAGGTTCACTTGTTTAATTTTAATTTGAATATTTATAATTCTTCATTAAAAGTAGAATTTATTGACTTCATAAGGAAAGAAAAAAAGTTTTCTGGAATAGATTCATTAAAAAATCAATTGATAATAGATATATCCAAAGCTAAGAAAATCTTAAATTAATAAAATGACCACTAAAAATGATAAAATAGATTTTAGTGAAACTTTGTTTTTACCTAAAACTTCCTTTGCTATGCGGGCGGGGCTGCCTGAACAAGAGCCAAGCATATTAGAGAATTGGGATAAAAATAATCTTTATCAAAAATTAAGAAACAATTCGAAGGACAGAAAGAAATTTGTACTTCATGATGGCCCACCATATGCAAATGGCCATCTTCATATGGGGCACGCTTTAAATAAAGTTTTAAAAGATTTTGTTGTTCGGTCACAGCAAATGCTTGGGCACAATAGTTCATATATTCCCGGCTGGGATTGTCATGGTCTCCCGATAGAGTGGAAGATTGAAGAACAATATCGAGAAAAAGGTAAAGATAAAGATGAAGTAGATATCATTCAGTTTAGAAAAGAATGCAGGGAATTTGCTAAAAAGTGGATTGATATTCAGAGATCGGAATTTATTAGGCTAGGAGTAACTGGAGATTGGTTCAATCCCTACACTACAATGTCTTACGAAGCTGAGTCTACAATTGTGAAGGAGTTTTTCAAATTTTTAGAAAATGAGAGTTTATATCGTGGCTCTAAACCTGTTATGTGGTCAACAGTTGAAAAGACCGCATTAGCTGAAGCTGAAATAGAATATAAAGAACATAAATCGATAACAATTTTTGTAAAATTTCCAGTTATTTCTTCACTAGAAAATAATGAAGTAAATATGTCGGTTATTATTTGGACTACAACTCCATGGACTATACCAGCAAATCGAGCCATAGCCTTCAGTAAAGATATAAGTTATTCAATTTATTCTGTTAATGGATTAGAAGAAAACAGTCTACTAAATGAAGGAGATCAAATTATTATCGCTGATGAATTGATAGATAATGTAAGAACCCAGTGCAAAGTAAAAGAGCTCACAAAAATTAGAGCAATCAAAGACTTAGATCAAATAATTTGTGGGCATCCTTTTAGAGATTCAGGGTATGATTTTGAAGTTAAATTATTTGATGCTGATTTTGTAACTCTAGAACAAGGAAGTGGATTTGTTCATATAGCCCCAGGTCACGGAGCAGATGATTATAATTTGGGCATTGCAAATAATGTGGAAGTTCCGGAAACAGTGGATGAGAATGGTCAATATTTTGACCATGTTCCCCTTTTTAAAGGCAAAAAAGTATTTAATGATGATGGCTCTGATGCAGATGCGAATGTAGCAGTGATCGTTGAGCTTAAAAATCATAATAACCTTGCAGGCAAAGGATCACTCAGGCACAGCTATCCTCATTCATGGAGATCTAAAGCTCCTGTCATATTCAGAAATACTCCTCAGTGGTTTATTAGTATGGAAAAGAATGGTTTAAGGTCAACGGCACTTAATGAAATAGACAAAGTTAATTGGTTCCCTAAACAAGGTAAGAATAGAATATATTCGATGATTGAGGATAGACCTGATTGGGTTGTTTCAAGGCAAAGAGCTTGGGGTGTTCCTCTATCTATATTTTACAACATAGAAACTGGACAACCTCTAATTGATAAAGAAATTAATCAAAAAATAATCGATCTGTATAAAGAAGAAGGATCAGACGCTTGGTTTAAATACTCTAAAGAAGAATTGTTGGGAGATAAGTACGATCCAAATGATTATAAAAAAGTTGATGATATTCTTGATGTTTGGTTTGATTCTGGCTGTACCCATTCCTTTGTTTTAGATGAAAAGGAAGATCAAATGTGGCCTGCATCTCTTTATTTAGAAGGCACTGATCAACATAGAGGATGGTTTCACTCCTCACTTTTGGAGTCATGTGGAACCAGAGGGATTGCCCCTTATGAGTCGGTCTTGACGCATGGTTTTGTTCTTCACGAAGATGGACTAAAAATGAGTAAGTCTTCAGCTAATATAGTTTCACCTGATGAAATTATAAATAAATCTGGAGCAGATATTTTAAGACTATGGGTTGCAAGCAGCGATTATTCAGAGGATTTAAAGATAGGGCCTGAAATCATGAAGAGCAATGTTGATAGCTACAGAAGGCTGAGGAATACATTACGTTTCATTCTTGGAAACTTATCTGAATTTAATGATAATGAAAAAATTTCATATGCAGAACTCACTGAGCTTGATCAATATATTTTATCTCAGTTAGAGGAGCTAAAAAAAGAAGTAATAGAAAACTATAAAATATTTGAATATCAAAAAGTTTTTTCTGCAATATTTAATTTTTGTACTAATGATTTATCATCTTTTTATTTTGATATTAAAAAGGATGTTCTTTATTGCGAATCTAAGGGCAGCCATATTAGGATGTCTACTCGAACAGTATTAGATAAACTATTTTATAATTTGCTTACCTTACTAGCTCCTATTTTATGTTTTACATCTGAAGAGGCTTGGCAAAGCAGACTTGGAAAAGAATCAAGTGTCCATGAAGTTGACTTTCCAGTCTTAGAAAGTGATGTTATTAATAAAGAGCTCACAAAAAAATGGGATTTATATAAGCAGTTGCGTAAAGTAATAAATGGTGCAATTGAGGTAAAGAGAAAAGAAAAAGTCATCGGCTCAAGTCTTGAAGCATCTGTAACACTCTTTTCAACAAAAAATATTAATGAAATTGATAGTGATACACTTGAAAATATTTCAATAATAAGTGAATTAACAATATTAAACGAAAAGCCACCAGAAGGCTCATATATTTCTGAGTCAGAAAAAGATGTAGGTATTGTAGTTAAGAAAGTTGATGGCAATAAGTGTGAGAGATGCTGGAAATATTATCCTAATCTAGAAAAAGATATTTGTTTACGTTGTGAGCAAGTTATGAATCAATAAATGATATATAGGCTTTCTAAATTTTTTTTACTAATATTATTTTTTTTCGCTTTAGATCAAATAAGTAAAAATATAATTATACAACTTTACAACATCGATGTTGAAAATTTAAGTTCCCAGTATTTAACCTCAATTAATGAATACATAAATTTATATTTAATTTGGAATAAAGGCTTTGCCTTTGGATTATTTCAAAATGACATAAGGATTGTAAATAATATTTATATGATTTTAATGGCTGCAATTATTGTCGTGGTGTTCATTTACGCCTTAACCATTAATAGTAAAGTTTACTATTATGGATTTAGTTTAATAATTGGAGGTGCATTGGGCAATCTTTTTGATCGTTATCAATATGCAGCAGTATTAGATTTTATTGACGTGCATTATAATAATTTCCATTGGTATGTATTTAATATTGCTGATATAAATATAACTCTTGGATGCATCCTAATAATAATTTTAGAATTGTTTTCAAATAGAAAGAAAAAAAATGAAATATAAAATAACCAGTCGATACTTTCTATTGATAGTTTTTTTTATATTTATTTCTTGTTCTAATAATACAGTAAGAGATTACACTTCTCTTAAGCAAAAAGCACTAGAAATACCGCCTGACTTTGAGTTATCACCTCCAGTTGTAAATGACGAATCTGCAAGTGAAGAGCTGCCAAATGAAGAAGTGGTAGAAGATATTGAAGAAATACTAACCAGTAATAACAGTGAACAAACTAGTGAAAAGACTGAGAGTTCATCTTTAGAAGATTTCATTGATAGTAATTTTGTTAATGATGAAAAAGAAGAAGTATCAAATGAAGTAAACACAAATGACGATACCGAGTCTCTAGACATCTTGGTAAATGACGACTTACCTGATCAGGCTATTGATGTGGAAAATACAAATGATACAGAAGAGATGTTTCAAGATGATCAAACCCAAACTAATGAGTCTCAAGAAACCAATTTTACTGAACAAAAGTTGCTTGATGAGTTATCAAATGTAGATGATATAACATCGCTTCCAGAAGAAGAGCAGTTGAAGCCTGAGATTATTGAAGAGGAAGTTTATGACGATCCTACAGTTTACAATGATGACCAAGATTTGAATGATCTATTGAATAGAGTGGATGATTTACTCAATTCATATTCAAATTAAATATTCTATAAATGTTTAAGTTTTTTAAAGATCCAAAATGGTTTTACTGGGCATATATTGGTTCAGCAATTATTTTATCATCATTATGGGTTCAGGTGCAAATTGACGTAAAAATCAATGAATGGTTCGGTGAATTTTATGACATGATACAAGAGGCGTTGTCAGCTCCTAACGTAATTACTATAGAAGAATATTGGGCAAGTCTTTTATCATTTATAACGTTAGCTGGCATGTATGTGGCTGTTGCAGTTCTTGTAAGTTATTTTACTAATCATTTTCTATTTAGGTGGAGAACCGCAATGGTAGAATGGTATCATTCTGTTTATGACAAAGCCCGCAAAATTGAAGGGGCCTCACAGAGAGTTCAAGAAGACACAATTAAATTCTCAAGAATCATGGAGTCTCTTGGAACGAGTTTGATCGAGGCATTAATGATACTGGTTGAATTTATGCCAATTTTATTTGGCCTAAGCATTGGAATTCCAATATTTTTCTTTGGTGAATGGGAATATGGTTTAGTTGTCGGGGCGTTGGTGTGGTCAATTGGTGGTACATTATTTTTAATTATTCTTGGTTTGATTTTAAGACTAGTTGGAATTGAATATGATCTTCAAAAACAGGAAGCTGCATATAGAAAAATGTTAGTAATTGCTGAGGATGATGAGACTGTAAGGCCAAAAACTCTTGAGGAATTGTTTGATGATGTAAGGCAGATACATTTTTTAAGCTATATAAGATACCTTTACTTTGACATTGGCCGTGTTGCATTTTTGCAGGCAAATGTATTATCAGCATATGTATTTTTAGCACCCGCAATTGTTGCAGGCGTTGTTACTCTTGGTGTTATGCAGCAAATAATCAGGGCATTTGGAAGAGTTGAGGGATCAATGCAGTATCTACTAAAAGCATGGCCCACTATAATTGAGCTCGCAAGTGTTTATAAGAGACTAAGGGAGTTTGAAAGACAAATTGATGAAGTTTTAATCGAAGAGGAAACTCCAGTATAAAGATGAATTATCCGTTCTTAGATTTTGAGAAACTTGAAAAAAAATTTCTTTTATCTCGCGAAATTATCCCCCAAAAATTTGAAAATATTGTTGTTATTGGCTTTGGAGGATCAACGCAAGGCTCGAAAGCTATTAATTCCTTTTTAAATGAAATACGAGTAATTTATATTGATCATTTATATTCGGAAATTATTGATAAATTAGTCGTAACTTTGAATTTAGAAAAAACAGGGTTCATTTTCATTTCTAAATCTGGCAAAACTTCAGAAACATTATCTATTTTTGAGTACTTGATAGACAAATGCAAAAACAAGATAAATATCTCAAATCACTTTTTTTCTTTAACTGAAGATAAACAATCTCAACTTCACGACTTTTCTTTACAGCACTCAATAAAGCTTATTGAGCATGATCCAGATATAGGAGGAAGATTTTCTATATTCAGTAATACATCTCTTATACCTGGGTTTTATTTTAATTCTAATTTGTGCAAAAATTTTCTTGAGGGTGGTAGAGAAGCTATTGAAGAAAAGGGTTTAGCTGAAGATTTGGCTGATCAGTTAAGTCTGTCTATGAAAAACAATAAAAATATCGCAGCATATCTTATTTATGGACATGAATTACTAGAAGTAGGTAATTGGAAAAAACAACTTTTTGCTGAATCGCTCGGCAAAAATGGAAAAGGATTTATGCCAGTTGTTTCTGAGATGACAAAAGACCAGCATAGTATTCTACAATTATTTCTAGACGGGCCAAAGAATGTATTCTTTGAAATAATGAGCATGGAGAGTGATAAAGTGAATCTAATAAATATGACACTTTCTAACCACATGAGTGCAATGAACGAGACACTTATAAAACAAGGTCTTCAACCAAGAATCTCAATATTTAAGGAAAATGATGTTAAGGAGCTAGGTTTTTATTTTTGTATCGAAATATTAACAGTCGTTTTCTTAGCAAAGATTCTTAATGTAGACCCGTTTATTCAGGAAGCCATCGAGCTTCAGAAAAATAATTTAAGTTAGTCTATAGAAAGAAAATTTTGATATACCCAACTCTTTAACTCTTTCTATTTTTAGCTCTGGGATTAATATATCTTTTGATTTTCTTTCCTCTTCAATAACAAGTATAGAGTTTTTGTTTATAAGATTTTTCTTTAGGATATTTTTTATAGATCTAGTAACTAAGTTTTTATTATAAGGAGGATCTACATACACCAGGTTAAACTTTGGCTTATCAGAAATAGATT
Source organism: Pelagibacteraceae bacterium AG-337-G06 (assembly GCA_003282175.1). Classification (GTDB taxonomy): domain Bacteria; phylum Pseudomonadota; class Alphaproteobacteria; order Pelagibacterales; family AG-422-B15; genus CACNXQ01. Next base: position 6,709 of record QBZX01000009.1, read on the forward strand.
CAAATGAGCATGCATTTTCGTTCAGAACAGATATTTGATCAGTGAAGCCTAATTTATTTGCGCTCTTATAAATTAGATTAATTATTTGATCGTTATTCTCAATCATTGTCGCACTGTTAGCGCCTCTTGATAGAGCTTCAAAACTAAATGAACCTGTTCCTGCAAATAAATCTAGAACATTTGATTTTTCAATTTGAAATCCAGTATTAATTATTTCTTTACCATGCGTAAGAATATTAAATATCGTTTCTCTATTTTTATCAGATAATGGTCGAACATCTTTATCTTTATGACTAAAAATAGAATGCCCTTTTTTTAACCCGCTAATAATTCTCATATATTTTGACTTTTTTTAATTTACTTCTTTCTAACGATCCTAATTTATAAGCCCCATAAGATATTCGGATGAGCCGAGTAACAGTTATATTTAATGATTCGAAGATATTTCTTATTTCTCTGTTCTTGCCCTCGAGTAATGACATTTTAATCCAAGAGTAAGTCTTAGTCTTGCTAATGAGGCTTACTTTTATACGCTTGTACTTAATATGCTTTATTTTAAGTCCTTTTGATAATCTATCTATGAAATTTTTATCAATAAATCCTTGCACCCTTACCTTGTATACTCTTTCAAAATTATTTTTGGGTAATTCCATTTTTCTTTTAAATTCTCCATTATCTGTAAATAGCAATAAACCCTCAGTGTTATAATCTAATCTTCCAATTGATAATAAATTTTTTTGTTTAGGTCCTAAAAAATCATAAACCGTTTTTCTATTTTTATCATCAGACTTAGTAACTAAGCATCCTCTAGGTTTATGAAAAATATAAAGTGAATTTAGTTCAGTAATTTTCTTAATTTTAATTATAGTTTCATCAATGCTAATTTTATTACTTGGAGAAACTTTTATTCCTTGTGTAGTCAGTAATTTCCCATCTACTTTAATACGACCTTCCATAATGAATTTATCAATCTCTCTTCGAGAAAAATCAGTTGATCTTGCGAGAACTTTATTTATTCTTTCCATTATTATTGTTTAGTTTTATGAGCAATATTTAAGTTACAATTAAATATTTATGACACAAAATACATTTATGGAACAGGCAATAATAAATGCTTACAAAGGACTAGATTTGGGAGAGGTACCAGTCGGTTGTGTGATTGTGAATCAAGATAATGAGATAATCTCCCAATCATATAATAAAGTTATAGCGGATAACGACCCCACTGCTCATGCTGAGATTAATGCCATAAGGCAAGCATGCGCTTCCTTAAAATCTGAGCGTTTAATCGATTGCAGTATTTATGTTACTTTAGAGCCTTGTATAATGTGTGCCGCAGCAATATCGAAATCTAAGTTAAAAAGACTATATTATGGAGCAGATGATATGAAATTTGGTTCTATAAACGGTGGATTTAATTTTTTTCAAACAAAAAATTGCAATCATGTGCCAGAGATTTATGATAGTATTTCAAAAATTCAATGTGAGAATTTAATAAACGATTTTTTTAAAGGTAAAAGACCATGACAATTTCAGCTAAGGCGCAGCAAACAACAGATAGACTAAACAGATTTATGGAAAAAAATGTGTATCCAAATAATGATACGTACCATAAGCAAATTGAAGACTTCGGAAATGACCGTTGGCAGGTTGTCCCTATAGTTGAAGATTTAAAAAACGAAGCAAAAAAAGAAGATCTCTGGAATTTGTTTTTACCAGACAGCGATTTAGGGCATGGACTTACAAATGCTGAATATGCTCCCATGTGTGAAATAATGGGAAGAGCTATGTGGTCTGCAGAAGTATTTAACTGTTCTGCACCTGATACAGGCAACATGGAGGTTCTAGTCAGATACGGAACTGATGAACAGAAAGATAAATATCTTAAGCCACTTCTTAATGGCGAAATTCGATCTGCATTTGCAATGACAGAACCAGCCGTTGCATCTTCAGATGCAACCAATATTGAAAGTGAGATAAAAAAAGAGGGTAATCAATATGTCTTAAATGGAACAAAATGGTGGACGTCGGGAGCAATGGACCCAAGATGCCAGTTTTACATCTTTATGGGTAAAACTGATCCTAAGAATGAAAATATTCATAAACAACAGTCCATGATTTTAGTGGATAAGAATACACCAGGTATCAAAATAAAAAGACATTTACCAGTTTTTGGATTTGACGACGCTCCACACGGGCATGCTGAGGTAGAGTTCAAGGACGTAAAGGTACCACCTGAAAATATGTTGTTGGGAGAGGGTAGAGGATTTGAAATCGCTCAAGGCAGACTTGGTCCGGGACGTATTCATCATTGCATGAGAACAATTGGACTAGCGGAAGTTGCGCTGGAGGCCATGTGCAAACGATTGATGAGCCGTAAAGCTTTTGGAAAAGAGGTAGTTAGGCATTCTGTGTGGCAAGAGAGAATTGCTGATGCTCGAATTAATATAGAGATGACAAGACTTTTGACCCTAAAAGCAGCATCAATGATGGATGAGGTAGGCAACAAAGTTGCTAAAAATGAGATAGCTATGATTAAGGTTGCAGCACCGAATATGGCACTTAAGATAATAGATGATGCGATTCAAGCTTTCGGAGGCGCAGGAGTCACTACTGATCCAAGATTAGCTCAAGCTTATGCCGGCATGAGAACGCTACGTTTAGCAGATGGGCCAGATGAAGTTCATAGACTCTCAATTGCAAGAAATGAATTAAAAAAATATCTCTAACATTGATAAAAAAAAAGAAAACATTCCAAAAAGATAAGTATGGACGTTACATAAAGTCTAAAGAGTTTGATGTATACTGGGATGAATACCATGAGCTTGAAGACATCTCAATGAAAGAGTCAGTTAGACAGAAGATTGAAAGAACAAAAAAAATCGAAACTAAAGAATAGTATCTAAAAAATCTATTAGTCGATTTACTTCCTCAATATTATTATAATGAACCATTGAAACTCTAACCACACCATCATTTGGTTCAATTCCTAATCCCTTCAAACACCTCCATGCATAAAACTCACCATTGCGAATTCCAATTTGGTTTTTACCTGCAGCTTTTGCAATTTCAAGTGAACTTTTGTCTTTCACAGTGAATGAGACAGTGGGCATCCGTTCACTTCTCGAGTGTGAGGTTTTGCCAATTAATCTCACATTTTTTTTGAGCTTTAAGAATTCAATAAGTGTTTTGATTAGTGCTTCTTCGTGGCTATAAATTAGCTCAAAAACTTTTTTTCCTTTTTCATGAAGGTTTAATTTTTGTTCTGTAAAATGATGACTGTAAAGTGTTTCATAGTAATCTGTGACTCCTGACAAACATGCCAATTCCTCGTGGTTTGGACCTCCTGGGTTCATTGTGTATGGTATCTCCGATGCTAGAAATTCGTGATTTAAGTTTTTAGTTTGATCAAGAAGTTCTTTTTTCCCATATAAGAGGGCTATATGCGGGCCATATGTTTTGTAGAGGCTGAAACCATAGAAATCGATGTCTAATTCTTTTAGATCAATAATATCATGTGCCATGTAAGCCACTCCATCACCGACTACTTTTATGTTGTGATTATGAGCTATTGAAATTATTTCTTTTAAATTATTTATTGAAGCCACAACATTTGATGTATGGCAGACACAAATAAATTTGGTTTTTTTTGTTATTAAATTTTTTAAATCTTCAACTTCAAGTTCAGCACTTTTTGGATTAAACTTCCATTCCTTAATATTAATTCCTTTTTCTGCAAGTTTCCTCCACGACCCAATATTTGCCTCATGGTCTTGATTGGTTACAATTATTTCATCGTCAGTTTTAAGCCAATCTTTTATCGCATTAGACAGCAAAAACATATTCATGGTCGTTGATGGACCTATAATAAATTCATTTTTTGAAATATTTAACAGTTCTGCAATTTTCTCTAAACTGTTATTCATTTCGTTTCCTGCTTCAATTGATGGACCAAAGTCACCATAAGGTTGAACTTTCTTTGTAATCATAAAATCATTAAGCTTTTCAATCACATGCTTTGGAACATATGTACCCCCTGCATTTTCAAAAAATGCAAAATTAGCAGTTTTTGGATTTTGAAAAACAGGAAATTGTTTTCTCACGAAGTCTATATCTAATATATTTCTACTCAAATTATTTAATTCCTTCTACAATACTCCAACCAAGCTTACCTAATATTGGAACAAAAGCCTCATAATTTTTCGCTTCAGAACTTGAAGCAGTTCCATCTCTTACCCGACCTACAATGCCTTGAGCTATTCCTGCAAGTCTAAATATATTATATGCCATATAAAAATCCCAATTATCTATTTTTTCTCTTCCTGTTTTTTTATAATAAAGTTCAGCATACTCACTCTCTGATGGTATATTGAGTGACTTAAGATCCGATCCCATCATCCCCAATCCCTTAGCGCCCGCTGGCAATCTCCATGACATCATATGATAAGTAAAATCAGCTATTGGGTTTCCTAAAGTAGACAATTCCCAGTCTAATATTGCCTTCACTTCATGAGTTGTAGGGTCGAATATCATATTGTCCAATCTGAAATCCCCATGAACGATCGATGTCTCTTGATCAGACGGTATATTTTTAGGTAACCATTCTATCAATTCATTTATCTCGGGTATCGTTTGTGTTTCTGAATCTTTGTACTGTTTTGTCCATCTATGAATTTGTCTGCCCATGTAGTTTTCGTGTTTACCATAATCAGCTAAATTAACTTTATTAAAATCAACGTTATGTAACCTTGCAATAGAATCATTCATAGATAAGTAAATTTCCCTTCTTTGATTTGGATCACATCCTGGTAAAAGAAGTTCCCAATAAATGTTACCAACGACATGGTCCATAACAAAAAAAGGTGTACCAATTACTGTTTCATCATCACAATAACCAAATGTCTTAGGAACAGGAACATCAGTATCTTGAAGAGCTGTCATTACCCTACATTCTCTATCCACTGCATGAGCTGATTTAAGAAGTTTACCTGGTGGCTTTCTTCTAAGTACAAAATTATTAATATTTGTTTCAACTAGATAAGTTGGATTTGACTGTCCACCCTTAAATTGTGTTATCTGACTTATCTGAAAATTATTACCCATAAGCTTTTTTAGATAATCATTTAAAGACTCTTTATTAATTTTGAGTTTATCATCAACTTGTTTTGTGCCTGAAAAAATTTCATTTCTATCAGTCATGTTAAAGCTTTCTTCCCAATATCTTTTCTATAGTACCCCTCGGGCCAGTCTAACAACTGAATTGAATCATAAATTTTACTTAAAGCTTTACTAAGCGATGTATTTTTTGCCGTTACAGAGAGGACTCTTCCACCAGTAGCAATAATTTTTTTATCTTTAATAGCTGTTGCAGCGTGAAATATTTGAAAAGTATCAGTATTTTCTAAATTATCTATTCCATTAATTACTGTTTCTTTCTCAAATAATCCTGGGTATCCATTCGATGCCATTACAACTGTTGCACAATGATCATCTTCCCACTTCAATTCATAGTTTTGTAAATCCTTATCAATACAGCTCAGCATAAGTTGAACTATATCACTTTTCATTCTTAACATTAAAACTTGGCATTCAGGATCTCCAAATCTAATATTATATTCAACAAGTTTTGCCTTCCCATTTTTAATCATCAGTCCTGCATACAGAATACCTTGATATGGGTGACCTAACTCTCTCATGGCATTTAGTGTGGGATATATAATCTCATCATCAACTTGTTTTTTAATTTCGTCTGTAAAGATAGGAGCAGGTGAGTAGGCTCCCATCCCACCTGTGTTAGGTCCAGTATCATTATCTCCTATGCGTTTATGGTCTTGAGCGCTTTCAAGAGAAATAAATTCAGTACCATCAGTGCATACAAAATAACTCGCCTCTTCACCTTCCATAAATTCTTCAATGACTGCAGTCATATTTATTCCAAATTTATTTTCAAAAATTTCCTTCAGAGCTTTTTCAGCCATTTCAAAATTATCTGCGACAGTCACTCCTTTTCCAGCAGCCAATCCATTTGCTTTTACTACAATTGGCAAACTTTGTTTTTTTAAATATTTCACTGCGTTTTCGAAGTTATCAAAAGTAGAATAGTCAGCTGTTGGGATAGAATAATTTTTGCAAAGATCTTTCATAAAGCTCTTTGATCCTTCAAGTTGGGATGCATATTTATTTGGACCAAATATTTTAATATTTTTTGATAGAAAATAATCTACTATTCCTGAGACTAATGGAACCTCAGGTCCAACTACAATTAAGTCAATAAATTTTTCGACACAAAATGAATGAATAGAGTCAAAATCATCAAGGTCTAAGACTCTACATTCAGCAAGTAGACTTATTCCATAATTCCCAGGAATACAAAATAGTGATGTAGTTAAAGGACTTCTTGATATTGCATAGCATAGAGAATGCTCCCTAGCTCCATTTCCAAGTACAAGAATTTTCATAAAGTAAAATTTAAATTAATTGATATATTAGCATAAAAGGAATTAAATTAAATGGTTAGAGAAAATATCCAAGAGTATTCAGTTTCAGAAATTTCAGACTCAATCAAGGGAACACTTGAAAATAGTTTTGGCTACGTAAAAGTTAGAGGGGAAGTCTCAGGTTTAAGTAAGCCAGCATCAGGCCATATATATTTAAATCTTAAAGATGATAAAGCCGTTATAAAAGCAATAATCTGGCGAAGTGCAGCTGCAAGAATTAGTTTCGTACCCGTAGATGGATTAGAAGTTATATGTTCAGGTAAGCTCACAACAGGATATTCTGATCGATACCCGGGAAGATCAGATTATTCAATTATAGTTGATACACTAACTCCTGCAGGAGAGGGAGCTTTAATGGCTCTTTTAGAGCAACGTAGGAAGAAGCTTGTGGCAGAGGGTATATTTGAGGAGCACAATAAGAAAAGTCTTCCAAAGTATCCTGAAACAATTGGAATAGTCACATCTCCAACTGGCGCAGTTATAAAAGATATACTTCATAGATTAAAAGAGAGGTTTCCTTGCAATGTTATTCTATGGCCAGTTCCAGTTCAGGGTCAAGATGCCGCTCAGTTAATCTCTGATGCAGTAGATGGATTTAATAGCTTATCGAGTAAAGACGAAGTAAATATGCCTGATCTTATTATCATAGCGCGTGGCGGAGGCAGCATTGAAGACCTTTGGCCTTTCAATGAAGAAATTGTAATCCGGGCTGTTTTTAAAAGTAACATTCCAATTGTATCTGCTATTGGTCATGAGACAGATACTACACTGATTGATTTTGTTTCAGACTTAAGAGCACCAACGCCGACAGCTGCAGCAGAAATATCTTCCCCAGATAAAGTAGAACTTTTAAGGGACATCAATGAAAAAAAGAATCGTTTAAATTATGCAGTAAATTTATATATTAATAATCTTAAAGATAATTTCATTACCATAAAAGATAAATTACCTATTTCACTAAAGCTTTTTTTAAATAATCTTATTTCATATTTTCAAAATATTTCTCAATCACTTAATTTTCGCGTTATCGGCGAGCAATTAAAAAGTAGTAAAGTAGAACTTATTTCTTTGGAGGGGTCTTTATTAAAGGCTAAAAATATTTTGGCAGAGAGACTTCAAAAAGAATTGGACAATAAAAGTATGCTTCTTGAAAGCCTCAGTTATAAATCCGTTTTAAAAAGAGGATACTCAGTTACAAGAAGTTCAAACAAAATAATCAAATCAAAAAAAGATTTAAAAGATGAAAGTGAGTTGATCATAGAAACTAATTTTGCTACTTTAAAAGCCAAACTTAGAGAAATTAATGACAAATAGTTTTACTACGAAGGCAGAAATAAAATTGCATCATGGCCAGTTTCAAATAATAAAGTCTGGGGATCATGTAGAATGCTCAATCACAAAAGAAAAGATCTCACTAGATAATTTGAAGTATTGGAATGTTGATTTGCAGGAAATATATGCAAATCCAGAAGTTGCACTGAGGAGATATAAAGAAATAAATGAAAATAAAGATTAAATTAATAGCAATCTTTTTTTTTATTTTTCAACCAGCCATAGCAACTGATTTACCAAAAGAAATACCTCAAGGAAGCCTGATTGTTGGCCAGTTATCCGATGCGGATGAAATTATAGTAGATAATAATTCTATAAAAGTTAGCAAAAAAGGTCACTTTGTATTTGCAGTCGGAAGAGACCATGTGGAGCCAATAAGTGTGACATATTTAAAAAATGGATCATTAATGAAAATTCATCAAATAAATATAATCAAACAAGACTACGACATACAAAGGATTGATGGCTTACCAGAACAAATGGTTACGCCTCTTGACGATGAAATAATCGAGAGAATAATCTATGAAAACGATTTGATAAAAGAGAAGAAAAAAATAAATTTAGATCTAACTTATTTTAAAGATGGTTTTATTCAACCAACAGAAGGTATTATCAGCGGCGTTTTCGGTAGTCAAAGAATATTAAATGGAAAAGCTAAAAGTCCCCATCGAGGTTTAGATATTGCAGCTGAAACTGGAACCCCAATTTATGCCTGCAATGAAGGACTTGTCATACATGCCGAGGATGATCTTTATTACACAGGTGGAACTATAATTCTTGATCATGGGCATGGGGTAAAATCAATTTATGCCCATTTATCAGATGTGAAAGTTACCGTAAATCAAACCGTATCAAAGGATGATGTTATTGGTGAAGTAGGTTCTACAGGACGATCAACCGGCCCTCACCTTCATTGGGGAGTAATGGTGTTTAATACCTATGTAGACCCACAATTGCTTTTAGATTAATTTTTTTCAAAAAAAAATAGACTTATATTTTCCATCTATTGTGGAACCAAAAATATTGTTCAGGGTACTTAGTAATCATTTTTTGATAAAATGAGGATATTTGATCTGAAATTTTATAAATGTTTTCTTCATTACTTTCTTTATCTTTTGTATCAATGTATTCAACAACCTCAAATATAAAATTATTATCATTTGTTCGTATTGGCCAGGCTAAAAATATTTTACATTTTGCTTTTAAAGCAATTTGAGCAGGAAGTGTTGATATATTCATTTCCTTATTAAAAAATTTAACCTTTGTTCCTGAAGACAATTGTTGGTCTGCCAAGAGAGCAATAGAACTTCCTTTATAAAATTGATTTAATAGCTGTCTCGTCCCTGATCTATTTTTACTATAACATTGAACGCTATATTTGCGTCTTAGTTGTTTAACGATAAAATTTATTAGAGGATTATTTGGTTCTCTAACTATCGCTGAGACACTATTCATCTTACTACGAAGAGCCATTCCAGGTATTTCCCAATTTGAACTATGGCCTGAAACAATTACACTATGTTCATTTTCATCAAATACATCATCTGAAAATTTATTATTAATAACTTCAATCTTACTCTCGAGTATACTGTTCATATGAGCATATTCTGAGATTGTATAGCCAAGATTCTTCCAAACCCTATTAGCTGTATCATTAATCCACTTTTTATCTTTATTTTGAAATGCAATAGATAAATTTTTTATTATAAGATTATGTATTGGAAGAAATGGTCCAACAGAAGTAGTAATCAATATTCCAAGAGTACGCGACATTCTAAGAGGTAAAATTTTAAAGACCGTAAAGAAGATAATAAAAAATAAAAACTCCAGTGGGTACTTTACCAAGATCTTGTATAATGATTTCATTATTTTAATTAATTAATTTTCTTATTAGTTTTTCAACATTCGGTATTTCAAGCTTAATCTTGAAACAATCAATGTTCTTCCGATAATCTTCAGGAATGCGAACATAGTCCTTCTCTGTCGTGATAAGTGATAAATTTTCTGTCTTTGCCATATCTACTAAGCTTTCTAAATCTTTTCTAGTGAACTGATAATGATCAGGAAAACTTTTATTTTTTTTAAGATCGTAACCTTTGTTCTTTAAGGTATCAAAAAAGCCATCATTATTTCCAATGCCGCTGAATGCGAAATAACGTTTCTGATCTAAAACATCTACGGCTTTAATATTAGCATTGTAGAATTCTAGGTTATCATAATCATATTTCTCTGTAATATGATGAAGATCATCTCCAACAATGATTACAAATTGTGCAGATTTTAGTGCAGGTCTTATAAGCTCCCTCAGTGGTCCTGCAGGTAAGCACATTTTATTTCCAAAACCTCTCTTGCCATTAATTGTTAGTAAACTTTTATCTTTATGAAATGATCGATCTTGAAAACCATCATCCAACAATAAGATGTCTGTTTGCTTTTCATTTATTATTCTCTCAATTGCAGAATTTCTATTTGTAGTGATGTAAGTTGGAACGCTATTTGCATAGAGCAGAGCTTCATCTCCAACCTCTTTAAACGTATCCGATTTTGAAACCTTATGGAAAATAGATTTATTTTTAGATCCATAACCTCTCAACAATACTGATACTCTCTTGTCTTTCTTTTTTAATTCCTCAATCAATGTCAGTAACGTTGAAGTTTTACCCGTTCCTCCAATATTAATATTACCAATGCATATGATAGGGATATTGAACTTTTTATTTTTATAAAATAACGCTCTTAAGTAAAAAAGGCTTATGTAAATGCATGATAATGGAATACAAAATAATGAGACAAGATTTGCGTAATATACTTCCTGGTACCATATTTTCAGAAAAAATTTTTCCATAATGAATCAGAGGTATTGATATATTTCTTTCAAGACTTTTTTTACTGTTTCTTTACCTTCTTTTTTTAACCTGCTTATACCAACTTTTCTAACCTTATTGCCTAAAGTTTTATATTCTTCATGAATAAAATATTCGAGCTGTCTCTCATTTTTCACAACTTGTGATAATTTCATTTGACCCAAAGTCATGTATACATCAGAAAAATTTTCAACGTATTCGCCATGATATACTTTCTTTCCATGGTACGCTGCTTCAATTGGATTTTGCCCCCCATGCATCACTAAACTTCCACCAATAAAAATTATATCAGCTAACTTATAAAATAAATTTAATTCACCGATTGTATCCGCTAAATAAATATAAGTATTTCTTTTAATTTTATTTCCCATTGATCTAATTGCAGTATTTTTAATAATATTCTTGTTGATGATTTTTTTTCTTTTCGGATGTCTAGGAACAACAATTGTAAGAAGATCTTTACAAGTTTTTTTTAATTTTAGAGTCACTCTACTAATAATTTCTTCTTCTCCAGGGTGTGTACTTACTGCAAGAAATATTTTTCTACCACTAGTCAAAACTTTCAGCTCGTCATATTTTTTAGTATCAGTAGTATCAGGAGTTAGGGCAAACTTTAAATTGCCAGTATAATTAGTGTTTCTTATTCCAAGTTTTTCATAAAACAAAGTACTATCTGTATTTTGCGTGCTGCAGGAACTAAATTTAGAAAACAAATTGTTAGACAATGAATTAAATAAAGACCACCTTTTAAAACTTTTAATTGTCATTCTTCCGTTAATTATAATTTGAGGTATATTTTTATTATTTAGGTTATGAATAAAGTTAGGCCAAATTTCAGATTCTACAAAAACTGCAAGAGATGGCTTCCAATAATTTAGAAATCTATTTACAAATACTGGTACATCGAAAGGAATGAATTGATGTACAACTTTACCTTTAATTCTTTTATTTATTACTTGTGCCGATGTTACAGTTCCAGATGTTATTAATATTTGATCAATAGATTGATCTTTTTTCAATTTATCTACTATTGGCAGTATTGATTGACACTCACCAATGCTGGCAGCATGAATCCAAATCAGTTTACCTTTTTTTCGCTCGTGTGTATTTTCCCCATACCTTTCTTTAGTCCTTTCTTGCAACTCTTTCCCTTTTCTTTTTCGTATAAAGATAACCAAAGGAATAAAGATAAGAGCTAAATTTGAAAATATACGGTAGAGAAAGAATATCATTTTTTTTAATTATATCCTTTATTAGCTCTTTTTGTGAGATCGTTCATCAGTTTCTCGAGCGTTTCTTTCGTTGACTTAACGTTAGTATTTTTTTTGCCTACTTTAATTGGTGTACCCCAAATTACAGTAATTTCATTAAACGGCTTTGGAATAATGAATTGATCCCACGTATTTAATTTCCATTTATTTTTAAATCCAATGCCTACAGGTACAATCATTGCATTGCTAAGCTTTGCAATACTAATGATACCGTCACTTACTTTATGTCTTGGCCCCTTAGGCCCATCTGGAGAAATGCCGATACAGATATCTCCTTGCAGTGATTTTATCATTTTTCTAGCTGATAAAAGCCCACCTTTATTTTTTGTTTTATTGGATTTATGAGTTGATCCTCGAATTGCACTAAAACCTAAATGAGAAATGACTTTAGATATTATATCTCCATCACGATGCTTTGATATAAGTACTCTTATAGGTTTTCTATTTTGCCATGTAAGAGGACACATTAAAAGCTGGTCATGCCAAAAAGAGTAAATAAAAGATTCATCTTTTTTAAATAGACTGTTAATATTTTTTCGATCTTTAAATTTAATTTTTGAGGACTTATGCACAAATAAAATATAAAGAGATCCTAAATAAGATATTATATTTTGTGCAACAACTTTACTTGCAAGATATTTTATCATTAAATTAAAATTCGCGTTCGTATAATTTCTTATAAATGCCGTTCCTTAATAGCAACTCTTCATGATTGCCGCTTTCAACAATTTTTCCATCATCTAGAACTATAATTTGATCTGCATTTATTATGGTACTTAGCCTATGAGCTATTACCAAAGTTGTTCTGTCTTTCATCAGTTTTTTGATCGCTTCCTGAACAAGGCCTTCAGATTCGGTATCTAAACTTGAGGTTGCTTCATCCAATAATAGTATTGGGGCATTTTTTAAAAAAGCTCTTGCAATTGAAATTCTTTGTTTTTGACCACCTGAGAGACTATATCCCTTTTCTCCAATTACCGTATCGTATCCATTTGGTAGCTGAGCAATAAATGAGTCAGCAGCAGCAGATTTTGCAGCACTAATAATTTCTTCTTCAGTAGAGTTAGGTCGGCTGTAAAGAATATTTTCTTTAATGGACGTATCAAATAGTATTGGTTCTTGACTAACTAAAGCAATCACTGACCTGACTGAAGAAATTGTTAAATCTTTTATATTTTGTCCGTCAATTTTTAATTCACCTGAGTCAGGATCATAAAATCTTGGTATAAGATTTAAAATTGATGATTTACCTGATCCACTTGGTCCTACTAAAGCAGTAGTTTTTCCATGAGGAATACTGAGATTAATTTTCTTTAGCGCTGAATTTGTCTGTCCTTCATAAGAGAGAGTAACCTCATGCAAATCAATATTACATTTATTTAACGATAGATCTCTTGCATCTTTCTTTTCGTTAATTAAGCTTTCTTGATCTAACAGATCGAACACTCTTATAGCCGCTGCAAAACCTTCTTGAAGAGTTGTATTTATTGAAGCAAGTCTTTTCAGAGGTTGAAATGCCAACATCATTGCTCCAAGAAATGATACAAATTCGTTTAATGGCAGTTCCCCTTGAAGTCCCCTCAAACCTGCATAGTATAATGTTCCTGCTATACCAAATCCTGCAAGAAACTCAGCAAATGGTGACGCGGCCCCGCGAGCATTTGCCCCTTTAAGAATTTTTTGAACCCTTCTCCAAACTGAATTACTAAGCTTTTCAATCTCTTTTTCTTCTTGTTGATAAGCTTTAACAATTCTTGTTCCATCTAAGTTTTCAGAAAGTATGGATGCAAGTACTCCCGTTTCTTCTTGTGTTTCTGTCGAGGCTTTTTTTACTCTTTTGCCCAATCTTCTCGTCAATACCCCGACTAAAGGGAACGCTATAATTGCTATAGTTGCTAGTTGCCAGTCTTGGTAATACATAACACCAAGAAGGCAAATGAGTGTCAGTAAATCTTTAACTCCATTAGCAAGACTGCTACTAACCGCATCTTGAAGTAAAGTAACGTCATATAGAAAATTAGAAATTATTTTTGCTGAGTGTATCTTATGAAGCCAAGATAGATCAGCGTTAATTATTTTTTTGAATAATTTTATTTGTGTGTCTGCGATAATATTTTGGGATACACCGTTTAAAAGTACAACTTGGATATAAGTTGCAACACTTTTAATGAGCAGTGTAAGAATTATTGCAATTGGTATTAACAACAACATTGATTCATCTTTATCAAGAAAAATTTTGTCAATTGCAGGGTCAAGCAGCCAAGCAGTCGCACCTGTTGAAAGGGCTATTATTATCATAAAGAAAAATGAGCTAGCTAATCTTGATGCGTAAGGTCTTATACTATCTCTGAATAACCTTGCTAATATCTGCGATCCAGTCATGAGAGGGTATTCATAATACTATTACAGAAAATTTAAATCTAAATATTGGTTTATGGCTAAAAAGCTTATTTTCCTGCTAGTGTCATATTCTCAATTAGAACTGTAGGAGCGTTGGTTCGGTACTTTAACTCAAGATCATTAGCTGCGGATAAATTTAAAAACATTTCTGTAAGATTTGAAGCTATAGTTACTTCACTTACAGCATGAGTAATTTCGCCATTTTCAATCAGCATACCACTTGCACCCATACTATAATCGCCTGTAACTAAGTTAACACCCATTCCAATTAGCTCATTTGCATAAAAACCATATTTAATAGATTTGATCATATCATCATAAGATAGTATTCCATTAGTCATAAAAAAATTTGATGTTGATACTCCTGGAGGTGCTCCAACAGAACGTGATGCATTTCCAGTTGTTTTAAAATTAAGTTTTTTTGCTGTTGAGGTATTTAAAATCCAAGTATTGAGTTTTCCATTGGATACAATTTCTTTTTTACTGACTTGAATTCCTTCTCCATCAAATGGTTTAGAGCCCAATCCTCTCAAAATTCCAGGATCATCGATTATAGTTACGTCTTTTTTGAATATTTGTTTTCCTAAACTATCCTTTAGAAAACTTGTTCCTCTTGCAATAGACGGACCGGATATTGCTCCAGCAAGATATCCAATTAAGCCATTACTAATTCTTTTATCAAATATTACTGGAAGTTGTGTTGATTTTATTTTTTTTGGATTTAATCGTTTCAATGTTTTGTTTGCTGCTGATGTTCCAATTTCTTTTGCTGAGCGCAAATCTGAAAAATGTCTAGATACAGAGTAATCGTAATCCCTTTCCATACTTTGTCCTTCACCAGCTAGAACAGAACAAGATATAGAATTTGTTGATGATTTGTATCCTCCCTGGAATCCGTTACTAGTCGCTAAGTAGAATTCGCCCTGTGAAAAAGATGCTCCGGCCCCTTCTGAGTTACTTATCCCACGCACTGAAAGAGCTGCTTCTTCACACTCCTTAACAGAGTCTATTAGATCTTCAGTGTTAGTTTCTTCACTTTGATGTAATTCTAAATTACCTATTTCGCTTTCGAATAATGAACTGTCGCCCAAGACAGCCGTATCGTCAACAGGTGCTAATTTTGCCATGGATACGCACTTGTTTACAAGTGTTTCTATTTTATCATCGTCCACTTCAGATGAAGAAACAAAAGCTTGCTTCTGATCAACCAGTGCTCTTATTCCAATTGTGCTATCATTTGACTCTTCAAGATCTTCTATATTCTGTTTTCTGCAGCTGATTGATTTCCCACTCGCCTTTGCAAGCACAACATCGCACTCAGTAGCCCCACTTTTGAGAGTCTTTTCAATAATTTTTTGAGCTGTAATGTCAAAATTCATATATCAAATCAGTGTTAGTAGTAAAGAGAACATAATTAATGCGCCAGTATACCGATTGCTTTTGAAAATTTCTAGACACACTTCACTATTATAAATATCTAGTTTGAATAATTGAAATAACAAATGAAATCCCACAAGAACAAGAGAAGTGTAATATAAATATTTAAAATCAGATAATTGGCCAAAGATTAATAGGCAGATAATCATTAACAAATAAAAAGAAGAAATCCATAATTTTGAATTATCTCCAAACAAAATAGCTGTTGATTTTATTCCAATTCTTAAGTCATCCTCCCGGTCCTGATGGGCATATATTGTATCGTAACCTAAAGTCCAAAAAATTCCTGCAAGATATAAGAAGAAGATAGATAAAGAAATATTCCCACTAATGGATACATATCCAATAATAACACCAATATTAAAAGTTAGACCAAGAAATAGTTGTGGCCAATACGTAATCCTTTTCATAAGAGGATATAATATAAAAAGAAAAAATGAAATAAATCCAACAATAATTGCCATCTTATTCAACGAAAGCAATATTGCTAGTCCGACTAGACATAAAAGACAAAATATTGTGATTGCTTCAATTGTACTGATGGCTCCACTTGCCAAGGGTCTTTTTGATGTCCTGCTTACATGTTGATCAAGATCTTTATCAAATAAATCATTAATCACACAACCTGCAGATCTCATCACGACTGAGCCAATGGCAAATAAGATGATGGTGAGAAGATTATTATGTATATCTTTAAACGAGCTAAAAGCTGCAAATATTCCCCAAAAACATGGTAACATTAGCAACATAAATCCATTAGGCTGATGGAGTCTTAATAAATGAATATACTTCTGCAACTTGTATTTCCTCAAAACTAATATTATGAATTTAATATATATAAATGACTAAGATAAAAAATAGAATTTTTATAACTTCAGCCTTAAAGTCAGGAGAGATAGTTTCTTTAGGAGATGATAATTCTCATTATGTAAACAATGTTATTAGGTGTAAAATTGGAGACCATATTTCGCTTTTTAATGACAAATTTGAATGTATAGCTGAAGTTGTGAGCAATTCAAAAAAAATATGTAAGCTGAAATTAAAGGAATGTAAAGAAAATGAGATCGATAGACAAAATATAACTCTATTTTTCTCACCCATAAAGAGATCTCCCATGGAGTTTATGGTGCAGAAATGCACAGAGATTGGAATAACTTCTTTCCAGCCAGTATTAATGGAGAGAACAAATAATAAAAAAATTAATCTTGAGAGATTAAGACTAATCTCTATTGAGGCATGCGAGCAGTCTAGTAGAGTAAATTTGCCTTCATTTAATTATTTAATCTCTTTTAGCGAAATGATTAAAACAATGAATTATGATAAACTTATTTTCTGCTCACTTGAAAAAAATACTAGCGCAATTAATAAAATAAATTTATCACTTAATGAAAGTATAGGAATTGTAATCGGTCCAGAAGGTGATTTTTCTCCAAACGAAATGACAGATTTAGGGAGAATAAAGAATTCTGTACCAGTAACCCTGGGTAGTAATATTCTTAAATCTGAAACAGCTGGGGTTGTTGCCTCCTCGCTAGTTATGAACAGCATATATAATGATTAATAAACAAGATTTAATAAATTACTTCAGTGAAGGAATAAAGAAAGATAACACTCTCAGGATAGGTACTGAGCATGAGAAATTTATTTTTAAGCAAAATGATTTATCTTTGATCCCCTATGATGGCGATGTGAGTATACAAGCTATCTTTCAAGATTTTGTGAAAGAAGGCTGGAAAGAAGTTAAAGAAGATAACAATACAATTGCTCTCACAAAGAATAATGCAAGCATCACTCTTGAACCTGGAGGTCAATTTGAGTTGTCCGGTGCTCCACTTAAATCAGTTCATGAAACATGTAGTGAAATCAACAGTCATTTGGATTTAACTAAAAACTTAGAAAGAAAATATAATATTGGTTTCCTAGGCATTGGCTTCTTGCCCATAGGAACACTAGAAGAAATACCAATGGTTCCTAAAAAAAGATATGCAGAAATTATGACTCCCTATATGAGGTCGCTTGGCGGATTGGGTTTAGAGATGATGTACCAATCTGCAACTGTGCAAGCAAATTTTGATTTTACCTCAGAAGAAGATATGGGTAAAAAAATCAATGTTTCATCTGTACTTCAACCATTTGTGACAGGCTTATTCGCTAACTCGCCATTTAAAAATAACCAACCATCAGGTTTTGAAAGTTATAGAGGACATGTGTGGACAAGAACCGATGCAGATCGGACGGGTATACCCAAATTTTTTACTGAGCCAAACATGAGCTTTGAAAAGTATGTGGATTTTGCTTTAGATATTCCTGTTTATGCCCTCATCAGGGATGGTAATTATATAAAATGTACAGATTATTCATTCTCAGACTTAATTGAGGGTAGGCATAGCGAATTTTCTGGAGATCAGATTACGATCAAAGATTGGGCTGATCATATTTCTACCATATTCACCGAAGTAAGATTAAAAAGATTCATTGAAATGAGAGGAGCTGATGCAGGTGGGTATGAAACGTTATGTGCATTACCTGCTTTTTGGACAGGCATCCTTTATGATGAGACTGCTCTCGAGGAGGCTTTGAGTATCACACGACAGTTCGACTACGATGATTTAATGAATTTTAGAGCAGACGTTTTAAAGAAAGGTCTTAACTCAACTATTAATAATATTGAAGGATGGGAGTTAGCAGAACGAATAGTCAAAATTTCCTCAGAGGGCCTAAACAGACGTGGAAAATTTAATTTATATGGTGATAGCGAAGCAGTTCATCTAGATTTTTTGAAAGATATTATCAAAAACAAAGAGTCTAATTCAATGCGTATGATTAAAAAATACTATTTACAAGATACCCTTAATCAAAAAGAGCTTTTTCAAAAGGAGTCTTTTTAGGTTGACCCTCTTTCTATATATATGGATTGAGAAGGGAAAGCAAAGCCAGCATCATTCTTTTCAACAATACTTTTAATTTCAAATGCTAAGTTTTCTTTTATCTCTAACCATTCTCCCCAATTTGTAGTGGTAGCAAAACAATAGACCAGTAAATCAATAGAGCTGTCAGAGAATTTTTCTATCCTAACAAACAATGGCTGTTCACTTGATTTAACAAAGTTTCCATTATCTTTTAGATATTTTTCAATTTCGTCTCTTATATTTCTTAGCTGATCATGTGTTGTTCGATATTCTAAGCCAATGGTCCAATAAATTCGGCGACTTTTCATATTACTAAAGTTTGTCACGGCATTTTCGGCAAAATTAAAGTTAGGGACCATAACTGGCGAGGAGTCAAATCTTCTTACAAGCGTTGAGCGAAACCCAATCTTTTCTACTGTACCTTCAACTATATTTTCAACTTTTATCCAATCACCATTTTGAAATCTTTTTTCAAGAAGTATCAGTATGCCTGAAATTAAGTTTTTAAATAAATCTTGAGCGCCTAAAGCAACAGCAACACTTAATAATCCAAGGCCAGCCAATATTGGTCCTACTTTTATGCCCCATATTTCGAGTACTGCCGCGCCTCCAATGATAAAGATAAAGAATTTAAGTATCCTTACACCCCAATCAATTAAATCATACGTTAACAGTTCACCAAATTTGTGAATAAAAAAAGAAAAAGGATCAATTACTTTATAAAGGAACCAGAATATTTGAATTGTTATGAGTGATGTATTTAAATTAGTGGCAATTGTTTCAAGTGTGCTGTTCAAATTTAAATACTGAGTGCTGATGTATACCCCGATTACGATTGGAAAAAATCTCAGTGGGCCATCAAAAGCCTCTAAAACTTCATCATCAATTTGCGTTGAAGATTTTTTTACTATTACTTTCAATCTTCCAACAACAATCTTTGAAAATAAAGATCTGAATAGGACAAAAAGTATAAGAATCAGAATACCGATTAATACATTATTGAAATCTATTCCAAACACTCCTTGTGACCAAACTGATAAAACTAAGTTTAAAAAATTATCCATTGTCTAATTTTAACGTATTTGGCATTCAGATAATAGATATAGTTAATTTACAGAAAATTATTGATTTCTCTTGATACTTCAGTGGTTTTTTCTAGAGGAAGCATGTGACTTGTGTCTTTAATGAAGCATATTTCCGTTTGAGGGTTATATTTTTTTATTCTCTTCTGACTTAGCTTATTGCAGACCATACTATTTGGAGTGAGAATTATTTTCAAAGGTATGTTTATTCTTTTTAGATCAAACCAAACTTCATGTGATGTCAACTTGAAGCAAGCTGACTCCCAGCTCGGTTCACATTTAAGTTTGAGCTCATTGTTTTGGTCAGTATAGGTACAATATTCAACGTAATCTCTGATAATTTGTTCATCAATATACTTAAATAAATTTTTTTTTGAGAAATATTGAAGAGCATCATCTTTACTTGACCATCCATTTCTTCTTATAGATGCATTTTTTGCTAGTGGATTTACTAAATGAGAGAGGCCAGTAAATTGTAAAAACTTATAAGTTAAAATGTATCTCAAAGGTAACATTACTGGATCAATAAGTATTAACTTACTAACGAGATCAGGATTAGACAAAGCCACAAGCAAACTTGCGGTTCCACCCATTGAATGACCTGAAAGCACAACAGGTTTATTTTCCATTTTGATAAGTTCTATTAGGTCATTTCTAAAAGTGTACCATGATTTTAATTTGCTTGGATCAGCTTTCAGGGTTGTATTTCCATGACCTCGCATATCATAAGTTACTACTTCGTAACTATCACTAATGTTTGATAATAGTTTATTATAGACTTTACCACTAAATCCATTTGCATGAGAAAAGTAAAATTTATCTGCACCAGGATTTTCTTTCCTATATGTAACTATCTTTTTAGATTCTAAATCAAATTCTTTTTCTAACATTTACTCAGTGACATGATTCATTATATTTTTTAAGCCTATAGTAATTATAGGGCAGCGGGGTGACAAACCCTGCTAAGAGCATGAAAGGAATAATAGTAATGGTTAATACGCCTCCTGCAAAAATAAGATCTGTTAAGTTCATCGAAATCTCCATTGCTACCATACTAATGAAGCTCATTTTAAAAGCGATATTCAAAGCTTCTGAAAAAGGAAAACTTCTCATTAAAATAAAAGTCTCTAACAAAATACTTGTTACAAGTCCGTTGAATATGGCAATTAGCATCACAAGATAAATTGACAAGGAATGATCTATCAATTGAAAGTAAAATATTGTACCAAAGTCTCCAATACTGCATCCAATAAGACACCACATAGTATTGTAGCTTGAAGTCTTCCATGTTGCTTTACAAGTCCAACTAATACTAAGCATCAAATTTTTTAAATTCCTCTCGTCTTTCATTAACATCTTTTAATGCTAAGGCTTTTTCTTCATCGGACATTCTTAGCCAATTGGAGATTTCAAACTGCTCCCTGAAGCACCCAATACAGACTTTACCATCCATAAAAGCCACATTATACTTACATATTTTAACGCATGGGCTATCTACACGTGCATTTTTTTTAATCATATAAAGCTTGATTTATTTATATATTACAATAAAAAGCAACTTCAATTTCAAATAATTATATGGCACGCATCACCGTCGAGGATTGTATTAAGTTTATTAATAACCAATATGATTTGGTTATTCTAGCTAAAGAAAGAGCAGTCCAATTGGGTAGAGGAGCTACTCCTGCTGTTGATCCTGAAAATGACAAAAAGCCTGTAATAGCTCTTAGGGAAATAAGTGAATCTAAAATTACAGCTGAAGAGTTAAAAGAAAGTATTGTATCTAAGTTGAGACAAATTCCTGACTATGAAGAAGAAGAGGAATTAGAGGAAGTGGATAATGATACATTTAGACAGATGTATCAAGGTGGTTTGTCAAAATCTGAAATGGAAAAATCTGCAACACGTAAATTTACTGCAAGATCCCCCAGAGTTGAAACGCGAGCTAAGCCAATCGAAGATACAGTAAGTGATGCGGAAGTTCCAACTAAAAGTTCAACAGATATAAATGAAACTTCAGACCTTAATGAGAATCTGGATGCATTAGATACATCAGATATTGAAGTCCCAATTTCAGAAAGTATTCAAGTAGCTAAAGAGGAAATAACTGATCAAAATATAGATGATGCCATTGAGGAAAACTCGTCTACTGAAGAAAAAATTTTTGATTTGAGTGATCAGCCAGAAGATACTATTGAAAATGAAGCTATGCATGTCGATGAGATGACCGAAGTTACATCTGACATTGAAGAAGACAATACACCTAAAGAATAATTACCATGAATTTTGACTTTTCAGATGATCAAAAGCTTTTGCGCGATCAAGCAAGAAAGTTTTTACAAGATAAATGTGACCGTAAGTCTGTAAGGAGCATTCTAGAAGATCATAAGCAAAATTATGATGTTGATCTTTGGTCTCAAATTTCAGAATTAGGTTGGACTGGAACTGCAATACCTGAAGAATACGGTGGACTTGGCTTAGGCATGCTAGAATTATGTGTAATAGCTGAAGAGCTAGGCAGAGCTCTTGCGCCTACACCATTTTCTTCCTCGATATATATCTTTGCTGAATTTTTAAAATCTTACGGTACGGATGAACAAAAGAAAAAATATTTACCACTCATTGCATCTGGTGAAAAAATTGGAACATTCGCTTTATCAGAAACTAATGGAAAACCAAAACCCAACAATATAAAGACACAGCATAATTCTGGTAAATTAAATGGATCTAAAAATCCTGTTTCTGATGGAGAGTCAGCAGACTATATTATTGTTGCTGCAAATTCTGACAGTAATTCAAATTACAATTCTCTCTCTCTTTTTATTGTTGATAAAAGTGACCCAGGTGTAAATGTTTCAAATTTAGACACCATCGATCCGACGAGACCTGCTTGCACATTAGATTTAGAAAATGTTGCATGTGAAAGACTTGGAGACGAAGGAAGTGGATGGGAGATGATTGATAATATTTTTAATAGAGCAGCTGTTTTATTTTCGTTCGAGCAAGTAGGTGGAGCACAAGTCTCACTAGATGAGGCAAAGAAGTATTCGCTTGAGCGATTCGCTTTTGGAAAGCAAATAGGTGCATTTCAAGCTTTAAAGCATAAGATGGCAGATATGTACGTCAAAATTGAATTAGCAAGATCCAATGCTTATTATGGTGCCTGGGCGTTAAGTACAGACTCAAATGAGCTACCAATTGCCGCTGCAGGCGCAAGGGTTAGTGCCTCTGAAGCATACAATTTCGCATCTCAGGAAAATATTCAAATTCATGGAGGTGTTGGTTTTACTTGGGAATATGACTGTCACTTGTTTTATCGAAGATCTAAACTACTTTCTTTAAATATTGGCAGTATTCGTCAGTGGAAAGAAAATTTAATTTCAAATCTTGAAAAAAGGAATATAGTTTAAAAATGGATTTTAACGACACACCGCAAGAAGCTGAATTTAGAAAAAAAGTAAGATCTTTTCTAGAAGCTAATGCAGAAAAAAGATCTACTTTAGCCGCAAAGCCAAAAGGCGACTCAGGATCGTCTATTTCAAGCGCCGGAGCACCAGAAACTGTCAAAGGTGAAGATGCTGCTAAGTTAGCACTACAGAATGCAAAAGAATGGCAAAGAAAAAAAGCTGATGCTGGATTTGCTGCTATTCTATGGCCAAAGGAATTTGGTGGTTACGGAGGATCACCTATAGAGCAGGTTATATATGCTCAAGAAGAACACGACTACTTTGTTCACTCAGGATATTTTGAAATTGGAATTGGAATGCTTGGACCAACTATGATGGCTTGGGGCAAGGACGAGGATAAAAAAAGATTCCTTCCAAAAATGATTACAGGTGAGGAAATATGGTGTCAATTATTTTCTGAACCTTCAGCAGGATCAGATTTAGCTGGCATAAGAATGAAGGCTGAAAAAGACGGTGATGAATGGGTACTAAATGGTCAAAAGGTATGGACTTCAGGAGCTCATTTTGCTGATTATGGAATGATCGTTGCCCGATCAGACCCTACTGCCCTAAAACATAAAGGGCTAACATATTTCTATGTTGATATGAAAACACCAGGAATTGAAGCTAAACCTATTAAACAGATTTCAGGTTCAGCCAATTTCAATGAGGTATTCTTTAATGACGTCCGCATACCTGATAGTCAAAGAATTGGTGCAGAAGGTGATGGGTGGAAAGTATCACTTACTACTTTAATGAATGAAAGATTAGCGGTAGGAGATCCTCCAGGCTTAGATTTTGACCAAATTTTTGAAGCTTCTAAAGAGATTGAAGTTGAAGATGGTCTTGCCGTAAAAAATAGTGAAGTAAGACAAAAAATGGCTGACTGGTACATTCAATCACGAGGATTGCAATATACAAAATACAGAAGCATGACTGCTTTATCAAAAGGTCAAACTCCTGGACCTGAGCTCTCAATAAGCAAGTTAGTCACAGCGTCAAAAATGCAGGATGTATCATCATATGCACTGGATTTGATGGACATGTCAGGTATGGTTCACCAAGATAAAAATCCAATTCTTAAAAACTTATTCCAAAATGGTTATTTTTTCTCTGCTGCTATGAGAATTGCTGGTGGCACAGACGAAGTTTTAAGAAATATTATTGCAGAGAGAGTTTTAGGTTTGCCGCAAGATGAAAGGTCGGATAAAAAACTGCCTTTTAATGAATTGCCCTCAGGTAAAAACTAATATCAGTTAAGTGTTCAGTACAATTTTTAGCAATGTTGCTTCAGGCGACTTGCTTTTTTCTATTTCCTTATTGATCGGTACAGGCATTTTTGCTGGTTTTATAGCAGGTCTTTTTGGCATTGGAGGAGGTGTTGTTGTGGTGCCTGCTCTTTACTATATTTTTACACTGGCTGAGGTAGATGAAAGTATAAGAATGCACTTAGCAGTTGGAACATCGCTTGCAAATATTGTTCCAATATCAATTATTTCTGCAGTAAGTCATGCCAGGAAAAATTCTGTAAATATTGAATTCTTAAAGTTTATATTTTTTTCTATAGTCGTTGGTGTAACTTGTGGCTCTATTGCAGTGTCTTATCTTGAGGGAAGCACGCTTATTTTGATTTATTCAATAATATTATTATTTGTCGCAGCACAATTTTTTTTCTGGAAAGATAAATGGAGACTATCCTCTTCTTTTCCTAAAAATTTCACTGGACATGGATTCGGATCAGTGATTGGCTTTCTTTCAGTGATTATTGGAGTAGGCGGTGGCTCAATAAGTATCCCTATACTTAAACTATATAATTTTGAAATTCACAAAGCGATTGGAACAGCAGCTGGAATTGGGACCATAGTTGCCGTACCCGGGACAATAGGATTTATGATTGCTGGCTTACAAAACAATGTCGATTTACCACTATCCTTCGGCTACGTAAGCCTTGTAGGACTTATATTAATTACACCTATTACAATAATTGGTGCACCGATTGGAGTTAAGTTTGCTCACTATTTATCTAAAAGTAAATTAAATTTTCTTTTTGGAATATTTATCTTGTTTATGTCGATTAGGTTCTATTTGGAATGGCTATCATTAACGAATTAATGTCTGATCATATTTGCCAACCTTACCTGTCTGATCAAGAAGTTTATTTATGTAATTAAAGATTAACTCAACTTCATCATGAGACTCATAGCTTTCAATAACAATAACCAATGATGGTTTATTAGAAGACGCTCTTACCAATCCCCAGGAACCATTTGAAAGCTCAAAACGAATACCATTTATTGTTATTATCTTTTCAATTGTTTGACTTCCAACTTTTTCACTGTTTTCTTTTGTATTTGTGATTTTTTCTATCATTGAAGCTACAACTTGATACTTTTCACTATCTTCACAGAAAGGGGCCATCGTTGGTGACTGAAAAGTCTTTTTAATTTCTAATTTCTTATCTGATAGTTTTTTACCTATGCCATTACTTAAATATTGAAGCATTAAACATGCAGATTTTAATCCATCATCAAAACCTAGTCCCAATGGTTCATTAATAAAAAAATGGCCACTTTTTTCGAAACCACATAGTGCACCAATTTCTTTTACTCTTCTTTTTATATGAGAATGTCCTGTTTTCCACATATCGATTAGACAATTATTCTCCTTTAGAATGGAACTTTCAAAATAAAGTCCTGTAGATTTAACATCGATTACAAATTTTGATTCTGGATAATCGTTTGACAAAAACTCAGATAGTAATAAGCCTATTTTATCGGAAAAAATTTCTTCCCCTTTATCATCAACTACGCCAAGCCTGTCACCATCTCCATCAAAAGCAAAACCAACATCAGCACTATGCTTAATGACATTTTCTGATAAGTCCTTAAGCATTACTAAGTCTTCAGGGTTTGGATTATAGTGTGGAAATTCAAAATCTAAATCACAGTGCAATTCAATCACTTCACAGCCCAACAGACTTAGTAATTCCGGTGCGAACGCCCCAGTAGTTCCATTACCACATGCAACGACAACTTTTATTCCTTTTTTAATTTTTACATCTAAGGAGAGGTATTCAATGTATTTATCTTTCACCTCAGAAATAAATTGATACATGCCATTATTTTCTATTTTGGCGTTGTGATTTTTATCAACTATCTCTTTTATTGATTTCATCTCTTCAGGCCCAAAGGTGAGTGATTTTTCTATGCCACATTTAATTCCAGTCCAGCCATTTTCATTATGACTAGCTGTTATCATGGCTAAACTATCTGTATTTAAATGGTGTTGAGCAAAATAAACCATTGGTGACACTGAAAGTCCGATGTCCGTCACTTTTAAACCTGAGGATAACAAACCTTTAACGACGTGATATTTTACCTCTTCGCTGTATGACCTATAATCATGACCAACAACAATTGAAGATCCGCTACCTTTTACATCAGATATATATTGGCCTAAACCATAACCAAAAACTTCAAGGCCTTTCTTATTTATTTGATCTGGATAGAGCCACCTGGCATCATATTCTCTAAATCCGTAGGGAGAAATATCTGCAGCTTCATGCTCTTCATTAAAGTCAAAACTGAGGCCAGATTGTAATTTAAATATTTCCATTTTAGGTGTTGCGTATTTTAAAAGAATATAACATATTAATTCCGTTGGTTCACGTAAAGTGAATAACAGGGAATGAGGTTTAAATCCTTAGCTGTACCCGCAACTGTAACTCATGAGTTTGAATACAGATGCCACTGATTTTATCGGGAAGGCGTATTCAAATATTGATGGAGAAGTCAGGAGACCTACCAACAAAACATAGTCATCCACACGTGATCGGGATAATCATTTGGGCACAATTTGTTTGCGGTGACTTCAAACTGGAGGCAAAACATGACTAAAAAATTATTTTTATCTATAATCATACTTTTAACAATCAACTATAATGCGATTGCAGACATTCCCGAAATTCTTATTAAGCCAAATAACGAAGAATACACTAGACTTTCAACTGGTCTTGCAGGTTCAAACATAACTATAATTTCATCTGAAACTATATTATCAAAACCAAATGATAACATACACCAAATCCTTGAAGATTTTTCGGGTATAGAAGTTAGAAAATATTATGATGGTGTAGAAAACGTAAAATCTGAAATAGATATGAGAGGTTTTGGTGAAGCAGCAAAATCTAATTCACTAATTTTGCTTAATGGCAATCGTCTTAATAGTATAGATATGTCATTTGTTGATTTATCCAATATTCCTTTAGAATCAATCGAGAGAATTGAAATAATTAGAGGCGGTTCTGGATCAACGTTGTACGGCTCAGGTGCGGTTGGTGGAACTATAAATATAGTGACAAAAAATTCTGTTGATCAAGCATCAATTAAGTCTTCATATGGATCTTATAACGCATTATCCGGTGAATTATTTGTGAGCAGACCAATTAACGAGAATGATTCAGTTCTTTTTTCATCTAAACTCGTTGAATCTGATACCTTCAGAAATTTAGCTGATTATTCAAATGAGTCCTTCTTGCTCAATTTTTCAAAAACTCAAGATAATGTCAAAATTAATCTTGATGTTTTATCATCTGATACGGAAACTGAACTTCCCGGGCCGAGAGTAATTGGAGGTGTTTATAATTATCATTTTTGCAATCTGTATAGTGATAGTAGAACTGCAAGAAATGCTGGAGGATATGATACATTCAGCCACCCATCTGGATTCGCAGAGGGATTAAAGGGTGATATTTGCAACACAAGTAAAAGAGGAAACTATGCGAATACAGAAAAAAACTCATACAATGGTAGCATTTTATACTCACCAAATGAATTGAATACGTTTAGTTTTAATGTTGGATACAAAGATAAAATAGAAAAATCATTTTTTGCTGCAAATGCCAACACTGTGGATGTGCCAAACAATGGGGACCGATATAGTGTGACAGAAGTAGATGGAAACATGATCAATCTAGGATACGAAACAAGCCAAGTCGAAGAAACTTATATAAATAATATTAAAATTGGATTTGATCATTATCATTCTTTTTATAATTCGAATAGGCATCGTAAAGAAGATGAGCTTGTAGGACACTTTTATGATGCTGATATTAAATCTCAGGGATATTATTTTCAAAACACAACTTATGTTCCTAAATTATCAACATCTATTTCTTTTGGAGCAAGATCTGAAGATAATTATTTCAAAGGAAGGGATACAGTTAACCGTAATATAGATGGATTTGCCAGCAAATATTCTGCTCAAAACCATTCCATTTATAACAACAAGACATCAAATACGGTGTTTAATTTCGGAGTAGACAGGCGTATCGATAAAAACCTTACACTTTATGGAGGTTACTCGACTTCATTTAGGATACCAAATATTGATGAGAGGATTTTAACAATTAATTATCCGATGACTGCAGAAGACGGTGATTTTATACTAAAGGACCAAGAGTCCAATGGTTATGAATTTGGTATACGATACCAAAATACTAGCACGAGTATCAATGTCAGTATTTTTGAAATGGATACAAAAAATGAAATTCAATACAATCAAGCTGTAAATGCCAATTTAGATCCAATAAAAAGAGAAGGTCTAAATTTAGACATCATGAATAATCTAGACAGTAAAACAAGTATAGAGGGATCAATAAGTTATGTGAATGCAGAATTTACGGCAGGTACGTTATCCTTAGGAACAGGTTATTCTGAGTTTGGATATCCTCAGGGAAATGACACCTATGGTTACTTAAGCGAAACTGCAATTCAATATTTAGGCTCGAATAGTACTCCTAATCAAACATTTAGTTTAGCAGGAAAGAAGGTTCCTTTAGTAGCACCTCTGAAAGCAAAAGCTAGTATTACAAGAAAAATGTCAAATGGCTTCGACTTGAAAGTTGATCTGCACTATGTTGATGAACGATATGTTTCAAATGATCAAGAAAATATTGAGCCAATGATACCGGATTATTACTTACTTGACTTGCAGCTGTCATCAGAAGATGGGCCGTATAACTTTGACTTTGGAATTAACAATTTATTGAACAAAGAATATTATGATTTTGCAATATCAAGTACTTTTCACGATGACGCTCACTACGGCACTCAAAGTGTATATCCTTTGCCAGAACGAAATCTATATGTTAATTTTGGATACAAATTTTAAATAGTTTGTGATTAGATCTGGAATGAATATAAATAAAAATTTATTATTAGTACTTGGAATTATAGGTGCATTAACTCTAAGTAGATTGATACCGCATCCACCAAATTTTACTCCAATTCTTGGCATGGCGGTATTTTCAGGAGCGATTATCAGTAAAAGATATATTGCTTATTTAGTTCCTCTAGCGGCTATGTTACTGAGTGATTTATATCTAGGTTTTCATGCAAGCATGCCTATTATTTATTTCTCTTTGGCTTTGTGCGTTTTGATAGGAACATTCATTGAAGCAAGAGTATCTATTTTGAACTCCTTCTTAAGTATAAGTTTTGGGGTATTAATATTTTTTTTAATCACAAACTTTATGGTTTGGTATGGATCAGGAATGTATGAGACTAACTTTTCAGGTCTCATGACGTGTTACTATATGGCCCTGCCTTTTGTACAAAACTCATTTTTTTCAAGTCTCCTATATGGAATGGGAGCTTTCTTAATTTACGATATCATTAATAAACGTATAATATTAACCAATAAAGCCTAAAAAATAGAGTTGAAATCAAAATTTTAAGGCATTATATACTTTAAAAAATAAATAATAAGGTGATTCCATGGATACAGCATTTTCAAGTGAAGATTTAAAATTTCAGTCGGATGTAAGACAATTTATTTCAAATAATTACCCAAAAGAGCTCAAGGACTCAATAGGTACAAAAAGAAAAACTGGAAAAGAGTTGTCACGTGAAGACTTAATGTCTTGGCACAAAATTTTAGGTAAACACAATGGATGGTCTGCACCAGGATGGCCTAAACAATATGGGGGAGCAGAGTTTTCTCCAACACAAAAATATATATTTGAGCAAGAATGTGCTCGAGCTGAATGTCAATACATAATGCCTTTCGGTGTTAATATGGTTGGTCCAGTTATTTATACATTTGGCAATGACGAACAAAAAGCAAAACATCTTCCAGGTATTTTAAGTGGAGATGTATTTTGGTGCCAGGGATATTCAGAGCCGGGGTCAGGTTCTGATTTAGCTTCTCTTAAAACAAGTGCAGTCAAAGAAGGTGACCATTATGTCGTTAACGGTCAAAAAACTTGGACTACTCTTGCACAGCACGCGGATTGGATTTTTTGCCTTGTAAGAACAAACCCAGATGCAGAAAAACCTCAACAGGGAATCTCATTTCTCTTGATTGATATGAAAACTCCAGGCATTACTGTTCGCCCAATCAAGCTTATGGATGGATCTCACGAAGTTAACGAAACCTGGTTTGATAACGTAAAGGTACCAGTTGAGAATCTAATTGGACAAGAAAACATGGGCTGGACTTACGCGAAATTTTTATTAGCACATGAAAGATCAGGCATCGCGGGTGTGGCGAGGTCTAAAAAAGCTTTAGAAAGAATAAAGCAAATTGCTAGTGCCGAGATGTCTTATGGTGAACCGTTAATACAGGATCCTGCATTTAAATCCAAAATAGCAAATGCTGAACTTGAGTTAAGTTCTTTAGAATATACTGAACTCAGAACTTTAGCGAAAGACTCAGCAGGTAAAGGTCCAGGCCCAGAGTCATCACTTCTGAAAATAAAGGGAACTGATATTCAACAAATGGTTACTGAACTTGCGATGGAAGCGGTTGGGTATTACGCTAACCCTCATTTGGGCACTACATTGAGTAATGAATATGTAGGACCAGATTATGCAACCAACTTGTCAGGGTCATACTTTAATTTCAGAAAAGCATCTATTTATGGTGGTTCTAATGAAATTCAGAGAAATATTATCGCTAAGATGGTCCTTGGATTATAAAATTTTTGACATTTTAGCTGTCAATATATAGGACTACCCCCATGAATTTTGATTACACAGAAGAACAAACTCTTCTTGAAAATATGGTTACTTCATTTGTAAGAGATGACTATGACTGGGATACTAGATGCTCAATTGTTAAAACTGAGGAGGGATGGAAAGAAGAGAACTGGAAGAAGTTTGCTGAACTAGGTCTTTTGGGAGTTCCTTTTGAAGAGGATCATGGTGGATTAGGTGGCGAAGCTACTGACATAATGATTGTAATGGAGCAGTTTGGAAAAGGCCTTGTCGTGGAGCCATACATGCCTTCAATAATTTTAGCTGGAGGTCTTATCTCTAAACTAGGGTCAGCAGATCAAAAAAATTCAATTATTCCAGAAATTATCTCAGGTAATAGACGTTATGTTTTTGCATACGCAGAACCGCAAAGTAGGTTTGATTTATTTGATGTAAAATGCACAGCAAATCTTGATGGTGATAATTACATTATTAATGGATTTAAGTCAGTAGTCTTTGGTGCTGGTATGGCAACTCACTTGATTATTTCAGCAAGGACTGACGGAGATCAAAGGTCAAAGTCGGGAATTACATTATTTCTGGTTGATATAAAATCTGACGGTATCACTTTACAGAATTATCCTACAATAGATGAGTATAGAGCATCAGAAGTTGTTATTGAAAACTTAAGTGTGTCGAAAGAAAATATTTTAGGTGAGTTGGGTAACTCTTATGAAGCAATTGAAGAACAAGTAGATTTATCTACAATTGCAATATGCTCGGAAGCTGTTGGCATTTTACAAGTGCTTAAAGACTCAACTAACGATTACTGTAAAAATAGAAAACAATTTGGACAGCCAATTAGTGCAAATCAAGCGATAC
This sequence comes from Pelagibacteraceae bacterium AG-337-G06, assembly GCA_003282175.1. Classification (GTDB taxonomy): domain Bacteria; phylum Pseudomonadota; class Alphaproteobacteria; order Pelagibacterales; family AG-422-B15; genus CACNXQ01. The sequence continues at coordinate 38,805 of QBZX01000009.1, forward strand.
AGCACCGCCTTGTCGATATGATGATTGAATATGAGCAAGCAAAATCTATTCTCTACATGGCAATTACAGCAGATCTTAGTAATCCAGACGAAAGAAGAAAGGCAGCATCGGCTGCAAAAGCTCGTATCGGAAAAGCTATTAAATTTGTTGGTGAAAATGCTATTCAATTACACGGTGGTATGGGAGTTGTTGACGAGTATATGATCAGTCACTTTTTTAAAAGAGCAACAATGATTGGTATTCTGTTCGGCAATGTTGATTTTCACATGAAAAGATATATTGATTTGACCCAATCTAATATTCAGTCAATAAATGAAGACGACGGAATTAATCTTTCTTAGATAACTAATTTCCTATTCTGATAGCTTTTTAAATATATGAGCAGTGTGTTCCGCTCCACTTCTAAGAGCTTTACTGCTTGTCATGTCTGAAGCCTCTGACCATTTTTCAGCAAGCATATCAGCATTTAGATTATCCCCTTTAAGAGCAATTCCTTCAGAATGAACGATTTCAGCCATTGCAAATACACCTGCTCCAGCAGAAATCATTACACCATCAGGCGCATCTTCAGATGCCATGAATATGACCGCAGGAGATACAGATTCAGGCTTAAGGCTATCAAATACTGCGTCAGGCATTCCAAGATTTTCTGTCATTCTTGTAGCTGCGACAGGTACGAGAGAGTTAACTTTGATATTATTTTTTTGACCTTCAATTCTAAGAGTGTTCATTAATCCAACAACTCCCATTTTAGCTGATCCGTAATTAGACTGTCCAAAGTTACCAAATATTCCAGAAGAAGAAGATGTCATGACTATTCGACCATATTTTTGCTCAACCATAATTGGCCATACCGCTTTAGTGCAATAGACAGACCCCATCATATGTACATCAACTACAAATTCAAAATCTTCCAAAGTTACTTTCGCAAAAGATTTATCTCTCAAGATACCAGCATTGTTTACGAGAACATCAATTCTTCCATAAGCTGCCATAGCATCATCTACAAGTTTTTTTACACCAGCTTTATCAGTTACACTTGATCCATTTGAGATTGCATCGCCGCCCATAGCTTTTATTTCTTCAACAACCTTATCAGCCGCTTCACTTGATCCACCTGACCCATCAACAGCACCACCTAAATCATTAACAACAACTTTAGCACCTCTTTCAGCAAATTGAAGGGCATGGCATCTACCTAATCCACCCCCGGCACCTGTTACTATTGCCACTTTATCTTTAAAACTTATTGTCATTTTTAACTCCTATGTGATCAAACCTTTTAATTCAGTAAAATTATTTATCACCATATCAGCCTCTTTGTAAATATTTTTATTATCTGTATATCCATACTCAACTAAAACAACTGGCATATTTGCATTATGACCTGCATTTAAATCTGTTGCACTATCCCCAATCATAATTGAGTCAGACTGATTGATTTTGAGGTGGTTACAGATTTCAATTAATGGAAAAGGGTCTGGTTTACTTTTAGTATATGTATCTCCTCCAGCCAAAAAATCAAAGTACTGTAATACATCTAACTTCTCTAAAAGCATAATACTTAATTTTTCCATTTTGTTTGTGCACACTGCCAATTTAATTTCTTTAGATTTCAGATACCCCAAAACTTCTCTTACATTATTAAAAAGTATACTGTCATCATCGATATTATGGGTGTAATGAAGTAAAAATATTTTTAACATTTCATTTAATTTTGCATCATCGTGTTCAATATTTTTTGAAACAGCAGTTCGTCTTATCAATTCACGTGCACCATAACCCACCAGATTTCGTATTTCCTCAAGCGAAATTAGTGGATAGTTGAGTTCAGAAAGCATGTAGTTTAGAGAATTTTTAAAGTCTGGAGCCGTATCTACTAGCGTGCCATCGAGATCAAAAATAAATAATTTTTTGTTTTTCATAGTTAAATTAAAGTAAGCCTCTGAAATAAATCTTTACGGTACAATTAATAACATATTGTTTATTTTTCATTCAAAATTCAATGAATAATTTAGAAATTGTAATACTTGCGGCTGGAAAAGGAACCAGAATGAAATCTAGTATCCCAAAAGTACTGCACCCCTTGGGCGGGAAACCAATAATTGAACATGTTTTAGATACTGCAAGGTCTATAAAGCCAAAGAAAATTCATTTAGTCATAAATAAAGAAATAAAGAATGAATTCGTTCACTTAAAAAATAAAATAAATTTAATCATTCAAAAAAAACAATTAGGAACTGGCGATGCAATCAACGTAGCCCAAAAAAGTTTTCAAAAAAATTCTAATATTCTTGTCCTTTATGGAGATGTTCCACTCACACATTCATCCACTTTAAAAAAAATAATTAAGTTTAAAAAAAATGAAATTAATATTCTTTGTTTCAATAAAGAAGAGCAAAATAATTATGGGAAAGTTGTATTGGGGACCAATGGTTTTGTTAATGAGATAATTGAACAAAAAGAACTCAAAAGAAATGAGAACTTCTACTTATGTAATTCGGGTATTTTCTCAATACACTCATCACTTCTTCAAAAATTAATGCCAAAAATAAATAATAAAAATATGAAGAAAGAATATTATTTAACAGATATATTCAAAATGGCATCAAATAGTGATATCAAAATTAAGCCACTTATTACATTTGAGAGAGAAGTACGGGGCATCAATGATAAAAAGGATTTAGCCATGGCAGAAAATGAGTTTCAGGAAAATTTAAGAGCCAAACACCTTAAAGCTGGCGTAACAATGCATGATCCCAGTACTGTATATCTCTCAGAAGACACAAAAATAGGAAAAGATGTAACTATTCATCCTTTTGTTGTGATTGGTAAAAATGTAAAAATCTTAAATGGTGCTGAAATTTATTCTTTTTCACATTTAGAAGACTGTAAGATCGGACGGAAAACTTGCATAGGACCTTACGCCCGTATAAGGCCAGGTACACAGATTAATGAGCAGGCAAAAATTGGAAATTTTGTTGAAGTTAAGAATTCAACGATTGACACAAATTCAAAAATTAACCATCTATCTTATGTTGGAGACACAATAATTGGAAAAAATGTTAATGTTGGAGCAGGAACAATAACATGTAATTACGATGGAAAAGCAAAATATAAAACAGTTATTAAAGACAATGCGTTTATAGGATCAAACTCATCACTAGTCGCACCTTTAGAAGTTGGCAAAAATGCATATATTGGCTCTGGCTCAACAATAACAAAGAAAGTTCAACAAGGTAGCTTGGCTGTTGAAAGATCTGTTCAAATGGAAGTAAAAAATTGGGCTAAGAGGAAAAACAAAAAGTAATTATATGTGTGGAATAGTAGGTATTACAGCAAATGAATCTGTTTCTTCAAATATAATTGGAGCCTTGAAGAAACTTGAGTACAGAGGTTACGATTCAGCCGGCATAGCTATTAATACTGAAAGCCAAATTCACCAAAAAAAAGCAAAAGGTAAGCTTGATAACTTAATACTATCTCTTCAAAAAGATGGTTTTGATGGAAAGGTTGGAATTGGCCATACGAGGTGGGCTACACATGGCGAGCCATCAGAAAGAAATGCCCATCCTCATTCATCACGAAAAGTTTCGCTCGTTCACAACGGAATTATTGAAAATGCATCAGAGCTTAAAAGTAGAGCAGAATTAAAAAACTATAACTTTGAGTCTGATACTGACTCTGAAGTTATAACAGCACTGATTACTCATTATCTCAATGAAGGTCATAGTCATATGGAATCGGTTAAACAAACAATATCACTTTTAGAGGGTTCTTATGCGCTTGCTATCATCTTTAGTGACCTTAAGGATAAAATAATTGGTGCAAGGAATGGAAGTCCTCTGGTAGCGGGAACTGATGGCAACTCCAGCTCATTAGGATCTGACTCAATAGCATTAAGCTCAATTGCAAAAAAAGTATGTTACTTAGAAGATGGTGACATTGTTATGCTAAGTAGAGAAAATATTGAGATCTATAATTCATCAGGAGATAAAGCCAATAGAGAATTTGTTGATATTGGCATTATGGATACAGAAGTCAGTAAGGGATCATTCAATCATTTTATGGAAAAAGAGATTCATGAGCATCCTAAGGCTGTTGGTGAAACATTTAGACAATTCATTGATCATGATCAGGGGATAATTTCAGTTGATGATATAGGACTAAACTTCAATGATATTTCAAAGGTACATTTGATTGCTTGTGGCACAGCATACTACTCTTGCTTGGTTGCAAAATATTATTTTGAACAATATGCAAGACTGCCTGTAGAGTGTGATATGGCATCTGAGTTTAGATACCGCGATCCTGTTCTTGATAATAAGGCATTATATATATTTGTTTCTCAATCAGGTGAAACCGCAGATACAAAAGCAGCCTTAGACTACTGTAAAGATGCAAAGGTTAGAACTCTCAGTATTGTAAATGTTATGAACAGCTCAATTGCAAGAGAAAGTGATTATTGTTTATATACTAAAGCGGGAGCAGAAATTGGCGTTGCTTCTACAAAGGCATTTACGGCACAATTATCAGTTCTGTTATCAATGGCGCTGCATTGTGGTACTAAGAATAACAATGTTACAATTGAGAAGAATAGGGAGATTTGTAAAGAAATTATGCAGGCTCCACAAATTCTAGAAAGGACAATTAAAAGATCTTATGAATTAAAAGAAACCGCAAAAGCCATCATAGACTCAAAAGGTGTAATGTATTTAGGAAGAGGTACAGCTTTTCCTCTCGCCTTAGAAGGTGCACTCAAATTTAAAGAAATCTCTTATATACATGCGGAAGGTTATCCAGCTGGCGAAATGAAACACGGTCCACTTGCCTTGATTGAAAAAGATTTGCCAGTAGTATGCATCGTTCCGCCAGGTCCTCTATTTCATAAAACAGTGTCTAATATTCAGGAGGTTATTGCTCGAGGGGGTAGAATATTGATGATCACAGATGACGATAGTCTTGAGTCCAGTTCTGAAAACATTTGGAAGATTTTTAGATTGCCAAAAACACCAAAATCGATTGAAGCTATTGTATATTCTGTTCCAATACATATGTTGGCTTATTACACGGCTGTTGAACTAGGCAATGATGTAGATCAACCCCGTAATCTTGCTAAATCAGTTACAGTTGAATAGATAATTAATTATTAATGAGTGAGTTTAAAAACTTAATAGTACTTGGACCATTAATATACGCTATCCATCACTTTGAAGAACATATCATTTTTAATTTTAGGGAATGGAGAATCAAATATTTTTCTGACAATAATTCAATACCAACCGAAGTCATCTTAATAATATTGTCATCCTTATTGTTACTTTTTATTTTTTTCACCTGATTAAGAAAAATCGAGCAAGTGCACATCTTGTATTATTTTTTTTAATGACCACGCAACTTGTTAATGCCTTTTTTCACATATTCTTTAGTTTTTATTATAACGATTTTAGTCCAGGAACAATTACGGGTATAATTCTCTATCTGCCAATAAATATTTTAATTATTTCAGCTGCATTCAAAGAGAGTTTCCTTAAAAGTTATACTGAATTAGCAATGATTGGACTATTCGGAATTGCAACCTTTTCTTTATTTGAATTATTTGGCCCAATTGTTATTGGCCTTTCAATAATAGTCTCTTTTTTATACTATACGTTTTTTAAAAATAAATTAGTATAAGTTTCATGACAGTAACTCTCAAAACAGAAGGTGATGTATCAATCATTCATATGGATGATGGTAAGGTAAATGTTTTTTCACCAGAGATGATCCAGAATTTTGAAAAAATCATGGATCAAATACCAACTAATAAGGGTTCAGTTTTAATTACAGGGAGACCGGGTATGTTTTCAGCTGGATTTGATTTAAAGGTTATGATGTCGAGTCCTGAAAATGCTGCCGCTATGGTAAAATCTGGCTTCTTAATGTTGAAAAGAGTTTTCTCATTTCCTCGTCCTGTAGTTGCTGCATGTAGTGGACACGCTATTGCTCTTGGGGCTTTTCTTTTATGCAGCAGTGATTACCGTGTTGGCTGTCAAGGTGACTTCAAGGTTGGGGCAAATGAATTAAGAAACAATATGATTGTGCCAACACCTATTTTAGAAATTGCAAAATTTAAATTAACAAAATCACATAAGCAGAGGGCACTTCTTAATGCTGAAATGTATTCAATAAAAGATTCTATTGAACCAGGATATATTGATGAAGTTGCAAGTCCTGAAAGTTTTTATGATGTCGCCCTAGCTAAAGCTAAAGATTTAGCAACTTTGGCGCATCCTCAATATGATCAAACTAAGAAACTTGATCAGGAAGACGTGTTGCCTAAAATTAGCAAAGGTATAGAACAAATCACCTCACCTGTTGGGTAAATCAAATTTATCTAATAAAATCAATATATTTAGCTAAGACTCTAGTAATTTGGATTATTTGGTACTATAAGGCTGAAAAATATAGAGTTTTTAAAAATGAGTAAATGGACAGTAAATAGTTGGAGAGGATATAAGGCAAAACATATTCCTGAATATCCAGACAAATCAGAGTTAGAAAAAACTGAAAACCAGCTTAAAACATATCCACCTCTAGTTTTCGCAGGGGAAGCAAGAGATTTAAAAAGACATCTCGCTAAAGTCTCAGAGGGAAAAGCGTTTTTATTACAAGGTGGAGATTGCGCAGAAAGTTTTGACGACTTCAATGCTGATTACATAAGAGATACTTTTAAAGTTCTTTTACAAATGTCAGTGACACTTACAGCAGCAGGCAATTGTCCTGTTGTAAAAGTTGGAAGAATGGCAGGACAATTTGCTAAACCAAGAAGTTCACCTAAAGAAGAAATTGATGGAGTTGAGTTAGAAAGTTATAAAGGCGATATCATTAATGATATGGAGTTTAATGAATCTTCAAGAGCGCCTGATCCTCAAAGAATGATCAGAGCATACACTCAATCAGCAGCAACTCTCAATTTATTAAGAGCATTTGCAAAGGGTGGTTTTTCTGACCTTAATAAAGTTCACCAATGGAACATGGGTTTTGTTGATGAAAGTCCACAAGGAAAAAAATTCAGAGATTTAGCTGACAAAATATCAGATACATTATCTTTTATGGATGCCATAGGCATCTCATCTGGCAATACAAAAAGATTAAGAAATGTTGATTTTTTTACAAGTCATGAAGCACTTCTTTTGCCGTATGAGGAATGTTTAACACGTACAGATAGTACAACTGGTGAAGTCTACGATACATCCGCTCACATGGTGTGGATAGGTGACAGGACAAGACAACTTGATGGAGCTCACGTAGAATTTTGTAGGGGCATTAAAAATCCTATTGGAATTAAATGTGGCCCAACATTAGATCCTGATGAATTAAAGAAGTTGATCGATGTATTAAATCCAGAAAATGAAGCTGGTAAAATTACTCTTATATGTAGATTTGGGGTTGATAATGTTGAAGAGAAGTTGCCCAAACTAATTGGACCTTTTGCTAACTCAGATTACAACCTTGTTTGGTCATGTGACCCCATGCATGGTAATACTATGAAAGCTAATTCTGGTTTTAAGACCAGACCTTTCGAGAGGGTTATTCAAGAAGTTGAGTCATTTTTTGATATTCATCACTCTTTAGGAACATATCCTGGTGGAGTGCATTTGGAGATGACGGGGCAAAACGTGACTGAGTGCATTGGCGGTGCCCAAGCGATAAAAGATGAAGATTTATCTGCTAGATACCATACTCATTGCGACCCTAGACTTAATGCAAACCAGGCATTAGAACTTGCCTTCTTAATATCTGATAAGCTCAGAGAGTCTCAAGAACCTCACAAGTCAAAAATTATAATTGCCAAGTAATTGCGACTAAATTAATTAGTTGTAATATCAGTCAAATGAAAGAAAAAATTTCATTATTAGTAGTTCAATCAAACCCAGTTGTTGGGAATATTGCATTCAACAAGCAGATCGTTATTGATCACTTACAAAATAATAATTCTGATCTAATTTTATTTTCAGAGCTAATGCTAACTGGTTACCCGCCAGAGGATTTAATTTTGAAGCCTGCTTTTATGAAGAAAGTTCATGAAGCTGTTGATGAAATTGTCAATTTATCAAAAGGGAAACACCCAACCGTTATACTAGGCACACCTTGGTTAGATGAAGATAATTTATTTAATGCTGCAGTAGTCATTCATGATGGAAAGATCTTACATAAACATTACAAGATGGCACTTCCAAACTATGGGGTATTTGATGAAAAGAGAATATTTTCTAATGGAGAAAAAGTAAGTGTTATAGATTTTAAAGGTCTTAATCTGGGGATATTTATTTGTGAAGATATTTGGGTAAATCAAACCATCACTGAAATTGGTGAACAACAAATCGATCTTGCCGTTTCTCTCAATGCGTCTCCTTTTGATATTAATAAAATCAACGAAAGAGAAAAGAAAGCTATAGAATTTTCAAAATCTATTGCTGCACCTCTCATCTATGTTAATCAAGTAGGAGGTCAGGATGAAATAGTCTTTGATGGAAGCTCATTCCTGAATGATCAAGAAAAAGTTATCTACAAACTTAAGCACTGTCAGTCAGAGTCTAAGGAATTTTTATTTGATGAAGACCATAAATTTTTAATAGAAGATACGGTCTCTGACCAGACTGATATGAATGATGTCATTTACTCCAGTCTAATTTTGGGTTTAAGAGATTATGTTGAAAAGAATAATTTTCCAGGCGTTGTGTTGGGAATATCAGGAGGTATTGATAGTGCCTTTAGTGCAGCTGTTGCCACTGATGCACTTGGACCTTCAAGGGTAAAAGGTATCTTAATGCCCTCAAAATATACAAGCATTGAGAGCAATAAAGATGCATCAGCATTAGGTAATAATTTGGGCATTGAACTTATGAACATATCTATCAATGAGATTGTCAATTCATACGACAACACACTTAGTGATCTATTTTCTGGAACAGAAAAAGACATCACTGAAGAAAATATTCAATCGCGAACAAGAGGCGCGATTTTGATGGCCTATTCAAACAAATTTGGCCACATGGTTATCACCAATGGTAATAAATCTGAGGTATCTGTTGGCTATTCGACTCTTTATGGAGATATGTGTGGAGGGTTCTCAGTCGTAAAAGACATTTATAAAACTGATTTATTTAAATTGTCGGAATGGAGAAATAAAAATAAGCCTTCTTTATCGCTGCTTGATAAGAATGAGATTATACCAAACAATATTATAACCAAGGAACCTACAGCTGAATTAAAAGAAGATCAGAAAGATAGTGATTCACTTCCACCCTATGATGTATTGGATAAAGTATTGTACCATCTTGTTGAAAAAGAAAGTTCAGTTAAAGAGATTGTAGATCAAGGATTTGATAAAGAATTAGTTAAAAGAATTCAAAATCTGCTCTACAATTCAGAATATAAAAGAAGACAAGCGGCACCGGGCGTGAAGATTTCTGAAAGAAATTTTGGTTATGACAGAAGATATCCGATCACGAATGCATTTAGAGATATGGAAAATTAAATGACAACAGTAACAAGGTTCGCCCCAAGTCCAACAGGTTTATTACACCTTGGAAACATTAGAACAGCATTAATTAATTGGCTGTATGCACGTACCAACAATGGGAAATTCATTTTAAGAATTGATGATACTGATTTAGAAAGATCAAAAGATCAATATATTTCTCAGATAAAATATGATCTTGATTGGCTGGGGATTGATTTTGATGAAACGTTTAATCAATCATCTCGCTTTGATAGATACAGAGAGCAATTTGAAAAATTAAAAGCAGACGGCAGAATTTACCCTTGCTATGAAACACCCGAAGAACTTGAAAGAAAAAGAAAATTACTCATTGCAGCTGGTGGCAAGCAAGTCTACGACCGGTCTGCAATGGAATTAACAGACCAACAAAAGAAAGACTACGAAGCAGAAGGAAGAAAACCCCACTGGAGATTCTTATTAAAAACTGAACGTATGAAATGGGATGATTTACTCAAAGGTGAAATAGATATAGACCTCACCAGTTTGTCTGATCCTGTTTTATTTAGAGAGGACGGCGTTCCTTTATATACTTTTAGTTCAGCTGTAGATGATATTGACTACGGTATAACCAACGTAATTCGAGGAGATGATCATACAAGCAATACGGCTGTTCAAGTAGAAATTATTAATGCGTTGGATCAAAATAAAATAACCTTTGCTCATCACGCCTTACTAAAAGCATCAAGTGGAGATAAATTATCAAAAAGAGATAATGTCATATCCATTAGTAGTTTTAGGGAGGCAAATATGGAGCCCATATCAATACTAAGTTTGTTGGCGACCATCGGCACGTCTAATTCTATCGAATTAAAAGACAATATAGATCAAATAAAAAGTGAATTCAAATTGAGTACAATTTCAACCTCACCTGGTCGAATTGAAATTGATGTATTAAATGCTCTCAATAAAAAACAGGTTCAAAAATACAATTTTAGCGAGATCGAAGAGAGATTAAAAAAGATTGATGAAAAAATTGATCAAAAATTTTGGGAAACAATCAGAGGCAATCTGAATGTTGTTGAAGATATAAAACAATGGACGGACATTGTATTTAATAGTGAGACTATTAAGCCTTCTGATAAAGACTATATTAAGATTGCAATGGAATTGATTCCTGATGATCCATGGAATGATGAAACATGGGGACTATGGACTTCGGCCATAAAAGAGAAAACTGGCAGAAAAGGAAAAGAGTTATTCTTGCCTCTTAGAGAAGCTTTTACAGGACTTAATCATGGTCCAGAAATGAAATTACTTATTCAATTACTGGGCAGAGAAAAAATCATAGAAAGAGTTGAGCTTTAAATGTCATTAAATTTATACGACACATTCTCAAACTCAAAAAAAAAGTTTGAACCAATTGATCCAAAAAATATCAGAATGTATGTTTGTGGTCCCACAGTATACGATTATCCACACGTAGGAAATGCAAGACCTGTCATTGTTTTTGATATTTTATTTCGAATACTTCAAAACTTATTCGGAACAGAGCATGTAACATATGTGAGAAATATAACAGACGTTGATGATAAGATTATAAATGCCTCTCAAGAAAATAATGAAGATATCAATGAATTAACTTCAAGAACCATTAATTATTTTCACGCTGATGCGAAATATATAGGTGCAATGGAACCCTCTTTTGAGCCCAGAGCAACAGATCACATTGCTGAAATGATCAATATCATTGAGACTTTGATTGAAAAAAATTATGCTTATGTAGCTGAGAATAACGTTCTTTTTTCATCAAATAAATTTTCTAAATATGGATCATTATCAGGCAAAAAACTTGAAGAAATGATTGCTGGATCAAGAGTTGATGTTGAAAGCTATAAGCAAGAAGCATCTGATTTTATACTCTGGAAGCCCTCAAAAGATAATGAGCCTGGATGGGACAGTCCATGGGGCAAGGGAAGGCCTGGATGGCATATAGAGTGTTCAGCAATGAGTGAAAAATTATTAGGTAAAACATTTGATATTCATGGTGGTGGGCAAGATTTAATTTTCCCACATCACGAAAATGAAATCGCTCAAAGTGAGTGCGCAAACGGAGAAAAATTTGCAAATTATTGGGTTCATAATGGCTTTGTCACAGTCGAAGGAAATAAAATGGCAAAATCTGATGGAAATTTTGTAACGGTGAATGAACTTAAAGAAAAATACCAAGGAGAGGTTATTAGATTAACTATGATACTTACTCATTATCGTCAGCCATTGAATTGGACAAATGATAATCTGCAAGAAAGTAAAAAAACACTAGACAAGTGGTATCAATATTTTTCTGAAGTTGATTTTAAGCCTGACTTAAGTGTAATGATTGATGAAAATGTAATGAATGCACTAAATGATGACATGAATACGCCTCAGGCAATAGCTGAATTGCATAAATTATTCAAAAATTGTAAAAGTGATGATCAAGATTCATTAAATCAATTTTTAATCTCGGCTCAATTTATTGGGTTGATGAAAGATGAACCTTCTCAATGGTTATCATGGGGTAAAGATAATATAAGTGTAGATCAAAATAAAATTGAGTCATTAATTTCTCAAAGAAATGCTGCAAGAGCAAATAAAGATTTTGCTGAAGCTGATAGAATTAGAGATGAGTTGGAAAATTTAGGAATAGTACTAGAAGATAAAGGTGCAGAAACCACATGGAAAACTAAGTAAATGAAAGAAAAGTTATTTATATTTGATACGACACTGAGAGATGGAGCGCAAACTTACGGCGTTGATTTTAACGTAGATGAGAAAAAAATTCTCGCATCAAAGCTTGATGCCTTAGGCGTTGATTATATTGAGGGTGGATGGCCTGGTGCAAATGAAACTGATACACAATTTTTCGCTGAAAAAATGGAATTTAAAAATTCTACGTTTACGGCTTTTGGCATGACCAAAAAGACAGGAAGGAGTGCTGAAAATGATCCTGGTTTAGCTGCCATGATTAACGTAACTGCCCCATCAGCCTGCGTAGTGGGTAAGTCTTGGGATTTCCATGTAGATTTAGCGTTAGGAATTTCCAATGATGAAAACTTAGTAAATATTGCTGAGTCTATTAACTTTTTATCAACTAGCAAAGAGGAAGTTCATTTTGATGCTGAACATTTCTTTGATGGCTACAAAGCTAATCCTCAATATGCGATAAAGTGTTTAAAAGCTGCACAAGACAATGGAGCAAGGTGGATGGTTCTTTGTGATACCAACGGAGGCACATTACCCCATGAAGTAGAACAGATTGTTTCAGAAGTTGTAAAGGATATTCCAGGCGACCAACTTGGTATTCACGCACATAATGATACTGGAAATGCTGTAGCAAATTCATTAGCCGCAGTTCATGCTGGGGTCAGACAAGTACAAGGTACGATTAATGGACTTGGTGAACGATGCGGAAATGCTAATTTAATCACTCTTCTTCCTACTTTTGCTTTGAAGGATGAATATATCGATAAATTTGATTTATCCATTGATACTAAAAACCTTGGTCAGTTAACGGAACTTTCAAGACTTTTAGATGAAATCTTAAATCGTGTACCCAATAGAACAGCACCTTATGTAGGCTCAGCAGCATTTGCGCATAAAGGAGGATTGCACGTTTCAGCAGTAAACAAAGATCCTAAGACTTATGAACATATCGAACCTGAATTAGTGGGTAATCATCGCCAAATCATCATTTCAGAACAATCAGGAAAATCAAATATTCTTGCACGATTAAAATCTACCGGGATTCAGATCAATGAGGATGATCAAACGATACAAAAAATTCTCGATCGAGTGAAAGAACGCGAATTTATTGGATATTCATACGATGGTGCTGATGCTTCATTTGAAATTTTAGTGAAAAAGGTCATTGCTAAAATGCCAACTTATTTTGAAGTTGTTAATTTTAATGTGAATGTAAAGAATTCAGGTGGGGAAGGTAAAACAATATCAGATGCCGAGGTAAAATTAAAATTTGGTAAAGAAGAACTTATAGGTACGGGACAAGGTGTAGGACCGGTTAATGCATTGGACAATGCTTTAAGGAATAACTTTCAATCAAGCGGTTATGCTGAATTGATCAAGGATTTATCTCTTATCGACTATAAAGTGAGAATTTTAAACACAGGAACTGATGCGATTACCAGAGTATCAATTGAGAGTTCTGACAAAGATAAAAAGAGTTGGTACACAATTGGTGTTTCAGAAAACATCATAGAAGCTTCCTTTAGGGCATTGATTGATAGTGTTGAGTACAAATTGATGAAAGAAAAGGCTACAGTTCTTAGTTAGTACATGTCTTTAAATAATATTTCAATTATCCTGGTTGATACTCAACTTCCCGAAAATATAGGTCTGGTTGCGCGTTCCATGTATAATTTTGGTTTTTCTGACTTGAGGCTGGTCAATCCTAAATTAGATTGGCCATCAGAAAAGGCACATGCTGTATCAGTCGATGCCAAATCAATTATAGAAAGTACAAAAGTTTACACTACCTTGAGAGAGGCAATCAGCGATTCCACGCTCTCCATTGCTTATACAGCTCGAAAACGCGATATGAGTAAACAGTTCACTGACAATAAATCTATCATTAAGGAAATACATGATGAACGCAGCAATGATAAGCTAGCTGTTATTTTTGGCGGTGAAGCATCAGGCTTGACCAATGATCATCTTTCTTTAGTGACACGATGCGTGACGATTGATACGCATGAGAACTTTTCATCTTTGAATCTTTCACATGCCGTCAATGTATTTTGTTATTCGATATTTTCATTAATGTATGATGATGAAAAAGTAGTTAATGAGAATTCACTAACGCGTGGCAATCAAAATGAATTGATGCATTTTTTTGACCATATTGAAAAAGAGTTGGAAAACAGAGGTTTCTTTCAACCCGAGGAAAAAATGCCAAAAATGAAGCAAAATCTCAGGAATATCTTTCACCGGGCTGATCTCAGCGATAGGGAAATTGCAACACTGAGAGGAGTAGTCACGGTCCTGTCAGATTATAGGAAAACTGAGGAAATTTAGTATTCTGGTTTGACAATATTCAAGAAAACAGTATAAACCACGGATCACAACATATGACAAAACGAATAGCACAAAAACACAAAATCGATAGACGTCTCAGTGTTAACCTATGGGGAAGACCCAAAAGCCCGTTTAATTTAAGAAAATACAGACCTGGCCAACATGGACAGAAGCATACTGGAAAACTATCTGACTATGGTGTTCAGTTGCATGCTAAGCAAAAATTAAAAGGCTATTATGGTAACCTTAATGAAAGACAATTCCGTAATTGTTATAAAGAGGCCATCAGACAAAAAGGTGATTCAGGAGAAAATTTAATTGCGCTTCTAGAAAGAAGATTGGATACGATTGTTTATCGTTCAAAGTTCGTCCCAACTGTTTTTGCAGCACGACAATTCATCAATCATGGTCATGTCAAAGTAAATGGTAAAAGAGTAAATATTTCAAGCTATCGTGTTACTGAAGGCGATGTCATTGAAGTTAAAGATAAGTCTAAAGAAATGGCGATTGTTGTTGAAGCAATGAAAAGTCAAGAGCGTGATATTCCAGGATATATTACTGTTGATGAAAAGAAATGTTCATCAACATTTATTCGCACACCTCAGTTTGCTGAAGTTCCATATGCAACGCAGATGGATCCAAAACTAGTTATCGAGTATTATTCTCGATAAATCTCAAATGAGTGCATCGCACTTTTTTTCAAAAGATTACTTTCAAGCACGAGATAGATTCATTAAGTCTATTAATGAACTGAAGGGTCAAGGTCACCAAGTTAGTCATGATGTACTTACTTTAGATTGCAAAGGACCTAATCAAGAAAATCTTTGCATCGATATTGCAACTATTGGGTCAATCGATAGTGATAATCTATTACTATACAGTTCCGGCATTCATGGTGTTGAGGGATTTGCAGGTTCAGCTATTCAATTATCAGTTTTAGATCAACTTAAAAACGCCAATCCAATTGCTGATTATTGCATAGTTTTTGTTCATATCATTAACCCTTATGGCATGGCATGGCACAGAAGGGTGAATGAAAATAATGTTGATATGAACAGAAACTTTATGAAGGATCATCAAGGTGAACCTGAAGGATATGAGAAAATAGATACTTTCTTAAACCCCAAGAGTATTCCAACAAAATTAGATATTATGTTTTTGCCTTTGGGTATTAGTTTATTGTTAAAGTATGGGTTTACCAATGTGAAGCAATGGTTTGCACAGGGGCAATATACAAGACCACAGAGTTTACAATATGGCGGCGATACACTTCAACAGGGACCTAAGATGATTTTAGATTGGCTGAAAAAAAATCTTAATAATACAAAAAAGGTTTTTGGTATAGATTTACATACTGGATTAGGCAAATTAGGATATGACACCATACTTGTGCCTGATGATATCGAAGAAGATAAATATAATATACTAGTTTCACTTTTTGGTGATCATGTATCTCCACTTGATCCAACACAAGGAGTGGGTTACCGAATAACAGGAGATATTCACTCAGGTATAGTAAAAGAATTTTCATCAATTGAGTGGTTAACAATCACCCAAGAGTTTGGAACATTTGGTCCTACAACTGTTTTCAAAAATTTAAGGGCTGAAAATAGATGGACACAAAACAATCAATTGAATAATGAAAAAGATATAATGAATCATTGGAGTAGGAAAAATCTATTGAACACATTCAATCCAAACAACAAGCGTTGGCAGCAAGATCTAATCAGCAGGGGCAATACTGTCTTTAAGTCTGTTCAGGAATATTTATCAAAGCTCGATTAGTCGTGGGCGATATTTTTTTCTTTTAATACCTCTGATAATTCACCAGTTTTATGCATATCTAATATAATGTCACAACCACCAATAAATTCTCCCTTTACATAAAGCTGAGGTATTGTTGGCCAATTTGTAAAATCTTTTATTCCTTGTCTTAATTCGTCACTTTCTAAAACATTAACGTCTTTATATTCGATATTCATAAATGATAGGGCATTTACAACAGCGTTTGAAAATCCACATTCAGGTTGAACTTTGGTGCCTTTCATAAAAAGAACGACATCATTTTGATCAACTATGTCTTTGATATTATTTTGTACTGTTTCATTCATAACACTACAATTAACTGCTTTTAATATTTATTCAATAATAAATATTCTATAAAAAATTCCTTTAGTTTTGATTATTTACTATTGAGATATCTCTTTAATGCCAGTTTCGAAACTGAGTTTCAAAGCAGAAATGTATTGATCACCTATATTTTTAATACTGATTTTGTCTCCACCAACTATGCCTATTTTTTCAAAATGAACATCATAATTATTTGCCAATTTTTGACATTCATTATAATTATTGGGACTTACTTCTAATAGATAACGAGACTGATCTTCTGAAAAGAAATAGCCATGAGGAAAATTTGTTTCAATTTCTATCGTTATTCCAAGATTTCCTGACATACACATCTCCGCTATAGCTAATAAAATACCTCCTTCTCCAACGTCATGTGCTGAAGCAATTAATTTTTGATTTATTGCATCTATTACAAAATTTCCATTTCTTAATTCAGTGTCTAAGTTAATTTTAGGTGTTCCGCCTTCCTCTTTAGATTGGATAATAGATATATACTTTGAAATGCCTAAGTGATTAGCTGTTTTTCCCACCACGCATAGAAAATTACCATCTTCTTTTAATGAAAGGGTTTTTACATTTGATAAATCTTTGATTAATCCGACACCTCCTATGGCTGGAGTTGGATATATGCCTTCACCATTAGTCTCGTTGTAGAGTGAGACGTTTCCTGAAACGACAGGATAGTTTAATTTTGAACACGCATCGCCCATGCCTCGAATACACTCTACAAATTGTCCCATGATTTCAGGTTTCTCGGGATTACCAAAGTTCATACAATCTGTAATTGCAATTGGATGAGCGCCTGAAGCTATTATGTTTCTCCATGTTTCAACGACTGCATGTTTACCGCCTTCATAAGGGTTATGTTTGCAATATACTGGAGAACAGTCTGTGCTCATGGCCAGACCTTTATTAGTTCCGTGAACACGCACTACTGCTGCATCGGATCCAGGTCTTACCACAGTATCTGCCATGACCATATGATCATATTGTTCCCATATCCATTTCCGACTACTAAGATCAGGATGCATAATCATGGTGTTTAAGTCCTTCAAAATATTATTCTGATCGAAGTCTTCTGATTTGTATTCTTTAATTGGAGATGGTTCTTCAACAATGTAATCTCTTTGGTATTCAGGAGCATCTTCAACTAATATATTAATAGGTATACTGGCTTCTTCTTTGCCGTTCATCATGAGAATAAGCCTTTTTGTATCTGTTACTTTACCAATCACTTCAAATTCAAGATCCCATTTCTTAAATATATCTCTGGCCATTTCTTCTTTTGAGGGATCGAGGACCATAAGCATGCGTTCCTGACTTTCTGACAACATTAATTCGTATGCTGACATATTTTGTGCACGCATTGGCACTTTTGAAAGATTAATTTCTAAACCCACTTCACCTTTGGACGCCATTTCAATTGAAGAAGATGTTAATCCTGCTGCGCCCATGTCTTGAATTGCAATAATTGCTTCTTCTTTCATCAATTCAAGACAAGCTTCCAATAATAACTTCTCAGTAAATGGGTCACCGACTTGAACAGTGGGTTTTTTATCTTCTGAATCTTCGTCGAATTCAGCGGATGCCATTGTTGCACCGTGAATACCATCACGTCCAGTCTTTGATCCTACATACACAATGGGGTTTCCAATTCCTGCTGCTGCAGAGTAAAAGATTTTATCTTTTTTTGCGATCCCAACTGTCATGGCATTTACTAAAATATTGCCGTTGTATGAAGCATGAAAATTGACTTCACCACCGACGGTTGGCACACCAATACAATTGCCATATCCACCAATACCGCTGACAACACCTGATAATAAATGTTTTGTTTTAGGATGGTTAGGTTCTCCAAATCGCAAGGCATTTAAATTAGCTACGGGGCGAGCACCCATTGTAAAGACATCTCGAAGTATGCCACCAACTCCAGTAGCCGCGCCTTGATATGGCTCAAGGAAAGAAGGATGATTATGGCTTTCCATCTTGAAGACGGCGACATCTCCGTCATCAATATCAATAACTCCAGCATTTTCTCCTGGCCCTTGCACAACGCGTTCGCCCGATGTTGGTAGTTTTTTTAGCCAAAATTTTGATGATTTATAAGAACAATGTTCATTCCACATAGCACTAAAGATACCCAATTCAGTAAGATTAGGTTCTCTGCCTAAGCCTTCTACTATTTTCTCAAACTCATCAAGTTTGAGACCATGATTTTCAACAAGAGACTGCTCTGTTTGAAATTGCCAATTGTGGTTTGTCATTAATTTAAGACACTTTCAAAAATAGTCTTACCGTCTTCACATCCGTGTGCCATCTCAGCGGCTCTTTCTGGGTGAGGCATCATACCTAATACATTTTTATTTTCATTAAGAATACCAGCAATATTCTCAAGTGATCCATTAGGATTTGAATCTTCACTTACATTTCCATTTTCATCACAATACTGAAAGGCTATTTGATCGTTGTCTTGAATTTTTTTTAATTGTTCAGAGGTTACAAAAAAATTACCTTCATTATGTGCTATTGGCATTTTTGCAACATTAGTATTTTTTGTGAATACAGAGTTTTGATTTATTGCCTTAATTAATATGTCTCTGCATATAAAGCTCAGACTACTATTTCTCATCAACGCACCATCTAATAATCCACTTTCGATCAGAATTTGGAACCCGTTACAAATTCCCAATACAGGAACCCCTTCTTTTGCCTTTTTTGCAACATCTTGCATGATAGGGGATGTTGATGCCATGGCGCCACATCTTAAATAATCGCCGTAAGAGAACCCTCCTGGTACAACGACCAGATCAGATTGATTAATTGACGTTTCTTTGTGCCATACCATTTGCGGCTGATGACCAGAAATATTTTTAATGGCTACCGCTACATCACGATCACAATTTGATCCTGGAAAAACGATAACATGTGACTTCATTAATTTAATCTATCTCTACTTTATAATCTTCAATAACTAAGTTTGCCAAAAGCTTCTCACACATTTCTTTAAGTTGTTTATTGGCCGTCTCTTTATTTTCAGTATTTAGTTTAACTTCAATAAATTTGCCTTGCCTAACATCCTCTATGTTATTGAAACCTAATGACCTGAGGGAATTGGCAATGACTGAGCCTTGAGGGTCTAGAACGTCTTTTTTAAGTGTGATATAGATTTTGGCTAGCATTTAACCTTTAATGCACGATTCCTAATCGTGAGGCAACCTCTTCATAGGCGCCCATAAGGCTGCCTAGGTTTCTTCTGAAAACGTCTTTATCTAGTTTCTGTTTTGATTTTATATCCCACAATCTGCATGAGTCAGGACTAATCTCATCAGCGAGTACAATTTTTTTTGGATTTGAGGCTAGCCTCCCAAATTCAATTTTAAAATCTACTAGAATGATATGTTCCTTTTTAAATAAATTAGTGAGTAAAGAATTAATTTTAAGAGACATGACATCTATTCTTTTTA
>QBZX01000010.1 GCA_003282175.1 Pelagibacteraceae bacterium AG-337-G06
GCAGCAGTGTTTGCCTCAGAACAAATTGAAGAAATTGCTAATGAAATTGAAGATGAAATAAAAATAAGTGATGATGAAATAATTAAAGAACAGAATTTATTAATTGAATCGCAGGCTATAATGGCACCAGAGGCATTTGAAACAAAAAGAATTGAATATGAAAAAAAAGTTCAAAACTATAATAGTGAAAGACAGGCAAAACTTTTGAAGATAGATGAGTTGATTGCAGTGTCTAGGAATGATGTTTTGCTTGCTTTAAAACCAATTTTAGAGGATATATCAAATAAAAAAGGCATTACAATTCTTTTAGAAAAAGGGTCAGTTATGCTTAATGCTGATAAAATGGATATCACTGATGAAGTACTTATAGTATTAAATAAAGAGTTTCCAAAAATAGAAATTTTAAGAGATTAATTCAATATGTACCCGAGTTTTTTTAAAAACTTAGGACCCATTAGATTTACTGAGATAAAAGATAACTTAGATTGTACGCCTATCAATATTGACGAAAGTTATTCTTTCAATCAGTTCACGAGTATTAGAAATTTAAGCAATAATGGACTCTCTTTTTTAACAGATACTCATATTGTTAGAGAAAATGTACAGAGTGATGGTGTAATTTTATGTAATGAGTCGGTGCGTAAAAAATTAAAAAACAACAATAATTTTATTATAGTCAACGATGTATATTCAGCTGTAGCAAAAGTATCAAATATTTTTTATCGTTCTCTTACATACGATGAAATAAAAAGACTTGATGAGCCTAAAATTAATAGTAATTGCGATATTTCACGATCTGCAATAATTGAAAATGGAGCTATAATTGGGAAAAATGTTAAAATAAGCTCAGGATGTTTTATAGGGTATAATTGCATTATCGGAGATAACACTTTTATTGATAGTAATACTGTTATTTCAAATTCCATAATTGCAGAGAACGTTTGTGTTGGCAGAAATTCATCATTAGGACAGCAAGGGTTTGGTTTTGCAATAAGTAAAAATAAAAATATAAAAATATTTCATAGTGGAAGAGTGATACTTCAAGAAGGGGTTAACTTAGGGTCTAATTGTACAATTGATAGAGGCAGTTTTGGAGATACCATCATTGGACAAAATACTTACTTTGATAATCTCTGCCATGTTGCACATAATGTTATTGTTGGCAGTAATTGTATTTTTGCAGCAATGACCGGTATTGCAGGTAGTACCAATATCGGCAACAATGTTATGTCTGGAGGGCAAGTAGGCATAGCGGGACATTTAAATATAGGAAACAATGTTCAAATAGCTGCTCAAAGCGGTGTACTTAAAGATATAGATAATAATAGGTCTGTAATGGGACATCCAGCAGTAGATAAAATTCAATATATAAGAAAATATAATAAAAATTATGCTCAATGAAAAATTAAATGTTGATGAAATAAGGGAACTAATTCCGCATCGAGAGCCTTTTCTTTTTTTGGATGAGTTGATAAATATAAAAAAGTTAAGCAAAGCAACTGGCATCAAAACTTATTCCAATGATGAGAATTTTTTTAAAGGACATTTTCCCGGTCAACCTGTAGTGCCCGGAGTAATATTAGTTGAAATGATGGCTCAAACAGCCGCTGCATTAATTGCTTACAGCATAAGAGATGAAACTTTAAATAAAATCGTTTACTTAATGAATATTGAAAGCACTAAGTTTAGAAAACCTGTATTTCCTGGCACAAAAATATTTACAGATGTAAATGCCCTACGTTCAAAAGGTAGAGTTTGGAGATTTGAAGGTAAATCATATGACATTAATGATCGTATAATATGTGAAGCAAAATGGAGTGCTATGATAATGGACAGAGGAAATGAGCAAAATTCATAATACAGCAATAATTGGTAAAAATACTGTAATTGGTTCTAATGTAGAAATCGGCCCTTACTGTGTAGTTGAAGAAGGAGTCAAGATTGGTAATGATAACATACTTCTTTCAAGTGTGTATATGACTGGTGAAACAGACGTCGGAGAGGGGAACACCTTTTTTCCATTTTGCTCAATTGGATCTAACCCCCAGGATTTAAAATATCAGGGCGAAAAGAGTAAACTTATTATTGGAAATAAAAATATTTTTAGAGAACATTGTACTGCAAACCCAGGTACAGCAGGAGATAATATGATAACAGTTGTTGGAAATTCATCATTATTCATGATGGGTGCTCATATAGCTCATGATTGCATCATTGGAGACAATGTTATCATGGCGAATCAAGCTACTCTTGGTGGGCATGTTCATGTAGATAATTTTGCTGTATTAGGTGGCTTATCAGCAGTTCATCAATTTTGCCGGATAGGTAAACTAGCAATGATTGGCGGCTTGTCTGCCGTGGAAAATGATGTAATACCCTTTGGATTAGCTCTAGGTAACAGAGCTAAAATAACAGGAGTCAATATAGTTGGTCTTAAAAGGGCAAATTATAGCAAAAGCGTTATCAGAGAGTACTCAAATAGTATTGAAAAAATATTTACTGGTGGAACAATCGAATCTGAAAAAGAAAAAATAAAAAATAGTAATAATAATTTAATAAAAGAGCTTTTAATCTTTCTGAATAAGAATTCTTCAAGAGGTCTTTGTAAATATGGAAAATAAAACATCGATTTGTATAATGGGTGGGTATGATAAATTAGCTAGATATCTTTTTAAGGTTCTTAAAAAAAAATATAAAACTGCTATTTTTATAAATCTCCAAAGTACTGCGTATCATGGTAAAAACTTGTATAACTATAAAATTTTTGAATTAAAAAAAATATTAGATCTTCTTAAGTTAAGAAATGTAAAAGATATTATTTTTTTAGGAAAAATATTAAGGCCAGATTTATCTAAATTTAAAAATGATGGAATTGTTGAAAAATATATTCCAAAGCTTGTAAATGTTTATAAAAAAGGTGACGGTGCAGTTTTAAATGCGGTCGTAGATATATTTAAAGAACATAATTTTACTGCTGTATCTCCAATTAAATATTGCGATGATTTATGCTTAAATAGTTCTAATGTATTAAAAATACACAAAAAAGAAGATATTATAGATATAAATAAATCAAGTGATCTTCTTGATGCGTTATCAAAATTTGATAATGCGCAAAGTGTCGTGTCCGTAGAAGGATATATAATTGCAATTGAAGCAGTTGAAGGAACCGACGCTTTACTAAAGAGAACCTTTCAATTAAGAAAAGATTTAGATCAATTAAAAATAAAATCAGGATTTCTTGTAAAGAAAATTAAAAAAAATCAAAGTAGATATATTGATTTGCCTGTAGTTGGACCCAATACTATAAATTTAATAAAAAAAGCAAATTTAAAGGGGCTTGCGATAGATATAAAGAATACGTTAGTTTATGAAAAAGAAGAATTTTTAAAGTTAATCAAAAAATACGATTTAAAAATATACGATATCAGCTAATTATTTAGCGTGTATTTTTATTTGATCTGCCAACTCCATATTTAGTAATACCTTTTCCAGAATATAATTGTCTTGGTCTGCCAATTTTTTGAATTGGATCTTCAATCATTTCAGTCCATTGAGCAGTCCATCCAGCTGTTCTTGCAATTGCGAATATGACTGTAAACATTTCTGGAGGAAATCCGATTGCTCTCAGAATTATTCCAGAATAAAAATCTACATTTGGGTAAAGTCGTTTTTCTTTAAAATATTTATCATTTAGTGCAATCTTCTCTAGATCCATAGCAAGTTTTAATATTGGATCATTTTTAACTCCAACATGCTTAAGAACTTTTTGGCATATACTTTTAAGTATTTTTGCTCTTGGGTCGTAATTTTTATAAACTCGGTGACCAAATCCCATTAGCTTAAAAGGGTCTTTTTTATTTTTAGCTTTAGCAATATATTTTTTTATATTTTTTGATGATCCAATTTCCTCGAGCATTTCTAGAGCTGCTTGATTAGCGCCTCCATGAGCTGGTCCCCATAATGAAGAAACGCCTGCAGCTATGCAAGCGAAGGGGTTTGCCCCAGACGATCCCGCGAGTCTTACAGTTGATGTAGATGCATTTTGTTCATGATCAGCATGAAGAATTAAAATTGTATCCATTGCTTTTGCAAGAACAGGGGAAACTTTATAGCTTTCTGCTGTATTACTAAAACACATGTATAAAAAATTTTCAGAGAAAGAAAGATTATTTTTTGGAGACACAAAAGCTTGACCTAAAGAATATTTATATGCCATTGCACCAATTGTAGCTGATTTTGCAATAATTCTTCTTGTTGCTTCCTGTCTTTGATGTGAGTCATTAATGTTTAGTGTATCTTGGTAAAAGGATGATAAAGCACCCATAACTCCAACCATCATTGCCATAGGATGAGCATCTCGTCTGAACCCTTGAAAAAAGTTTATGATCTGCTCATGAAGCAGAGTATGTCTTGTAATAAGCCTTTTGTATTTAGCAAGTTGTTTCTTATTTGGTAGATCTCCATAGATAAGCAAGTTAACAACTTCAATGAAATCACTCTTCCGTGCTAATTCTTCAATATCATATCCCCGATACCTTAAAATACCCTTATTTCCATCAATATATGTTATTTTTGACTCACATGAGGCAGTAGAAGTAAATCCTGGGTCATATGTAAATATATTGGCCTCAGCATGTAATTTAGAGATGTCTATGACAGCTTCGCCCTCAGTAGAGTTATATATAGGAAATTCGTAGGTTTTTTCGTCGATTATCAGTTTGGCTTTTCTATTATTTTTTTTATTTACTTTCTTTTTAACCATTTACATTGATATAAATAAACTATTTCTTGAATAAAAAAAGTTAAAAAAAATTAATATTTTCTTAACAAACCTATAAGCTTACCCTGAATTTTAACTCTATGCGCAGATAGTATCCTCGTTTCATAAATAGGGTTTGCACTTTCTAACGCGATACTTTGACCTTTTTTTCTTATTCTTTTTAATGTTGCTTCTGAATCATCAATTAAAGCAACGGCTATATCACCGTTCTCAACAAGATTAGTTTTTTTAATTAAAACAGTATCTCCGTCATAAATACCTTCATTAATCATAGATTCACCTTCAACTGTTAAAGCGTAACTTTCGCCGATGGGCATCATTTCTTTAGGAACATCTACAGATGTATCGTTATGTTGAATAGCTTCTATTGGTGTTCCAGCAGCTATTTTACCAAGCAATGGTAGAGTGCTTAATTTACCGTTTTCATCTTTATTGCTTCCTGTAAAATCACCCACAATAATATTTTTATTTGTTTTATCTGATACCTTCAATGTAGATATTGCATCCTTTATAACTTCTAATGCTCTTGCTTTGTGAGCTAGTCTTCTTACAAATCCTCTTTCTTCCAATGCTATTACAAGTCTATGAATGCCTGACTTTGATTTAAGATTAAGCGCAGCTTTCATTTCTTCATAAGATGGCGTTACGCCACTTTTAATTTGATAGCTTTGAATGTACTCTAGTAGTTCTTTTTGTTTTTTTGTTAGCATTGATTCGATCCTATAATCATGTTCTACCAATGTTCTCATTATCTTTCAATGAAATAATATTTAATATAATCAATAATTTAATTAGTATAGTTTAACTATCAATTTAGAATATTTGCAATATCAGATGATAATTGTTCTGATTTCATAAGGTATTCGCCTATGAGAAAATTATTAATACCAGTTAAAGAAATAATTTTACTCACATCACGATGACTATGGAAGCCACTTTCTGAGATAAAAATTTTATTTAAATCAGCAATATAACTACTGAGCTCGATTGTAGTTTCTATTCTAGTTTCAAAATTATTTAAGTTTCTATTATTTATTCCGATTAATTCTGATTGCATATTTATTGCTCTTTCAAGCTCCTCCTTATTATGAATTTCAATTATAACATCTAAACCTATATTCTTAGCAATTGCTTCAAACTTATCCGCTTTTTTTTGATCTAGCATGGCTAAAATTATTAAAATGCAGCTTGCTCCCACTAACTTACTTTCATAAATTTGATATTCATCAACTATGAAATCTTTCCTTAAAATTGGTAAAGTTGACATTTTTCTTATTTCAATAAGATCTTCAATTCTTCCTTTGAAATACTTTTCATCTGTCAATATTGATAAACATGAAATACCGCATTCTTCATATGCTTGTGCAATATTAGATAAGTTTATTTCTTCATTTACAAAATTTCCTAAAGAAGGGCTTGCACGTTTTAATTCACCTATTATTGATGTTTGAGACATTTCATCTTTTAATTTTTTAGAAAAACTGAAATCGTGTGATGTTATATTTTTTAATTTATTTATGATATCACTTTGAGCATGTAGATTTTTTTGCTTATTAACAAAGTCAATTTTATATTCATATATTTCCTTCAAAATAGACATTATTTATTTGTGAATTTAATTAATTTATTTATTCGATTTAATGGTTCTCCGCTCTTTATTAAATCTGAGGCTTTTTGATATGCTTTTAGAACATTTACTTCATTCAGCTCATGGGACTCATGAGCAAGTAATCCAAAAGCTGCATTTATACATACTGACTTATAGAATGAGTCATTTTTTCCATTAAAAATCTCTATTATTCTGTTGGCATTATATTTTGCGTCTTTTCCCAATATTTCATTATTAATTGGTCTAGGAATATCAATTGTTGCTGGATCAAATTTAATTTCACCCGATTGTTTTGTAAAAATTACATTTTCACCTTCTAATGAAATTTCATCATTTCCATTATATCCAGATACTATGCAGGCATTTTTATTGCTATTTTTTGAAAAAATATCTCTATATATTTTAAATACCTCTTTTGAATAGACCCCAACTAATTGAGTCTTTACATCCGCGGGGTTCAATAGCGGCCCTAGCATATTAAATATTGTTCTAATGCCCAATTGCTGTCTTACTGGCCCGACATATTTCATTGCAGGGTGATGATTAGGAGCAAACATAAAGCACAGCCCAATTTCGTTAATGCAATCTTCTAATCTTGATGTATTTATATCAATATTGATGCCCAGAGCCCTAAGAACGTCTGCTGAACCACATTTTGATGTCAACGCTCTATTTCCATGTTTAGCAATAGGTATGCCATGTGAAGCCAAAACAAATGCTGTGGCTGTAGATATGTTAAGGCTATTTTTTCCATCTCCTCCAGTTCCACATGTATCCATTGAATTTACTGGGGCAGCGACAGAGACCATTTTAGATCTCATCACTTCAATTGCACCAATCATATGATCGGCCCTTACACCAGATTTTTGAAGTATAGATAAAAAGGAACTTATTTGAATGTCACTAACTGAACCATTCATGATTAGGTTGAATGCTTTCATTGTAGATTCTAGATCAAGTTTATCCTTTAGTACTAAATCAATAAATGTTTTAAATTCAATATTCATATTTCTAAAAAGTTTTTTATAATTTTCTTACCGTAAGGTGTAGTGGCAATGCTTTCTGGGTGAAACTGTACACCGTAGACAGGATATTTAATGTGTTGAATGCCCATAATAACTTTTTTATTATCATCAATCGTGTCAGATATTATTTTAAAACATTCAGGAAGAGTATTATTTTTAATTACAAGACTATGATATCTGGTAGCATCAAATTTCTTTGGAAGGCCTCTAAATATTTCTGAACCTTTGTTAGTTACAGTCGATACTTTGCCATGCATTATTTTGGAGGCTTTTATGATTTTAGCATTAAAAGCTTGTCCAATGGATTGATGTCCTAAACAAACGCCTAATATTGGAAATTTTTTATAGAAATGTTTAATAAGGTCAACGCTTATTCCGGCTTCATCAGGTGTACAGGGGCCTGGGGAAATAATTATTTTTTTAGGTTTTAGTTTTTTTATTTTTTGTAATGTTATTTTATTATTTCTAAATACTTGAACTTTGTAATTATGCTCTTCAACGTAATGCACCAAATTATAAGTAAAGCTATCATAGTTATCGATAATTAATATCATTGAACATTACCCATTACTATTTCAGCTGCATTAAGCACAGCTTTAGCCTTGTTAACTGTTTCGTTAAATTCTTTTTCAGAGTCACTATCGAATACTACACCGCCACCAGCTTGAACATATAATTTATTTTTTGTTATTATTCCGGTTCTCAAGACAATGCATGTATCCATGTCTCCATTAGATGATATATATCCGATCCCTCCTGAGTATATGCCTCGCTTAGTAGTTTCTAACTCATCAATGATTTGCATAGCCCTTATTTTTGGTGCGCCAGAAACAGTTCCTGCAGGAAAACCTGCCATAAGCGCTGAAATTGATGAAGTGTTGTTTTTTAATATGCCAGTAACATTTGAAACTATATGCATAACATGTGAATAGCGCTCTATCTTAAATTTCGATGTAACTTTGACGCTTGATTTTTTTGATACTTTTCCGACATCATTTCTTCCTAGGTCTAAAAGCATTAAATGTTCAGCAATTTCTTTCTTGTCGTTCATTAATTCAGACTCAAACTTCTTGTCTTCGATTTTATTCTTTCCTCTAGGCCTAGTTCCAGCAATTGGTCTGATAATTATTTCATTTGATCTAAGTCTTACTAGTATTTCAGGGCTTGATCCTACAATTTCAAATTTGGGAAGATTGAAATAGTACATAAAAGGTGAAGGATTAGTTTTCCTTAATACCTCATAGAGAAAACTGCTTTTCTGACTAAAGTTAGTTTCAAATCGCTGACTTGGAACTACTTGGAATATATCGCCATTTTTAATATATTGCTTTGCTTTTTTTATATTCGTTTTAAATGTTGTTTTTGTCATATTAGACTTAACAATAATTTTTTTCTTTTTATTGAAATTTATATCTCTATAGCCCTTGACCTTCTTTATGTAATTTTCAATTTCATTAATATCTAGAACTTGTTTATGGAAATTTTTCATTTTTGCACTTGATAGACAATGTTTAATTATAAAAAGGGAAGCAGAAAAATTGTCATATATAAGTAAATTATTGGGTATAAACATAATAATATCAGGAGTTTTAAGTTCGTCTTTCTTTCTTTTAGATGATATTTCTTCAACTTTATTTATATTTTCATAAGCTATATATCCGAAAAAGGCACCTGACATTGGCGGCAATCTTTTACTTTTAACAAACTTTAAGTTTTTTATGATGGTATCAATTTTTTTAAGTGGGCTGCCTTTATATTTAATTTTTTTTAAAAATTTATTATTTTCTATAGTAAGTGTGTCATTAGTTAATTGAATAGTTCTTAGTGAGTCATATCCACATATAGAGTATCTTCCCTTTTCACGACCTTTTTCAACAGACTCATAAAGGAAGCTATATTTATTTTTTTCAACTAAATTTATAAATGATGGAATTGGATCAGAATCTAGTTTTAAAATTTTCTTATAAAAAATAAAATTAGATTTTTTTTTTATTAAATTATTAAATTGTTTCTTAGAATGAGAAAAGGTCATTACATGAACAATTTATCAATATTCTGAGAATATACTTCATAATCTGTATTATCTATAATTTTCTGACCAATTATTGACTCCAGTGAAGAATTAAAATTTTGTATAATGTTATTCTCAACTTCTGAATAATATGTGTCTGAAATATAGCTATCAGGTTTAGTTATTTTTATTAAAGCTCCTATCCCTATATCGTCATTATTCATTATAATTTTTACATTGTCCTCTAAATTAATATTAAAAATTGATGATAGAGATTCCATTGAAATATTTTCATCGTTTCTTTTCAAATCATTTAATTCTTTAATTTCTATACTATTTAATTTTGCGTACTCTTCAAATTTATCAATCCCTTTAAACTGCAAATCAATCAGTAACTTATCAGCCATACTGGATATTCTTATTTTTTTTTCATTTTCTATATAATCACGCTCTACCTCTTCCTTGATTATTGAGAATTCAGGTATGAAAGACTCTTCTTTATCTCTAATGGAGTAAATAAATGCAGCGTTGTCATTAAAAATAATTTCAGATATAAATCCAATAGGTTGGTCAAAACTTAATTGTATTTCCTCATTGTCTATTTTATTAACCAAATTTTTACTTGATGATGATTTTGTAATTTTTGCTTTACTCAAACTATCCATCATTTCATTTAAATCATAATCATTTAAGAGCATTTCATCTGCTAAATTAACGGTGTCATCAAATTCAACATAAGCAGCTTCCTCTGACAAATACTTCTTTATATCTTCCTCAACTTCGCTTATTAATTGAGTTTCTTTTTCATCAATTTTCAATAATTTAAAGACATAGTAACCAATACCTTGATACTCAAGTGGGGGAGAAACGTCATCTATATTTAAATTAAAAATAGAATTATTTATTTCATCAGTAAATGTATTTTGAGAAAGTGTGAAGTCTTGTATTTTATTAAGTTCAACTTCATTAATTTCCATATATGAAAAAATTAAATCTGGGTCATTTTGAATCCATGTTTTGTAAAATTCATTTGCACTGTCTTTATCTCTAAATCTAGCAAATTCTATCTCTCTCATTTCTTCTTTGACATAAAGATTTATATTATCATTGTAATATTCAACAATTTTATTTTCATCAATAGAATCTAAATCTACGAATTGATCTAGCCTTATTTCAATATAATCAATTACTGTTTTCTGAGAAACTTCATATTTAAGTTTTTCTGACTCATAATATTCTCGAAGCAGTTCGTCACTTAATTTAATATCTAGGTCTTCATCATTTATAATAAAATATCTTACAGATCTTTTTTCTCCTTCGTAATTAAATAAATGGTTTATAACTTGTTTATCTAGGAAGCTACTTGTGTTAAAGTTTTCAAAAATTATACCTTGGTAAATTGAATTCTCAATTTCATTTAAAAATACCTCCTCATTTGGGAAACTATTGAAAATATAATTTTTATATTTTGTTTCAGAAAATAATCCATCAGCATCTTTAAATTGTGGCAATGAAGTGATTATAATCTTTAACGAAGCATCATTAATAAAAATATTTTGCTTGTTAGCGTAGTCTTTAATCATTCTAGAGTAAATTAAGTCATTTAATAAAATATTGTGTAGCTGCAAATCTTTTGCCTCTTTTAAATTTATACTGGAACTAGTTTGCTGGTTATAAAGTGATACTGTTTTTTGAAATTCATTATAAAATTCATCTAAAGTAATTTTTTCATTTCCAACCTTCGCAGCTAACTGGCTATTTCCTGAGGTAAGAATATCTCCAACACCCCATAGTGCAAAGCTCAAGACCATTATTCCAAGGAGAATCTTTCCAAAAATTGAGGATACTAAATTTCTTACTATATCTAACATTATGTCTTATGATGTATAAAAAGGTGTTATAAAAGGAATAACGGTGAATGAAAAGAACTAAATATACCATTGCCAACTGGAAGATGAATGGCCAAAAAGACTCTTATAAATTAGTAAAATCGATATCAAATTATTGTCAGAAGATGAAACGCAAAACATCTAAAGTTGTAATTTGCCCACCATTTACTCTTTTGTCAGAATTAATAAAAAAAGAAAAAAAAATTAAATTTGGTGGTCAAGATTGCCATTATAAATCTGAGGGCGCATATACTGGCTCAATAAGTGCCAATATGCTCAAATCAATTAATTGCAAATATGTTATTTTGGGTCATTCAGAAAGAAGAATATATCAAAAAGAAACTTCACAAGAGCTGAATTTAAAAATTCAATCTGCAATTAGCAATAATCTAACAGTTATATATTGCATAGGAGAGAAGTTAGAAGAAATAAAAAGAAGAAGCATAATACTTAAAAAACAACTTTCATCTTTACCTAAAAAAATTGACCCAAAAAAAATCATAATTGCTTACGAGCCTGTATGGGCGATTGGAACCGGCAAGGTTCCATCATTAAATGACATTAATAAAATACATGAAAAGATAAGAAATATACTTTCAAATATAGTGAGCCTCAGATTTAGTAAGCATGTTTCTATTCTTTACGGGGGTTCAGTTAATGCTGTAAATTCAGTTGATATTCTTAACCTAGATCATGTAGACGGCGCTTTGGTTGGAGGGGCTTCTTTAAAATCTAAAGAATTTTGTAAAATAATTGATTCTTATCGCTAAATAGATATAAGGACGCAATGGAAAGTGCACTATTAATCATACATGCTATTTTAGCTATTATTTTGATAATCGTAGTTCTCATTCAAAGAGCTGAAGGTGGAGCTCTAGGAATCGGAGGTGGCAGTGATGGAATGTCTCCAAGAGGTAGCGCTGACGCCTTAACAAGAACTACGGCAGTTATTGCCGCACTTTTTGTTGTCACAAGCATCAGCCTCACAGTTTTAAGCCTAAGATCTTCAGACAGGACACTATCCTTTGATGAGCCTGAAAGCATCTCTTCTGACCAACTGAATATTGAGGATTTGCCAGAACTTCCTCAGTTAGATTAGTTCTTTATTTTAAATCTTTTTTGAAGTATAAAATACTTCCATGGCGCGATTTATATTTGTCACTGGCGGCGTGGTTTCCTCACTTGGTAAAGGTTTAGCTTCAGCATCACTCGCTTCATTGTTGCAACATCATAAATATAAAGTCAGGATTAGAAAGTTAGACCCATATCTAAATGTAGACCCAGGAACGATGAGTCCATATCAGCATGGTGAAGTTTATGTAACGGATGATGGTGCGGAAACAGACTTAGATCTCGGTCACTATGAGAGGTTCACTGGAGTAACATCTAAAAAATCAGATAATATTACTTCAGGAAAAGTCTATCAAAAAATTATAGCAAAGGAAAGAAAAGGGGAATACTTGGGTGCTACAGTGCAAGTAATTCCTCATGTTACAAATGAAATAAAAGAATTTGTTTCTAAAGATCTTGATGATGAAGATTTTGTAATTTGTGAAATAGGAGGAACAATAGGTGACATAGAAAGTTTGCCGTTTATAGAAGCGATAAGACAATTTCACAATGATAATGGACATGAAAATTCTTTGTTTATGCATGTAACATTAGTTCCATTCATTGCCAGTTCTGGAGAACTAAAAACTAAGCCAACTCAGCACTCTGTCAAAGAGTTGAGGAGCTTAGGGATACAGCCAAATATTTTGTTATGCAGGGCTGATAGAGAAATTCCAGAGGATGAAAGAAGAAAAATTGGTTTATTTTGTAATGTGAAAGGTGACTGTGTTATTCCAGCAATTAATGCAAATTCAATTTACGAAGTTCCTATTAATTTTTTAAATGAGGGTCTTGATAAAAGAGTTTTAGAGTACTTTAAATTAGAATCTAAAAAAGAAATTGATTTAAAAATGTGGTCACAAGTATCAAAAAGAATATTGGAACCAGAGGGCAGTATAGAAATTGGCATTGTTGGTAAATATACAGGTTTGGCTGACGCATACAAATCCCTTAATGAAGCGCTGTCGCATGGCGGCATTTTTAATAATGTTAGAGTTAAATTGAATTGGATTGAGTCAGAAGAATTGAACGGTTCCAATCTTGAACATAAGCTTAATAATTGTCATGGTATCTTAGTTCCCGGCGGGTTTGGTGAGAGAGGAGCAGAAGGTAAAATAGCAGCAATTAAATATGCAAGAGAAAATAAAATTCCTTATTTTGGCATTTGTTTTGGAATGCAATTAGCTGTGATAGAAATGGCAAGAAATATACTTGGAATAAAAGAGGCAAATTCGAGTGAATTCGCTGATTGCAAAGAGTCTATTGTTGGGTTAATGACTGAGTGGTCTAATATAGATAACACTACTGAAAAAAGAACAAAAGAGAGTGATTTAGGCGGAACAATGAGATTAGGAGCTTATGAGGCAAAATTGAAAAATAATTCAAAAGTTAGAGAAATTTACGATAAAGAATTCATTAGTGAGAGACACAGACACAGATATGAAGTTAATAACAATTACGCTAAAGATTTTGAAAGTAAAGGAGTTCATTTCTCGGGTTATTCCCCAGATGGCTTATTGCCTGAAATAGTCGAATTAAAAGATCACCCATGGTTTATAGGTGTTCAATTTCATCCTGAACTAAAATCAAAACCATTTGATCCACATCCATTATTTAAATCATTTATCGAGGCTGCAAAAAATAAAACGTAAAATGCAAAAAAGTGTAGATTTAGGCAATATTGTATTTAGTAATGAAAAGAAGTTGGTCTTGATTGCAGGTCCTTGTGTACTAGAGTCACACGAACACGCAAAAATGATGACAGAATCTTTACTGGAAATTACGTCACGATTAAAAATTGATTTTGTTTATAAGACTTCCTTTGATAAAGCCAATAGGACAAGTATCGACTCTGAAAGAGGACTAGGTATTGATCAATCCATTGAAATATTTAATAAGTTAAGAAGTGAATATGGAATTCATATATTGACTGATATTCACAGTGTGGATGATTGTGATAAAATTAAAGATCATGTAGATATTTTACAGATCCCTGCATTTCTATGCAGGCAGACTGATCTTTTGATAGCTGCAGCAAAAACAAATAAAGTAATCAATATTAAAAAAGGACAATTTCTTGCTCCAATGGACATGGTTAATGTAGCTAAAAAAGTTGGTGATAGCGGAAATAACAAAATACTATTAACAGAGCGTGGGGTTTCGTTTGGTTATAATACTCTTGTTTCAGATATGAAATCATTGCAAATAATGAAAGAGGAAATTGGTTTTCCTGTTGTTTTTGATGCGACACACTCAGTTCAAAGTCCAGGTGGAAAAGGCGATAGAAGTGGGGGAGATAGAAAATTTGTCCCAACTTTAGCGAAAGCAGCAGTTGCTGTTGGCGTATCTTCAGTATTTATGGAAACTCACGATAATCCAGATATTGCTCCTTCAGATGGACCAAATATGGTGAAACTAGAAGAATTAGAGAAATTGGTCGCTAAACTTATTCAAATTGACAATTTAGTTAAAGAAAACTAAATAAATAATTAATTAATAACGTTAATTTTTATGTCTAGAATTAAAAATGTAATAGCCAGACAAATTTTTGATAGCAGAGGCAACCCTACCGTTGAAACTGATGTTTATTTGCAAGATGGTACAATGGGGCGGGCAAGTGTTCCTTCTGGTGCATCAACGGGTAAATACGAAGCATTTGAATTAAGGGATAACAGAAAGTCATATCATGGTCGATCTGTTTTTAAAGCAGTAGAAAATATAAATGTTACAATCTTTGACACAATTTCTGGTCTTGACTCTCTAGATCAAAACAAAATAGATCGAACAATGATCGAATTAGATGCAAGCAAAAATAAAAGTAAATTAGGTGCTAATGCTTTATTAAGTGTTTCGCTGGCTGTAGCCGATGCTTCTGCTAAATCACTTAAGATGTCACTTTATAAATATCTTGGGGGATCCAAAACGTTTAAAATGCCAGTACCGATGTTAAATGTAATTAATGGTGGTGCTCATGCAAATAATAATCTTTCATTTCAAGAATTTATGATTATTCCAATAAATGATCAAAATTTTAATAATTGTTTAAGAAAATCATCTGAAGTTTTTCACACTTTAAAGCACATATTAGAAAAACAAGGACTTTCTACAGCAGTAGGCGATGAGGGGGGTTTTGCGCCTGACCTAAAAAATGAAGAAGATGCATGCAAACTAATTAAAGATGCAATTCTTAAATCAGGATATAAACTTGGCAAAGATTTTATGCTTGGTTTAGATGTTGCTGCATCAGAATTTTATAAAAACAAGAAATATAAATTAGAAAGCATAAACAAACCTTTTACCAGTGATGAATTTTCAAAGTTTTTGATTAATTTATGTAAAAAATATTCAATCATTTCTTTGGAGGACCCTTTTTCAGAGGATGACTGGGCATCTTGGATAAAATTTACCAAACTATATGGAGACAAGATCCAAATTGTCGGAGATGATCTATTTGCTACCAATTTAAAATTAATTAATAAAGGTATTGAATCAGGAGCCGCTAATGCCGTTTTAATAAAGCCAAATCAAATAGGCACATTAACTGAAACTATGGATGCAATTGAGCTAGCTCAATCTAATGGATATGAGACTGTCATCTCTCACAGATCAGGGGAAACAGAAAGTACATTTATATCCGATTTAGCTGTTGCGACTAATTCCGGACAAATTAAGACAGGCTCTATGTCCAGGTCAGAAAGAATTGCAAAATTTAATCAATTACTTCGAATAGAAGAAAATTTAGACTTAAAAAAATCGATAAAAAACAATAAGTTCTATTGACATTTTAATAGACAATAAGAACAAAAAGAGTCCAAATACTTAATTTTTACATTTTTTTAAGGATTTTTGATTCAATAGAATTGTTATGATTCGTGAATTATGATTCTTTATAGTTCATGAACAGAGTCCTCAATTTAAAGGAAAAAATTAAAAAGTATTATCCATATTTTTTCTTCCCATTAATAATTATATATCTTTCATTTAATATATTTGATGGACACAACGGCCTTTTATCCCATGCTAGATTAGATAGTGAAATTATAGCGCTCGAAGGAAAGATTAGTTCTTTAAAGACCAATAATAACCTACTTCAAATTAAGATCTCTTCTCTTCAAAATCTAAACTCTAATAGTGACCTGGTTGACGAACAGATACGTAATGTTTTAGGTTATGGAAAATCAAACGAATACATTGTATTTTTTGATAAGTAGTATTACTTGAAATATAGGTGAATTGTCTTTATTTATTAATAAAGAACAATGAATAATCAAATTTCTAAAGCATTACTGAGGAAAAAATTTTCTGATTTTAAAAGTCCAATAAAACCTGACTGGATTAAGGTATCTATTCCATCAAATAAAATCAGTCAAACTAAGAATACCCTAAAAGAAAATAAGATAGTTACAGTTTGTGAGGAGGCAATGTGCCCGAATTTGTCGGAATGTTGGGAAAAGAAACATGCAACTGTTATGATCTTAGGAGACGTATGTACTCGATCATGTAGTTTCTGTAATATTAAAACAGGAAAACCCAATAAGGTTGACATTTTAGAACCATCAAGAGTTGCAAGTACTGTTGAGAGTCTGGGTCTAAAACATGTTGTTATTACTTCTGTTGATAGAGATGATCTAAATGATGGTGGGGCCCAGCACTTTGCAAATACAATTAAAAAAATTAAAGAAAAATCTCCAAATACAACTGTCGAAATTCTTACTCCAGATTTTAGGGGGAAAGACTTATCATTGGGAATTATAGCAGAAACAGAAATTGATGTTTTTAATCATAATCTAGAAACAATAAAAAGATTGTATAAGGAAGTTCGTCCTGGCGCAGATTATCGTCATTCTTTAAAAATACTTCGAGAAATTAAACTTTTGAAACCTTCTGTATTTACTAAATCTGGAATAATGATTGGTCTAGGTGAAAAGTTTGATGAAATAAGAGTTTTGATGGATGATTTAAGAGAACAGGATGTAGATTTTATTACTATCGGTCAGTATCTAAGACCGACATTAAATCATCATCCTGTAATTGAATATCATAAGCCAGATTATTTTATACGCATTGAAGATGAGGCATTAAATAAAGGTTTTAAAATTGTATCATCTTCACCGTTTACTAGATCATCTTATCACGCAGAGAGTGATTTCAATAAATTAAAACATTTGCATTCAGGTGCCTAAGCAAGAAGAAAAACAAATCGTTTCATACACGAGCGATCAGATGTTTGATCTTGTTTCAAATATTGACGAATATAAAGAATTTCTTCCATGGTGCAATGACTCTAAAATTATTAGTAGAGAGAAATTTGATGACTATGAGGTAGTTATTGCAGATTTAGAGATTGGATATGATCAATTTGTTTATACATATAGAAGTGAGGTGAAACTAGCAAAAGATAAATCATTTATAAATGTCAAAAATCTTGATGGTCCTTTTAAATATCTTACCAATGAATGGAAATTTGCTGATGTTGATGAAAATAGTTCTGAAATTGAATTTATGATTGATTTTGAATTAAATCTTTCTTTATTAGATGTATTGATGAAAAAATTTTTCAACTTAGCATTTCAGAGAATGGTTAGTGCATTTATTGATCGCGCAAAAGAGATATATTAAATCTTCTTTAATTCTTTTAATATTAGGTAAATTGCATATTCG
Organism: Pelagibacteraceae bacterium AG-337-G06; assembly: GCA_003282175.1. GTDB lineage: Bacteria > Pseudomonadota > Alphaproteobacteria > Pelagibacterales > AG-422-B15 > CACNXQ01. The sequence goes on from QBZX01000010.1 coordinate 18,086, forward strand.
GTGCTCTTTTTTTGAATAGCTACCCTTGTTTTTTCATGAAACATTTTTTTTGTAGTTTGAAATGTATATTTCTTATTAATTTTTGAACCAATACCAAAAAATACACATCCTACAGGTGTTCTTGCAGTGCCACCACTTGGTCCCGCAACTCCAGTAACAGATAGAAGGATTTCACTGCCAGTTATTTTTTTAAGTCCTTTAACCATTGCAAGAGCAGTTTGGTGACTAACAGCTCCATAATTTATAATCGTATTCTTTGGAACCATTAATAATCTTGTTTTCATTTGATTTGAATATGAAATACATGCCCCATTAAAAAAGAGAGAGGAGCCATTAATACTTGTTAAATATTTACTTATCATACCTCCTGTACAGGACTCAGCTAAAGATATTGTAAATTTCTTTTTTGATCGTATTTTTTTTATATTTAATAAATCTGAAGTCATAGCAGTATCAATATCTTATATAACATAACAATAATTAATGAATATATTCCGGCAACAATATCATCCAATATCACGCCATACGATCCCTTTAAGTCTTCCATTTTGTTTATTGGATAAATTTTGTATATATCAAAAAATCTAAATGTAACAAATGCAATTAAAACTTCATATATATTAAAATCCACTATAAATAATAACGGTATCGATTGACCAAGAAATTCATCTATAATTACCTCGGAGGGATCTTTTTTTTTATAATTATCTAGATAGATATCTGTAAAATAAAATGAAACAGATAAAACGAATAAAAATAAAACTATGAAATAAAAAATAGAGAACAAATCAATAAAAACATACCAAATTAGGATTGCAAACAATGACCCAAATGTACCTGGCGCAAGAGATATAAAACCAATCCCAAATAGTGTAGCAAAATATTTAGTGAAATTTTTCATTAATTAATTAGGTTGATCGTTGCCCAGCAACCTATAGCTTCTGATTTTCCAAAAATGCCAACATTGTCAGCAGTTTTTGCTTTAATATTAATTAAATCTTTATTGCATTTTAATAATTTAGATAAGTTATTTTTAATTGCAGCTTTATATTTTTCTAATCTAATTTTCTGACAGATAACTGTAATATCTAAATTAATGATAACTATGTTATCTAAATCTATTATACGTTTAATTTTATTTAGCAATTCAATAGATGAAATATTTTTGTATTTTTTTAATGGCGGAAAGAACTTTCCAATATCACCTTTAGCATTGGCTCCAAGTAAAGCATCAATTAGTGAATGCAGTACTACATCTCCATCAGAATGTCCTATAGCTCTATAATTAGATTTTATTTTTATTCCTCCAATCGATATATAATTACCTTTGCCTAGTTTATGTATATCAAAGCCATTTCCTATTTTTGACTTATAAAATAAATATTTTTTAAATACATTAATATCATTTTTTGTCGTAATTTTTAAATTCTCAAAATCGCCATCAATATATTTAATTTTAATATTTTTTATATTTTCAATTAATTGAACATCATCTGTCGTTATAATATTTCTTTCTTTACTATAATTTAGAAACTCTTTTATTTTAAATATCTGAGGTGTTTGTGATGTTTTATATAAATTACGGTTAACAGTTTTATTATCTTTCTTTAATGTATCTATAATTTGAAGAGCAGGAACAACCGCATCGTATTTATTTTTTTTAATATTATCTATTAGCTTTGTTACTAATGCTACAGATGTATTTGGCCTTGCTGCATCATGTATCATTAAATATTTATATTTAGTCATATCAATGCAGTTTATAGCATTCTTGAGACTTTTATATCGAGTCGAACCCCCTAAAATTAGAGCATTTTCAGTATATTTAGACAAAGCACTTTTCTCTTTTTTGGTTATTTTTTTAGGAATTGTAATATATAAACAATCTTTACTGATTGATTTTGATATGTTTTTAAGAGTATGTTCAAGAATTGAATGATTTTTAACTTTATAAAAAAGCTTTGATTCAATACCTCCAAACCTTGTGCTAGAACCTGATCCAAGAACTATACAAACAATCTTCATATAAATAAAATAATATATCTAAAAACTATTACTTAAACTTAAATTATCAATGAATAAACAAATAAATAGTTATAATTTTTTTAATTTTAGAAATTTACTATTAATCATACTTTCGTTCATTTTTATTATACTTTCAAGTGCAACGCTAATTACCCAAAGATCAAATAATATTGAGACATTGCCATATTTAAACACTTATATAGTTATTTCTTCTCTGTTTATTTTAGCTTTAGTTGTATCTATAAGTTTTATTATATTTCCAATCATTCTTAGAGTAAGAAGAAAAAAAATAAGCACTTTGAATAGTAAATTTACTCTCTATTTTATTTCGATTGCGCTAACTCCTGCAATTCTGCTTGGAGTACTCGGTTTAGTTTTAATTGAGTTAGGGATAAATGATTGGTTTAATAATAAAATCAAAAATGTAATTAACAATTCAGTATTTGTAGCAGAAAGCTACTTAGAAGAGCACAAAGAAACAATTAAAGGCGATGTTTATGCAATGTCAAATGATCTTAACAATTCAAGTGAAATATTTAATGAAGATCTATCTAAAATGGTTATAGCACTAAGAACTCAAGCGTTGATTAGATCTTTACCTGAAACATATATCATAAATAAAAATAAGGATATTTTATTTCAAGCATTTGAAAATAATATGCCTTTTTATGATCCTCCTTTGTCTTCTTTTAATAGGGCTGATAGCGGAGAAATGACAATTATGTCCTCAACTCAATTAAACAAAGTTTATGCATTGATTAAACTAAATAATTTTGATGATTATTATTTATATGCTGGAAGATCAATGGATGGCAATGTAATTAGTGCATTGAATGATACAATTTCAGCAAAAAATCAATATACATTTTTAGAAATAAGCAGAGATAAGATAAGTCTCATATTTATACTACTTTATGTAATAGTATCTCTAATTTTGATCTTAATTTCTGTTATTATAGGAATAAATTTTGCAGACAGAATTGTAAAACCTATTTCAAGTATTATAACTGCCACGAATAATATAAGTAAAGGACTGTACGATGATAAAATAAAAAAAAATAATGACTATATAGAGTTAAATAGACTCGCAGATTCATTTAATCAAATGAGTGGGGATATAATTAAGCAAAGAAATCAAATTATTGTTTCTAAAAAACATGAAACTTGGTCAGATATTGCAAGAAGAATAGCTCACGAAATAAAGAATCCATTAACTCCAATTCAATTATCCGCAGAACGTCTTGAAAAAAAAACTATGAGATTGAAGATTAAAAATAATGAAATAAATGAGTGTATTGAAACAATACGTCGTCAGGTCAATGAGATAGGATACTTAGTTGATGAGTTTTCTAGTTTTGCTAGATTACCAAATCCAGATTTAAAAAATAATAATATTTCGAATACAATATCTGAAGTAGTATCGGATTATAAAAATAACAATAAAAGTATTAAATTCATAAATAAACTTCATTCTGAACAAATTTATTTGAATATAGACAATTCACAGATATCAAGAGTATTTCAAAACTTAATTGTTAACTCAATCCATTCAATTCTAGAAAGTAAAAAAAATGATGGTGAAATAATATACTTGTCGAAAGAGATTGATAATAATGTTGAAATATCATTAATAGATAATGGTGTTGGACTAAAATATGAAAAGGAAGAACTTATAAAGCCTTATTTTACAACTAAAAAGAAAATTGGTGGTTCAGGACTTGGTTTGGCAATTGTTGAAAAAATATTATTTGATCACCATGCCGATTTCATTCTAGCAAATAGAAATGATGGTGAAGTTGGAGCTGAAGTTAAAATAACATTTGAAAGGATAGTAACATGAAAAATATATTAGTTATTGATGATGAAATTGATATTTGTAATAATATTAAAGCTATTCTTTTGGATGAGGGGTTTAATATACATATAGCAAATAATTCTGATGATGCCTTCAGCTTTATAAATGAGAATTCATACAACCTTATTATATTAGACGTTTGGTTAGATAATTCTAAGTATGATGGTCTAGAAATTTTAAAAAAAATAAGAGAAAATGAAACCGTACCAATCATAGTAATATCAGGGCATGGAAATATAGAAATGGCTGTTTCTGCAATAAAAGACGGAGCTAATGAATTTATTGAAAAACCCTTTAATACTGAAAGATTACTACTATCAGTTAAACGAACTTTAGAACTTCACGAGGTTAAATATGAAAATAGAGTCTTAAAAGAGGGAAGTGTTTTTGACTATAAATTTATTGGCAAGTCATCAGCTATCATAAAAATTAAGCAACAAATCATAAAAGTTGCACCTACTTTAAGTAGAGTAATGATTTATGGAGAGTCTGGAACAGGAAAAGATATAGTAGCAAAAGAAATACATAAAAATTCAATAAATAAAAATGGTCCATTTGTAATCTTAAATGCTGCTTTAATGGACCCTGACAATTTAGAAAGTGAGCTCTTTGGAATACAGGAAAATAACATAAATAAGATTGGCCATTTAGAAAAAGCTGAGAATGGAACATTATTCATTGATGAAGTCGGAGAGATGCCTCTGCAAACTCAAGCTAAAATATTAAGAGTACTCACTGATAAAAACTTTACAAAAAAAGGGGGCAATAAATTAATAAAATTGAATTGTAGAATCGTATGTTCCTCCACTAAAAACCTTGAACAACTAACTAATGAAGGTTCCTTTAGAAAAGACCTATTTCATAGACTGAATGTTGTGACTATAAAGTTACCCACTTTAAATGAGAGATCTAATGATATCGGTGCATTAATAGATTATTTCACTGAAATGTTTTCTAAGGAAAATAATCAAAAATATAATGATCTTAAACCAATAATTAAAACAAAATATATTAACTATGATTGGCCTGGCAACATAAGAGAACTAAGAAATGTTATTGAAAGATATTCAATATTAGGAGAAAAATATGACGATAATATTTCAAATGAAAAACAAGAAGATTTTCAGAGTAAAAATGTTATTTCTTTGCCCTTACGAAATGCACGTAAGCTTTTTGAAAAGAATTATCTTCAATCACAAATTAATAGGTTTGACGGGAATATATCAAAAACTGCAGCATTTATTGGAATGGAAAGATCGGCTTTACATAGAAAATTAAAGCAATTGGGCATTACAGAAGAAGATAAATAATGAAGATAATTATATGTGGTGCTGGAAAAGTTGGAACGAGTATAGCTAGACATCTTGTTGACCAGGGTAGTGATGTTACAGTAATTGATAGTTCGCATAAACTTATTGATGATTTAAGAGAGAAAGTAGATCTCAAGACAATTATAGGATCAGCATCAAATCCATCAGTATTAAAAAATGCTGGTGCTGAGGACTCTGATATGATTATAGCCGTTACGTTGCAAGACGAAATAAACATGGTTGCATGTCAAATGGCACATACATTTTTTAAAATCCCAAGAAAAATTGCACGTTTAAGAACAGAAGACTTTTTAAATCCTATTTGGCGTGATCTTTACAATGCTGATAACATGCCAATTGATTTAATAATAAGTCCAGAACTTGAAGTTGCAAGATCCATAGAGAGGCAATTAAAAGCACCGGGAGCTTATGATGTGGTCCCTTTTTTAAATGACGAAATTGAGCTTTTAAGTTTAGTAATTAATGACAAGTGCCCCTTAGTTGATACAAGTTTAATAAATATTCATGAACTTTTTCAAGAAAACACAGATGTTGAAAAAAATCTTAGAGCTTCAATACTAGGAATTAGTAGAGATGAAAAACTCTTTATACCGAAAAAGCAAGAAAAATTAATACAAGGTGATCACGTTTATATATTGGTTGATAAAAATCATGTGAAAAGGGCAATGAGTGCATTTGGATATGACGAAAAGCCAATAAAAAAAATAATAATTATCGGAGGTGGAAATATTGGATTTAATTTAGCAAAAGATTTAGAAAAATATCAGTCTGATATATCTGTCAGTATAGTTGAGAATAATGAAGATAGATCAAAGTACATTGCCGATCAGCTATCCAATACACTAATTTTAAATGGTGACGGTTTAGATCAAGACTTGCTAGATGAGGCAAATATTAAAGATGCTGACTTATTATTAGCCCTTACAAATGATGATGAGACAAATATTATTATTTCTGCAGTCGCTAGAAAAAATCAATGCGAGTCCATAATTATTGTCAATAATTCTGAATATAATAAACTAAAAGACGTCTTGGGGATTAGCAAAGTTGTTGATCCAAGAAAAATTACTGTGTCTAAAATACTAAAACATATACATAAAGGTAAGATTGAATCTGTATTTTCGATCGATAATAATCAGGCAGAAATAATTCATGCCCAAGTATTGAAAAGCTCTAAATTAATCAATAAGTCTATTGAGGACGCTGAACTTCCTAATGGTTTAAGAATTGGTTTAATAAAAAAACAAGATAAAATTATTATACCTGAAAAAGATACTAAAATTGATGTGAATGATGAAATATTATTTTTATGTCTTTCTGACGATATTAAAAAAGCTGAAGAGTTGTTTCAAGTTAGAAACGAGTATTAATGAGTAGAGAGGCATTTGTTAATGGAGAATACACTGAGTATAAGAAATCCTATATACATGTTGAAGATAGAGGGTATCAATTTGCAGATGGTGTATACGAAGTATTCGCTATACTGGATAGCAAAATTGTTGATTATGATGGACATATTGAAAGATTATATAGATCACTTAATGAACTAAGAATTGCATCGCCAATTCAAAAAAAATCTTATAAATTTCATATTAAAGAAATTATTAAACGAAACATAATTAAAGACGGCCTTGTATACTTGCAAGTCACTCGTGGTGTGGCTAGTAGAGACTTTAAATTTCCTAAAAACACAAAAAGCTCAATTGTCATTATAGGTAAAAATATCCCCTCTGATTATTATAATGATAATTTTAATAAAGGAATAAGTATTAAAACCACAAAGGATTTACGATGGAAAAGAGTTGATATTAAATCCTTAAATTTACTTCCGCCAGTATTAGCTAAACAATATGCCATTGATAATGATTGTGCAGAGGCATGGCTTTTAGATGAGGATGGATATATAACAGAAGGAAGCTCTAGTAACGCATGGATAGTAAAAAATAAAACTGTAATTACAAGACCAGTTTCCAATTCGATACTTAATGGCATAACTCGCTCTACACTCATTAAATCTCTAATGAAGGTAGGTTATCAGTTTTCTGAAAGAAGATTTAATTTAAAAGACATTAGAAATGCAGATGAATCATTTATCACAAGCGCAACTCAATTTGTTATGCCTGTAATTAGGGTTAATAATATCAAAATTGGCAATGGTCATGTAGGAGAATTCGTTAAGTTATTCAAAGAAATATATTTTAAGTCTATTAGCTTGTCTTGAATAAAACTATTTCTCATATTGTTCATCTTAATATAGATGCAGATCCTCAATTTATTTCAGAAGAAATGCTTTCTGAAATTGAAAATTTAGTAATCAATCTCAATATAATTATAAAAAAAAAAGAAATTATAACTATAAAAAAAATAAATCCATCAACCTTAATTGGTGAAGGCAACTTATTAAAAATTGATAATGAAATTAAAAAAAATAACATAAATTTATTAGTTGTTAACAACAACCTAACTCCAGCACAACAAAAAAACTTAGAGAATAGACTCAAAATAAAAGTAACTGACAGAACTGGTATTATTTTAGAGGTGTTTGCAAAAAGAGCAAAGTCAAATGAAGGTAAAATGCAAGTGCAACTCGCAGAATTAATTTATAGAAAATCAAGACTTGTAAGAGCATGGACACATTTAGAACGACAAAGGGGGGGTACAACTTTTATTGGGGGTCCTGGGGAACTTCAAATTGAGTTAGATCGACGTTTAATACAAGAAAAAATTCTTAATATAAGAAAAAGACTAAGTAAAGTAAGAGGAAGAAGAAATGTTCAGAGAAATCTGCGGAAAAACAATAGATTTAAAACAGTTGCTTTAATTGGATATACAAATGCCGGTAAGACATTACTTTTTAATAAATTAACTAAAAAAAAGCAATCAAGTAGGTCAAGGTTATTTGAAACGTTAGATACTAAAATTAGTAGGGTATATTTAGGCGATAATACATACATAGGACTAATAGATACTGTTGGTTTTATAAATAACATTCCAACTTCGTTAATTGAATCTTTCAAAGCAACTCTAGAGGAAGTTAATAAGGCCGACATTTTACTAAATATTGTCGACATAAATGATTTGAATGCAAAGCAGAAAATTAGAGTAACAAAAAATATACTCAAAGATACAGGGGTAGAGAAAAATAAAATATCAGAGATGATTACTATTTATAACAAAATTGACTTAAAGGGATTTAAAAGTTTGCATCAGTATAAAAAAAATTACATTAGCGCTTTAACGGGTGAGGGTGTTTCTGGTTTGAAAAAGACCTTAAAGGATTCTCTTATTTAACTTCATTAATAAATAAAGTGATAGCTCCGTTGTTTGCTTCATAGCCATAAAAATCTTTTTTGTCATTATCATTATATATTACTTTAATATAATCTGATGATGCAAAAATATCCTCATTTTCTTCATTTTTATAACCACCTAGCTTTATTTGATTTGCTTTACAATATATGAGATTATCTGAAATAGTTTTGTCATTTTTAGAAAACGTAACATCATATCTACGTTTACCATCAAAAACTCTAAAAGTTTTTTCACAATTGTTAATGTTTTCGTAGTTCAATATATTTAAAAAAAAGCTAGAAGGGTCAATTGTATTAATAAGCATACCATCTTCAATTTTAGTTAATTTACTTTTATCTGGTTCTGGAATTAAAGTTATTTCGGAAATATTTGAGTCATTGTATTTTATCTCAACAAATTTTTCTTTTTCTTTTCTTGTATACCGATATTTATAATGAAGTGGCTTATAAAATCTATCTATGACACCTGAAATACTACCATCACCATTAACTTTATTAATAAAATCAACAATATTATTTGTTCTAATACTAAATTGATACTCATAACTATTATCTTCTATCTTGAGAACTGTATCTATACTCATAACAGGTATTTTAGGGAGAATTGAAAATTTAGCCTCAACAACAAAATTTCTTTCTTCAATAAATGGATCTGCTAAAGTAGTGGTTGATATAAATAATGAAAAAATAAAAAATAAACACTTAATTAACTGCATAAAAATGAAAATACTTCATATATCAAATTTTGTCCAAAAACAAAAAGGAAGATTACAATGGAATCATTGTTTCAAAATAAACAACGGTTTCATTAGAAATGGTCATAACGTATGTACATTTAGTGATAGAGACATGAGTCGGATGAACTTAATCAATAAATTGAATAATAACAAAAGCTTAAATAAATTCTTAATAGAAACATTCAAAAATTTTTTTCCAGACTTGGTAGTTTTAGGGCACGCAGATAAAATCCATCAAGAAACAATAAATGAGTTTAGAGCAATTAATAAAAATATAAAAATTATAGAATGGAATGTTGATAATTACTTTTTAGACAACACTGAACAAAAATTTAAATCAAGATCACACCTTATTGACGCTTATTTTATAACTAATGCCGATGATGCTATTAGATCTTGTTTAAACGAAAACAATTCAATATCTTTTTTCCCAAACATATTTGATCAATCAATTGAAAATTTAAGAATTTACGAAAACTACTCATACGATTATGATGTATTTTATGCTTTGAGTTATGGAGTAGGTTCAGGAAAAATTAAACATAGTAAATCAGATTATCAAAGAGAGGTCTTTCTTGATTACATAACCGAATATTACCCCAAAATAAAAACAAATTTTTATGGCTACTTAGGTAGACAACCTGTATGGGGCAATAAATTTGAAAAAGAATTAAGTAAATCTCCAATCAGCCTAAATTTAAGTAGAAAGCCATATTTAAAATATTACAGTTCTGATCGACTATCCCAATATCTAGGAAACGGTTCATGTATTTTTATTGATGCAAATTCTAAACTAGATGAATTATTTACAAATGATGAAGTAATTTTTTTCGATTCAAAAGATCTTTCAAGTCTTGGGAAAAAATTACATCACGCATTAGAAAATATTGATAATGTAAGATCAATTGCTAAAAAAGGTTGGGAAAGGGGTCACAAATACTATAATGAAAAAATAATAACAAACTACTTTATTGATATTGCTTTTAATGGAAAAGCTACTCAAGAATATAGTTGGCCTCTTCACACTTTCAAAAAATAAGCCTTCTAATAAGTAATTAAAAGGCTTATTTAATTTTAAATTATTTCTTTGGGTACCAAATTTGGCCAAGAATAATTAATAACACGATAATCAAGAATAGTGTTGCAAGTGCACCAGGGTAGGAAGGCACATCACCGCTACTTATCATGGTTCTCACATAATCAATAAAATTATCAGTTGCAGGAGACACTTCAAATCCTGCTGCTTTAATTCTCTCAAAAGTTGCCGCTGTGTTCGTGTATGTAGCAGTACTTTCGGTATACGATATGAATGAAAAAATTACTACAATAACACCAAAACCTGATGAAACTATTTTAGCGAATAGATTTGTTTCAGGTGAATTTCTTGTTGCGACTGCAATTCGCATTGCAAGCCATATTGCTAGTATTGAGCCTATACCAATCATTGCTCCAGAAATTCTACCAAGCGAAAATATGTTCCAAACGGCTAATTGATATTCTAATGATCCAAATTCCATTTTTTATCCTTCGTTTAAATTAAAAGAATAAAGGGTAGATCATGTTAATAATAATAATATACTAAATATTCTTAGTAAATTAATATTCGTATAATATATATTATGTAAAATAATTAATTTACAATATTTACAATGACTTAATAAGCATAACTAATAATATACATGAGATTAATTAAAAACATTAAAAAATTACTATAAAGTATTGTAATTATTATGAATTATTTATTATTTAGAAATGATGGTATCGGAGATTTAATTGTGTCATCAGACGGTATTAGAAGAATTAATGAATATGATGAAGATGCTCACATCACCCTTTTTTGTTCTAATAGAAACATAGAATATGCAAAAATACTTAAAAAAGATGGCTATATTCACCGGTTATACAACTTAGATGCTTATAAAACATTTAATAAAAGTATTAAAATAATCTCATTATTAAGAAAATTTGGATTAAATCATGTCTTTATATTAAAATCAGATTGGAAAAATTTAATCATTTCACTTTTATGCGGATCTAAAAATATTCACGCAATCATACCAAATAAGATTAGTAGGCTTACAAACAGAATTGTATACAAGTATCCCCTATTCATCTCCAAGATTTTTATAAAATCAATAGAAATAATAAATTCAATAGAGATAAATGCACATGATAGCAAAACTAAAATGGGCGAACATTACAGTGCATTATTTAATAAGGCGCTAAACCTAAAAAAAGGAAAGCTAGAATACCTTAAGCCAAATTCATTTCATCATTTTGAAGATAAAACAAAAACAATTTTTAAGTCACTCAAAATAAATAATCGAAAAGTTGTATTATTTCATTTAGACGAAAAATGGGATAATATAAATTGTACAAAAGAATTTATTA
>QBZX01000011.1 GCA_003282175.1 Pelagibacteraceae bacterium AG-337-G06
GAATGCCAGGTGGTGATTTTGGAATGCCAATGGATATGGGCTATGGAATGCCAGGTGGTGACTTCGGGATGCCTGGAATGCCAGGTGGTGATTTTGGAATGCCAGGAGGTGACTATGGAATGCAAGGGTTTGGATTTGAAGGTGGCCCTGGTTTTGAAGGCGGTCCTGGATTTGGATTTGAAGGCGGCCCTGGTTTTGGCGAGGGACCTGGCTTTGAGGGAGGCCCTGGTTTTGGCGAGGGACCTGGCTTTGAGGGGCGAGGGACCTGGCTTTGAGGGAGGCCCTGGTTTTGGCGAGGGACCTGGCTTTGAGGGAGGACCAGGCTTTGGCGAAGGACCTGGCTTTGAAGGCAACGAAAATGATCCTGAGCAAGAAAACTTCGGATCATATTTCTGGAATGGACAATATTATAATGATTACGAACAATATAAATTAGCCTCTTTTTGGAACGGGGTATATTATTTAATTGAGGAAAATCCTCAGTATTCAAGCTATGACATGGCTCTAATGGCTTGGATGAATGCACAGATGGGCGGTGGAGGTGGCGGTACAGTTTTCTATGCGGGAGAGGGTTCAATTGGAACAGCTTCTTACAGACCGCAATACACTTATCCATCTCAAGCTGATTATAACGCAGCACAGATGGGAGGATACTTAGGTTATATTGATATGGCGGCCTATACAAACGATGCAACAAATCGAGGTGAAGGCGGTGGAGAAACATATACCGCCACCAGCATGGACGATGATACTGTGTATGCTGCAGGACATCCTACGTTTGTCGGTAACCAAAGTGGGTTACCTTACGACCTTCAAGGTGGAAATGATATCTTTGGAGAAGTAAATACCTCTGAATTATATACAGGAGGTACTGAGCAGAATGATTTTGTTAAAGGTGGTGACGGTATTGATCGACTCTATGGAGGCGGAGGAGACGATTGGCTTAAAGGCGATGTGGGACAAGACGATCTCTATGGCAATGCAGGAAATGATGTTTTAGTGGGAGGTCAAGGCATTGATTACCTTTACGGGGGAGCGGGAATTAATACATTAGTTGGTGGTGATGTTGATGATTCCAATATGATTGATATCTCAAACCCTATTACTTGGAATAATGCAATACCTGATGGGACTACTCAAGATATATTCGTTTTTGCAAGTGGCGACGGCAATGCAAGTTATTTCAATACAAATGGAATAGCTGATTTTACGGATGAATATGATCAAATTGCGTTTAATAGCGGGGGGGGCTATCAGACAAATCCGTTTGCAGACTTACTACTTACTTCATCATTTTTTGCTATTGGCATGAGTCCTTATACAGCTGTACAGGACACTCTCACCGGCAAATACCTATTTGTTGTTGATGGGATGGTTACTTTTGATGACGCTGATGTATACGATTTCTCTTCTTAAGTAAGAGGATTAGCTATAACATTAATCATCACTCCCTTGAGATACACGATATCTTTCGCTTTTAATGCACCATGATATAATATATCCTTAACATATTGATATGTTTGAAATTTTTAATAGGCTAAAAAGCAATCCAAACCTATTTGCTCGAATTCTTGTAGCCTCACTCTTTGTAAATATTCTAGCGCTCGCTACACCAATTTATGTCATACAAGTTTTACAAAGATATGTAGCCTACGGCGTAACGTCCACACTGGTCACGCTAGTTGCAGGAATAGTTTTTGTATCAATTTTTGAATTCTTTTTTAGAAATATTCGTCACCGAATGACACGAGAGCTTGAACCAATGAATCAGCGATTGGCTGATCAAGTTTTACAGAAGTTCGCCTCTATTAAAACTACGTATTTCGCTTTGCAAAAAAACTTTCGACCTGAAATAATTACTAGAAATATTCAGATAATTCAAAATAATCTATCTGCAACAAACATTTTGGTTTTAGTAGATGTTCCATTCGTTTTAATTTTTCTGATTGCCTTATTCCTAATACATTACCAGCTTGGTCTTATCGTAAGTGCATTTCTTATCGTTCCGTTTATCATTACCTATTTTTACCGTGATAAGATTAATTCTTTAAGCGCCAGTCACATGCAATTGTCAGTCAATTCAGCGCGTCTTTATGATAATGCTAGTTCTCGGTATGATACGGTAAGATACTTTAATCTCCTTAATGCATTAAAAAAAGTATGGGCCAATCTGTTAGAAAAAATAGTGCCTGAACGAGAAAGTCTTGAAGCGAATAAAAATGTCTTAACATCCTTTATGGCTGCCTCATCGACATTTTTAACAATTATAATTATAGGGTGGGGTGCAGTGCTGGCGGTTGATGGAGAAATATCCGTAGGTGCTTTAATTGGGGCTAATATTTTGGGTGCGAGAGCTATTGCTCCACTAATTAAATTTATTCAAATCTTAGAACCTATGAACAGTGTATCAGAAGCTATTAAAGGCATTAATCAACTTCAAAAGCTGCCTGATGAAAATAAAGAGGGAACTAATATTGCAGCGTTCAAAGGAGAAGTAAGCTTAAAAAATTTAACTTTTCAATATCCTCAAACTAAAAATGCAGTATTTGAAAATTTAACTTGCACTGTTGCACCTGGCCAACTTATTGCGATTAAAGGCTCCAATGGATCAGGTAAATCAACTTTAATTAAATCTATTGCCGCCATCCTGGAATTCCAAAGAGGTCAAATCTTTTATGATGATATTGAAATTAATCAATTATCACTTAATTGGTTAAGATCTAATTTAACGTACTCACCCCAAGAACCAACCTTTGTGGATGGAACACTTCTTGATAATCTAATTGGGCTTAGAGAAATTAAGAAGCAACAAATGGATGATATTCTCACAAGAGTTGACCTTGCAGATTTTGTAAATTCAGACCCAAAAGGAATTAAAATGCAAATGAATAACAGAGGACAAGATTTGCCATTTGGAATAAGAAAAAGGGCTGCATTAGCGAGAGCTATAGTTGTTGGAGGTCAAATTGTATTATTGGACGAACCAACGGAGTCTATCGACCAAAAGGGAAGAGATGCAATTTATCGGTATTTAGAAAATGCAATTAGTGAAAAAAAGACAGTTATTGTGTCTACCCAGGATACAGAAATTATCAAAAAGGCAATGACTGTAATTGATCTTGATACAAAACCCATACCTAGAGTAATAAATAATTAAAAATGACACCACTTTTACCAGAAAAACATCAAAGAAATACCAAGCTCTTTTTTATCGTATTCTCGTCATTTGCATTTGTTGCACTTTTATGGATGTTTCTCTTTAATATAGATATTGTAAGCAATGCTGAAGGCCAGGTAATACCAGCAGGCGAAGTCAAAACTATTCAACACTTAGAGGGAGGGATAATTGAAAAGATCCTTGTAAAAGAAAGTGACATTGTCAAAAAAGACGACCCCCTTGTAGTTTTAGCGGCAACCGCAAGCGAGGTTGATGTGGACGAAGCACAAGTACAAATTGATTCTGAGATAATTCGATCAATTCGTCTTGAGGCAGAAATCAATGACTTTGATGTCCCAATTTTTCCTGATGATCTCATTGTAAGCAGACCCCAATTAATAAATAAATCATTAGAGCTTTTCGTGAGTAGGCAAGACAAATTAGAGGGAGAAATAAAGGAAATTAACGCTGCTATTGAGCAGCATCAAACTGCTATTGATATACTATTAAAGCAAACTTCTATGAGCGAAAAACTTCTTCAAGAAGGGATAATAACAGAATTTTCGCATTTGGATTTACTCAAAGAATTGAATGCCGCAAAAGGTACACTGGAAGCCGCAATTGAGGAAAAAGAAAATTTAACTAAAACATTTATAGAAGATGCAAGAAATGACAGGCAAGTTGCACAAAGAGAAATTTCTGAACTTAATGAAACCATCAAAGCTTTAAAAGACAATCTTAAAAGAACAGTCATCACTGCTCCGGTGGACGGCGTTGTTAAAAACTTATTTTTTGTCACAATTGGAGGTGTCATTAGAGCAGGTGAGGCAATACTCGATATTGTACCAACCAGAGACAGCCTCATTGTTGAAGCAAGACTACAAGAGAGTGATATTGGATTTGTAAAGCCTGGGCAGAGCGCAATTGTTAAATTGTCTTCAGCAGACGCTGTTAACTTTGGAAAAATTGACGGCGTAGTTCAACGCATAAGCCCAGATACCGAACAAGATGAAAACGATAACAGAATTGTTTTTTACAATATTTTTGTTGAATTGGGTCAAAATTACTTTGAGAGTAAAGAAAAGGTATATTATCTTGTGCCAGGTGTTAAAGTTACGGCAAGTATTCAAATTGGTGAGAGAACGCTTGCGAATTATCTTTTGTCACCATTTATTGGATCATTGGGGCAATCTTTTCAAGAAAGATAGTATATAAAAAAGGAATTATGAATGTCTCTTAATTATTTTGATCAATTATGAAAATCCTTATATGTGGCCTTCCTGGATCTGGCAAGACTTGGCTTGCTGAGCGATTAGTAGATAGTATAGATAACTGTGCCTGGTTCAATGCGGATGTTATTAGAACGGCATCAAATGATTGGGACTTCACGACAGAAGGAAGAGTAAGACAAGCCAACAGGATGAAAACTTTTGCTGACTTTGAGGTTAGTCACGGAAGATCTGTGATCTGTGACTTTGTTGCGCCAACAGAAAATTCAAGACTATCTTTCAAACCAGATTATTTAATATGGTTGAATACCATTAAAGAAGGAAGAGTTGTTGAGAATAAAATAGAAGAACTAGAGACTGCTAAAGATCTTCCTTTTGAAGTTGAGAACTTAGAGAATTCAGATGCTTTTAAAGACACCACAAGAATGTTTGAACCACCTAGCAATGCAGATAAGATAATTACTTCTTTTATGAGTGATGAAGAAATTAAGTCGTTGGCCTTAGAAATACAAAATGTTTGACTGGAAAAAACCTACAGCTCAAATGCTTGGTCGATGGCAACCATGGCATGGCGGACATACTGCACTTTTTGAAAAGGCTTTAAAAAAAACTGGACAAGTTTGCATTATGTTCAGAGATGTATCTGGCGTTGATGCAGGAGTTGAAGGGCAAGGAGATAACCCTTTCGATTTTGAAGAGGTAAAAAAAAGAATAATTGATGGCCTAGCAGCTCACGGTTACCAGCACGAAAAAGAATACATAGTTCTTAAAGTTCCAAATGTAACAGATATTTCATACGGAAGAGGAGTAGGATATACTTTTACTGAACATAATTTAGGTGAAGAAATTCATAAAATTTCTGCTACTAAAATAAGAAAAAAAATGCGCGACAAAGATCAGCTGTAATTAAAATATTGTAGCTCCAAAAATTTTTATTTCAGCATCCTCGATACCTAACACTAATCTGCCAAGATAATCTCCTTCAGACTTGCTACTTTTTTGCTTAAAAAGCACTGTAACATGTTCATCCCTTCTAAGACATCCGAGGAATTCTCTTTCTTCAGTAAGACTTGTGATTACGTCATTGTTAGCCCATTGTTTTGCAAGTTCAATTTCATTAGCACCAAATAGCATCCGAGCTGAAAAATTTTTGGTAAATCCAAAATAATCTTGCTTATTAGAGCAATGAATTAAGTTGTCCCACAATGGTTGAGCAATCTCTAAGAGCTCTTTATCCGATTTATCCAGAAGACTCATTTAGTCAACAATGTGATATAGAGGAGCTTTTTCAAGAGCAAATTCACCACTTTTAGGATCTCGTCTTGACACAGTAAGGCAATGCCAATTGTCATCATCAAGTTTCATGTGGTCACCTCGATAATAATATCCAGGCCATCTAGTCTCTTTTCTAAAAAGAGTATGATGAGTAACACATTGAGATGTCATTAATCGATGTTTCAGTTCCCAAGCTCTCATAAGCTGATGATAATCTTCAGCACCAATATATTCTAAGTCTTCTTCAAGCATGTGAAGTAACTCAAGACCTTTATTCAGGAGATTTTCATTAGTCATATAATTAACCCCAACACCACCAACATATTCATCCATAATTTTTTGCAGTCTTTGAAGCCCCTGAATTGGCAATAAATAACTTGGAGAGACAGTTCCCGCTGTTATTTCATTGCGTCCAACTTTATAGTTCTCAAGAGGCTTATAAATAACTTCTTTTAAATCCTCGTACTGTTTTGAGTTAATTAATATTTCATCATTTTTTAAATCCATGATGTATTTTACAGCGGCTTTTGCAGCCAATCTTCCCTCAGTAAATGAACCTGATGAGAACTTATGTGCGCTGCCTCCGACAGTATCTCCGGCACCAAATAAACCATCGACGCTCATCATTCGGTTATATCCCCAAAAATATTCTGACGGTGATAAATCCTCGGGACCGCTTACCCATGCGCCTGAACATGTTGCATGTGAGCCCATGACGTATGGTTCGGATGTTGTTAATTCAGGATTTGTATATTTAGGGTCTATATTTTGAGAAGCCCATACTACAGCTTGACCCACCGTCATGCCTAAAAAGTTCTCCCAACCAATAGTTTCTAAGTGTGGATCTTGGAATGCTTCTGTTGTGACCATATGAATTGGTCCACCGCCTGCTTTAACTTCTTCTATAAATGCATGATTTCTCAGACATGTTGGCACAGGAGTATGGTCAATATATTCTCCAACTAATTTTTTTGTATCCTCGTACCACTTTTGCTCATAGTTCTCACCATTACCGTTTTGAGTATAAGTTTTTAAATGTAAGAAGTAAGCTCCTACAGGACCATAACCGTCTTTAAATCTTGTAAGAACAATTCTATTTTCCATTTGTGTCATCTTTGCACCAGCAGCAATAGGTAATGCGTATGCTGATCCATTGCTCCATGGAGCATACCAAGTTCTTCCCATGCCTTCCCCAACAGCCCTTGGTTTAAAAATGTGTGAAGCTCCACCTGCAGCAACTATAACGGCTTTAGCCTTAAATACGTGATAGTTTCCTGTTCTCATGTTGAAGCCTACAGCTCCACCTACACGATTTTCTTTGCCTTCATCCATTAAGAGGTGCGTAATCATGATACGGTTATAAATCTTATCAGCAGATTTCTTAGCAGCTTCAGCAACTATAGGCTTATAGCTTTCTCCGTGAATCATAACCTGCCATTTCCCTTCACGTTGATATCTTCCAGTCTCCTTATCTCTCATGATAGGAAGACCCCATTCATCAAACATGTGGACAGTTGAATCAACATGTCTTGCCATATCGTATGCTAAATCTTCTCTAACCAATCCCATAAGGTCATTCCTCGCATACCTCACATGGTCTTCTGGCTGATTTTCATCCCATTGCATGCCCATGTAACAATTGATTGCATATAGGCCTTGAGCAACAGCACCGCTTCTATCTATGTTTGCTTTTTCAACGCAGACAATTTTTAAATCTCTTCCCCAGTGCCTTGACTCAAATGTGGCGCCTGTGCCTGCCATACCTCCACCAATGATAAGGATATCGCAATCCTCATGAATAGTTTGAACCTTAGCCATAGATTAATAGTAAACGCCTTCTTTAAATTTATTTTTATCTATTTCAGGCAGTCCAGTATCTATATTTAAGCCCGTTGGCTCTGAATAAAGAAGTTGCGAGTTTAACTCATCGTTTGTTGGAGCTTTTTCGTCTGCAAGTTTAGGAATATGCTTGCCCCATGGTTTTGTTGTTATCGGTGAAACAAAGTTTTTTTCATGGCCGTTTCTAAACTTTATTCTCCATGAAATAGTTCCTTTCTCTTCTTCCCTAAGAACTCTTACTTTATGATGCATAGGCGCAAAGTCTGCATAACCTCTTACATCAATTGCATTTTGTGGACAGGCCTTTACGCAAGAATAACATTCCCAACACATATTTGGCTCGATATTAACGGCACGTCTAGTTTCTTTATCAATGTGCATGATATCTGATGGGCAAATGTCTACGCAATGACCACAACCATCACATCTTGTCATGTATACGAATGTTGACATAAATTTTTCCTCTTCTCTTTTACCAGTTAATCAAATTTTATTAATAATGCCTAGGTGATTCTCGCTTTATTCCAAGGCCAAATTGCTTAGGTGCATCTGCTGGACCCGGCAAATCGTCACGGTAGCCATCTACTTCTGATAGATTTTTCTGAATCGCAGCGCCGGGCTTATAAAACATATGAGCAAATTTCGACCAATATACTCCTCCAAATAATACTAGATTAGATAGAGCGTAAAGAACTAGAAACAAGCTATCTAATACAGGAATACTTGCGTACTGAGTATAAGACCAAGCAAGCCCAAAAGTTGCAGCAGCCAATAATGATAAAACGAACAAGTCTGCTCTAATAATTCTTTTCCATGGATTTGCTTCTGCAGAAACATCAACTCTCAAGAAAAACCAAAACCAGTATCCACCCAAACAAGTCATTACAGCGCCGATATGCCATAAAGTAGAAACTTGATATGGCGCTTCTTTAGCGACTCCAGTGTAAGCGAATATTAAAACAGCTGAACATATCCAAAATAAGATTGATCCATACATGCCAAGCAAATGTGCTGCTCTTCTTTGCCCACGACCAAGTTCAGATGTAGTTAAAATATCACTTGCTATGGTTTTTGAAATAACAGCTGCCTTCTCTCCTGCGCTAACTTTTTTTGTTGCCGACTCAGTCGCCTTTTTGAAATTAATAAAGAAGTATTTAGCATTTTTCTTGTGTGCCATGTCTAGGATTGTTCCCAAAGCTACCATAGCGACCATTAGTATTACAAAAGCATACAGAACTTCAACGGGCATGAAGTTTATTAATTCTGCGAATGGATTCGTATAAAACATAAGTATCAAGGCGATTATATCAGAGTATATAAATAATACCTATATTTTATAGTTTCAAGCCATCTTACTTTCTTCTTGAATTAATTGATAAAATTGAATGATATTTTTAGCAGTTTTAATATCTGATTTTAGCTGATTGATGCCATTGCTTATCGTTTCACTGTTGAATTCAAGAATCGATTTTTTATAGCTTTCGCGATTTTTTAAACGTTTGTAATAATCTTTTAAATTTTCATGATTGCCTATTAATAAATCTATAATTTGTAATTCCTCCACACGATGAAATAAAACCATCCATGTTATGTCAGCAATGCTAAATTTTTCACCTCCAATCCAACTTCTGTCATTGAGATGATGGTTTAATTCGTTAAAATGTACTTTTAAACATTTAAAAGCTTTAACAGCTGCCCTCTGATTGGGTGCATTTTTTCCAAATGCTCTATTGCCCATTAATTTAAATATCACGAAGAAAAATGCTCTAAATTTTGATGGATGTTTAAAATATTTTATAAATTTAAAGATACTAACTTTTTTTAACATAGCTGCAAAAAGGGGCTGCATCATAATTGAAATACAGTTTCCTGCATAATCTTTAATTCCGTTCATAGGATCATCGCCTACTAAAGATCCTTTTTCATTCCACTTCTCTACTATCTCATCATTGTAAAGAACGCCTGGCTTAAGTTTAGATACATATTTAATTTGCTCATGTGACTCGTATATTGGATAATTTTCATGCAGCAAGACTGGTACTGTTGCAGTGGGATTTATCCTAAGGAAATCATTTGATAAATTTTCACAATCTTTTGTTTCGATAAGATGTATATGTCGAGAATGATAATGAATACTTAATTCTTCTAAACAAACCCTTACTTTTCTTGAGCAAATTGAAAACTCATTGTGAAAAAGAACCCATTCATGATTAAAGTTTGATACTTTATAATCCTGTTTACCTATAAGAGTATCTTTATTGAGATTCTTTTTTTTCATCCCAGACTTTATTTAATAACTGACTAGCAGAAACAGCGGTTGGGAACCCACTGTAATGAGCGACATGCAAAATCATTTCTTCAATCTTTTCCTTCTCAATTCCTAAATTCTGCGCTCCTCTAAAATGAGACTTCAATTCATTTTCTCTGTTTAGAGCTACAAGTACCGTTAACGTGATCATGCTTCTTTCTTTAAGGCTCAGTTTGTCAGTTCTGGACCAGATAGTTCCATAAAGCATGTCTATTATTTGTTTTAATAAACTTTTAGATACTGGGGTTTCATCATCTTTAAGGAGATCCATTTCCTTAAGTATTTCTAGGCCTTTTTTTCTATCCTCATCATTTAATGGCATTTAATATTAATAACTCATAAAATATTAGTTTCAATTTATATCTTTGATTTTTTTTATACCCATTATAGGATTATTGTATGAGTGAAAAAGTTTACATGCTTGTGGATATCAATATTCAAGACAAAGAAACATATCTAAATTATGAAAAAGGATTTTTTCCAATATTAAAGAAATATGGAGGTGAATTCATAACCTTTGACGATAAAATTGAACATCTAGAAGGTGAAAAACCTATAGAAGGACGTACTATATTATGGACCTTCCCATCAGAAGAAGACGCTAAAGCATGGTATAACGATCCAGAATATCAAGAACTTGCAAAGATTAGACGCTCATCGGCAATTTTGAATAATCTGAGCATAATTAAAAGCCTACCTAAAAGAAGTTAGCTTAATTAATTTGGGGTAAATAAAGCTGTATCTTGTAAGCTTTTAATTACAGATGAAACTATTTCATCAACATTATCGGTTTCAAAATTAAAAATATCAAAAACATATTTGTCAGGCCTTAAGATGACAGCGTTGCAATCATACTTATCACAATAAATCTGCATATCAGAGTGAGTATCTTCGCAAGCAATATAATTGTTGTAATTAGATTGTTCATGATTGTTAGAGATATTTATAATCTTAAAATTATGTTTATTTAGGAATTCAAGATATTTATCAGAAATTTTTTTATTGCCATGAAAATTATTTAAAATAATCCCAAAATTCTTTCCTAAAATTTTATCAGTACTTTGAATCCTGCCATCATTAAGTCGTACACTAATTTCATTAAAGTAATATCGTTCAAGAGAGACATCTTTTATTTTTGGCATATTATGAACTCCTTGACCCAGACGGTTTCCATTAAGAATAGGAAATACATTTTCTTTGCCTTTGAAGTAACCCTGTATCCTTAACGTAGCGTTTCGAATAAAAGCTTTAAACTTACTTTTTGCATTTATCACACCACCCATTTTGATAGCTGCTCTTGTTATACGTGCAACATGAGGTTTTCTCTCTGTTTCATAAGTCTCTAAAATTTTCGGTTTATAGTGGCCTTTTAGCACTCCATTAATTTTCCATAGTAAGTTCTCAGCATCTCTGCAGCCTGAGTTCATGCCTTGCCCCATAAAAGGAGGCATCTGATGAGCAGCATCACCAAGAAGAAAAATATTTCCATTACTCCATCTCTCTGCAGCCGCCGCATGAAAGGAGTAAACCGCGGTTCTGCTAAATTCTACTTCATTATCGCCAATCCATTGATCAATATATTTTCTAAAGACACTTTCTTTTTGTATTTCTTCAACGGTATCTCCAGGCATAAATGCAATTTCAAATCTAAAGCAATTTTCTACACCTTGTATAATCGTCGTTGGTCGAGTTGGATTGCAATATTGAATAGCGTCTATATCTGTGAAACAGTCAAAACTACTTTTAGTATATCCATCAACTACCATCCATGATTCGTCAGCATCAAGACTATTCAATTTGATATTGTTAAGCTTTCTAACTGTGCTGTTTGCACCGTCACAAGCTAAAAGATACTTGCTTGTAACTGTGAATTGCTCATTGGTATCAATATTTTTGTATGTACAATTAACGACTCCATTTATTTCATCTACCGCTAAAAGCTCACTACCTGTTTTTATAGTATTTGTTGAGTATTTTTCTGCGTTTTCTCTATGCGCTTCATCAAATTGTGGTTGATGAATAAACAAAATTCTATGCTGATAGTTATATATGTCAAAACCCTCCGTTGTAATTTTCATGATTGATTTTTTATTAGCGTCTTTATTATCAACGCCTCTTATTTTTCTGGTCTTTACTTCGCTTAAGAATTCGCAGTGTGACATTGCTCGCTGGCATTCAGCATCCCATGTAATAGCTCTTGGTAAAGGGTAGGCATTTTTTTCTTTATCTAGAATCAATGCTTTGATCCCATAATACCCAAGGAGATTTGCACATGTTTCACCTACAGGACCATACCCTGCAACAACTACATCATATTCAGTTTCACTCACTAGATTTAATATACGGGAGTATCTTCTGGCTCTTCAATAACTTTATTTTTAATAAAGCCTAATTTTTCAATCTCAATCTTTACTTCATCATCTGCTTTGAGCCAATTTCTTGTCATTACCGCTGATCCAGCTGGAGTACCTGTTGGAATTAAATCGCCTGGCTCCAAAGTAAATGCAGTTGATAAGTATTCAACAAGAGTAAAGCAATCAAAAATCAAATCACTTGTTGATGCTGATTGTCTTAGTTCGCCATTAACATGAGTTTCGAGTTTTAAATTGTGAGGATCACCAACCTCGTCACTGGTTACTAGGTAAGGTCCAAAAGGGCAATGCGTATCCCATGATTTGCCCATTGTCATTGTCATTGGTGGTCCACGCATCTGCCAATCTCTAATTGTGACGTCATTCACAACGGTGTATCCATAAATAACGTTCGCAGCACTGTCGTAAGGAACATGTCGACATTTTTTCCCAATAACAAAACCCAGCTCTCCTTCGTAGTCTAAAAATTCTGATGCTCTTGGTCTATGTATTAAATCGAAAGGACCAACTACTGAGCTATTTTGTTTATTAAATATATTTGGATATTTTTCTTGCGCCTTGCCAATAGTCTTTGCTGCCGTTTCTGCGACTTCATCTTTATGTTCTTTATAATTCAATCCCACAGCAAGTATCTTGCTTGGCTTAGGAATAGGCGCACACAATTCTACTTTACCTACTTCTATTTTATCTTCACCTTTTTCAATGAGGTCATTAGCTGTATCAAGTCCACTGTTACCAAGTTCAATAAAGTCAATCATATTTTTAGGAAGAGATGATTGGGCAAAACTAATAATCAGATCATCTTTGACCGCACCGATGTTCAGATTGTTATTATGTAAAAAAGTAACTAATTTCATATGTTTATATATATTGAATATCTAAAAGCTAGAATTGTATCAAGACAAATTATTGTATATTGTTTTTTTTTAATATGAATAAAAAAATCTCAAGACGATCTTTTATCAAACAATCTGCAGCTTCAGTGACATTAGCTGGATTAAGTTCAATCTTAATGACGCAACAAGCACCAGCTTACATAAAGGCAAAAAATTACAATATTCTTTTAATATTAAATGACCAAGAAAGGGCATGGCCATATATACCCAAGAGTATTGATTTACCGGCTAGAAGATATCTCGAGAGTATATCAACTTATTTTAATCGGTCTTACACTTCCACACCGATCTGTTCACCCGCTCGTAGTTCAGTTTACACAGGTCAACATGTTCAATTTACTGGTGTATGGGACAATACAGTCACACCTTGGGTGCCAGGCTTGTACGACAATGTAAATACTATCGGTCATATGATGAGAAATCAAAATTATGAAACTGGATATTTTGGCAAGTGGCATCTAACAAATATTACTGAAAGTAATGTAAATGAGAACGCTCTTGGCTATGAAGGCATGAAGCAAATGTTTAGTAAATATGGATTTGATAATTCTAATCAACCAGGTGAAAGAGATTTGGGGCAAGGTGGATATAAATACGATGGATTAACTGCCAGAGATGCTTCTAAGTTTATTATAGAAAACAAAGACAATAGCAAGCCATGGTCAGCATTTATAAATTTTGTCAATCCTCATGACATTATGTTTTACAGGGCAGCGCCTGAGATTAAAGGAACTGGATTTATTGCAGCAAACCAACAGTTTGCGCCTGATGATCCTATTTATGATTTAGAACATGACTTCGAATTTCCGAAGAATTTTGGTCCAAGACAAAGTATGGACTCAGGTGCAGAAATAGGGACTGAACTAATGAATACTCTTTATGGAGAGATATCATATAACCGGCCAGACTTATGGAGAAAGTTTTGTAATTATTATTTTAATTGTTTGCGTGATGTAGATAGGCGGATAATGATGCTTATAGATACTCTTCAGGAAACAGACCAGCTAGAAAATACAATTATTTTTATGATTTCAGATCATGGAGAAATGCTTGGCCAACAAGGAGTAAGAGGAAAAGTTGTAGCTTGGGAGGAATCAATCAGGGTTCCGACATTAGTATATCACCCTGACTTAAAACAACAAAAAATGTGCAATTCAATTATTTCAAATATTGATATCGTTCCTTCAATATTGGAATTTGCAGGTCTTGATAAGATAGAAATAAAAAATAAATTTCCTGAATTAAAAGGTAACAGTTACACTCATTTAGTTGAAAATGTAAATTATGCAAATAATCGAGATGTAGAAGGTCATTTAATACACGGGGTTCAAATCATTCCAACTGTTTTTGAAGTTGCAGAAAAATTTAGACATACAGCTTTAGCTGAAGGCTTTGTTAATAAAGCTAAAGCATTTGCCTCGCAAGGCAATTTCTTACCTGACTTCAGTCTTCCACTTAATTACAAAGGTGTAGTAGACAAAAAATATAAATTTTTAAGATTTTTCTCTCCACGCATGAATAACATACCTAATGACTATAATGATCTAATAGCTAACAATTCTGATTTCCAATTATTTGATTTAGAGAATGATCCTTACGAAATGAATGATCTCTCAAAAAATGAGAATAATAGAGATTTATTAATGTTAATGAATGAAAAATGTAATAAGTTGACTGATAAAGAAATAGGTCTAGAAAATCATGTTCTTCATTTACCTGGCCCTGATTGGTTTTGGACAGCTTAAATTATGACAAAAGAAGTTATCTTAAATTTTGATTTATACAGAAAGTTTCGGTCTGAGTATTCTCCAGATAATTTTCATCATGTAGCTTTTAAGACGATGCAATACGAAAAAATGGTCAGTTTTTACGAAAAGCTTTTCGGATGTAAGCCTTTGTATAAAAGTAATGATATTGCTTTTTTAGCTTTCGATGAAGAACACCACAGAGTAGCTATTGCCAACACGAAGCCAGGAGTTGATAAACTTAATTTTTTTGTAAAATTGATAGCCCAATTTAAAGAGTGGCTTAATAGGTCCACACCATCAGCAGTTGGACTAGATCATATTTCTTATCAATTAAACCCAATAGATAAGTGGTTTGATTTTTATTTAAAAGCTAAAGAACGTGGCCTTAAACCATACTGGACTATCAATCACGGTTGGATAACAGGAATGTATTATAAAGATCCAGACGGCAATCTTGTTGAAATTTTTTTTGAGCACTGGAAAAATCAAGAAGAGTTTAAGCACGAGGTTTCAGCTCGAGGCTTTCCAGAAGAACCAGTAGGAACAAATATGGATATTGATATTCTCTATGACATGTTCAAAAAAGGCGAAAGTTTTGAAAACTTAACAAAAAAAGGAAATACAGTTCCTGAAGGTAAAAAGCCTGTGACTGGTATTCAAGCTGCGACTAATATGCGTAAAAAATTTAAATAGTATTTGTATGGATCTTTACGATCTCAATTCAATTCCAAGAATAGTCTTTTCAATTTTATCAATTTTATTAACCATTGGACCAACTATTGCCGACTTTAATAAAACTCATGCTACACATCCCGATTGGATAGGGCATGCACGCTTTCATGTAGTCTGGCAAGTTCTTGGATTCTATCCAATCATGGTTTTGAATTTAATTGTATTATGGATTTATATTCCTGAATTTTATTATCCATACCAGCTTTATTTTTGGCTTATTTGGTATTTTGGTTTCCTTGGAACCTTTATAATAACTATTTTAAGCATGCCTCTATTTAAGGGAACGCTCTCTGATCCCGGAGGAAGAGTACCCTTCAATTATACATTTGGAAAAAAATTAAGATTACTGCCTGGCAAAAATAAACACCTTCCATTTAAAATAAATGGGCAAGTAAAAACATATAAAGTTGACGAAAACCTTCACAACATGATACTGCCAACAATAATTGTGATTATTACCTCTATTTACTTTATGGTTCATTAAAAAATATTTCTGAAAATGATCGAGTATTTCTTTCCACTATTGCTATTATGCGTAATCCAATCTGGAACACCTGGTCCTAATAATATTATGTTAACTGCATCGGGTAGAAATTTTGGTTATTTTGGATCTATTCCTCATATGTCAGGAGTAGTGTTTGGTTTCTTATCTTTATTGATTGTTTTGAGCCTTGGATTAATAACTATTTTCAATAACTTTCCATTTATACAAACATTATTACAAATTTTAGGATCACTTTATCTTTTATACTTATCTTACCGCATTTACTTTTCTTATAACACAGATGATCAAAGTCGTTCGAAGCCAATTACCTTCTTGGAATCATCCTTGTTTCAATATGTTAACCCAAAAGGAGTCATGATGGCGGTTACAACAATTTCTATTTATACTGATTTTAAAAATTTTGAGTTCATCGACAGCTTTATGAATGGCATGTTATGGATATTAATTGCATTCACAATCTCAAATATATTTGCTGTTTTAACTTGGACAACGATTGGTGTATTTTTAAATAATTTCATTAAGTCTGATAAGGCAATTAATCGATTTAATGGATTTATGGCAACTTTACTTGTTTTAACAGTTATATGGATTAATTATGAGTTTTATGGATCTTAATAGAAAATTAATTACCTATTTAGTTTTGGGTCATTGTTTCATTATTTCTATATCAAATTATCTAGTTCAATTTCCAATAAATATATTTGGTTTGGATTATACAATTGGTACATTCACTTTTCCAATTATAGTTCTAGCTACAGATTTGACAGTACGACTATCGAATGCAACAATTGCACGTAAAGTTATCGGATACGCCTTTATCCCAGCTTTTATAATTTCATATATATTTGCTGATTTTAGAATAGCGATTGCATCTGTTTTAGCTTATTCAATTGGGCAGTTGCTTGATGTCTTTGTATTTTCAAAAGTAAGGGACAGAGTAGGCGATGATGGCTTCACTTTAAGTTCTTATTGGTACCTTGCGCCAGTGGTAAGCACCTTTTTTGCCCAATTGATTGATACATATCTATTTTATGGTGTGGCATTTTATAATTCTGCAGACGATTTTATGCGAGAAAATTGGGATCTCATAGCATTCAACGATTTCATATTGAAACTAGTTGTTTGCTACATAGCATTTTTGCCAGTTTATGTTTTAATTCTGAATAGAACTTTTAATTATATTAAAACGCGCACATAAAAAAAATGTTATTTACGTCTATTTCTCCTGAAGCTTTTGATCATAAAAATATATCTAAAGACATTCATGAAATGAATGATCATATAAAGAATTTACTAGTCAACGCGCCCCCATCACATGAAATACCTTTTGATGTCTTGCAAGAAATAAGAAGACAAGGTGGTGGATTGCTTGCCTTCCAGCCATATTCTGATCGTGCTGAAAATAGGCAAGTCGGGATAGGTGATCATAAAGTAATGATAAGAATAATTAATCACGACAGTCCTGATTTTATTTATATGCACATACATGGCGGCGGTCACTGCATTGGTGCTGCAGATATGCAGGATCAATCTTTGGAAAAAATTTCAAATGATCTTAATTGTGTTGTAGTAAGTGTGGAATATCGTCTTGCGCCAACTTACCCTTATCCTGCTGCTCCAGATGACTGTGAAACAGCAGCTGTCTGGTTGATAGAAAATTCAAAGAAAGAATTTAATACAGAAAAAATTGTAATTGGTGGAGAGTCGGCTGGTGCAAACTTATCAGCGGTTACATTGTTGAGACTGAAAAGTAAAGGGATGTTGGATACTATCAAGGGTGCAAACCTTATTTACGGATCCTATGATGCTCGACTTACACCAAGCGCAATCAGGCAAGAAGGTTCTGAAGAAATATTCCTATTATCATATGCAATGATTAGAAAATTTAGAGACTCATACTTTCAAGGAGATGTGGATAAAAGCTTGCCTGACGTTTCACCCATTCAAGGAGATTTAACGGGAATGCCACCAGCATTATTTACAGTAGGAACAAGAGATTTATTGCTTGATGATTCATTATTTATGTATGGTAGATGGTTGAGTTATGGTTCAAATGCAGAAATTATAATTGTCCCAGGAGCAGATCATGCTTTTAATGCTTTTCCGTCAGAAACAACAACATCAGTTGAAAATAAAATAAGTGAATTTGTTAAATCAGTTCTCTAGACCATCTAAATATACTTTAGCAACTTTTTTTCCTAATTTGTAGTCAGCTTTTAAAATCTCAATATTTTTTGAATCTCTTTTTGATTTTAGTTTTTCTGGTGGGCATAGTTGTACAATTTCGCAATCACTCGGGGGATTATTAATAAAATCAAGTGCTCGATTATAAGTTTTATCATGCACTAATAATGCTTTTCTCAATTTAGGATATTCTCTTGAGAGCAAAGCGCCAATATAATTTTCAATTTTTAACTTCCTTCTAAATTTTTTTTCATATGTTCTTATCACAATTATCTTTTTAGCTCCCATCTCATATGCTTTTTCTACGGGAAGGGGATCAGCAACACCTCCATCAAATTTCCTGCGTCCATCTAATAAGCTTGGGGTTCTCACCAATATGGGCAGAGTACCAGAGGCAATCATTTTTGGCATCCACTCGCCATCACCAAATGAATAATATTCGGCATTTGCTTCGATCGCATCAGTCACAACTGCAATATAATCTTTTCCTTTTAAATTATTTTTAATTTTTTCCATACTTGGCTTAAACATCTTCTCTCCATCCTCGTACATCTGATGAAATTTAATTATGTCTTTACCAATGAAAATATTTTTATAGCTAAGGTAATCACCTTTAGCTGCATAGAGCATTTTTTCTAAATTATTGTCTGTTTCTCTAATTAGATACCAGCATAGAACCGCCACTCCATTTGAGACTCCCATGTAAATATCAAATGGATCATAGTTCCTATTAATAAAGGTATCGGTTATTCCAAAAGAAAATACACCTCTTTGGCCGCCGCCTTCCACGATCAGAGCTGTTTTTTTATTTTCCATGACATCAATTAACTAGTAAAGTTATATAAAAAATCAAATGTGTTCGATAGTAATTTTAAAACAAAGTGACTCAGAGTGGCCATTAATAATTGGTGCTAACAGAGATGAAATGAAGGACAGAGAGTCTCTTACGCCTGGTAGACACTGGGAAGATAGACCCCATGTATTTGCCGGAAAGGATTTAATTGCTGGAGGCACATGGCTTGGTATCAATGATTATGGTTTGGCTGTAGGCATCATGAATCGAATGAACAGCTTAGGACCATTAGATAATAAAAGAAGTAGGGGAGAGTTAGTTTTAGACGCATTAGATCATGCAGATGCATCGGAGGCTCTTAATGCCATGATCGAAATTCAAAAGGACTCTTATAGGGGATTTAATATGCTTATTGCTGATAATATAAATGCTTACTGGATAAAGTCAGATGAGGAACAAGAAGTCATTGAATACTTTAATATACCAGACGGGCTTTCAATGATAACGGCATATGATCGAAATGATTTAAAATCGAAGCGCATTAAAACTTACCTATCAAAGTTTGCTTTAACATTAGAGCCTAATCCATCTAAAGGGGAATGGCAAGACTGGGAAATGTTATTGGGAAGCACTTATAGTGAGGATAAAAATCCACTAAGCGCTATGTGCGTAAAGACTGATATGGGATTTCAAACAGTATCATCAACTTTAATCGCACTGCCTAGCTTTCAACCTAAGGGAGCGAAGCAAAAACCTGTCTACAAATTTGCTAATGGTTCTCCTGATTTATCAAGTTACATAGAACTTGATCCGTAAGCTTGATATATTATTAATTAAATTATTGATTTTATTGATTAATATTTAGATAGGTTACTGGCACTTTCTTATATTTAGTGTTGTTTGAAAGATCTTAATTATTATAATCGATAAACTTATTATCAATATTTTGGAGTAACCTAATGACTGACTGTTATATCTATGACGCAATTAGAACGCCTCGTGGCAAAGGCAAAAAAAATGGAACTTTACATGAAGTTACAGCTTTAGAACTTGCAACCCAGGTTTTAAATAATGTTAAAGACCGCAATCAACTAGATACTGCTGATGTAGACGACGTTGTTCTGGGATGTGTTGCTCCAGTTGGTGAACAAGGTGCTAATATTGCTCGTTCTGCAGTGCTCAATTCAGAATTTGATCAATCAGTATCAGGAGTGCAAATAAATAGATTTTGTGCATCTGGCTTAGAAGCAACAAACATGGCAGCGGCTCAAGTTATGTCTGGTCAGGCACAGATGTCTATAGGTGGTGGCGTTGAGTCAATGTCAAGAGTTCCAATGGGTTCTGATGGTGGAGCAATGGTTGCTGATCCTTCGGTAGCAATTAAAAACTATTTTGTACCTCAAGGAATAAGTGCTGACATGATTGCTTCAAAATGGGGCTTTACAAGAGATGATGTAGATGCTTATGCAGTTGAGAGTCAACAAAGAGCTAAAAAAGCTTGGGATGAAAAAAGGTTCGATAAATCAATTACACCTGTGAAAGATATTAATGGCTTAACAATTTTAGATCATGACGAACATATGAGGCCCGATGCAACAATGCAATCACTGGGATCGCTAGATCCTTCTTTTGCAATGATGGGAGAAATGGCTGGTTTTGATGCGACAATACAACAACGGTATCCAGAAGTAGAAAAAGTAAACCATGTGCACACAGCTGGTAATTCCTCTGGGATCGTTGATGGTGCTGCTGCAATTCTACTTGGCAATAAAGAAATGGGTGAAAAGCATGGTCTTAAAGCAAGAGCAAGAATTAAAGGATTTGCCTCAATTGGATCTGAGCCAAGCATTATGTTAACTGGACCGGGCTATGTTTCAGACAAAGTCTTAAAAAATCTTGGAATGAATAAAAGCGATATTGATTTATGGGAATTAAACGAAGCTTTTGCAGTTGTTGTTCTAAGATACTTAGAGCATATGGGCATCGATCATTCTCAAATTAATGTTAATGGCGGAGCTATTGCAATGGGACATCCTCTTGGTGCTACTGGCGCAATGATACTTGGTACAGTTCTTGATGAGTTAGAAAGAACGAACAAGTCTACAGCACTTGCTACATTGTGTGTCGGCGGAGGCATGGGAACTGCCACTGTCATCGAGCGCGTTTAAAAATTTAGATTAAAGGTAATATAATGAGTGATGTAACTTATGAAATAGATAGCGACGGTGTTGCTGTAGTAACTTGGGATTTAGAAAATCGTTCAATGAACGTACTAAATTTTCAATCTTTAGGTGAATATAGGCAAATTATTGAAAAGCTAATTGGCGATGACGCAGTTAAAGGTATTGTTCTGAGAAGCGCTAAAGATGCATTCATAGCCGGAGCAGATCTTACTTCTTCTGAGGTTTTTGGTTTTGACAGTGTTCAAGAGGATAAAGTTAAAGCTGCAGAGAAAATATATAATGGAAACATGGAAATGCAGTTGCTGTTTAGGAGCATGGAAACATGTGGCAAGCCTTTTGTTGCAGCAATAAATGGACATGCTTTAGGTGGTGGATTTGAGATTTGTTTGTCATGTCATTATCGTGTTGCAATTGATAATGATAAAATTCAAATCGGACAACCAGAAGCAAAAGTTGGTCTTATACCTGGAGCGGGTGGGACTCAAAGAGTGCCTAGATTGGCAGGAGTTACCCAAGACATAATGGGTTTTCTTTTAGCAGGAACTCCATTCACTCCTAAAAAAGCTCTTAGCGCAGGACTTATTAACGAGGTGACAGACAAAGAAAGTTTATTAGCCGTTGCAAAAAAATATATTGTTGATGGTGGTAAAGCAGTTCAACCATGGGATGAAAAAGGATTTAAATTCCCAGGTGGACTTCCTTACACGCCAAAAGGCATGATGCTATGGGCTGCGGCTTCATCATCTCTTAGGAAAAATTCTTACAATAACTATCCAGCTCAAACAGCTATTTTGTCCGCAGTATATGAAGGTGTTCAGGTTCCAATTGATGCTGCATTAAGAATTGAGGCGCGATACTTCACCAATGTAGTAATGGATCCAAGATCACAAAATATGGTCAGAAGCTTATTTGTAAATATGCAAGCTCTCAGTAAGGGAGCAAGAAGGCCAAAGGACTTTGATAAGTATGATGTCAAAAAAATTGGTATACTTGGAGCTGGACTAATGGGTGCAGGAATTGCTTATGTAACTGCAAAAGTAGGAATTGAAGTTATTTTAATTGATACAGATCAAGATGCTGCTGATAAAGGAAAAGATTACTCGACTAAAATTTTAGATAAGCAACTAAGCAAAAAAAGAACTACAGAAGAAAAGAAA
Source organism: Pelagibacteraceae bacterium AG-337-G06 (assembly GCA_003282175.1). Taxonomy (GTDB): domain Bacteria; phylum Pseudomonadota; class Alphaproteobacteria; order Pelagibacterales; family AG-422-B15; genus CACNXQ01. The sequence goes on from QBZX01000011.1 coordinate 22,379, forward strand.
GAAAAACTACTAAACTTAATAACTCCTACTACTGATTACTCTTTGCTACAAGGTGCAGATCTAATTGTAGAAGCAGTTTTTGAAAACAGAGACATCAAGGCTGAAGTTACCGCTAAAGCTGAAGCACAAATTGCTGAGACAGCTGTTTTTGGTTCCAATACTTCAACTTTACCTATCACAGGACTGGCTAAAAATTCTAAAAGACCTAATAATTTTATTGGAATTCATTATTTCTCTCCTGTTGAAAGAATGCCATTAGTCGAAATTATTATGGGAAAAGAAACGTCACAAGAGACTCTTGCGAAGACAATGGATTATGTGCAAAAGATTAAGAAAACTCCAATTGTAGTAAATGATAGCAGAGGATTCTATACAAGCCGCGTATTCAGCACATATACAGGTGAAGGTGTCGCAATGCTTGCAGAAGGAATTAAGCCCGCACTAATTGAAAATGCTGGAAAGATGACAGGCATGCCAATGGCGCCTTTAGCACTCTCAGATGCTGTAGCTTTAGATCTTGCATGGAAGGTGACTACTCAAACCAAAAAAGACTTCGAGGCAGAAGGAAAAGAGTTTCCAGTTACACCTATGTATTCAATCATGGAAGAAATGGTTGAAAAGCAAGGCAGGTTTGGAAAGAAGAATAATAAAGGTTTTTATGAATATCCTGAAAGTGGGAAGAAATATCTATGGCCTGAATTATCTAATCTTTGTAAGGAAAGTGATGAGCAGCCTGAAGTTGATGAACTAAAAAAGAGATTTCTCTATATTCAAGCCTTGGAAACAGCCAAGTGTTATGAAGAAAATGTCTTAACAGATGTTCGCGATGCTGATATTGGAGCAATTCTAGGTTGGGGAATGGCACCTTGGACTGGCGGTACACTCTCTTACATTGACATGATAGGCGTCAAAGAATTTGTTGCTGAAGCAGATAAACTTGCACAAAAATATGGTGAAAGGTTTACACCTTGCAAGCTTCTTCGTGATATGGCCTCCAAAAATGAGACATTTCATAAAAGTGGTAATTCTAGTCAAGCAGCTTAAATAAGATTAATATAATCATTATATCTTTATAGATTTGAAAGGATCCATATGGCAAACACCACACCTACGACTAATTCTCTCGATAATTACTTTTTACCCTTCACTGCAAATAAGGATTTCAAAAAAGATCCGAGGCTTTTGGACAGAGGCGAAGGTGTATATTATTGGAATCATAAAGGTGATACGGTAATTGATGCTTCTTCGGGATTATTTTGCGTCCCTCTGGGTCATGGAAGGCAAGAAATTGCGGATGCTGTACATCAGCAATTATTAAAATTAGATTATTCACCAAGCTTCCAGGTTTCACACTTACCTGCTTTTACTTGCGCTGAAAAAGTTGCAAAACTATTACCTGGTGACTTAAACAATGTTTTTTTCACGATATGTGGATCAACAGCAATAGATTCAGCTATAAAAATTGTTCAAGCATATCAGCATGCAATTGGACAAGCTCATCGAATGAAGTTTGTATCGCGTGAAAGAGCTTACCACGGTGTAAATATTGGCGGTACATCTCTAAGTGGTATGATTAAAAACAGAGAAATATTTACTGCTGCAATGCCTGGCGTTATTCATTTAAGACATACTTGGTTAGACGAAAATAAGTTCACAAAAGGTCAACCAGAACATGGCTCACATTTAGCTGATGACCTTCAGAGGTTTGTTGACATGTATGGTCCAGAGTCAATCGCTGCATGCTTTGTCGAGCCTATCGCGGGATCAACGGGAACATTAATTCCACCTAAGGGATACTTAGAAAAATTAAGAGCAACATGTGATAAGTATGGCATCGTATTAATTTTTGATGAAGTTATTACAGGATTTGGAAGAACAGGAAAGTCTTTTGGTTCAGTTAAATATAATGTTCAACCAGATATGATCACTATGGCTAAAGCTATTACAAATGGTTCCCAGCCAATGGGAGCCGTTGGGGTTTCAGATAAAATTTATAACGCAATTGTTGACAATGGCCCTGAACACGGAGTTGAGTTTTTTCATGGCTACACATACTCAGGTCACCCTGCATGTGTTGCAGCTTCATTAGCTACATTAGATATTTATGAAAAAGAAGATATTTTTGCAAGAGCTGAAAAGATGTCACCTTATTTTTTAGATGCTGTTTTTGATGCGTTTAAAGATGTTCCGGCTGTAACAGATGTTCGGGGAGATGGAATGATGGCTGCCATTGATCTTGCAGTTGATAAAACTCCAGGGGTACGTGGATATGATGCTCAAAAGAAAACTTTTGCGAATGGAGTTCATATTAAATTTACTGGCGACAGTGGTATAATTGCACCTGCTTTGATTGCTGAAGAAAAGCACATTGACGAAATGTTACAAAGAATAAAAGAAGTAGTTGTTAAATATTAATAGAAAAGTTTCAAATATGACTAAAATGACAACAGAAGAAGCTTTTATCAAGGTTTTACAAAAGCACGGCATACAACATGCATTTGGGATTATTGGTTCAGCGTTTATGCCTATATCCGATTTATTTCCCAAAGCTGGTATAACTTTTTGGGATGTAGCTCACGAAACTAACGGAGGCATTGTTGCTGATGGATACACTCGTGCTACAGGGAAAATGTCAATGTGCATTGCTCAGAATGGTCCAGGTATTACAAACTTTGTTACGCCAATTAAAACAGCATACTGGAATCATACTCCTTTACTCTTAGTAACGCCTCAAGCTGCCAACAAAACTATTGGTCAAGGTGGATTTCAAGAAGTTGAGCAGATGGCTTTATTTAAAGATATGGTTTGCTATCAAGAAGAGGTGAGAGATCCTTCCAGAATAGCGGAGGTCTTAAATAGAGTAATTTCTAAAGCATTTAGAGGCTCAGCACCTGCTCAAATAAATGTACCAAGAGACATGTGGACACAAGTCATTGATATTGAAATACCAACGATTATAAATTTTGAAAGACCGGCTGGAGGGAATGAAGCAATATTAAAAGCATCAGAGTTACTATCTAACGCAAAATTTCCTGTAATTTTATCTGGCGCTGGCGTTGTATTAGGCGATGCCATTGAAGAATGCAAATTACTTGCTGAAAGATTGGATGCTCCCGTTGCGTGTGGATATCAACATAATGATAGTTTTCCAGGTAATCATCGTTTAGCTGTTGGACCCTTAGGTTATAATGGATCAAAAGCAGCAATGGAATTAATTTCAAAGGCTGATGTTGTTCTTGCTTTAGGTACTAGGTTGAACCCATTTTCTACTTTGCCATGCTATGGCATAGATTATTGGCCAACAGATGCATCAGTAATTCAAGTCGATATCAATTCAGACCGCATAGGGCTTACTAAAAAGGTAAGTGTAGGTATTTGTGGAGATTCAAAGCTTGTAACACAACAATTAATAAATAACTTATCTCCAAGTGCTGGTGATAATGGTAGAGATGATCGAAAAGCATTAGTGCATCAAACCAAATCTTCTTGGCTGCAAACGCTAAGCAGCATGGATCACGAAGATGATGATCCTGGAACCACATGGAACGCAGACTCTAGAAAGAGAGACTCTGATAGAATGTCTCCACGAATGGCGTGGAGAGCAATCCAAGCGGCTCTGCCCAGAGAAGCAATTATTTCTTCAGATATTGGCAATAATTGTGCAATAGGAAATGCTTATCCTACTTTTGATGAAGGAAGAAAGTATCTTGCTCCGGGTCTATTTGGTCCATGTGGATACGGTTTCCCCTCAGTTCTAGGCGCTAAAATTGGATGTCCTAACATTCCAGTTGTTGGATTTGCTGGCGATGGTGCATTTGGCATTAGTATGAACGAGATGACCTCTTGTGCAAGAGAAGAATGGCCTGCCATTACCATGGTAATATTCAGAAATTATCAATGGGGTGCCGAGAAAAGAAACTCAATTCTTTGGTATGACAATAATTTTGTTGGCACTGAATTAGATCCAGAACTAAGTTACGCAAAAGTAGCAGAAGGATGTGGCTTAAAAGGTGTCATAGTTAGAACGATGGATGAATTGACTCAAAACCTTAGGATGGCCTGCGAAGATCAGGATAAAGGTATCACAACATTTATTGAAGTTATTTTGAATCAAGAATTAGGCGAGCCTTTCAGAAGGGATGCAATGAAAAAACCTGTTGAAATTGCAGGTATTGACTCCAGTGACATGAGTCAAGAACAAATAGGCTAGGATTTTCTTAAAATATAAATTTTATTTTTTGCACTGGAGTTGTGACGAGGAAGTGCTAGGAATGGCCTTGAGATATACAAAGGAGTATATTCATTGGATCTGTTGGCTAGTTCTGTATCAAACCCTAATTTTTTAAAAATAGTCTCAGAAATTGAAAGTATTAAGTAACCATTTTTTTTTGTAACTCTTAATAATTCTTTGATTGCACCTGGCCCTACATGACCAGCAGTAAGGACTCCTGTGCAGATTATTAAATCGAACTGATTGCTTTTCAATGTTGTTTTTTTATTTAATGATTGGCAAACAAGCTT
>QBZX01000012.1 GCA_003282175.1 Pelagibacteraceae bacterium AG-337-G06
TGGAAGTCGAAATTTAAATGTTTTTTTCAAAAAATTTAAGCGACGTTGATCACTGTTTTTTTTCAAGAATTGGTGGCTTTAGTAAAAAAAAATATTCATCACTAAATTGTGGCAAAGGATCAAATGATAATCCTCTATTGGTAGAGGATAATTTAAAGATAATTCATAAGTATTTCAATCTTCCAAGGTCTAAGTTGATTACAATGCATCAAACACATTCAAACATATGCAAAATAGTTGAGCCTAAATTTCAGCAAACAGAATATAAGTGTGACGGTATAGTAACAAAACATCAGAATATAATATTATCAGTTCTGACAGCCGATTGTGCTCCGATCTTATTTTTTGACCAAAAAAAATCAATTATTGGAGCTTGTCATGCAGGTTGGAAAGGAGCCCTGAACGGTATTATTGAAAATACTCTATCAAGTATGAAGCTCCTTGGTGCAAACATTAACAATATAAATTGTTCAATTGGGCCATGTATTGGACAAAGCTCATATGACGTGAAATCAGACTTTTTCAAAATATTTGTAGACAAGTCGACAAGAAATAGACAATTTTTTATCAAAATCAATAAGGATAAATATCAGTTTTCCCTAAAAAAATTCATTACAGTTAAACTTGGAGAGCAAGGCGTTGGAAACATAGACACTGTCAACATTGATACTTACAATGACGAACACCTTTGTTTCAGCTACAGACGGTCACTTCATAAAAAAGAGGATGATTATGGTAGAATGATTTCAACAATTACTATAAAAGGAGATCACTCATGAGAATTATTGCGGGAAATAGTAATTTACCTCTTTCTAAAAGTGTTTCTGATTATCTTGGTGAGAACTTAACGAACGCTTCCATACAAAGGTTTGCCGATGATGAAGTCTACGTTGAAATTAAAGAAAATATACGAGGTGAGGATGTTTTTGTTATAGAATCTCTATCCCACCCTGCTAACGATAATCTTATGGAGCTACTAGTAATTATGGATGCTCTAAAAAGAGCGTCCGCAAAAAGAATTACAGCTGTGATTCCTTATTACGGTTATGCACGACAAGATAGAAAGCCTGGCCCTAGAACACCTATATCTGCGAAATTAGTTGCTAACTTAATCACAACTGCTGGGGCTGATAGAGTTTTAACATTAGATTTACATGCTGAACAGATACAAGGTTTCTTTGATATTCCTACTGATAATCTTTTTGCAGGACCAGTTTTTTCAAAAGATATAAAAGAAAAATATGATATTGGAAACTTAGTTGCAGTTTCACCTGATATTGGGGGAGTTGTAAGGGCTAGAGCTATTGCTAATAAAATTGGCGCTTCAATAGCAATTGTTGATAAAAGGCGATCTAAACCTGGTGAGAGCGAAGTTATGAATATCATTGGAGATGTTAAAGGAAAAGACTGTATTATTTTAGACGACATAATCGACTCTGCTGGAACGATTTCTAATGCAGCGAACAGGATCATGGATCTTGGAGCTAATAGCATAACATCCTACGTAACACACGGCGTACTTACCGGAAAAGCTCTCGAGAGAATAAATAATTCAAAATTAACTGAGTTGGTAATTACCAATTCTATTAACAATCAAGATTTATTAAGTAATGGCAATAAAATACGTTCTATTGATGTATCCAATCTGTTGGGTGAAGCGATAAAAAGAATTTCTGAAGAAAGCTCGGTATCCAGCCTGTTTGATTTTTGATTAATATGCTTGCCATATAAGTAAATTTAATCTAAGTACCACAACATTATTATGTCAAAAGAAACAAATTTAGATGCTGAAATAAGAGCAGAGTCTGGAAAATCAGCAGTAAAAAAAGTCATTGCTTCTGGTAAAATTCCCTCTGTTATTTATGGATTGGGTGAAGAGTCTCTTAATATTTCCCTTGATAAAATTTCTGTCCAAAAAGAAATCAACTCGGGCGGGTTTCTTACGAGAATCATTTCTCTAAATATCGCTGGTAAGAAAAATCTCGCAATCCCCAGAGATGTTCAGTTTGATCCACTTTCAGATCAACCAATTCACGTGGACTTTTTAAGATTGGCAGAAGACTCAAAAATCACGCTGGATATACCAACTCGATTTATCAATGAAGAGTCATCTCCTGGCCTTAAGCGTGGTGGAGTTCTTAATGTTAACAGAAGAACTGTACAACTAAGTTGTCCAGCAAATAATATTCCTGAAGAAATTGTATTTGATTTAGATGGTTTAGATATTGGCGATACCATCAGGATATCAGCTGCAAATTTATCAAGCGATATTACTCCTACAATTAGTGATCGTGACTTTACTGTAGCATCAGTTGCCGCGCCAACTGTTGTCAAAGAACCTGAGACTCCTGTAGAAGGTGAAGAAGCAGCTGAAGAAGGAGCGGAAACAACTGATGAAGCTAAAGAAGCATCAACTGATGATGCTAAAAAAGAAGAAGCTAAAGATTAATACTTTACCTTTCATCTAATACATAATTTCTATATTCTTAAACGTATGATTGCTCTAATTGGTTTAGGAAACCCTGGTGAAAAACATTCCTTAAATAGACATAATATAGGATTCATTGTTATTGATGAAATCAATGATAATAATGAAATTATTAAGAGTGAAAAAAAATTCAACGGTGATTTAACAACTTTTTCTATCGGCAGAAAAAAAATAGTCACATTTAAGTCATGCGATTACATGAATGAATGTGGTGGTAGTATTGCAAAACTTATTAATTTTTACAAACTCAGTTTAGATTCAGTTTATATTTTCCACGATGACCTTGATATTTCTCTTGGAAAAGTAAAAACAAAGAATGGTGGCTCACCCGCTGGTCATAATGGATTAAAATCCATAGACTCATGTATAGGCAAAAATTATAATAGAGTAAGGGTTGGAATTGGCCACCCTGGAAGCCGTGAATTGGTTAACAGGCATGTTCTAGGCAACTTTAAAAAAAAGGAGTTGGAAATTGTTGACCAACTAAAGATTAGTATTTCATCGCACTTAAAATTGCTGATATCAGAGAATAAATCTCAATTCTTAAATAACATTAAATTATAATATGGGATTTAAATGCGGAATTGTTGGACTACCTAATGTTGGAAAATCAACTTTATTTAATGCTCTTACCAAGAAAATTTCAGCTGAAGCTGCCAACTATCCCTTTTGCACAATAGAGCCAAATGAGGGTACCGTAATAGTTCCTGATGAAAGAGTTAATACTCTAACTGAAATAGCAAAATCTAAAAAAACTATACCTACCTCACTGACATTTTTTGATATAGCTGGACTTGTTAAAGGTGCATCAAAGGGTGAAGGATTAGGAAATAAATTCTTATCACATATAAGAGAGGTTGATGCGATCATACACGTAGTTAGGTGCTTTGAAGATGATAATATAACTCACGTAAGTAATAAAATTGATCCCTTAGATGATATTGAAACAATAAATACTGAATTAGTTTTATCCGATATTGAACTACTAGGAAAATTAAAATCTGGTCTAGAAAAACAAGCTAAAAAAGGTGATAAAGATGCAAAAATAAAAATCTCAGCAGCGGAAAAGTTACTTAGCCATCTTGGGAAAGGTGAGCCCGCAATTACAATTGAAAATTTAGCTGAGATAAAATCAAATTCGTCAGAGTTTAATTTAATTACGTTTAAACCAACAATATATGTGTGTAACGTTAATGAAGAGTCAATTATAGGTGGGAATGAATTCACAAAAAAAATTAAAAATAGTTTTAACAATGAGATTATTCTTATTTCTGCAGAAATAGAGTCCCAAATTTCTTCATTAAGTGATGAAGATCAAAAAGAGTATGTACAGAGTTTGGGATTAGAGGAGTCAGGTTTGAATAAAATAATTCGTAGCGGCTACAGAACGCTTAATTTAATTACTTATTTTACAGCAGGTGAGCAAGAAACAAGGGCGTGGACCATAGAATTGGGTACAACAGCACCACAGGCTGCAGGAAAGATTCATACTGATTTTGAAAAAGGCTTTATTCGAGCTGAAACTATTGCGTATAATGATTACATTGCATGTATGGGTGAAATAAAAGCAAAAGAACAAGGAAAGATGCGTAGCGAAGGTAAAGAATATACTGTACAAGATGGTGACGTAATGCATTTTTTATTTAATAATTAAATATGGAACATAAATTAGTATTCCCGACTTATGAGGAAATGCATGATAAAGCCGTAAAGCTTGGACACTTGATAAAAAGTAAAAATATAAATTTCGATAAAATGGTTGTTGTCTCCAGGGGAGGTTTTGTACCTGCTGCTGTCGTTGCTTACACTCTAGGCATACAAGACGTAGATATCGTATCTATACAGAGTTACATTCATCGGGAGGCTGGAAAAGCGATTGTTCATCGCGCTCCAAAAACTGATGAAATAGTTCTTGTGATTGATGATATTGTAGATAAAGGTGGGACAGCAAAAGCTCTTAAAGAATATATGCCTAATATGCATTTAGCAGTAATTTATGCAAAGCCACGAGGGTTGCCGTTAGCTAATACGTATGTTGAAGAAATAACTCAGGAAACTTGGCCTGTCTTCCCCTGGGATGAGGAAGACAAAGCCAATCATTAAATCTTACAAGAAGATATAGTATAAGAACGAAAGCACTCCTATTACTATTGATCCAGCATTAAGATCTGATTGTCTACCACTTAAGGCTTTTATTATCACATAAGCAATAAAACCCAATGCTATTCCATGAGCTATACTGAAAGTTAATGGCATTAAGATAGCAGCTAGCACGGCTGGTGCGTATTCTGTAACATCGTTCCATTCGATATCCTTCAAGTTTCTAAGGAAGAAAGTTGCAACAAATACTAATGCAGGAGCTGTAGCAAATGCAGGAATACTTTGAGCCAATGGCGCTAAAAATAAACAAATAGCAAATAAAACTGCAACAGTTACTGCTGTTAGACCAGTTTTGCCACCCTCTTTTATTCCCGCTCCTGATTCAATGTAAGAAGTTGTATTTGATGTTCCCACTAAAGCGCCAACTGTCGTTGCCGCAGAGTCTGCTAAGACAGCTTTACCAATGCCATCAACATTTCCTTCTTTATCAACTTTACCAGTTAGATTGGCTACGGAAGTTAATGTTCCTGCGGTATCAAAAAAATCGACAAAAAGAAAAGCAAAAGCAACACCAATAAATCCAGCAGTAGCTAATAAACTAAAATCCATTGAGAAAGCATGCACGGCCGGTGGTACAGATCCAACTACTCCGTCAATTGTACTCACACCTGTGATCCATGCAATAAGACTTACTGCCAAAATACCAATGATTATTGAACCGGGTATTCCTCTTTTATCTAGTACTGCCATTATTCCAAAACCAACAGCAGCTAACATAACAGGCATAGATGCAACATCACCAAGCGTCACTAGAGTAGCTGGGCTGTCAACAACTATTCCTGCATTCTTTAGACCGATGATAGCAAGGAATAATCCAATTCCAGCTCCAACTCCAAATTTCATGCTAACGGGTATACTATTAATAATCCACTGACGAGCAGGTGTGATAGATAATACAAGGAATGCAATACCTGCAACGAATACTGCAGCAAGTGCTTGCTGGTAGGTGTAACCCATTCCGAACACAACGCCGAAAGCAAAGAATGCATTTAGTCCCATTCCTGGTGCAAGCGCTATTGGCCAATTAGCCCATAATCCCATAACTAAACAGCCAACAACAGCTGCGATTATGGTCGCAACAAATACACCGCCAAAATCCATGCCTGTACCATCTGTTGATAAAATTGCTGGGTTAACAACAATGATATAAGCCATTGTTAAAAATGTAGCGAGCCCTGCAAGAATTTCTGTTCTTACGCTCGTTCCATTTTCATTCAATTTAAAAATATTTTCTAACATTAAGTTCCTCCATCTAATTAACTTCAAAGCTTATATTAATCAAAAATAGTTTTCGAGACAGATTTAATCTGCTTGTGGATAACGAAGCTTATAATTTACTGTAAGGAAAAAAATTAAATTATTGAAATAATGAGTATTTTTATCATTATACTAGTGTGACTCTTTCCAAATTTGCTTATTCGTAAAGTACAGCAAGAATGAAAGTATTAATAGGTATGTTATAACTTTGAAACCGATTCTCTTTCGCGCTTCCAATTTAGGTTCTGCAGTCCATGTCAAAAACATAGTCACATCTCTAGCCATTTGTTCAGGAGTTGCTTTCGTACCATCACTATACTCGACAGCATCAGCTGAGAGTAATTGCGGCATAGCAATTTTTTGTCCCTTAGCGTAAATATTGTAGTAGACACCATCATCAAGAACCATGTCCTCAGGTGCATCTTCATATCCAAGTAATAATGAATAAACATAATCTGCTCCACCATGTCTTGCTTTAACCATTACAGATAGATCCGGAGGATATGCTCCACCATTAGCTGCTCTTCCTTGCTGTTCATTTTCATAAGGGCTGACAAATTTGTCTGACAATATAGCTGGTCGCATAACTACATCGCCATACTCATCTGGAGCGCCCTTTACTTCAAATGCAGCTGCCATAGCTTTCACCTGGGCTTCAGAGAACTCAGGGCCACCTTCTTCCATTAAGTTTCTATAACTCAATAATTCCATTGAATGACAGCCAGAACATACTTCTGTATAAACTTGGTACCCCCTTTGTAATGAAGCCCTCTCAAACTTACCCAATGGTCCCTCAAATGACCATTCTGGATGTAATGGCTCTTTCATCTCTGCTGCTTGAACAGTAATTTGAAAGAGGCTAATATTTACAAAAATTAAAATTAAGATTTTTGAAAAATATTGCATTTAACTTAAGTTGTTACACCTGAGGCTAGAATCTCTTTTTCTTCTTTCGACAATACAGGCTCACTCAAGCTCTTAGGAAGAGGCTTGGTCTTCTCTATATACCCTAGCAATGGCAAAATTATTATAAAGTGAGCAAAGTAGTATACAGTGGCAATTCTACCCATAATTAAATACATTCCATCTGCTACTTGCGCTCCCAGGTAACCAAGAAAAATAGTATTCGCAAAGAAGAGCCATACAAACTGTTTGTAAAGAGGTCTATATTTTGCTGACCTTACTTTTGATGTATCTAGCCATGGCAAGAAAGCAAGAATAGCTATAGCTGATACCATCAATATTACTCCACCTAGTTTGTCTGGTACAGCCCTTAAGATTGCATAGAAAGGTAAAAAATACCACTCTGGAACAATATGCTCTGGAGTTTGCAGTGGATTAGCTTGAATATAATTATCAGTATGTCCTAGAAGGTTTGGTACAAAAAATACAAACCCTGCGAAAATGATTAAGAAGACAACAAGAGCAAATAAATCTTTAACTACATAGTGTGGATGAAATGGAACTGTATCTTGTGATCCCTTAACAACATCGATACCCTCAGGGTTATTGTTTCCTGGAACATGAAGAGCCCAAACATGAAGGATTACCAACGCAAAAATAAGAAAAGGCATTAAGTAATGTAAGGTAAAGAACCTTGTTAACAACGGACTGCCAACAGCATAGCCACCCCATAACCAGTTAGTCACTGACTCTCCAACAATTGGTATTGCGCTAAATAGGTTGGTTATCACAGTTGCTCCCCAAAAACTCATTTGACCCCAAGGCAAAACGTACCCCATAAATGCAGTGGCGATCATAAGTAAAAATATAAACACACCTATAATCCAAATAAGTTCTCGTGGTTCTTTATAAGAACCATAAAACATAGATCTGGCCATGTGAATGTAGACAGCCATGAAAAACAAAGATGCACCATTTGCATGAATATATCTTAATAACCAACCATAGTTTACATCACGCATAATGTGCTCAACACTAGCAAACGCTAAATCAGCATCGGCAACATAGTGCATGGCAAGCACTAAGCCGGTTATAATTTGTGTAACCAAACAAAACGTTAATATTCCACCAAACGTCCAGAAATAATTAAGGTTTTTTGGAGTTGGGTACGGCATCAGGTGACCATAAATTAGGTCTAGTAAAGGTAACCTTTCGTTAAACCATTTTCCAACTGCTGACTTTGGTACGTAAGTATCGCTCATGTTATTTATCCAATTTTAATAGTGTTATCATTAAGGAATACATAGTCAGGAATTTCCAAATTGGTAGGGGCTGGACCCTTTCTTATTCTTCCAGATGTATCATAGTGTGAACCATGGCATGGGCAGAACCAACCATTATATTCACCCTTTTGACCAAGTGGTATACATCCTAAGTGAGTGCATATTCCAACCATTACCAGCCACTCTGGGTTTATAGCCCTAGCTGCATCATCTTGAGGATCAGGTAATTCATCTAGAGATACAGCTTTAGCTTCTGATATCTCTTCAGGCGTTCTTCTTCTAATAAAGACGGGCTTTCCTCTCCACAAAACCGTAATACTCTGGCCTGGAACAATCGGTTTTAAGTCTACTTCCGTAGAAGCAAGGGCTTTTACCGATGCATCTGGGTTCATTTGATCAACAAATGGCCATACTAATGAAGCGGCCCCAGCAGCTGTAAATGTTCCAGTTGTGATGTACAAAAAATTTCTTCTTGTAACAGGTTTATCTGACAAATTATCTTCCCAATATTTAATTGCTAATATACTCTAAATTAAGCATTTTTATGCGAAATTAAATAAGCAATTGAATGATAAATTGGGTCAAGATGACGCATATTTCTCTAAAAATCTAGATGGGAAAATTTAAAATTGAATTTGGCGATATTTGAACCTGATATTCCTCAAAATACTGGTGCTATGATTCGTATTTGCTCATGTTTTGATGTGAATATCGATATTATTCATCCTGCATCATTTGTTTTATCTGAAAAATCACTGAACCGTGTTGCAATGGACTATATAAAAAATGTGAAGATAAGTGAGTTTGATGATTGGAAAAATTACATGACAAAAAGAAAAGGAAGAAAAATATTGCTTTCAACAAAAGGAAGTAGATCTCATCATGATATTAACTTTAATCGGTCAGACAATTTAATTGTAGGTAGAGAAAGTGCGGGTGTGCCAGAATATGTTCATCAAGAAGTAGACGAGGTTATTAAAATAAGCATGAAAGCAGGTGCAAGATCACTCAATGTAGCCACATCATCTGCGATAGTTATCTCGGAAGCCATAAGGCAGTTAAAAACAATTTAGTATGAAAAATAATAAAAAGATTTGTAAAGACTGGTTTATAGAACTTCAAAATTTAATATGTGATGCAGTTCTTGAACTTGAAAAAGAATATGGGTCAACTGCTAAGTTCAAAAAGAATAAATGGTCAAAGGGAGAGTATAGAATTATTGAAGGTAATGTAATTGAAAAAGGTGGTGTTGCATTTTCAAATGTTATTGGGAAATTTCCAAAAGACTTTGCAAAGCAAATACCTGGCACTAAAAAAAATAATAATTTCTGGTCATCAGGTGTTTCAGTAGTACTTCATCCAGTGAATCCAAAAGTTCCTGCACTGCACTTTAATACGCGACATATTATTACTAGCAAAAGTTGGTTTGGGGGAGGAATTGATGCTACACCAAGCTTAGAAGACAAAATATTAAAAAAGAACTTTCACTCCAAACTTAAAAAAATATGTGATGAGCACGGTAAGAATTATTATCCTAAATATAAAAAATGGTGCGATGAGTACTTTTATATGCCGCACAGAAAAGAGATAAGAGGCATTGGTGGTATTTTCTTTGATTATAAAATGGATGATTGGAATAATGATTTTAATTTTGTTAAAGATATAGGATTAACTTTCATAGAAATTATTAAAGAAGTTGTCCGTAGAAAAATGTTTGAAAAATTCACAAAAAAACAGAAAGAAATTCAGTTGTTAAAACGAGGCCGATACGTAGAATATAATCTCTTATACGACCGTGGAACAAAATTTGGACTTAATAGTGGCGGTAATATTGAAGCGATATTAATGTCTATGCCTCCAAACGCAAAGTGGAAGTAAATTGAAATGGAAACAGAGCCAATTACAGTAAAAGGTGCGAAAAAACTTCAAGATGAATTAAATGATCTTATTAACAATAAGCGTCAAAAGGTCATTCAAGCCATAGCTGAAGCTAGGGAGCATGGTGACTTAAAAGAAAATGCTGAGTATCACGCTGCCAAGGAAGAGCAAGGCCATATTGAAGGACGTATTCAAGAAATTCAACTGATGCTTGCAAATGCTGAAATAATAGATCTTGATAATATTCCAAAAACTCAGAAAACAATTGTTTTTGGAGCAACTGTTGAACTTTCCGATCTAGATGATGAATCTAAAACTAAATTCCAAATTGTTGGCGATGATGAAGCAGACATTGAGACAGGCTTATTGTCTTATAAATCACCTGTTGCGAGAGCACTAATTGGAAAAGAAAAAGGAGATTTTGTTACTGTGACAACACCAAAAGGTGAAAAGAATTACGATATTAAAAAAATTGAATTCAAATAAATATTTTTTACACAGCTGAAAAGTCATCTGTTGTTACGTCTGTCGCATTTGTATTTAAAACAATGGCTAAATATTCATTAGAGGCTGTAATTTTTATCAAAGTATCAGATGAGTTTTCTCCCGTGCCTTGGAAAATGGAAAGATTTGAAAATTGAAGACCACCAGCCATTCCAAAGCTATCTGTATTGTCAATATAATCAATAATTGTATCAGCAGATGATAAAGACGTGCTTCCATCATTTGCTCTGATTACGAATGTATCTCCCCCGCCACCTCCTGTTAAAATATCTTTTCCAGTTCCACCATCTAGAGTATCTCCTGCAGTTCCTCCAAGTAATGTATCATTGCCATCACCTCCATAAAGGGTACCATTGCCGTAAAGAGTGTCATTGCCTCCATATCCGTAAATGGTATCAGTGCCTCCATAGTAAGATGTTTCCCCCATCACAGTCGAATAGTTTCCTGCAATTATATTGTCATTGTTGTCACCTTTAAGAGTATCATTGCCAGATGATCCACCAAGATTCTCAAAATTAGATGCATTGCCTGTTGTTAGAGTTAAATCAGAACTTGATGTTTCCATGAAGATCAACCAATCCGTACCATCGCCTCCGTCCAACGTATCTAAATCAAGAGATGCATAATTTGGCTTATAAGTTGATCCATCTCCATTTTTTATTCGCAGTTCAATTCTATCATTGCCTGTTCCTAAATTAATTTGGTCAGCATTGATTGGCGTATAATCATATACATAATCATCGCCTGCTCCGGCATTTAGAATAAGAGCGCCTGATTGTTGCCCCATATCTGAAACACGGTTATCTGATCCTTGATACCAATCATTAGAAGCACCACTGCCATGTAAACTAATCGAGTCATCTTTGATCGAACCAGTGATGGTTAACGATTTAGTTGGATCATCTTCATAAATTAAAAAACGTTGAACTATACTTCCTCCTGCATCGCCAACGTTATAAAGAACACCATGCTTGGTTGAGCCAACGTATGTATTGCTAAAGATAAAATTTGTTGTTTGCATACTAGATGGACTTGATTGAGGTGGATATTGAGTATTCCAACTCGGATCACCATAATCAATTCCATTAATGTTAAGTTGTTCAACATTTTGCATTGATACCGTTGCACCCGAAGCATCGGTTAGGGTCAATACTCCATTAGCATCTTTTGATATTGAAGCAAAGCTTGCTATGCTGGCAATTCCTGCGTAACCAATATTTAGGGTATCATTGCCAGCTCCACCATTTATCTTATCAGCAAACACACCCGATTTGGTGTTAATGGTCACGGTGTCGTCTCCATTGTGACCATAAAATTCATCACTGCCTGCTGTTAACGTTACAGTATCATTTCCTGATCCGCCAACAAAAATATCATTTCCTCCACCTTCAGTAAAAGATATTGGTGTTGTTGATGTAGAACTAAAGTCAGCTCCAGTAATTTTACTTGCAAGCGTGTTAAAAAGAGCCATTAAATACTCACCCGTTGATGTTTTAGTCAGGAATGTTGATGATGAACTGGCCCCTGTACCTTGGGTTATTGAAATCATGTTCGAATTAAGACCGTCAGCTAAACCAATAATGTCACTTCCATCTGTAAAATCGGTAACAACATCAGTAGCCGCGGCATTCGCTGTCCCATCTCCGATCCTTATGACAAATGTATCATTTCCAGTGCCTCCCGTTAGAGTATCTATTCCTGTTCCTCCATCTAAAACATCCTCACCGTTTCCACCAATTAAGATATCATTACCCTCACCTCCATATAGGGTGCCATTAGCGTATAATGTATCATTGCCTTCGTATCCGTAGAGTGTGTCTGTACCGCCAAAGCCTAAATAGCCACTGCCTGCTATTATGTTTGAATTCGCATCCCCTTTTAACGTATCGTTTCCGGATGATCCTCCAAGATTTTCAAAATTAGTTGCGTTACCTGTAGTTAGGGTCAAATCTGAACTTGAAGTTTCACTAAATATCAACCAATCACTCCCGGGGCCGCCATTGAGATTACTTATATTTAATGAACTATAATTTGGTTTAGATTGTGTGCCATCGCCAGTTATTTTGAGTGTTATTCTATCATCACCACTTCCAAGCTGAATATTATCTGTATTTATAGGTTGATATCCCTGGATAACATCATCACCAGCTTTAAGATCAATAATCCAGTCATCAGAATGAAAATTTGCCATCATACTCATTTCCGCACGATTAGGGTGGTTATGAGAGAATGTTAAGTTAAGATTTTCATTTCCATTACTTCCTACCAATGTGGTATCTCCATGAACAGGCCACAAGGCATTAGCGAAGTATAGGTTTTGTGAGTTTGATCCACCAGTATCTCCTTCATTATAAAACATGCCAGTTTTTGTAGTGTTATTAAAAAATAACTTTTCGATATTTTTGAGCCCTGAGGGATTAGAATGAGCCGTTGGATCTCCATAAGGAGTCCCATTAATTTGAAAAGATTCAATATTCTTTATTGAAATATAGGCCCCAGATTGGTCTGTGAAAGTCATATATCCCGATGTCGTGTCTTTAACTATCGAAGCTAAGTCAGTAATATTATTGATGCCTGAAATAGAAAGATTAATAACATCTGCTCCTGATAATCCATCATAAAATTTATTATTCAGTAAGATTGATAAATACCAATCGTTTCCATAAGTGAATATTCCTTGTTCTGCATTAATTTCATAATAATCAATATTATTTTCTTCAACTTCCTCATTTTCATAGATTTCATTTTCAATTCGGTTCCTAATTAAAAAGGTTGGCGCCTCATAAGACGGATTCATTTCCAAATTCATAAAATCAAATTTAAAATTAGTGAGATCGACCATGAAATTTTTATCAAATTGAAAGCTATCAATAGTATTATCGAATTCTTGATCAAGGTTCTGACTCTCAGCTAACTGTCGATCAAATTCTTCTGGACCTCTTACCTCAGTCATAAATTTATAAGTGCTATCAAGTAGATCTGATGTCATATTATCTTGTCCGACCATAGCGTTTACATTTGTTAGTATATTTTTGGATGCATAGTTAAGATTCATAATTTCAATATCTAAATTCTGATCTTGATTGACTATTGAAGTCAATTCGTAGTTCATAAGAGAAAAGCTTTGGATCATATTGGTTGCTAAAAGTTGAGAGCTTTCTGTATCTATATTTTCTCCAAGAACTCTACTGAAGTTAGCTGAATTTTCCCCGTACGATTGAGATAGCCCGGCTGCAAGCATTCCAGCTGTACTAGGATTAGACTCTATCATTTTAGAAGTTAATTCAGCCGCAAACTCTAAATCATAATTTTGCATCTCTTTTGCGATATCTATTGAAATCAGTGATGTAATTTTTGATACCTCTATAATATTGTTATCAGAAAAATTATTTATCAATTCAACTCCCGCATCTAAGTTAACCTTAGCCATGTTAAGCGACAATTCACTGGCAGTTTCAGGATTAATTTGTGCGACTGAAATTGCCATCTCAGATGCAAGACCAACATCGTTATAACTAACCTCCTCGGTTAATTGTACTCCAAAATCAATATTATTAGATGCAACTGACTCCATAAATATTTTTGTATTTTCAGATCTAATTGAAGAAAGATCAGTTATGATATTTAGAGCTGATTCACTTGATTGATCGATAATCACCCCAACAATATCATCTACCAAGTTTTTATTTTCTATAATTATATTATTAATAAATGAAGGAAGGAAATCACTTTCATTTACTAGAAGTGAGCTTGTAATTTCTTTGGCAGCTTCTGGATTGACATTAACCATATCTATACTCATACTCATCGCAAATTCAGGATTTATGTCACTCAATGACGAGGCAAGATTTCCTGCAATCTGTGGATCCACTTCCGCAATTTTATTTGTAAAATTGCTGGCTGCATTTGGATCATTCAATTGAATTTGTTGAATCATATCCGCAGTTGATGCAACAGGTAAAATATTAATCACCTCAGCGGCAATGAGTGCAGAAGACTCAGGATTGGCAGCAATCATCGAAATGGAAATATCGGCAGATAGATCAGGATTAATGAGCGCTAGATTGCCAGCCATCTCTCCTGCAATTGAAGGTGATAATGTGGAAACAGTATTTGAAAATTCCACAGCAACATCAGGGTTAATATTTGCAATGTTATTAATAAGTACCGCATTATAATTTTCATTTACAGATTCAAGATTTATGACTTCAATAACAACTGAAGCTGTAGCTTCAGGATTGGAAGATAAAACAGTTTCAATAACTGTTGGCGCTACTCCTTCTAATAATAATGCTCCGCTGACGATCTCAGCTGCATATTCAGCATTAAGACTAATTAAAGTGCTTGCTATATCTTCAACTTGATCAGGTACTGCTACGAACATAGCGCTTGCAATTTCGCCAACAATTTCAGGTTTGATTGATACAATATTAGAAGCAATTTCTGTTGCTAACTCAGGAGCAATAGTTGCCATACTCACAGTTACTTCTGCAGTACTTTCAGGAACCGCTTCAATTACAGAAAGCGCAATATCAGCTGCTTTAGCAGGTGAGCCTAGCAGCATCCCACTTACGATATCGTTGATGTCGTCTGGATTAGCAGCTGCAGCTTCAGCGGCAATATCTTCAACTATCTCAGGAAATGCAGTTGCAATACTCTGACTGAATTCTAAAACCTGTTCTGAAAAGACATTGACAACTTCTAGGCTTACATCAGTTGCCATTTCAGGAATATTCTCACCCACCAACGCGAGCACTTCAGTAACAGGTTTTTCCGTGGATTGAAGAAAATTTGAAATTAAATCATTTTGATCGATAGACTCAGCAGAATTTAAATCATTGGTTAATTGTACAAAATCATCAACTGGTTCAGGTTCAACAATTTCGTTCTCAACAGCTTCAGAAACAGGTTCATCTGCTAGAGGCTCGCCTATATCCCCAGTAATTTCTTCAACGACAGGTGAAGTTTCGGTTTCTATTAGTTGCTCTTCGGAGGCAAGATTTTCTTCCTCTTCCATAGTACAAATCTACTCTATAAATCGATAATAACAATCAGCAAAGATTGGTAGTATTTGGACGATGTTGAATCTAAATAAAAAAAAATGGCAGTGCTAATTTGAAATTATCGTAAGCAGAAAATCCGGAATGATTTAAAATGGCTCTAAACTTACAATTATTTTTGAGCCTGAACAATCGCTTTCAAGCGCTCTATAAGAGAAAACTTATCATCGATAAAGTCATTTTCGGCCCACCAATCTTCAACTTCAGACATTATTCTTCCAACCATTGGTCCCTGCTCTATCCCCATGTTTATAATGTCTTTGGGTGAAATTCCAAAATCAGGTTTGGTCCAGTTATCCGCAACTTCATACAAAGATCTCCAGTTAACTTCGTTCTTATTTTGAGTATCTCGCGACCAATTTATTATAATCTGATTTTGAAATTCAGTTTTACCAAGCTTATACAATAGGTAGCGAACTTCTTTCATTGAAAGGTATGAAACAATTTTTTTATTGAGACTTGATAATTTCAGTAACTCTGTTGAATCTGTCCTGGATAATGGAAAGCTATTAATAAAATGGTTTGTTTTTTCAAGTGAGCTTCCTATAAGTGTGCTTAACCTAATTATCGGATTGGGTACGGCGCCAATTCTTGATTCAATTTCAATTAAGTTTTTAAAATTTTCATCCAGTAAAGCTCCTTCGAAATGAGTTTTCAATATTCCCACGCTCTCCATCATATGAAGTGAATTATGAGGTGTTTTTAATTTTAAAATTTCTTTAAATTCATACCATTTCCGTTCATTGGAGATATTTGATAAATGAGCATGATTGACCGTAAATACTTTTTGTAAATCAGGATCAATATCGCTATTTTCAAAAAGTGCAAAGAAGCGAAAGTATCGAAGAATCCTTAGGTAATCTTCTTTAATTCTTTCATTTGGATCTCCAATAAAGATCACATTTCCTTTCTTCAAATCCTCTTGACCATTATAGAAATCAAATATTTTTCCATAACTATCGACATATAGTGCATTAAAAGTAAAGTCTCTTCTTTGAGCATCTTCCTTCATATCATCAGTAAATGTAACTATTGCATGTCTACCATCAGTTGAAATATCTTTTCTAAAAGATGTAATCTCATATTTTTTTTGATTTATAATCGCTGTGACAGTGCCATACTTCTTACCTACATCCACAAACTGAATATTATTTTGATCTAGCAAGTTAGTTGTTTCATTGGGACTCAAAGATGTTGCAAAATCAATGTCAGTAACATCTTTTTGCAAAATTGAGTCTCTGATACAGCCGCCTACTAGAAAAATACAGTTCTTTTGAAAACCCTCAAATATTTTAAATATTTGACTAACTTCTTCGATTGAAATTAGTGAAGAATAATTATTCATAACAAAGGCATGTTTATATCATTTTAAAATTTGATAAAGATTTATTAACATTCCTGCAGTTGCGCCCCAAATTTTATAGTTTTCGTAAGGTAAAACGCTATAAACATAATCATATTTTTCATTGCCCTGACTATAAGTTGCACTTTCCTCTTGATGGTTATTCTTATTCATAAGAAATTCTAGAGGTAAATAGAAAATTTCATCTACTTCACTTTTATTAATTTTTAGTGATGAATAGTCTTTAATTACAGAAACAATTGGTAATATTCTAAACCCAGTTCCGGTAACATAAACATCAAGATTTCCTAATACTTCAACTTGCTCTCTAGAAAGCCCCACTTCTTCAGATGCTTCCCTTAAAGAGGTTTCTATAGGAGTTAAATCGCCTGTCTCAATTTTACCTCCTGGAAAACTTATTTGACCTGCATGATCTTTAAGGTTTGTAGGTCTTTTTGTAAGTAATATCTTTATATTATCTTCTTCATAAATAATTGGCACTAAAACTGCAGACGGTATTAAATTAACACTTTCTTTTTTAAGTTTTGCCAACGGATGATGCGCTCTTGTAATCAAATCATCAGTTAATTGGTCAAAATATTTGTGTGATATTATTTCAGGCCCTTTAAAAAGCTTTCTCAATTGAGAAATTTGAATCATAAATCTTCTACTTTATAAATTTTAAAAATTTCCCCCTGACTT
The DNA here is from genome assembly GCA_003282175.1 of Pelagibacteraceae bacterium AG-337-G06. Lineage (GTDB taxonomy): Bacteria > Pseudomonadota > Alphaproteobacteria > Pelagibacterales > AG-422-B15 > CACNXQ01. Next base: position 17,578 of record QBZX01000012.1, read on the forward strand.
TTTATCGCTAAGTACAACACGCCATCAATTGGTATTGTCTCAGCTAAGTCTACTAATTCATAAAAAACTGATCGAGAAATAAGCGCTCTTAAATTATTACGAACTGTTATGTATGGCGAGGGTTCATCATTTTTCTTAATTTCAATTGATAATGGATTCTCTTTTGAAAGAACAATTTCATCATTAAGATTGGTACGAAAAGTTACTGTATTTATTCCTTCATTTTGCTTATTTGCTATAGCTACCGCTACAAAAGGCGCGTCTTCAACTTGAATTCTCACCTTTTCGACTGGAGTAACCAAGTAGTATGAATTGTCAGATTCTAATCTAAGAATACTAGAAAATAATTTGACCATAGCAGGTCTTTTTATTTCTGATCCCATATAATACCATTTCCCGGATTTAGAAATTGTCATATCAATATCTCCACAAAATGGAGGGTTCCATTTTTCAATCGGAGGAAGGGATTTTTTATTTGATTTACTAAAACTATAGATTGTTTCTATGCCCTTCAAGTTTACTGGATCATCATTCATATTTTTTTCTACGTAAATTTAAACTGTTCAATATCATTTATATTAATTTTTGTACCAATCAATTTTATCAAAACTTTATCTTTATCAACAGGACCATAAAATTCTAAATTCTTCTCAATCTTATTGAATTCAAATTTTGAATAATAATCTGAATCACCTACAACAACTATAAAGTCATAAATTTTGGTCGACTCGATTTTATTAATTGTATATTTTACTAAATCTTTGCCATAACCCTTACCTTCTAAAGCAGGTTTTACGGCTAAAGGGCCTAGTAAAAGTCCTTTAAATAAATTGTTTATATACGTTTCACTGTAACTGATGCTTGCGGCAATTTTTGAGTCATTTAAGTAGACGTGCGAAAATTCATCAATGAACGGTCTTATTTCTCTCAAACGATATACAGATCTTGCTAATCTTCCTGGTCCAAATGCTTCATCCAGCAAACTAGATATATTTATTTTATCATCATGTTTAGTTCGTCGAATATTTTCCATTATAAAACTTCTATTATTAGCTTATTTTCGTTATGATTTTACAATTAAAAATTACGAATTGGGAGATATATTATGCTGACAGTTGATGTTAATGAAATCGAGTCATACAAAGGTAAAGAAATGGGTCATTCAGAGTGGATGACTATTGATCAAGAAAGAATAAATCAGTTTGCTGAAGCAACTAGTGATCATCAATGGATACATGTTGACGAAGAAAAAGCTCAAAAAGAATTGCCAACTAAAAGCACAATTGCGCATGGATTTTTAAGCCTTTCTCTTTCGGTGCCTTTGAGCGCTCAAGTATGGATTATCTCAGGCGCTAAAATGGTGATAAATTATGGCTTAAACAAAGTTAGATTCATTAACATGGTGCCTGTAAATTCTAAAGTAAGAATGTCAGCTAAAATAAACGAAGTTAACAAATTAGATAACGGTGGTACGCAAGTAATCAGTGAGGTATCCCTCGAAATTGAAGGTCAAGATAAGCCAGCTTATGTAGCTGAAACAATTATGGTTGCCTTTCCGTAACTGAATGAGTGATAAATCCTTTCCTGATCCTGATGCTATAATAATTGAAGAGAGCGGTGAGACAATTAAGCTGGTGACCTGGAACTTATGGTGGAAGTTTGAATCTTATAAAGAAAGAGAAAATTTAATTTTATCAGAACTTCAAGAAACAGCTGCTGATATAATGTGCTTACAGGAAGTATGGGAAGAAAAAGATGAAAGCCAAGCAAAAATAATAGCAGACAAATTGGGATACCAGTACGTTTATGGAAAATCTTTTGAGTTTGACGGTGTTGCGTTTGGAAATGCAATAATCTCAAAATATCCAATACAAAATCATCAAATAATAATGTTTCAGGCAGACCCTAAAAAAGATGAGAAGAAATTATTTATACATGCTGAGTTACTCTATAAAAAGGGTATTACAATTAATGTAATATGTACGCACCTGAACTACAAATACGAGCATCAACCAGTAAGAGAAAGCCAAGTTACAGAATTAATGGAGTATATAAGCCATCTACAAAAATCTAAATTTCCAGTTTTATTGTGTGGTGACTTTAATGCAGATCCTGAGAGTGATGAAATAAAAATGATCACTGGGCACAAAAAGCCAATCAATGAAACAGTTCTCAGAGATGTTTGGAACCTCACAAATATAGGTGAACCAGGTTATACGTGGTCAAATGAAAATAAATGGGCAATGAAAACTCTAGAGTATGATCGAAGGATTGATTATATATTTTCTTCTAAAGCAGGACCAAAAGGTTTGGGTCAACCATTAAAAAGTTTTCTAATAGGAAATAAATCAAATGATATTTATCCAAGTGATCATTTTGGAATTTTGACTCATCTTGTAGGCATGAAAGATTAATGAGTTTGTTTATTTCAATATTTATTGGTGGTGGCATAGGGGCGTTGACTCGATATATTCTCATAGAGCAAATTAATAAATCTTTTGTAAGTTCTTTTCCTTATGGAACACTCACAGTGAATGTTATAGGTGCTTTTCTAATTGGGTTGGCATGGAGCTATTTCACAGCTAAAATTAATATTTCTGATAATCTTAAATTGTTTATCACTATTGGTTTCTTGGGTGGCTTTACGACTTTCTCTTCTTTTAATGTTGATGTTTTTGAACTAATTCAAAATGGCAATATTCTGATTTCAATTATCTATATATTTGGAACGTTTGCTCTTACTGTTGGAGCTTTTTTCTTAGGAATGAGCTTATTAAGAATAACCTAGTTATTTATTTCTTTTTGAGATCATGTATTCAGCGAGTCCATCATAACCTTTATCTATCATCATCTTTGCTGAGCCAATATTTTGAACGTCATCAAGAGGTTTTATACGATGAGCTACAACTACTGTATTCATAAATTGTGCAGCGCCACATATTGAAATAATTTCTGAAATTACTTGTTCGTCGAAACCATATTGTAAAACTTGATCTACATCCTCATCAGCAATTGATTTTATATCTGCATTCACTTTATGAGCCAGTTTCAAAATTGGTTTGTACTTTTCTTCTATACCAGCATTTTCAATATCTAGAAGTGGGTCTTCTTCGTTCGCATCTCTAAGGAGTTTCTTGGATATTTCGGCATGAATATTTTTACAATATTGGCATCCATTAAGGCCAGATATGTATGCAAAGATCATTTCTTTAATATAAGTGGGCAGCAGTGTTTGTTGGCGCATTAAGGCCTCAAGGTACAAGACAAAATGTGACTGATAACTCCAGTTATCTAAAAACACATCATAAACAGATTTATATTTATTTAAAAAGTTACTCATATTTTTTTTTCCTTGGCTGGGGCGGGAGGATTCGAACCTCCGAATGCCGCTACCAAAAAGCGGTGCCTTACCGCTTGGCCACGCCCCAACACTTTTACATTATTTAGTTTAACAAATAGATTTTGCAATGATTATATTGTCCTAGCTTGGCAAGTCCACCATTTAGGATAGAGTTTTTTGATTTTAGAGGCAGCATTATTTGCTAAAGCTTCATCATCGTAACATCCAAAAAATGCTGATCCACTTCCTGTCATTCTAGCAAACTCACAATGTTCATCATTTTCTAGAAACTGCTTTGCCATTCCTGCTTCTTGATGCAGAGTTATAGCTGTCTTCTCAAGGTCATTTGAAGTATCTTGCAATATATCACTAATTTGTATTTGTCCCTCGTAAAGAAAATTACTCTTACTCGATATATTATGCTGCTCAAAAATTATCTTTGTACTCATTAAAATTTGTGGGTAAATAATGAGAAAAATTTTGTCTGAGAATAAATTTATTCTTCTTTTTACAGAACCTGCGCCAGTAATTAGAGCTGAGCCTTCTTCTAAAAAAAATTCAATATCAGAACCGAGTTCTTTTGCAGCGAATAAACATTGTGATTTTGATAAAGCACCCTCGCTCATTAAGTACTTTAGAATTTCGGCAACATTTGAGGATCCGCCTCCCAATCCAGAGCCAACTGGTATTTGTTTATCAATAAGAATTGCGTAATTACTATTGTTGATAAAATTATTATCTAATAGGAATTGAAACAAAGTATGAATATTGCTTTCTTGACTTACTTGCGAGCTAAAGGGTCCTATAAATTTCACAGAAAAATCATCTGCTATATCAATTTTAATTTTATCAGAAATACTTATTCTTGTGATAATAGAAGATAAATCGTGATAACCATTTTTAAGTTTTTTAATTACTTCAAGAAATAAATTAATTTTTGCGTATGATTGTAATGTATGCTTGTGCAATGATATCAGATTCCTTTAAGTAGTTTTCTACGAATCTTTTCTTGAAGAGGCTCATCAATATCCAGTTCAATTGCTTTTTTCCAATAATATCTCGCTTGAATTTCATTTCCAAGCATCCAAAGAACATCTCCGTAATGATCATTAACTGTAGGATCATAAGGCATCATATCAATTGAAAACTCAAGCAATGAAAGCGCATCTTCATATTGCCCAACCTTATAATAGTACCAAGCCAGACTATCAATAATGTAAGGGTCGTTGGGCTTTAAAGAAATTGCCTTTTCAATCATTTCCTTGGCTGTAGATAAATTTTGATCCATATCAATATAAGAATAACCTAAATAATTTAATACATCTGGCTGTTCTTCATAGAGTTCTAACGCATTGATAAAGTTTTGTTCAGCTAATTTCCAATTTTTTGTTCTTTCATGAACTATCCCAATATTAAAATAAACTTCCCACAAGTTGTCTTTATCTAATGCTTCTCCTAAATCGAGTGCTGTTCGATACGACTTAATTGCGTTGTCCCAATCCTTTTCGTATCGATAAAAATTTCCGAGTGATAAAAATATTTCAAAATTTTCTTCACTTTCTGAAAAATTTTTTAAGTTATTGATAGCTTTTGCACTTTCATCTTCATAACTATATGTTTCTGATATTTGAATTGCTGCAAAATGTCCTAGATAATGAGTTTTAGGTATTAAACTTAAGATATCTCGAGCTTTATCTTGATTTTGTGTTTGGCTTAAGAATGTTGCAAATATATATTTTATCTCATGCATATTAGGTGATGTCTCTAAGGCCAATTGAAACAACATATGGGACAATTCTTGATTAACGTTTTTGATTAATGATTGTGCATTGAATAAAACAATACCAATTCCCTGTAATGGATTCTGAATAATTCGATTATTATTGGATTTAGTAAACTTTTCTATAAAAGTATCATCATATTCAGACATATATTCACTTACAAAATTATTTTTTTCTTTTACAAGATTATTTCTGTTCAAAAAATTTAAATATAACTGCATTACATAAAGATCGTTTTGCACAGACAGTGATTGCTCATAGAAAATTTCAGCTAATTCAATCTCATCTGCAAAGTCATATATGAGAGCCTTATGAACCAAGGTAAGATATTGATGATCATCAGATGATATCAGGTCGATCAGTGCCATGCTCTTATCAAGAGAGGGGCTATCGGCCCAAACCCAGGCCCTTAAAAGCCTTACAAAAGTGCTGTCTGATATTTCTCCTCTCCATATACTGGCAAAACTCTGATCAGCAAAACCTTGCTTGTAGGAGTTTAAATATGAAATACCATTTACGAGATGACCCTGGGGTGACTGATTGTTCATACAGCATGAGTTTACTTTTTTATCACAGCCAGCCTGGGCTAATTTAAATGAATAGTTATTGGCGCTGTACAAGTCACCATCTAAGATACTAAGAAGTAGTAATCGATCTAAAGCTAATAGATCATTTGGGTTTGATCGGTATAATTTTTGATAATACCTTTTGGTTATTTTATAATCATTTGAATTACTTGATATATTTGCAACTAAATAATCACCTATTTTTGGTAAATTTGTTTTAGCGGCATTCGCTGAGCTGAAAGATAGAATAAATATAAAGATGAAAGAGAGTAATTTTGTAATACTCATATTCGTCTAATTTTACATATTTGCATACTTTGGCCCACCTCCACCTTCAGGTGTCACCCAATTAATGTTTTGCGACGGCTCTTTGATGTCACACGTTTTGCAGTGAATACAATTTTGACTATTGATCACAAATTTAGGTGTTTCATTTTCATTATCTTGATGGACTTCGTAAACTCCCACAGGACAATATCTTTGTGAAGGTTCGTCGTATTCGTTCAGTGTATAACTTATCGGTAACTCACTATCTTTTAGTTGAAGGTGAACAGGTTGATTTTCTGTATGGTATGTGCCAGTCAAATAAACCGAGCTTGACCTATCAAAGGTTAGTACCCCGTCAGGCTTAGGATATTCGATTTTTTTTGCGTCTTTAGCTTTGATAAGTGTTTCATGGTCAGCGTGCTTGTGGGATAAAGTGAATGGCATTTTTCCCCAAAACAACCATTGATCAATTCCTGCTAACATAACGCCTAACATTGTTCCAAATCTAGTAAAGAAAGGCTTCACGTTCCGTGCTGCATGAAGTTCTTTATAAAGCCAGCTACTATTAAATTTTTCCTCATAAACTGATAAATCAGACACTCTTTCGGAAATAAATTCATTGATAGCTTCTGCGGCTAGAATTCCACTTTTCATAGCAGTATGCGATCCTTTAATTTTAGGCATGTTCAAAGTGCCAGCATCACATCCAATAAGTAACGCACCTGGCATATACATTTTTGGTAAGCTTTGAAGTCCACCTTCAATTAATGCTCTTGCTCCATATGAAATTCTTTTGCCACCAGATAACATTTTTTTAATGGCTGGATGTGTTTTAAATCTTTGAAATTCTTCAAAAGGTGAGAGATATGGGTTTGAGTAATCTAAGCCAATAACATACCCTAAATAAATTTGTTTATTTTCTGCATGGTAAACAAAGCTGCCACCGTAAGTGTCATTTTCTAAAGGCCATCCAACTGAGTGTAAAACCATTCCCTCGTCGTGATTCTCTTCCGGAACTTCCCATATTTCTTTTAAACCAATTCCATATTGCTGAGGATCAGAATTCTCTGATAAATTAAATTTATTAATTAATTTTTTACCTAGATGACCTCTGCATCCTTCTGCAAACACAGTAACTTTGGCATGCAGTTCTATACCTGGTTCATATGAGTCTTTTTTTTCATTATTTATATCAAGACCCATATCATTTGTTGCAACACCTCTTACTTTCCCTTGCTCATCATAAAGAATTTCTGAAGCTGCAAATCCAGGATATATCTCAACACCCATACCTTCAGCAACTTGCCCAAGCCATCTACATAAATTAGCAAGGCTAGTTATATAATTGCCTTTGTTATGTTGAACGGGAGGCAACAAAAATGATGGAACAGAGAAATAACTTTTTTCGGATAGAACTAAAAATTTCTCTTTTGATACTTTGGTTTTTAGAGGGCAGCCTTCCATAGACTGCCAGTCAGGTAATAGTTCGTCTAGTGCTTTGGTTTCAAATACGTTCCCACTCAAAATATGGGCTCCTACCTCTGAGGCCTTCTCAACTATACAAACATTTGCATCAGCATTAATTTGCTTTAATTTGATAGCAGTTGCTAAACCCGAGGGTCCCGCTCCGACGATAACTACGTCGTACTCCATCGCTTCTCTTTGAGTATTAGTCTCCATTATTAACTATATATTTAGTTTATAAGCATTATAATTCAATTTGTTTATGACGAAGATAGATATTCAAAATACTATAAAACTACTAAATCAATATAAATTAAGTGGGGTTGATGAAAATATAGGAAATATGGCAAAAAATAGGTATGGAAAAGGAACAATAAAATCGCCTGATAAGCTCCAATCAAAAGAAGAAACAAGCTTTCCTCAGCATGAAATCGAAAAAGATATTCTCAATATTGATGGTCTAGAATCATTAAAAGAATACATGTCAAATTTTAAAGGCTGTGAACTTCATAAAAGCGCAACAAATATGGTCTTTTCAGATGGAAACCCAAGTGCAAAAATCATGCTTATAGGTGAGGCTCCAGGTCATGATGAGGATATTCAAGGGAAGCCTTTTGTTGGAAGAAGTGGCAAGCTGTTGGATAAAATGCTAG
>QBZX01000013.1 GCA_003282175.1 Pelagibacteraceae bacterium AG-337-G06
TAATTAATTTTTTTTGCAAAAGAGTATTAGCCTCAAAGGAATAAACATACTCGGTCAAATCAGACAAAAAATACGAATAAACTCCTCTATACACTCCAATATCAATTGATGCTTTATTTCTATCAACAAGATCAGATAATAAACCCAATTCTTTTTCTGTATTTTTATCGAGATATCTTCTGGCTCGTCGTTTTAATAGGTTAGGCTCACTAAGGCCTATAATTTTTTTTATAAAGTGCTCAATTTTCTTTTGATTAAATAATCTCACAATTTTTGCAATGGTTGCTCATGGAGCGAGTGAAGGGAGTCGAACCCTCGACCTAAACGTTGGCAACGTTTCGCTCTACCACTGAGCTACACTCGCATATCATATATTTTGATAAACTCTTTTAATAGTTTGTTAAAAAAACCTTAGACTAAAAATTTGCCAATAGCAACAAAATCTGAATTGAACAAAACATATAAAGAATTTTTACCTATCCCTTTTAAAATGAGATCCGAATATGAACGGAAAGAAAATTTTTAGAGTTTTTACTTTTAATTTAAAGAATTTTCTTTTCCACAAAATATGCTGTTGATAGAAAGGAATTTTCTTTTCAATTTCTTTTATCTGTCTTGTAATCTCGATATGATTAATCTCTGACTCAAGTTGAGTATTTTGATCAGTTACGAAGGGGTCAAGACCATACACTCTTATACCCAGATAAAGATTAAATAATAACCAATTGTCAGCTGTGGTCTTTACTGGATAATTGAAATTTAATATTTCTTGAGCTGCTTCTTTATTTATAATATATGAGTGAGATAAAAAAGCAGTTTCAGTTTTGACGATTTTATAATTTTGACTTTTAAAAATAGCTTTTTTGAAAAATTGTTTTAATTCTCCTAGTAAGACTACTTGTTTTTTTTCAGAAAAGCTGCTGTGAACTAAATTTTTAATTTCATTATCAAATGAATAATTAAAAATCACATCATCTTCGAAAATTACAGCAAATTTATAATTAGAAGAGAGAAAATCTCTATAAATTTTTAAATGGCTAAGTGCACATCCAATTTCAGATTTAGATAGCTTTATATTCCATTTAAATTTATTTTTATGATTTTTATAAACTTTTTTATTTAATTCTTCATCAGATAGTGATCTACCATAAACAGCACTGATAATTTCATAATCTTTTATCTTTTGCTTTTTGAGTTGGGATATAACATTTTCTCTACGCTTTTTGTCTTTGTCAAGACTCACTACATAATAGATTGTATTTGAACCATTTAACATTAAGAAGTTTTTGAACTTATTACGAGTAAATACTGATTAACACAAATATGAATTTTATAAAGAGCTATAGACATATTTCATTGAATGATACAAATTTAAATGGGGTAAAAGGTTAACACTTGCTTAGTTTTTGCCAGTTAGTAAAGGTGGCTAAACTTTTGCTATGTTTCGCACTACCACTGATCTACACTCGCATTAATTAGATGGTTCTAAAGGAAAAAGCCTTGTTTTTCAAGATAAGGGGATTATTTATATAAGTATTAATATAGTATAAAATAAATACAAATGACTAAGCCAACAGATATTGAACTTCTTCCAAAAAAAATTGCAATTTTTCCCTTAACTGGCGCTGTATTGTTCCCAGGTACGCAACTCCCTCTCAATATCTTTGAACCCAGATATGTACAAATGGTTGACGATGCCTTGGCTTCTCCCGGTCGTGTTATCGGCATGATACAACCAAGTAAACCTGGTGAAAAAACACTTAAGAAAGTCGGTTGCATAGGAAGAATATCTACCTTCAATGAAGCTGAGGATAGCCGTTATTTAATAACATTATCAGGATCAATAAGATTCGAAGTTAAAGAAGAATTGAATACAACAACTCCTTATCGTCAAATTATACCCGATTATAATCAATATGAAATGGATCTTAAGCCTCAAAAGATTGACTCCGTCGATCGATCAAAACTATTAGCTCTTGTAAAAAGATATCTTGAGAATAGAAAAATAATGGCTGATTGGGAGATAATAAAAGAGACTCCCACGGAACAACTCATCAATTACTCAGGAATTCTTGTTCCCTTTACTGCTGAAGAAAAACAATTACTACTTGAGTCAAAAACAATTATTACACGAAGCCATGTTTTGGAAGCCCTTTATCAATCATATATATTTGACTCTCCTGGCGAGAAAAGTGATCAACTTCACTAGAGCGTATTAAAATGTTCAGCTCCTGTGGCACTTTTAACAATCTTGTGTTTGGCAAAACTGTTTTTTTCTAGAATCTTAATCCCTGTATTGGCAATCATACTAACTAAACTGTTTTTACTCGATAAAATTTTATCCAACGCTAATGTTCCAAAAGAATATGCTGCATTATCTATTTTTCTGAGTTGATTAAATTCTTTAAATACCATTGTATTATTTGCTTCGTAACCAATTGATGTATATTTCGAAATTATTTCTGAAAATAATGAAATATCCTTAATGCTAAGATTCAACCCTTGTCCAGCTATTGGATGAATATTGTGTGCTATATTTCCAATAATGATTGTATTTTCCTCGTATAATTTTTTGGCGAAATTAAAATTGAGTTTATGTCTTTCAATATTATCAATCTTTAAACTACCTATTTCTTTTTCAAGATAATTGTTGATCTGACTCTCTAAATCACTTTTTTTATAATAAAGTTCGTTTGAGTCATTTTTTAATGACCAAACCAAAGATGCCTGATTATTCGAATATGGTAAAAAAGCTAATGGTCCACTCGTTGTAAATATTTGCAATGCATGGTTTTGTTTTTTAAACTGGCCAACAACATTCATTGATATAGCTGTTTGATGTAAATCTCGAGAAATAAATTTTATTTTATTATAGTCTAATAAGTTTTGATTATGCGTAGACAAAATAAATACTTTAGCAAATATTTCTTTTTGCTCATCTAGTATTATAGATAGTTTTTTTGAGTCCATTTTTTTCCGTATTGATTTTTTTTTGATTAAAGTTTCAATGTTTTTATTTTTTTTTAGACACGAATTTAATACATCTGTAATGATCTTATTGGGTACAATTTTCCCTAATGCAGAATTAATTTCATTATTAAATGTAATGCTTGTGTCCTTATTTGTATTTGCTAGCCTGCATGTAATTTTTTCTATGTTTGCAAATTGGTTGAGCTCGCTAGGATCATCTATAACTCTGTATAAATAGTTTACTGAACCTTGAGATAGGAATGTAACTAAATTCGATTCACTCTTTTTAATTGTTGAATTTTCAATAAAACATACTCTAAAATTATCCTTAGCAAGTGCTAATGCTACGATCTGGGAAGACATCCCCCCGCCATATATGATGAAATCATAGTTCATTTTTTATAAAAATTATTTTGTCCTTATATTATTTAAGAAGTTATATAATGGTCACGTGAATCAATTGCCAACAAAATATATTAGATATTTTTCGAGAGTATAAAATATGAAGCTTTTGCCAGATTCATTTAGAATTTTTATTATAAATCGTACCCTAGAATTATCAGGATTATTATTTGCTGTTCTGAGTATTTTTGTTTTTACATCTATTATCAGTTACTCCCCTTTTGACCCAAATATAAATAACTTAAATAGTTCAGAGGTGAGAAATCTTACTGGATTAATTGGAGCCAATATTTCTAATATTCTTCTCCAAATGTTTGGCTACTTCAGTTTATTAATTTGTCCCGTCTTGTTTAGTTGGTCTTATAAAATTTTTTTTACAAAAAAACTTGGATTGTTTGCACTTAATTTATTTTTGCTTCCATTAATGATAATTGCACTATCAGTTTTTTCAGAATTTATTCAATTGTCGAGCTCTAATGGATTTATTGCTAATCAAATTGTAAATTACTTAATTAATTTTCAGTTGGTTGAAAATAACTACTTTTTCTATGCACTTGTTTCGTTTTTCTTCATTTTGTTTTTATTATTTTTTTATGGTTCAATGGGTTTAAATATAAATGAATGGGGTAACATTTACCTTTTTTTAAAAGCCATTTTTAATATTTTGATCAGGCCAACAAATAAACTTGGATTTTTTAAAAAATACTTTTCTTTCAATCTTCCTTTCAAAAAAAAGTTTGAACAAGCAGAATTTAATAATCAAAAGCTTGAGCCAAAAATTAATTTTGATGACATAAAAAATCAGCCTGTAAATGATTTTATTAGCGAAACCAAGAAAGATGTTCTTGTGGAACAACAAAATGAGATATTTATAGATGATATTAATTATCAAGCTCCTGGTATTGATATTTTAACGCACCCTGACTCAAATTCAGGGACTTCAACTAATCAAGAAGAACTAAAAGTTAATTCTGAAAAGCTAAAAAACGTACTTATTGACTTTAAAATTGAAGGTGAGATCATTAATATTTCACCAGGACCCATTGTCACTATGTATGAGTTACAGCCTGCTCCAGGAATTAAAGCCTCAAAAATTATTTCATTGTCTGATGATATTGCAAGAAATATGAGCGCGATGTCAGCAAGAGTTGCAATAATCCCAGGGAAAAATGTTATTGGAATAGAAATACCAAATTCAGTTAAAAACCCTGTGTACTTAAGTGAGCTCTTTAAAAACGAGAATTTTGTTGCAAATGAAAAAAATTTAATTTTGGCACTGGGCAAAGACATAAGTGGTAATGCAGTATTTGCAAACCTTGAAAATATGCCTCACTTATTAATTGCTGGCACAACTGGCTCAGGTAAATCGGTTGGGATTAATGTTATGATTACTTCAATATTATACAAGCATTCGCCAGAGGATTGTAAGTTCATTTTAATTGATCCTAAGATGCTTGAATTATCTGTTTATGAAGGGGTACCCCATTTAATCACACCAGTTGTTACCGACCCAAAAAAGGCAATAACTGCTCTCAAGTGGGTGGTTAGAGAGATGGAGTCAAGATACAAAAAAATGTCACTTTTGGGAGTCAGAAATATTGAAAACTATAACATTAGGATTGCAGAAGCTGTTAATAAATCAGAGAAAATAATGAGGTCAATTCAATCAGGAATAAATCCTGAAACAGGTCAACCTGAGACAAAAAAAATTGAAATTGAAAATAAAAAAATGCCATTCATTGTCGTTGTAGTTGATGAGATGGCAGATCTTATGATGGTTGCTGGGAAAGAGATTGAACATACAATCCAGCGATTGTCACAAATGGCTCGCGCAGCTGGTATACATCTAATCATGGCAACACAAAGACCTAGTGTTGATGTTATTACAGGTACGATCAAAGCAAATTTTCCTAGCAGAATTAGTTTTCAAGTTAGTTCTAAGTTTGATAGCCGTACTATCCTTGGCGAAGAGGGCGCAGAAAGGCTGCTTGGAAAAGGTGACATGTTGATGATGACAGCGGGTGGACAAACAACCCGTATACATGGTCCATTCATTTCAGATAATGAAATAGAAAATATTGTGAAATCTTTACAGAAACAGGGGCAACCTGAATATGATGATGAAATAACTAAAGAAGAGGAAGAAAGTGACGAAATCGATAATGCTTTAACGGACAACGATAAAGATGTCCTATTTAAAAATTCTTTAGATATTATTTCAAAAGAAGGTAAAGCATCGACAAGTCTGCTCCAACGTAAACTTCAAATTGGCTATAATCGTGCTGCAAGGATAATGGATCAATTAGAAGAGCAAGGGTATATTAGTGCAGCAAATCATGTAGGCAAAAGAGAAATCAATTATGACAAATTTACAAATTAATGGTGCGCTTCACTATTTTTTTAATTTTAACTCTGATTCCGTGGCGGGTTGCAAACGCCGAGACTGAATCAATTATTTCTAAAATTCAAGGTGGTTGGAATGAAATACAGACAATGTCTGGTGAATTCTCTCAGTTCGATATGGATGGCAATATAGAAATTGGAAAATTTTACTTCTTTAAGCCGTACCAATCTAAATTTATTTATACAAATAAAAAAGAGGATATTGTAACCAATGAAACCTTATTACGTATAGTTGATAAGGAGGGTTTTCAAATTGACAGTTATTCAATAGGAAGTAACGTTCTTAAAAAACTCCTTACAAATAACCTAGATATTAATCAAGAGTTTAAGATAGATTATGCAATTGAAAATGAATTCAACTATGAAATTAAAGCTGGTGATAAAAATGATAAAAATACGAGTTACGTTATTCTCACCTTTAACAAAGATACTATAGAGCTTAAAAAGTGGGAGATTTCTGATGAATTAAATAATAAAACTGTTTTAGAGTTTACAAACATAAAAAAGAATATATTTATAACCCAGAATTTATTCGCAGTTAAGTATAGACGTAACTAAACTACAGGCAGGTTGAAAAAATAGTTTTCATTATTTAATTTATGACGGTTAGTTCCCTTAGTGAGCTTAAGCAATGGCTTGGGTCAAATAAAATATCTGAAGTAGAATGTATTTTTCCTGATATGGCAGGTTCATCGAAGGGTAAGATCTTGCCTGTAGAGAGATTTGTCAAATCCTTTGAGGAGCAAAGCTTAAGGCTGGCCGACTCTGTTTTTGGACAAACTGTGTCAGGCAAATGGGTTTATCAAAGTGAAGTTATTGATTACGTTGAGGAAGATCTTTTCATGGCACCAGATCTATCAACAATTAGAAAAATCCCATGGAATAAAGAGCCCACAGCTCAAATAATATGTGATCTCAACTACCCCTCAGGTGAACCATCTAAGTTAGCGCCTCGGCAAGTTTTAAAAAATATTATTAAACAATTGAGTGATGAAAACCTTGAAGCAGTAGTTGCGCCAGAATTAGAATTCTATCTTTGTGAGCAAAATTTAGATCCTGATCTGCCACTAAAGACACCTATTGGAAAATCTGGAAGAAGAGAAACTGGAAGTAGAGTTTTTGGTATTGATGCCGTTAATGAATTTGATAAATTAACAGACGATATTTATGATTACTGCGAGTTAATGAATATCGGAGTTGATACGTTAGTTCATGAGTCAGGACCTTCACAGATAGAAATAAATTTGAACCATGGTGACCCTTTAGCTTTAGCGGACCAGGCCTTTATGTTTAAAAGAGCTGTTAGACAAGTTGCTTTAAAACATAACATTCATGCAACCTTTATGGCTAAACCGTATCAGGGTCAGCCAGGCAGCTCAATGCACATCCATCAAAACTTAATTTCAGCAAAGACTCGAAAAAATTTATTTTCCGATAAAGAAGGCAACAATTCAAAAGAGTTTTTTCATTTTATTGGAGGCTTACAAACATACTTACCTGACGCAATGCTTTTGTTTGCACCTTATGTTAATTCATACCGAAGATTTGTAATTGATGCCTCAGCTCCTATTAATACTCACTGGGGTATTGAAAATAGAACTGTAGCTTTTAGAGTCCCAACATCTCAGAATAATTCAAGACGTATAGAAAATAGAATTCCTGGGGCTGATACAAATCCCTACCTTGCTATAGCTGCATCATTGGCATGTGGCTTACTCGGCCTTAAAGAAAAAATGGAACCAGAAAAACCTATCTTGGGGGATGCATTTGAAAGAAGACACAACATTCCTAAATATCTTCCCGATGCTTTGAAAAGACTTAAGGTTAGCAATGAATTGTCTGAAAGCTTGGGTAAAGACTTTGTCACCTTGTATACAGAAATCAAACAAACTGAACATGATGCATATCAAAATGTGATTAGTGCGTGGGAGAGAGAACATCTCTTGCTCAATGTGTAAGGTTTATAAAAAAGATTTATTTAAATAATACCCTTTCTTTTCCTCAAATTTAATCAAGTCTTTTAATTTAAGTTTTATCTCTATTTTCTTTCTTAATGCATAAACATGAGTTTCTAAGGTATGAGTATCTATCTCATCTCCGTAACTCCATACTTTAATGAGAAGATCTTTTTTTGAAATATAAGAATCTTTGTTTTCAATAAGGCAGGTGAAAATTTGACTTTCCTTTTCTGTAAATCTTAATGAATAAGATTGATTTGATAATTTCCTTATTGATGGGTCATAAGTAAATTTTTCATGCTTAAGTAATCTTTCGCTGTTAACCGATAATTGTAAAAGATTATTTTCAATCCTTTGAAAAATGTCATTGATCTTAAACGGTGGATTTATTTTTACGATGTCTAGATCATTTTTGATATATCCTTGAAACTTGTTTTCATCAATAATTAAAATTGTTTTATTTATTTTTATTTTCTTATCTAAAATTACATTTAAGGCATCAGGATCAGTTAATAAGATGTTTATCTTTTTATATTTTAAATTCTCCTTCTCAATAGTCTCGAGATAAAAAATATTTGAAATATTTTTACTTATCGCTACTTCAACAAATATCTTATTAAGGTAAATGTTTTCGAAAATAAACGGAATTTTACTTTTGCCCATAGAAATACTATTTATAATATCATCAATGGACTTATTGGTAAAAAATAATCATTTATTTATAAAAGATAAGAAACTGCGATGCGCTATCGGGCGTGGTGGAATAAAAAAGAATAAAGTAGAAGGAGATTTGTCCACACCTATTGGGGCCTTTAAATTTAATAAAATATACTATAGAGCTGACAAATTAGGGGAAATAAATTTTGAAATTATCTCCACAATAATTCAAAAGAATGACGGATGGTGTGATGATGAAAGGAGTTCATTCTATAACCAGTATATTCAGTTCCCTTTTAATGAAAGTGCCGAGCATTTATATAGAGAAGACGATATTTATGATATTTTATGTGTTTTAAACTACAATACATCGCCCATCATACCTGGGTTAGGCAGTGCGATTTTTTTACATGTAGCGCGATCTAATTTTGCTGGAACCAAGGGATGTATTGCCATAGACAAAGAGGCGTTACTTACAATCGCAACTAAAATTACATATGATTCAAGGATTGTAATTGAAGACTAGTTGCGTTCCCCAAATATTTTTGTACCAATCCGAATATGAGTAGCGCCGCATTTTAAGGCGACATCGAAATCATTTGACATCCCCATACTAAGAGCTGGTAAATTAAAATTTTTAGCCATGTCTGATAACATCAAAAAATGCTTCTTTGGGTCATCGTTAAAAGGAGGAATGCACATCAGTCCTATGATTTTCACATTGTAGTTTTCTATACAAGTTGAAATAAACTTATCAGCCTCTGAGAGTGTGACACCAGATTTTTGCGATTCATCTCCCGTATTAATTTGAATAAAGTACTCTCTTGACAAACCTTGAGCAGTTTCTAATTCACTGAACATTTTTACAATTTTTAATCGGTCTAATGAGTGAACAACATCACAATGAGCATATATGGATTTTACTTTTCTACTTTGGATCCCACCAATAAAGTGAAGTTTTAAATGAGTAAACTCACTTTTAAGATCAGTCCATTTATTTTCAACTTCCTGTATTTGATTTTCACCATAAGAGATGTGCCCTTGATCAATAACTTTTCTTATGTCTGATGATGGCTTCTTTTTGCTTACAGCAATTAAATCAATTTCACTTATATCTCTGTGCGCGGCAGAAACTGCGGATTTAAGTTGATTAAAATAATTTTGGTATAAACTCATAAAATAAAAAAAGCACCCCGCAAATTAATGCGAGATACTTTTTTTAAAGAGTTTCTAATTAATTGTAAATTAGAATCCTACGACGTACGTGAACTGCCAAGCATCTGAGTCATCAGCGCCTCCAGCAGCAGCAGAATCGGTTTCAGTGAAATCGATACCAAATGAAGCCGCTCCCATTCCTTTAGAAGCAGAAATTCTAGTGTAATCAACATCAGTTGCTAAGTCAGCTGTAGCAAAAGTTATGCCTACATCCAGACCCATCATAGATGTTCCAACACCCATTTGTGTTTCTTCACCACCGTTGTCGCCATCATACAATGCATAACCTAAATTTAGGCCAGCTAATGAATAAGCAACAGTTACAAATGATGGATCGATATCAGTTTCCGTAGTGGGTGCGTAATCTATCATAGATACACCACCTTTAACAGTTGCGCCCATGATTGATGTGCTAGCTGCAACAGATGTTACAGGGTCTATACCAACAACAGCGGCTGTTCCAGCACTTCCTGGTGTTGCAGCGACTGCAGCAGCAGTTTGTACTTCCATACCTCGAGTAATGTTAAAGCTTATTCCGCCAATTGTGTTAGAATAACCTACACTATTACCAGAATCATCATCACCATCGTTATAGTTAGCGTTCATTGCTGATCCACATAGAATTAGTGAGAAACATGCTGGAGAACCATCCATGCCATCAACAGCTGAGTCAACACCGTTACCAAGAGCAACAGTACCCATACCTGTATCTATGTTTACATCAGTCTTAAGTCCTGAAGCAGTAACAGACATAACTACGCCTACGCCCATACCGTTATCCATAGAGTCACTATAGCTAACATATATAGAGTTCGTAGAAAAAGTATGAGCCAATCCACCACCATCAGTGTCAGTCAACTTACCGGCATACAAACCACTGATAGACATTTCAGCATATGCTGCAGAGGCAGACATAACTGAAGCTAAAGCAGTTGCTCCGATTAATTTTGATCTATTCATAATAGTTTCCTTTCATATTAGAGTTGATCATAGTTAAATTTAACTAAGATCCTTTTATCAAAAATATCCCGATTAAATGAGCAGAATTTTCATAAATGTCACATTTTTTGTGAACATGTCACATATTTACAACACCTAGAAATTATTGAAAAATTGGGAAAAATGAAGTAATTAGTTTCCTAATCTCAAACAAAGTATATTATTCATAAATATCATGCAATTTTTATCAAATTTCTTGAGGATTATAATTCTCTTATTTTTCACATTTTTTGCAGTTTCCTGTGCCCAACTGCAAAATGCCAGTGAAAAACCTGATGGTAATAAATCAGAGAAAGTAGAAGTCCTGGAAAAAAAAGTTGAGAAAAGAGATATCAATTTACCACCAGGAAGCACAATCCTGGACGAAGGGGCAGGTTTGACACTTGGAAATTTATTTGGCTTTGATGACAGGGAACGGCTAAATATAAATTCTGTTACTTTTGAAGTGGCTTTAGATCAGGTAGATTTTATGCCTTTGGTATCTGTAGACACAGTTTCAGGTGTTATTATAACTGACTGGTACAGCATCGACAACGGCAACACAAGAATGAAAATTAATATTCGGGTTGTTGATCAAGAGATGACAGATCAGAGTTTAGTGGTTTCGTTGTTTACTCAAACTTTAAAAGATAATCGTTGGGTAGATGATGGAATAAATGCTGAACAAAGTCAGAAAATAAAAAAAAGTATACTATCATCAGCACGAGCTTTAAAAATTGCCTCTGAACTATAAGACACAAATTTTTAATCCATGCCTGAGAAATATAATCCTAAAGTAGTTGAAAAGAAGTGGCAGTCTTTTTGGAGTGAGCAAAAGCTTTTTGAAAGCCATATCATAAAAGATAAAAAAAAAATATTACATACTTGAAATGTTTCCATACCCATCAGGAAGAATTCACATGGGCCATGTTAGAAATTATACGCTAGGAGATGTTATTGCGAGGTTTAAAAGGGCGCAGGGATATAATGTTATGCATCCCATGGGTTGGGACGCTTTCGGTTTGCCTGCAGAAAATGCAGCAATTGAAAATAAAACGTCACCAAAAACTTGGACCTATGAAAATATTTCCACAATGAAAGCACAACTAAAGCAAATGGGTCTTTCACTTGATTGGTCACGTGAACTTGCAACTTGTGATGAAATTTACTATCAGCAACAGCAAAAACTTTTTTTAAAATTTTATAATAAAAATTTAATTTACAAAAAGGAATCTCTTGTGAATTGGGACCCTATTGAAAATACAGTTCTCGCAAATGAACAGGTAATTGATGGAAAAGGATGGCGGTCTGGTGCCGAGGTTGAACAAAAAAAATTATCACAATGGTTTTTTAAAATTACTGACTACGCTGAGAGTCTCTTAAAAAGCTTGGAGAACATGGAAAATTGGCCCGATAAGGTCAAAACTATGCAAAAAAACTGGATAGGAAAGTCATTTGGATGTGAAATAGATTTTGAAATTACCTCTGAGGAGTCATCTCTAAACAAAGAAATAATAAAAATTTTTACCACACGACCAGATACTATTTTTGGAGCAACCTTTTGTGCTCTATCTCCCTTCCATCCACTTGTGGACAAATTAATTAATGATGACCAAGCAATTAAAAATCAAGTTGATGATTTGAGATCTCAAAAAATTAGCGAGGAATCAATTGCAAAAAATGAAAAAATAGGCATTGACACAAAATTATTTATTAAACATCCATTTATAAAAAATAAACGTTTACCTGTTTACATTGCAAACTTTATTCTTATGGATTATGGATCAGGCGCGATTTATGGTTGCCCAGCACATGATCAAAGAGACCTAGACTTTGCTAATAAATATAAACTCGAAGTCATACAGGTTATAGATCCTTCTGATAATTCTTCATTCGATAATATTACAGCTTTTGTGGGCAACGGAAAACTTATGAATTCTGATTTTTTAAATGGGCTTTCAATTGAGGATGCAAAAAAAGAAGTAATAAAAAAAATTGAAGAACTTAAATTAGGAAAAAAAACAGTTAATTATAGATTACGTGATTGGGGAATTTCTAGGCAAAGATATTGGGGCTGTCCAATTCCAATAATGTATCGCGAAGATGGGGAAATTATTAAGGTACCTGAAAATCAATTACCACTTACGCTTCCTGAGGACATAGATTTAAGTAAACCAGGGAACCCTCTTGATAATCACCCAACATGGAAATATACAACGTGTCCTGAAACGGGCATGAAAGCTGTTAGAGAAACAGACACTCTTGATACATTTGTCGACTCAGCTTGGTATTTTCTAAGATTTTGTTCACCATCAAACGTAAATGAGGCGTTTAACAGTAATGAAATAGATTATTGGATGCCAGTAGACCAATATGTAGGAGGTGTTGAGCACGCAATTCTTCACTTACTTTATTCTCGTTTCTTCACGAAAGCCCTGAATATAAAAAAAATTCATGAGCCGTTTGAGAGTTTATTCACACAAGGAATGGTTTGTCACAATACATACCGAAATGAGGAAAATGCTTGGGTTTTTCCTGATGACGTTGAGAAAAAAGATGGAAAATGTATTCAAATTTCAACAGGGAGGAAAGTCATCGAGGGACAGGTTGAGTCAATGTCAAAATCTAAGAAAAACGTTATTGATCCTGAAATAATCATCAAAACCTATGGAGCAGATTCAGCTCGATGGTTCATGCTTTCTGATAGCCCACCAGAAAAAGATATCAATTGGTCTGAGTCAGGTATCAATGGCGCATGGAAAATTTGCCAAAAAATATGGGCTATTATTGATCTCAATAAAAAATATTTAAAATTAAATACGCATGATGAGCAAATTGATTACAAAGATGACTCTCTTGCATTAATGAGACTAATTCACAAAAACCTCAATACAATAACGCAGAGTATCGAGAAATTTCAAATGAATGTATCTATAGCGAAGGTATTTGAAATTGTTAATGCGATTTCAAAGTTTAATGTCAATAATAAAGAGGACGAACACGCAATCTCAGAATGTCTTCTTATTCTTATTCGCGTGATCGAGCCGATGATTCCTCACCTTGCTGAGGAATGCTGGTCTTTAGTGGGTGGTCAAAGTTCGCTAACAAATGAGCCTTGGCCTAACATTAACAATAAGTATTTAGAAGATGATGAGGCCACAGTAGTCATCCAGATAAATGGCAAACGCAGGGGAGAGGTGTTTGTCTCGAAAGGAGCATCTGAAGAGAACATATATAATGAGATACAAAACATTAAAAATATAAAAGATGCCTTATCTGGAAAAAATATATTAAAATCGATTTATGTTCCAAATAAAATTTTAAATATTGTTATTGAAACATGAATAGACAAGAAAGAAGGCGGCAGAAAAAAAATAATAAACAAAACCAAGCTGTAAATCGTGATCTTCTTGAGGGTATAAAATTTCATACCAATAAAGATTATAAAAAAGCTGAAATTTTATATAAGAAAGCACTAGCATCAGAACCTTCAAATTATGATGTGATTAGGCATTTAGGAATTCTTAATCAAGATCTTGAGAAATATGAAGAAGCATATAACTTATTCATTCAAGCCGTTAAAATTAACCCACAGGGGTTTGAAGCTATAAATAACTTGGCTACAATTCATATCAACAACAAAAATTATGACCTCGCACTAAAATGTTTGAATAGATCTTTAGAAATAAATGGAAACTATGTACCTACAATTAATAACCTTGCAGGCTACTATCATAAGGTTCATGAACCTAAGAAGGCATTAGAATTTTCACATA
>QBZX01000014.1 GCA_003282175.1 Pelagibacteraceae bacterium AG-337-G06
AGATGAAAGTGTAGCTTTGTTATTGGATTTGATAAAAGAAGATTTAAAACTTTTATCTATCGAGCAAAACCATTTCATATCTGAAAAAAAACTAATTGCTGAGGGAAAGATTGATGAGGCTATTAAAAAATTAAAAGATTTAGATCTTATTTACGAAGGTATTTTAAATAAACCAAAAGGAAAACAAATTGAAGATTGGGAGCCAAGAGAACAGATGCTTTTTAAATCTTCAAAATACGGCGATGAGACCGATAGACCATTACAGAAGTCAAATGGGGAGTGGACTTATTTTGCAAACGATATTGCTTACCATTTTGATAAATACCAGCGAGGATCTCAGAAATTAATAGATATTTGGGGCGCTGATCACGGTGGTTATATAAAACGCATGAATGCATCAATAGTTGCTTTAACAAATGATAAAGCAGAATTTTCAGTTAAATTATGTCAAATGGTGAAACTAATAAGTGATGGGAAGCAACTAAAGATGTCCAAAAGATCAGGTGATTTTATAACAATTAGAGAATTAGTTGATGAAGTAGGCAGCGATTGTATTAGATTTATGATGTTGTATAGAAAAAATGAGGCTCCATTAGAATTCAACTTTCAGAAAGTTACGGAGCAATCAAAAGATAATCCAGTATTCTACGTTCAATATGCTCATGCAAGAATTTGCTCAGTTATAAGGAACCTTGAAGATTATAAATTAGGTCTTGATCTAAATTCTTTTGATAAATGTAACTATGAACAGTTGAAGGAAGATGGTGAACTATTTTTATTAAAAAAAATAATGAATTATAGCAGCATCATAGAAACTTCAGCCACATTAGAGGAACCTCATAGAATATCTTACTATTTGTATGATTTAGCATCAGCTCTTCATTCATTATGGAACCAAGGAAAGATTGACAAAGAAAAGAGGTTTATCGATGAAAACAATATTGAAACAACTTATGCAAGGATTGCACTTTTAATACTTACGAAACGTACTCTAAAGTCTGGACTTGATATATTAGGTGTTTCTGCACCTGAAGAAATGCTATAAAATGAAAACTACAATTATTTTGACTGTTTTCATCTCAATTTTTATTTTAATTTGTTTCTGGCTGCAGATATATTCAGATTGATGAACCACTATTTGCAAGAAAATCAAAATAGCTAGATAGAGGAGCCTTTGGATAATCAACTGAGTCTATTTTATCAGGATAGCCACAACATATGTGTACAATTTTATCGCAATTGTTAATGCCGTGAAAGCAACGTTCAATATTATCAATCCCAAACTCGAGTGCTTCTTTTGATTTTCTTGCAAATAGTGGTTCATCAATCTGAATATATCTGCAGCCAGCATCAACAAGATTTTTAATTTCCTTATTGATTACTTCACCTAGGTCGAAGCACATCTTCTTTTCTTCATGATAAAAGTTATCAGAAATAGTATCAGCAATAGTAAGAGGGCCTGGTATTGTAGCTTTAATTGGCTTGTTTGAAACAGATTGATTAAGCTTAAATTCTTTATCTAAAAAATAACCATTGAATTCTATTTTTTTTGTTATGGTTGGAAGCCAGCAGTTATAATTTCCAGTTCTTGCAGTTTTTTCAGTGAGTATTTTAAAGTCTATCCCTTTTAAATGCCTGCAATGATAGTGAATATAATTTTCTCTTCTAACCTCTCCATCAGTGACAATATCGATTCCACAAGCAATCTGATCATTTATGACTTGTTTTGATGCTTCATTTACTAGACTTTCATATTGACTGCCCATCTTATATTTTTCTTCTTGATATACAGAAGTTGGCCTTTCGTTGTCGGTACCTTTTTCGCCTTTAAACCAATCTGATAAAGGTAAAAAGGACGGCTTGGGGAACGAACCAATTGTGGTTGTTAAAATCATGACAAAAGTCTATTTAAAACAGTGATTTAGCCAAGTATTAAGTATCAAATATATTCAAAAAATATATTTATATGAATCATATATTTATCAAATTATCTTAATGTATAAAATTATAATTAATTTTTATTCATATTTTTCAGATGCTTAGATTGGAATTAAATTATTTAAGACCAGAGATTTACGCAAATTTCTTAAACTTTATTCTTTACACCTTCTCTCTTATGTATGAGAATTTTTTATTAATTAATTAACAATGTGAGGAGTAGCCGTGAAGAAAATAAATAAAACTCTTAAGGCTGCAAAAGTTTCAAGAAGATCAGTCCTAAAAGGTGCAGCTGCAACTGGAGCAGCAGCAGCTATTGGTCCCTGGTACATTCCAAATGCTTTTGCCGCACCTGTTGTAAATGTTTTGATGTGGGGTGAGTACCTACCTGATTCAGTTGTAGCTGATTTTAAAGCTAAAACTGGCATTACTGTTAACCATACCAAAATCGGAGACAACGGTGAAATAATATCAAAAATGAAAGCTGGTGGTGGCGCAGGTTATGACCTAGCAAGCCCGACGAATATGAGGGCGTTGCAATGGGAGAACCTAGGTGTCTTAGCTCCATTCGATATGAATAGAATCAATACTAGTGCTGTAAACCCAGGGATGCTCGCAGTAGGTGAGCGCGATTGGAATTTTGGTGGGAATGGATCTCACTGGGTTCCACAATTGTGGGGAACAGAGTCAATTTCTTGGAGAACTGACAAATGGACTCCAGATGGTCTTCCAAGTTTTGGTGATTTATGGGAGCCTAATCCGGGCATTGATGGAGCCTTCATGATGGGTAGGACTTACTCAATGATGACAGGTTGTGGAATCTGGATGCATCACCAAGGTAAGATGGACTTCTGGTCTTCTTATAATGACGAAGACACTATGAGAAAGAACTGGGAGACAATTACTGATTTCTGTATTTCTAAAAAAGGAAATCTTGTTAAATTCTGGTCAGGCGCTGATCCTCAGAAACAAGGATTTACATCTGATGGTGTGGTCGTTGGACAAACTTGGGATGGCCCAATTGCAGCAATGATGAAAGCCGGTGAGCCAGTTGCTTATCAAACTACAGATGAAGGCGCGTTAGCATGGATTGACGGTATCACATTATCTGCAAAAGCTGAGAACATTGATGAAGCTTATGAATTAATCAATTATAGCTTTACCCCTGAAGTTGGTGGTCAAACTATTAATGAAATTGGATATAATTCAGCTGTTAATGGCGCTTCTGATTTTTACTCACCAGAAACAAAAGCTTTAGCTAAAGCAATTTATCCAGGGGATACTTCTACTAAGTTGAATCCTTGGCCACCAGAGCCACCTTGGTTTGCTGATGCAAGAGCTGAGTACGCGAATAAATTTGAAACGGCGTAATTAGTTTCTAATAACATTTAAGGCGCTCAAGATCGTATCTTGGGCGCTTTTTTGTATCGTGTTTATTAATTTAATAACTATAATTTTCTTATGAGTGCAGACGTAGAGTTAAATAACGTTTCAGTTACTTTTGGGAGTTTTTATGCAGCTAAAAGCGTAAACGTAAAAATTAACGGCGGTGAATTCTTTTCTTTCTTGGGACCATCTGGCTGTGGAAAGACAACATTGCTGAGAGCTATTTCAGGATTTCAAGATCCCTCCGAAGGATCTGTGTTAATTGATAACAAAGATATGTCTGGCATAGGACCAAACAAAAGACCTACTTCTCTCATATTCCAGAATCTAGCCTTATTTCCTCTAATGTCAGTTTCTGAAAATATTGCCTTCTCTCTTGAAGTAAGAGGAGTTTCAAAAAAAGACAGGCAAAAAAGAGCAGACGAGCTTTTGGAACTTATAGCATTAGAAGGACAGGGAGAAAAAAAAGTACATCAATTATCAGGAGGACAGAAACAAAGAGTAGCAATCGCAAGAGCACTAGCCGTAGAACCAAAAGTTTTATTATTAGACGAACCTTTGTCAGCATTAGATTTAAAGCTAAGACAAAGAATGAGAACTGAATTAAGAGAAATTCAAAAAAGAGTTAACATAACATTTATCTATATTACTCATGACCAAGGCGAGGCATTAACTATGTCTGACAGGATTGCTGTAATGAATGAAGGAGAAATTGAGCAGATAGGACCCTGTGATGAAGTTTACAATAATCCATTAACCCCTTTTGTCGCAACTTTCGTTGGAGAAAACAATCCTTTATTTGGAAAGGTAAAAGAGATCAATCAAAATAAGGTTAGAATAGAAACCCCTGACGGTGATTTCTTAGCAACAATGAATGAAAATAAGAAATTGAATATTGGGGATGAAGCAATTGCTTTTGTAAGACCTGAGTCATTATTCATACCAAGAGAAGGAGATAATTTTGATAATCAAATTGATGTAAATATTGAAAGCTTTGAGTTTGAAGGAAATATTAAAAATTTCTATGCAACGTTAAAGTCAGGAACAAGAATTAAGTTTTCTATTCCAAATGCAATTGATACTTCATCAATATCATCAGGCACAAAATTACAACTTGGCTTTGAATCTATAAAGTCTTCAATTTTACCTAAAGCACAATTAGCCATAGATTAAATATGGGAAATTATTTATTCACGCAGCCATTTTTTAAAAAGAACGGTAAGGCCGTTGCTATTTATTTCTTAGTAGCAATAGTTTTTTGGTTTGTTTTTCTCGTCATAATTCCTCAACTATACATGCTGGACTTATCTTTTAGATCAAATGTCCCACCGTTAGCGCGAGGAGGGCCTCAAGATTTTTATACAATGGAGCATTATCAGCATTTTGTTTTTGGATCAAAAACATCACTTGATACATTTAATTTTGTTGATCTCGGTGTCTTTGGAAGAACTATCCTTGTGTCAATAATGGTCACTATTGCTAATTTGTTATTTTGTTATCCAATTGCTTTTTATATAGCTAAAATTGCTAATCCAAGTACTGCTAGACTATTAATTGTCTCTTTAATAATACCATTCTGGATCAATGAACTCTTAAGGTCTTTTGCTTTAAGAATACTCTTTGCGAATGAAGGAGTTATAAATAATTTTTTGACTGGAATAGGAGTAATTGATCAAAGTATTTTATTTATTACTTACGACATAGGGCTCTACACAGGTCTGGTATACGCATACATTTTATTAATGATGTTCCCTCTATATAACGCTATTGAGAGCTTAGATATTAATCAGATAGAGGCCGCAAAAGATTTAGGTTCCTCCTCTTTAAGGACGCATTGGAGGATAGTAATTCCTCATGCAAAGCCAGGAATTGTATCAGGATGTACAATGGTATTCATGTTGACTGTGGGAGCTCTTGCTACACCAGTGGTCTTAAGTAGTCCAAACACTCTTTGGTTTCCACAGCTCATTTACCAATGGTTCAACATGAATGATAACTGGTCTCGTGGATCAGCTTATTCAATTATTTTATTAATTATTTCTGTTATTTTTGTTTTAGCAATGATGCGGATTTTTAAAGTTAAGATTGGTGAAATTATAAAATGAAACCAACATACTTTATTAATTTCATGATGGGCATGTACATCTTTATATTTTTTGCCTATTTGTTTGGTCCGTTGATCGTCATGAGCATTACAGCATTTAACTCTGCTGAGTTTCCATCAATCTCTCCTTGGGAGTGTTTTAGCTTTAGATGGTTTAATGAAGGAAAAATTGCCTACGATGGGCAACATCTCGCAGGCCTTCTTTCAGATTGGCGTTTACACGATGGAATTATTAGTAGTTTAATTATTGGAGCTGGAGTTGTATCACTTTCTGTTCCAATTGGCATGGCAGCTGCCATTGTTCTAACACAAGTTCGATCTCAGTTAAGAGATATTTATTATTCAATATCTATTATGCCTGTTTTATTTCCAGGTGTGATTATTGGTATATCTACAGTAGTTTTATGGGATCGGATCGCAGGACTTGGAGGAGATGGATTTATTTCAGATGTGGGTAGAAATGGTATCTTTCTCACAATTTTAGCACAAACATGCTTTATATCGACTTACTGCTTTTTAATTTTTGTCGCAAGACTTCAACGATTTGACCAAACACAAGAAGAAGCTGCATTGGATTTAGGTGCAACTCAAACACAAGTTTTTTTTAAAATCTTAGTACCTTATTTAATGCCAGCGATTGCATCAGCAGCGGTTATTGCCTTTTTGTTTTCTTTTGAAAACTACAATACGACTGTATTTAGTATTTTATCTGATCAAACATTAACTACAGTCATTGCTTCCAAAGTAAGGCTTGGCATAAGCCCTGCATTAAGTGCGTTGGCCTTAACCATCATTGCATTAACTATAATCGCAGCAGTCACATACGAAATACTGAGACGCAGAAGTGAGAAAAAATATGCTCAATCCCAAGAAATATTTGTAAAAGAGAAGGCAGCTTCTGGCAGAATTAATAAGGAATATAAAGCAGGCTTTAAAGTTCCAAAGGGCATAGTTGCAATCTTGCTAGTGTTAGTTTTTGCTACTTATGGAGCGACGCAAATTGTAAAGAATGATCTTTACGGACAGTCTTGTATTGATGCCGCAGATCAGGAAAAAAAATCAAAATTCCTTGAACAATTGCAAACCTTAGAGTCTAATGAATTAACTGAAGAAGAACTCTCTGGAGGATCCTTAGGAGGAACGGAAGATTACGGTGATATTTTTGGAGATCCATCACTATTCCAAGATTTTGGAGGATTTGATTAAACTTTATGGCTGATAAAAAAGAACCTATTCAACCAGTAAGTGGTACTGTTGTTCCAAGATACGCTGGACCTTCTACATTTGCACGTTTACCGGAATTAAGAGATGTTGAGCTGTGTGATGTGGCAATAATCGGTGTACCATTTGATGCTGGAACAAGCTATAGGCCAGGAGCTAGGTTTGGCCCTCAGGCTGTTCGACAAGCTTCTCGCCAATTAAGAACAAATTATCATCCAGATTATGATGTTGAACCATTTAAAGTTCAGCAAGTTGCTGATGCAGGAGACATTGCTTGCAACCCGTTTGATATTGATGAGGCCATTAAGCAAATTGAAAAAGGAGCTGATGATTTGCTCTCAAAGGCAGGAAGCATTGTAACAATAGGCGGTGATCACACAATTGCATTACCCCTTTTAAGATCTGTTAACAAAAAAGTTGGGGGTCCAGTTGCTTTGGTTCATTTTGATGCTCATTTAGATACGTGGGATACTTATTTTGGCGCTCCTTACACTCATGGAACTCCTTTTAGGCGAGCAAGAGAGGAAAGTTTGTTTTTAGATGATGCTTCAATGCACATTGGTATTAGAGGGCCTTTATACAGCACTAATGATCTAAAAAATGATCGGGATCTAGGATTTAAAACAATACATTGTGATGAATTTCAAACTAATTCAATTGATCAAATTGTTCAGAGAATTAAAGATAGAATTGGAGACAACCCCCTTTACATATCTATTGATATTGATGTGTTAGATCCTGCTCATGCTCCAGGCACAGGAACTCCCGAAGTAGCTGGCATGACCACAAGAGAAATTTTAAATGTGTTACGCGGTCTTGCTGGATCTCAACTTGTTTCAGCTGATGTAGTTGAAGTTGCACCAGCCTATGATCATGCTGAGCTGACATCTACTGCTGCAGCTACAATCGTTTACGAATTAATAAATATTATTGCGCGAAATCCAAAGTAATTATTTTATTTCAAACCAAATAGGTACATGGTCAGAAGGTCGCTCAAGACCTCTGAATTGTTTTTCAATTTGACAGTCAATAATTCGATCTGTTGCGCTAGGCGTTGATAAAAAATGATCAATTCTAAGACCATTATCTTTTTCC
This sequence comes from Pelagibacteraceae bacterium AG-337-G06, assembly GCA_003282175.1. Lineage (GTDB taxonomy): Bacteria > Pseudomonadota > Alphaproteobacteria > Pelagibacterales > AG-422-B15 > CACNXQ01. The sequence goes on from QBZX01000014.1 coordinate 7,745, forward strand.
CATGAGCCACGTGAGTAGTCCCAGTACGTAAATTCAAATTCTTTTGAATTAAATACTCGAAATACATCCGTTAGCCCAAGGTTGATTATTTCTCTAAAAATTTTAATTGAGTCAGGGTGATGAAGAGCGTCATTTTTCCATTTTTCAATATTCACTGCATCGCCACGGTTTGGAATTATATTGTAATCTCCCCCAAAAATTACTGTCTCTTGATTATCAATTTTCTGTTTTGCATAATCTTTAAGTCTTTGCATCCAATCGAGTTTATAGGGAAATTTTTCAGTATCTATTGGATTACCATTGGGTAAATAAATCGTTGCAATATTAAAAGGGTTACTATCTTTGATCTTTACTTCAATAAATCTTGCTTGCTCATCTTTTGCATTGCCAGGAAGTTCATTGGCTATAAGGTCCATGGGAAGTTTCGATAATATTGCGACACCATTATAAGATTTTTGTCCTTTTGTAATTATTTCAAAACCCATTTCCTTAATGTCATCAAATGGAAAATTTTCATCTGTTGACTTAGTTTCTTGAAGCATGATGACTTCAGGATCAATAGTTTCTTTCAACTGGACAAGGTGAGGTAAGCGAACTCTGATTGAATTGACATTCCAACTAACTATTTTAGTCATAATAAATCTATTGTTGTTTTTATAGGATTCTTAAAGTAATCAATTATTATAGGATATAATTTAAATATATAGTTCGCAACTAATGAGTATTTCAAAAGACTTATCATTACTTTCTTCATCTCCTGAAACATCAAAAGGAAGATTGATTAAGGAAAGTTATAGTCAAACTCGGTCTGAATTTCAAAGAGATAGAGATAGAATATTGCACTCAGCTGCGTTTAGAAGACTTAAACACAAAACTCAGGTCTTTGTTTCTCATGAAGGCGATCACTATAGAACAAGACTCACCCATTCTCTTGAAGTATCTCAAATTGCACGATCAATCTGCAGGGTCTTTAATCTTAATGAAGATTTAGCCGATACATTGTCCATTAGTCACGACATAGGACACCCACCATTCGGCCATGCTGGAGAAGATGCCCTTTCTTCGTCAATGAAAAATTACGGAGGCTTTGATCATAATGATCAGGCGATAAGGATAGTGCACCTACTTGAAAAAAAATATTTTAATTTTGATGGTCTAAATCTTACATGGGAGACGTTAGAAGGTCTGGTAAAACATAATGGTCCAATAAAAGAAAATATTCCTATGACGATAAATGAATTAAATAATAAATTTAATTTACAATTAAATGAGTTTCCATCCTTAGAGGCTCAAATATCATCAATAGCGGATGACATTGCTTATAACAATCACGATTTAGATGATGGCCTCAGAGCTGGTTTTTTCACTTACGATGAGCTGGCCAATCTTCCACTGATCGGTGATATAATAAAAAGCTTTCCGCTGGAATTTGAATCATTTGAGATGCAAAGGATAAATAACGAGATAACGCGAAAATCAACTGCAATTATGATCAAAGATGTAATGAATACTATTGATGAGCAAGTGAGCAAGTTATCTATAAAAACTGCCAATGATGTTAGGTTGCAAAATCAATTAGTTGCTGATTTCTCGCCTGTTATGAAGGAAAAAGTTAGTTCCATAAAATCTTTCCTTTCATCTAAAATGTATAACCATGATAAAGTAAAGAGCATGACCCAAAACGCTCATAAAATAATTACATCCTTATTTGAATTATTCATGAACACTGACGATAAGATTTACAGCAAATATCTGCCAAATTATGAAAATGAAAATCATAAATCAAGAATGATTTGTGATTTTGTTGCAGGTATGACCGATAATTTTGCGCAAACAATATATAATAAACACATTAATTGATGTCAGATATATTTCATTTTTATAAGTCTATTATCTCAAGGGAATTTGTTTCAAATTTTGAATTGCCAGAGCAAGTTGTAAACAAAAGTCGTTTTGTTGTTGAAAGTCCAAAGAACGAAAATAATGGAGACTTGAGCACTAATATTTGCATGGTTTTAAGCAAAGAGCTCTCCGAACCACCGATTAAAATTGCCGAAATTCTTAAGACCTCCCTAGAAAAATACTCTGAATTTGAACAACTAGAGATTGCAAAACCTGGTTTCCTTAATTTTCGCGTCAATAAGTCTGTTTGGTATAAATTTCTTAGTGAGAAATTAAATAGCAGCGAACTGTATGATAAAAATATAGGTAATGGCCAAACAATTAATGTGGAATATGTTTCGGCTAATCCAACTGGACCACTGCACATAGGCCATTGTAGAGGTGCTGTATTTGGAGATGTATTATCA
>QBZX01000015.1 GCA_003282175.1 Pelagibacteraceae bacterium AG-337-G06
CTAACTATTAATAATAATAATTGTGATAATCTTGCAGTAAACTTTTTTATTCCTAGTGATCGTGAGTCAATTGCTGAAGACTGGACAAGATTTATTGTTGAAGTAACTGAAACACCTTATAAAGGTGAAAGTTGGCAAGAATACAAAAATGTTGTTTTCATTAATTTTTCTGAAATACAAGAATCTGGTGTTATTTATGTGTTAGGGTTTGATACAGATTATGAAACTAAAGATTGGATTAATCGTTTAGAGAGTCACGACCCTTTTCATTTTCATATTAGTATAAGTGAACATGCTGATGAACAAGCTGATCCTAAATTGTATTTTGAATACACTAATATAACTTGGGATATGGGTCATCTAAAAAGTCTTTTGGGAAATGCTTATCGTGATTGCAGATTTAAATCTTATCACGAGATAGCACTTTAAATAATCATATGTCTGAGTTTTTAGAAATTATAAATATCATTATAATTATTTCTTGGTGGTGCGTTTGAGTTATGCTGCGTAGATTTTATATAAGCGTTTTAACGTTTAACATCTCACTTATGTTTCTTTGTCTGAGTATAATTAATGCGCACACAAGTAATGATTTTCCCTATTTCTGTGATCTTAATATGAGTTTTTATCCTGGATTTGATGGGCAAGCTTATGAAGAATTTCATTCAAGTAGCAATGCGGTAAGAGGTAAGACAGCAATCTTTAAAGGTGAGCATCCATCGCACGGCCCTTATGAGCAACTTGGAGTAAAAATCATTGCTGATGTTTGTTATAAAAATGAAAACACAGGCCAGGTATATGTTGAGGACCCAGAAGATCTATGGATAAAGAATTCAGGGATAACAGTCGAAAAACACGAATACTCGCTTACTGATTTTATATTGATATTTCTTGATAATGAAAAATCAAACGAAGAAAATGATGACTGTAAAGATAAATGGTGGACATCATTTGAAGAAGATAAAAGAGTAATCATTAAAGTTGCTGATATTTGGCAAGGAATGACCGCGCATTACTCCACTGCTTACGCTATTGCTCCGAAGGATATCATGATGAATGGAAAGTGGATTTGTTCTTGATATGGATGAGTTAGACGCAGTTTTGAATTTAGTATTTTTTGTGATGACTATTTTTGATTTAGTTGATGTCAATGTTTTAATAATTGAGGGATAAAATAATATATGGACACTAGTTTGGAAAATATAGTCGGCTTAATTATATTTGTTTACAATATCTTGAATGGTGGATACGGGATAACTTAATAGAAAAAAAGTTTTTCTTAATTACTTGTTCATTCGATTGTCGATTAAATCATCAACTACTGCTGGTTCGGCTAATGTAGATGTATCGCCAAGATTGCTGTATTCATTTTCTGCAATCTTTCTTAAAATTCTTCGCATAATTTTGCCAGAACGCGTCTTTGGAAGCCCGGGCGCCCATTGAATAAGATCAGGTGATGCAATGGGTCCAATTTCTTTACGAACCCAAGCAACTAATTCTTTATATAATTCGTCAGATGTTGATTCACCTGCGTTCAAAGTTACGTAAGCGTAAATTCCCTGGCCTTTGATGTCATGAGGATAACCAACAACAGCAGCTTCACTGACTTTTGGATGCGCAACCAGTGCCGACTCAACTTCTGCTGTTCCCATGCGGTGACCAGATACATTAATCACATCATCAACACGTCCGGTGATCCAATAGTAACCATCTTCATCACGCTTGCATCCATCACCGGTGAAATACTTTCCATCAAATTGTGAAAAATAAGTTTCAATAAATCTTTTGTGATCGCCGTATACCGTTCTCATTTGACCCGGCCAAGAATCTGCAAGACACAATGATCCCTCGCAGGCTCCTTCCAATATATTTCCTTCAGCATCCATAATCTCCGGTTGGATACCAAAGAAAGGTTTTGTTGCTGATCCTGGTTTTTGAGCAATAGCACCAGGAAGAGGTGAAATTAAGATGCCCCCAGTTTCTGTTTGCCACCATGTATCGACGATAGGACATTTTTTTCCACCAACGACATTATAGTACCACATCCAAGCCTCTGGATTGATTGGCTCACCCACAGTGCCGAGTAATTTTAGAGAGGATCGACTTGTTTTTGTTACCGGTCCTTCACCTTCACGCATGAGTGCGCGAATAGCCGTTGGCGCTGTGTAGAAAATATTTACTTTGTGTTTATCAACCACTTCCCAGAAACGAGATGCACTTGGATAATTAGGGACCCCTTCAAACATCACTGTAATTGCCCCATTCGCGAGTGGTCCATAAACAATGTAGCTGTGTCCTGTGACCCAACCCACATCAGCGGTGCACCAATAAACATCACCTGGTTTGTAATCAAATACATATTGATGTGTCATGGAGGCGTACACCATGTAACCACCAGTGGTGTGCATCACTCCCTTCGGTTTTCCAGTTGAGCCTGATGTATAAAGAATAAATAATGGATCCTCCGCACTCATTTCTTCTGGCGGACAATCATCTGATGCGTCGCTTAACAGTTCGTGATACCAAACATCACGGTCTTCATGCCAATCGATCGACCCGCCTGTTCGTTTGACAACAATACAATGTCTCACACCACCCGAGATGTTGATGGCATCATCTGTATTCTTTTTTAAAGGAATTGGTTTGCCGCCTCTTAACCCTTCATCAGCCGTTATCACAATGTCTGATTTACAATCACTAATGCGGCCAGCAAGTGAATCAGGAGAAAAGCCACCGAACACAACTGAATGAATAGCGCCAATGCGTGTACAGGCAAGCATAGCGTAGGCTGCTTCAGGAATCATTGGCATATAAATGGTTACGCGGTCACCTTTTTTTACACCAAGGGATTTCATGCCATTAGATAATTTTGAAACTTCTTTATGAAGTTCATTATAAGTAATGTGTTTTGAGTCTTTTGGATCATCGCCTTCCCAAATGATGGCGGTCTGATCCCCTTTATCTTTTAAATGTCGATCGATGCAATTGGCGGAAGCATTAAGCACGCCATCTTCGTACCATTTGATTGAGAAGTTATCTTTATTAAATGAAACATCTTTTACTTTTGTATACGGCTTCATCCATTCTACGCGTTTGCCGTGTTCGTTCCAAAAATCTTCATTATTGATGAATGATGTTTCATACCACTCATTATATTTATCTTGATTTATCTGGGCGTTGGCAGACCAATCGGCACTGACTTCAAATTTTTCATTATCACTCATAGACCAAATATCTTATTTGATACCACCTAGATTGCAAATAATAGTCCAGGATTTCTTATCGATGGGCATTACAGATAGTCTCGATTGTTTCACTAAAGCAAGATGATTTAGTCTTTTGTCACTTTTTATTTGATCGAGATTAACTCTTTTTTTTAGAGGTTTAACTGCGCTTACACTCACCATACCAAAGCGTTTGGACTTATCGGTAGGATCAGGGTGATACTCTTTAACAACTTTGACAATCCCCACAACATCACGTTCTTTCACTGAGTGATAAAAAAAACAAAGATCCCCCTTCTTCATTTTTTTCATATTATTTGAGGCTTGATAATTTCTCACGCCATCCCAGCCTTCACCTTTTGCGCCAACCTTTACTTGTTGTTCCCAAGACCAGGTTTCTGGTTCAGACTTCATTAAATAATAAGATCTTGTCATATTTTATTGAATCATTTTTCTATAATTTTTTATCATTAAGTTTAGTCATTGCTTTGGCAGGTGAAAAAGTATAATCATTGTCATCCATCAACTCACCTGATTTTAGATCATATAGTTTCCAATTAAAACTAATTTCACTGTTAGGTTTGTTTCCTAATTTTAAAATTGTTAATTCAATTTTTCTTGGTTTGCCATTAGAAGAGCCTTCAAATATTCTTGTCTCCTTTTCTTTCCAAAAACCCAAAGGAAACTTACAGCCATTTTTAATCACACTTCCACCCCGCCTACTATCCCAAACTCTGCCAACGCATTGACCATTGTTCGTGACGGTAAATAGTTGAGTTTTTAATCCAGTTTGACTCTTTCTTGTCCTTTTATAAACTTTGATTACTTCTTCCGTATTGGGATTCTTCCAATTTTCAGGGCCTGTAATTTTTTTCGTTTTTTTCTCACCAAAAATTAAATCAGCTTTTGTGAATTTAATTTCAGTATCATTTCGAACTTCCCCACCAGTAAATAACTCTAATGGAATAAACCTTTCGTTTGCGTAAGACGACTGCGAATAAAACAGAATTAATATTAGTAATATTAATTTTTTCATCTTATTCCTTTGTTATCGGCCTATTTAAAAGTTCTTGAATGGCAACATCAATATTTTTTTTTCGATACAAGACTCTGTAGACAGCTTCATTAATGGGTAAATCTAATTTTTTTCTATCAGCAAGTTTTTTTAATGCCCGAACGGTAAACACGCCCTCAGCAATTGAAAATTTTTTTTGAATAATCTCATTTAGTGTCTTTCCTTTGGCTAAATCAATTCCAAGAGAAAAGTTTCTTGATTCTTTAGAAGAACATGTGAGAAATAAATCGCCCATACCTGAAAGACCAGCAAGTGTGCTTTTTTTTGCATTCATTGATTTTGCAACCGTTGTTATTTCTGCAAAGCTTCTTGAAATGATTGAGGCGACCGCATTATCTCCGTATTTTTTTCCAACAACAATACCACTGGCTATGGCATATACATTTTTTAATGCACCAGAGATTTGTGACCCAATAATATCATTGGACAAATAAGGTCTCAGCGTTGGTGACTTGATGAGGTTTGCAATTTTTTTTGATACGTCTTCATTCTTTGAAGCTACTGTCGTTGCAGCGGGTAACCCCTTTGCAATTTCTGCAGCAAAGTTTGGTCCTGAGATAATTGCAATTTTATTTTTTGGAAATATCGAAGATACAATTTGGCTTGGCAATCTTAAGCTGTTCATTTCCAGTCCTTTTGAACAACAAACAAAAATTGTTTTTTCATCCAATGAATTTTTTAATTTAGTGAGAACGCCTGAGAGATATTGAACTGGGATCACCAAAAATAATATCTTGCATTCAGAAACATTATTGATTTCGGTTGTACAATTTATTTTTTTGCTTAATTTAATTTTTGGAAGAAATCTTTTATTTTCTCTGTACTTTTCAATGTCTTCACAGACACTTTTCTCTTTGGCCCAGAGTCTCACATGTTGTTTTTTAACCAATATATTGGCAAGTGCTGTACCCCAAGCACCAGCTCCTATGACTCCAATTTTAAACTCTTTTTTATTCGCCAACTATTCTTTTTCCTTTCATGAACAAAGCATCTTTATCAAGTGGCCATCTTGGCCTTGGTTTGAAATCGAGTTTGTTAAACATGTTTCGTTCAAATCTCTCTATTCCTGCTAGCGCAATCATGGCTCCATTATCAGTGCAGTATTTTATGGATGGAAAAAGAAATTCACATCGATGAGTTGACTCTAAATTTGTAAGTGCACTGCGCAGACTTTTATTTGCAGCTACACCTCCAGCAACTACAATTTTTGTAGTTTTTTTTGATTTATTAATTCTTTGAAAATGCTCAATGGCATGTTGAGCTTTGGTAGATAAAATTTGGTTTATAGTTTTTTGAAACGAGGCTGACATATCTTTTTTAAATTTTTTAGTACATTTATTTTGAGCAACCACATTAGCAACTGCAGACTTAAGACCTGCAAATGAAAAGTGACAGTTGTTTTCATTGATAAGAGGTAAAGGTAACTTGTATTTATTTTCATCACCTTCTTTGGCGTACTTTTCAATCTCTGGTCCGCCTGGGTACTCCATTTTTAAGAGACGTGCCGTTTTGTCAAATGCTTCACCCAGTGCATCATCAATAGTCGTGCCGATGCGTTTATAACTATTAAATTTTTTGATTATTGTAAATTCAGTGTGTCCACCAGAAACCAATAATAAGAGATATGGAAAATCAATTTTTTGTTCAAGTTTAATGGAGAGGGCATGACCTTCTAAGTGATTTATAGCGATGAACGGTTTCTTGAGTGATGAAGCCAGCGTCTTTCCTGCAACGACACCGACCAATAACCCGCCTAGTAAACCAGGTCCAGCTGTTGAAGCTATGGCATGAATGCTGCGAAATGTAATGTTTGCCTGATCAAGAGCCATTTGAATTAGTTTATGAATAACGTCTGAGTGAGCTCTCGCAGCTAGCTCTGGAACAACTCCCCCGTAATCTTTATGAACATCAAGTTGAGATTTAACAATATTTGAAAGTACTTTTATTTCCTCTCCAGTCTTCTCTACAACTGAAACAGATGTTTCATCACAGCTGGATTCAATCCCTAATACTCTGATTTTTCTATTACTCATAATTTATAAAAATCCACTTAAATTAAGTGTACTTTAACTGTTATTTCTTTAATTATAAACCTACCGTTAAAATGTTCGATATTATAATGTATGTCTGAATTGCAAAAAATTGTAGTAGGAATTCGCAGGAGCAATTTATCTCGTTCTCAGACAAATCTCTTGATCCAAGAGGTTTTGAGTTCTGACCCAAATCTAAAAAAAGATTTATTTAATATAAAAACAATCAAAACCACAGGTGATGTTCATAATTCTCACCGCCTAGATCGTATTGGAGGAAAAGGTCTGTTTATCAAAGAGATAGAGGAACAAATAATATCAGGTGAAATCGATATCGGGGTACATTCAATGAAAGATGTACCTGCGCAGGAAACTTTTCCAGATCTAGAGATTATTTGCTGGATGAAACGTTATAAGGCAAACGATGCGCTGCTGAGTAATTCAGGTAAAAGCTTTATGGACTTGCCTCCCGGAAGTGTGATTGGGACAAGTTCAATACGCCGGCGTTCTCAAGTTTTGAGTTTAAGAAAAGACTTGAGAATAAAGTTACTGAGAGGCAACGTCGATACACGTATTCAGAAATTAAAAAATCAAGAATACGATGCCATCATCTTAAGTCTCGCAGGTTTAGCTCGTTTAAATTTGGAGCACTTGGTTACTGAAATTTTAGATTTTAAATTATTTTTGCCAGCTGCCTGTCAAGGTGCGGTCGGTGTACAGGCGCTTAAATCGAGTAAAGCTTTAGATACATTTTCTTCTGTTAATAATACACAAACTCAAATGGAGTGTATGTCTGAAAGAAGAGTACTAAAGAATATAAATGCAAATTGTAACAGTCCTGTATCCATTTATGCAAAAATTATCAAAGATAAAATAACACTCGAATTTGAAATATTTGACCACCAAGGAAACAAAATTTTTAAAAAATCTATAGCTGATGATAAACAAAAATACTTGAACTTAAGTGACAAACTTAGTGAGGAAATAGTGAGTAATTTAGGTCAGGAAAAAATTGATGAACTGGACAAACTAAAAAATGATTTTGATTACACGCCCTGAAGACGAAGCAAAAAAATTATCGTTGATACTTGATCAAAAACACATTTCTAATCACAGAGATCCGTTAATCTCTTTCTCAATACTTTCAAAGAAAGAAATACATTTAACGAGCAATATATTTCTCATAAGCAGTATCCAGGCAATTTATTCATTGCAAAAAAATAATCTTTTTGTGAATACTGATTTAGCAAATGGATTTTTTTATGTGATTGG
>QBZX01000016.1 GCA_003282175.1 Pelagibacteraceae bacterium AG-337-G06
CTTACTTCATCAACCACAATGTCATCAAACATTTGGTCAACTCTTGACTCGGCCCTAGGGTACAATTTATCTCTATCAGTAGTTGTGAGAAATATTTGATAATCTATATTGTCTATTGCAGGAGAGGTATTTAATTGCCACTGTTCTAATACTTTACCTGTCTGTTTTAAAAGCGAATAACTTCTAAATATTCTTTGTCTATCATTTTCTTGAATTTTAGTTGAGGGATAATTTTTTTTTATTTCATCAAACAGAAATCTAAGTCCGTAACTATCAAATAGACTTTGGGTTTCATGTTTTGTTGCTTCATCAATATCTGGAATATCAGCCAAGCCAAACATAAGTGCATTTAAATACATTCCAGTGCCACCTACCAAAATAGGAAGTTTTTTAGAATTGAAACATTCTTTAATCTCATTTACTGCATCGCTTAACCATGACGCCGCAGTGCTTGTTTCATCGCCATTAAGATAACCGTATAATCTATGATCACATTTGCTTAAATCTGTATCTGTTGGTCTGTCGGTTAGGATTCGTAAATCTTTATAGACCTGCATGCTATCCAGGTTAATGATTGTTGATTTATGATTTGAGGATATGTCGATTGCTTTTTTAGATTTTCCACTCGCTGTAGGCCCAAAGATAATTATTAAATCTTTAGACATTTACAATCAATCAAGTGATAGTTTTGCGCCTATATATTTTCTTGAATTAGGACCTGCATAAAAAACTATTAGAATATTTTCTTTTCCTTGAGCAACAACTTCATCAATAATTTCTAATACATCTCCCGTTGAACTTACAACTTTATTTTGTATTTCGATTATTATGTCATCTTTTTTTATATTTTGCCTTATCAAAAATGAATCGTTATCTATTTCAGATATTAAGACACCTTGCTGAGTCGATGGCAGTTGCAACCTGTCTTTGTCTTCGTCTGAAATTGTTCTTATTTTTACGCCTAATTCAGCTACGTTAATTGATGATCCGTTATTTTCAATACTAGCCAGCTCTTCAAGGGATGGCTGTTTACCAAGATTGACATATAATAAAACTTCTTTCTCATCCCTCCACACAATAACAGTGCTTTTTTCACCTATATTCGCCTCTGCCACTAACTTGGGAAGCGTTTGAACTGACTCAACTTCTTTGCCATTAAACTCAATAATTATATCACCTTCTTTTACGCCACCGCTTAGAGCTGGGCTGTCTGGTGTTAAACCTTGAACTAAAGCACCATAAGTTTTACTGAGCCCTAAACTTTGAGCAATCTCTTCAGTTACTTCTTGAATTCTTACTCCTAACCACGCTCTTTCGATTTCACCTGTATCTTTTAGTTGATTGATAATATTCTTGGCTAGGTTCGATGGGATGGCAAAGCCAATTCCAATTGATCCACCGCTAGGTGAAATGATCATCGAATTAACTCCGATCACTTTTCCCTCTAGATTAAAAAGAGGTCCACCTGAGTTACCTCTATTAATTGATGCGTCTGTTTGAATAAAGTCATCGTATCTTCCTCCCAGCATTCTACCTCTTGCAGAGACTATGCCAGCAGTTACAGTTCCCCCTAAGCCATGTGGATTTCCAATTGCCATAACCCAGTTTCCAACCTTAGCTGTATCAGAGTCACCAAATTCCAGATAATTCAGATTATTTGAATCAACCTTTAAAAGAGCTAGATCGGTTTCAGCATCAGCCGCAATTAACTCAGCCTCTATTTTAGTGCCATCTGTAAATGTTACTTGTATATCAGATGCATTTTCAACAACATGGTTATTAGTAACTATAAAGCCATCCTCAGATATAACAAAACCTGAGCCTAAAGAACTAAACTCTCGCTCAGATGGTTCAGATCTTGGCATATTAAATGGGAAGTTAAAAAAATCTTCTATAGATGGTACTTCAGGTCCTGATTGCTCTATTACACCAGTTGTAGAAATATTGACTACTGATGGGGATACGCTTTCTGCTAAATCAGAAAATGTATCCGGGCCAGTAAAAGCAAATGAAAATAATATACTATTGAAGTAGAAAAGGATGGATAAAGGAAAAACAAGATACTGTTTTATCATTGGCTCACCGACCACAACATTATAAAACCTAATATTGCTGACATTAATCCACCCCACTTTAATGTGTCGTTATTCATATTCAACATGCTGGTAATCATTGCTTTCATTCTACTTGGAAACAAGGCATAAAGAAGGCCTTCTATTATTAATAACATGCCTAAGGAACCTAATACGAATTGGGTCATATATAATTTTGGGAGATAATGTAATTTAATTTCCTACGCTGCTAAAGTCCCCGAAGTACTCAAAAAACTCACTTTCAGGAGACAGGATCATTGTTGTATCGTCACTGTTAAGACCTTCTGTATAAGCCTGCATGGCTCTATAAAAAGCAAAAAATTCAGGATCTTTACCAAATGCTTCAGCAAATACTTTGTTTGCCATACCGTCACCTTCACCGCGAACTATGTTAGCTTCTTTTTCAGCCTGTGATTTTATTATTGTAACCTCTTTATCAGCTGTAGATCTTATCTTTTGGGCCATTTCAGCACCCTGAGCTCTAAATTCTCTTGCTTCCCTCTCTCTTTCTGTTTGCATTCTAGCGAAAATAGCCTGACTGTTTGCTTCAGGTAAATCAGCTCTCTTAATTCTTACATCAACTATCTCAATGCCAAAGTCTCTTACTTCTGCTTCAACAAGCGAGGTAATTTGTTTCATTAGTTTAGATCTATTTTCTGATAAAACTGATGCCAAGGGTTCTTCACCTAATACCCCACGAATTCGAGAGTTAACGACAGCAGATATTCTTGATCTCGCTACATTTTCATTTCCTAGAGCCTTATAAAATTCTAACACATCAACAATTTTAAATTTTACAAATGCGTCAACAATGAGTCTTTTTTGGTCAGAAGCAATAATTTCTGCTGCTGGTGCATCAATATCTAGTATCCTATTATCAATAAATATGACATTTTGAATAAATGGAATTTTAAAGTTAAGACCTGGCTCTGTAATTACCCTTTTTGGATCTCCAAACTGCAGGACAATTGCATTTTTTACTTCCAAAACAGTGAACAACGTAAAATATGAAATTATAGCAATTAGGCCAATTATAATAAGGGAAATTCTAGACGCTCTCATATTTAATCCTGTGTTTTCTTCAGTTCTGGTAAGGGCAAGTAAGGCACTACCGAGTCCCCTCCAGTTTTATCGATGATTACTTTATCCATGTCAGAAAATACATCTTCCATGGTTTCATAAAAGATTCTCTTTTTTGTGACAGATGGTGCTTTAGAATACTCTGCTTGAATTGATAGAAATCTTGCAGCCTTTCCTTCACTATCAGCTATGACTTTTTGCCTATAACCTTCAGCCAATTGAAGTATCTGTTCAGCTTCACCTCGTGCCCTTGGGATAATATCATTAGCGTAAGCTTCAGCTTCGTTACGTTGTCTTTCCCTATCTGCACGTGCAGCTTGGACATCTCTGAATGCATCAATAACTTGAGCAGGCGGATCTGCTTTTTGAGTTTGAACCTGCGTTATAGTTATTCCAGTCCCGTACTCGTCTAATATCTCTTGAATTAATACTCGAGTTTTATCTTCAATTTCTGTTCTTCCCTCAGTTAATATAGATTGAATTGAAGCTTGGCCTATAGACTCACGCATAGCGGTCTCAGCAGCGCTCTTAACGGTTAACTCAGGAGCTTGTACATTAAATAAAAACTTTCCGGCATCATTGATTAACCAAAAAACAGAAAAATCAATATCTACAATATTTTCATCTCCAGTTAGCATCAAGCTTTCTTCCTCGACGTCACGAATTGCTGTAACACGTGAATCAGGGCTTTGACGATAACCAACATCTATTCTATTAATTTTTGTAACCTTAGGAGTGAAAACCCTCTCAATTGGATAAGGAAGATGGTAATTTAAACCAGGTTGAGTCGTTTTGGTATATTTTCCAAATTGAAGAACCACTCCTTGCTCATCAGGTAGCACTCTATAAAAGCCGCTTGCTAGCCAAATGAGTATTAGAATTCCAATTATGACCACAGGCCCTAACTTTCCAAAAAAAGAGCCAGGCATCATTCCTTTAAATCTATTTTGAGCATTGCGAATAACATCGTCCATGTTTGGTCCAGGACCACGTCTTCCGCTGCCGTTACCAGAAGATCCCCAAGGATCATTATTATTGTTATCAGACCAAGACATTTTTATTAATTGAATATTTATATATGGTAAAAATGGTTAAAAGCAATTAATTACA
>QBZX01000017.1 GCA_003282175.1 Pelagibacteraceae bacterium AG-337-G06
ATGTTTCTCCCATACACCATCTTAACGATTCAACTACATTAGATTTACCGCATCCATTAGGGCCTACAATTCCAGTAAGACCTTGTTCAATGTTTAACTCAGTTGGGTCAACAAAAGATTTAAAGCCTAAGATTTTAATTTTTTTAAATTTCATTAATTAATTTTTTTCTCGATTATCTTTTCAAATTCTGAAAAAGACATATTTCCTGAATAGAGGTCTCCATCTATGATAAAGGATGGGGTAGAGGAAACATCATAATCCTCAACGGCATCTATTCTCATTGTCAAAATAAAATCTGTTATTTCTTCATTTTCCATGCAGGAATTGAATTCGTCCTCAGAAATGCTGAATAATTTAGAATATGTTCTTAATGCATCTGTGCTGTTTTCTAACACTCGGTCACTTTGTTTTGTAACAATCCACTTTTTTTGATCCTGAAATAAAAGTTTTTCCATAGCAAAAAAATCTTTTTCGTCTGTGCAGTGTAGTAGTTTAAAAGCATTTAAATCAATTGCATTCAACGCAAAGGGTCTGACCTCAAATTTAATTTTTCCCGTATCAATATATTTCTCTTTAATTTCTGGAAAAATATTATTGCTGAAATCTGCACAGTGACTACAAGTTAAAGAACGGTACTCAACAATAGTCAATGGAGCAGCATCATCTCCAAGCTGCATTCCTGTTAATGTGCTACTTATGGCTAGCGATTGATAAGACACCAAGAGTGACACAAGAAAGATAGAGAATTTATGAATAATTTTCATTTTTAATAACAATAGCCTACATTTTGTATACAATGACTAAAACAATACACAACATATTGAATATACTCAATTTTTACCGATTTTAATAGGTTTTATTGTACAATTTTAAGTACAAAAAGAATTTGTCAAAATTTCGTCTTAGAAATTTTTGAAGCAATTTTTTCAAAGCTTTTTTTTAGTTCTGGAAAATCTGATAGCTCTTCATATGTCTTATTTTTCTCTTTAATTTCACTATCTAATTGATTGAAATTAATATCTTTTCTGGATTTTTTATTTTTTAAATTGATTTGAATTATTTCTATCTTCTCAACCGCATTGTAGCCAAAAAATAAATTTATTTTATCTACAATTTTTTTATGCTCATGTTCAAAAGCAAAAGATATGCTTCTATCGACTTTAACCACAAGTTTGCCCTTTCCTTTAGGGCTCGAGTTCGATGTTTTGATTTTAGTTGGGTAGGACAATTTATTAAAACTTGTACCAACAATTTTCTCCCAATTTGAAAGTAGTTCTAGTTCAAAAAATCCTCTGTTTTTTAATAATTTCTTTGCGTCATTTGGTAGAAGATTTGATAGAATTTGAGGTCCACTAAGTTTTTTATAAGACATATTAGAAATTAGCATGAAAACTCATAATAAAGATAAATATTTTTCAGAAAATTTGATCTTATGGTTTAAAAAAAACAAAAGAAATTTACCTTGGCGAAGATCTGTATCACATAAAGACTATCCGTACAGGGTACTCGTGAGTGAGTTCATGTTGCAGCAAACTACTGTTTCTACAGTCATACCTTATTTTAATAAGTTTCTTAAGATTTGGCCGAATATAAAAACTTTGTCCAAAGCAAATATTGATGATGTATTAATTCAATGGCAAGGATTGGGGTACTATTCAAGAGCAAGAAATTTGCTTAAGACTGTAAAAATAATCATGCTTAAACATCAGGGTGATATTCCTAGAAGTGAAAATGAACTTAAAAGATTACCTGGTATTGGAGAATATGCTTCTGCTGCGATCCGATCAATAGCATTTAACAAGAAAGCGTCGGCAGTAGATGGAAATGTAAAAAGAGTAATAGCAAGATTTTATGGCCTAACGGGAACCCTTGACGAAAATAAAAAAAGAATTGATGAAATTGCTAATAGGATTTGTCCCAATAAAAATAATAGAGATTATACACAAGCAATTATGGAAATAGGTGCATTAGTGTGTAAGGCAAAAAAAATTAATTGCGATGTTTGCTGCATATCCCAAAAATGTACTGCATATAATAAGAAGCTAGTTCATTCTATTCCTGAGCCTAAAGTGAAAGTTAAAAAGAGAAAACTGAACTGCATTTCATTTATTTCAATTTTTAACGACAGATTTGTGTTACTGAAAAAAAGATCAAGTGAGGGAATTCTTTCTAATCAATGGGAGTTGCCATCTACAGCATGGAAAGCAAAATCTATTAAGTTTTCAAGAAAAGAAACTCCATTTCCAAATGCACATTGGGTAAAGACAGCCATAAATTTTAAGCATTCTTTTAGCCATATGGATATTCAAAACATTGCTTATTACGCCAGGAATAATAATAAATGCTTATCAAGCAACTCTTCTAATTTGAAGTGGGTTAATGTTGATAAATTAAGTGATTATGCTGTAACCACAATGAGCAAGAAAACATTGAAAAAGTTTAATTTAATTGCGATCTAAGTTTTTGCCTTAGAATATCGATTGGTTTTAATTCACCTTCAACATCAAAATGCCAGAAAGTCCACCCGTTACAAGCTGATGCCGATTGAACTTCAGCTCCAATTTGATGAATAGAGCCTGTGTTGTTAGAGCTAATAACAGAACCATCAGCTCTAACTTTAGCTTTAAATTTTCTCTTATTGTCATATAGCACGGTACCTGGCTCAATTAATTTTCTTTCTATTAACCACCCAAAAGGTATTCTAGGCTCTGCCTTCTTTGACTGACTTATATTTAAAGATTCCATTTCATACGAATTAATTTTACCTATGCGTTTTTTTGCGGAATTTACATAGTACTTATCCTTTTCAATACCAATATATTTTCTTGATAATCTTTTCGCTACGGCTCCTGTAGTTCCTGTTCCAAAAAAAGGATCCAATATAACTTCACCCTTATTTGTTGAAGAAATAATGATTCGGTGCAAAAGTCCCTCAGGTTTTTGTGTAGGATGCAGCTTTTTACCCTCATCATTTTTTAGTCTTTCATGACCACTACATATCGGGAGATACCAATCTGAACGCATTTGCATATTTTCATTAAGTGACTTCATAGCATCATAATTAAATGTATATTTTTTAGAATTTTTATCTTTGCTCGCCCAAATCAGAGTTTCATGAGCATTAGTGAAACGTTTACCTCTAAAATTAGGCATTGGATTTGCTTTTTGCCATATAACATCATTGAGTATCCAATAACCTAAGTTCTGCATGATATAACCAATCCTAAAAATATTATGATAGGAACCAATAACCCAAATTGTACCCGTTGGCTTTAATACACGTTGTGCTTCTTTAAGCCAGGCATGAGAAAACTTATCATATTCTTCAAAGCTCTCAAATTGATCCCATTCATCGTCTACGGCATCAACTTTTGAATTGTTTGGTCTGTATAGATTTTGATCAAGTTGTAAGTTATATGGAGGATCTGCAAATACTAAATCAA
>QBZX01000018.1 GCA_003282175.1 Pelagibacteraceae bacterium AG-337-G06
ACAGACCGTGACCAAGTTAAACAATTTAGAAGTGAAATCGCTAAAGCAACAGGTGGCAAAGGACCAGACGTTATTTATGACCCTGTAGGTGCAGATTTTACAGAGCCTGCATTAAGAAGTATTGCATGGAATGGACGCTTCTTAGTTATTGGTTGGGCAGCGGGTCATATACCTAAAATCCCCATGAATCTTTATTTGATCAAGGGATGTTCAGCTGTAGGCGTCTTTTGGGGACAATTTACAGCTCTAGAGCCACAAAATCATTTAGACAATATGAATCAACTGACAAGCTGGTACGAAGAAGGTAAATTAAAAGCACCAGTTACAGAAATTCTTCCACTTGAAAGAGGGCAAGAAGCTCTTGAAACAATTCTTGCACGTAAAGCTACAGGGAAGATTGCGCTAACAACTTCTTTTTATAAATCTTAGAAGTATTATTATTTTTTCTTGTTCATCTCTTGAGCCATTTCAAGATCGAGCTTAGTAACACCACCTGAGTCATGCGTAGATAGTGTAACGACTACTGTACTGTAGACATTAAACCATTCAGGATGGTGATCTTTCTTCTCAGCGTATATGGCCATAGATGTCATCCAACCAAAGGCTTGCATAAAATCTTTAAATTTAAATGTTTTAGTGATTGCATTACGCCCTTTGACCATTTTCCAGCCGGATAAGCGTTTCAGTTTTTGAGTAACTTCTGTTTTTGTAAGTTTTTTAATCATGGTGATGGGTTTGGTATCTCCTTATGTACATTTCTGATTTCATTCATAATCTCTTTATTTAAATCAAGGTGGATACTGTCAATACAGGCTTTCAATTGCTCCATTGTTGTCGCGCCAATTATGGTAGATGTGACAAAAGGTTGTATATCACAAAATCTGATAGCTAATTGTGAGGGATCGAGCTCATACTTTTTTGCAATTTCAACATACATTTCAACCGCCTTAGTAGTTTTTTCATTTTTGTATCTATACATTAGGGGACCGTCCCCAAACAAAGCCATTCTTGAGCCTTGAGGCATCTGCCCGTTCAAATATTTTCCAGATAATGTTCCTTGAGCTAATGGTGAATAAGCAAGCAACCCCACTTGTTCGTGAGCAGCAACTTCAGAAAGACCAATTTCGAAACCTCTGTTCACTAAGTTATAAGCATTTTGTATGGACGCTACGCGAGGGAGACCTTTGGCCTCAGCGTGCTGAAGATACTTCATCGTACCCCATGGAGTTTCATTGGAGAGACCTATTTCTCTAACCTTTCCTTGCTTTACCAGCTCACCGAGAGCTTCAAGGGTTTCATCAAGTGGAATAGAGTCAGAGGTATCCATGTGCTTGTACTCTAGACGTCCTGAAAATGCACCAAAAGGCCGATCAGGCCAGTGTACTTGATAGAGATCAATATAATCTGTTTGCAGTCTTTTAAGGCTTCCTTCAACGGCATAAAAAATTTGCTCTTTAGTGAGCCTTGGGATTTCTTCATTCTCTCTTAGCCACGACATTCCAGAGCGTCCAGCAACCTTCGTCGCAAGAATAACTTTATCTCTATTCCCTCGTGCCTTAAACCATGAGCCAATATATTCCTCTGTAAGTCCCTGTGTCTTGGCTTTAGTGGGTACAGCATAAATTTCTGCAGTATCTACAAAGTTGACTTCATGAGCCAGGGAATAATCCAACTGATCATGCGCATCAGCCTCGGTGTTTTGCTCCCCCCAAGTCATTGTACCGAGGCAAATGGAGCTTACATCTATATCTGATCGTCCTAATTTTCTAAATTCCATTATTTGACTATTAATCCTAATTCTTCCATTTGTTTAGCGGTATCCACAACAGCGCCTTCAACACTTTCAAAATTAAAGTTTAGTATATTTTTTGCGTTTTCTGAATTTGTATATTTTGTTTTACCAACAAACCCTGCAATTACAGCCGCTTCCTTATTAAATATTCCCATTAGTTTAATTATAAAATTTGGAACTTTTCTGGTTGGAGCTTTTGTAAATCCATTTTTTATCAACATCTCATTCATTTCAGTTAACCACATGTTTCGCTCTGCTAAGATAAACCTTTTGCCATTGGCATCAGGATGTGTCATAGCAGCAATATGTGCCCTTGCTGTATCTTTGACAGTCACATATCCAAGATGGACTTGTGGTACAACTGAATATGAACCATCAAGCATTCTTTGAATAAACATATTCGAAGATCCCATATCATCTGATAACGAAGGTCCTACAACAAGCGTTGGATTAATTGCAACAGCTTCAATCTTATCTTCTTCATTGAGAGCCGATAAATAATCCCACATTGCTTTTTCAGCTATAGCTTTACTCTTATTGTAAGCACCAATTTTTTGTGTAGGATCCGTCCAATGACTCTCATCAAATACGTCTTTGACATGTCCATAGCCTACCGCAGAAAAAGACGAGGTCATGACAAATCGTTTAACCCTATTTTTAACAGCACTTTTTACAGCACGAAGTAGCCCGTCTCTTGCAGGAATTATGATGTCATCTTCATGATCGGGAGCTTTTTCAGTAAGTGGTGAAGCTATATGCAAAACATAATCACATCCGGCCGCAGCATCGTCCCAACCAGCATCACTCATCAAGTCAAGTTCACATGTTTCAAATCTATTTTCTGCATTGACAACCTTAGCCAAGGCATTCCTAACCTCTGGCTCTCTTTCCTTTGACCTCATTGAGCCTTTAACGTGATAGCCAGCCTCAAGAAGCTGAGCAACGCAATGCAGTCCGATATAACCAGTAGTTCCTGTAACGAGTACTTTCTCCATTAGTTTGACCTCTTTCTTTTAAGAATTTCACTCATCGATAATGCCATATCACTTACTGTTTTCTCAATTGGAGTAGGCTCCCAATTAAATATAGAAACAGTTGGCGAAGTGTCGGTGCTATAGCTGCCTCTTTTAATATTTTTCAATATCCCCTTCATTTCTCTATTAAATAAAGCAAGGACTCTAAATATTAAAGTTGGAATAATTTTAGTAGATATTTT
>QBZX01000019.1 GCA_003282175.1 Pelagibacteraceae bacterium AG-337-G06
TTGATCTACTAATCGTAGATATCATGATGCCAGGACAAGATGGCTACGAGCTCACAAAGGATATAAGACAGTCATCTCTCACGCCTATAATCCATCTAACGGCTATGAATGAGTCAGAGAATAGAGTTCATGGACTCGAAATTGGCGCTGATGATTATTTAAGTAAACCTTTTGAACCAAAAGAATTACTACTAAGAATAAGAAATATAATTAATAAAACATCGACTAAAAATATTAAAAGTAAGATCCAACTAGATAATATAGTAATAGATTTATCAAATGGGTCCATAAAAGGAAGAACAGCAGACTTATCGCTTAATCAAAATGAGTTAAAAATTTTGCAACTCCTCTCCGCTAACCCAGGCAAGTCATTTTCTAGAGATCAATTAATAACAGAGTTAAATTTTTCGCAGGAACGTACATTAGATGTATGTATTAATAGGTTGAGAAAGAAAATTGAAAAGAATCCGAAAATACCTAGATATTTGCGAACAAAAAGAGGTTCAGGATATGAACTGTGGATTGATTAGATAATGTTTAGAAATTTACTTCCTACAAGCTTACTCGGCCGAACAATTTTAATAGTTTTGTTTCCCATAGTTATGTTTCAATTAATTATTTTATCCTACTACTATAATAGTTTGTGGGAGCGTACCCTCAATAGGCTTTCAAGGTCAGTTGCAATGGAAATACAAATGGTTGCTAGACAATATGATGAAGGCCAAGGTTCTTTAATTAATATTAAAGATGTACAAGATATTTTTTTATTTGATGTAAATACTTATGACAAGGTAGGATTTTTTGATGAAACAGAAAATTATAATTCGCAAATTCTTAATAGTTTTAGTCAAGAACTAGCCACAAGAATTGAAAATCCTTTTTCAATCAAAGAGACGCTTAATGATACAATTGAAGTAATTATACAATTTGACTCCTCATTTATAATGCTTACTTTTCCAAAAGATAGAATAACTACCGCTCGAAATCATATTTTTCTCGGTTGGCAGATTATATCCGCACTTATATTAGTTCTCATCTCTTATTTATTTCTTAAAAATCAAGTAAAACCAATTAGTAATTTGGCAAAGGCAGCGGAGCAATTTGGTAAAGGACAAGAGTTAGATAATTTTAAAATTTCAGGAGCTCTTGAAGTTAGACAGGCTGGTAAAGAATTTATAAAAATGAAGAATCGAATATTAAAACAAATTGATCAACGCTCTCTAATGCTTGCTGGGGTAAGTCATGATTTAAAGACACCGTTGACCAGAATGAAACTAATAATAGAAACACTAGATAATAAGGATATAAAAAAAGATATTAATGATGAAATTAATCATATGAATGAAATGCTAATTGAATACCTTGATTTCGCAGCCTCTGATGATTCAAAAGATAGGTCTGTGATTAACCCTATAGAAGCTATCATTAAAATTAAAAATGATGTTCATTTTAGGAACCACAAAATTGAACTAGAGGTACTTAACGATGAGGCTGCAACGGTAAATGAAAATGTATTTGTACGGTCAATTACAAATATTTTGAATAATGCGATTGATAAAGCAGGTAAAATTATTATCAAAGCTGAGGTGAATAGCAAAATGATTAAAATCAATATTCACGACAACGGCCCAGGTATCGATGACGAAGAAAAAGCAAATGTATTCAAGCCCTTCTATAGGATTGACAAAAGTAGAAATCAAAACAAGACAAATTCAGGTTTAGGTCTGGCAACTACTAAATCACTACTAAGCTCAATAAATGGAAAAATAAGTTTGCATGATAGTTATTTAGGTGGCTTGGAAGTAGCTATAGTAATACAAAATTAATTAGCCTTACTGAGCTCCCTGGACCTTTTCTTTGCTTTATCTATGGCTTTAGAAATTAGAGTACTAAGGCCATTTTTGTTTTCTAATATTTTAAGCGCAGCTTCGGTTGTCCCTCCCTTACTAGTAACACTCTTTTTTAAATGTGTTGGACTGTCTTTTTCATTAAAAAGAAGCAAAAGAGACCCAAGAAAAGTTTGAAGAACCATATTTTTTGAATTTTTGAACCCAGACTTATCAGCTATTTTAACAAGCGTTTCAATGAAAAGAAATATATAGGCAGGGCCACTACCAAAGATTGCTGTAAAATCATCAATAACTTTTTCATTTTTAGTTTCGTTTATTTGCCCTAGTAATGATAGGAAATTCCTAACTATTTTCTTTTGTTCACTTTTAATTATTTTATCAAAACAAATGAGAGTTGTACCCATATTGACTGATGCTGGGGTATTTGTCATAGCTCTCACAATACCTTTATTTAGAGTAAATATTTTTTTTAAATCAGAAATCTTCTTTCCTGCTACGATCGACACAATAAGAGAATTAGACAAAAATTTTTCTAAAGAACTGTCGACAGCAGCGTTTAATTGATTTGGCTTTACAGAAATTAATGAAATAGATGGTACAAATTTATATTTAAGCAACCGAACATTTTTGACAATTTTAAGATTATGTTTTGACTTTAACTTTTTTAATTTTGGTGTGATTTTTTTTTCAATAATTAAGATATTTTTTGATGATATCTTATTTTCAATCAATGAATTGAGCACTGCGTAGCCCATATTTCCAGCACCAATAATAAGAAATTTTTGTTTTTTAAGATTTATCATTTGACTTTTGAGCTGATGTATTTTTTCTATCTTCTTTAAATTTATTCATTGTTTTGATCTCTTCTTTAAAAGATAAAGAGATCTCATATAAACTTATACAGATGTCTGTAACTTTATTTAATATTTTATTTCTACTATACATAAATGGTG
>QBZX01000020.1 GCA_003282175.1 Pelagibacteraceae bacterium AG-337-G06
ACCGATGATCTTGCTTCATGGCCGTCATCAATGATGCCGTAGGCGGGATTTTCTAGCCCCCAAACACTTCCTACATCAACAAAAACAGTTGTTGTAATATCAAACGCATCAATATTTAAATCAATATTTGTTTCAAGAGATGTCAAATAGTAATACTGACCACCTGTATAGGAGTTTCCTAATTTAGGACCAATTTTTCCAGATTTAAAACCTCTCAATCTTTTACCACCTAATTTATAATTTGATGATAAAGGCGCATATTTATCATTGTATCCGTTTACATTTCCTCCTTGAAATTTTAAGGCACCTATAAATGATTTTGATAATCTTTTGTAAGAATTAAATTCAAAGCTATTTTTATGATAGTAACTATTACCGCCTAATCCAGCTAAGTCTTGATGTAAAATAAAATTAAAACCCCTAGAGGGCTTGTATCTACTATTTCTTCTATCAAATGATAGGGAATAGCCAAGTCTAGAAACAGTATCGGTCCCAGCTAATGCATTCTCATAGGCAGTTGCATTTGAGTCAGCTTTAACTTTAGCCGTGAAAAGTGAATAACGAATTTCGAAAAATCTATCTAATGATAATGGAAAACCTGCAGATAAACCAAAACCTAAATCCTCTGTTTCATAATTAGCTGAACTAGGATCTGTGAAATTACTATATACATTACTTGTAAGAGTTAGTGGCTTTCCATTAAAATATGGTTCAGTAATTGATATGTCATAAGTACTCCTTGTATTTGCTAATGCAGATTGAAATTTAACTTTCTGACCCTTACCTAAAAAATTATTTTCCTTTAATCCTAATTGTAAAGATGCGGCAGTTGCACTTGAATATCCTGCCCCAATTGAAGCTTCGCCAGTATTTTTTTCCTCTACGACAACATCTAAGTTAATTTTATCTGGAAATGATGTTTTAACTTCATTTATTTCTACCTCTTTAAAATAATTTAATGCCCTTATCGAATCTTTTGAAAATTTTATAGAATACTTATTATACGCATCACCCTCTGTAAGACTAATTTCTCTTCTGATAACTCTATCTAATGTTCTTGTATTTCCTGCAATATTGATTTTGTTCACATATACTCTAGGTCCTTCATTTATTGTTAATTTAATATCAACTGTATTCAATTCTGTATCTGAATTAAGGTCTGTATCAATATCTATAAATGTATATCCTTCTAATTGAGCTAATTCTTTTAATTCATCTACACTTTGAGAGATTTTGCTTCTGTCATATAATTCGCCCTCTATAATTGGTAAGACATTTTCTATTGTATCAGTATTCATTTTTTTTAACATGCTATTCACTGTCAATTTGCCAAAATTAAATTTCTCACCCTCGTTTACACTAAGGATTATTTCAAAATTATTTGTGTTTGGATTTAATTGCGCTATTGAAGATATAAATTTAAATTGTGGGTAGCCATTGTTGTTGTAAAACTGAGTAATAAGCTGTTTATCGTATTCCAACTTATCTGGGTCATAATTATCCGCTGATAATAATACTGATATAATTATTTTCGCAATTGCTGGCTTAGCTGGATTAGACTTAATTTCAAAATTAATTAGATCAGGTAAAAAAATAGGAATTGCAAACAAAGAATGTATAATTTCTCTTGGAAATAATATACCTAAAATAGCTAAATCTCATTCAACAGAATTAATACCGTTAGATTCTGAGCATAATTCTATCTATCATTTGTTAAATAATAAATACGGAGAATTTGAGTCAATAACTATTACTGCATCAGGAGGGCCGTTTAGTAATATGCCTCGTGAAAATTTTAACTACATTAGCATAGATCAAGCTTTAGCACACCCTATTTGGAAAATGGGAAAAAAAATTTCAATCGACTCCGCAACTATGATGAATAAAGCTCTTGAGATAATAGAGGCCAAATATCTATTTGATTTGGAAGATAGCCAAATTAATGCAATCATTCATCCACAGGCAATTATTCATGCTTTAATTAACTATAAAAATGGAATTTCTTCCGCATTGTTGAATAAACCTGATATGAGAATACCAATTTCATCTCTATTTTTTAATTTTAAATCATATTCTAAATATAATAAACAATTGAGTCTTGTTGATCACTCCAAATTAGAATTTTTTCCCATAGACCCATTAAAATTTCCTGCAATAACATTAGGTAGAGTGGTAATGAAAATG